>NZ_JACHKA010000001.1:2015000-3215000 GCF_014203955.1 Sphingobium lignivorans
GCGCCGATCGCATTGCCGAGATTGAAGGCGCCGATGTTGACGGCGGACGCCAGATTGGGTGCCTCGGCCGCCGCCGTCATCACCCGCACCTGCAACGGCGGCACAAGCGCGAAGCTGGCCACACCCCACAGGAAGACGAGGACCGCCGTTGGAGCGGCATAGGGCATGAGCATGGCGAACAGCATGAGGATGACCGTCAGCGAGGCCAGCGTGACGATCAGCGTACGGTCGACCGAACGGTCGGCATAGCGTCCGCCCAGCCAGTTGCCCACCGTCAGGCCAACGCCATAAGTGACCAGCATGGCGGTCACGAAGCCGAGCGAGGCGTGAGTCTGCTCACGCAGGATCGGTGCGATATAGGTAAAGACCGTGAACATGGCGCTGGACCCGAGGACCGTCAGGCCGAGGGCTGAAAGCACTGGCCCCCTCGAAAGGACGCGCAGCTCCGCCCGCATGTCGCCACCAGCCGGCGCCGGCAGCTTTGGAAGCGTGAGGCGCAGGGCGACCATCGTCACCACGCCGAGGCCGGAAATGCCCCAGAAGGCCGCGCGCCAGCCCAGCCCCTCGCCTGCCCAGGTGGCGAGCGGCACGCCGACCACATTGGCGATCGTCAGCCCCATGAACATGGCCGCGACCGCCCCGGCCTGCTTGTGCGGCGGGACAAGGCTCGCCGCGACGATCGACCCGACGCCGAAGAAAGCGCCGTGGTTCAGCGAGGTGATGACCCGTGCGATCAGCAGCAGCCCGTAGCTGCCTGCAATAGCGGAGAGCAGGTTGCCGGCGGTGAAGATGGCCGCGAGGCCGATCAGCAATGTGCGACGCGGGACGCGCCCCGTGGTCAACGTCATCAGCGGCGCGCCCAGCATGACGCCGATCGCATAGGCACTGATGAGAAGGCCTGCCGCGGGAATGGAAATGCCGAGGTCGCCGGCCATCACCGGGAGCAAGCCCATCGGCGCGAACTCGGTCACCCCGATGCCGAAGGCACCAACCGCGAGGGCGAGGAGCGGTGGATTGAATTTCATCTTTGGTTGCTCCCGATCCGGAGGTGAACAAGGCAGGATTTGAGTTCAACGCACAGATGGCTTGCCCGACGCGATTGCGGTAGAGAGGGCTGACACGAAGGATTTTTGCACTGGACGCAAAGATGCAGTTCAACTCCGATCGAGCCCGTTCACTTGAAGTGTTTGCCGCAGTAATCGAGCACGGCAGCTTCTCGGCCGCCGGTCGGGTCCTCGACCTGACTCCGTCGGCCGTCAGCCGAACGATCGACCGAATCGAGCAGCGGCTCGGGGTGAGATTATTGCTCCGAAGCACGCGGGCCCTCACGCTGACCGCCGAGGGCGCGGCCTATCTCAGCGCCGCGCGGCGCATTCTGGCCGACCTGGACGATGCCGAGCAGGCGATTGCGGATCGCGGGGCGCCGCGCGGACGGTTGCGGGTCAGTGCGTCACAGGCCCATGGCCGGCTCTGCATCGTCCCTCTGCTCAAGCCCTTCATGGCGCTTCACCCGCATATCCTGGTTGACATCAGCCTCAGCGACCGGCTCGTCGACATCGCTGGCGGCGAAGCCGATGTGGCGATCCGCTTCGGCCCGCTGGCCGACAGCGCACTGACGGCCCGCAAGCTCGGCGAGAATGGCCGGATCATTGTCGCGTCCCCGGCCTATCTGGCCGAGCACGGCACGCCGCTCGTCCCGGAGGATCTCCATCGGCATAACTGCCTCAATTTCAATTTCAGGCGCGCCGAACCGGTCTGGCCGTTTCGCAGGGACGGGCAGGACTATGCGCTGAGCGTCACGGGCAGCGTCGAGGCGAACAACGGAGAAACGCTCGGTCAGCTTGCCGCCGACGGGGTGGGCATCACGCGCGTGGGACGGTTCAGCGTCGCGCCGGAGATCGCATCGGGCCGGCTCATTCCCCTTCTCGAAGACTTCAACCCCGGCGACGTCGAATCCATTCACGCCGTCTTTGTCGGCGGCGCCAACATGCCGGCACGAGTCCGCGTGTTCGTGGACTTCCTTGTCGAGCGCCTGGGACCCGCTCATCCCCAGGGTTGATCGAGGTTCAGCACTGGCGCTCTGCGAGTAGAGGTCCATGATCCGGGTCGGTTACCCTTCCCCAACCGGCCCGACCTCAGTGCTTGATCGTGCACAGGGCCCCGCCGTCCACCGGCCAGGCGGCGCCGGTGACGAAGCTCGCTTCATCCGAGAGCAGGAACGAGACGACATGGCCGACTTCGGCCGGCTTGCCGCAGCGGTTCATGACGGACACCCAGCCGAGCGTATCAAGGCCCTTCTGCAGGTCGCCATCAAACATCTGCACCAGGACCTCGTTCAGCAGCGGCGTCTCGATCACGCCCGGTTCCACGCAATTCACCCGAATGCCTTTCGGGCCAAGATCCGCCGCTGCCGTCCGGGTGAGGCCGACCACGCCATGCTTCGCCGCATTATATGCCGCGCCACCTGCGAGACCCCGTTCCGAACCGATGGACGCCGTGTTGACGACGGCTCCACTGCCCTGCGCCACCATCTGCGCGAGCACGAAGCGCAGGCCGAGGAACACGCCCCGGAGATTGACCGCCAGAATGCGGTCATATTCATCGATCGGATATTCGTGGATGGGCGTGATGACTCCTTCCACTCCGGCATTGTTGAAGAAGCCATCGATGCGTCCGTGTTTCGCGACGGTCTGGTCGACATAGGCGCGCACGTCGGTTTCGCTGGCGCAATCGGCACGGATGAAATCCACCTCGCCGATCTTCGCGAGCTCGGCGGCCCGCTCCTCCAGCGAAGCGGCGATGTCGACCATCACCACCCGCGCGCCTTGTGCGGCGAGAATGCCCGCGGTGGCATAGCCGATCGCGCCGGCGGCACCGGTGATGATGATGACGCGATCCTTGTGGCTGGGCATGGCCGGTTATCCTTTGCGAAAGGGAAGCGTGAGGAGAAAGAGGATGAGGCGCGGTGACAGCAGCTTCAGGGCAGCGCGCGCTTCCTGCGGCTTGAGCCGGGCGCTCATCGGCATGGTGCCGAACACCTTGCCCTTGATGACGAGATCATTGCCGTCCCGCTCGATGGCCGAAACCTGCATGAGCTCGGACTTGTCGGACGAATAGATCTTCATCCCACCCGTACCTTGTCGAAATCGACTCCAAGGTCGTCGAACATCACCTGCGCGGTGGCCCTGCCCGCGCCGAACACGCCGCCGCCGGGATGCTGGAACGGCCCCACGAGATAGAGCCGGTCCACGCCCGGCACGCGATACTGCCCCAGTTCCGGCGTCGGCCGATGCGCGCCGGACTGGTAGGTCGTCGTCGCGATGCCATGGAGATCGCCGCGCATGAAGCTGGGCGAGGTGCGCTCCATGTCGACCGGGGAATCCACATGCGCCTCCAGCAGGATCTCGCGGATGTTGGGAATGAACCGGGCCATGCGGTCGATCATCACCTCGGCATAAGCGCGCTTGCTGTCGTCCCAGCTCTGCCCGTCCGGCCGATGATAAGGCACATAGTCCCAGGCATGGAGCACGGCCTTGCCTTCAGGCGCGCGACTGGCATCGAACTGCGAGAGCGAGCCAAGGCCGATGAGCGGCGTGCGGACGAAGCCGCCATAGCGCAGGTCATCGAAGGCGCGGCGCAGCGTCTCGTAGCTGTCCGGCATCAGCTCGACCATCACGGCATCGACATCGGGCGCCGAGAAGCGCAGCGGCGCGTCGAGCGCGGCGTGAATGGTGATGCAGGCCGCGTCGGTGATCTGGGTGCGCAGTGCGCCGCTCGCCGCCTGTGCGTCCATGCCCGGCACCATGTCGGGCAGCAGATGCGGATGGATGGCGCCAATCACGGCCTCCCGTGCTGCGTGCCGCGTCCCGTCATCCAGCACGACACCGGTCGCGCGACCACCCGCGCTCGTCACTTCCCGCACCGATGCGCTGGCGATCACGGCGCCGCCATGATCCTCGATGCAGCGGATCAGCGAAGCGGTCAGGCTCCCGGAGCCGCCCCGTGCCACGCCGAAGCCGAAGCGCTCGAGAAAGCCGAGGAACACATACATGCCGATGCCGGTCGCCTTCTCGTCGGGCGAGACGAGGTTCTCACCGGCCACCCGCGCGAAATGCATGCGCACCTCGTCGCTCTCGAACAGCTCGCACAGATGATCGTGGCTCGACATCTGCATGACGCGCCAGAGCTCGCGTCCTTCATGGCTGCTGTCGAGCATCGCATTGCCCGCGCCGACGGGCATGGGCGGCGTGTAGAGCGACGCCTGGATCATCGGCAGCCATTGGGCCGCCTGCGCGGAGATCTGCCGGAAGGCCTCCGCATCCTTCTGCGAGAAGCGCGCGATCGACGCGGCTGACCGCTCCGTATCGCGATACAGCTTCAGCGTCCGCCCATCCTCGAAGACGGACATCATGGGCACGTCCGGGAACAGATAAGTGAGGCCATAGCGGGACTTGAGGCCCAGCTCGTCATTCACCAGCATCGGATTGCCCTGAATGAAGATGTGGCTCATCGAGTGCTGGTCGTGCCGGAATCCCGGAAGCGTCAGCTCGCGCGTGACGACACCGCCGCCGAACCAGGCATTGCGCTCGAGCACCAGCACCTTGCGGCCGGCCACGGCGGCATAAGCGGCCGCGACGAGGCCATTGTGGCCGGAGCCGATCGCGATGACGTCGTAATCAGCCATGGTCCCGCTTCATCCTCTTCGAGCCGCGACGGCGCGGCATGTCAAACTCCGCCCGGATGCTCACACGCATGCCGAGACCACCAGGTCGGACAGTTTCTGGAAACGCGCGATATTCGCCGCCTGCGTCATCACGCCGGCCGTCAGGCACGCGAAGCTCACATCCAGCGCCGGGTCCACCCAGAAGAGTGCGCTCCCCGCGCCATAATTGCCGAACGTCTCCGGACTGGTGAGCGTGCCGAGCTGATGATGCCCGATGCGCGTCCCGCGGACGTTGAAGCCCAGCCCCATATAGGCGGGCATTTCCTCCCACCCCATGCGCAGGTGGACGGCGCGATACAGTTCGTTGGGGAAATCGCCCGTGTGCACCTGCCGCGCGAGCCGCACCATCTGCGGGGAGAGGATGCGCACGCCATCCAGCTCGCCGCCGCGCCGAAGCATCTCCGCGAAGCGGGAGAGGTCGGGCACGGTCGATGCGCAGCCGACATGGGGCGCTTCCACGTCCGGGTCCTCGAACAGCGCATGATCGCCGGGGATGGTGCGCGAGAGATGCCGGATGGGAACCGTGCCGCGCATGTCGGGCCGGACGTGGCGCGCATTCAGGTCCGCGCGCAGGCCCATGGAACTGTCGGTCATGCCGAGCGGTTCGAACAGGTCCTCGCGCAGGATGTCCCGGAAGCGCCGCCCCTTGGGATCGGTGCGCCGCAGCGCTTCCCCCATCAGCACATGGTTCGCGAGAGGCGAATAATCGCAGCGGGTGCCCGGCTCCACCGTGCCATGGACATGCGCGATCACGGCTTCGAAGAGCTCGTCCAGCCGGTCGAGATACATGTCCGGCCGGGGCATCCAGACCCCCGGCATCCCGGCGGTGTGGGACAGGAGATGGAAGAAAGTCGCGCGGTTGCGCGGCTCGCCGGTGAATTCGGGGAGGATGTCGCTTACCCGCGTCGTGAGGGCGAAGCGGCCTTCCTCAATGGCGCGCAGGATCAGGATGTTGGTGAAGGCCTTGCTGGTCGAGAAGATGGAGAAAACGCTGTCCTTCGACAGTCTTTTCTCCCCCGCGCCATCGGCAAAGCCGATCGCCTCGTCGAAACCGATGACGCCGCCCCGCATCACGCGCAGCACCGCGCCATAATAGGCGCCGGCGCCCACGTCGGCCTCTATCACTGCCTTGAGGTGATCCAGCCGCTCCCGCCAGAAACCGCTCATGCTCCCCTCCCCGGCCCTAGCCCGCCGCGATGATGCCGCCGTCGATGGCCAGCATCGCGCCGTTGATGAAGTCCGCATCCTCGCCGATCAGGAACGCGACAGCCCGGGCGACATCCTCCGGGCGCCCATTGCGGCGCAGCGGTATCCCGGCGGCACGACGCTCATAATCTTCCGCCGAAACGAAACCCGCCGTCGCGGGCGTGGGCACGGAGCCCGGCGCGATGGCATTCACCCGGATGCCCCGTGGGCCGAGCTCGCCGGCAAGGACGTTGGTGAGCGCGGCCACCGCGCCCTTGATCGCCGTATAAGCGCCCGTGTTGGGACGCCCGCGATAGGCAACGGGCGAGCTGTAATTGATGATCCATCCCTTGCTCGCCTCGGGATCGCGATGCGCCAGAAACGCCTGCACGCCCCAGAAGACGGACTTGAGACCGCTCGCGATCATGCGGTCCAGCGTCTCCTCGGTCACCCGCTCGATCGGCTCATAGACCAGATAGGAAGCATTGTTGATGAGCGTATCGACTGGCCCATAAGCCCGCGCGAATGCCGCCATGGTCTCATGAAAGACCTCGCGCGCGCCAAGGTCGCCGCCATAAGCAACCGCTTCGCCACCGGCGGAAATGATGCGCGCGGCGACTTCCGCCGCAGCCTCCTCATTGATGTCGCAGACCGCCACCACCGCGCCAAGGCTGGCGAGATGAGCGGCGATCGCCTCGCCCAGTCCCCTGCCGGCGCCCGAGATCAGGACGTTCCGGCCCGCAAGGCTCCCCGCGCTCACAGGCCGAACAACCGCGCCACATAATGGCTGTCCATATATTCATGGAGATAGCCGATCTTGCCGTTGTTCATGCGGAAGACCCAGGAATAGCGATTGTGATAGGTCCGCCCGTCCTGCAGCTTCCCGTCCGAATAGCTCTCGACCGCGACGAAATCCCCGTCCGAGAAGATGGTCTGGACATGGACCTTGGGGTCCCCCTGCGCGAACATGCCGCGCACCGGCGCCAGAAAATCATCGATGATCTGGTTGCCCCGGTAGGATCCGGCGCCGGGAATGTCCTTCACCATCGGCTCCCAGACGCTGTCCTCGTCGAGAAAGGGCCGCAGCCGGTCGAGATCCCCGCTCGACAGTGCCTCGAAGAAATCGAGCGCCAGTTGCTCATTGGCATTTTTCGCGGTCACGCTCATTGGGGCGGCACTCCCGTCTCTTCGATGCTCGGCACGGGAATCGCGGGCACATGGCCACCCTGATAGAGCGCGACGTTGCCGATGCGGGATTTGAACTTCCAGCCGTTCCCGGTCTTCACGAACAGATCGTCGAACGAACCGATGAACACCCCCTCGCCCTCGCGCGGCCATGGCGCATCCGGATCGGCGGCGGACATCATGGTGACATAGCTGTTGCCCTTCGCTTCCGTCGGCGAGAGCACGGTGATGAGGATATTGGTCATCACATGGCGCGTGAGGCGCGCCTTGCGGTCCCGGAAGATGGCGTGGACCTTGTCCCTGCCATAATAAGGATGGGCGGGATCGAGCGGCCGGGCAAAGACGCAATCCTCAACGAACAGCCCGGCCAGCGCCTCATGATCCAGGTCATCGTTGAACTTCGCGAATTCGAGGACGAGCCGGGCGCAGGCCCGCTCGATCTCCGCGACCTCGGCAGCGTTCATCCCTTGCCTCCCTTTGCCTTGGGCTTCGCGGCCTTGCTTCCCTTGCCCTTGGCGCCGGACTTGCCCGGTTTCTCCGCATCGATTTCGGCAAAGGCCTCCCCGGCGATACGGAAGCTGTCGACTGCTGCGGGCACGCCGCCATAGATCGCGACCTGAAGCAGCACTTCGCGGATCTCTTCCCGGCTGAGGCCATTGTTGAGCGCGCCGCGCACATGGGCCTTGAGTTCGTGGGAGCGATTGAGGATCGCGATCATGCCCAGGTTGAGGAGGCTGCGGTCCCGCCGGGAGAGCCCCTCACGCCCCCAGACTTCGCCCCAGCAATATTGCGTGACCAGTTCCTGCAACGGCTTGTTGAACGCGTTCATGTTGGCCAGCGCGCGGTCGACATAAGCGTCGCCCAGCACCGACCGGCGAATATCGAGCCCCTTGTCGAACATGTCCTTGTCCATCAGTCGGTCCCTTCAAAGCGCGGAATAGAGAGCATCGATCAGGCGCCGGGCACGCGGCCCGTTGTCGCCCACCGAGTGAAGCTTGTTGCAGCAATAAGAGAAGCCGATCCGCGCATCCGGATCGCCAAAGCCGATCGAGCCGCCGATTCCATGATGGCCAAAGCTGCGCGGGTTCGGCCCCATATAGACCGCTTCCGGCGTGTTCAGCAGCACCCCGAGCGCCTGATGATAAGGCCGCTCCTGCAGCAGCTCGGTCTGGTTGTGCTGTTCCTCGATCATTCGCTCCAGGCCATCCCGGCTCAGGAGCGTGAGCCCGTCGATCTCGCCCGGGTCCACCACCGCGCCGTAGATGCGCGCAACGCCGCGCGCATTGCCGTGGCCATTGCCGCTGGCGATCTCCACTTCGCGCCAGAGCGGCTTGTTGAGCGTGACATGCCAGGGCTCATCCGGGTTCTGGCGGAACGCGAGGGGACGCAGCACCTCCCCGGTCCATTCCGGATCGGCCGTCAGTTCGACATCCTTGGCGGCGAACAGGCGCGCATTCATGTTGGGCATGATCTCGGCCACGGTCGCCTGCTCGGCCGCACTCATCCCGCCGATCCAGTATTCCGCGCCCAGCGGCTGCGCGATCTCCCGGCGCAGGAAAGGGCCAACGGTAAGCCCGCTCACGCGCCGCATCACCTCGCCCAGCAGATAGCCCTGATTGTGGACATGATAGGCGGCCCGCGTCCCCGGCTGCCAGAGCGGCGTCTGCACTTCCAGCGCCTTCACATAGGCTTCCCGGTCGAACATGCCGCCGGGATACATGGGATCGTCCGTGAGCACGGGGATCGCCGCGCGATGATCGAGCAGCCAGCGGACAAGGATCTTCTCCTTGCCGTTCTGCCCGAACTCGGGCCAGTAATCGGCCACCGGACGGTCGATGTCGATGAGGCCGCGATCGACCAGCATGTTGAACGCGATGCCGGTGATGCCCTTGGCGACGCTCATCATGCAGACCGTGCTGTGGGCATCCCATCCGGTGGTCATCGCGCCGTCGCGCCAGCCGCCCCAGAGATCGACGACGGTCTTGCCATCGATCACGACGGAACAGCCGGCGCCGATCTCCTCTTCCTGCCGGAAATTGTCGCCAAACGCCCGCAGCACCGGCTCGAAGCCATTCGCGACGAATCCCTCGATCGCGAACTGCGCACCCCGCGCGTGGATGTTCTCGTTGACCTGCACGCTCTCTCCTTCCGACGCCAGCGTCGTCGCTTCTAGGCCCGTCCACCCCGTCCCGGCTTGGGTCCGAGCGAAAGGCGCTTGTCGGTCCGCGAACGGCTCATGCCGGCCGCTCCGGGTCGAGCCCGGCATCCGCCTCGACTACCTTGGCCATGGCTGTGAAGTCCGCGTCCGGCCCGACTTCCTCGAGCACCCGGCCCAGCAGGTCCCGCACCTGTGCACCGAGCGCCAGATGCACGCCCAGCGCTTCCGCTTCCTCGACGCACAGGCGCATGTCCTTGTGGCTCAACGCGGCGGCGAACCCGAAGTCGAAGGTCCGCGGGAGGACAGCGCGCGGCCATTTGTCGCGGGTGGCGCTGTTGACCCCGGTCGACTGGTTCAGCACGTCGATCATCCGGGCGGGGTCCAGCCCGGCCTTGATGCCCATCGTCATGCCTTCCGCAGTCACCGCGATGGCAACGGCCCCCAGCAGATTGTTGATGAGCTTCATCGTCTGCCCCGCACCGGGGGCCTCGCCCATGTAGAACAGTTTACCGAAATGGCTGAGGACAGGCTCGACCTGGGGCCATGACGCTTCCGGACCGCTTGCCATGAGCGAGAGCCGGCCGTCGCGCGCGCCCGCAACGCCACCGGAGACCGGCGCGTCGAAGCTGGCAATGCCGTTCGCGGCAAGCCCCGCGTCGAGGCGCTTGGCCATGGCCGGGCCGGATGTCGAGAGATCGACGACGATCTCCACCGCCCGTCCGTCCGCCACGCCATTGGGGCCAAGCAGGACTTCATGCACGATATCCGGCGTCGGCAGGCTGACCAGCACGATCTGCGCCGCATGCGCCACGTCGAGCGCGCTGTCGGCGGCCTCCGCCCCCTGCGCGGCCATGGCGCGGACGGCATCTGTCGAGACGTCATGGACGATGACAGGCAGGCCCGCCGCGCAGAGCCGCGCGCACATGCCCGCGCCCATGCGCCCGAGGCCAATGAAACCGATGCTGCTCAATCGAAATCTCCAATGGGTTTGCGCGGCGGCAGGTCCACGCGCGCGACATCCGGCGCTTCCCCGGCCGGAAACGCGGCCAGAACCAGCGGATCATGGCCGGGAATGATATGGTCGAGCCCCGGCACGAGCGCCCGCAGGCGCGCATGCGCGGCCAGATAGGCCGGCACGTCCACGACGATCGGAAAGGGCGTCTCGCGCAGCAAATTGGCATAGAGATGCGCCACGTCCGAGGCGAGGATCACAGGGCCGCGCGCCGTGCTCACTTCCACCGCCTGAAGCCCTGCCGTGTGCCCCGGCAGCAGCCGCAGGCTGACGCCTGGTGCCACCGCCGCATCGCCATCGTGAAAGACCAGCCGGTCGCCAAACAGCAGATGCACCATCTCCGCCACCGGCCCGGCATCGAACGGCGCGCGCACATGGCCATGGGTCATGGCCCGTCCGGTTGCGAACGCCATTTCCCTGTCCTGCACATGGAAACGCGCGTTCGGGAAGAGCCCGAGCGACCCGGCATGGTCATAGTGGAGATGCGTGAGGATCACGTCTTCGACAGAGGCCGGATCGATCCCGATGGCGCGCAGCCCGTCTTCCACCGGCCGGATCATCGTCCGCCCACGCCGTGCGGCGGCCTCCGCCCCGAATCCGGTATCGACCAGAAGCGGCGCCATGTCGTCATGCTCGATGACCCACACGAAATAATCGAGCGGCATCATGGCGGCATGATCGTCCGCTCCGCCACCCAGGAAATTCTCCCGCGCCGGCCGCTCGTGCCGGGCATAGCGGATCGTGTGGATGCGGTGATGCGGCGCGTGCGTCATCTGAAATGCAGGCGCACCGGCACGCGGGCGGGGCCATGGCCCACCGTGGTCATCCAGGGCTCGACCGGGCCGGTCAGCTCGATGCTTTCGAGTTCCTGCGCGAGCACCCCGAGCAGCGCGTCTGCTTCCATATAGGCAAGAGTGCGACCGACGCAGGCGTGAATGCCGTAGCCGAAGCCGAGACTGTGCCGCAGGTCGCGTCCGATGCGGTAATCCAGCGGATCGTCCCAGAAGCGCGGATCGCGATTGGCGGCGGCGAACATCAGCCCCACCCGCGTCCCCGCCGGCACCACCATGTCGTCTACCGGCACATCCACGGTCGTGATCCGTCCCGCCATGCGCGATGGGCTGTCCCAGCGCAGGCTCTCGTCGAAGGCGTTGCGCACCAGCTTCGGGTCTGCCTGCACCTTCGCGAATTCCTGAGGAAACTCCGCCCAGGCGCGCAGGGCATTGGCCATGGTGATGTAGGTGGTGTCCGCACCGGCAGAGAGGATCGTCTGCAAAAGCAGCTTGGCTTCGTCCAGCGTGATCTTCTCTTCATCCGCCGCCCTGAAGAGCAGCATGCCGAACCCGTCGGGGTCCAGCGCCTCACGATCGCAGACCTCGTTGAGCCATGCGATGACCGGCCCGAAATCCTCCACCATCGCTTCGCGGAACAGCGCGTTCTCTGGCCCCATGGTCGCCCAGACCATGTTGGAAAAGCCATGCATGTGCGTGCGGTCGCCGGGCGGCAGACCAAGCGCATCCGGGAAGACGGTGTAGACGAAACGGCGCGTAACATCTTCCACGGCATCGATTTCCTGCCCGTCGCGTGCCTTCAGCTCGGCAACCAGTGCCTGCGCGCCCGCCGTGAAGATCGTCTTCATCGCGTCGAGCGTCCTGGGCGAGAGCGCATCGCCGATCACCCGGCGCACCCGCGTATGCCGGGGCGGATCGTCCGTGAGCAGAATCTCGGGCCGGAGCGATGCCGGATCGTGCCATGGCCGCGATGTTGACGAGAAGCTCTTCCAGTCCATGAGACCAGGCGCCACATGCGCATGCCGGCCGATCATGACCGTGCCGTCCGCAAGGCGCACGGCGGGCGCGAGCTCGCGCAGGGCATCGTCCACGTCCCGCGCATTGCGGACCGCCTCGTGCGTGAAGATGTCCAGCGGATAATCGGGAATATCGCGTGTCATCAGCTTCCCTCCAGCCCGATGCCGAAGAAGCGCGTCCCTTCCCCTTCGGAGCGGATCCAGCCGGCGGTGGGATCCGCGAAATGCGCCCCGATCACGAGGACGCCGCTGTCCCTATATTTTTCGACAAATCCCGTGCGCGTGGCGATGCCCTGCGCGGTATCCATGTCGAAGCGCGCCGGACGGGAGGGCAGTGCCGTCTGAATGGGATGATGCATGAGGTCGCCGGTGATGACGCCGCGCTCGCCGCGCGATTCGATGCACAGATGGATGTGGCCGGGGGAATGGCCATGGCTCGGCTCGGTCCACAATTCATCGCTGATGCGGTGATTGGCATCGATGAAGTGCGCGAGACCGCGCCGGACGATGGGGTCGACGGAATCGGCGAGATGCCGCACGTCATGCAGCCCATGGTCTTCATGGCGCCGCATCTCCTCCCAGGCGTCATATTCGGTCTGGCCGAACAGATAGCGGGCATTGGGGAAAGTCGGCGCCCACTCTTTCCCGTCCCAATAGGTGTTCCAGCCGACATGATCGAAGTGGAGATGCGTGCAGAGCACCACGTCGATATCGTCCGGCTTCAGGCCGAGCGTGCCGAGGTCTTCGATGAAGCTGGTATCGAGATTGCGGAAGACGTCGTAGGCGCGGTCGCGGCCATTGCCGATGCAGGTGTCCAGCATGACGTTCATCGTCGGCGTCTGCACGACGAAGCCCTGGAAGTTCATGATCTGCTGCCCGTCCGGCGTCGCATAATGCGGGTGCAGCCAGTCCATGGCGATCACTTCCTCCGGCTCGGCGTCGGCGATCGTCATGTTGATATGATCGGTGAACTTCCACAGCTCGACGAGGCGGGCCACGGTGACGTCACCGATCTGCCAGCTCCTCATATGCTCGACGGCCATCTCACTCTCCTGCGCTGTTCTTTGCTCTCGTGCGGGGCCCGGCCGGCAAGGCTGGCGGCGACCTCATGCCTTGCGTCCCACGGATTCAGGCGGCAGGTCGGCGGGCGGCAGGTCCGGCTTGCCGAGGATCTTGTCCGCGCCCCGTTCACCCACCATGACGGCCGGGGCATTGGTGTTGCCGCCGATCAGCAGCGGAAAGACCGAGGCATCGGCGACGCGCAGCCCCTCGATGCCATGCACCCGCAGATCGGGATCGACGACGGCCTCGGCGTCGATGCCCATCCGGCAGGTGCCGCAGGGGTGATGCACGGTGTAGCCCGCCGCGCGGATGAAGGCCTTGATGTCCTCGTCGCTCTGCACATCCGGTCCGGGCGCGACTTCCACGCCCCGATATTTCGCGAAAGCCGGCGCGGCAAAGGCCTGGCGCGCGATCTTCACGGCGCGCAGCAGCGGCAGGATGTCATCCTCCTCCGCGAGCAGGCGTGGATCGATGAGCGGCGCATCGCGCACGTCCGGCGTCGCGAGACGCAACGTGCCGCGGCTCTTGGGATACAGCGCGACGGGGCTGATCGCATAGCCATGGCCCATCGGCAGCGGCAGCTTGGTCGTCAGGCGCTTTGCCGGCTGGAAGACGAACTGCACGTCCGGCTTGGCAAGGGAGGGATCGGTGCGCAGGAACGCCACCGATTCAAAGACATTGCCGGCGAGCGGCCCCGTCCGTCCGAAAAGATACTGGAGGACATTCCAGGCGCCGCGCGGCAGCGCTTTCCAGCTTATGCCATAGGAGGTCGGGTCCTGCGTCTCCATGTGGACCGGGCAAGCGACATGATCGTGATAATTACCGCCCACGCCGGGGAGATCATGCACGATGTCGACGCCCAGTTCCTTGAGATGGGCGGCTGGGCCGACGCCCGAGGCGAGAAGGATCTGCGGCGACTGGACCGCCCCGGCGCACAGCGCGACCTCGGCCCGCGCCTTCACCGCGCGGCCATCCGTCAGGACGACGCCGCTAGCCCGTCGCCCCTCGAATATGATCCGCGCCACTTGCGCCTGAGTGAGCACGGTCAGGTTGCGGCGGCTTCGACTGGCCGGAAGAAGCATGGAGCGCGCCGTGGATTCGCGCCTTCCGTCGCGGAGCAGTCCCTGCCGGAAGCCATATCCTTCCGGATCGGGTCCGTTGAAATCCGCGCAGGCTGGATACTGGAGCGATGCCAGAGCCGCCATGTAATCATGGTTCATCCGGTTGGGATTGCGGACATATTTGACGTTGATCGGCCCGCCTTTCCCGTGGAACACGGACTGGGGAAAATCCTCGTTATTCTCCGTCCGCGTGAAATAGGGCAGGACTTCGCGGTAGCTCCAGCCCTTCGCGCCCATGTCCGCCCAGCTGTCGAAGTCCGTGGGATGGCCACGGAAATAGACCATGCCGTTGATCTGGCCCGATCCGCCCACCACCTTGCCGCGCGGCACGGGGATGCGCCGGCCCGCCATGCCCGGCTGGGGCACCGTCTCGAACCGCCAGTTGAGCGAAGGGGTGCCGATGGCGGCGGCGACGGCGGCAGGCACATGGATGAACGGATGGGTCGCGTCCCCGCCCGCCTCCAGCAAGGCGACGGTGCGGTCTTCCCGTTCGGACAGGCGGGCGGCCAGCGCGGCGCCGGCCGATCCGCCGCCGATCACCACATAATCGAATTCGAGATCGGACATCGCCTCTCCTTCCGCCCTGGAGCAGGACGTTAGGCGAGCAAGGTGATGCTGGCTTGGCCGAGAGCGAAGGCGAATTGCACCCGCGCGAACGCGCCGGCGCACGCGGCTCAGCTTATGCCGGTCAGCAGTCTTACGAGCAGGAAGGCGATGGCGAAAATCGTGATCCAGAGCAGGATCAGCCGCATCAGATGCCCGCGCGGCAAGCGGCGCAGGGCAAGGTTGCTGCCGACGAGCACCAGCACCAGGATGAGCCAGATCATGCTTGCGGCGATATCAGCCAGCGGCTCGTCCTTTCATTCCCCGGTCAGACATCAGCGACAAGGCCATCATAGCCCGGCTCGACCCCCTCGGGAAGCTCGGCGGCAAGCACTGCATAATCGAGGCTCTGGTCCATATGCGTGAGGATCGCGCGTTTCGCCCGCACCCGCGCGATAATCTCCAGCGCCAGATCGAGATGCGCATGCGAGGGATGCGGCTTGCGGCGCAGCGTATCAATGACCAGGCAATCGACATCGGCATATAGCGCGAGCATTGCGTCCGTCGCTTCATGAAAATCCGTGGCATAGGCAATCGACCGGCCACCGGCATCGAAGCGGAACCCGCTGGACCAGATCGCGCCATGGGGCTGGGCGACATGGCTGACGAGAATGTCGCCGATGCGCGTCGCGCCCTCGCCCAGTTCATGCGCCGCCACGGTCGGGCGATAGCCATTGGCCCCCTGAAACACATAATCGAACCGATCGCGCAGCCGGGTTAGCGTGGCAGGATGGGCATAGCCGGGCACCGGACTACGGCGCTGGTGCATCACCTGGCGCAGATCGTCGATGCCATGGACATGATCGGCATGATCGTGGGTCCAGAGCACGGCATCGAGATGAGCGACCTGCGCCGCCAGCAGCTGCGCGCGCATGTCCGGCGAGGTATCGACGAGAATGCGCGTGGTGGCGCTTTCCACGAGGATCGATACGCGGCTACGCCGATTGCGGGGATTGGACGGGTCACAGGCGCCCCAGTCCCCGCCGATGCGCGGAACGCCGGAGGACGTGCCGCTGCCGAGCATGAGCAGGCGCAGCGTCATGCCGATCAGGCCACCGGCGCAGCTTTGGAGAACAGGGTGAAGAAATTGCGCGTCGTGGCCGCCGCGAGATCCTCGAGCCTGTCCCCGCGCAGATCGGCCAGGAAGCGGGCCGTGTCCGCGACATAGGCAGGCTCGCACGGCTTGCCCCGGTGCGGCACGGGGGCGAGAAACGGCGAATCCGTTTCCACCAGCAGCCGGTCCGCCGGAATGCGGCGCGCGCTCTCCTGCAGGGCCGTGGCTTTCTTGAAGGTCACGATACCTGAAATGCTGATGTAGAAGCCCAGTTCCAGAGCGATGTCCGCGAACGCATCGCTCGCGGTGAAGCAGTGGATCACGCCCGGAAACGGGCCCGCCGCCATTTCCTCGCGCAGGATTGCGGCGGTGTCCTCTTCGGCATCGCGCGTGTGGACGATCAGCGGGAGACCCGTTTGCCGCGCGGCCACGATGTGAGCGCGGAAACTCGCCTGCTGGCGCGCCCGATCACTATGGTCGTAATAATAATCGAGGCCTGTCTCGCCGATCCCGATGACGCGCGGATGCGCGGCTGCGGCCACGAGGCGGGCCGTGTCCACATGAGGATGCTCGTCCGCCTCATGTGGATGAATGCCGACCGTGGCCCAGATGTCCGGCGCGCTGTCCGCCACCGCAATGACGTCATGCCATTCCCGCTCGCGCGTGGAGATGTTGAGCATCCCCCCAATGCCGGCCGCGCGCGCCCGGGCGATCACCGCGTCCTGATCCTCGACCAACCCCTTGTAGTTGAGGTGGCAATGGCTATCGACCAGCATCATTCGGCCTCGGCCGGCAGCTCGAGCCGGGGAAACAGGGGCTGGGGCGGAGCGACGACGAAATCGCTTTCCCGCAACGCTGCGTACCAGTCTGAAGACAGAGCCGCATAGCTTCTGTTTTCAGGCGATATTCCCATATGATCGAGCAGCTTCTCGGCGCTCGACGGGATCACCGGTGCAATCGCGGCCGCGAGCTTGCCGATGGCGACATAGAGCGTCGCCAGCACCGCTTCCATGCGCGCCGGATCGGTCTTGCGCAGGGCCCAGGGCGCCTGCGCATCGATATAGGCATTGCAGGCATAAGCTGCGCGCAACCAGGCCTGAATGGCCTCATGCGGTGCGAGGGCGCTGAAGCCGTGCGGCATAACCTCCTGCGTGGCCTCGCTCACGATGGCCAGCAGCGCCTCGTCCTCATCGGTGGGAGCCGGGACAGGCAAGCGTCCGTCGAGATTCTTCGCGATGAAGCTGAGCGTGCGCTGCGCCAGATTGCCGAACGCATTGCCAAGTTCAGTATTTGCCCTGTGAACAATAGCTTCCGCGCTATAGCTGCCGTCATTTCCGAAGCTGACCTCGGCCAGCAGGAAATAGCGCAGCGCATCCACCCCGAAGCGCCGCGCAAGCTCAAGCGGGTCCGCCACATTGCCCAGCGACTTGGACATCTTCTCGCCCCGGTTGAGCACGAAGCCATGGCCGAAGACCGTGCGCGGCAAGGGCAGATTGGCGCTCATCAGGAAGGCCGGCCAGTAGACGGTGTGGAACCGTACGATATCCTTGCCGATGATGTGGACGATATCGCCGCCCTCGGCCCAGTAATGCGCCATCCGCGCCGGATCGTCGGGATAGCCGCAGCCCGTGATATAGTTTGTGAGCGCATCGACCCACACATACATCACATGGTCGGGCGAACCCGGCACAGTGACGCCCCAGTCGAAGCTGGTGCGGGAGACCGAGAGATCGCGAAGCCCGCCTTCGACAAAGCGAAGGATCTCGTTGCGGCGGCTTTCCGGCTGGATGAAGTCCGGCTCGTCCCTGTAGAGCGCGAGCAACCGGTCCTGATAGGCTGACAGGCGAAAGAACCAGCTTTCCTCGACGGTCCACTCGACGGGCGTGCCCTGTGGCGATAGTTTTTCGCCGCTTTCGGAAGCGCTTAGCTCGCTTTCATCATAATAGGCCTCATCACGGACAGAGTACCAGCCCTCGTAGCGATCCAGGTAAAGATCGCCATTGGCGGCCATGGCCTGCCAGATTGCCTGGCTCGCGACATGATGTGCCGGTTCGCTGGTCCGGATGAAACGATCATAGCTGATATCAAGAGCATCATCCATTTCCTTGAAATAGGAGGACATCTCATCAGCAAGCGCGATCGGCTCCATGCCGCGTCCGCGCGCAGTCTGCGCCATTTTCAGCCCATGTTCGTCCGTCCCGGTCTGGAAGAACACGTCCCGCCCCATCATCCGCGCCGCCCGCGCAAACACGTCCGTGGCGATCGCTTCATAAGCGTGGCCGATATGCGGGCGTCCGTTGGGATAGCTGATGGCGGTCGTGATGGTGAACGGAGTGGGCATGATATCCTGCTGGGTCTGGTGCGCGGCCTTGAGACATGCTCTCTAGCGGGGCACCGCCGCCATGCCTAGCCCGTCGCATGGCTGGGTACCGAGCAGAGCGATGCACAGGGCCGCACCGGCATCAGAACGGCAGAGGGGCGAGATCCGGCTCGACCCACGTCCGCCGGGCCGCCACGCTGAACAATGCCTCCTCCCGCCAGAATGCCGCAAGCCAGCCCGGATGCCCCTGTGGAGACGCCATGAGCAGGCGCAGCACCTCATGAAGCGGCGCTTCCGGGCCATGACTGGCCAGATGATGGCGCGCCGCCCGCATCGAGGCCAGGGTGATGCTATGATGATAGCCGCCCTTATCGGTATTGGCCGTCCCGGTGGCCTCATTATAGCCGGAGATCAGCCGGCGGATTTCATCGGCCCGTGTGAGATCGGGCCTATGCCTGAGCAGCCAGAGCGCGGCGGCGAAATGCGCCTCATGCGTCCATTCGGCTTTCGGCAGCGTCCTCGCCAGCAGGCCGGTCGCCAGCCGCTCGATATGGAGATCGTCAGACAACGCCATGATTTTTCGGTCCTTTCATGAAAGGCCCGATCGGCATGAAAAACCCCGCCGATCGGGCGGGGTGGAGCATCAACGGTTTGGAAAAGCGGACTTCAGCAGCTTCGCCAACCGAACATGCGCACGAACGCCGCCGGAAAGCAGTGCCCTTGTTGGCTGCGCGGATGGAGGCTGTTGTCCATAACGCAGCCCATAGCCCTTCCGGGGGTTCCCGACAAGCCGCGCGGCTATGCCCCCCCGCGCTCCCCCTCAGCGGGCGGCCCCCGCCTCGCCCAGCCCGGCAACGGTATCGCACAAGGTGAAAACCAGCGCGCCGGGCTCAAGCTGAAGCGGCGTCACGGCGCCGGCCCCCAGCCGCTGCGCTTCCTCGAAGGCCTCGAGCCCCCGGCCGAGCGCAGGGCCCTGCGCGGCGCGAAGCCGGCGGGCAATGAAGCGCGGCACAAGCTCCACGAACGCTTCCAGCCGCGGCCGGGCCGCGACGCCGGACAAGGCGGACATCAGCTTCGCGCGCTCCGCGTCCGCCGCGCGTCCGCCCCCGGCAATCACGCCCAGCGATTCCTCCAGCGCCGGCAGGTCCAGCGCCCGCATCGCGAGGGCCTGCCCCGGCGAGCCCTCCCCACTCGCGACGAGCCGGGCGCGCTCGGCCGCCGGCAGGTCCGGCATGGCCTGCGCCAGCGCAGCCTGCATGACGTCATCGTCGAGCGCATGAAAACGCAGCATGCGGCAGCGCGAGCGGATGGTCGGCAGCAGCCGTCCGGGCCGATGCGCCACGAGCAGGAACATGGCGCCGGCCGGCGGTTCCTCGAGATTCTTGAGAAGCGCGTTGGCCGCACCGGCTTCCAGATCATCCGCGCTGTCGATGAGGACGACCCGGCGCGATCCCATGGAGGGCGCGCTGTGCAGCAGGCGCGCAAGGCCGCGCACCTGGTCGACGGTGATGTTGCGCGCGAGCGTGCTTCCGTCCCCCTTGCGATCGTCGCGTTCGAGCCGTTCCAGCCGGACGAAATCCGGGTGCGCGCCGCCGTTCAGCAGACGCACCTGCGTGTCCTCGTCGCCCGGCGCCAGCGTTGCGGCCGGGACGGGCCCACCTGCACCGCCAACCAGCAGTCGTTTCGCGAAATCAAAGGCAATGCCCGCCTTGCCGACGCCTTTCGGCCCGGCGAAGATCCAGCCATGATGCATGCGCGCGGCGGCGCTGGCCGCGATGAGCTGCGCGATCTGCGCGTCATGGCCGAACCAGCGCGTCACACCAGCCAGTCCGCCAGTGCCGCGCAGAGCCGCGCCTCGACGTCCTCGGGCGTCCCATCGGCATCGATGCGGTGGAAGCGCGCGGGCTCGGCATCGGCGAAGCGCTCGAAGGCTTCGGCCACCGCCCGGTGGAACATGGTTTCGCGCCCGCCGATCCTGTCCGCCTCGCCCTCGTCCCGCAGGCTGGCACGCGCGCTGCTCTCGCCCAGCGGCAGGCGCAGTAGCAGCGTGCGGTCCGGCAGCAGTCCTTCCGAGCCGACGTCATGCAGCGCCAGTATATCGGCATCGGCAAGGACGCCGCCGACCCCCTGATAGGCACGGCTGCTGTCCAGAAAACGGTCGCAGATCACCCATTGGCCCGCTTCCAGCGCCGGGCGGATGGTGCGCGCCACATGGTCGGCGCGCGCCGCCGCGAAGAGCAGGGCCTCGGACCGTATCGTCCAGCGGTCCGCCGCGCCGGAAAGCAGCAGGCCGCGAATGGCTTCAGCACCCTCGCTCCCGCCCGGCTCGCGCGTCAGCACCACGTCCAGGCCGCGCCGCTGCAGCGCAGCCGCGAGGCGCCGCGCCTGAGTCGACTTGCCGACGCCCTCGCCGCCCTCCAGCGAAATGAAGCGGCCGCGCGGCATCCCGCCCGTCAGCCGAACAGCGAGAGGAAGCCGATCCAGAGCCGGCCGAAGAAGCCCGCCTCCGAGACCTCCTCCTTGGCAACGAGCGGCAGCGACTGGGTTTCTCCGTCACCCGCGTCCACGAGCAGCGTCGCGATGGCCTGCCCCTGCGCGATCGGCGCCTTCACCGGGCCGTTATAGACAATGCGTCCCTTGACCGGGCCATTGGCCGAGGCGGGAATGGTCGCCACCAGATCGCGCGGCGCGACGAGATCGACCTGGCGTGCCCAGCCGCCCTGCACCTGGGCCTGGCCCAGCACGGCGCCCTTGCGTGCGAGGGGGCGCGACCGCCAGGACTTGAAGCCCCAGTCCATGAACCGCACGGATTCCTCGATCCGCCCGTTGAAGCTGGTGAGCCCCGCCACGACCATCACGATGCGCCGTCCGTTCTGCACTGCCGATCCGGTGAAGCCATAGCCCGCTTCCTCGGTATGGCCGGTCTTGAGCCCGTCCGCGCCGTCGATCCGCCCGAGAATGGGGTTGCGATTGGCCTGGCTGATGTCCGATCCGCCCATGGTCTTGCCCCAGGTGAAGGAGCGGGTCGTGTAGAACTGCCGGTAGAGGTCCGGCGTCTCCTCGACCGAGGCGCGCGCCAGCACGCCCAGATCGCGGGCGGTCACATAGGTCCGCCCTTCGTCGGGCCAGCCATTGCTGTTGCCGAAATGGCTGTTGGTCATGCCAAGACGCTTCGCCTCGGCATTCATGAGATCGGTGAAAGCTTCCTCGGAGCCGGAAATGCCCTCGGCCAGCACCACGCAGGCGTCATTGCCCGAGAGCGTGACGATGCCGTGCAGCAGATTCTCGACAGACACCTGCTCGTTGGCCGAGAGGAACATCGTCGAGCCCTGGCTATGCCATTTGCGCCAGGTTTCCGGTCGCACGGTGAAGCTCTGGTCGAGCTTCAGCTTCCCTTCCCGGATGAGCTTGAAGGCCACATGAGCCGTCATCATCTTCGCCATCGAGGCAGGCGGCATCCGCTTGTTGCTATCGCGCTCGAACAGCACCCGCCCGGAAGACAGGTCGACCATGTAAGCGACGGGCGCGGTGGAACTATAGCTGGGTGTGGCAGCTTGGGCGGCCGAGAGAAGAAACGGCAGCGCCAGGGCAATCGGCAATATGAATCGCATCGGGAAGTCCGGTCATAACGGTCATTCGGTCAGCGGCGGCGCCGCTGCTCATCGAGCGTCATTAGCCATCACGCGCGCCTCTGCATAGCCCTTGGCATGGATGCCGCGAAGCGCGGCGTGGGCCGCCGCCTGCGTCTGGAAAGGCCCCGTCCGCACGCGGAACAGGGCGCCCACAGGCATGACAAAGCCGTCCACCGACTTCGCCAGCGCATCGGCTTTTGCGCGGGATGAGAGGGCCGCGAGCTGAACGACATAGCCGCCCCGTCGCGACATGGCGTCAGGCGCAGAGGCAGGCGGCGAAGCGGCGGACGTGGCCGCTGGACGGTGCACTGGCTGCGACGAAACGGGCGCCGGCCCGGACGGCCCCTCGGGGAGAGGCGTTCCCGGCGATGCGGGCGGGAGGATGGTTTGCGGTGCCGCGAGCGTCGTCTCGGGCGCAGCCTCGGCGCGCGCTGCGGGGGCCGGCAGGTCCACGGCGGCCATCGCCGGCGCAGGCGCGGAAGGCTCGGCAGAATTCCCCATGCTCAGCGTGCGCACCGGCACATCCAGCGGCAGCGGCGCAGGCGGCAAGCGTTTCATAAGGGCCGCGCGCAGTCCCGGCGGCGCTTCCATCCGCTCTCCGACCGGCTGGCCCGTCCGCAGCGCCGCGCGCTCCTGCTCCGTCGGGTTCACCTTGCGCACCCGGACCCGGGCAGTACCGTCGATCGCCGTCAGCCCGAGTTGACGAGCAGCCCCCGGCGAGAGGGCAATGATGCGATCGTTGAGCAGTGGCCCCCGGTCATTGACGCGAACGAGGATCGTGCGGCCGCTCTCCAGCGCCGTCACTTCCACATAGGAGGGCAAGGGCAAGGTGCGGTGGGCAGCGGTGACCGCGTCCGGCGCATAAGCTTCGCCCGAGGCCGTCCGGCGCCCGTCCGCCGTTTCCCAGAGCAGCGCGGCATAGCCGGTCTCGTCCAGGGCGAGGACGGCCGCGGGCGTGTGGAGCGTCCCGTCGATCATATAGGGCTCGCCGATCACCGGTTGGCCGTCGGGCGGTGCCCCCGTGGCCGTCGCGGGCCGCGCAGACGCGCCGGCGGCAGCGCATCCCAGCATGATGATCGCGATGAACGACCTAGTGCCTGACCTCATCTGCAAGGAGCCCCACTGACAGCGCATAGAAATTGGAACAGTTGTAGTCCAATATCGCGCGATAGTTACCAGTGAGTAAGTATGCGGTGCGGCCGGGTCCGTCGGGCTCCAGCAGCGTCGCCATGATGTTGCTGTCCGGCCAGCTGCCCGAGACGGGCGCGATGCCGAGCGCTTGCCATTCGCGCATGGTCAGCCAGCGGCTGTGCCGCTCGAATACGCGCTTGCAGCGCGGCGGAACGGTGCGCCCGGCCAACGCGGCCCGGTCCAGATTCGCCGGGACGCGCACGGCGACGCCCCAGGGCTCACCCTTGCGCCAGCCTGCCCGCACGAAATAATTGGCGATGGAAGCAAGCGCATCGGGCTGGCTGGACCAGATCGCGGCGAGGCCATCCCCATCCGCGTCGCGCGCATCGCGCAGATAGACGGACGGGAGGAACTGCGGATAGCCGAAGGCACCGGCATAGCTGCCGACCAGCCGCTCGCGCGGGATGCCCCGCTCCATCATGACCATGACGGCGATCAGCTCCGGCTCGAACAGGGCGCGCCTGCGCCCCTCATAAGCCAGCGTGGCAAGCGAGCGGAGCAGGTCGAAGTCACCGGTGATCGTGCCGTAATTCGTCTCATGGCCGAAGATCGCGACCATGATTTCCTCGGGGACGCCGGTATCCCGCTCGATGCCGGTCAGGAGCGCGCGATTCGCCTGATAGACCGCCCGCCCCCGGGCGATCTTGCGGTCATCGATATGGCGGCGGCGATAGGGCTCGAAATCCGGGATAGGCGCATCGGCGGCGGTGGGCATGTTGCCCCGGTCCAGCGCGGCAACGCGCGGATTGAAGGTCAGCCCCGCGATCGCCCGATCGAACGTCGCATCGCTCACGCCCTGGACACGAGCCTTGGGTCGCAGGCTCTGGAGATAAGTGGCAAAGCAGCGTTCGGTCTCCACGCCGACCGTGGAACCCGACTGCTGGCCATGCGCCGCCGGCCCCGCGATGAGGGCGCCAATCATGCAGAAAGCGAGAAGGCGAAGCGGGCGAAAGGGACGAAGCTGATGAAAGGACATGCCTATATAGTGCCAGACTTTGAGGCCGAGGCAAGGCAGCGACCGAGGATCGGCAAGAGAAGTCTCCCTCATTCCGAGTCGCGTCCGCCCCGCCGAGCCGCGCGATGCTCCCGGCCGGACGCAAAAACCACGGCCTGGAAGGCCATTCGCAGTGCAGACACGCCTTCGCCCCGCCCCTGCATCGACCGGGCTTTCCTTGATGCCGATATTCCATTAGGCCGCCGCGCGAGGACAGGTGGCCGAGTGGTTTAAGGCAGCGGTCTTGAAAACCGCCGTGGGTTCACGCTCACCGTGGGTTCGAATCCCACCCTGTCCGCCAGCCCCCTCTTTCCCGAACCCTCTCCGGGGCCCCGGCTTAACTGCGGGTCCTAGGCGCGATTCGCGCGAAGATCTCTGGTGCCTGAAAGAATGAGCTCTCCGGGGCGGCCCAGCGCGAATAGCGTCCCGTCGTGAAGACGAATTGTCTGGCATAAGAGGCTGATGTTCATCGCTTCGCTTTATATGATGGAGCCCGTTCTATCGCGCGCGTTCGACCCGTTCGATCCGTTGCTGGCCCGGTTCGCTGAAAGCCAGATCGAGACGGCATGGTGGGTGTTTTTCGTGATGGTGTGGAATGCCCTCTTCCTTTCACTTCTTGTCTACGACTGGAAAGTGTCAGGACGCATCCACCCGGTCACGGCAGGCGGCTATGGGTGGTTCTGCATCCTGTGGGCGGCGATCTGGTTCTTCTAAGGGCTCATCCAACCCGTTTGGAGCTTTTAGACCGCGAAATGCGGGATACAGTTATTTCATGCATGGATTGGACTTGATAAAACGGACCTGTCCGCCATTGTCGCCATGCGCCGACGTTTCCCGACGCTTAAGTCCTTCAAGCCCGGCCGCCCGCCCGGCAGGCGCCTTGCATCCCGGCAGAGACCAGAGGCTCGCACCACCGGCCACTGCACCGGCACCAACTCAACCGGCAAGCCAGCCGGCAAGCTTGTCCAGCGTCTGCATGCCATATTCGACGGCGCCGAAGTCGATGACGACCCTGCGCCGTTCGGAGCTGGGGTGAAGCTGGCGCATGGTCAGGACGGTCTTGCCGTCGGCCTGTTCGTCGAAGGTTATCGTCATTCGGAAGCGGTCAGGATCGTCGGGATCGAAAGTGCCGTAATCGACGACGATCCTTTCGCCGGGCACGATTTCCAGGAAGCGCATCAGGTTCGGAAAACGCTGCTCCCTGCCATCGAAGAAGCCCACCATGTCGAACCGCCACACCCCGCCTTCGCGGATATCGGCTTCGTGAGTCTCGATCTTCAGGCCGGCCGGCCCGTACCATAGAGCAAGCGCATTCGGGTCCATCCAGGCAGCGAACACCTTGTCGCGCGGGTGCCTGAAGACCCTCGTCAGCACGATCTCCCGATCAAGCGCCCAGTGGTCCAGTGGGTTTGCCATGTTCATCGTCATCCTTATGGGTATCGTCCAGATAGGCTTCCAGTCGATCGAAACGATCGGCCCAGCGCTGTCGCTCCGCAGCCATCCACTCCGCCGCCTCGTCGAAACGCGCGCGCTCCAGTCGGCACCACCGGCTTCGACCGCGCTTCTCGCTCGCAATCAGGCCGGAGGCTTCCAGCACTTTGAGATGCTGCGTGAAGGACGGCAGCGCCATTTCGAACGGCTCCGCCAGAACGGTGACAGGGAGCTCCCCGTCAGCGAGCCGGGAAATCACGGCGCGCCGCGTGGGATCGCTCAGGGCATGGAACGCTGCGTCGAGAGGCGTTGAAAGGTAAGGCATGCACCTTACTAACCAGCCCGCTGCAATCGGTCAATATACAAAGTAGATTGCCTAAGTGTTGTGGAAATCGACACGAGCGACGACTTCGCCGTGGCCCCCTTCCCCGCACCGCCTATGCCAGGACGTCCTCCACGGGTCGTCGAGGCGAATATGGCAGGGCCGGCCCGTAGCCGAAGCGCATCACGATATCGGGGCGCAAGCCGGCTTCGCCGACCAGGGACGCGAGCGCCGGCCTCAGCCGCGCCACTTCCACCGGCTGGTTGACGAAGGCCTGCTTGAGGCCGAGCGCCGTCGCGGCCAGGGCGCAGCGCTGGCAGGCGCGTCCCACCGCGACCCAGTGCGCTTTGTCCTCATGCTCGGCGAGAAAGACGGCGATCCCGGCGGAGCTGTCGATCTGCCGGGCATATCGGTCATTCTCGCCTTCCGCCGTGACGAACATGTCGAATGCCATATGTCCTAAAATGTCCGGCATCACCGGATTGCCGCTCGCCGCCGTGAACAGGCCATCGCCCTTTTTCGCGGCGCTACGGGGGTTAAAGCGCACCCAATCCTTCAATTCGGCCCTGAAGGCCGCATCCCGCATCTGTCCATCATTGCCGGCCACGATGAGGTCCCGCACCGGATCGATCCGCCGCCGTTCGGTGAGCAGCACGAGGCGCACACCCGGCACGGCCGCCGCTTTCCTCAATGCCTCGAGGTCACGGGCAGGAACGGGTCTGCCATCATAGTCGGCACGCGTCGATTGCCGCCTGGGAATGGCTGCGAAGAGCGGATCGGCGTGTGGCGCTCCTGGGGAATGACGGAACTGGACCCTGCCCTCGGCATCGGCCTGCGCTTCGCCGGGACGCCCCGTCGCAGCCGCCGCGATCGCGAGATTTTCGGCTGCGCAGCCCAGGCTGACGAAAAGATGATGATCATCGGGGTCGACGACGCGCGTGGTGCGGGCGAGGTCCGGCAGGATATCGATCGCGCCGGGCCGAATGACGAATTTCCATGGCTGGGTGTTATGGCCGCTGGCCGCGAGCGTCGCGAACCGGATCAACTCCCTGTCATGCCGATGCACATCGAGCGGCGCGCGCAGATGACGAACATACTCGGCATAGTCAGCCATCGAGCCAGTGGACGAGCGCCATCCATAGGTGCCGATGCCACCCAGCAGCACTGCCCCGCCCGCTCCGAAAAGGACGTCGCGTCTCAGCATCACCTTTCCCCTTCACCGCCCATGCTATCGGAAAGGGGAGGAACAGGACTTGATCTCGATTAAGGGGATAAGCCCCCGGACTGGGTCTCCTGTCACCGCTCGGGCACTTGCTGGCCGGAAGCGGACCGATCCGCATCCGGCCCCAGGATCAGGTTCAGCGCTTGCTATCCTTCTCAGCCGCCTGCTGAACTGCGGCATTGCTCGACGTCTGGGTCGTCGTTCCCGGCGTCGGCTGGCTAGGGGACGGGTTCTTGCCCGGCTGCTGCTTGTTCGGGTCGAAGGCGGGTGGCTGGTCTGGCATCATGCTCTCCTCTGGTTGCCGCCGCTCGGCGGTGGTCGCCAGGAAAACGGCCGACATCCGCGATCCGTTCCTCAAAATCCGGGCTCATGCGACGGATCGCCCGTTCCTTTCCGTCCGCCTGCCGACAATCTGTCCCACACACGTCCCGCGCCTCGTCGCCATGCATCTCGACGGATGGACCGGTTGCCGTTATCGACCTGAAAATGAGATGCGCGACAGAAGCATCCTCTTCCCCTGAGAGATTCGACAAAACACGAAAGGTTTCCCCGTGACCTCGATTGCCCTCAAGGCCGAACCAAAGACCGGCGCAAAGATCATCGATGGCCGCGCCGTGGCGCGCGAGATGCGCGCGGAGCAGAAGCTGCGCGTCGAGGCGCTCAAGGAAAAGACCGGCGTCACGCCCGGCCTTGCGGTGGTGCTGGTCGGCGACGATCCCGCTTCGGCGCTTTATGTGGCCAACAAGGTCAAGGCCTGCGATGCCGTCGGCATCACCTCCTTCAGCCATCGCTTCCCCGCGACGATCACCAATGAGGAGCTGCTGGGCCTCATCGAGACGCTGAACGCGGACCCTGCCGTCCACGGCATTCTGGTGCAGCTCCCCCTCCCCCGCCACATCGACATGGCAAAGGTGCTCGAGACGATCACCCCCGAGAAGGACGTCGACGGCTTCCACCTGTACAATGTCGGCGCGCTGGTCGTCGGTCGCCAGATTTTCCCGCCCTGCACGCCCTATGGCGTCATGAACCTGCTCAAGCATGAGAATATCCCCATCGAGGGGCGCAATGTCGTCGTGGTCGGCGCCTCCAACATCGTGGGCAAGCCGATGGCGCTCATGCTGATGGCGCAGGACGCGACCGTGGCGATCTGCCACGCCAAGACGCGTGATCTCGCCCAGTTCACCATCCTGGCGGACATTCTGGTGGTGGCGGCAGGCGTGCCGAACCTCATCCTGCCGCAGATGGTGAAGACCGGCGTCGTCGTCATCGACGTCGGCATCAATCGCCTGCCGGATGGCCGCGTCGTCGGCGATGTCGATTTCGAGGGCGTCAGCAAGAAGGCAAGCTACATCACGCCCGTTCCCGGCGGCGTCGGGCCGATGACCATCACCATGCTCATCGACAACACCATCCTGTCCGCCGAGCGCAGCACCGGCCTACGCACGGACGATCCGCGCGAAGAGGCAGTGGCCTGAGTTGATCGGGGACGGCGGCCATCGGCGACAGCCGCCCCGGAGAAGGCGCTTTCCGGATTGAAGACGTTCCTGCTCTTCGCGGCGACTGCGCTCGCGGAAATCATCGGCTGCTATCTGCCATGGCTGTGGCTGAGAGGCGGCAAATCGGTCTGGCTGCTGTTGCCCGCCGCGATCAGTCTCGCTCTGTTCGCGTGGTTGCTCACGCTGCACGGCACGGCGGCCGGCCGGGTCTATGCCGCTTATGGCGGCGTCTACATCGGCATGGCGATCCTCTGGCTGTGGGCGGTCGATGGCGTCCGCCCGACGGGCTGGGATATGGCGGGCGCGCTGGTCGCGCTCACCGGCATGGCCATCATCATGTTCCAGCCACGCTGATTGACCGCCCGCCCGAGCTGCTGCTTTCCGCCCCGGGGGATGCTGGCCTCGCGGCGGCTGTCCCGATGACCGGGGGATCAAAGCGCGCGGATTGACTTGCGGGCGCATCCGGCCGCAAGGAAGCGCATGCCCGACCCGACATGCGCACCGGACTCTCCCGTTCTCTTCTTCGACTCGGGTGTTGGCGGCCTGTCGATTCTCACCCCGGCGCGGCGCCTGCTGCCGCACATGCCCGTGGTCTATGCAGCCGACAGCGCCGGCTTCCCTTACGGCACCAAATCGGAAGGGGAGATCGCGGCGCGCGTCCCCGCTCTGCTGGGCCGGCTGGTGGAGCGCTATCATCCGCGAATGGCCGTGATCGCCTGCAACACGGCCTCGACCATAGCACTCTCGGCCGTCCGGGCGGCACTCGATATTCCGGTGGTGGGGACCGTGCCGGCGATCAAGCCCGCCGCGCTGGCGTCGCGTACGCGAGTCATCGGCGTGCTCGGCACAAACGCGACGGTCCGCCAGCCTTATGTGGATCGACTCGCGGCTGAGCATGGCGCGGATTGCGTGATCCTGCGCCATGGCAGCGCCGAACTGGTCACTTATGCCGAGGCGCGCCTGCGGGGCGAGCCGGCCGATCCTGCCGTGCCGCGCCGCGCGCTGGCCGGCCTTCTCGATCAGCCCGGCGGCGAGCGGATGGACATGGTGGTCCTCGCCTGCACGCATTTCCCGCTCGTGGAGGATGAGCTCGCCGCAGCGGCACCGCGCGCCCTCACATTCCTGGATGGCGGCGCTGGAATCGCCCGCCGCATCGCTTATCTCAATGGAGATATGCCCTGGCCCGAGGAGAGGCCGGAAGGTGTCGCGGTGTTCACGCGCGTCGATCCCGCAATCGAAGCCCTGGCGCCTGCTTTGGCCCTGTACGGTTTGTCATCGATCAAGGCGCTCTAGCCGCCGTGCGATCATTATGATGGAAATTCTGCGAACTGTTATCAGTGGCTTTTCCGGCATTTGCTGGTAGAGGCGCGAAATATCGAAGTCGGGGTGCTGCCAAAGATGAATTATCAGCATGTCTTCAATCAGGCCATCGAGCGCCTGCATGCGGAAGGGCGCTATCGCGTCTTCATCGATATCCTGCGCAACAAGGGCATGTATCCCAATGCGCGCTGCTTCGCGGGGCATAACGGCCCCAAGCCGATCACGGTCTGGTGCTCCAACGACTATCTGGCGATGGGCCAGCACCCCAAGGTGATCGCGGCGATGGAAGAAGCGCTGCATGATGTCGGGGCCGGCTCTGGCGGCACGCGCAACATCGGCGGCAACACGCATTACCATATCGATCTCGAATGGGAGCTGGCGGACCTCCACGGCAAGGAAGGCGCGCTGCTCTTCACGTCGGGCTATGTCTCGAATGAAGCCACGCTGGCGACGCTGGGCAAGGTTCTGCCGGGTTGCATCATCTTTTCCGACCAGCTCAATCATGCGTCCATGATCGCCGGCATCCGCAATTCGGGCTGCGAGAAGCGGGTCTTCCGCCACAATGATCTCGACCATCTGCGCGAGCTGCTGGCCGAGGCCGATCCGGAAGCGCCCAAGCTCATCGCTTTCGAGAGCGTCTATTCGATGGACGGGGACATCGCGCCGATCCATGAAATCTGTGATCTGGCCGACGAGTTCAACGCGCTGACCTATTGTGACGAGGTCCATGCGGTCGGCATGTATGGCGCGCGTGGCGGCGGCATCACCGAGCGTGACGAGGCGGCCGACCGCGTGACGATCATCGAAGGCACGCTGGGCAAGGCTTTCGGCGTGATGGGCGGCTATATCGCGGCGGACAAGGTGATCGTCGACGTGATCCGCAGCTATGCGCCCGGCTTCATCTTCACGACCTCGCTTTCGCCTGTGCTGGTCGCCGGCGTGCTGGCGGCTGTCCGCCACCTCAAGGAGAGCCAGGCCGAGCGCGACGCGCAACAGGCGGCTGCGGCCTTCCTCAAGGCGGAAATGGCGTCGAACGGCCTGCCGGTCATGAATTCCACGACGCACATCGTGCCGCTGATGGTTGGCGATCCCGTGAAGGCCAAGCGGATCAGCGACATTCTGCTCGCCGAATATGGCGTCTACGTCCAGCCCATCAACTATCCTACCGTCCCGCGGGGAACCGAGCGGCTGCGCTTCACGCCCGGTCCTCAGCATTCCGAGGAGATGATGCGGGACCTGGTGAGCGCGCTTTGCGAGATCTGGGATCGACTCGAGCTGGAATTCCGTCAGGCCGCCTGAGGCCCCTCCCCGGCTTTTTCTCGGTGCTGTCCGTCCGGCCATGAGAAAGGCCGGGCAGGCGCGCCGTCAGCGCCCCTTGACGAGATCGGCCAGTGCCGCGCTCGTGATCGGCGGCGAGCGCAGGAAACCCTGATAACTGGTGCAGCCGGCGCGGGCGAGAAGTGCGAGCTGCTGCTCCGTCTCCACCCCTTCGGCGATGACGCCGAGGTCCAGCGAGCGGGCCATGTCGATGATGGCGCGCACGATGATGCGGTCGCGCCCCGTTCCGGTGATATCGCGCGCGATGCTGCTGTCGATCTTGAGATAGTCGAGCGGCAAGGACTTGAGATAGGCGAGGCTCGAATAGCCCGTGCCGAAGTCGTCCACCGCGACCGCCAACCCCGCTTCGCGAAGCTGCGTCAACAGCAGGGACGCCGTGCCCAGGTCCTCGACCAGCCCGCTCTCCGTCAGCTCCACCGTGAGTCGGTCTCGCGAGAAGCCGGACTCGTCGACAAGCTGCAGGAAGCTGGTGAGAAAATCGGGTTCGGATATGTCGGCGGCCGTCACATTGATCGACAGGCGCAAGGACCGCAGTTCCGCCGGCCATGCGGCCGCTTCGGTGAGCGCGCGGGCATGGATATGGTCTGACAGCGGCAATATGAAATCGGACCGCTCGGCAATGGCGAACAAGGCGCCGGCACCGATCTCGCCATAATGGGGATGCTGCCAGCGCGCGAGCGCCTCGGCGCCGATGATGCCGTCCGTCGCCATGTCATATTGGGGCTGGAAGAGGATTTGGATCTGTCCGCTGTCCAGCGCGTGGCGCAAGTCGCTGTGCAGCCGGTCGTCGTCCACGATCCTGCTGCTGTCGTCCGCGACACGGACGCGAATCCCCCCTTGCGGCCCGCCCCGCCGCGCATCGGCCAGCGCATTGCTGGCGCGGCGCAGGATCGTCTCCGCGCTGTCCCCATCCTGCCCCGGCGCGATGCCGCAACGGCTGGAGAGGCGGATGAGGAAATCGCCCGCATTGAACGGCCGGCTGATCTCGACGACGATCTGGCGCGCCAGAAGCCCGGCACGGTCGAGCAGGGCCTCGGAGGCATCGCGTTCACCGACGAGACCGACCAGAAATTCGGTGCCGGTGAGCCGCGCCACCAGCGCACCCCGCCCGCCCATGGCCTCCACGAGTCGCGTGAGGCGCATGGCCACGCGCGCCAGCATGGCATCGCCGACCAGCCGGCCATAAGCGCTGTTCACGCGGTCGAACTCGCCCAGTCCCACCAGGATTGCCAGGGGTCGCCGTCCCGCTGCCTGAACCTGATCGAACCAACGCATCGCGCCCTGCCGACTGGCCAGGCCCGTCATCGGATCGCGATCGCGGGAATTGGAACGGGGCTGCGCGTCCAGTTCCTCGACTTCGCCGCTGAAACCTCTCGAATCAGGATAGAGATGCTGCACGAGCCGGCGCGCCTTCTGCCCCGGCAGGCTGTGCGCGAACGCCGAGGGCATGAGCTCATCCACCGCCTGGCGGATCGCGGCGATGGCTCCGGCACGATCCGGCCGGTCCAGCGCGCGCACGAGATCGCTGATCGTCCAGCGGCTGTAATCCACGCCTGGCGCCATCAGCTGGAGAAGCTCGGCGAGCGCGGGGCTGATCGAAAGGGTTCGTTCCGCTCCGTTCCACCGCCAGAACAGCGCATCGCTCCGTTGCACGGCATGGCGGTTGCGCGCAGCGGCGAGACTGCCGATCAGCCGCTCGGCCAGCTTGTCGGCCGCCCGCAACGCGACGCCAAGTCGATTTTCCGTGATGTCGCCGTCCAGAAGATGAGTCACGCCCGACGAGATCAGGTCAGACACATGAGGCGCCGCCATGTCGTCGAGCAGGACGAGCATCGCGCCACCGGATGCTTCCACCGCATCGGCCAGCGTGGTGACCACCGCCAGCGACTGGGCGGCATCCAATGACCGCAGATCGAGAAGCGCTGTCCTGGCAAGGCTGCCGAGATAGCGGCTTTCGGCCCGCTCGCGGCTGCGCGCGGCGACGGGCTTCCAGCCAAGCCGGTTGGCCAGGAAGGACAGCGGATCGCGATGCCGGGGTGAAAGAATGAACAGCGGCAGCCGGTCCGGATCGTCTGGCAATCCGCCCCCGGGAGCTTGCTCTCCCTGCGTCTGCTTGACTTCGGCGTCTGTCAAAGCGCGGTGCGACCTGTTCGAGTTCTTGCGGGATGGTTGCGCCAGCCCTGTGCATCGCCTAGCTAATGCTTATGGCGAACGCAATCGAGACACAGGCGAAAGCGGCTGCGGGCATGCGCGATTCTCATGGTCGGCAGATCGACTATCTGCGCATTTCCGTGACGGACCGGTGCGATCTGCGCTGTCGCTACTGCATGAGCGAGACGATGCAGTTCCTGCCGCGCCGGGAAATCCTCACGCTGGAGGAAATCGCCATCATCGCCGAGCGCTTCATCGCGCGCGGCGTGCGCCGCATCCGCCTGTCAGGCGGCGAGCCGCTCGTGCGCCGGGATTTCGCGGATCTTGCCCGCGCGCTCGGCCGTCATGTGAAGTCCGGGCGGCTGGACGAACTCACGCTCACGACCAACGGCACGCAGCTCGCCAGGCATGCGGACATGCTGTTCGATGCCGGCATTCGTCGCATCAATGTGAGCCTCGACGCCCTTGATCCGGCGATTTTCGCGGACATCACGCGCGGCGGCGACCTGCCGGCTCTCCTGGCGGGTTTGGAAGCGGCGCGCGCGGCCGGGCTGAAGCTCAAGATCAACATGGTGGCGCTGCGTGGCGTCAACGAGGATCAGGTCCTCCCGCTGCTCGATTTCTGCGAGACGCATGGCCATGACCTGACGCTTATCGAGACCATGCCGCTTGGCGACGTGGCCGATGACCGCGCCGACCATTTTCTGCCACTGATCGAAGCGATCGCCCCTATTCGCGCCCGGCATGACCTCGTGCCGCTGTCCGAGCGGACCGGCGGGCCGGCACGCTATTTCGCCCTGTCCGGCCTCAGGACGCGGCTCGGGCTGATCACGCCGCTCTCGGAGAATTTCTGCGCGGGCTGCAACCGCATGCGGCTGACCTGCCAGGGCCGCATCTACATGTGCCTCGGCCATGAGGACCATGTGGACCTCAAGGCCGCTTTTCGCGCGGACGGCGTCGCCGGCATCGACGCATTGCTCGATCAGGCGCTCGCGGCCAAGCCTGCAGCTCATGATTTCAGCGTCTCCAGAGGCGCTTCGCCGTCCACGCGGCGCCATATGAGCGTTACCGGCGGCTAGGCCGGCACACGCCATGGATCGCAAACTCGCTCTGCTCGCATCGCCGACGGACGCGGCGCAGGAAGCGGCGCGGCGCCTGAGCACCATCTCCCATTTCGTCGAGATCGGACAGGCTGATGCCATCATCGCGCTGGGCGGCGATGGCTTCATGCTTCAGACCTTGCACGGCATGCTGGAAAACCACCGCACGGTGCCGGTCTTCGGCATGAATCTCGGTACCGTCGGCTTCCTGATGAACGAGTGGCGGCTGGCAGGGCTGGACCAGCGCCTCGACCGGGCGAAGGCCTTCAAGGTCAACCCGCTACGGATGCACGCCACCACGGTGAGCGGCGAGCAGATCACCCTGCCCGCCATCAACGAGGTCTCCCTCCTCCGCGAAACGCGCCAGACAGCCTGGATCGAGGTATCCGTGAACGGCCGCGTCGTGATCCCCGAGTTGGTCTGCGATGGCGCGCTGGTGGCGACGCCCGCCGGCTCCACGGCCTATAATCTCTCCGCGCAGGGCCCGATCCTGCCGCTGGGCTGCGGATTGGTGGCCCTGACGCCGATCAGCCCCTTCCGCCCGCGCCGCTGGCGTGGCGCGATCCTGCCGGAGCGCACGCGCATCACCTTGCGGGTCGTGGATCCCGTCAAACGGCCCGTTTCCGCCGTGGCCGACCAGCGCGAGGTGCGCGATGTGGCGCAGGTGCAGATCGCGGTGGACTTCGCCATGCCGCTGACGCTGCTGTTCGATCCGGAGCATACGCTGGACGATCGCATCGCCGCTGAACAATTTATCTCCTGAGAGCTCTTGCCATCCTTTGAAACCCGCTGCTATAGGCGCGGCCTCGCCGGGCAGATGCCCGGTTGCTCCCCGATAGCTCAGCGGTAGAGCTCTCGACTGTTAATCGAGCGGCCGTTGGTTCGAATCCAACTCGGGGAGCCACTTCTTTTCTCAGCGTAGTGTCCTGACGTGTCTGTGCGTCTCACGCAGCCGAAAATTCGGCGGAAATCCATTAAATCTTAGCCAAATGGCGCTCAGCGTAGTGTCCTGACGTGTCTGTGCGTCCCAGCGCCGTGTTGGTAGATTTGTTGGTAGGTTTTCAGCAGAGAGGTTTTCATACCAACATGCTCAACGATGCTCAGCTCAGAAATCTGAAGCCGCGCGAATCAGCGTATCGGGTATCTGATGGCGGCGGCCTGATGATTCAGGTCGAGAAGAACGGCTCCAAGCTGTGGCGTATCGCGTACCGCTTCGAGAAGAAGCAGAAGATGATTTCGGGCGGCAAGTACCCGACCGTCACCCTGGCGGCCGCCCGAGCCTGGCGCGATCGGATCAAGGATATTCTGGCGCGCGGAGAAGACCCCTCGCTGGTGCTCAAGGCCGAGCGCGACGCCTCGCCCGTGGATCATAGCTTTCGCGCAGCCGGAGAACGGTGGTTCGAAATCAAGACCCGAAACTGGGGAGAGAAGGCCAGGCGGCGCGTCGAGAGTCGCTTGCTCGGTGACGTCTACCCGGCGATCGGAAAGAAGCACGTCGCCGACGTGAGCCCGCAGGACGTGATTGCGTTGCTTCGGAAAGTGGAGGCGCGCGGCGTCGGTGAGACGGTGTGGCGTGTGCGCAGCTTCTGCCATGACATCTTCGCGTTCGCCAAGGTCGAGGGCTGGTGCGAGACCAATCCGGCGTCAGATATTCAACCCGCGCTCAAGACGAAGCCTCCTGCCGTCCATCGGCGTCGCATCGCTCCGAAGGATATGGGGTCGTTTCTCGCGCGCCAGCGTACCGACGAGGCGTCCGAGATGACTCATCTCGCGCTAAGGCTCACCATCCTGACATGGGCGAGAACCGGAGAAGTCCGCTTCGCATCGATCGACGAGATGGAGGGGCTGGACGGACCAGAGCCGCTGTGGCGGCTGAGCGCAGAGCGCATGAAGATGGATCGGGAGCATGTCGTGCCGCTGAGCCGGCAAGCCGTTGCGATCGTCAAGCGGCTGCGTGAGATGAACCCTCACAGCCGGATGCTGTTCAGCGTCCACTACAGTAAGAGCGGGGTCATCAGCGAGAACCGGATGCTGGACGTAATGTATCGGCTCGGACTGAGAGGCAAAGCGACGGTTCACGGCTTCCGTGGAACGGCCTCCACATGGGCGAACGAGCAAATGATCGTTGCCGGTGATCCGCCGATCGAGGTGCGCAAATATCATGAGGATTGGGTCGAACTGGCGCTGGCCCATGGCGAACCGAACAAGGTCCGCGGCGCCTACAACTCTGCGCTCCATCTCGGTGCTCGCCGCCGCCTGCTACAGGACTGGGCGGATTGGCTCGATGAGCAGGAAGAGCTCGCTGCCCTGGTGGGCTGATGGCACAGGCGCAGGGAATCGAACCCTGCTCTCCGGTTTTGGAGACCGGAACATCGCCACAATGCTTCGCCTGCGAACGTGACACTGGCATACTCTAGCCCGGTTGCGTTGTCACTATAATAGTGATACTTCGATTCTCGACGGACAATGAGGATCGGTTTTCATGCAATTTTGGCGCCTACCGCGCGTCATGGAAGAAACGGGGATATCGAAGTCCTCGATCTATCGCGACATGCGCGAGGGGAGATTCCCCAGATCATATCAATACAAGGACCGACCGGAAGATCGGTTCTGGCGATCCGACGAAGTCGAAGCCTGGAAGCGCCACCAGCTCGGGCTTGATGAATTCGACGAGCTGGTCGGATGAACAACTTCGTCATCGCGGCGTGCATGGGCAAGCACGGCTTCAACAACTGGAACGAAGCCTCAGCGGCACTGAAGCACATGTACCGCAAACGCCGCAACAAGCAGGATATCGATCATTCGATCGGCATCTATCGCTGCCCATATTGTCCGAAATGGCATCTCGGAAGTCAGACGCGACGCAACAAGAGGGTCAAGAGTGTCTGAGTTCGATGAACTGCTTGGTGCCGGCCCGGCCGAACCGGAAACGCGTACGTCGCGCGCAGAGCGCATGTTGCAGGAGCAGCAGCGCCTTGCCGACGTAAGGCGAGCCGCATCCGGGCAGACGAAGATTTCAGTCGAGGAGTTTCTGCTGCCGGTCAGCCAGAACTTCATCGGACGCGTGCTCCACATGGATCCAATGACAGTCGGCAAGCGGCTGCTCAACACGCCCGTCAAGCGTCACACCGTCGGCGCCGGACGCTATGTCTATTATTTCCATGAGGTGCTCCCGTATCTCGTGAAGCCGAAGATGGACATCGCGACCTATCTTCGCTCCCTCAATCCCGGGGATCTTCCGAACAGCATCAACAAGTCGTTCTGGGAAGCCGAGCGCATCAAGAACCAGGTGCTGCAGCAGACCGGCGAAGCGTGGAACTCCATGAAGGTGCTGGAGGTTCTCGGGCTCGTCTTCATGACGATCAAGGACCGCATCCCCCTCATCAAGGAAGCGCTGCGCGAGATGAACATCTCCGACGAAGCGCAGAAGAAGCTCGATGAAATGTGCGACCTGTTCCAGTCGGACCTCTACCAGGCGCTGGTCGAACTGCCGAAGCAGCGCAAAACGTACAGCCGCATCGTCGAGATCGATCCCGGCGACGGCCCGGCGGCCGGCGTCGAATGGGATGATGACGCGGAGGACGTCATCGGATGAGCGAGGATAAGCCGATCGTCATTCCGTCAGAGCCGATAGCAATGCTGACGGCTCCCGAATATTCGCTCGACTATGACGAGTTCGTAAAGCGAGCCCTTAAACGGATCGCAGATAGCCTTGGCATCTCCTACGAGCAGCTTTCGCGAGACTATCTGCGATGACCTTCGGCATCGGCCATAACAGCGGGCCGCAGTTCGAAACCATAGAGGAAATGGTGGTCGCGGCCGCAGAGGCGCTGCGACCGTCGGCTCGGATTACTGTGTCCGAAGCCGCCGAACGCTATCACATCGTCAAGAACCCCGGCCAGCACGAAGGCCCCTTCTCACTCGACAAGACGCCATATCTGCGCGAGCCGATGGACGTTCTGACGTCGCTGGACTTCACCGGCATGGCCTTCGCCGGGCCGGCGCGTACAGGCAAATCCGCGATGGCCATCAACTGGCTGTGTCATACCGCCATCACCGATCCGGCGGACATGATGATCGTTCACATGGCGCAGCACACAGCGCGCGACTGGTCGAAGGCCGACCTCGCAAAGGCGATCCGCAACAGCCCGGAACTGCAAAAGCGCCTCAAGCCGACGCCCGATGCCGACAACGTGTTCGACAAAGAGTTCCTCTCCGGCATGCGGACGATCGTGACATGGCCGACCGTCAGCAACCTGTCCGGCAAGACGATCCCGCGCTTGTGGATCATGGACATGGACCGCATCAAGCCGCAGATCATCGAGAAGGAAGGCCACGTCTTCGATCTGACGCGCAAGCGCGCCGGAACCTTCAAGCGTTACGGCATGACCGCGGCCGAAGCGTCGCCCGGCTTCCCGATCACAGACCCGAAATGGCAGCCGAGTGAAGATGCTCCGCATGAGGCTCCGCCATGTGAAGGCATTCTGTCGATATACAACCGCGGCGACCGGCGTAGATGGTACTGGTCGTGCCCGCACTGCGACGGAAAGTTCGAGCCCCACTTCGACCTGCTGCGGTGGCCGTCACTCGACACTCGCGACATCATGGAAATGGCCGAGCAGACGCAGATGATCTGCCCGCACTGCACGACCAAGGACGGCGTGCTGCTCGATCCGTCTATGCAACGGGAACTCAATCTCGGCGGCCGCTGGATCAAGGAAGGGCAGATATGGCTGCCTAGCGGCGAGATCGTGGGCAAGCCGCGTCGTTCCGACATCGCGTCGTTCTGGATGTTCGGCCCGGCCGCCGGATTCACCGACTGGCCGCAGCTCGTGAGAAACTATCTGCAGGCGTGCGAAACATACGAGAAGACCGGCGACGAAGGGCCGTTGATGACCACGGTCACGACGGACCAGGGTAACGCCTATCTATACAAGTATCTCGAGAGCGGCCGCAACGCCGACGTGCTCAAGAAGCGCGCCGAGGAGTGGGGCGGTCACGACGAGAACGGGACGCCGTATGTTCCGCCGAGCACCCGCTTCCTCGTCGCCATGGTCGACGTCCAGGGCGGCGCGAGCGGTTCATTCGTCGTGCATATTTTTGCCGTCGACGCGAATATCGATATCTGGCACGTCGATATGTTCAAGATCATCAAGTCCGATCGCCGCGACGAAGATGGCGAACGACTGCGCATCAACCCGGGCGCTTTCAAGGAAGACTGGGACGTCCTGCGCAGCCAGGTGATGGAACTCACCTACCCCCTTCCCGATGGCAGCGGGCGTCGCATGGGCATCCATCTGACCGCCTGTGACTCAGGCGGTGAAGCTGGCGCCACGAGCAACGCCTATGACTTCTATCGATCCCTGCGAGCAGAAGGCGCGCATGGTCGCTTTCACCTGCTCAAAGGCGCATCGCCGAAGAACGAAACGGCGCTCATTCGTCTGACCTACCCGAATGCGCAGAAGAAGGACAAGCTGTCCGCCGCGCGCGGAGACGTCCCCGTGTGGCTGATCAACAGCAATCTCACGAAGGACGCGGCGAATAACCGCCTCGAGCGCGACACGCCCGGCGGCATGGTCCACTTCCCGAACTGGGCCGAGGACTGGCTGTATAACCAGCTCACTGCGGAAATCAGGCTGCCAACCGGCGCATGGGACAATCCGGCCAAGCGTCGCAACGAGGCGTGGGACTTGCTGACCTACGCCGTCGCTTTCCTCGATCATCCGGAGATCCGCATTCGGTTCATCGACTGGGAGAATCCGCCCCTGTTCGCCGCCGAGTGGGACAGCAATGACATGGTCTTTGGCGCCGATCGCAAACCGCAGCGCGAGCAGCCTGAACTGTCGCTTAAGGACTTCGCGAATCGATTCGCTTAGGGGCGAGTCACCAAAACGGTGTCTGTCAAGCATTATTGCGTTATCACTATAATAGTGATAAATGCCCTTCATGGCGTCTCTCCAGGAACGGCTCACTGAAGCGCAGGATGCTCTGCATGACCTTGTCATTGGCAAGGCCGTGGTGCGTTGCCGCGACGCCGACGGCAGCGAAGTCACCTATACGCAGGCGACGCGATCGAGCCTCATGGCCTATATCGCCAAGCTCGAACGTGACATCGCGGCGTCCTCCAATGCCGCTCCGTGCTACGCGCCGATGCGGCTCATCTTCTGATGGTCGGAGAGTTCGACGAACTGCTTGGGGTGGCAGTGTCCCCCGCTCCCCAGGCACCGCCCCCCGCTGTGGTGAAAGCCCCCGCCACGGTGGGGGGCGAACGTGCAATGGGCGCCTTCGACGGCGCTGACCGTCTGAATTCGTCGATTGCCAATTTCATCCCGACACTGGGTTCGGCCGATGCCGACATCATCCCCAGCAAGGAACTGGCGGACGGCCGCGCGCAGCATCTGCTGAACAACGACGCCTATGTGCAGGGCGGACAGACGCTCCACAAGGACAACATCGTCGGATCGCAGTTCCTGCTGAACGCGCGCCCGATGTCCCGCACGATCTTCGGCAAGGTCGACGATCCGTGGGAAAACGAGTTTCAGGAGGAAGTCGAAGAGATTTTCGACCTCGCCTCCGAAAGCCCGGATCATTTCTTCGACGCCCAGGGCATGAATACGCTGACCGGCCTCGTGCGCCTGGCCGTCGGCATCGCCTGCGCGAGCGGCGAAGCACTGGCCTCGGTCGAGTGGATCAAGGACGGCCGCCCGTTCAACACTGCGATCCAGATGATCGACGTCGCGAGACTGTCGACTCCTGACTCGCTGCCAGAGGCGCTCGACCCGAACATCCGTGGCGGCGTCAAGAAGGATCGGCGCGGCAAGCCGCAGTCCTATTATATCCGGAACGTCCATCCGCATGATCTGAACTATCATTTCACGCGGGCCATGGAGTTCAACAAGTGGCGTGAAGTGCCTGCGCGAACCAAGTGGGGTCGCGCGCAGATGATTCACATCATGGAGCAGTCGCGTCCGGATCAGACGCGCGGCATCGCCGATCTGACGGCAGCGCTCAAAGAGATCCACATCACGCACAAGTTCCGGGACATCACGCTCCAGAACGCTGTGACGCAGGCCCTCTACGCCGCCGCGATCACCTCCGAACTGCCCAGCGAGACCGTGTTCTCGCAGCTCGGCGGCGGAACGATGACGCCAGAACAGATCGAGAAGGCCATCCAGTCCTACGCGATCGGCTTCTACAACACGATCGACCAGTTCGCCGGATCGGCGAAGAACCTGCACGTCGACGGCGTGCGCATCCCGCATCTGCTGCCCGGCACGAAGTTGGAGATGATTTCGCCCGGCAAGGGTGGTCCGCTCGGCGAGAATTTCGAACAGTCGCTGCTGCGCTACATCGCCGCGACGCTGGGCGTCTCCTACGAGCAGCTTTCGCGCGACTACACCAACACGAGCTACGCCTCTGCGCGTGCCGCCATGGCCGACACCTGGCGGTTCATGCAGGCCCGCAAGAAGTCCGTGGCCGACAAGTTCGCCACGATCATCTTCCGCCTGTGGCTGGAAGAGATGATCAACGCCAACGCGCTGAGCACCTTCCCGGCCTCGAAGGCGCCGATGCTCTACACCAACGGGCGCCTGAACATGAAGTTCGAGGCGATCTCGCGCTGTGAGTGGATCGGCGCATCGCGCGGCCAGATCGACGAGCTCAAGGAAACGCAGGCCGCGGTGCTCCGCATCAACAACAACCTCTCCACGCGCGAAGACGAGATCGCCCGCCTTGGCGGCGACTGGCGCAAGAAGATGCGTCAGCTCAAGCGCGAACAGGATCTCTTCGACAGCCTCGGTCTGCGCGACGCGTCCGGCGCCTCGGCCAACATGATGAACGCGGCGAACGGCACCGCCGACACCGCCGACGAGAAGGGCAAGACGAAATGACCATGAACCCGTTCGCAGCCCTGGTCGAGAACGGCCCCGTGCTTGTCGATGCCGAGCACAAGGCCTGGTTCAGCGCCTGCCTGCATAATGCCGCACAGACGCCGAGGCTCGACGAGCTCATGGCGGATCAGGGTGACGGTTTCTGGTACGCATCGGATGACTGGCGCGCGCCGTATCGCCCCTATGTCGTGAAGGAGGGCATCCTTCACATCCCGGTCAAGGGCATCCTGCTCAACAACTTCGGTTGGCAGATGGGCAACTGGGCAACCGGCTACGACTATATCTGGCGCGCCTTCGAGCGCGGGCTCGACGATCCCGAGGTGAAAGGCATCGCGCTGATGGTGCATTCGCCCGGCGGACTGGTTGCGGGCAACCAGGTGCTCGTCGACAAGATGTCCGAGCGTCGCGGCGAAAAGCCTCTGCGCGGCTTCGCGCAGGAGTCCGCCTGCTCGGCCGCCTACAACATCATCGCCGTCGCGCCGCATGTGAATGTCAGTCCGACCGGCACCGTCGGCTCGATCGGCGTCTATACCATGCACCTCGACTGGAGCGCTGCCAACGATCGGTTCGGCGTGAAGGTGACGTACATCTCGGCCGGCGAAGGCAAGGTCGACGGCAATCCCGACGAGCCCCTGTCCGAACGTGCGCTCAGCCGCATGCAGGCGCGCGTCGATGATCTCTACTCAATTTTCGTGGCCAGCGTGTCGCGAAATCGCAGCGAACTGACGGAGGAGGCGATCCGGAAAGACCTGGGCGCCTTCACCTACTCGGCCGCTGAAGCCGTGTCGAACGGGCTCGCCGACAGCATCGGCAGTCACGACGACGCACTGTCCGCCTTTGCGGGCTCCCTGGACGACCCGTCCAATCAAGACGAAGGAGAAAGAGAGATGTCCACTCCGGACAACTCGGCGGTCGACCAGGCCGCCCATGAGAAGGCCATCGCCGATGCCGCGACCACTGCGGCCGCAGCGATGCAGGCACGCATCGGCGGTATCCTGCAGCACGAGGAAGCGAAGGGGCGCGAGGAACTCGCCAACCATTTCGCGTTCGCGACCGACATGAGCGTCGAGGCGGCCGCCGCTGCGCTCGCCACGGCTCCCAGGAAGGTCGAGGCTCCGCAGGCTCAGCAGACGCAGGCCGAGGCGACCAATCACCTGGACGCTGCGATGAGCAACATCGACCAGCCCAACATCGATGCCGGCGGATCGGGCAACGATCGCCAGGCCAACCCCGACGACGCGTCGGCCGATCTCGCGCTTGCCAAGCAGTTCGGTCTGCGCGGCTTCGTGCAGGCATAAGGAGAATTCGCGATGGCCAACATCATTATGTCCTACAAGAACGCCCACGTCCGCGGCGTTCCCGCCTTCGAGGTGATGGATCTCTACACCGACAGCAATCTGCTGGCCGGCGCCGAACCGGCGGTGCAGGGACCGCGCCGCATCCTGCTCGGCGACAGCCTCACTCTCGCGCCGTTCAGCGTGGTCGGCCTCTCCAGCGGAAAGCTCGTCATGGCGACGTACAACGCCACCCTGTCGAGCGCCATCAAGCCGATCGGCGTCCTGCTGCACGGCGCGACGTCCGGCTCGAGCAACACGACCGTGTTCGGCGAAGTGCTGCTCACCGGCAACTTCAACGCAGGCGTCAATGATACCGGCGATGACAGCCCGCTGGTCTGGCATGCGTCGTTCGACACGCTCGCCAAGAAGACGACCTGGGAAGGCGTGGTCGGAAACCCGCTGCTGGTCTTCCGCCAGCGCCGCATCGTCTGACGTTCGCCCAACTTGTCAACATTATAGGGATTTCGCACTATGACCACCTATGCTTCGGCGAACCCGTATGAGCTGTGGACTTCGCGTCGACTGCTTGGCGTGTTCCGCCAGAATCGCCCCGAGACCTGGGCGTTCGGCCGCTACTTCACGAACCAGATGCGCTCCACCGAGGAGTGGATCGACTTCGAGAAGCTCCCCATCCGCAGCCGCTCGCTGGCCCCGTTCGTGAAGCCGAAGGGTGAAGGCCACGGCGTCTTCACCGATCGCGTCCAGGGCTACCGCTTCAAGCCGGCGAACATCGTTGTGCAGGATGCCGTCGACGAACTCCGTCCGCTGACGCAGCAGCCCGGCATCGACTATTCGATGCTGTCGCTCGGCACCCTGACTCCGATGCAGCGCATCGCTCTCATCAAGATGGCGATGGCCGCCGAATTCCAGCTCGCCGTCGAACGTCGCTGGGAGTGGATGAAGGCGCGCGCCATCATCGACGGCAAGGTGACCTGCGTCTATCGCGATGGCACCAGCGTGGAAGTCGACTTCCAGCGCGCGTCCGGCCACACCGAGGTGCTGTCGTCCGGCAATCGCTGGGGCGATTCCGGCGTGTCGATCTACAGCAAGTTCCAGTCGGTCATGGACACCATGAACAACGCGGCTTTCGGCGGCACCATGGTGCATGCCGAGATGGGACAGGGCGTCGCCAACGTGCTGCTGGCTGACACCGAGATCAAGGCGAAGATGGAACAGTACCATCCGGTGCCCGGCGTCAACGTCGAGCGCGGCCTTATCAACGGTTCTGGCGAGAAGCGCTACTCGATCGGCTCGTTCACTGTTGGCGGCAACAGCGGCCAGCGCATCGAACTGTGGGTGAACAACGAGACCTACACGGCCGACAACGGTTCGGCGGCGCGTTATCTCGGCACCAACGAGATCGTGTTCACGTCCACGCCGGAAGCGATCAACGGCTACGAGTGCTTCGGCATGATCGTCGACAAGGATGCCGAGTATCAGGCGCTCCCGATGTTCCCGAAGAACTTCGTGACCGGCGAGCGCGTGAAGACCGAGCACATCTCGATCGAGAGTGCGCCGCTGTTCGTGCCGATCAACCCCGACGCGACCTACAAGCTCACGCCGATCGCATAAATCATCTGCGGCGGGCGGCTTCGGCCGCCCGTCTCGTCAACATTATCGTGATTGAGGATCTTTTATGGCCAACACAACCAAGACTCCGGCGGCTCCCGCCGAAACGACGCCGCCCGCTCCCGCTCCCGAGAAGGCGAAGATCGCGCCGGTGAAGAGCGTCCTGCGCATCGACTCCGTAATCATGCCGGACACCATGTTCGTTCCGGACAGCGCCGAGCAGCGCGAAGAGCTTTTCGCGCTGAACGCAGTCGTCGAACTCGACGAGGCCGAAGCGGCCCTGGCCGAGAAGATCGCGGTGCTCAGCTACGGTGAGCTCACCGTCGCCAACGACATCGCGCGCAAGCGGATCATCGCCGAGCAGGAAGAGAAGCAGCTCGCGAGGGACTTCGCGAAGAAGGCGCTGCTCGACGCCGTCAAGGCCGTCGCCCCCATCGCCGCTGCGTCGGACGACTTCTGACGATGGCAAGCCGCGCGCAAATTGCGATGCGGCGCATGCGCCGGGACGCCCATTCGCAGTGGGCTGTCCCGGCGCTCTACATTGCATTTGCAGGCGCAGAGCCGCGCGACGTTACCGTGCGCCTGTGGCTGAAGTCCGACAACAACATGGTCGGGGCGCTTCAGGGCATGTCGTCGGCAGAGATGGCCGAGCCCTCCGACCGCATCCGCTTTGATCTCAAGGAAATTTCAGCGGTACGCCGCAACGCAATCGTCTCCGTCGAGGATGGCGAGGCGTACCGGATCGACTTCCAGTATCCGCCGTATCGCGGTTTCCAGACTGCTCGCGTAACCCGCTTGAGCACAGAGGAAGCCGAAGGACTTCCGGTGCCGGAATGAGCGAGGCTTATGTCATCGCCATCGAAGGTTTCGCGTCGGATCGGCCGTTCGAAACTCTTCCCGCTGCAATCAAGACCGCAGCGCGTCGCGCCGTCAATCGCACGGCCGATCGCGCGCGAACCGATGCGGCGCGACGAATGCTGCAGCAGGTGAAGCTGCCGCCAAGCTACCTGCAACCATCGCAGGGCCGCCTCACCGTATCGAAGCGCGCCTCCGGCGACGACATGGAAGCCATCGTGACCGGACGGCAGCGTCCGACGAGCCTGGCTCGCTTCGCGCGCGGCAATGCACCTAGCAAGACCGGCGTATCGGTGGAAGTGGCGCCGGGTTTCGCCAGGTTCATGCGTCGCGCTTTTCTCATCCGCCTGCGCGCAGGTTCCGCTGATCTCGACACGAAGTCGAACCTCGGCCTCGCCATCCGCCTCAAGCCCGGAGAGAGGATCGAGAGCAAGCGCCAGATGATCCGCATGAAGGGGAATCTCTATCTCCTTTACGGCCCCAGCGTCGATCAATTGTTCAATACGATCCGCGAAGACATCGCGCCGGACACGCAGGATTTCCTCTCCGCAGAGTTCCTGCGGCTCGTCGAACTGGACGGTATCCAATGAGCGACCCCTTCAAGCTACGGGTCTTGAAGGCGCTGACTGCTGCCCTCAAGACCATCACGCCGGCCAATGGCTACGATCATGATCTGTCCGACGGGACGCACGGCGACGGCGCTGCGCTGGAACGTGTCTTCCGAGGCCGCGAGTGGTTCGGCGATTCCGATCCAATTCCGATGCTCTGCGTGCTCGAAGCCACGAGCGGCGAAGACGAACTGCTCGCGATGTCGCAGACAGCCGCATCGCAGTACGACTGGCCGATCCTCATCCAGGGCTTCGTCAAGGACGATCCGGCGCACCCGACCGACCCGGCGTACAAACTTCTCGCCGACGTGCGGCTGTGTCTGGCGCGGGAGAGCACGCGCACGCTCGAAGGCAGTCGCGGCATCAAGGATCCTCTGGGCCTCGGCTCGGGAGCGAACCGCATCGAGAAGATGGCCATCGGCGCCGGGACCGTGCGTCCGGCGGGCGACGTGTCAGCCAAGGCCTACTTCTGGCTGATCGTGACGCTCACCGTGATCGATCAGGCGGGAAGTCCATACGCCTGAACCGTCTAGTTTTACCATCAAATCACTATTATAGTGATAATACGCAAGGAGTGTGTAGCATATGAGCACCCATAACGACAATCTCACGCTCGGGCGTGGCCAGCTCTGGTTCAAGAAGGACGGCATGTCCGGCTTCCGGTTCCTGGGCAACGCTCCGGCGTTCAACATCAACGTGACCAGCGAAAAGCTGCCGCATTACCGGTCGACCCGGGGAATTCGCGAGAAGGACCGCGACATCGTCGTGCAGACCAATCGTACGTCGACGCTGCAACTCGAGGACATCTCCGAGGAGAACCTGGCCCTGTATCTGCTCGGCAGCACCTCCGAGATCGCGCAGACGTCAGCGACCGCGCAGAGCGAGACCTTCACCGATGTCAATCTCGGCGGTCTCTATCAGGTCGGCGCGACGACCGCCAATCCGACCGGCATTCGCAAGCTGTCGAATTTCGTGCTGAAGAAGGGGGCCACGACTCTCGTTCTCAACACGGATTACGAAGTCGATCTGGACCGCGGCACCTTCGAGGTTCTGGCAACCAGTTCGACCGTCGATGAAGGTGACGATCTGACGGCCGAGTTCGACCGGGCAGCGATCAAGCGCAAGCAGACGGTATCCGGTTCCAACTCGGCCGCGGGCGAGATCAAGTTTGTGGCTTTCCCCGCCGAAGGTGAGCCGCGCGATTTTCTCATGCCGTCGGCAACGATCAGTCCGAACGGGGAATTCGCGCTGATCGCCGAGAACACCCTCCAGTCGATCCCGCTCACGGTGGAGATCCAGACCAAAGGGAATCTCAGCGCCATCTACTGCGACGGCGCGCCTTACGCGTAAGGAGAACCAGGGGCTATGACTTCCTCGCTCAGAAAAATCTCGAACCCGATCCCGACTATGGCCGTGCCCGTCTCCGATGAGGAGTCGTTCACGGTCAGAGGGGTCGGGCCGAACGACATCATGCATGTCTATTATCGCCATGTCGGAGCCATTTCGACGGCGTTCGACAAACTGGCGGATCGCTACCGTCAGATCGGCGAAGTCGGTCAGACCGACGTCTCTGCGCTTATCGCCGGCATCGTGGAGGATGCTCCGACCGTTGTGGCCGAGATCATCGCCATCGCGTCCGGCTCCGATCCGACCGCCGAGGCGGAATTCGAAGAGGACGTGAAGCTCGCCCTTTCCCTGTCGTTCGGCACAACGGTGTCGGCGCTCGAGAAGATCGGTCAGCTCACCTTCACGACGGAGATGCCGGCGGGAAAGTTCTTCGCCCTGATCGCAAGGATGGTGCCGGCGAGACTGGGCGAAACGGCGGCACCGAGCGACGACGCGAACTGAAGGACTGGCTCTGGGAGATCCGGCAGAAGGTCAATCTTCTCCTCGATCATGGGCACCCAGACGCAGCGAACTACACCTTGGGGCGCTTGTCGGACGAAGCGGCACTGGTCGTTGAGCGATTGAACCGAAGCACTGTCGCGACGGCCATCGCCTTCCAGACTGCATATATCTCGTCACGCGCCGAGGCCGACAAGGGCCAGAAACTGATGGGGGACTTCATAGCGCGGCTGTTGCCGGGAGAATGAAGTGGCCACAGTAAACTCTCGCGACGTCTCCCTTGTTATCAAGGCCCGTGACGAGGCATCGCGCGCGCTCGACACCATCGCGGAGTCCATGAACAAGCTCTTCTCCGGTCAGGAGAAGGTTGCCGGCTCTGCGCGCAGCACCGGCGCGAGCATGGCCGAGATGGTGGCGGCGTTCGCTACTGTCGATCGGGCAGCGGCCACTGTCGCCTCGGCCGCCGATAAGGCCGAGCGCTCCCTGAATGCCCTGACGAGCTCGATCACCAAGCGTCGTCAGGAGCTCGCCGATTATCGTCGCCAGGCCGAAGAGGCTGCGCGCGCAATCCAGTTGTTGAGCAGCGCCGATGCGATCGTCGATGCAGGACGCAATCAGGCTGGCCGTCTGACTTCGCTCCGCGAGCTTCAGGCGACCTACGACGGCCTGCAAAACAAGATCACGGCTGTCACCAAAGTCCTCGACGCCGAGGAGCAGAGGCTCGCTTCCAGTCGCTCATCGTTGCAGCAGCTCGGCTCAACGGCCATTGCCGCCGCCGATCAGCAGGAAAAGCTCACCCGCGCGCTGAATGACCGGCGCGAGGCACTGGCAGCCATCGCAGCAGAGGAAGAGCGCGCCGCGCGCGCCCAGGCCAATGTCGCTGCGCTCAACGCCCGCATTTCTCCCGCATTGGCCGGACGTTCGGCCAAGGACAACGGCGCAACGACCAGCGCACTGGACGCACGAGAAGAAGCGCGTGTTCTCCGGGAAGCGGCTGTCGCCCACGAACTCTTCGAGGCGCGCGTCAAGCAGGGCGTGCGTGAAATGCGCAGCGCCGAAGCGGCGACGAAGGCCTACGATAACTCCATCGAAGAACTGAAGCGCGAGCTCAATCCGCTGATCGCCCTTGAGGAGCGCTATCAGGCGAAACTTGCGCTGCTCAAGAAGGCATACGCCGACGGAAAGCTCGGCGCCAAGGAACTAGGGGACGCCGAACGCCTTCTTGCCAACGAGCGGAAGCGCGCCGAAGCGGATATCGCGCGAAACGGGCGCCAGGGCGTAACGCTGTTCGGGCTGCGCCCTTACGAACTGACCAATCTCAGCTACCAGATCAACGACGTCGTCACCCAGCTCGCATCCGGAACTTCGCTGACGCAGACTCTGGCGCAGCAGGGCGGCCAGATCCTGCAGCTTTTCCCGCGCGCCGGTTCGGCCATCGCCGCGGCGTTTTCGAGCAAGGCGTTCATCGGCGCATCGGTCGTTATCGCCGGCATCGCGTTGGCGATCAAGGGCGCCGCGGACGAAGCCGAGCGCCTGCGCACCATCACCGGCAATCTCGAACTTGATGCGGCCGGCGGCAATTACAACGCCACTGCCATCTCGGCGGTCGTCGATAACATGCGCAGCCTCGGCGCCTATGCCAAGGACGCCATGGCCGCCGTCAAGACGTTCACGGACGAAGGGCTTCGGCAAGATCGCTTCGATCAGTTCGGTCAGACTGCCATCAATATGTCGCGTGTGCTTGGCATCGAAGTGGTGGACGCCGCCAAGCAGATGGCCGAAGCCTTCTCGGGCGGCTACGATGCGATCGTCAAGCTGGACGAAGCGACCAACTTCCTCACGGCGCAGCAGCGCGAGCGCATCCGCACATTGTTCGAGGAAGGTGATGCCGAACGCGCCCGCGCCATGGCGCTCGACCTCTACACGACGAAAATGGACGCCGTCGCCGACAAGCAGCGCGGTAGCTGGGAGCAGTCCACGCAGGCGCTGAACCGTGGCTGGCAGAACCTCAAGGACACAATCGGCGACACGGCATTCATTCAGGGCGCCTACAACGCCCTTGAATCGCTCGGCAACCTGCTCGATCGCATCGCCAACAAGCTGAGCAGCACGCGTACCGTCGGTGTCATTAATCAGGACATCGGCGATGCCACGGCAAAGCTGACGCGCGCGCAGCAGGAACTCGAGAAGGCCAGAACGCCGCTTGAGCGCTCCTACTATCAGCAGACGATCGCCCAGCTTGACGCGCGCATCCTGGAACTCACCTTCGAGCGTGCGCGCGCCGCCGCGCGCGGCGGTGGCGGTGTTACGAACGAGAGTGACGCCGACAGCCGGGCCGCAAAGGCGCGTTCCGACAAGCTGCGCGAGATTAATCTCGAGCGGGAACTGGAAGAGCTTCGCCGCAAGAGCGACAAGGAACGCCTTTCTCAGAGCGAAAAGGCCCGGCGCGAAGAGATCGCCGGCATCCTGGCTGCGAAGAGTGCGCAGGACACCCAGGTCGCTGCCGCGCTGCGTCGCAACGCCATCGAGAAAGAACACGCCGCGATCCTCAAGGATGAGGAGAAGGTTATCAAGGCCGGCGCATCGGCCATGAAATCCGCCGCCGCCGAGCGCGAGCGAGCCATCCAGCAGTTCAACAGCCGGGTGGTCGGCGCAGAGGGCGGAACGGCGAAGAACCCCAACTCGTCTGCGGTTGGCTTCGGTCAGTTCATCGACAGCACCTGGCTCGACCAGTTCAAGCGCGTCTTCTCCGAGCAGTCGAAGTCGATGAGCGATCAGCAGATTCTCGCGCTTCGCAACAACCAGCAGGTCGCGCGCGCGATCATCGACAACTATGCGCGCGAGAACGCAAGGTTTCTCGAACGCTTCGGCCAGAAGGTCACGGCGGCCAACCTCTATCTGGCGCACTTCCTCGGTGCCGGCGACGCTCTCAAGGTGCTGCGAGCCGACGGCGACACGCCGGTGGATCAGATACTGAGCCGCAGAGTCATGCAGGCGAACCGCGGCTACCTTTATGAGAACGGCCGCGCGCGCACCGCAGACGAACTCGAGCGCTTCATCGCCAATCGCATCGGCGATACCGGTGCGGCGCAAACCGCCGGACAGGCTGAAATCGAGCGTCTCACGCAGGAAGCCGCAGAGGCGCAGGAGCGCTTCAACCGGGAGATCGAGAAGGCGAACGATGAGCGCGAGCGGAGCATCGCCGCGCTGCGCACGCAGAACGAGCTCCAGGACAGCGCACTCATCGCCGCCGAGAAGGAAATCGCTGTCGCCAAGGCGGAGTTCGATCTCCGTCAGCGCGTGGCGGACATCAACACGCGTCTGAAGCCCGGGCAGGACGCAATCCAGCTCACCGAGGCGCAGATCCAGCGCACCCGCGAACTGGCGGCCGCCGAGTTCGATCTGGCCAAGGCGCGCGATCTCGCGCAGGCGCAGACGCGCGAAGTTCAGGCGCCGATCGATCGCCTCACCGCAGAGCGCGACGCATTGCAGGCGCGTATCGACTACCTCAACGAGAATGGTCTCTACGATCAGGCGCGCTCCCTTGTCCCCGACCTGACTGCGACGAACAGCGAACTGCGCGACGCCATCGCCGCGGCGATCGAGTTTTATGAGGCGCTGGATCTCTCCAATGATGCGCTTCATCGCACGCCGGAGGAAATTCGCGCCATCATCGAGCGTCTCAAGACCGCCAATGACGAGACCCGGCAGTGGGTGACAGTCATGGGGATCGGCGGCAAGACGATCGCCCAGACGTTCAGCGGCAGCGCGGTCAGCGCGATCGACAGTTTCGCGCAGGCAATCGCGCAGGGGCAGAACGCCTTCGGTGCGCTCTGGTCGTCGTTCCGCCAGTTCGCTGCGGACTTCCTGCTGCGGATCGCACAGATGATCCAGCAGCAGCTCATCTTCAATCTGGTCAGCGGATTGCTTGGCGGTCTTGCCGGAGGGCTGGCAGGTGGCGCCGCAGGCGGTGGCTTCGGGGCTTCGAACCCCTTCGTCCCCACCAGCATCGCGCATAGCGGCGGCGTCGTCGGCCATGGGCTGCAGCAGCGCATGGTTGCCCCTCAGTGGTTCAATAACGCCACGCGTTACCATAGCGGCGGCATCGCAGGACTGGCACCCGATGAGGTGGCGACAATCCTGCGCAAAGGCGAAGAGGTGTTGACCGAAACCGATCCGCGTCACCGCTACAATGGCGGCGGCAGCGCCGGTCGACCGCAGGATGTCACCGTCATCAACGCCTTCGACGCGGCCGACATGCTGGTTCGCGCTCTCGAAACGAGAGAAGGCACACGCGCGATCCTCAATTTCGTCGGGTCCAACGCCCGGGCCTTCTCTCAGGCGATGGGGGGCTGACGCATGGCCGACGATCTTGCCAGGGTCCGCTACCCATTTCCCCACAACTGGGCGAACCAGTATCGGGTCAAGTGGGAATATCTGACGGAGATCATAACGAGCGAGGCCGGCGTCGAACAGCGCATCGCGCTGCGCAGCACGCCGAGGCGCAGCATCTCGACATCCGTGCAGGCGAACCAGGCGGATTTTCGCAAGTTCATGCGCATCGTCGCTGCTGCGCAGAACCTCCCACTGGTGGCGCCGGACAGATCGTGGTCGACGACGGTGAGCGATTCCGCTTCCGCAGGCGCGATCAGCTTTCAGTGTGCCTCTGTGGACCGTCTCTATATCGGCCAGGAGATACTGATCGGAGAAGGCGCGGAGGCGCAACTCGCGGTGATCGACGATATCACCGGCCTCACCGTCATCGTCGTCGATCCGCTGGGTGCCATCGCCGCCGACACGCCCGTCTACGGCGCAGTGACGGCGCAGTGGCCGCAGCAGTTCAGTGCGCGCGCCTCGACAAACAATCTGATCGAAGCCGATCTCGAGTTTCGGGTAATGCCGCTGAAAGAGCGCGACGTTCCCTCGTCTCCGGGCGCGACGTTCAATGGTCGCGAAGTGTTCCCGTTCAATGTGAACTGGGCCGGAGCGGTCGAGATCGACTTCTCATGGCCGACGGTGAGCATCGATTACGAGCGCGGCGCCGTCGCGGTGTTCCGCCCGATCGACTTCCCGTCTTTCACGCCGAAGGGGCAGTATCTGTTCGCGAGCAGCGCGGATGCACTCGCGTTCGTCGATTTCTTCAAGCGCATGAAGGGTCAGCGCACTGCCTTCTACAAGCCCAATGAAACCGAAGACATGCGACTGGTCGGCACGGTTTCCATCGGGGACAGCAACTTCTTCGTGGAAGGGGTCGAACTCGCGAACGACTTCTCCGGGCATCCCGTTTTCAACGCCGTGCAGATCGATCTCAACGACGGCTCGACTCTACGGCGCAATATCACTATTATAGTGACATCGTTCAGTAACAGCCGCCTGACAGTGGACGTCCCGTTCGATCGAGCGTTCGGTGCGGCCGACGTCAGAAAGATCAGTTGGTTGCTGTATTCGCGCTTCGCCACAGACGGGATCGAGATGAGCTTCGAGACGGATCAGGTCGCCAAATCGTCCGTAGCCATTCGTTCGCTGCCCGCGCCGACGGACGAGTTCGCCGATCTGCGTTCAACCCTTGAAGGCGACGATCGCGAGACTGTTCCGGGCGACGATCGCGTCGTCTTTACGATCTGATCGCCATGGCGCTTCGCAAAACAATCGGCCAACTGCCGCTGATCGAGCCTGGCAATATTGTCGGCGATGTTGACATCGAGATCGAAGCCGGCGGATCCAGTTGGCGCGCAAAGCTCTCCCAGCTTGGCAATTTCATTCTGCCGGGTGGCGTGCCGTCGACCGACGATCTCGAGACGCAGATCACCGACATATCCGAGCGCGTCGAGGAACTGTTCGCAGCATATGACCAGACGGTCAGCGCGGAGGCCGCTGCGACCGCTGCGGATAATGCCAGACTGGCGGCCGTGGAGCAGCGTGGCATTGCGACGCAGATGGCCCAGTACGCCACGGTCGCGCGGGAAGCCGCCGATATTGCAGCCTCGGTCGCAGCGGCGGCGTCGAGCGGCTCGCAGGCATCAAGGCTGGCGGCAGAGGCCGCTCGCGATGCGGCGCAACTGGCGCGCGACGAAGCGCAGGAATATGCCAGCAACGCCGATGGGTCCGCTACGGCATCCGCTGGATGGGCGGCGCTCGCGAACACCAGTGCGACTGAGGCTGAGAATTCCGCCTCCGCCGCCGAAGCGCATGTCATCGCAGCGCAGGCGGCATCGGACCAGGCCGGCGTTCAGGCGGCGGCCGCCGTAGAATCGGCAAACACTTCTGGCACTTACGCTAGCGCGGCCGAGCAATCCGCTACGGCCGCAGCGGCATCCGAGGTAACAGCGTCACTCAACGTCTCAACCGGAATTTTCCCAAGCGATTTTCAGCGCGATGGGAAGTTCTTTTTCGGTGGCGTAAATGCCTATAACGGCGACCCTGCAACCAGAAGTCCGATCACCCCAAACGCAACCTTCTCGTTCGCCACCGTAACTGGTATCGGGCGAGTGCTTCAGATCAATACGGCCGCTGGGAATATCGATGTCTCGACAATCGGTGTGCGGAAACTGATAGCGAATCGTACATATAGGGTGACGGCGCTCGTGCGCACCAGGAGCGCGAGCGGAACGCGGACAGCGCAAGTTATCCTGACAGGACTTCTTGCAAACTACAACTATCATGGCACCGCATCCGCCGGCAGCAGCGTTACCAATCTGACGCAGGATGCATGGACTGAAATCACCTTCACGCTCTCCGCAGCAATAGTCAACTCATGGCTGGCTCTCGCCACTCCGCCGGTATACCTGCGTGCGCATGTGCGTTTCGGTGGGACGACTTCAACATACGAAGCCGCGTCGCTGTTGTTCGAAGACATTACCGAGAGCGCTGCAGCAGGAAGTTACGCCTCTGCCGCCGCCAGCAGCGCGTCAACCGCCACGACGCGTCGGAATGAGGCCAGCGACTTTGCTGCGGCCGCCAGTGGCAGTGCGACTGCGGCGTCGACCTATAGCAGCAACGCTCAGGGGCATGCGAACACTTCCCAGAGCTGGGCGAGCCAGTCCGAGGCGTTCCGGAACAGCGCAGAGCAATATTCTCAGTCGGCGTCGCAGTCGGAAGTTTCCGCGCGTCTGACGGCAGCGAGCATGCTGCCCAGTGATTTTCAGCAGGATGGAAACTTCTGGTGCGGCACTGTGATTACAGGCTCACCCGCAAGCCAGAGTCCGATCACTGCGAACAGCACATATTCATTCCTCGATGTAACTGGCGTCGGCCGTGTCATTCAGGTATCGACGCAGCCGTGGACCTACGTTGACGTGACTGCGATTGGGGTCGTCAGACTAAGCGCCGGAAGAACCTATAGAATTTCTGCCAGGGTGCGCTCGCTGACAAGTGTCGATGCCCCAGTGGCTACGATCTACGGCATAGGGCAGACATCCTCCTATGGCTATAACAGCCGAACAGTCAACAGCACGAGCTCGGTACTCACCGCCAACCAATGGGCGGAAGTATCGGTAACCCTGACTCCGCCCATCATTGCCACCTGGTTGGCCGATGCGACGCCGTCGGTCTACGTTCGTCCGAAACTGCGTCTCTTCGGTATCAACGACATCTACCAGGTCGCCGAGATTCGCATCACGGATGTAACCGAGAGTACGGCAGCCGGAGACTACGCCACTGCCGCCGCCAGCAGCGCGTCAACCGCAACGACGCGGCGGAATGAGGCCAGCGACTTTGCGACCGCAGCGAGCGGGAGCGCCACCGCAGCGTCGACGGCGAGCGGCACTGCCCAGAGTCATGCGAGCACCGCCCAGAGCTGGTCTTCGCAGGCTGAGACGTTCCGTAACCAGGCCGGCGGTTATGCCACGGCGGCGAGCGGTAGCGCCATAGCGGCGAGCAATTCCGCTGGTCAATCGTCGACATATGCCGGGCAATCGAACGACGCGCGTGTGCTGGCGGAACAGTCGGCTGCGGCTGCATTCAACAGTCAGGTGCTTGCGGCGTCAGTTGGTCTTAATTCTATCAATCGCAACCCGGTATTTTCGGCATGGTCCAATGCATCTGGTCCGCCGGATAGCTACGTCGCTGAAGAGGTGGCGGGGGGATCAAGTTACAGTCGGGTAGCTGCGCCGCGCGGTGGTTACGCCCTGCGCATCGTGGCCGCAGCCAATGCGAATGCTTATTTCAGGCAGGCTTGGTACGAGAGCCCGCCATTCGACCAAGGTAACATTTCATCCGGCTATTATGTGCTCGAGGCCGAAGTCAAACTGGAGAGCGGTTCGCTTCGCGGCGCAGGTCTGTGGTTTTCGAGCACTAATTCCAGTTACGGAGCACTGGAAGGGCGCGCTCTCAACTTCTATAGCGATCCTGACAGCAGTGGCTCGCCGGTTGGAAATGGCACAGTCGGAAAGACTTATCGTTTCGCCAAGCTCGTTCGTCTGACCGATACGGCCGCCTCGGCCGGCGCATTCTACCCGATGGCAAATTGGGACGGACTGGACACGCGCGTCGCCAAGACGATCCAGTTCATCAGAGCCAGCGTGCGTTCAGCCACTCAGGAGGAGATCGCCAAGCTCACCGTCCTCGAACCCCTGGGCGTCACGGTGTCGCAGAACAGCGGTGCCATAGCCGAAGTCTCCGGGCGTGTTGCCGGCTACTGGGCTTTCAAGCTGGACGCCGGCGGCGTTGTGACTGCGATCGAGGCTATGGCTGAGGGCGGCGGCGTGCCGGTATCGAAAATCAAGTTCACTGCTGCCAAGGCCGAGTTCACCGGCGATGTTATGGTCGATGGCTCACTGGTGGCCAGCAAGTTCATGACCAACGCGGGTGTCGACCTGGCAGCCATCGTCCCCGGTTCGATCAACACCGCCACCAGTGCGACGCAGGTGAGCCCGGTCAATATGAACGATACGAGCAGTTCCAGCCTACCGCTGCTCGCGACATCCGGCATCGCGTGCGGCGCCGATGACTTCATTTATCTCAGAATTCGCGCGCAGATCACTGCGGCTTCAAGTTTCATCGGCGGCGTCTACGTCGACCGCTACGTCAATGGCGTTCTGAGCTCGACGCTCGGCGGCTACATCGGGGACAGCACCGGCTTCCTGAGCGTCTCTGCACCCACCACGCGAACGTTCACTGTTGAGGACGGCACCCATCCGGCCGGACTGATTCACTATGTGCTGCGTGCTGTATGCGCTGGCGGGACTGCCACCTTCAACGGCTCCTACATCTCATATCGAAGGTTTGCGATGAAATGACCGTTCACCTGTTCATCGTCGACGAAGAGACCGGAGAATCGCGCAGTCGTGTCGAGGTTCCGTCCATGGATTTCGTCCCGCATTACCCAACACCCGACGGATGCGTTCTATTCGAGTTCGACACCGCGCTCGGCGATCCGGCAGACTTCCGCACGGAGAAGGACGGCGACGATATCGTGTTCGTTCCGATCGTAGCCGATCCGGTGGAGGCGTTGAGCGCGGCCAAGCTGAGCAAGCGCGCCGCGCTCAACGCTATCCGGGACGCGAAGATAAACGGCGTCTGCTCGACGGACTTCGGCCTGGTCGACATGGACGACTCCTCGCCGCGAGAGAGCCGCCGTAAACTCCATGGTGCCGTGAGCGGAGCTATGATCGCGCTCCAGTTCGGACAGCCGTTCAGCGTCACATGGACGATGGCCGACGATCAGGACGTCACCCTGGACGCACAGCAGACCATCGCAATGGGCATGGCCGTGTTTGCTTTTGTCGACGCATGCCACCGGAACGCTCGCGATATCAAAAGCCTCATCGACGAAGCGCCGGACATGGCGGCGCTCGAAGCCATCGATATCAGCAGCGGGTGGCCGGCATGATCCGTCGCATCGGCCATGTAATGATCGCAGCGCTCATCGTGCTGGACATTATCGCCTGCTTTGTCTGGCTCGCGCCGCTCTATCTCCTGGGGCTGGCCTCACGGCCGAACGGTCGCCAACTCATTTCGGCCTACACCGGCCGCGCCGCCATCAATGGCCATCGCTGGGCTCTGCGCCTCGAGAGGGTCATCGATCGTGTCCTCGGTAAAGGGCACTGCCGACAAACCGCCGAAGCCTACGCCGGCTTCGCTGACTGAAAGGAACCAGACTATGACGATTGATGCACGACAAGCCTTCGAAGAAGCCAAGGCAAATCTGCGCGAAGCCGAAAAGCGCTGCGCCCAGGAGTGGCTCGATTTCCTCGAAACGAGTGAAGCATCCGACCTCATCGACAAGATCCGCAGCTTCGAAGGATCGACCGTCGAGAACAGCCCGTTCGAACAGTTATGCATCAGCATCATTTCGTGCCTGGGCTCGCTCGAAAACTGCGCGCGTGACATGGTGGCGCCAGTACCCAGCCTCCCCGTTCCCCCGTCCGCCTGAGTTCGAGAGGCGCAAAGTTCCATGACCTGTAGCTTTGCGCCTCCACTATCACTATTATGGTGACACCATGGCTTTCGGCACGCACGAGAACAGCAGAGACCTGGGCGAACCGATCCAGCTATTCCTGTTCAGGTATGGACCTGATCCGGAGCACATCTACGCGTACACGAACGGCGAGACTGCGATCGAGATGGCCGTCGGTGACGATATGGTCGAGTTCGTTCCGGCCCCCATCGCCAGAGGCGAAATCAGCAGTTCCGGAACGCTGGACAACCAGCGCCTGACAGTCGTCTTTCCGGAGAGTCTCCTGGTCTACGAGCTGTTCCGCGACCGCTCGCCATCGTCAGTGGTCAACATCATCATCTGGCGCGGCCATGCGAACGATCCTGACGAGCAGTTCGTCATCGAATGGAGCGGGCGCGTCGTCTCGTTCAACGACACGAATTACGAGGTAGAGCTCTCCTGCGAAGCTGTCGCGACGATGATGGGCCGCAACGCTCTGCGTCGCCGCTGGCAGTATGGATGCGCGCACGCGCTCTACTCGCAGGGACCGGGCATGTGCAATGCGAACCGCGCGGCGGCCACCACGCCATTCGTCATTGGAGCGGTAAGCGGAACCTCCGTGACGATCGATCTCGCGGCCAGTGAGGCGGCTTACGGAGCGCTGCCGCGCTACGCCGATTTCGCCACGCCAAAGCGACTATACTATGTCGGCGGCGTTCTTGAATATATCGACGACGCCGGCCGCAAGGCGCTCCGCTCGATCATTCATGTGATTGACGCCACGTCGATCCGTATCGGTGCACCGGTCCCCGGCATGGCGGCCGGCGCGCATGTGAAGCTGGTCTTCGGCTGCAATCACAAGACCGGCATCTCGTCGCTCAACGATGGTGGCCATTGCGGCCCGGTCCACAACAACATCCAGAACTTCGGCGGACAACCATGGATTCCGCTCAAGAGCCCGATCGGGCTCCGCAACATCTATCGGTAGGCGCACATGATCCTGCTCAACCTTATCTTCTCGTCCGCCGTGGCGCTGTGGATCACATCCAGGCTGTGCCGCTCGTCTCGCTGGCGCATCCTCCGCACCGCGTCGAACAGCATCACCCAGCTCGGGTGGTTCGGCATGCTGCTGATCTCCGTGGCTGTGTCCGCTGCAAGCTACGTCATCATGCCGAAGCCGAAGCAGGCCAGACCTGCGGCCGCCAAGGAGATGGACAGCCCCGTCGCAGAGGCCGGCAAGCCGATCGCCGTTGTCGCCGGAACCATAACTTGCAGCGAGCTCAACGTGCTGTGGACCGGCGACAAGTCGATCAAGAGTTACGACGTGACCGTGTCATGATCATTCGCATCGAAGATGTTCGGCGGACGGGCTTTTGCGTTCGCGGCGCGCGCGACTGGGCGAACCAGAACGGCATCGACTTCAATCGTTTCCTGCGCGACGGCATTGATGCCGCAGAGCTCGAAGCGACCGGCGACGCCATGGCGAGCAGGGTCATCCAGAACAAGATTTCCCGGGAGAGCGAGGCGTGAGCGCTGGCGGCAAAGGCTCTGGGAAACAGAGGGTAAACGAGTATTACCTGTCCATCCACTATGGCATCTGCCAGGCGCCGTTCATCTTCAAGAAGATCACCTACAAGGACAAGGTGATCTGGTCCGGATCGGTCTCATCGCCGAGCTATGTCGACGTCCATCTGCCAAATCTCATGGGCGGCAGAACGCAGGAGGGCGGCGTCTCCGGGCGCATCTACTTCATGCCCGGAACGCCCGACCAGGTGGCGCCGGACGCGCTTGCTCGCCGTCTCGGCCTGACGCCAGAGACCTGCCCGGCGTTCCGCGGCGTCGCCTCTGTGTTCTTCACCGGCGGAGCGCTGCAGATATTCAATCCGAACCTGCCTTACGGGCAAGGGGATATCATCTACAACGACATCTCGACGATCCAGAGCGAGGCCGGCTTCTACTGGACGGCCAACAACCCCTTCCTCGAAGGCGTAAAGATCGAAGGTGAATCGATTCATGGTGCCCTCGGTAGCACCTACTCGGTTATCGGCAGCGGCCAGCATAATCCGGCGCATTTCATCTATGCGGCTCTGATCAGTCAATCATGGGGCATGGGTGGCGCGGAATGGTTTATCGATAAGCCGGCCTTCCTCGATGTGGCCGAAGCGCTCTACATTGAAGAGTTCGGACTATCGCTGAAATGGAATCAACAGGAGCCGATCGAGACGTTCGTCGGAGAGGTACTCGACCACATCCAGGCGACGATATTCGTCAACCCGACGTCAGGTCTCCTGTCGATAAAGCTGCTGCGTGGCGACTACGATCTGAACGACCTGCCGCAGATCAACGCCGGCAATGCAAAGCTCGTCAAGTACGAGCGCAAGCTGTACGGGCAGACGGCGAACGAGGTGGTCCTCTCATGGACGAACCCGGAGAACGAGCAGACCGAAACGATCAGCGCCCAGGATCTCGCCAATGTCGAGATACAGGGTTCTCCGGTTTCAACGAACCGCGATTATTACATGATCCGATCGGCAGCTCTCGCGCAGCGCATCCTCGATCGCGATCTTCGCACGGTTTCCGCACCGCTCGCCTCGCTGGAAATCGAGGTGGACCGCAGGGGGAGCAAACTCGTCCCTGGCGGTCTCGCGCGGGTCGATTTCCCGGAACGTAAGATCTACGACATGATCTGCCGGATCGGCCGGATCGATTATGGCAAGCCACTGGATTCGCGCATCAAGATTTCCTTGATCGAGGATATCTTCGCGCTCGATCTCCCCGAGCCGACGACGCCGCCGCGCTCAGCATGGGAGAATGTGCAGGTTCCGCCCTCCCCGGTCGACCACTCGCAGGTCATCACAATCCCGGCCTTCTTCGCCAACAGGCTAGCCGCGAACATGCAGTATCCCGAAGTGATCGGCGGCGTTCTGGCGGCGAAGGACGGCATGGACGTGATCGGTTTCGATCTGCTGTCGGAAGCCGTCGATGTGACCGGCGCGTCGCAGTGGGCGAACCAGGGCGAAAAGACCATGCTCGGCCGAGCGCAGATTCTCACGCCGCTCTATCAGGAGGCACAGAGCCTCATCACCGGTATTCCGCTCACACGCTCCCTGCGCAACCCACACGTCGGTGCCTTCGTTGCGATCGGCAGCGGCGGCGACCATGCGATGGAGTTCGCGCTCATCAGCGCCTATGACGAAGAGGCCAACGCGTGGGTGCTTGAGCGCGGGATCCTCGACACGGTGCCGCGGTCGTGGGAAGTCGGAACCCCTGTATGGTTCATCCCGATCGATGCGAACATTGCCGACACGAAGGACTTCAAGGCCGTCGGCGAAACGGTGAGCTTCAAGCTGCTGACCAGGACATCGCTGGGCACTCTCCCGTTCGATGACGCCGATGAGGTTTACGGCATGATGTCGGCGCGGCCGCATGCGCCTCTGCGGCCGGCAAACGTAAAGATCAACGGCGTTGGTTTCGGCAAGGTCGACGCCACCGGCGCCACCGAGCTGGTCGTGTCGTGGTCGAACCGCAATCGGCTATATGAAGACGGCCAGGTCGTGCGCTGGAATGAAGGCAACGTGACGCCTGAGTATCTCCAGCAGACGATCATCACCGTTTTCCGCCAGAACGGCGATCTGATGTATTACCGCAAAGGGCTCTGGACCGAGACGCAGTTCACCATCCCGATCGCGTGGGTGCAGAGCGAAACGAAGATATTCGTTCGCGTGTCGTCTCAGCGCAAAGGGCTGGCATCGATTCAGTCCTACGGTCTGTGGGTCGAGAACATCCCGCAGGTAGCCGATCCTGCGCCGCCGCCGGCATCAGACGATGGACCTGCGCCGCCGCCTCCGCCGGATGATCCCGAAGACCCGACGCCTGACCCGATCGATGGCATCGAGGATCCGCCGCTGCCAGATCTCGGCGGAGGACCGGGCGGCTGGAACTAGCATGTTTGCATTATCACTATTATAGTGATATTTCCTCCGTGAAAGCGGAGAACTGCAACCATGAGCTTTATCGATCGCATCCGGGATCGGATGGCCGATGGATGGGAGACAGCATACCGCTGGGCGTCCATCCGTATTTCAGCCGCAGGCCTGACCATCTTCAGCGTTCTGGCGGCGTTCCCGGGCCTCGTCTCGGAGATGTGGAATGCGCTGCCGCCTCCGCTGCGGGACCGTCTTCCGGACAACTTCGGCTACGTTGTGGCTGCCGTCATCTTCGCCGGCACGATCGCCGGTCGCCTTCACAAGCGGAAGGATCGCAACGATGGGTGAGCCGCTGAGCCCCAAAGGCGCAAAGGTCGTCAAGGCCACGACCACCTCCGGAGCCTTGATCGCATTGGCGATGGCGCTCGCGGTGCCGACCATCGAGAAGTGGGAGGGGACGAAGACGACTCCCTACCGCGACGTGGTCGGCATCTGGACGGTTTGCACCGGCGAGACGCGCGTCAAGATGCGCACATACACCAAGGCCGAATGCGAGACGATGCTCAAGAGCACCCTCGACAACGAATTCGCGCCCGCCGTGCGCAAGGCCGTCCCGAAGATCGTCGAACATCCGCACGCATACGCGGCGTCCATCAGTCTCTCCTACAACATCGGCAACGCGGCCTTCGCTCGCTCGACGGTGGCGCGGCGTTTCAATGCCGGCGACTGGAAGGGGGGCTGCGACGCGTTCCTGATGTGGAACAAGGCCGGCGGCCGCGTCGTCCAGGGTCTGGTCAATCGCCGCCAAGCTGAGCGCAAGCTCTGCCTTACGGGTCTGTAATGAGCCCCATCCTCCTGCGCTTCCTGCCCCACGGACTGGTCGCTGTTGCCGTCATCGGCGCGTATCTATGGATCGACCATCGCGGCTATGAACGCGCGACACGGGATCGCGAATTCGAGCGCCAGGTCACAGCGCTCATGCTGACGCGCGCCGCGCGCGACGTCGAACAGAACCTCGGCGCCTCCATGGCGAAGCGCGACGAAGAATATGCGGCGCAGCGTCGCTCCATCGAAACCGTTCGAACCACCCATCAGTCCATTATCACGAAGGAGATCGGCCGAGATGCGCGCCTCTCTGATCCTGCTCTCGGCATTACTGACGAGCTGCGGGAAGCCCTCAACGCCGCCCGCCGGGAGACTGGCGCCTGTGCCCCCACCGCTGCCGGCGGAATTCGCTGCGCCCTGCCCGCCCCTGACGGAACTGGCCGGGAAGAGCATCGGCGAACTGACGCAGGCGGACTTTGACGCCGTGCTGATCTACGCGATATGCCAGAGGCGACACGCCGCTGTGGTCAACGCCTATGTCGGTGCACGACAGGCGGCCGTTGACTGGAACGCCGGTCAGTGAGCGAGGACTCGGTGGCGTATCAGGCCCTCAATCTCGCCCACAGCGTCGACCAGGCCGTGAAGAGCCACGAGGCGATATGCGCAGAGCGCTACGCCGGCATTCACAGCGCCATCAAGGACATCAAGGCTGTCCTATGGAAGGCCGGCGCCGGTGCGTTCGGAATCATCCTGAGCATGCTGGCCTACCTGGTCGTGCAGCAGATCGCCACCAACGACAAGCTGCACGATGAGCGGGAAAGCGCGATCCGAGCGCTGCAACAGCAGCTCAGCGACGAACGCATGGTGAGGGCAGCGGAGAACCGTCGTTGATAGATGAAGCCCTTCGCGAGTTCGCGACTCCGCGGCAGATCGAGTTCATCGACGCCATCAACAAGCACGGCAGCGCTGGCGCGGCCGAGCGCGCTCTTGAACTGAGCGACGGACTGATCAGAAAATCAATGCGGCGTCTCAAGGCGAACGCTGCGCGCAAAGGCTATGCGCCTGGTCACTGGGAAGGCGGCACAGCGCCCGGCTACCTGATGGGCAAGGTGACGGTCCATCGCACGCCAAAAGGCGTCGTTCAGCAGTGGGAGCGCCAGCATCCCGATCTCGAACTATTCGAGCAGTTCAAGGAAGGCGTCAAGACCTTCATCGGCGACACCGTCGGCCCGATTGTCCCTGCGCCGCCGGTTGCCGGCCGGGATAATGATGTCATCCCGTGGATCAACATCGGAGACGGCCACCTCGGCATGCTCGCCCACGAGGCAGAGACCGGCGCCAATTTCGATCTGAAGATCGCCGAGCGCGAACTCTGCGCCGCGATTTCGATCGCCGTTGACGATATGGTCCACCATGACCGCGCTGTCCTCCAGGACATGGGAGACATGACGCACTACGAGAATTTCTCCGGGACGACGGAGGCCAGCGGCCACGCGCTGGACTATGATACCCGGTTTCCGAAGATGATCCGCGTCTACAGCCGCGTGATGCGCTTCATCATCGACAAGCTGCTCGAGAAGGTCAACACGCTCGACGTCATCATCAACCAGGGCAACCACAGTCGCACGAACGACATCTGGATGGCCGAGCTTGTCCGCGTCGCCTACGGTGCGAGCGGGCGCGTCAACGTGCTCGACAACGACAACAAATTCATTGCCTATCGCATGGGCAACACGTTCGTGATGTGCCATCACTCCGATAAGTGTCGCCCTGCGCAGCTCGCTCATGTCATGGCGACCGACTTCGCGCGCGACTGGGGCGAGTGCCAGTATCGCTACATCGATATTGGCCACATCCACCATAACATGGTGCTCAAGGAGCACCCGGGCGTCGTGATCGAGTCCTTCAACCAGTTGGCGAACAAGGATCTCTGGGCTCACGACGGCGGGTATCGATCCAGGCAGTGCCTGACGATCATCAAGCGCAGCCGCACCTACGGCGATATCGGCCGGCGCATCATTCCTATCGGTGAAGTGCGGGACAGGATCGCAGCAGCCCATGCTGCCGTTGGTTCCGCCGCCCCCTATGTCCCAAAGGAGCGGCGGGCGTTCACCGTTTAAGGCAGAACGTGTTCACCGAGTCTGTGGAAGAATGCGCGTTCCATCGGTCCGATCTGCCCGACCCTGGCTATCGCGTCAGCCACGAACGGAAGCATGATCGGGTGTCCGCTCACCCGCATGGCGATGACAAGTGCGTCAGCGCGGGATTTTCCCTCGAAAATGAGATCCTGCCCACTCTTGTCCGAAGGGGGCCAATAATTTATCAACCCCTCCCGGGAACGTTCTGCGAAGTAGGGTGTTTCCAGCTTAACTTGATCCATGATGCAGTCCTAAGTGCATTGGTTGGAGATGGTTTACGAAGACGTCACCCGCGGCAACGGGTGACGTCTTTTTGCTGTCACATTAACCGGCCATGATGTTGACCCCTCTCTTAAGACGCCGACTCGCGGCGTCTTTATTTGTGCCCCATAGTTGCACATGTCTTCCTAAAAAAGTAGAAATATCTGCGTCGCAACGGGGGAATCCAGAATGTATGCGTGGCTGATGCAGGGGGCGCAAACCGTCATAGCCGAGTGGATGAAGGCCTATCTGGCCAGATCCGGGAAAACTGCGAGCGAATGGTCCGCGTCCGCCGGCCTGCACAAGACGACCGTAAGCCGCGCGATGAAGGACGACTTCAACTCGGTCACGTCGATACCCACCCTGCACCGCCTCGCCTCCGCCGCAGGAATTCCTTCCGTGCTCGATTTTCTCAGAGCGCAGGCGGTGGAGCAGGAACTCCCCGATCTTACGATAGAATTGCTCAGAGAGACGCTGGCGATGCTCGGATGCACGCTTACCGATGCCGATTTCAACTGGCTTAGCACCGTGATGCTCTCGGCCAGGGCTATGATCGACAAGCTCGAGCCCGACATGCGTTCCAACCCGACCTTCAGAAAGGCCGTGCTGAAAGCCGTGGTCGAGAAGGCGAATCGATGACATGGCCTGAGTTTGTTCTATTTTTGTTCCTGTAGGAAATAGGCTTTTTCAGCTAGACCAGAATATCGTCGAACTCCGACGACGCCCCCTCTCCCCCGATGATCTCGTCAAATTCGTAATCGAACGAGGTGAAAATATCCCTGCAGGATATGCCGAATCTTTTTCGAATGTCAGTAACATATGTTAGATCAGCCTCCATCAGAATGCAGTCGAAGCCTTCCTCCTGCGCAGCGGCGCCGGTGGTTCCACTGCCAGCGAATGGGTCCAGGATCGTACCGCCCGGTGGCGTTACGAGGCGGCACAACCACTGCATGAGACGCTTCGGCTTCACTGTCGGATGCTTTGATCCGGCGCGATCGGCTTTGCCTGCCTTGGCGTGGTAGAAGATCGGATTTGATTCGATCGATTCGACCAGTCCGAGTTCGATCATCATGTCGATGTCGTCCTCGCTCAGCGGGAAGCCGTTGAAGAACCTGGCCGCGCTGCCGCTGTCGCCTCGCGGTTCCATCTCTGCGCCCGGCGCGCCGCGACGCATCTCGCCGTAGGTGTTCTGGTTCTCGCGGGACTCGCTGCTGCTGCTGCGTGCGAGTTGTCCCTTGGAGTCCGGAAACATCGCGACGACATCGGCCGAGCCGTCGTGAAGCAAGTTGGCTGGAATGCGTCCGACGCCACCGACCGTTTCGACTCGACAACCGTCGATATTTATTCCGCCAACTCCATGCTTGCACCAATTCGACGTCCCGTTTTTCTCGCTGAACGCCCTCTGCGCAAAATAGATAGGCTCAAGCGCAGGCTTTGTGGCCTGCGCTCCGTACTGCCATCCATCGGCTGCCCCGAGTTGGAATTTGTGCCCCTTTGGCATTCCTGTTCCATAAACCCACCCAAAGAACGGATGCATGACGAAACCCGCCATCTCCATGGCGCAGGCCTGCCAGTGGCCGGTGCGCGGAGACGAGAAGGCCAGCACGTAGCCACCTGGCAGCAGGATATCGTAGATCAGCTTCCAGAACTCGGGGTCGCGCTCGATGCCGGACGCGTCCCACTGCTGGTTCATGAAGCCGCCGGACGCGCGCTTGAAAACGCCGGTCGGCCCGTTCGACTTGGCGGCAGCGCTGCCCTCCTTCCCGAACCGCTTGACGGTCGAGACCAGACCATATGGCGGATCCGTGACGACAGAATGCACGCGCACACCCTGGTCGATCAGGCGACGCAAAGACTCGCGGTTGTCGCCTTCGTAAAGGGTGATGCTGCTCATCCGATCAGATCCTCGAATTCGGCGGAGGCGATCGCCTCTTCAATGTCGGTCTGCGCCGCGGCTCTGGGCGCAGAGGCGTAGCGGCGCTCCATGTCACGGGTCTTCCGCGCATCTTCCAGGAGCGCCTTGCGCAGCGCCTCGACCGGATCAGCGAACACCTTGCTGTCGGTCTGCCGCATCGCCTCAGTCGTATCCGCCGGGTAGTGGCAGACACTTGCCTGCCACCCGCCATTGTCACGAAAGAGCTGGATGTGCCCGTAAACCAGGGTGCATTCACGCAGCAGGGTTTCGAGGCTCATCGGCCGCCCTCCCCAAAACACGATGCGACCAGTAGAGACCTTCCGGCCCGCATCGGTCCTTGTTGAAGAAGCGGCCGGGTGATTTGCGCTGCTCGCGCGCATATCGCAGATCGACGGTATCCCCCTCGACGAGATCAAATCGCTTGATTCGTGCGCATAGCGGCGAGCCTGGGTGAGGCTGCGGGCGATAGTGAACGCATGTCACGCATGCCGGAGGACGAAGCTGGCTCATTCGATCATGCCCAGCGCGATCATGTAGGTTTCGAGGATAGCCTCCGCATTCTGGCGATCGTCCGCCGGTATCTTCCGCAGCCGGATGATCTGCCGCATGATCTTGACGTCGTAGCCGGTGGCCTTGGCTTCGAGATAGACGTCCTTGATGTCGTCGGCGATGCCCTTCTTCTCTTCTTCCAGGCGCTCGACGCGCTCGATGAGAAGGCGCAACTGATCCGCAGCGACGGCGTCGCTATTGTGTCCGATGGTGCTCATCTTTGTTTCCTCCGTTCATATGCTTGCAGTGCAGCGAGCAGGCGCGCTGAACCGGTGGTCGCTTGCCTTTCGAAAATTTTCTGATCGCGCGTTCCGATTGGATCGCCGGCAACGCCAGACTCGATCGTCTTCCGGTTGTGCCCCGGCTTGCGACGACTATGCATGCGCCTGATCCATGCCGGCGCGGATGTCCGTCGCGCGCGCCCGGTAGAGGATTGCCACCATGCGATGGAACGACTCCGGATTCTCCGCGTCTTCGGATGCGACCGCATCGCGGTGGGCGGCGCGCTCATCGAACCAGCGCGCGATGGCGTCGCCGTCGAGCGGCTCCATGCCTTCGATGTCCTTCGCCCTGTTCTGGTAGAGCACAGCGACGCCGCGATAATAAGACGCACCGCGCGGATCGCTCTCGGCAAGACGCAGCGACGCCGCGCTCATATCGCGCAGCCAGCGCGCAACGGAGTTGTTTCGTGTCATTTTATCCCTAAAATGTTGACACCCAGGTGTCGACAGCGACCAACAGGTCCGACAATCTGGATGTGTTGTAGAATTCGTCCATCCGGACGGCGTCGAGTTGCCCCTCCGAGGCATGGCCACTCGTGACCTGAGCGCCAGGGCGCACGATGCGCCACGGCTCTCCGCCGTGGTAGATCACCGCCGCCAGTTCGTTGGGGAAGCGCATATCGTCGATGACGACATGGTGACCTTCGTCGCGGAGCCTCTGCGCCGCTGCCATAGTGATGTCGCTCCACAGCGACTGGCGGATCATCTCCCGTCCGAACTCGGTGCCGATCCGCTGCTGAAGCTGGCGGCATGTTATCGGCGCCGGGCCGAAAACGTGTCGGTGCAGAAAAACGCGGAACAACCTGGATATCTCGATCGTCGCAAACAGCACTCCGGGGACGATATCGCTGCGCCCGGCGCCGTACATGCGTTCGACCACTTCGGCCGCGGTCATGCCGAGCGCATCGAGCAGGCCTTCGATCGCCATGTTGACTGCGCGATCAATATCCAACGGCCGGCCGCCGAGCCGATGCAAATCCGGGATCGGCTCTTCCTTGCGGTCGCCGTAGACCCGATCCCGGATTTCTTCGAGGGGTAAGATATCGAGCGATTCGAGCAGCCCCTCGGTCATCTGCTTGAGCGGCGTCGCAAAGGCGATGCGCTTGAAGCCGTGCCGCTCGACCAGTCGATTGGCGAATGTCGTCTTCCCGCTGCCCATGGCGGTGGCGCAGAGCGCAACGAGGCGTGGTCCCCTAGTCATCCGATCAGATCCTCGAAATCATCTTCGTCATCGGCGGCAGGAGCGCCGCCGAGCAGTTCTTCGAATTCGTCGATCGCGGCCGGCGGAGGTTGCGGCGGCGCAGGAGCGTCGGGGGTCCAGCCATCGCGAAGCCGCTGCGCCCATAACTCCGTTTCCTCGTTGCGATATTTCGCAGCGGCTTCGCTCTCATAGGCGTTGAGCACGGCCTCGATCGGACTTCGCGCTTCGCCATCGGCGACGTGATATGACCACCACTGGTCGCGCACCTTGCCGAGTGTGAAGGCCACCGCGCCATAGACGCGCGTTTTGCCCTTGCGCTCGACATGGTCGAAGAACAGGTCGCGCTTGCCGCACGCTCGATGGAAGTGTCGCCACGCCGGAACGCGCCGCGCCTCTTCGACAAGGGGGTCCACTTTCCAGAGCACTTCAGGTATCGTGGTGTATGGGCGCACGGACGATGCTCATGAGCGAGCTCCCTGCCAGGTGAAGATGTCACGGCGATAGATCGCTCGCCGGTAGACGTGGTTGCGGAGGATCATCGGATCGGTCGCGATGGTCCGAAGGCTCGGCGCCTCCAACTCGATGAAGTCGCCGCCGTCGTGCTGGACGGTCTTTCCGTCCGCCGGGCCACCGAGCAGCGTGATCGTTTCGCTGTCAGTCATCGACGTGGCTGCTGTAGATCGGGTGGTCGGCGGGAAGCTGGTATTCAGCTACGTACCTCCAAAAGGAAGTCGCGAAGCCACCGTCCAAGTCGCCTATAGTGGGTTCCTGCCACTTCGACTGACCGGCCCATCGCCAGCGGAATCGAACGAACGGGTGGATGTAGTTTGGTGCGCGCAGAGACGTGTTGAAGATGGACGCGCCCCATTTGATAGGCGCGGGCTCCTCCGATTTGAGGGACGCTGCGACCCGCTCGGCGAGCCGTTTCGACAGTTCGGTCAGATCGGACTGCTGCTTGAAAGGTTTGGCGCCCATGTCCTCAGAAACTTCAGCCGGCTTGGCGGTTTTGCCTTCTTGCTCGGCGGACCCTCTGGTCTTCAATTTGAGTTGCCATATGAGCTTCTCGATGTCGGCCGTGGAGGGCACGGTAACGCTGATGGGCGGTGATGCCGCCAGCTTCATCCGCTCCTTCACCCATTCGTCGTAGCTGCGTCCTGTCGACTTCGACGCCTTCAGCGTTCGGTTCTCTTCGACGAGGCGATTGTTGGCTTCCAGCAGATCCTGGACACGAACGCGCAGCCGATCGACTTCGTAGACGAGTCCGGCGATCTCGCGCTGGCCGGGTGTGGGGTAATCCATGGTCGAGCCTCCTCAGCGAAACATGCGAAAGGTCTGCCACCCGCCGGGCATCGACGGCTCCTCGGGCTGTTTGAGCAGCACCGGGTTTCCATGCTGAGCGGCGGCGCGCGCGATGTCGGTCGCGTCGCTCATCGTGAAGTCGGAACGCAGCAGCAGGATCGGCTCGGCCGGGATGAGGCGCGCCGGGTTCATGCATCGCACCATGATGTGCGTGTCGTTCACTGCCAGCAGCTCGAAGAAGTGGCCGGCGAACGATGCATCGCGCTTGGGCACCAGGGTGTAGAAGCGCCCCGGCTTCATGTCGTCATCGGACTTGGCGCGGCTGGGCTCTTCGACTGCCGTCACTACCGAATAGGCCGGCAGCGAACATTCGCCGACGTAGCTGCCGCTGAACATCTTGAGCAAGTTCGATGGTGTTGGCCACGCTTCATTCGGGAGCGCCACAGCGCTCTGCGTCTGTCGCTTGTGTTTCCGTTTCGCCATGTTGTTCAATCCCTATAATGTTGACACCTTGGTCACGCAGAAATATCGGCCTCGGTCGCGCGTGCGTCTCACGGATGAGAGCGCGAGGCCTATTCGAGATATCCTGACGCGCCAGAGCTTTGCCGTCGCGCATCTGAATATGGCACACGTCGTAGCCTTGACTGCGCAACAGGTCTGCGATCGAGTCACCGACACCCTGTTCGCTCGTGATCTCGATCGTGATGTCGTAACCGCCCATCTTATCGCCCCTTCAAACTCCAAGACGCTCGCGCGCCCAGCGGTACGGCGAACGGCCGTTGCAAATCCTGCGGATCACGTACTGCCGCGCGACCGAAACCACGGTGAATGCCGCGACGATGCCGAGGTGTGAGCCAACACCGACGTGGATCCCGTAGAGCGGAAAGATCACAGCCTGGGCGGCCAGCGACACGGCGGCGCCTATCAGGATATTCACCGCCACTTCGATCGCCGAGTCCACTCGCGACTGCTTCATCTGCCCCGCTCCGAATCACTATGATGGTGACAGTATCAATCCTGAGCGGCGTTGTCACTATCAGATTCGACTTATCACTATGATAGTGATAATTCTGGCCATCCTTCCATGGCTTCGGGAGTGGCCTGTGCCCCTTCAAATCGTAGAGTTCAACGATCTCACGCCGCTGCACAATGGCGTCGCCCAGGTCACGCTGGGCGCCCCCATCGCCAACACCGATGGCGAAATCACCGGCGAAGTGACGCTGAGCGCGAAGACCCGGCTCATCAAGATCGTGGGCGACGGAACGATCGACTGGGGCAACGACACCCATCCGGAGCCGTTCCGCGGCGTCGAGTTCCGCGGCGTTACGCCCGGCATCCAGTTCACGGTCGCCTGATGTTCGGAACGCTCGGAACCGGTGGCGCCAGCGGCGTCTCGACGCGTGCGCGCAACGTTCGCGTCGCTGCGAACTCGACGGGCATCGTCTACACCGTGCGCCGCCTGCTCGGCAGCACCTCGACGATTTCTCTGACCGCAGCGACCAATGCGAACCTCAGCCTCGACGGGGACAATATCGAGGCTGAGAGCGGCATCGCGCTGAACGAGACGCAGAAGGCTGTCGTCCGCGAAGAGCTCGGCGATCAGGCCGTCGAATATGCGGTCAACGTCACCGGTATCCCGGCACTGGTCGATCTGACCATTTCTCCGGATACTGTCGTGAACGGCGTTGAGACCGAAATCGATATCGTTGGTGCGGCCGCAGGCTCGACGATCACCGGAGCCGTGCCCGCAGGTCTCACGCTGAACTCGGGATCGCGCACGATCACCGGAACGCCGAGCGCCAGCGGAACATACGAAATCACACTGGTCGAAACGCTCGCCGGAGCCATCGGATCTCCGCGCGTCTCGACGATCACGCTCACCGTCGAGACGGTCGAACCCCCGGCCGCGATGACAATCGATACGATCACGCCCGGTCCCGGTTCGCTGACGCTCGGCGTCACGGAGGGTGCTGCGGGCGACGCTCCGATCACCGATCACCGAATTTACCTGTCCTTCGACGGCATTGATTTCTTCCTGTTCGACACGCGCGCCCCTGCCACCGAACACGAACTGACAGGCCTTGCTGGATATGGCGAAGTCCATATCTACGTCACCGCGCTGAATATCGGCGGCGAAGGTCCACACTCCAATGTCGTCAGCGGGACGCCAGGCGCTACGGCGCCTCTCGCAGGCACGCTGTCCCTCGAACCGGGGGTGGGTGAGATCATCGCGCGTCCGACCAGTGGCGATGACGGCGGTTCCCCTGTGACGCAGCGCGTTTTCTACATCGGCGATACGGCCGGCACTCTTGTTCGCCAGACTCCGACGACTGTCGGCGCCGAATACCCGTTCCTCTACGCTGGTGGCACGACCAAATATTTCGCGTTCGCCGATATCAACATAGTCGGAGAGGGTGCGCTTTCCAATATCGTCAGCGAGACATCTCTGTCCTCGGCGACGATACCGGGCGCATTCACCGGACCGATGTGGGATCTGGACAATGTCGGAGACGGGACGAGCCTGCGCGCCGTCATCAACGGCTATCCTTCTGCAAACGGCAGCGAAATCAACGATATCGAATACTCGCTCGACGGCGGCGTGACTGAAATCAGCAGTGGCGGAATCGTTGATTTCGATATCGGCTCGCTGGCAACCAGTGTTCCTCAAAATACGGTCATTCGCGCAGTCAATGGTGTCGGCCCCGGCCCATGGAGCGACGTGAAGACGCGCGCACCAGAAGTCGCAGTGGATGGTATGCGTCTCGGCATGGGGCTTGCTGGCGTTTCGAGCTTCAGCCGCGCCATTCCGTTCCGCAATATCCTGTGGACTGCTGCCAACTGGTCGAAGGACGAACCTTCGATGTCCGGCACGATCTCGCGCGGGTTCGTCACTGGCACGACGGGCTATAGCGACACATTCTATCGCCTCATCAAGAAGGACACCGTCGCAACAGCTCTCAAGACGGGCACCTATCACGTCCTCCAGTTGACGGAAGGGCCGAAAGCGTCGCTTCGGGTAAACGTCTCTGGCCAGCCCAACGGCGCGTGGTACACGTCGGACTTCACCTTCGAGGTAGTCGGCGGGCAAAATCAGGTAATGCTCAACCTGCGCGGCGATCTGACGCACCAGATCGCTATTGTTCACGCCGACGACCTGGCGGCCTATCTTGCGGGCGGCGCAGACAAGGAGTTCACGCCCGAGTTTATCGAGGCGATCCAGGCGTGCAACCTGACCGGCCCGTTGCGCATGATGGACTGGCTGGGAACCAACGGAAACTTCATCCGCGAGTGGTCGCAGCGCACGGCTCTCACCGACAACGCCCGCTCGTTCGGCATGATGCCCTACGAGATCGTGATCGACGCCTGCAATCTGCTCGGACTCGATCTGTGGCTCAACATTCCCGGCATGGCGTCAAACGACTATGTCGCGAACCTCATTGCCTTGATCAAAACACGCCTCGATCCGGCGCTTAAGGTGCACGTCGAACTGCACAATGAAATCTGGAACAACGGCGACGCGTTCCTGATGAATACGCTGTGGTTCACCTATGCGGACTACACGCGCTATAACACTCCACGGGTCGAAGGCGAGGACGCCTATTATCTCGAAGGCCATGGCTTCGCCGATCTCGATCCGGTCGCGGTGTGGTATGGCCCGGCGCAGAACGGCACCTATAACATGGTGCTGCGGGTCATCGACGAGAACAAGTTCCGCTTCCAGCGCAGCGGCTCTCCGAACCCTGCAAGCGGCACGGGGAATGCCGTTTTTGTGCGCACCAACGAAGCCGGCAAGTCACCGAACCACAACGGCAACATCGGCTATGCTGTCCGGTCCATGGAAATCTGGGCGCTCTTCGACGATGAGGTTGATGGCCTCGGTCGTGCTCGCGTCATCCACGAGATGGGCAGCATGCTCACAAATTCATCGGGTGTCGCCAAGCAGCGCGTTCAGCAACCCGGCGCACTTGCGGCGCTCGATCACCTTTCGGTCGCGCCTTACAACCGGACATACTATGTCTGGGGCAACTGCGTCGACGTGTCCGACGGTGCAATGACGCTGAAATCCTGGCTCGGTTTCCCGGGCAGCGGGTCGGCAGCGCGCACAATCAAAGCACTTGTCTATGAGCCCGGCAGCGTACCGACGACGCGCCAGCTCATCAATGGAACGGGTGCCGGCTTTGTTGCCACTCGCGATATCGCAGTCCCTGCCTCGCCTGCGGACTTCGTTGCCGGAACAGCAATCACTGGCCTCGACAATACGAAGGCCTATGAGGTGTTCTTCGTCTACGAGAGCCGCTGGGTAGCCCACAAGTCCATAACGCCGAACTCCACGCGGACGGAAGGCGTCATGGAGGACTTCAAGGACCATCTATACCGCAGCCGCAGTCACCTGTGGGGCACCATTGTCAAGGCACTGGATGACAATATCGCCCTGATCGGCGACAAGCCCCTATCGCTCTATGAGGGCAACAAGGATGACCAGACGTCGGCCGAGATGCCGCCGCTCATGGAACAGTACATCGCAGAAATGGTCGATAGCGATGTCGGCTCCGATTATTTCATGGAAATTCTGAAGGCCTGTGCAACACGCAACGTGGATGTCGCGTGCTGGTTTACCGACCTCACGGCCAACTGGTACGGCGTGTTCGACCTGTTCTCCAGCTATCTGGACTATGATAGCCCGCGTCAGCAGAAGCTCGCGGCATTCAATGGTGTCGTGCCGCGCGATCAGGCGCTCATTGTGGCGAATCCGTCCGATATTACGCTCAACTCGGCGCCCGGTTCATACCCCCATCTTCTGCTGACGATGCCTGATGATAGCCTGACCTATCGGTTCGCCGGATCCAACGTGGACGGCTATTTCGCCTGGCTCGGAAACCAACTCTACCTGACAGGCGACGTCGGACTGAACTGGTCGATCGTGAACGATATTGCGCTTTCATGCGATGCCTATAGCGACAATTCTGGCGCCAATTTCTCGGTGAGATGCCTGCTTGGTGGAAGCTGGGCCAGCCCGTATTCCGTCTTCGTCTTCGACGCTGAAGAGGATGCCGACACGGCTGCGCTCAATCCGATTGTAGGCGGAACGCTGGCACTTACTGGGACGGCGGCAACTTACGATTCCACCAACAAGATGTGGAATTTCAACGCTGCCGGGCGCTATTCGAACACGTCCACGGCGACGAGCGCTACGGTATCCAAGAGCCTGCCGTTGTTCATCGCGATGGTTCTCGACAAGGACGACCAGAACGAAGGCTTCACCCGCACCGTGGCGCGGTTCGGCAACGTCACAAACAGCGTCGTATTCGAACGCACGGGCGCGAATCTCCTACGTGCACGCTGGGTCGACAACGACGCAGGATTTAACGTGGCAATGAACTGCCACAGTGCCATGCCGAGCGGAAAGCTGGTCGCCTGGACGTTCAGGGCGGCCGATGGAAGAATCTACGCTGGCTATAATTCCAGTGGTGCGAATCACACGTCAAGCAGCCTCTATCTCGGCAGTTCGACAGCGTTCCCCAGAGAAGTCTCCATCGGAGGCACGTCCAGTTCGACGGAAAGCCGGATGAAGCACGGTTCTATTGTCATCGTCTCTCAGGCTGATCTCGATCTTACTTCTGTTCTACTCCATGTCGCCACCCTGGAGGCAAAGGAACTGGCTTAGGGTCATCCTTCAAAAGGTAAGTTATCCAACTCACAGCGAAAAAGAACAGCGTGAACCACAGGAAGCAACCGTCAGTTTTCATCAAAACATTGCCCCGTTACACGGGCCGCAATGTTCATTGGTGCCGCGCTTCTGTCCGCATTGGCCGCAATAGGTCAGATCGGCCGCGATGGTTCGCAGCATGATAAAAATACGACGAATCATAACTTCCTCCGTGGTTTGAAGCATAACATTACGCCTTCGCGTTAGGAAAGCGGTAATTTCCGCTATCCGTCATCTTCTGACACAAGAACCTTAATCGTTTCGACGTGCCCAGGATAAGTGCCAGCGCACACCTTGCGAGGAACGATGAATTGCGGCATTTCCCATTGCTGGTGGCAGTTGGGGCACTCTACAGCGTCGGCGAAGTCACCGTCATAGTGTGATTGTTCGCCGCAATCGCAGCGGAAGTCCATGCAGATATTGGTATTCTTATACTGGATAAACGCGTGCGTGCTGGCGATCACGGGGTTTGGCTGACCATCTTCGTTGTCGATGAAATTGCTCATTTCCACTCCATAACTCTGAGATTAGAAGCAAGAGCACGCTCGATCTCGTCGGCCATCGGCATCCGATCATCAGCCTTCCGATCGTCATAGGTCACGATCATTGACCGGATATAGCCGGTCGGCTTGAAGCGGCTGAGCACGTCTGCATTGCTGAGCGGTAGGATCATTTCCCTTCCTTTTCGATGATGGCGCGGACGGCTTTGCCTAGCTCGGTGAGTAGTCCGCGCTCATACAAGCCCTTCTCACGAAGGGAGCGTATTGTGCTTTTATGGTGATGGCCACCTAGGTAGAATATCGCGTTTTTCTGCGCCTCGCTCAGCCGCGCAGCTATCTCGGCAGGGGATGGGGTTGTCATCCGAATGTCTCCCGGCGCACAGCAGGTTGTGGCGTCGATGCTGCGAGTGTTTCACCAGTTAGGCGTAGCGCCATGAGATCAGCGGCAAAGGCCCCAATCCGCTCCAGATCGGCGGGCGTAATATGCGGGTACGCCTTTTCAAAGAAATGCCGCGTTTCCGTGGCCACCTGTTGAACGCGATCGAGGTGCGTTTCCCCGCTCACCCTTCCCCTCCCTCGGTCTGCGCTGTGCGAACATAACCGGCAGCGTCGAGCGCCAGCTTCCCTCGTTCGAAAGCTCGTTGGTAAAGTTCGATGATATCGACGTTCATCGCCTTTCCTATTTCTACCAAAACAGCGGGGTTGCACGCCTCAGCTAGCTGCTTCTCGGCACGCTCTGCGCGTTGGCGTTCGGCTTGGCGATGGCGCGCCGCCAACATGGCAGCGTCCCGCACCGCTACGACGCTGCCGATCTGCGCCCCACGAAAGTGTAACTTTACGATCTCGATAGCAAGCGCGTAGTCTTCGTCGCTCGGCTCCACCGCAGCATCTGTGGTCTGGTCGGTCATTTGAAGCACCCCTTTATGCAGCGTTTGCAGGTGTGTGCGCTATCAATTGCCTGAACGAATTTTGTATCGGCGACCGTCCAGTCCTCGCACTCGCGTCCGCAAAATGTCCGATAATCTCCGGCCAACCTTATGTGCAGCGCCGCATTCGGGTTCCCATATGGGATGACGACTTCATTGCCACTACGATCGCTCATGACGACTGTTCTCCTGCGAGAGAGCGGATGGCAGCAAGCATTGCCCTGTACGCCTCGCCACCAGTGCGGTATAGATCGGCGTTGGTGCCGCGCAGCTTCTCGTATGCATCCTCCAGAGCCTTTGCCCTGATTGATGAGGTGGCGGCAGAAAGGGCGGCGCGAGCAGCATCGCGGCAGAAGTCTGCGTAGTCGTAATTCAAACCGCCCTGCACATCATTGATCGCCTTCGCTACCTTCTCCACCAGCCCCTCATCCGGTTCTGCGGTAGGGGTGGAGGATGTGCGGGTGTTCCATGCGCGGACTGCATCAGCTTTGCTATGAAAGCCTTGGGCAAGCTCCTGCGCGCCACTGTAAAACGAGTGACAGCTGTGGCTGATCCCGAATTGGCGATACCATCCATAAGGGCCAAACACCTTTACGTTCTCACCACCACAGAACGGGCACGGAGATAGCTGCTCTACAGGCACCAATTCATTCTCGCTCATGACTGATCTCCCTTGGGCTGGCGGATTTGGGCGAGGGCTTTGGTGGCGACATTGCGGCAATGGACAATGCTTCCGCCATCCATTGCGGATGGCGCAAATTTGATCCGCTCCAGCGTCTCCTCCGCTATAGCCAGCTTGCGCAGAGCGTCGTTCCATTCGTCAGCGAGCACGTCGTTCTTGCGATCGGCTTCGATCAGTGCTTGCTCAAGCTCGGCTTCTCGGGAGGATGCGAGGCGTTCGATGGCCTTTTGTAGGGCGCCGTTTTCAACATAAAGCCGCCATGATTTTTCCGCGTCGACATGCTGCACATCGCGGCGAAGCTGGTTGCCTCGCCAGCCATCCCCATGGGCAGTTATGAAGATTTCGCGATATAGCTCCACCTCCTGCGCAGGCTTTGCGGGCGTGGCGACGCGGAGGCGATGAATGCATTCCGGCCTGTTGCAATCGCCCGAAAGTTTATCTGGCGCGAGCATTCCGCAAGCTTGGCATTTTGTTCCAAGCTCCACTTGCGCAGGCTTTGGCCGCTCTGCAGGGACCGGTTCGGAGGCGGTATCGAGCGCGGCAATCGCGGCGTCGCGCGCGATATACCAGTCATGCATCCTGTCAGCCTCATTCGCGTAGCCGTCGGCATCCTCCGTGATGGTCAGATCGGCAGCCTGCTTTGCAATCTCGCTCTTGAGGCGCTTCATGGCCTCGGTGTGGTCAGTCATTTTTCCACCTCCCATCACTCAGACAACAAATCGTTGTGATCATCATCCCCGCTAACCCGAGGATCCCGAGAATCCCCAGCACCAGAGAGTCGAACGCAAAGCTCGCAGCCATGACGAGCGGCGCCAGATAGAACACATCGAACCAGCGCAGCCCGTCCCAGAGGCGTCTCGGCTCCCACATCAGTCCCTCTTCGCCGCACAGGGTATCGTCGGGGTGGCCCCATCGCCTGGTGCGCTGGAGCGGCACATGTGGCGGAATGCCCCCTTCACTGATGCCGTCGCTCTTGACGTAGTTGAGCACCCGGAACGCAGGGTTTGTGCAACGATGCCGCTCATAGCCCCTGAAGTCGTTCAGGTAGTAGCGGCAGGCCCGGCAAGAGTGCCTGGTTGCCGTCCGGTCGTCCTTGATCCGAGCCTCTGCGGCGTCAATCTTCGCTTTGAGATCGTCGAAGGCGCGTTCGGTATCAGTCATTTTTCCACTCCGCCTCGGCGTACTCGCGCCATTTCGTGAGCAAAACTGGTAGCAGTTCTTCGAATTCGCCCACTGGGAAACAGCATCTCGGGCTTATACCATAATCTGCGAAGCCGAACGTGCAGAGCACCTCACGGAACATCTCGTGAGCCAGATTTTCGCCTTCGAGTGATCCCCATTTACGTTCCTGCATATTACTGAGAACGAGAATGGCCATATCGTCGAAAGCGGACGAATAGCTTCCGTAGAAGCACGGGAATATATTCCACGGATCGAAAACATCATCTGTCCCGCGCTGCCATCTTTCAGTCAGTTGCGGCTTTGCGATCTCGCTCTTCAGGCGCTTCATGGCCTCGGTGTGGTCAGTCATTGACAGCCTCCAGTTCGTCGCGCACGCGCCGTCCCCAGGCTTCAATCCAGTAGCCTCTGCCCATCAGCGCGCCGCTGTCTTCGTCGTGAAGCGGGCCATAGTCACAGAGTCCCTCCCGATTCAGCCACTGCAATGTGGCGCGCGCTTCGCCCATGGATATATCGAGATCGACAACCATGTGGCTCGGCCCTTTGCCATAGTGGCAGTCGAGAGCCAGAAGGACGTTGCGCTGCACCGGGGTAAGGGAGGCCGCCACCGCTGCTGGATCCGGGGTGGGGGTCATGACCACGCCCCTCTGATCCAGTCGTCATTTTCGTCGTGGCAGCGCTGCCACTTCGCCACGTCTTCCTCGCTGACCGGCATGCACTGACCATGGTAGCGCCCGGTCGATGCGCGCTCCTCGCCATTGTCGTAGTGGCTGATCGTGTCGTGAAAGGCGCGACCATAGTAGCGCCAGCGATTCATTCCATACGGCGCGCAGCCGGGTTGATCAGGCCCCATGTCGTGCACATAGTTGATCCGCATGACGGCGCTCGGGCCATAGTCGTAGCGAACCAGATCGCCGACTTTCCACGGCTCCATGCGGCCCGCTGCGGTTTTCGCCGTACCAGGTCATGCTGCATCCATGCCGTCGATGTGAGCGAAGAGTTCCTCGCGCGTCGGACAAACGTCGATCATCGAAGTCGTATAGAGCCTGCGGGCCGTATAGCCGCCGCCCGACACGGCGTTCCAATGCCAACCCTTATATTCGCCGGACAGCGCCTCCGGCACTATCTTATCCGCCCGCGCCTGCGCCGCCTGGTCGCTGTACCCATCGGCGTAGCGCTTCGACAGCTTGGCGATGTTGTGCTCGATCGTCTGCTCGCGGGTGAGGCCGTAGTCTCTGCGGATTCTGTCCATGACCCAGTCGAGGCCGGCAATGGCGCGACCGAGCGCTTCGACGTCGAGTTCCTCGTTATAGAGCACCCACTTCTTCACGGCGTCGAACACGTCGGCCGCCACACCTGGGAGTCTGTGCTCAGGTGGGCCGAAGCGCACCTTGTTCGGTATCTCGTAGCGATTGTAGCCGATGATCGGACGCGCGAGCCCCTCGATATAGAACTCCAGATCGCCGAGCTCTTCGATCAAATTCTCGAAATCGGCCGTCATGATCGCGTCGTAGAGCTCTCCCGCTTCGCCCGGGATGCACGAAGCCATGTGCCAGGCATGCGCCTTCTCGGGGGTGAGGCTGGCGAGGATGTCAGCGCCGGGCTTGGCGAGCGATGCGACGAATTCGGAATAGGTGGGGGTGGTCATGAGAACAGAATCCTTGCTGGCGAGAAGGCTGCCCAGGATACGGGCACGAAGAACCAGAGCGCCTTGCACGCGAGGTGGATCGCTTGGTCCTGGTTGATGTCGATGCGGCCCCGACATTTGGCATCGTCGGTCCAGAAGTGGATCAGCGCTTCGGCGAAGAAGAGCCACCAAACTCCGGTGATGAGAGCGACGGCCGCGCCGTGGATGGCAGCATGGGCGCCAAGCGCCTGCCACCATGGGAAGCCTGTGATTGGCGCCGTCCGGTTCTTCGCCTTGGAGATGAAGTCCCCCTGCAGCGGATAGTCCGCCACGAAGTGGGCACCGATCAGGGCAATGAGGATGAGGTGTGGGTCCATCACTCAAACCTCCAAGCGCTGCGGCAGGCCGACAGCGTCACTCGTCTTGTTGAACTTGCGCGCCGTCACCTCGGCGAGGCTCAGCCCGTAGCTGCGCGCGATGCTGTCCAGGCAGATGATGGCGTCGCCGATCTCGTCGCCCAGCTTCTCGATGGTGGTCCGGCTGCCGCGCCAGCCACGCGCCTCGCGGACCAGCTTCTTCACCTCGTTGAGGACTTCGCCCGCCTCGCCGCCGAACTCGTTCGCCATGTAGAGGGGGTCTTCCGGGGAGCCGTTCGACCATGCCGCGTAGCGCTCGCCGTTGATGCGGCGGAGTTGGTCGAGGAAGTCTTCACCGGTGGTATTGCGCGCCATCGACAAGCGGCAATATGCCGAGGCAATCAGAACACGACCGCCCAAAGCGATCTCGTGCTCCTGAAACTCCCTGTCGTCAATGCGTCGGATCATATGCGCAAGTGCCGAACGAAGACGCTCTGTATCGCCGAGGAACTCGTCGGTGATGGGTTCGCTGGTGGTGGTCATGCCGATTTCTCCGTGAGTTCGCGAAGCCTCAGCATCGCTGACGTTTGATCTCGGACGCCGAGGAGCGCCCATATCTCTGACAAGGCGGTGGTTTTCACCAGCGCCGCGACGCTGTCGCTCGAGTATCCCTTCGCCCAGTGGGGCCGCAGCGCTTCGAGGCGCTGGATCTTCTGTTCAGCCTTCGCCAGCTTGCCGCGCAGCTCGTCGAGCTCATAGGCCATGGCGAGCCAGCATTTGGCGCCGGCAGGCAGTTGGCCGAGCCATGCTTCGCCGTAGCGGAGCACATAGGCGTCGCCTCCCTCCCTCCCCCTGAATCAGCGTGTACTTGCCGTCGTCGATGTCGATGCGCAGCAGGTCTGTCATAGCTCGATCCACACCGCCTGGTCGCCCCAGACCCTCTGGCGGCGACGCAAAATGTTACCGAGCAGCCCCTCTTCCGTTTTCAGGCCGACGAGCTCTCCCGGGATGGTGACGCGAAGCGGCGACCGACCTGCCAAGGCGCGCACGCCGAGACTCGGCCAGTATGCGATCAGATGCTTGTGCACCGGATGGCGCTGCCCCTCGAAGCCAGCGTCCCTGGCCCTGTATTGGTTGTGGAAGACGATCATCTCCAAGGGCAGCGGCCGCGGACGTTCGAAGCCGAAGCGCGCGGCGATACGTTCGATCAGGGTCACAGCTCAACTCCTTCAAAAACAGTTCGGATAGATATTTCGCCGGATCGCCGCCGAGCGCGATGCACGCGCCGTTCCATGCGGCCTCCCATTCCTTGGCGACGCGTCCGGAGCATGACAGGGCAGGCTTGGTCTCGTCGCGGTAGCGCGGCACCACCTGGTCGGCGATTTCCGTGCAGCGGCTGGATAGGGTTTCGGGCGTCAGCGCGATGCGCTCGCCTGGCATGAGCCGTTCGATCGTCACCATGACGTCGGCACTCCATAGGCGTTGCCGACGAGGTTCAGAAACTGCTCGATCCGATGCCGCGCGTGATCAGGTGTCATCCGGTCGTAGAGCCCGTCGAGCGAAGGCGGAACGCGCGACCCGACGCGGCGCCAAGCCTGCGTGGGCACATCGATCGGGAGCTCGTCGGCGAACTGCTCGAGAAGCAGCACCGTTCCCTCGCAGCGGATGTTGAGCGTGTGTATCTGATCGGCGCGCGATCGGTAATAGTCGCCACGCGTGAAGACCCGGCTGCGCCCCTCTTCGACAAGGAACTCTTCGCGCTCCCACGTAAAGCCGTCACCACCGTTCAGAGGCGTGCGATACGAGAAACGGTCGTAGCGCGAGCTATGGAACATGTATTTGCTGAGTCTGGCTCCGTCCCCGTCCCCGATCGAGAAATATGTACGGTTCCGCACTGCGCCGGCCATCACCGTCGTCACGAAGGCGTAGCGGTGGTTGTGCGGGATCACCAGTTCCGGCAGGTGCGCCAGATCGCCGTCGAAGAAATAGACCTTGCGGGTCAACTCCAGCGTGCGGCTGAGGCACAGATAGTCGAACCCGCGAACGTGGAAGTTACGGTACGAGTTCGCACAGATCGTCTCGATGTCGTTCATCCCCAGAACCCTCCGGCGCCGAGCAGAACGATCCAGATGACGGCAGCGCCCGTCGCCGCGGGAAAGCTATACGGTTCGCGCGGCTGGCCGTGCTTGGCCAACTGGATACCAAGGCTCAGCGCGATGAGCACGATGGCGGTAATCTGCGGCCAGTTCATGATACCGGAACTCCTTTCCAGTTGATGTCGCTGCTGAGCAGCTCGCGTGTCGCGTTGAGCCATCGCGGCGAGAGCTGGCCGGCCTTGATGGCGACGGACACTGCGTCTCTGCGCGTCAGGAACCGGCCCGTGGACGACATGAAGCCGTCGATGTCGCCGGGCTGGCCGAGGTACGGGTTTTGATCGCCCAGAGCCATGCGCAGGTCGACGTGCGACTTGAAGGCACTGCTGGTGAGAGTGGGGCCGCGCTGGATCGCTACGGCGATGAGGCGTTCGACCGGCGCGCTCACAGCGTCTGCTCCCGTGAGGTCTTGATGGCTTTGAGTGCAGCGGTGAGCCTGCGCGCTTTGTCGTAGCGACCGGAGCGGTAATCGATCGCGCGCTCAAGACGCCCGATACCCTCGACCTGCGCCGCGCAGATTTCGCGGGCGAGCAACAGATCGGCGTCGGGCGGTGCGGCTTCGTGCTCTTCGATGTATTCGGCGAAGACGAGGATCGTCTGGGCTGAGATCATTGGATTTGACAACCTGGTGGCGCGCTTCACGTCCTCTGCTGTGAGCATGCTCGCTATGCTGGGATACAGCTCGGAGGAGTCGATCCTCTTGAGCACGCGCTCGATCGCCCAGTCGGCTGGGAGTTTCGCTTCCATGGTCATTTCTCCTTCCTGCCTCAGCCCCGCACCGCGCCAGCGATGACAACGCCTTGCGGCGGGACGACGTTGGTGATCAGCGCGTCGGCCACGAGCGCGTAGAGCGCCAGGACGATCAGCGCCGCGATGCATTCGCGCGGGGTCACGGCTGAATTTCCTGCATCGATACGATGTTCGGCTTCATGGAAAGCCATGGGACACGCCAGCCGATCGTCTCGACCCGGTAGCGCTTTCCGACCTGGAAGCGCGCCTGCATCGAGGCGCTGTCCCACTTGCCGTTGAGAATGCCGCTGTCACGGTTCTCGAAGACTTCGCCGTTCGTGCCGAAGACGACATAGTAGCAGTCCATGTCATCGCCGCTCGCGTCGCACTGACGCTCTTTGCTGCTGACCGTGAAGTCGTGCGTCTCGCGATGATTGTTCTTCACCACAGCGAAACCTACGCCGCATAGCGCAACGGCTGCGAAGAGGATCAGCAGCCCCGTGCAGCCGAAGGGATCATCGGACCTCATGCCTCAACACTCCGCGAGCAGAACCGGCCGCGGCGCTTCGCCTTCTCGCGCGCACCCTCGTGCGGCTTTCCGGTGTGGCGGTTGATGTGGGCGGAGTCGGAGCGCGGCGAGAGCGTCTTGCGCACGCCCTTCGTCGCCCGGTCGAGCATCATGCCCATGAGCTGCTGCGCCTTTGCGCGCTTGTAGCTGACCTTCTTCCAGCCGCGCGTCGGATGCAGTGTCTGATAGCCCGTTTCGCCGATGCGGGTCGGCTGCGGACGAACAGGCTTGTCTTCGCGCTCTGCCATCTTGCGCTCAAGGCGGCTCATGTGGCTGCCGGGGCTGTCCGGTACGATCTGGACCTTTGCATTCTTGCCGATCAGCGCCGAGTTCTTCATGTCGTCCATCGGTTCAACCTTCCGCTATGCTTGGAATCACTATAATCGTGATATGGCACCGACTCGCTGAGGCTGTCAACATAATAGTGACATCCTTCGATTTCTCCGGTGGGCCTGGCGACGCCGCCGGTCTCCAATTTCTCTGAGGTTTACCGATTTCCCCGAGAGGGGTGGCGCGGTGCGGCCTACCTCCGATTTCCCCGGGAGGGTTGACGCGGTGCGCTGTCACGTTTATAGGGATTGTCGCTTGTCATAGCGTTTCACCTGCCAGCGTTGCAACCGCGGGCAATAACCCCCGGATGGCCTTGCACGGCTGTCTGGGGGTTTCGCTTTTCAGTCTTCGTCAGACGTCGCGCGCAGCAAGCACAGGCGACACGTCACCTTCGCCGGATCCGCGGTAACCAGGATGGCCCTTACGCCCGACGCGTGACGCCTCACGGCCGTTTCGATCGGACGCGGGAAGGCCGAGCCGATGGCCATATGACAATGCGTTCTGTCATGCGTCTTTGCGCCGTGGATTGCTCGGGGACGGCCGCCGGCAGTGGCGTCGCGGGGCTTCCATGGGGCGCTATGGATTGGACAGCGCACGATACCAGGGCGCACGATCCAGCCGTCTGCCCGGGCGGAGGCTTCCAGTTCGCGAAGGCTTGACGTGCTGATGCCGCGGCGCGCGCCACATATGTCGCATTCGAGATCGTGAAGGCGCCCCATGGTTGCGCCTCTTAGCTTTGCGGGCTGGAATCGAAAAGGGCGCCCCGTGAGGCGCCCCCGTCGATCGATCGGGCTGGCAGGATCAACGCACGAGCGAGACCAGGATGAAAAGCCCTATCACGCTCAATATCGAGATCGGGATCCATTCGAGGCGCTTCACCATTGCGCGCGCTTCGCTTCGTTGCTCGGGCGTTGCGATGGCGTTGCCCATGAGCGCAAGCACGGCTACCAGGATTATGATTTTCAGCATGGCGGCGACTCCTGGCGCAGTCTCGCTATAACGCGATATCCTATAAAGTCCGCGTCGTCCGGATCGTCCGACCATTCCGGTTGCTCGTTGATTTCTTCCGATGTGCGTACCAATTCGAATTCCGGAAAAGCCGCCTCGAATCTTTTGATCAGACGATTTATGCAAGTGGTGCAACCGCCATCCGCCGTGCCGATTATATCAGCCGCCTTCTGTGCCTCTTCCAGTGTCATTTCTTTCCCTCTCTACCAGTCGAAGCCGGTGCAGGCTTCACGCGGGGCGCTGGCCGCAATGAATGCTTCCAGCTTGGCGATGCGGCCTGGCATAGCCTCATAGGCGGCGCGGACTTGTTCGGGGGATTCGCATTCCCTGCCGTCCGCCCATTTCGTCCCCTGCCCCGCGCCGACCAGACTCTTAGCATAGTCCATGCCGTCGCGCTCGAGCTCGATTTTATCCCTGGCGCGCTTCATTGCGCGCTCGGCGCAGTAGCCGCGGCCGCTCAACAGGGTTTCGATATCGTCGGCGATGACGTTGCATAGTGCCGTGAAGCCCTTCGCGGCGCGGCTTGCCTTGGTGAAATGATACGCGTTGACGTCTCCGAAAGCCGATGAAAAGGCCCATAGACTCCCGTGGTCAACGTTCCATGTAAGATCGTAATAGTCGGGAGACGGCGCCGAGCCGTCAAACTCGACGTGCACATAGGGGCCGCCCTCGACTTCGATTTTCAGGCGGATTTCGCGCGGATGCAGGGAATCCGGGCGCGTCACCTTTGCGCCCTTTTCGGTCGCGAGGGCTTCCAGGATATCGGCCATTTTCGCGCGATCGGCTTTGCGCTTTTCGGTCAGTTGCATGTTGATTTTCCCTCTCATGTTGACGGGTTAGGCGAGCGGAGACCAAAGCAGGCCGGCCGCTGACATGTCAGCACGGAAGGCCTCAATGAGCGCCGGCAGTCGCGCCTCAAGCGCCGCTTTCAACTCGTCCGGTTCGGCGCTCAACTCTTCGTCAGTCGCATCCGGCCATGCGGCGGATTGGCGCGCCGCGTCTAGGTCGCGCGCCTTCCCCTCCCCTTCGCGATACAGGGGAACCCATTTCAAAACCGGCGCTGGCGGTAAGTCTTCCTGCTGTCCGTCAAAGCCTTTTTCGAGGATGAACAACGGGACGGTTTCCGCGCCCCGATACATGTCACCGGTCGGCGTGCTCGAAATGCGAACCCCTTCCGCGTTGACCGCTTCAAGAGTCCAACACGGTTGTTTCGTGCGCCCATTGATGATTTGGCGCCGCTCTCCCGCCCGCAGGCCGTTATGGTCTCGATCGCCGGCATGGTAGATGGTATTGCTGATATAGTGCATCGGCCCGTCAGTACTGCACAAATGCCATTTGATGAGATGCGCCAACTCCGGAAAAGTCTCGGCGATTGCCTCATGGTGACAGCCGATTGAACCGTCATCGATGCGGCGCGCGGCGCCCGAAATTTCGGCGGTTATTGCGAATGACTGGTGCCCATTTTTGCAACTGTCATCGAATCGAATGACCGCATGCAGTCGAGCATTTGGGCCATATATCCGCGCCTCTCGGCCGCGGCGCCCTTCGCTTATCCACTTTTGAGCGCTGAAAAGATGCGGCGCATCCGGGCGAACATGACGGGCATATAGGCGCCCATCAATTCCGTTGATCGCATGGCGGGTTTCGTCGCTGAACGGCTTATTCATGTTTCATTCTCCCTATAATGTTGACAGGTTAGGCGCGCGAATCCGACCATGGAGCGCGCGTTGCGGTCTCGCCGTAGCGGCGCTGTCCGGCCGCAATGGCGTCCATCATCCGCGTGTAATAGCGGGCGCTGCATTCGCCTTCGGCCATGACGTAGCAATCACTGCCGGGCTTCGACCAGCACAAGCGCCAGAAACGCGGGTGCATGATGTCGCGCATGACGTAGAGGCGCTCCGACTGATCGGGCTGCAATCCTCTGTCTGCGGCCATGGCATAGGGGCGCATTAGCGTTGCCCCTTTTCGGCAGGCAGTTCCACCAGTCGCGCGCCACGGCCTTCAGACCAAGTGAAGCGAAGTCCCGAGCCATCCGAATAGCGCGCTTCCGTGAGCGTTACGCGCCCGGCGCCGTTGCGCTTTTCCTTGATGATCTTCGCGGCCTCAAAGAGGGTGCGGGCCGCCGCCGTAGTGGACGGCATAGCCGCCTTGCAGCGTGTAAGCCGCTGCGCCGCTGCAGGCCTTCGCGACGTCCAGTGCAATGCTCATTTCCCAAATCCTTCCATGTCGAGCGAGCGCAGCGCCTTGACGGCTTTTCTCCAGTGAGCGCGCGTCGCGTGAATGATTACGGCGATGGCGATCAGGCTTATCGTCGCTGCGCCTATGAGGTGGGCGATATGGTTCATTTCACGCTCTTGGCGCGCAGGCCGTTGCCGACTCCGACATCGTCGAGATATTTGCCTTCGCCGTGGAAGGTCGCGAAGCCGGGATAACCCTGGAAGATCGCGCGGACTTCGCGAAGTGCAGCTTTGCGACTGAGCCATTCCGGCGAGCTGAGCGTCAGCGTGACGACAATTTCTTTCCGCTTGGTCATGTTCCAGTATCCCCATTATATTGACGACTCGGATAGTCCGCGCCGTTTCCGTGACGCCATTTGCTCTTAAATCTTAGCGTCTGTCAACATTATAGTGACACGCTGTGCACGATCATGTGGTGCGAGTTTCTGCGCGTCCTGCATCCTGCGCCGCTCGGCCCATGTGCGGCCGGACGCGTCGCGCAACGGCCATGCGCTATCGGGCGATTTGCGTTTCATGTGCCGGACCCTTCCGTCTATCGTTGAGGCAGGCGCAGCAAGCGCCCGTCGACGTGTAGCGCTCGCCGTCATGGCCGCGCTTGCACATGGGGCCGACGTAGCGCGTTACGCCAAGTAGCCTGGCGGCTTCGCGCTCGCGGTCTATGGGGCGGCCTTTCATGCCACGAGACTCTTTGCCGCGTTAAGAACTTCGCGCCCTAGGTCTGTTATGGCGACTTCGCGCCAAATCTCATGAACCCTTCCACGCAACGGATCAGGGGTCGATATATCGAAGTCGCCGCGCAAAATCTCTTTGTCGATAAGCGTTCCGATGGAACGTGCAGCCTGAGCGTGAAAACAATGCGCGCCGCGAGAAACTAGCAACAGCTTTTCGTACTGCGCCAATGTCATTGCGCGCGCCAAACGTTCAGCCCGAGTCATTGCAACGTGCTCCCGATTACTTCGCGCTCTGCCGTGGCGCAGATGATCCTTACCGCTTCGCGCTCGCGGTCTATGGGGCGGCCTTTCATGGACGGCCGCAGCGCTCTGCAGCGCGCAGCTCGGCGGCTTTGAGGCGCAATTCCTCAAATGCGATGCGGGCAGCAGGATCAGAACGATCGATGCGCCCGTGCATCTTTTCGTCGACGAACGCGGCGAATTCGACGGCTGAGGCTTTGCGCTTGAAGCGGCTGGCGTAACCGTCACCGCTATCGCCCGTGACGGCGAAGGCATTGCTCGGCTCTTCGCCGTCAGTGAAGCGCCCCATGACAATCCACGGCGCCGCGCCGTTGCGCTTTTCGATATAGGTTTCAAACGTGCGGACCATGTCTCTATGCCTTCCATTTGGCGAAGAGCGTGCCGATTGGGCGCCCCTTGCGGTCATGCAAATCAGCATCGCAGCATGTCGGCGCATTCGATATCCCATGATGCACGCTGCAGTGCTTGGCGGACGGTCGGCGCCAATGACGGCGCCAGCACGCTGAAATCCGGAATGCGTGCCATGCTGCGATGCTTATAGGCGGGCACGCCATTATGAGTTTGGCGCAGCAATCCGCCGCTATGATATTCAACCGTGAACATGTTGATTATCCCTCTTGTGTTGACAGGCTGGGCGCGCGTTTAGCGTCAGTGGAACGTGAGGCCTCCGAGCGTCTTCCGGTCTAGCGCGGCGCAGATGGCCCTTGCGGCTTCGATCTCGGGCGCCGAGAAATACGGCGCTTCCTGCCCCAATTCGGCGAGCAACTCGGGCTCTTCCACCCATGTGATGATCTCAATGGCCCGATCTTCGTCCATGGACGTGGCGGCCATCTCGAGCACCTGCGCCCAATCGTCGGTTTCGAGCAGCGGCAGGGCGTCAGTGCTATGCTGCCCTTCCACCATGCGGATGACGGCGAAGCGCGGAGTATCGGGGAACTCTTTCTGCGCCGGATCGACATAGTCGATGAACACGCCCATGCTCTGACTGATCAGCCAGAACGGGCATGGATCGTTGTGCCAGCTTGCGTCCTGCCAATGGGCCGGGATGGCCGGCAGGCTTGACGCGTCATAGTCGGGGAATTCCGTGGCGTAGGTCATTTCGAATCACTCCGTTTCCTTGTCCCTATTTGCTCTTAAATCTTAGCGCCTGTCAACATTGTAGTGACAGGACTGCGAGCTCCGAGCTGTGCCGGCTGCAGCTCTGCAGCGCCTGGCGCCTTGGGGACGCGTGAGCTGTGCGCCTCTTAGTGCGTTTGCGTGTCTGTGCGTGTCTGAGGGGTGGCGAGGTGGAGGCTTGGCGCCTTTGCGGCTTTGCGTGTCTGTGCGTGTCCTGACGTGTCTGTGCGTGTCATCGTGAAGGCTTTGGGTCTCTTAGCCCTGCCTCGCAGTGTCCTGACGTGTCTGTGCGTGTCTGTGCGTGTCTGAGGCTTTGCGCGCTCTTAAGAGTTAAGAGTTAAGAGAAAAGCCTTTTATCCTTTGATCTCAATGGCTTAAGGTACTATGCCGTCGACCGCGGCAAGGGCGGGGAGCGCTGAGCGCGATTCTCGCAAGGTTCCGGAGGTGCCGCTGAGACAAATGCACCTTTTGCTAAGATAAAATAGCCTGGCACGCACAGACACGTCAGTGGAATGGGTCATCTGAACAGGGTGCAACAGGTGAACAGCCTCTGAAAAAAGCTGTTCACCCTCAAACCCGCAGAAATCCTTGAGTTTGAACAGGTGAACAGGTGAACAGCTTTTCCTATAACTTCTCTACAGGGAGGGGTATTTTGAATAAGCCGTAAAGGCACGGCACTGGTAGACCTCAGAGGCGCGAAAAAAAAAACACCCCTGTAGAGAAGTTATAGGAATCGGCCAAAAAGCTGTTCATCCTGTTCACTTCGCCATAACACATTGATTTTACAGTTAAAAATCCGCACAGGGTGGGTGCACAGGGTGCGCACAGGGTTCCGACCCTGTTGCACCTCACGCGCAACGAGAAAGGGCGCCGATCGCTCGACGCCCTCTTCGGTTCAGATGCGGTGGAACATCAACGCCTCAACTCTTTGCGCCGATAGACCCGCTGGCGCCCGATACCCTTCTTGAAGGTGATAAAGCTGCCCGGAGCTTCCCAGTTGGACAGCTTCGCCATAGCGCGTCCAAGCATCTGGGCGTTCTGCTGCGTATAGTCTTTGCGTTCGCGCTCGAGCGCTTCGCACCAGATCTCGACGAGGCAGGTCTCCTTGCGGATTTGCCCTTCATCCTCGCCGTCGATGCTGCCGGAACGGATCGGCGCGTCAAGCCATGCCTCGATCTGCCCGGCCATCGCGTCCTCGACCGTCTCCACCCTGGCGGATTCTTGAAGCCGTGCGGCGATATCCTGGGCTTCGGCTTCCGCCAGATAGAGCGGCAGCACGCCGCGCGGCTGGATCCGGCGCATCTCGCGGTAATGGACGACGGCCTCGGCCCAAAGCTGATCGACTTCGCGCTCAAGGCGATCCGTGTCGATGCTATCGACCTCGCAGACGATCGGCCAGAAGCGTCGGTTGCCGGTATCGTCCTTCAGGTACTTGAAGTCGTTGGTCGATCCGAAGAATATGCATTGGCGGTGGAATTCCTGCGCGCGCTTCGCATAGGCGAGACGCACCTTGTCCGAGCGGCGGCTGAGGAACGCCTTGATGTGGCGGACGTCGGCCCTGACGAAGCCGCCAAGCTCGGGCATCTCGAGTATCCATGCCCCCTGCATCGCCTCAACCATGGCTCTCGCGTCTTCGAACTCACCTTCGAGCTCAGCGAACCAGCTCTTCGCGAGGATGCTGATGAAGGTCGACTTGCGCTTGCCCTGCAAGCCCTGAAGAATGACCGCGCTGTCGAACTTCGCGCCCGGCTCGTACACACGCGTGACGCCGGCCGTCAGGATCAAGCGCGCAACGCTGCGAGTATAGGCGTCGTCAGGGGCGCCGAGATAGTCGACGAACAGACGTTCCAGGCGCGGAACCCCATCCCATTCGAGCGTGTTGAGATATTCGCGCACCGGATGGAAGGCGCTTTTGCGGGCAGTGATGTCGATGGCAGCGCGCAGGTCGCGATCGGACACCTTGATGCTGTAGCCACCCTGGGTTTTCGGCGCCTCGATCAACGACCTGATGGCGTTGTCCTTGTCCTCGGTCCAGAAATCTCCGTTCACGTTGTCGCGCAACGACCATGACGGCCCATCGAGCTGCAAGGTCGGCTTGGCGGACTTCTTGCGGGACGGCTTGACGCCCGGAACCCCGCGCTGGACGACCTCCTGGGTGAACTCGTTGAACTGCATGACGCCGGTGAACCGAACATCGTTCGCCACCAGCAGCCTGATATTGTGAAGGGTGGCTTTGATGCCGCCCTCTTCGGTGATTTCGAGCAGCGATTTCCACTCGAGATCGGGCGTTTCGTCCTTCGGTGCCTTGGCGTCGGCCTTGTCGAACTCATCCGCGTCATCGTCGTCGAGCGAATCGGCCTCAACCCCTAGCAAATCTGCGAATTCTTCGTCGATTTTGCTCGATTGCGCATCATCATCCGAGCCGGCCGTGTCGTCGTCCAGGTCATCGAGATCGTCGAGCTCGGCGGCCATAGCCGCGGCGCGGGCGTCCTGCGCCCACTGGCGGATCGTCGCCATCGTGACCGGGCGGCCGCGGTAGCGACCAAAGCTGCGCCACTTGATGCGGCGCATCTCGCGGTCCTGACGATCCCCGGTATATTTCTTCGAGCGCTTCGTGTGGTGTAGCCACAGATCGAAGCCTTCCTGACTGCCGCCCATCTGGTGGTGGATAGCCTGGCCGAGACGGATCCAGTCGTCATAGTGAAGATCAGAGACGTCGATCGCATCGAGATCGCGCTCCATCTGGCCAGGCTTGAAGTCCAGAGGCGGAACGGCCTCAAAGGCGTAAGCCGCATCCTCGACGACGCCCAGCGCCTCGACGTGCGAAGCCGAAACGAGCGGCCCGAACCCCAGATCGAGCATGTCGAGATCGAACGGGCGCTCCCAGCGATAAGGCTCACCGGTGTTTGGGTGGATCGACGGCGGCAGCACGACCTGCTTTCCCGAGCCGAACAGTTCCACTTCCCACTCGCAGGACCAGACGTCCTTGTCCTGAGCCTTGTCGAACCGGCGGAACTTCTCGGCAGAGGCGGCAAGGCGCCGGCTGCGGAATGGCTTTTCGGTGACGAAATAGAGGTGCCGGCTGGCGCCGCCGCTGCCCGATATGACAGAGGGGAACGACATGGCGTCCGGAAACAGCTCGAGCAGCTTCGCCATGGCCTCTTCGACCATGTCCGGCACGCGGATGTCGACGTCGAGCACATGCAGGTAGCCGCCTTCGACCTGCGACGGCTCTCCAAGTCGCACGCCTGCGTTCAGACCATCCCGATAGCTCGCGCGCAGAGCGTCAAGCGTCGCGACCGGGATGTCTGACCAGTTGTCCTTGATGGGACGTTTTGAGCGGGGTGCGAGCCAATGAACGGCGAACCCCGCGCGCACAAAAGGCGCGATCTGATCGAGCATCACGCAAACAGGAACTTCGAGAACTCTTCACGCGCAGGTGCGGTGCCGGGACTGAGTCGAACCGCGTATCCGTGGAGGGTCTCCACGCCAGCTTTGGACAGGCGGCCGCTGCGCATCCACTTATAGACGCCCTCCCGGCTCATCCCCATGTCTTCGGCGAGCTTGACGATCAGCAGGCCTCCCATCTCGTCGGCATAGGCCGGAAACACGCCAACCAGGAAGTCATGTAGCGGCGTGCCTATCCACTGGCCGGACGAATATCGATTTGAAGCGTAAGCCACAGGCACCCCATCGTGAAAACTTGCGTCCTTAAGAGGGTAGATAGCCCATCTCGACGGCGTTGTCACTATTTTGTTGATTGTGTCACGATAATGTTGATATATACCCCTCGACTCGCCGGGTTGGCGGGCATCGATATTCGGAAAGAAGGGACACGGGGCTTATGGCACTCGAAGAAGCACTGCTGGAAGCGACGAAGGGCATGGCCGCCCTCACGGAAATGCTGAAGATCACTGCGCAGAACCAGGAACGACTGATCGCCGGCCAGGCGGCCGCCATCGAGAAGGTGCAGCCGGAGACGCGCACGCGCACGCGCGCCAAGAAGGACGAACCGACGCCAGCCGCTGCACCCGCCGAGACCGAGACCGCCGAAGCGCCGCCGCCGGCATCGACCGACAGCTCGCCGACGTTCACCACCGAGGTGTCGGACGACGAGCTCAAGATCGTGGCCAGCACCTATCTCGCGGGCGAGAAGGACAAGGGCATGGAAGCCCTGCAGATCGCGAAGGACTTCATTCCCTCGATCGCGGCGGAATTCGGATCGCCGAAGCTGTGCGGCCCCGAATCCAAGCTCACCCCGGCCGAGCGCGTCAAGGCCTGGTTCTTCCTCAAGCGCAAGAGCGCCGGCCTGCCCGTCGATTTCAACGGTGACTACGATTTCGACGGCGATCCGACGCAGGGCGGCGAACCCGCCGCTCCCGAAGACGACTTCTGACGCAACCGGATCGGGCGGCACGGTTAGATTGGCCGCCCGGTTTCCGGAGAGCTGTGAGGCGTGGGCCGTTCCCTGCGCTGCCTGACTCTGGCCCGGCACGGAGGACCATTGCTCAGCCGCCGTTTCTTAGCGGTGTTCACAGCTCCCCCGAAACTGATGCGAGGTTTTGATGACCATGCCCGTCTACGTCAACTCCACCGCCTGGACTGGCCGCGCGCCGTGGGCCGGATCGCCGATCGATGTCGCTCGCCGCGTCGTCAGAAGCTGGCTCTACCCGACATTCGACTGCGAGAACTGCATCGGTATGCCGGAGCACGGCTGCTACTGCGCGGCCACCGGCGCCACATCGCCGAACGAAGGACCGGGCATGCTGCGCGCATGGCTGCGCATCGAACTGGACTGGTTCCTGAATCCGCCCACTCGACGCTGGGATGTGCTGTCTGACAACTGGACGGGGTGCTGATCATGGGCGCGATATTTCACCAGTCACAACTGGCACCATCTGAAAATAAGTTCCACGTCGGCAACGGCGATGACGGCAAGCATTACTGGCTGACCCCGCCGGAGCTTTACGCTGCGCTCGACGCCGAATTTCATTTCGACTTCGACCCCTGTCCATACCCGCTTCCCGATGGCTTCGACGGCCTCACATGTGAATGGGGGCAGTCGAGCTACGTCAACCCACCTTTCGGTTCGATCATGCACCAGGGTAAAAAGAAGGGACCGACCGCTTGGGTGCGTAAGGCAATCGAGGAGTGGCGCAAGGGCAAGCGCGTCGTTCTTGTCTACCCGGTAGACAAGTGGGTGTTGATGCTCATGTCCGCCATCCTTGGCGACCATGCGCAGGTCCGCAATCTCGGTGATGTGAAGTGGCTTGCCACCGAAGACGGTTCGGTCGGCAAGGGGACCGGCCGCCATATCGCCTGTGTTATCCTTGAACCGGTTCAATGACCCTCCCCGCACACGCCAAGCTCGCTCCCAGCGGCGCCGACACATGGATGACGTGCCCCGGCTCAGTCGAGGCGCAGGACGGCCTGCCCGACGACACCACCGAGTGGTCGAGCGAGGGGACGATGGCGCACGACGTCTCCGATTTCTGCCTCAGCTACGGCCTCGACGCCTATTTTTTCGTCGGCGCAACGTTCCGCGTTCCTGGCACCGAACTGGTTCGCAACGAGCACGGCCTTATCACCGGCCGGCGCAACCGCGTCTGGACCTACACCTGGTCGAACGAAGACGCGGACTTCCTGCAATCCGGCTTCGATCATCTGCTCGAGATGGGCGGAGAGCTTTACGGCGAACACAAGGTCGACATCTCCAACTGGCTGGGCGAGAACCAGTTCGGTACGCTGGACCGCGCGATCGTGTGGCGCGACGCCGACGTCTTCCTCATCAACGATCTCAAGTGGGGGCGCGGCATCCCTGTCAGCGTTCGCGACAGCAAGCAGTTGCGGCTCTACGCGCTGGGCTTCTGGTGGAATGTCGCCCGCTACTTCGAGAACATGAAGTCTGTGATCCTTGAGATCGATCAGCCGCGAAGCTGGGTGCAGGGCGGCCGCATCGAACTGACCATGGATGAGCTTCTGGAGTTCGGCGAGGAGGTTCGTCCTGCCGCTGAGCGCGCGCTGAAGCCCGGCGCAGAGCGCATCCCATCCAAGGCCGGCTGCTACTGGTGCAAGCGCCGCAAGGCGTTCCGCGGATGCTACGCCTACGACGCATGGATGCTCTCGCTGCTCGGCCTCACGCGCGCCGAAGTCATTGACATCGAGGAGTTTATCTTGGGCAAGACCTTCACGCAGGAAGAGCGCGCCAATCTCGTTCTGCACAAGACGCTGATCGTTTCGTGGCTGGAGAAGCTGCAAGACGATGCGGTGCAGGATGCGCTGACCATCGGCGACGTCCCGGGCGTTGCCAAGGCGATCGAGGGGCGCAAGCTCCCCGACGCGTGGGAGGACAAAGGTGCAGCCGACATCGCGCTCGCCAAGAAGCTGGGAGATCGTCGTTATAAGGCGCCCGCCCTCATCACGCCGCAGCAGGCGCTGAAACTCGTCGCGGGCGAAGACCGCAAAGACGTCGAGGCGCTCATCAAATTCGGCCTTCGAAAGACCGAGCTGGTGCCGATCGACCACCCGAAACCGTCGATCAAATCCCTGAACGATCAACTCGCTGAAATGGAGGACTTTTGACTATGGCCGAACGTGATCCCAGGACCGTGCTGCTCAAGCGCGTCCGTCTGTCGTTTCCCGATATCAAGGAACCTGGGCAGGCCGTCAAGGACGGCAAGCTGCGCTACGGGGCCAAACTCGTCATCGAGTTCGAGGGCGATGATTCCAAGGCGAAGGCTCTCGCCGCCGAGAACAAAGCCAAGGCCATCGCCGCCATGGAAGCCGCTGGCGATCAGGCGTGGAAGAACACCGCTGCCTACAAGGGCATCATGGAAGATGACCCTAAGAGGGTGTCGTTTCGCTCGGGCAAGCGTTTCAAGAACAAGGAGACCGGCGAAGTATACGCTGGATACGATGGGAATTTCGTCATTTCCGCATCAGGACCGGCTGGCGGCAAGAAGCGTCCCCAGCTCAAGGACCGCATGAAGCGCGACGTGGTCGAGAAGGATATCGAGGACGTCTTCTACCCCGGCACCTATGTCGACGCCTATGTCTCGTTCTACGGCACCGACGAGGGTGGCCGCGGCCTTTTCGCCTCGATCGATCTGCTGCGATCACACCAGGAAGGCAAGGTCACGGCCCGCACATTCACCTTCGATGACGACGAGCTCGACGATCTCGACGACGACACGCCCGAGCCCGGCGCAAAGGCTTCCGGCGACGATCTCGACGACTTCTGACCTCTGTCCCGGGGCGGCTTCGGTCGCCCCGGCTGTCAACATAATGGGGATATGACTGTGGCTTGCTGTCCGAATTGCGGCTTTGACATCACGAAGGACGACCTTGTCGAGCGAGATGGCTTCAAGCTGCACCCGCGCGAAGGGCTTGGATCATATCTCGGCCGTTCCATCGGACTGACTGGCTCAGAACTCGTGCTGCTCCACACCATCGGACAAGCCAAGCGCACGATCAGCCGCGAGGCGCTGCACAACCGTGTTTCTGACTGCGAGACCTTCCCTGAGATCGTGGGCACCTTCGTCTGCAAGATCCGCAGCAAACTGCGAACGGCCGGCGTTCCAGACCCCATCGAGACGGTGCGAGGCAAGGGATACCGTTGGAAGTCGGTGGCAGCATGACCGCCTTCTACAACGAGTGCGACCCCTACGCGGCGCAGTGGCTCCGCAACCTGATCGACGCCGGCCACATCGCGCCGGGCATCGTCGACGAGCGCGACATCCGAGACATCACGCCAGCGGAGCTATTCGAATATGACCAATGCCATTTCTTCGCTGGGATCGGCGTTTGGCCTTACGCGCTCCGTCGCGCCGGATGGGCGGACGATCGTCGGATCTGGACTGGATCGTGCCCTTGCCAACCATTCAGCGCGGCGGGCCGAGCAGGAGGGTTTGCTGACGAGCGGCACCTTTGGCCCCACTGGTTCCACCTCATTTCGCAGTGCAGTCCTCCAGTCATCCTTGGAGAGCAGGTTGCGTCGAAGGACGGCCTCGCATGGAACGATCTTGTATCGGTTGACATGGAAGCAGCGGGTTACGCCTTCGGGGCGGTCGATATCTGCGCTGCGGGCATCACCGTGGACTGGGAAAGCAGCCAAGCCGGGGAATGGTTACGCCGGGCCATTCACGATTGCTCAGATCCCGGCGTCACAGCCATGCTTCGCGATTTTGCCGATTGGGCTGGCGCAGGAAATCTCGGCGATGGCGGCGAGCACATTCGACAGCGGCAATACTTTGTCGGGGTGGCCGACGCCAGCAGCTCACGAGCCGGGCGGCACACCGGAGCAGCATCTGGCGCGGAAGCGCGCAGCGGCAGCACGTGGCATCCAGATGGGCACGACGGCGGTGACACACTGTTCACTGGTAGCTCAACTGGCAGGCTGGACCACCACCACCACCAGGGACCACAAGGACTCGCCGGGAATGACGGCGAAGCGCTCGGACAACGGCAAGGATCGGAACGACCAGCTTCCGAGGCAGGCGTATCTGACGGGCTGGACGACGACGACGACGACAGACGCGCTTCGGCATCCGTCACCGGACTTCGCGACGCCGAACATCACGCTGAACCACGCGGGGGTGCTCAGCGGATGGCCGACGGCCCGCACAGCGGACGGGGAGAAGAACGTCCGGACGTTGGAGGGATCGCTGTCGGAGATCGGACGCAAGGGCTCCCCGCAGGACACAGCAGCAGCAGCAGCAGCGATCACGACGCCAATGCGCCTCAGCGCGGACGGCCGGCTGTCGACTGGCTCTTCTGCCGGGATGGAAAGTGGCGGGCAGTTGAATCCGGCACATTCCCGTTGGCTCATGAAGCTCCCGCGCGAGTGGGACGCCTGCGCGCCTACGGCAACGCGCTCGACGCCGAAACGGCGACCGAGTTCATCAGCACCATCAAGGCGATCCTCGACGGTGAACCGGATGCTGCTGTTCGCAGCGATGGCGGCATAGACTTCGAGGATTTGATCGGATGACTGAACGCGAAAAGATCGCTGCGCGCATTCGTGCGCTGCGCGCCAAGACCGTCGAGAACGGTTGCACAGAGGACGAAGCCATTGCGGCCGCCGAGATGCTGGCCAAGCTCCTCGCCAAGCACAACATGACCATCGACGAAGCGGAGATGCGCGCATCTCCGTTCGAGCAGCACAGCCAGTCCCACGAAGACCGCGTCGGCGAGAGGCTCTGGAAGATCGCGGCCACCGTCTCGGAACTGACCGGAACGCGCTACTGGACGTCACGACCCGGAGTGTATCCGATCGAAATCACCTTCTTCGGCTTTGCGCACGAAGTCGAGGTGGCGCGTTACATGCTCGAGATCTGCGCTGGCGCCATGCGCCGCGAGCATGCCCGCCTGGAACGTGAAGCATGGCCTCGCATCCTGCGGCGCAGCAAGCTGCTTCCCTTCCTCGACGGCATGGCAGATCGTCTCGCCCTGCGCATCCGCGACCTGATCCCGCCGAAGCCGGTAGGCACCGGCCTCATGGTGCTCCATGACGAACTGGGCGCGGCGGCATCCCCGAAAACCGAGCCTTTGCGTGCACGCGGCAGTCGCAATCTTGAGACAGGCTATCTCGACGGCTTGGCGGCCGCTGACCGCGTCGCACTCAACAAGGGACTGACCGGCGGCGCGCGCCAGGCGGAGGCGCTGATCGGATGAGCAACCGCGAAGAAATCGCCGCAATTATCGACGCCGCCGGCTTCGACCCGGCGCGCACGCTCGTGTGCGACACCGAGTGCTATCCGAACTTCTGGTCAATCGGCTTCTGGCGCGTGAGCGACGGCAAGACACTGGTCATGGAGCATTCGGAGCGCAAGCCGTTCACCGACGCCAATCGCGACCGCATCCGCAACCTCATGCGGTCGAACACGATGATCGGCTACAATTTCCTGAACTATGACCAGGGCATGATCGCGCACGCGATCGACGGCGCCACTAACGCGCAGCTCAAGTCCCTCAATGACCGCATCATCCTTGGAAATCTGCGCTACTGGCAGCTCCGCGATCTCGACATCTACATCCCGGAAAGCTGGGACGTTGTCGATCTGATCGAGCCGCAGCCCAACGCCATCGCGTCGCTTAAGACCCTCGCCGGCCGCATGCACGCACCGCTGATGCAGGATCTACCATTCCATCCCGATCAGGTGCTCACCGAGGAGGAGATGGACAAAGTCCTGTTCTATATGGGCAACGATCTCCAGAACACCGATCTGCTGCGCCAGCACCTGATAGACGCGCTCCAGATGCGCCGGGCGATCGGCGCTGACTTCGGCCTCAACTTCATGTCAAAGTCCGACGCACAGATGGGCGAGGCAATGATCAAGAGCCGCGTCGAGCGCATGACCGGTTCGCGCGTCTACAAGGTCGAGACGCCGCCGGGCACGACCTTCAACTACAATCCCCCGAAGTGGCTCAAGTTCGAAACACCGCAGCTTCAGGCCATTCTCGAGCGCGTCCGCGGCAGCGAGTTCTATATCAAGGGCGGCAAGGACGCGGGCAAGGTCCAGGCGCCGAAGTGGCTCGAAGAGGAAAGCCGCATCGTCATCGGCGAGACCGAATATGCGATGGGCATCGGCGGTCTGCACTCGACAGAGAAGAACCGCGCAGTTCACAGCGATGAGGATTATGTCCTCTTCGACTTCGACGTTGCCTCCTACTACCCGGCTATCATTCTCAACGCCGGTCTGTATCCGAAGGCGCTCGGCCGCGAGTTCATCGACGTCTACCGCGAGATCCGCGACGAGCGCGTGGCCGCCAAGCGCGCGGGCGATAAGACGAAGGACAAGGGGCTCAAGATTGCCCTGAACGGCTGCTTCGGCAAGCTCGGCTCGAAATATTCGGTGCTCTACGCGCCGCACCTGATGATCGCGATCACGCTCGGCGGCCAGCTCGCCCTGCTCATGCTGATCGAGCGCGCCGAGCGCGCCGGCATCCAGGTTGTATCGGGCAACACGGATGGCGTCGTCTTCCGCTGCCCGCGCGAACTGGCCGGGAACGTCGTCAAACAGCGCCTCGACGGCGGCCTCCTCGCCGAGATCGTCGAAGAGTGGGAGCGAGAGACCGGCTTCGAGCTTGAAGCAACGGAATACAGCTCGCTCTACAACGAGTCCGTGAACAGCTATCTGGCCTTTCAGCCCGATGGGAAGGTCAAGGTCAAGGGCAAAGGCTGGACGGGCCGGCACGACAACGACATCCGCACCCAGCTCATGAAGAACCCCTTCGCCGAGGTGGTTACGCTGGCTGTCATCGCCTACATCCGCGACGGCGTCCCGCTCGAAGAGACGATCCGCGCTTGCACCGATCTGCGCGATTTCGTCAGCGTGGTGAACGTCAAGGGTGGCGGCACCTGGCGCGGCGAATATCTGGGCAAGGTGGTCCGCTACTACTGGTCTACGGACGGCGACGGCATCTTTTACAAGGAGGCCAACGAGTCGACGGGCAACCATAAGCAGGTGTCGAACACGGACGGCGCCAAGCCGCTGATGAACCTGCCCGCTGACGGCGCCTTGCCCGACGACATCGACTATGATCGCTACGTCCACGAGGCGCGCGAGAAGCTGATGAACATCGGCTTCGACAAGCGGCCCGAGAAGGTCCGCCCGCTGCGGATCTACAAATGGTCCGCCATGGCGTGGTTCGCAGTGGCGGTATGACGATCCTCGCGGTAACGGGTCATCGCCCCGACAAACTTGGCGGATATGGCCCCGAAGCAAAGGAGAAGCTCTGCAATTTTGCAGAAACCGTTCTCGCAGAGCTTTGCCCGAGGAAGGTGATCACCGGCATGGCGCTCGGTTGGGACCAAGCGGTCGCAAAAGCGTGCATCCTGTTCGACATTCCCTTCGTCGCCGCCCTGCCATTCCCAGACCACGGCAGCAACTGGCCTGAAGAGGCTCGGCGCATCCACGGGTTCTTGCTCGACCATGCCGTCGAAACAATCGTGGTGTGCCGCACCTATTCGACGACCGCCATGCAGCTTCGAAACATGGAGATGGTCGATCGCGCCGATGAGGTTCGCTCGCTTTGGGATGGATCGTCAGGCGGCACGGGCAACTGCGTGCGATATGCCAAGAGGCGTAAGAAATTCGCCGGAAATCACTGGAACGCATGGACCCAGCTCTAGCTGCCGCCGGCCTCGTCGTTCCACCCTGGGTGATCGACCGCCGCGATATCCCCGTCCACCCTGCCCTGCTGCTCGACATCGGGCTGCGGGACTATCAGTGGAACCTGCTGCTGCGGATCGCCGCGGCCATGCGCGCAGGCTACCGGCGAATTCTCGTCGTGGCGCCGACCGGCGCCGGCAAGACGGTGCTCGCCTCAGCGCTCATGATGTCGGCGGCGACGCTCGGGCTGACCTCTGAGTTCATTGTCCACCGCAAAGAGCTCATCAAGCAGACATCGCGCAGCTTCACCGAACGCGGGCTCGAACATGGGTTCGTCACCGCCGAAACGGCGTTCGGCTTCAACCCGCAGCAGATCACACTGGCCGGCGTGCAGACGCTCGTCACCCGGCTGCGCGATCTGTTCCCGCCGAACCTCGTCATCCTGGATGAAGCGCACCACGCCGTCGCCGGCACCTGGGAGCAAGTGCTCGAAGCCTATGCTGGCGCCTTCATCATCGGCCTGACCGCCACGCCTCAGCGACTGGACGGTCGCGGTCTCGGCGCGCAGTTCGACATCCTGATCGAGGGTCCGACCGTCGCCGAATTGATCCAGCGCGGCTTCCTCTCTCGCTATCAGTATTTCGCCTTCGTGGCCGACGATATGAAAGGCGTCAGCGCAACGCAGGCCGAGGAGAAGGCGGAGCGCCCGAAGCTGATCGGCGACATGGTCGAACACTATCAGCGCCTCGCTGCCGGCGAACAGGGCATCATCTTCGGGCAGAACCGGGCGCACAGCCTCAAGATCGCCCAGATGTTCAATGCGGCCGGCATCAAGGCAATGCACGTCGACGGGTCGATGAGCCAGAAGGAGCGCGACTATTTCGACGACGCCTTCCGCGCGCGCGACATCACGATCGGCTGCAACGTCAATCTGTTCGGCGAGGGCTACGACGTCCCGGGCATCACATATCTCGGCATCGGCGCGGTCACGCGCTCGCTGGTGAACCATAAACAGTGGTGCGGCCGCGTGCTGCGACCGGACGGCACGATCGCTACGATCTGCGACCACGTCGGCAACGCTCTGCCGGTTGCTCTCGGCGGCCGCGGCCTTGGACTACCCGACGACGACGTGGAATGGTCACTGGAAGGCGGCGCCCGGCTGAAGACCGGTGTGAGCGACGACGCCATCTCGATCACCCAATGCCTCGACTGCTATCGGATATACCCATCATCTGCGCCGCAGTGCCCTGGCTGCGGCGACGTGCGCCGCGTGAAGACCCGTGCGCATATCCAGCAGGAAGCCGGCATTCTCACCAAGCTCGAGCGCGAAGAGCTCAAGAAGCGCGAGGCGGCCCGCCGCAAAGACGAAGAGCGCTCCGTCACCAGCTTCGAGCAGATGGCGTCGCTCGGGCCGCGCGCGCGGCTACACCAACCCACGCGCATGGGCGTGGCGGCAGTGCAAATTCCGCCGCATCGCCATCCCAGGAAATTGGAGAACGATCAGTGTCCAGTGAAAAATCCATCATGAACCAGACGCTCATCGACGTGACGGCTCTGCCCGACACGATGGCGTACAGGCAGAATACCGGACAAGCCTGGCAGGGGGATGTCGTCGACAAGCCCGTCGGCCATTATGTCCGCATCGAACCAGGAATGAAGGTGCTGAGGAACGCGCGCCCGATCAGTTTCGGCATCCCCGGAGGCGGCGACATCGTCGGAACAAGGAAAGGCAAGGCGTTCCAGATTGAAACAAAAACGCTCACAGGTCCGCATGCGCAGCAACAAAAGACGTTCCAGAAAGTGTGGGAAAAGTGCGGCGGAATCTACATTTTGTGCCGCTCCTCCGCCGCAGCGCAAAAAGAATTGTTGACAAAAATCCCCTGAAACGCCACTTTGTCACCGAAATAGTGACAAGGAGTAAAAACTGTGGCGCGTGCTCGGACGGACGAAGGAACCTGGAAGAAGCTCAGGGATCCTGGATATGGGATCAGGCTCAGAGAAGCCTGTGACAATAGCCCGCATTGTCCGGACGAGAACTACGGTCGCGGACCATGGCTGCAGGAGGAACTGAAGAAGCGCGACATCATCGCGAGCAGGGAGTCCATCAAGCGCTGGCTGCATGGCGAGGTGCGCCCTCGCGAAGCGAAGTCGGACGCGCTGGCCGATATTCTCGGCGTCGACCGCACATGGCTGTTCGTCGGCAACTACAACACCATCGCGCCGCGAGATCGCAAGCAGTTGGCCTCATCCGCCTCCGGATATGTCAACATCGTTGCCGGGCTGATCCAGATCGATGGAAACTCGATCGCCTTTCCACAGACTGGCGACAAGAGGGCCGATCAGGAGAAGGTCGACTTCTACGCGATCATTCAGGGCGCCAACTACGCGATTCATGTCAGCGTCGGTGAAGCGCGAGAGGGCGGAACGATGTTCCGGCTGCCGTCCAACAATAGCGAACTGATCGTCATCGGGCTTATCCGCGACGGCATGAACTTCACGCTCATCGATATCGACCAGGACACCATCGCCGAAGGGAACGCCCGCGGTAGCTGGGTGGAAGTGACGCTCGACGAGCAGGCCGTGAGCCGGCGCCGCCTTCAGAACTTCACCAAGCGCTTCTGATGCCATCGAGATCGGATGTTGGTAGCTTTGTTGGTATGATGACGAGGAAATTGCCATAAATCGGCAGAAATACGTCGTCATTCGAATCCAACTCGGGGAGCCACTTCTTCTCTCGCAGGCCTTGGCCCGCGACTTTCCAGGCAGCAGATATCCCCCGCAAAAAGCACGTCGGCCCGCTGCGCCTTGAGCCCAGCGCCAGAGAGACGCCCCTCCCCGGCAACGCACCTTCAGTTCTGCCCCGCCGCGTCCAGAATCAGGCGCGCAATGGCGTCGGGCTGTGAAATGAGCGAGACATGGCTCGCCTTGAGCTCGATCGTCGTCGCGCCCATCCGCTTCGCCATGAAGCGCTGGAGATCGGGATCGATCGTGCGATCGTCCGCCGAGACGGCATAATAGCTGGGCTTGCTCCGCCAGGCCGCGCTGGCGACCCGTCCGGTGAGGAGCTCCCGTCGGAAGGGCTGCTGGACCGCATGAAGCGCTTTCGCTTTCGCTGCGGGCAGGTCCCCGGCGAAATCCCGCACGAAGGCCTCCTCGCTCAGCCGTCCTTCATCGCCATCATAGATGATGCCCGCGCTTGCAGGGGGCGTCGGGAACCTTGCCGCCAAGGCACCATAATCCTCGCCCGCATCAGGCGCGCGGGCCGCGACGTAGACCAGCGCCGAGACGCTCGGATGCATGCCTGCTTCGGTGACAATCATCCCGGAGAAGCTGTGGCCCGCCAGCACCGTGGGACCATCCTGCCTGTCCAGAACCCGTCGCGCCGATGCAATGGCCTCAGGCAGCGTCGTCAGCGGATTCTGGACCGATGTGACGGTGAGCCCCTTCGCCTGCAGGATGGGGATCACCTCGGACCAGGACGAACCGTCGGCGAACAGGCCATGCACGAGGACGACGTTGCGCGCCCTGCCCCCGGTCGCTGCCCTGACGGTCGCCGCCGGTCCGGCCAATGCCACTGTCGCGCCCAGGGCAATGGCGGCGTTCGTGAAGCCGCGTCGATCAATGCTCATCAGCGCCATTCCCTCCCAGTCACCGTGGACGAATTCACGTGCACGGATTGGCCATGATTTCCTGAAGCTCACCGTCCGAAAGCGGACCGTGCGGACGCGGCAGCTTTGCGGCGAGAAGACCTCGCTTGTACCGGAGAGAGACCAAGGGCGCCAGAGGGCGCAGCTCGTCCCGCCGAGCAGGCGCCGGGTAGTACGCCCTCAATCTCGCTAACAGCCGCGCTTTTCCCCTGTCCTACACCTCCTCCGCCATGGCAGGCCTGCCGGGCGCCTCCTCCACTCGACGGAGACAGGACCATGCACGGCTCTTTCTCATTGGAAGCGTTTCATCGTCCGGTCAGGCCCCGCCGGCTTGCCGGAACGGGCTCTGGCGTCGACCTGATTTGCGGCGTCCTGAAGTGCACGGAAGCGGAAGATGACACGGACGTGTCGTCATCTTCGTCAACTTCCAGAGCTCAGCGCAGTGTTGGACCGGCACGGCAGGCCCTTGAACTTCTGCCTCATAACGACCTACAAGTCCGCACATTTCAGCCCGTTCACAGGTAGACCCATGACCAGCTCCACGCAGAACACCACGGACATCTCCCAGGAGATCGCGCGCGTTTTCGCCCTGCAACAGGCGCATCAATGGGATGTGAAGGCCTCGAGCGCGGAGCAGCGCAAAGCGAAGCTCGCAAAACTGAAGGCCGCCGTGGAAGCGCATGCAGACGAGATCATCGCGGCCGTGCGGGAAGACACGCGCAAGCCCGAGGGCGAGATTCGCGTGACGGAAGTGCTGAACATCGTGAGCAACATCCAGCGGAACATCGACAATCTCGATGCGTGGATGGCGCCGACCGAAGTCACTCCCTCGCTCAATCCCAATGACAAGGCGCAGATCATTCATGAAGCGCGCGGCGTATGCCTCATCCTGGGGCCTTGGAACTTTCCGCTCGGCCTGACCTTCGGCCCGCTGGCCGCGGCCGTGGCCGCCGGCAATTGCTGCATGGTCAAGCTGACGGATCTTTGCCCGGCCACGGCCCGCGTGGCAGGCAAGATCGTCGGCGAAGTGTTCGACGAGAACGAGGTCGCGCTGTTCGAAGGCGATGTCGGCGTGGCGACCGCGCTGCTCGACCTTCCCTTCAACCACATCTTCTTCACGGGCAGCACGCGGGTCGGCAAGATCGTGATGGCCGCGGCGGCCAGGCACCTCGCCTCCGTCACGCTGGAACTGGGCGGCAAGTCCCCCGTCATCATCGATGAAGGCGCGGACATCGACAAGATCGCCGCAGACCTCGCCGGCGCCAAGCAGTTCAATGGCGGTCAGGCCTGCATCTGCCCGGACTATGTGTTCGTCAGGGACGATCAGCAGGCGCAACTCGTCGAGGGCTTCAAGGCCAATGTCGCGAAGAACCTCTATGCCGAGGACGGCACGATCCGGAAGGAGAGCATCGCGCAGATCGTGAACGAGAGCAATTTCGCCCGGGTGAAGGCGCTCTTTGACGATGCCGTCGCTCAGGGTGCGACGGTTGCCGTCGGCGGCGTGCTGGAAGAGGCGGACCGGACGGTCCATCCCACCATGCTCACCAATGTGACGCCGCAGATGAAGATCCTGCAGGAGGAAATCTTCGCTCCGCTCCTCCCCGTGATGACCTATGACAGTCTCGATCAGGCCATCGACTACATCGAGGCGCGGGACAAGCCGCTGGCGCTTTATGTCTACAGCGACAACGAGGCCAATGTGCAGAAGGTCCTCAACCGCACGTCATCGGGCGGCGTCACGGTCAATGGCGTGTTCTCGCATTATCTCGAGAACCAGCTTCCCTTTGGCGGCGTCAATCAGAGCGGCATGGGCAGCTACCACGGCTATTTCGGCTTCAAGGCCTTCTCGCATGAGCGGGCCGTCTACCTGCACCAGCACGCTCCCGCCTGAGTCGTTAGCCCGGGGACGGCGCATCACGCCGCCCCGGTGTCACGACCGCCTCACCCGATGACGCGTGCCTCGCTCAATGGCGCAACCTCCCGATACAGGCGCTCCACGTCTTCCCTGCGACACAGGTCCGTGCCCGGCGTCAGCACCGCGGCCGCACCGGCAGCAATCCCATAGCGGAATGCCTCGGTCACATCCCGGCCGTTGGCCAGGGAGAAGACCATGGCCGCCAGAAAACTGTCCCCTGCCCCCACCGCGCTCATCGCCTTCACGGCAATGGTCGGAAGGCAGACGACCTCATCTTCATGGGCAAGCAAGGCGCCTTCATGGCCCATGGTGACGGCCATGTAGTGCGTCTGGCCGCTCCGCACGAAAGCTCGTGCCGCGTCGGCGATTTCCCGCAGGCCCTCCAGCGGCTTGCTGACCAGCGCCTGCAACTCACCGAGGCTGGGCTTCACGAGAAAGACGCCACCCGCCTCCAGCGTCGCCTTCAGTGCGGCGCCCGATGTATCCAGCACGAACCGGATACCCCGCTGGCGGCACGCGGCAAGAGCCCGCGCGTAGAAATCCTCGGGCACCCCGGGGGCAAGCGAGCCGCTCGCAACGAAATAGTCGCACCCGGCCTGCGCGATCTCGGCGAGGCAGCGCTCGCATTCCTCTTCCGTGAACGACGGCCCCGCCGGCACGACCCGATATTCCTTGCCGCTCTCGCGATCGTAGAGGGATGCGCTGATCCGGGTGCTCCCGGCGATGGGAATCCGGTGGCGAACCATCTGGTGGAGATCGAGCAGGCCGTCGAGCGCCACGCCCGTCGCCCCGCCCGATGCATAATAAGCCCGCGCCGTTCCCCCGAGGCGAGCGATCACGCGCGATATGTTGATGCCGCCACCGCCGGGATCATAATGCTCGCCCTGCGTGCGCATCTTGTGCGTGTGAAAGACGCGGTCCGTCTCATAGGCCGCGTCGATGGTCGGGTTCATCGTGAAGGTGGCTATCCTGTCCATGGGACGAGCCTAGAGCATTTTGAGGCACGGAGGAAACAGCCCCCGGGTCGGAAAAATACCTAAGTCCGGACCTCCTGCTCGGCACGTGGCCACGAGCCCCCTATCATCAGGGCTGGACCCGGCGCGCGCCATGGGCGACATGGCCGGCATGATCGTCCGACACGATATCGCCCGATGCACCGAACGCCATCCCCCGGCTCGGGATCTGACCACCAACGGGACCGACTGATGGATCGCAGCGGCAACGGGCAGGCAATGGCGGCCTCCTCGACACCTGCTCACACGCCTTCCTTTTCCGACGGACTGCCGACACCCCGGCGCTACTGGGCACTGGCCGGCCTCTGGGCAGGGATGGCGATGTCGGTCATCGACGGGTCGTTCGTCAACATCGCGCTACCCTCGATCGCGCGTGACCTTTCCATCAGCCCCGCCTCGGCCACCTGGGTCATCACGACTTACCAGATCGCGATGGTGATGGGCATCCTGCCCTTCTCGGCGCTTGGGGAGCGACTGGGCTACGGGCGCGTTTATCTCGTCGGCATGTCGCTTTTCGTGCTGATGTCGCTGGTCTGCTCGCTTGCGCCGGACCTGGAAACGCTGGCGACATGCCGCTTCCTGCAAGGGATCGGCGCTGCGGCGATGATGGCGATCAATGGCGCGCAGATACGGCATACCTGGCCGCGATCCCTGCTCGGCCGGGGGATCGGCTATAATGCCGTCGTCGTTTCCAGTGTCGCGGCGAGCGGTCCGGCGGTCGCGGGGTTCATCCTGTCCTTCGCGAGCTGGCACTGGCTGTTCCTCGTCAACGTCCCGATCGGCCTTGCCGCGCTGACGCTCGTCATGCGCTTCGGGCCGCGCACGCCGCCCACGGCGACCACATTCGACTGGCAAGGCGCTCTGCTCAGCGCACTCATGTTTGCCGCTTTCTTCCTCGCCGCCTCGGATGCGGCGCATGGTCACTGGTCGGTTGGGATGAGCCTTGCCGTCGCTTTCGGCTTCGTCATGGGCTTCTGGCTGTTCCGGCGCGCCCAGTCCGGATCGCGCCCCATCCTCCCTCTCGATCTCCTGCGAATCGGCCGCATGCGCCTCGCTTATGCGGCGTCCATCTGCGGGTTCGGTTCTTTGATGGTCATGATGGTCGTGCTGCCCTTCTTTCTGGAAGGCACGCGCCGGATCGAGCCCGCCATGGTCGGGCTGGTGCTGCTCCCCCTGCCGATCGCCCTTGCCGTCTCCGCGCCGCTCGCGGGGCGCTTTTCGGACAGGAGCTGGGCCGGCCTGATGAGCGCAGCGGGCCTCACGCTGCTCGCGCTGGCGCTGGCCCTGATGGCATGGATGCTCCCGCATCACCCCCCGCTGAAACTCCTCGCCCTGCTGACCGGGCTTTGCGGCATCGGCTTCGGCCTGTTCCAGTCGCCCAACAACAATGTCATGCTGCGCACCGCGCCAATCGAGCGGGCGGGCGCCGCTGCCGGCATGCAGGCCATCTGCCGTCTGCTTGGCCAGACCATGGGCGCGCTGGTCGCCGCGCTCTGCCTGGGATCGACCGAGCAGGGGCCGCTGCTGGCCCTGGGCGTCGCCGCAGTCCTCGCCCTCCTGGCCGCAGCGAGCGCGAGCCGCCGCTGAAGCTCCTGGCGTCGCGGATTCGGCTGCCGACACCCTAAATCCCGCCGGTTCAGCCCGGCTGGCGCGTAATCCCCTTCTGGAGGATTGAGGCCGCGGCCTCGGTAATCTCCTCGATGGAAGCGTCTTCCGACCAGATGCAATAGCGCAGGCCCAGGAACACGTTCATCCCCATGATCGCCCAGGCATGAGCTTCTCCCAGCCCCTCGCGGAACTCCCCCGACTCGCCGCCCTTGCGCAGGCGCTCGCCAATGCGCTGCGCGGTCGTCTCGTAATGCCGGCGATAGCTGGCGGGATCGACGAACTCCGCTTCATCGACGATCCGGTAGATTTCCTTGTGGTCCCGGGCAAAGCCCAGAAAAGCGGCCAGCGCAGCCCGCTCCGTGGCCAGGGCCGTCATTTCTCCTGCCAACGCCTCGCGCGCCACCATCCGCACCCTGTCGCTCATGTCGTTGACGAGCGCGCGGAACACCTCGTCCTTCGAGTCGAAGTAAGTGTAGAAGGTCCCCAGCGCGGTGCCTGCCCGGCTGGTAATCCCGGTGATGGACGCGTCGTGGAACCCCTTCTCGCCGAACTCCGCCGCGGCGGAATCGAGCAGCTTGCGCAAGGTCCGGCGTCCGCGCTCGGTGCGCGGCTCCTTGCCGGAAGAGGGGGGAACGGGGGTCGGCACTGTTGTCATGAAAGCACAGCTAGAGGGTTCGATAGCCCAAGGCAAACAGGAGAAGTTGAAACTTGGTTCAACTATCAATATGAGTCGCACCAACCACAATGGTCCATGGGAGAGAGATGCAGTGAGCAAGGCTCATTTTCTCAAGAATTGCGCGAATCCGTTTGCTCTGGCGGCGATGGCCTGTTCCGGCCTCGCCTTTGGCATGCCCCTTCACGCCCAGACCGCGGGCGACAGTGCCTCGGACGATGACGCCGCTGCAATCGTCGTGACGGCCCGCCGCCGCGAAGAACGTCTCGTGGATGTTCCCATCGCCGTCACCACCTTCAGCGGTGCGGATCTCGAGAAGCGCGGTGCGCTCGACATAACGGATCTCGGCAGCACGACGCCCAACATCACCATGGAAGTGTCGCGCGGCACCAATTCCACCCTCTCCGCCTTCATTCGCGGCGTTGGCCAGCAGGATCCGGTGTCGGGCTTTGAGCAGGGCGTCGGCATCTATCTCGATGACGTCTATCTCAATCGCCCGCAGGCCGCCGTGCTGGACATCTATGACGTCGAGCGCATCGAGGTGCTGCGCGGGCCGCAGGGCACGCTCTACGGGCGCAATACCATCGGCGGTGCCGTCAAATATGTGACCAAGCTTCTGCCACAGGATTTCTCGCTGCGCGTGAAGGGCACTTATGGAAGCTACGATCAGGCCGACGGCATCGTCACGGTGTCCGGTCCGCTCGGCGACATCGTGCGCGTGGGCGCTTCGGTTGCCCGCCTGTCGCGCGGCGGCTTCGGCACGAACCTCACCAACGGCCTCGAGAACTACAACAAGGATATCTGGGCGGGACGCGGTACGCTGGAAATCGGCGGTTATGGCGAGCCCGTCCTGATCCGCATCTCCGGCGACTACACCAAGGATGACAGCAATCCGCGCGGCGGCCATCGCCTGATCCCGGGCCGCATCTCCGGCGCGCCGGTTCTCGACGATGTGTTCGACACACGCGGCGCGCTCAACGATCCCAAGCAGTTCGTCGAAGCTTATGGCCTTGCCGCGAATGTCTCGGCCGATCTTGGTGCGGGCTTCACCTTCCGCTCGATCACCGGCTGGCGCAAGGATGACAGCGCCTCGCCCATCGATTTCGATGCGCTCGCGGCCGTCGATGTCGACGTGCCGGCTTTCTACCGCAACGAGCAGTTCAGCCAGGAACTGCAAATTCTGTATGATAATGACGGCCCGCTCACCGGCCTCATCGGCGGCTATTATCTAAGCGCGAAGGCGGACACGCAGTTCGACGTGCGCCTGTTCACGACGCTGGCCGGCCTGACCGCCTTCACCGAGGCCAATGTCGACACCGAGACCTTCGCCGTCTTCGCCGACTTCAGCTACGACATCACGGATCAGCTCAGCCTCTCGCTGGGCGGCCGCTATACCTGGGACACGCGCAGGGCAGGCATCCTGCGCCAGAATTATCTCGGCGGCGGCTCGCCGGTCTTCGGCGGCGCGGGCGTGCCGCTCGGTGCTCCCAGCACCAATTTCAACGGAGAGCGGGATTTCAACAAGTTCACCCCGCGCGTTTCCCTCAGCTTCCAGCCCAACCGGGATCACAATATCTACGCAAGCTTCTCGCAGGGCTTCAAGGGCGGCGGGTTTGATCCGCGTGGCGTCGGTGTGAACGCACCGACCACCAACCCGAGCGGCGTGCCGAGCGAAGCCGAAGTCGCTGCCTATCTGAGCTTCCGTCCGGAGACGGTGGACAGCTACGAGATCGGCTACAAGGGCAATCTGCTCGATGGCGCGGTCTATCTCGCGCTCGCCGCTTTCCGCATGGACTACAAGGACGTACAGATCCCCGGTTCGGCGGGTTGCACCGTTGGCGGTATCCCCACCTTCTGCGGGATCATCACCAATGCCGGCAAGGCGCGCTTCCAGGGCGTCGAGGCGGAAACCAACATCCGCCTCGCCCGCAGCTTCATGACCGCTGGCGACCGGCTGACCTTCGCCGGGTCGCTTGGTTATATCGATGCCAAGTACAAGGAGTATATCACGCAGATCGCAGGCGTCGGCCCCGTCGACGTCGCGGATTTCCGTAAGGTGCAGAACACGCCCCGGTGGACCGCCAGCGGCACGCTCGCTTACGTGACGCCGATCGGCGATGGCGATCTGAATCTCAGCTCCACCGTTTCATGGCGTGGCCGGACCTACCAGTTCGAGATCCCCAACCCCTATATCGACCAGTCGAACTATGCGCTGTGGGATGCGAGCCTTGTCTATACCGCGCCGGACGATCGCTGGAGCATCGGCGTCCATGGCAAGAACCTGACGGACAAACGCTACAAGACGTCCGGCTACACCTTCGTGGCGGCCGATCCTCGCACCGGCGCGCTGATCAGGAATGCCAACGGAAATCTGACGCCGACGCTTGGCACGGAAGGCACGTTGACCGCTTTCTACGGCAACCCGCGCCAGGTCTTTGTGACAGCGACGCTGGGCTTCTGAGCGACGATGCCCGAGCACCACGCGCGATGAACGACGTCACCGCCTACGAGTCGCACCGTTTTGTCAGCGCAGACGGTCGGCTCGGCCTCTTCGCCCGGATTTATCCGGGTGAAGAGGCACCGCTTCTGCTGATGCACGGGCTCACCCGCAACAGCGCCGACTTCGAGCCTCTCGCTCGGCATCTGGCCGGACACTACCGGCTGATCGTGCCCGATCAGCGCGGGCGGGGCCTGTCGGCGCGCGACAGCGAACCGGAAAATTATCGACCGGACATCTATGTGGCCGACATGTTTGCCCTGCTGGATGAGCTGGGTATCGAGCGCGTCGCTTTGATCGGCACGTCGATGGGCGGGCTCATGGCCATGATGATGGCGGCGATGCAGCCGCAACGCATCAGCGCCATCGTCCTCAACGACATCGGCCCGAAGCTCGATCCCGAGGGGCTTGCCCGCATCCAGGGCTATGTCGGCGGCGGCGCGGCCTTCCCTGGCTGGAAGGATGCGGCGGACCGTTGCGCGGCGATCAACGCCGAGGCCTTTGTCGACTTCGAGGATGCGGACTGGATGGCCTTTGCACGCCGGACCTGCCGGGAGATGCCCGACGGAACCGTGCGCTTCGCTTATGATCCCGCCATCGCCGTCAGCATCAGTGGCGATGAACCGGCCACCGTTCCACCCGATTTGTGGCCCTTGTGGGACATGCTCGACGCAGTGCCCGCGCTCGTCCTTCGTGGCGCCTTGTCGGACCTCCTTGCACCGGAAACGGTCGCGCAGATGGGCGAGCGCCATGGTGGCCCCTTCACGGGAGTCGAAGTGCCTCTGCGCGGCCATGCGCCCTTGCTCGACGAGCCGGCGGCGCTTAGCGCCATCCTGCCCTTCCTGCGGGAGCATGCCGGATAGATGAGCAAAGCAGTCTCAACCCACGCCCGATCGGCGCGGCCCGGCGTGGTGCTGGCGATGCTGCTGCTCGTCTATATCTTCAATTTCGTCGACCGGCAGATCCTCGCGATCCTCGCGGCGCCCATCCAGCGGGACCTCGGCCTCAGCGACGGGCAGATGGGCCTGCTCGGCGGCCTTGCCTTCGCCCTCCTCTACTCAACTCTCGGCGTCCCGCTCGCGTGGCTGGCTGATCGCACGAGCCGGAGCTGGGTCATTGCTGGCTCGCTGGTGCTCTGGAGCGGCTTCACGGCGCTCTGCGGGCTGGCGCATGGCTTCTGGCACATCTTCCTTGCCCGGCTGGGCGTCGGCATTGGCGAGGCGGGCGGCGTTGCGCCCTCTTATGCGCTGATCGCCGATTATTTCCCCAGTCACAGGCGCGCTTTCGCCCTCTCGATCTATTCGCTCGGCATCCCGCTGGGCTCGGCGGCCGGGGTGCTGGCGGGCGGCTATATCGCCGCCACCGTCGACTGGCGCGCCGCGTTCATCGCGGTCGGCTGCGTGGGCATAATCATCGCGCCTCTGTTCAAGCTGCTGGTTCATGATCGGCGGATGCCCGCGCCTGCCGGTGTCGCGGCGCCCGCAGTGCCTCGCTTCGGAGAGGTCGCGGCCATCCTCGCGCGCAAGCCGAGCTTCTGGCTGCTGTCCTTCGGGGCAGCGTCGAGCTCGATGGTGGGTTACGGACTGGCCTTCTGGCTGCCGAGCCTGCTCCAGCGCAGCTTCGGCCTCGATCTCGTCCACACGAGCTGGTTTATCGGCGCGGTGATGCTGCTTGGCGGCGTTGTCGGCATGTTGATGGGTGGCTGGGTCGCAGACAGGCTCGGTCGGCGTGATCGGGCATGGATGTCCTGGGTGCCGGCCATTTCCTTTCTTGTCGGCGTCCCCCTGTTCGCCGCGGGCATCTACAGCAGTGACGTCATCATGGCCTTCGTGCTGTTCCTGCTCCCGCAGGCCCTGGTCTATGTCTGGCTGGGCCCCGTATTGTCAGCCGTGCAACATCTCGTCGCCCCGCCCGCCCGCGCGACTGCCTCTGCGAGCTTCCTCCTCATCAATAACCTCATTGGCCTCGGTGGTGGCATCTATGCGCTCGGCGCGCTCTCCGACGCGCTCCGGCCCGTCTATGGCAATGAGGCGCTGCGCTATTCCATGCTGTTCGGCCTGTCCCTCTATCTTCTGGCGGCGCTGCTCATGGCCCTGGCAGGACCGCGCCTGCGCCGGGACTGGGTGACGGACAGCGCGGGCTGATCCCTCGGGCGCCGTCGCATCCCACGGCATCCCGGCAAAAGAGCGTTAGCCGCGTTGACAGGCCCGCCTCCCCCGCCCCATGACCGGCCCCATCCATGAAGCTCGCTTATCTCCTCAACACCTATCCGCTCATCAGCACGACGTTCATCCGGCGTGAGATCGCGGCCATCGAGGCGCTCGACCAGCCCGTCGAGCGCTTCGCCATGCGGCATTGGGATGGCGAGCTGGTCGATCCGCAGGACATCGCGGAGCGCGAGCGGACTCATTATATCCTGACCGGAAGCAACGCCGCCCTCGCACGGGACGTGGCGCTCACCTTGCTCGCCCACCCCCTGCGCACCCTCAGGGCCTTGCCGCTCTGGTGGCGGATATGGCGCAATGCCGGGCGCGAGTTCGTGGCGCATTGCGCTTATCTGATCGAGGCCATGGCTTTCGCCCGCCGTGCCCGCGCGCTCGGCATCGACCATGTGCATGCCCATTTCTCGACCAATGCAGCGACGGTGGCGCTCCTCGCGCACCGCCTGGGCGGGCCGGGCTACAGCTTCACGGTTCACGGACCGGATGAGCTCGTGCCCGGCGAGCCGGCGCGCCTCTCCATCCGCGAGAAAGCGCGCGAAGCAGCCTTCATCGTGGCGATTACCCGCTATTGCCGGGACCGGATCGCGCAGGAAGCGCCGGATGCCGTCGAGAATATCCGCATCGTCCATTGCGGCATCGATCTGGCGGATTTCCCCTATGATCCCGCGCCGCCAGCAAGCAGCCGCGTGATCTGCATCGGTCGGCTTTGCGCCAACAAGGGGCAGGTCCACATCCCGCCCGCCGTCGCACAGGTGATCGGAGAGTTCCCCGATCTCGTCGTGGAATTGATCGGCGGCGGGAGCGATGAAGAAGAGGCGGCAGTACGCACGGCGATCGCCGAACATGGTGTGCACGATCATGTCATTCTCCATGGCTGGGGCACGGGGGGCTATGTCCGCGAACAGCTTCTCGCCGGGAGGGCGATGCTGCTGCCGAGCTATGCGGAGGGTTTGCCGATCGGCATCATGGAGGCGCTCGCCATCGGGCGCCCGGTACTGACGACCACCGTCGCGGGGATTCCCGAGCTGGTGGACAGTGGCTGCGGCTGGATCTTCGCGCCCGGGGACGAAGATGCCATCGCTCAGGCCCTGCGCGGTGTCATGCGTGCGACGTCGCAAGAGCGTGCTACGCTCGGCGCCCAGGGGCGCCGCCGCGTGGAGGATCGTCACGACCTGCACAAGCAGGCCCGGACGTTGCTGGACATGTTTCGTGCCGCCGTGGGCGGCGTAAGGTCAGAGCCCGAAACCCCGGCCGAAAAAGGCTGAAATGTCGAACCAGATCGACCGCGTCTCACCGGTCGCCGGATCGACAGCCTCGATCACGTCATAGGCCTTGCCGCGCTTTGGCGTCATCAAGGACTGGCTTCGCGCTTCGAGGTGAAGCGCTTTCAGAACCGCATATTCCTCGCTCACGGAGCGGACCTTGTAAGCGGTCTCCTGGGAGGCACCGTCGGTCGAGGCGATCAGCTTCGCAATACGCTCCTCGCTCCGCGCGCCTGCGTTGGTCGCAGGCAGCGCGATGAGCGAGACGACGAGCGCGGCCGAAACCAGCCTCGCCGATGGTCGGCCCATCAGGCCGCGTCGCCGGCCTTGCGCTTGGCTTCGGTAAACACCCGCACGGGGTCCTTGCGGCCCTCCACCACGTCCTTGTCCACCACCACTTCCGTCACGCCTTCCATGGTCGGCAAGTCGAACATCGTGTCGAGCAGGATAGCTTCGATGATCGACCGCAGGCCACGCGCACCGGTCTTGCGCTCGATGGCGCGCTGGGCAATCGCGGTCAGCGCGTCATCGGTGAAGGTAAGGTCCACATCCTCCAGTTCGAAGAGCTTGCCATACTGCTTCACCAGCGCATTCTTCGGCTCGGTCAGGATCTGCACGAGCGCGGCAATGTCCAGATCCTCCAGCGTCGCGATGACCGGCAGACGGCCAACGAACTCGGGGATCAAGCCGAACTTGAGCAGATCTTCCGGTTCGCTCTGCTTGAGCAACTCGCCCGTGCGACGCTCCTCGGGAGCGGCGACATGGGCGCCGAAGCCAATGGATTTGCCTTCCAGACGATCGCCGATGATCTTCTCCAGCCCAGCAAAGGCGCCGCCGCAGATGAACAGGATGTTCGTCGTGTCCACCTGCAGGAATTCCTGCTGCGGATGCTTGCGTCCGCCCTGCGGCGGCACGGAAGCGGTCGTGCCTTCCATCAGCTTGAGCAGTGCCTGCTGCACGCCTTCGCCCGACACGTCGCGCGTGATCGAGGGATTCTCGGCCTTACGGCTGATCTTGTCGATCTCGTCGATATAGACGATGCCGCGCTGGGCCTTCTCGACATTATAGTCGCTGGCCTGCAACAGTTTGAGGATGATGTTCTCGACATCCTCGCCGACATAGCCCGCCTCGGTCAGCGTGGTCGCGTCGGCCATGGTGAACGGGACGTCGAAGGTCTTGGCGAGCGTCTGTGCCAGCAGCGTCTTGCCGCAGCCGGTGGGGCCGATCAGCAGGATGTTGGACTTGGCCAGCTCGACGTCGCCCGCCTTGCCGCCATGCTCAAGCCGCTTGTAGTGATTGTGGACCGCGACGGAGAGCACGCGCTTGGCGCGCTTCTGCCCGATCACATAATCATTGAGCACGTCGCAGATCGCCTGCGGCGTGGGCACACCACCTTCCTTCCGGCCGACGAGACCGCCCTTGGTCTCCTCGCGGATGATGTCGTTGCACAGCTCGACGCATTCGTCACAGATGAAAACGGTCGGTCCCGCGATCAGCTTGCGCACCTCGTGCTGCGATTTGCCGCAGAAGGAGCAGTACAGCGTGCTCTTCGAATCCGATCCTGTCAGCTTGGTCATTCAATGCCTTCCTTGGCCCGGCGGGCAAGCCCACATTGCCCGCGCCGGACTATCTGGCCCCAGGGCCATCCTAAACCGGGATCCTGCCACATCACAAGTGTCGATAATATCGCCGATTAGCGTAAATTTGCCGTTGCTCGCCGTGAACTTTGGCTTGCCATGCCAGATGGGCGCGACTCAGTCATATTACAATATGATGATGCAACCCGGCAGCGCTGATCCCTTCCGTTCGCCGCAATCCATGTCCGATGACAGCAGCTTGCCCGGATAGAACGCGCCGATGAAACAGCGCGGCGCGTGAGCGAGCATCATGGATGAGGCGCGCCCACGCCATCCACTTGCTCAGGTCGCGGGTTCGTCAGAACCGACAGGCCGCTTGTCATAGACCTGGTCCACCAGCCCGAACGCCTTGGCTTCGTCAGCTTCCAGGAAGGTATCGCGATCCATCGCGGCTTCGATCTTGTCGAGCGGCTGACCGGTATATTTGACGTAGAGATCATTCAGGCGACGACGAATGCGCAGGATTTCCTTGGCCTGGATCTCGATGTCGGATGCCATGCCCTGCGCGCCGCCCGAGGGCTGGTGAATCATGATTCGCGCATTGGAAAGGGCGAAACGCATGCCTGGCTCGCCGGCCGCCAGCAGGAAGCTGCCCATCGATGCGGCCTGCCCGATGCACACGGTCCCCACCTTGGGGCGAATATACTGCATGGTATCATGGATCGCCATGCCGCTGGTCACCACGCCACCCGGCGAGTTGATGTACATCCAGATGTCCTTCTTCGGATTTTCCGACTCGAGGAACAGGAGCTGGGCGACGATGAGCGACGCCATATGGTCTTCCACCTGGCCGGTCACGAAGATGATCCGCTCCCGCAGCAAGCGCGAATAGATGTCAAAGCTGCGCTCGCCGCGATTCGATTGTTCGATGACGATTGGCACCAGCGCGCCGAGCGGATCAAAGGGAGTGTCGGTCATGATGTTCTTTCTTGATTGGCCGTTGCGGTGCCTACATCGGACGTCTTACCGAAGCCTTCAAGGGCTTTAACCGATCGACGCAGAGCGATCGGTGCTGCCGGTCGTCAGAGGCGCGGCGCGGGGTGAGCGAGATAGGCGAGCCGCTTCATTTCCTGCCGGCCGCGCGTCACCGTATCCAGAATGAGGCCGGTCATCAGATTGAGGCCTGCCACGATGCCAAGGCCGACGATGGCGATCACGGTGGGAAAACGCGGGACCAGCCCGGTCTCGAGATAGGTCAGCACCACCGGAATGCCGAGCACGACTCCCAGCACGGCGAAGATCAGCCCGATCAGCCCGAAGAACCACAGCGGTCGCTCGACGCGGTAAAGCTGGATCATCGTGCGCAGGATCCGCCAGCCATCGCGGAAGGTGCTGAGCTTGGATTGCGAGCCTTCCGGCCGGGCCGCATAAGCGGTCACCACCTCGCCCACCGGCATGCGCAGCTCAAGTGCGTGGACGGACATTTCCGTCTCGATCTCGAACCCTGCCGAGAGCACGGGGAAGCTCTTCACGAAGCGCCGCGAAAACACCCGATAGCCTGAAAGGATATCCGTGAAGCTCCGGCCGAAGAGCTGGCGCAGCAGGCCGGTGAGCAAACGGTTGCCGAGACGATGGCCGAGCCGATAGGCCTCTTCCACTTCGGATCGGCGAGCGCCGACCATCATGTCGAGATTGTCCTCGATCATCGCCGCGATCAGCACGGGCGCCGCGGCTGCCTCATAAGTCGCGTCGCCGTCGGCCATGACATAGATGTCAGCATCGACGTCGGCGAACATGCGGCGCACCACATGGCCCTTGCCCTGCTGGCGCACGCGCCGGACGATCGCCCCCGCCGCCTGCGCGACGGCGATGCTCTCGTCCGAGCTGTTGTTGTCGAAGACGTAGATCGCTGCTCCCGGGAGCGCCCGGGCGAACTGCTCCACGGTGTGGCCGATCGCCGTGGCCTCATTGTAGCAGGGCAGCAGCACGGCGACGCGCAACGTTTCCGGCAAGGCAGGCTCTCCGGAAAGATGCGCGTCGACCATGAGTGTATGCGTCAGCCTTCGGCCTTGGCGGCCTTCTTCTTCGGCGCAGCCTTCTTGGATGCGGGCTTTTCATCCGCATCCGCGGCCTTCTCCGCTGCAGCAGCCTTCTTGGGCGCGGCCTTCTTTACCGGAGCCTTGGTTGCTTCAGCCGGTGCCTCGGCAGCGGCGTCCTCGGCTTCGCCCTTCTTCGCGGCCGGCTTCTTCGCCGCAGCCTTCTTGGCGGGCTTGTGGTCACGATCGTGATCATGTCCGCAATCGGGGCCATGGACGTGGAAATCCGTGTCCTCGCTCTCGATCGCTGCTTCCAGATCCTCACGGGCGACGGCGCGCTCGCTGATCTCAGCCTTGCTGAACAGGAAATCCACGACCTTGTCCTCATAGAGCGGCGCGCGAAGCTGCGCGGCGGCCATGGGCTCGTTCTGGATATACTGCACGAACCGCTCGCGGTCCTGCGGCGAATATTGCTGCGCGGCCTGCCCGATCAGACGGTTCATTTCGGCCTGGGTGATCTCGACACCATTCGCCTGGCCGATTTCGGACAGCAGCAGGCCAAGGCGCACGCGCCGCTCGGCGATCGCGCGATAGTCGTCCTTGTCCTTCTCCATTTCGGCGAGCGCGGCAGCCGGGTCTTCCTCATGGCTCGCTTCATGCTCGAGCTGAGCCCAGATCTGGTTGAACTCGGCCTCGACCATGCCCGGAGGCACTTCGAAATCATGGCCTGCAGCCAGCTGATCCAGCAGGCGGCGCTTCATATAGGTGCGCGTGAGGCCGTTATGCTCCTGCTCGATCTGGCCCTTGAGCAGCTCCTTGAGCTTGTCGATGCTGTCGAGACCAAGCTGCTTGGCGAACTCGTCGTCCGGCGCCTTCTCGCTCGGCAGCTTCACGGCGGTGATGACCAGATCGAACGTCGCGGCCTTGCCGGCGAGATTCTTGGCCTGATAGTCCGCCGGGAAAGTGACCTCGATCGACTTTTCCTCGCCGGTCTTCACGCCGACCAGCTGGTCCTCGAAGCCCGGGATCAGATTGCCCGAACCGATGACGACCGCCATGCCGGAGCCTGTGCCGCCTTCGAATGCGACACCGTCGACCTTGCCGACGAAATCCATGACGACCTGATCGCCATCCTTCGCTTCATGGCCTTCCGGCGCATCTTCGAAGCGCTGGCTCTGCGAAGCGAAGCGGTTCAGCGCCTCGTCCACCTGCTCGTCGCTCACCTCGACAATGAGGCGTTCGAGCTTCAGCCCTTCGATCTGCGGCGTGGGCACGGCCGGCAGCACTTCCAGCGCGACCTTGATCTCGGCATCCTTGCCGACCTCATAATCGTCGCTCAGCTCGACCGAAGGCTGCATCGCGGGACGCAGCTTGTTGTCGGCAATCACCTTGTCGACACCGTCGCGGATCGACTTTTCCAGCGCTTCGCGAGCGAGCGCGGCCCCATGCATCTTGCGGACCAGGTTCGCCGGAACCTTACCGGGGCGGAAGCCGGGCATGCGCACCTGCGGCGCAATCGACTTCACCTCTTCCTCGACGCGGGCATCGATATCCCCCGCCGTCACGGTCAGCGTGTAGGCGCGCTTGAGGCCCTCATTCAATGTCTCGACAATCTGCATATCTCTACTCAACGCTTTCCAAGCTCAGCTAAGAATCTCGTGGGACCAGAACGGGGCGAGAGGCCACACAACTGGTGCGGGCGAAGGGACTCGAACCCCCACATCTTGCGATACCAGAACCTAAATCTGGCGCGTCTACCAGTTTCGCCACGCCCGCATTGGTCGCCGGTCGGCGGGCCATAGTCCAAAGCCTCGAAAAGGGCAATCCCGCTTGCTACCTCTCAAGCCGCAGGAACGTTCGGAAAAGCGATCCGTTCTGAACCATCAGGAAAGGACATCAAAAATGGCCAGCCAGCCGGAAATCCCGCCGCCCGACACGATCAATCCCCAGTCCCCGCCGGAGGCCCCGCCGATGGAGCCGATTCCCGAGCAGCCCTTCAGGGAGCCGCCCGAGATCGTGCCTGATACACCGAATGTGGACGAGCCCGGACAGGGCCCCGACGAACTGCCCGGCATTCCGGCCCCGCCAGACTGAGGAGCGTCAGCCCAGCGCTTTCCTCAGCAGCTCGTTCACCACCTGGGGATTGGCCTTGCCTTGCATGGCCTTCATCGTCTGCCCGACGAAAAAGCCGAAGAGCGCTTCCTTGCCGCCCTTGTACTGCTCGACTTTGTCGGCATTCTCGGCAAGGATTTTCGCCACTACCGCTTCGATCGCACCGGTATCGCTCGTCTGCTTGAGGCCTTTATCCTCGACGATTCTTGCGGGCGCATCACCGGTTTCAAGCATGATCTCGAAGACCTGCTTGGCGATACTGCCCGAAATCGTTCCATCCGCGACGAGAGCCAGCAGCTCGGCGCCCCGTTCCGGGTTCACCGGGCTTTCCTCAAGCGTCTTGCCGAGCCGGTTGAGGGCGCCATAGAGTTCGGAGAGCAGCCAGTTCGCGCTCGCGCGCGCCACCTCGCCCTCACTTTTCTTCTGGATGCGCGCGCTCTCGGCCAGCAGCGCCTCGAACCAGCGGGCCGTTTCCGCCTCCGCCGTCAGCACCTGCGCGTTATAATCCGATAGCCCCAGGCCTTCGACATAACGCTTGCGCTTGGCGTCCGGCAGCTCGGGCAGCGAGTGACGGCAATCCTCCACAAACGCTTCGTCCAGTTCCAGCGGCAGCAGGTCCGGATCCGGGAAATAGCGATAATCGTGGGCATCTTCCTTCGAGCGCATGGACCGCGTCGTGCCGCTGTCCGGATTGAACAGCCGCGTCTCCTGCACGATTCGTCCGCCGCCCTCCAGCACATCGACCTGGCGCTGCGCCTCATATTCGATCGCCTGCATGACGAAACGCACCGAATTGACGTTCTTGGTCTCCGTACGCGTGCCGAATTCATCGCCAGGCTTGCGCACGGAGACGTTCACGTCGGCCCGCATTGAGCCTTCCTCCATGTTGCCGTCGCACGAGCCGACATAGCGCAGGATAGCGCGCAATTTGCGCAGATAAGCGCCGGCCTCGGCGGGCGAGCGCATGTCCGGCCGCGAAACGATTTCCATCAGTGCGACGCCCGAGCGATTGAGATCGACATAGGAGCGCGTCGGGTGCTGGTCGTGCATCAGCTTGCCCGCGTCCTGCTCGACATGGATGCGCTCGATGCCGATATCCTTGTCGGCCGGGATACCGGCTTTCTCGTCCGCCTCGATGGTCAGCTTCCCCTCGCCCACCAGCGGGTGATAGAGCTGGCTGATCTGGTAGCCCTGCGGGAGGTCCGCGTAGAAATAGTTCTTCCGGTCGAAGCGGGACCAGCGGTTGATCTGCGCATCAAGCGCCAGGCCCGTGCGCACCGCCTGCCGGATGCACTCGCGGTTCGGCACGGGAAGCATGCCGGGCATCGCGGCGTCCACGAGGCTGACCTGCGTGTTCGGCTCCGCACCGAAAGCCGTCGCCGCGCCCGAAAAGAGCTTCGCCTGACTGACCACCTGGGCATGAACTTCAAGGCCGATGACGACCTCCCATTCCCCGGTAGCGCCCTGAATGCGATAGTCCTTGCTCACGTCCGTTTCATCCCTCGATCTTGCGCGGCCCCGAATGGCCTCTCTCCCACGCAATTGCAATCGTCCTCTCCGGTGTTAGAGGATGCCCGGAGGTGACGCAGCCCCCGGGGGGAAATCAGGCCGCATGCATTTCTGGGACCAGCTCGACCTGTTCGGCGATCGCACGGCGTTAATCGATTCTAATGGGCGGGAATGGTCTTATCGGGAGATCATTGAAGCCGCCGATTCGATGATGGAGGGGTGGACGGGCCGACATCTCCTGCTGCTGGAGATGGCTAATCGAAGTGATGCCATCATCGCCTATATTGCTGCCCTGCGCGCAGGATGGCCGGTCCTCATCGTCAGTGAAGGCGATGAAGCCGCAGCCACCCGGATCGTGGAGGTCTTCCGGCCCGCCATGCGCTGGCGCGCGAAGGACGGATTTGTGGCCACCGAAGTGAACGGGCCGACTACCGACCTGCATCCCGATCTCGCCGTGCTTCTTTCCACGTCCGGCACGACCGGCAGCACCAAGCTTGTCCGCCTTTCGGCCCGCGCAGTCGATGCCAATGCCCGTTCGATCGGAGATTATCTGGGACTGAGCCCGGACGAGCGAGCCATAACCACATTGCCTCCCAGCTATTCCTACGGGCTTTCCGTACTCAATTCGCACTTGGCTGCGGGCGCGACGCTCGTTCTTAACGATGCCTCTGTGATCGAGGCGTCCTTCCGCGATCTTGTCGACCGGCATAGTGCCACCAGTTTCGCCGGAGTACCCTATACGTACGAATTACTGGAGCGCTCGGGCTTCCTGAACGCGCTGCCTGCTTCCATCCGCACGATGACCCAGGCCGGTGGGCGCATGCCGACAGATCGGGTGGAGCGCGTCGCTGCCCTAGCGCGTGCTCACGGGGCCCGCCTATTGGTGATGTATGGCCAGACCGAAGCTACCGCGCGCATGGCATGGCTGCCTCCCGAACGCTTGCCGGAACTTGCCGGATGCATCGGGCAAGCAATTCCCGGAGGTCGTTTCGACCTCGTCGATCCCGATACCGGCACACCAACCGGAGGCGCGGGGGAGCTGGTCTATTCTGGCCCCAACGTCATGATGGGCTATGGCGAGGAAGCTGGGGATCTGGCGCGCGGACAGGAACTGGAAAGCCTGCGCACTGGCGATCTCGCCGAGGAGGTGGAGCCGGGCATCTTCCGCATCACAGGACGCAAGAACCGCTTCATCAAGATGTTCGGCCTGCGGCTCTCGCTCGACGAAATCGAGCGTGAGGCGGCCAGATTCGGCTATCCCATCGCCGCCACTGGCACGGATGAGCTTCTTGTCCTCGCCAGCGAACACCCCATGCCCGACAACCGCCTCATCAGCAGGATCGCGGAGCGCTATCGCCTGCCCGAAGCCCAGATCGTTCACTGCCCATATGAACGGTTGCCGCGTCTCGCTTCGGGCAAGGTGGATTATCGCACATTAACGCAAGCGGCTAAGCGTTCTGCATCTGCTTCGGAAGCCGGGGCGCAGAGCGACCCGCTAGATGCAGTCCGCGCTGTCTTCCGCCGCTCCTTCCCCACCCGGACGATCGCCGACGACGACAGCTTCCTGAGTCTCGAGGGGGACTCGCTCACCTATATCAATTTCGTGCTGGGCCTCGAAGCGTTGCTCGGGCCGCTTCCCCAAGACTGGCAGATGCTCACCGTCGCGCAACTCGCGACACTTGCGCAGCCCGGCCTGCAGCCGGAGACGATCGTTACCGTCGAGCCGAATGTCTTCGTGCGCGCCGCGGCGCCCATCATGGTGGTGTGCTCGCATGCCGGGATCGATGCGCTGAGTGGCGGCGCGGCGCTGCTGATGATTGCGGCGGGGCAGAGTTTCGGCAAGTTCGGCTATGGTGATCTTGCTGCTGGCCGGCCCGGCAAGGTCCTGCGCAGCTTTCTGCTGAGCGTACTCATCCCCTATTGGCTAATTCTCATCGGCTATCAGGCCACGCGGGGCGGTTTAAACCTGCCGGACATCCTCCTCTTCAACAACTTCGTTCCGCAACGCGGTCCGAAACCATTCGAGACATGGTTCGTCCAGGCCCTTTTCCAGGCGATATTGCTCGTGATCGCCCTTTCGCTCATTCCTTCTGTCCGCAACCTGCTCCGGCAGCGCCCCTCATCCGCAACGCTGGCCTTACTGGTCTTTGCCGCCATGATCGGCCTGGTCCATCGCTTCTTCCTGATGGATGTGCTGTCCAACCATGGCGAAGAAATGACCTATGTCTTCTGGCTATTCGCGCTCGGCCTTGCCGCGCAATTCATAGAAACTCCGCGCGCGCGACTGACCGCTCTTGCGCTGGCCTGCATCATGGCGGTGGCTATCTATGGCGATGATCGCTCGCGCATGGTGAGTGTGGGACTTGGCGCAATCTTCCTGCTTTGGAACCGCCGCATTCCAGTACCGCGTCTGCTGCTGCCGGTACTGACGCTCATCGGTTCGGCAAGCCTGTTCATTTACATGATGCATGGACGAGCGCCGGTAAACAGCATGACCGCCGACTGGCCGATCGATATCATCCGAATAGGCAGCGGTGTCCTGCTCGGCGTCGCGGCCTATCTAGCCTACGACTGGGTCGCGTTGCGCGTGCGCCGCATTCTAAGCGAAAGGCGCGGCCCTCGGATGCGTCCTTCCTAAACGTCCTCTTTAGCCGGTTATCACCACCACTTGTCCGGCCGCGCGACGAAGCCGGCGCGCTCTTCCAGCGCGAGCCCCGCGTTCAGGACCGCCTGCTCGTCGAAAGCCGGGCCGATGATCTGGAGGCCAAGCGGCAACCCATCCTTGCTGAGGCCGCCGGGCACGGACATGCCGGGCAGCCCTGCCAGCGATGCCGGCACCGCGAACACGTCGTTGAGGTACATCGACAGCGGATCGGCCGTCTTGTCGCCCAGCGCGAAAGCGGCGCTCGGTGCGGTCGGGGCGAGGATGACATCGCAGCGCTCGAACGCCTGCGCGAAATCGCGTGCGATCAGCGCCCGCACCTTCTGGGCCTGCGTATAATAAGCATCGTAGAAGCCTGCCGAGAGCACATAGGTGCCGATGATGATGCGGCGCTTCACTTCCGGGCCGAAGCCGGCGGCGCGGGTCGCGGCGTACATCTCCTGCAGGTTCGCGCCATCGGGCAGTTCGCGCAGACCGTAGCGCACGCCATCGTAGCGCGCGAGGTTGGAGGAGGCTTCCGCCGGCGCAATGATGTAGTAGGCCGGCAAGGCATATTTGCTGTGCGGAAGGGAGACCTCGACGATCTCCGCGCCAGCGTCCTTGAGCCAGGCGATGCCATCGTCCCACACCCGCGCGACATCGGCATCAAGGCCTTCGACCCGATACTCCTTCGGGATACCGACCCTCTTGCCGTTCAGATCGCCGGACAATCCCGCTTCCCACTGGGGCACAGGCAAATCGAGCGATGTCGCGTCGCGCGCATCGAAGCCGGCCATGTTCTCCAGCATGATAGCGCAATCGCGGACCGTGCGGGCCATCGGACCGGCCTGATCGAGCGAGCTGGCAAAGGCGATGATGCCCCAGCGCGAGCAGCGACCATAAGTGGGCTTGATGCCGGAAATGCCGGTGAAGGCCGCAGGCTGACGGATCGATCCGCCGGTGTCCGTGCCGGTCGCCGCCGGGCAAAGCCGCGCGGAAACCGCAGCCGAGCTGCCACCCGAGGAGCCGCCGGGAGCCAGCGGCGCATTGTCGCCGCCGCCCCGCCGCCAGGGTGAGATCACATTGCCGAAATAGCTCGTCTCGTTGGACGAGCCCATGGCGAACTGATCGAGATTGAGCTTGCCGAGCATGCCCGCGCCCGCATCCCACAGCTTCTGCGAGACCGCCGATTCATAAGTCGGCTGGAAGCCTTCCAGCATATGACTGGCAGCCGTGGTCTGCACACCCTGCGTACAGAACAGGTCCTTCATGCCGATGGGAACGCCCGAGAGCGGCTTCAGCGTGCCTGCCGCGCGATCGCTGTCCGCCTTATCGGCAGCGGCGAGCACATGATCCGGTGTCTCGACGATGAAGGCGTTCAGGGCCTTGGCAGCAGCGACATTCGCATTGAACGCCTCGGCAACCTCGCGCGCGGAGAAAGTGCCGGCACGGAAGCCGTCACGGATTTCCGCGACGGTGAGATCGGTAAGGTCCGCCATTATTCGATCACCTTGGGTACGGCGAAGAAGCCGTGCTCGGCCTGCGGCGCGTTGGCCAGCACCTTGTCGCGCACATTGCCATCGCTCACGACATCGTCGCGCAGGCGCAGCGTGTTGGGAATGACGGCCGTCATCGGCTCGACGCCCGTCACGTCCACTTCCCCCAGCTGCTCCACCCAGTGGAGGATGCCATTGAGTTCGGGCACCAGCGCCTCGGCTTCGTCCTCGCTCACGGCGAGCCGCGCCAGGCTGGCGATCTTCTTCACGGTTGTCAGGTCAACGCTCATGCCGGCGCGCTAGCACTGCGCCCGGCGGTCATCAAGGCGCATCAGGCTTGCCGGGCACATTGCCCGCCATCGGCAGCGTTTCGCCCACCGCCTCGCCGCCGATGAAGAGCTGCCGTCGCACGACGGGACGAATGACGACATCGCCGGTGCGGATGCGCGCCGCCATGGCCTGCGCGACATCGCCTTCGGCCAGATACTGGCTCGCATCCGACCAGACACCGTTCACGGTCCAGATGAGGCGTACCGATGGCGTGCATCCCGCGCACGACCGGGCGGGATAAGCGACCACAACCGCGAAGTCCTCGCCCGGCACATGATGCAGCAGGCAGTCGCCGACGTCGCCACAAGCATCGAACCGCACCAGCCTTGCGCGCAGCCGTTCGTCGAGTGGCACCGGAGCGGGGAGAATGGTCAGCCGCTCGTCAAGGGCATGGCCTGCCCGCACCGCACGTTCGGCGGGCCCGTCTTGCCATGGGTCGGTCAGCTTGCGTGTTTCGCCGGCGAGGTTGCGGACGGTCTCGTCGGAGGATCCCGTAGCCAGCTTTTCGATAGCGGCCCGTCCCGGCTGCCCGAACCGGAACCAGAGCGCCCGGTAATCGAAATCCGCGGGAGAGACGCGCCCGTTCGCGAGGCGGGCAAGCTGGTGACTGGTCGCGATCCGGTCGAAACTCAGCAAGGGCGTGGAGAGCAGTAGGCCGAGTCCGGCGAGCAGGAAAACGAGATGCAGGTTGGTGCGCCGCAGCCGCCCGAACCATCCGCGCGCACCCAGGATCGCGACAGCATAGGCAATGGCAGCCACGCTCGCCACGATAATGAAGGTGAGCGCCCACAGCCGATCGGGGCTGAGGCCGTGCTGGTGAATGCGCAGGCCCGAAGAGAAGGCCGCGATGCCGACCATCGGCAGAAGGAAAAGCCCGAGTGCAGCGGCGCTGGCACTGAGCACGACGGACCGCGATTCGTCCTCGGGCGCATCGCCGACCACAGCATTCACAAGGAACAGGGCCAGCATCGCTCCCGTCAGCATGATCGGAGTCGTGCCGCCCGTCTCCCAGAGTGGCGCGAGGCCAGTGAACGGCAGCGCGCCGAGGAACAGGAAGATGCCCACCGCCAGTACGGGCGCAAGCACCCGCAGGACCAGCATCGTGACCCGCCGCAGCGCGGCGATGATCGGCCCGCGATCGCGCAACAGGCCCAGCGCCGCCCCGAACCCTGCGCCGACCAGCGCGGCAGTGAAAGCCGATTCGCGTAGCAGGTCACGCAGGAAACCAAGCCTCACCAGCCAGAACATCTCCGCCAGCAGATGGGCGATGCCGAGCACCAGTGCCGCGAACAGCGCGCCGGCCCCCAGAAGCAGTGCGTTGGACCACAGATGGCCGTGCACTGCCGGATAGCGGAGCACGCCCAGCCGCTCGCGCAGCCCCGCGAACGAGCGGGACGGGACAGTCGCTCCTTCCCCGTCCTGCATCGCCTGGAACAGAACGAGCGTTAAGGCCGATGCCAGCAGTCCGCACGTAAGATACCAGTCGGGGCCGAGGCGCGCCTCACCGGGCATGCCGCTCCACAGGAATGTTCCGGCGGCGATCACACCCGCAACCAGAGCGGCGGAAACGGCGAAGGCAAGCCGCCCTCGCTCCCAGATCAGCCCGAAGGCCACACCGCCCACGCCCAGCAGGAAGCCGAGCCCGGGCGCCAGCCGGTCCCGCCAGGCCGGATCACTGCCCAGGCGCGTGTCGATCTGCTGGATCGCAAGGGCCAGGAGCGCGCCGAGCGCCGCCAGCACCCAGGTTCGCAAGGGCCATCCCTTGTCCGGGGTCGATGCATCCTCAGCCATCTGCGCCCCTCTCCTTCCGCTCATGCCATCTGCACGGCGCGTCCGCGCGAGAGAGGCCTAACAGGTTCGCGCAGCAACACAATCGGCGCTCGCTTGCCTCATAGCGCGGGTGCAGGCATGACCAGCACATTCCCAATGACGGAGTCGTGCCCGCTTGGCCCGCAAGTTCCTGTATGTCGTCGCGTTCCTCACCGCCCTGGCGATCGCCGCGATGATAGCCTTCTCCTTCTTCGGCCCGAAGCTGATGCAGAGCGCCATGGTGCCGCGCGGCGGCTTCGTCGAGCCCGCACCTCTCCCGCCAGGCTTCTATGACCGGGCGGAAGGCTGGATCAGCCGTCCGGGCAACCGGCGCGACGATCCGGCCCGCTGGCAGCCCGCGACGCTCAAGACGCCCCCTGCCGCGCCCGATGTCGTGAAAGCAGCGGTCTTCTTCGTTCACCCGACGAGTTCGTTCGAGACGACGCGCTGGAACACGCCGGTCAACGATCCTGTCTCCTCGGCACAGGCGGAGCGCTTCGTGCGCCTGCAGGCCAGCGCCTTCGCGCCCTCGGGCGAGGTCTGGGTGCCACGCTACCGACAGGCCGTGTTCGGTGCCTTCCTCACGGAGAAGGCCGATGCGACCCTCGCCATGGAGCGCGCTTATGTGGACGTCCGGGCGGCCTTCGCGGCTTTCCTGGCTGACAATCCGGATGGGCCGGTCATTCTCGCCGGCCACAGCCAGGGCAGCCGCTACCTGCTGCGGTTGCTGAACGATCATCGCGGGGACGCAGCACTGCGCGCGCGGCTCGTGGCGGCCTATGTGGTCGGCTGGCCGGTCTCCGTTGAGCATGACTTGCCCGCGCTGGGACTTCCCGGCTGCGATGGGCCTGAACGAACCGGCTGCATGCTGAGCTGGCAGAGCTTCGCCCAGCCGGCGGACCTTTCGGGAGTCGAGGCCGTGTTCGATCGGGAGCGCGGATTCGACGGCGTCTCGCGCAAGGGCTCGGCCATGTTGTGCACCAACCCGCTGAACGGCGGCGCCGCTCCGGATGCACCGGCCGACGCCAATCTCGGATCCCTCATGGGCGACGGCAATGCCGCCACCACCCAGCTGATGCCGCCGGGCAGCGTGGGCGCGCGGTGCGAGGGGCGCGGCTTCCTGATCCTCGACAGCGCGCCGAAGATGGGCAGCTTCGTGCTGCCGGGCAACAATTACCACGTCTATGATTATCAGCTCTTCTGGGCGAATGTCCGCGCGGATGCGATGCGGCGACTGGCGGCATGGCAAGCGACGCGCTGATCACGACAGACAAGGCGGCTTTCCTTGCCGCGCTGCCGGATGGCGGGCGCTTGCTGGGGCTTGATCTGGGTACCCAGACCATCGGCCTCGCCCTGTGCGATGCGGGCTGGAGCATTGCCAGCCCGGCGCACACCCACAAGCGCGGCAAGTTCACGGCGGACAAGGCCGTGCTGGCCGCATTCGTGGCGCAGCAGTCGGTCAAGGGGCTCGTCATTGGGCTGCCCCTCAACATGGACGGCAGCGAAAGCCCCCGCAGCCAGGCAGCGCGTGCCTTCGCCCGCAACATCGCGGTTCTGGGCCTGCCCGTCCTCTTGTGGGACGAGCGCTGGTCCACCGTCGCAGCCGAGCGCGCCATGATCGCGCAGGACATGAGCCGTGCACGCCGCGCGGAGAAGATCGACGCCCATGCCGCCGCGCTGATCCTGCAGGGCGCCATCGACGGGTTAAGCTACGCTTAGGCTGTACCTGCTATCGCCCGCGGGCAAGCGGGAGTGCACACGGAATGGCAGTCAATCATTTCGAGGAACTGGTGCGCGCCGCTCTCAATGCGCAGGGCTATCTCACATTCGAGAACGCGGCTTATCGTCTGCATGGCAATGCCAAAAGCCTTGCCGGGCAGGATAATCCCCAGCTTACGGCGAGCGATATCGACCTGATCGGGTTCGCACCAAGAAAGAAGGGGCCGCAGCGCGTCCTGGCTATAAACTGCAAAGGCAGCAGGGAAGGCCTGCGATTGCCGGCCGATGCCGAACGGATCAGTGGTAGGACGAGAGCGCCAGTCGCCGGCTGCGTCCCCGAGACAGGTTTTCGGGAGCTGTGCCAGCCCGACTGGGCGATCGCATTCAAGGACTGTATCTACCGCTGGACAGGCGAGAGAAGCTTCATGCACGTGATGGCCGTCCGCAGTTACACGGGTGAGAAGCGACTGTGGAGCTGCCACCCGCCTTTTCAGCAGATGCTCACCGAGCATCTGGACATCTGGGACCTTGACCATATCGTCCGGAAAATTCACGAGGGCCGCGAACGGCTCCACGTCAGCAACAGCGTGCTCAAGCTGGTTGACCTCCTCTATCGCCCGGCTTGAATTTCCCATGCCCACCACCGCTCTCTGGCTCTACATCGCCGCCATCAATCTCGTGACGCTCGCTGCCTTCCGCTTCGACAAGGCGCGGGCGGTTGCCGGGATGCGGCGGGTGCCCGAGCGTGACCTGCTGCTGCTCGTCGCGCTGGGCGGCACGATCGGCGGCTGGGCGGGGATGCGGCTGTTTCGCCACAAGACTCGCAAGACCAGCTTCTCGGCCGCCTTCTTCATGATCGCCGTGGCGCAGGCGATCATCCTCATGCTGATCGACATGCGCCCTTGAGTCCGGCCTTTCCCCTCTCTATCGGGGGGCTTCGATGACAGTGTCACCCTCCCCCTCCACCGGCCTTGTCGGGCGGGCCAGTTTCCCGCACCGGCATCTCCTGGGAATCGCCAGCCTGGCGCCCCATGAAATCCGCTTCCTGCTTGACGAAGCCGAGCATTGGGCAGCGCTCAATCGGGCGGATACGCGCAAGCATGACGGCCGGCTTGCCGGGCTCACGCAGATGAACGCCTTCTTCGAGGCCAGCACGCGCACGCTGCTTTCCTTCGAGGTGGCGGGCAAGCGGCTCGGCGCCGACGTGGTGAACATGCATGCCGCCCAGTCCAGCGTGAAGAAGGGCGAAACCCTGATCGACACCGCCGTGACGCTGAACTCCATGCGCGCCGGCGTCATGGTGATCCGCCACATGAGTTCCGGCGCCGTGCAACTCATTGCGGACAAAGTGGACTGCCCGGTGCTCAATGCCGGGGACGGACGGCACGAGCATCCGACGCAGGCGCTGCTCGACGCGCTGACCATTCGTCGGCACAAGGGCAGCTTCGAGGGACTGATCGTCACGATCTGCGGCGACATCCTGCACAGCCGGGTCGCACGCTCGAACATGCTCTGCCTGACCGCGCTGGGCGCGCAGGTGCGCATCTGCGCGCCGCCCACGCTGATGCCGCCGGCGATCGAGCGCTACCGGGTGACGCCCTTCACCGATTTCGACGCCGCCCTTGAAGGCGCGGACGTGGCCATGGCCCTGCGCGTCCAGAACGAGCGGATGGATGGCGGCTTCATTCCCTCGTCCCGCGAGTTCCACATGCTTTACGGTCTCACGCCCGAGCGACTGAAACGCGCCAAGCCCGATGTGCTCGTCATGCATCCCGGCCCGATGAACCGGGGCGTAGAGATCACCAGCGGCGTTGCGGACGGTGCGCATTCCGCCATCACCGAGCAGGTGGAAATGGGCGTGGCCGTGCGCATGGCCTGTCTCGACGTCCTGACGCGCAGCGCGAGAGGAGTGCCGGGATGGGCCTGACCGCGATCGTCAATGGCCGGATCTGCGATCCTGCCGCCTCCGCGCTGTCGTCCGGCGCCGTCATCATCCGGGACGACAGGATCGAGGCGGTCGGCGCGTCCGACGTGCCGGCCGACGCCCGAATCATCGATGCGCGCGGCATGATCGTGGCGCCCGGCATCATCGATATCGGCGTGTTCCGCACGGACAAGCCGGCCTTTCATTTCTCCGGCATCACCCGCGCGGCGCTGATGCCGGACCAGTCGCCCGTGCTGGATGACCCCGGGCTCGTTCAGCATGCCGCGCGCGCGGGCAAGCCCGATTTCTGGGTTCATCCGCTCGGTGCCGCGACGCGGGGGCTGGAAGGACGCGAACTCGCCGAAATGGGCCTGATGAAGGCCGCGGGCGCACGGGCCATCGCGACCGGCCGGAGCTGGATCGCGGATTCGGGCGTCATGCTGCGCGTGCTGCGCTACGCCGCCGCGCTGGACCTCACGGTCATCACGCATGCCGAAGACGGCGGCCTGACGGCGAACGCGGTGGCGACCGACGGCGAGACGGCCTCCCGGCTCGGCCTCGCCAGCGCTCCGGCCTGCGCCGAAGCGATCGCCATCACGCGCGACATCGCGCTCGCCCGGGAGACCGGCGCACGCGTGCACATCCGCATCGTCACCACGGCGGCCGGGTTCGATCTGGTGCGGGCGGCCAAGGCGGAAGGCCTGCCGGTCACTTGCGGCATCACGCCGTCCTACCTTTTCCTCAACGATCAGGCGGTGAGCGATTTCCGCACCTTCGCGCGCATGTCCCCGCCCTTGCGCGACGAGAGCGAGCGCCTTGCCGCGATCGCCGCCGTCGCGGACGGGACGATCGACATTCTTTGTTCCGGCCATGATCCGCGCGGGCCGGAAGACAAGCGCCTTCCCTTCGCGGATGCGGCGCCGGGCGTGGCGGGGGCGGAAACCCTGCTCCCCCTCTCCCTCAACCTCGTGCGCGAAGGCAAGATCAGCGAAGCGCGCATGATGACGCTGCTGGCGACCAACCCGGCGCGCCTGCTCGGCCTCGATGCGGGTCGGCTCGCGCCGGGCGCCCCGGCGGACATCATCCTCATCGATCCGGACACGCCATGGATCGTCGATTCAGGCAAGATGGCGGCCGCCGCCGGCAACACGCCCTTCGACAGGCTCCCCGTGCAGGGCCGGGCAAGGATGATCCTGAAGGGCGGCGAGATCCGCTGACTCGCCGGTCCGGGCTCCAGAGGTCAGCCGACCAAAACGTGCAGCGCAAGCGAGCTTGAGCGCCTGCTCGGCCATTTGATTCGCGGAGCCGTGGCGAGACGACTGCCACGACGATCAGACGGAAGCGATGGACGGCGCGAGGGCCTGGCGATGCCGGTCCAACGCGACGCTGCGCTCTGGAAGTTTACAAAGTTGACGACACGTCTCCGTCAACTTCCGCTTCCGTGAACTTTCGACGAGATGGATGCCATAGCTTGTCCCGGCGAGCCTGTACGGCCCGACCGGACGATGAAAACCTTCCAGTAAGAGAAGCATGCATTGACCGTCCCTGTCACTTGTCGCCCGAACGAGGCGTCCGGCGGGGCTGCCATGGCGGCAGGGGTGTAGGACAGCGGAAAAGCAAGGCTGAGAGGGATGGAAGCGGGAGCATGACCGGCACCGGGCCGCTAGAGATAGCGACCCTCTTCCGGCGCTCTTCGGAGGCCAGGTTTCAACTGGAATCCCACGTGCGTCGGGATGACGAGGTGCCAACGCGGGAAATGACGATGTGCCAGATCGCATGTCGCTCCCGAGCAGACCGCCGCTGTTCGTCTACGCCACCTGGGCGGCGCTCTCAGCGCGCCGCGAGACGTGACGAACCGGCTGCCTGTTTCGCGGAAGCGACCCTGCTGTCCTCTCCCTTTGCCCGGGCACGGGCCATTCGGGTGCTGTCCGTATCGTCGAGACGCACGAAGCAGGGCTGGCCCGAGGCGCGGAGGGAATTGCACAGCGTCACCGCCGACGCACGATCGCCAAAGCCGCGAATGGCGAGGCGATGAAAGGCGCGACCGTTCAGCGTGACTTCGCTGTGGACCTCGTTGAAGCCGCCGACAGCATCACGGGTGCGGCTGAGCTTCGCCCACTTTTCCCGCGCCACCGCTTCATTGTCGTAAGCGCCAAGCTGGACGACCCAGTCACTTGCGCGCGCGTCGGCAACCGGAGCGACCAGACGGGCAACACGGCTCATGCCAGTGCGCGCAACTAGTGTCTGCGCATCCGAGCCGCCGGACCGCTGGAACGCATCCCGGACCGCGCGACGCATCGGGTCGGCCGGCGCGTGGATCATCGGCGAGGCCGTTTCATTGCCGGATTCGAAGGCTGCGGCCAGTGCGAGCGTATCGGGCGATGCCGGCTTCGGCTCCGCGGCGGCCATGGCCACCGGTTCGGCTGCCGGCGCCGCGGCCGGTTCGGCCGACGCCATGGAAAGCTCGGCGCGCGCCTGCGCGACCGGGTCGGCGAGCGCCGCCATCCGCGCGGGGGTCTCGCCGGTCCCGCGCAGCGCGAGGCGTTCGGGCTGGCCGGCATCGTCGGCGCGCGGAACGACGCCGATCATCGCATGGACGCGCGCGCCCTTCTCTTCGCCTTCCGAAATGCGGGACCATTGGGCAATGCGCTGCTCGGCCTCGCGCGCGGGCAGGTCCTGCCCGGCAACGAGTCGCGCCTGTCCCCACGCGCCACCCAGCGCAAGGGCATAAGCCAGATTCTGGCGAGTCTGCGCCGTCGCATCCGGCTCACGGCTCGCTGCAAGCAGGGCGCGGGCGCCTTCGCGCACGTCCCCGGCCATGGCCATGGCGAGCCCATAATCGGCAGCGGGCAGAGAGCCGGCATGCTCCGCGAGCAAGGCCCGGGCGGCTGCGTCATCGCCGAGCCCGGCCTGCGTCAGCGCAAGGCTGATGATCGTGCGCACATCCCGGTTGCCCAGCGTCATCGCATCGCTGAACGCAGTCCGCGCGGAAAGATAGCGCCCGTTGGCGAGATAGGCCCGGCCAAGCAGGGCCCGGGCATCCGCATCCTGTGGTGCGGCGGCCACCAGCGCTTCGGCCTGCAGCAGCGCGCGGGCATAATCTTTGCCGGCCAGCGCCTGCTCGACGCGCGCGCCAAGCGTCGGCGCCTGGGCCGCACTGATCGCCGGGCGATGATCCCGCCCTGCCCCGCTGCAGCCAACCATGGATGATCCGAGGATCGCCCCGGAAGCCAGCATGATCGAGAAGGTCCGTTTCGCCATGACCATTAATCCCTTATTTGCCGCGCGAGGCCGTACGGCGGGCCTCGACCTGCCGGGCAAGTGCGTTGAGCTGCTCGTTTTCGGTGATGAGCGTATCGAGTGCCTCGATGAGCAACTGTTGTGCCGAGCGGTTGCTCACTGCGCTCAGCAGGCGCAGGCGCAAATGCCGCTCCTGGTCGATGCGCAGCGTGAAGGCCGCCTTGCGCGCCGCTTCCGTCAACTTGGCCGGGCTCCGGCTCTCGGCCTTGCGCGGCGTGGTCCGGGCATTGATCCGCTTCGCGAGCGCCTGAAGCTGCTCCTCGATGGGCGAGACAGGCGCCGGCGAGGCTGGCGCGAGCGCCTCGGCAGCGGGCACGGCGGAAGCGCGTTCGGCCGTCATGCTGTCGTCAGGCGTGCGCGCGGCCTCCTCTTCGGTCACCTGCGCGGCTTGCGTCCCGGTTCGCAGCGCCACGGGCGCGGACGCGATGGTTTCGCTATCGACCGGGTCGATCTCCTCCCCGGGGCGGTCGGGCTCGCCCATGTCGTTCCACCCGAGATCATCGTTCGTCGGGAGCGGCGCGTGCAGGCCGCCCAGGGTCGGGCGGCGCATCGCCGGACGTGCGGTGCCGCGCCGGGCGAGCAGGCCAGCGGTCAGCGAGGCGGCGGGGCGCGGCTCGGGCATGGAATTCTCGGAGCCGCTCATCAGTTGACGATCCTTCTGCCAAAGCCGCCCTGGTGGCGGATCATGGTCGTGGGGTGGCCCGACGAGAAGACGGTGCGACGGAAGTTGCGCTCCAGCCGATCCGCGACATAGGTCCACAGAGCCTCGATTTCCCTGGCGGACTTGCCATTGACATCGAAGTCCATGACCGTCCGCCCGTCGATCATCGATGAGGCGAAATCGGTGCGGTGATGAACGGTGACGGGGGCGACCGTGCCGTGCTGGGAAAGGGCGATGGCCGCTTCGGACGTGATGCGCGCCTTCGGCGTCGCGGCATTCACGACGAAGATCAGGGGTTTGCCCGCACGTTCGCACAGGTCGACCGTGGCACCCACGGCGCGCAGGTCATGCGGGCTGGGGCGCGTCGGCACGACGATCAGCTCGGCCACGCCGATCACGCTCTGGATCGCCATGGTGATGGCGGGCGGCGTATCGATGACGGCGAGCTTGAAACCCTGCTGCCGGAGCAGTTCGAGGTCCGAGGCGAGGCGGGCCACGGTCGTCTGGGCAAAGGCGGGGAATTCCTCGGTGCGCTCATTCCACCAGTCGGCCAGCGAGCCCTGCGGATCGATATCGATGAGCACGACCGGCCCGGCGCCCGCGCGCTGGGCCTGGACAGCGAGATGCCCGGACAAGGTCGTCTTGCCCGAACCGCCCTTCTGGGACGCAAGTGCCAAGATTCTCACAGATTTCCCCTGGTCGTTCATCCGCCGGAAGCGGCAAGCTCTCATGAGGCGCCCTAAAATTCGGTTAAATCCGCCGTTTCGCGAGGGCAGGTCCGTCCGGGAAGGTCGCGTCGGGGTACGAGGGGCAGCGATCAGCCCTAGGATTTGATTAACCACAAGCCGCTAGGATTGACCCTGTTTCGGCCCGCGCCGCCCCGGAGTCATGAGCATGAGATCGATCAGCGCCACCATCATCCTGACCGGCCTCCTGATGTCGGGCGCCGCCCTCCAGGCCAGCGTCAAGACGGGCGTCGATGCCTGGAACCAGGGCGACTACGTCCGCGCCGTCGAACAATGGCGGCCGGAAGCGATCGGCGGCAATGCCGATGCGCAGTTCAATCTGGGTCAGGCCTACAAGCTCGGCCGGGGCGTGCCGGTGGATCTGCCCGTGGCGCTCGAATGGTATCGCAAGGCGGCCGAACGGGGCCATCAGAAAGCTGCCGACAATTATGGCCTGCTGCTCTTCCAGCAGGGGCGCCGGGAAGACGCCATCGCCTATATCAAGGCATCGGCCCGAGCGCGGCGAGCCGCGTGCGCAATATGTCTACGGGACAGCCCTGTTCAATGGCGACCTGGCCCCGCGCGACTGGGTGAAAGCCTATGCGCTGATGACGAGCGCGGCGCGCGCCGGCATCGGTCAGGCTACCGCCAGCCTCGCCGAGATGGATCGCTATATTCCCGAGGCGCAGCGAACGGAGGGACTGGCCATGGCCGCGTCCATGGCGTCCGGCGAAGCGTCGGAAGAGGCGCCGACTGTCCGGGCCGTGGCGGTCGCGCCGTCATTGCGCATCGCGCAGGGCTCCGCTCCTGTCCCGGTGCCGGCGGCCAAAGCGCGCACGGATCGCGCAGCGACAATGCCCGCATCCGTGCAGGCGCCGGTCCGTTCTGCGCCCGCGCCACAGGTCGCGGCGACGCCAGCCACACCGAACCCAACGCCCCCCCGGGTCACGCCTTCACCGGCGCCCGCGAACGCTCGCCCGGTGCCGCGTCCATCAGCCTCGGGACGCTGGCGTATCCAGCTCGGCGCTTTCAAGGAGCAAGGCCGTGCACAGGCGCTGTGGGCCTCGCTCGGCAAGAAGGTCCCTGCCCTTTCAGGCTTCCAGCCAGCGTTCATCGCAGCGAACGGCTTCACCCGGCTGCTGGTCGGTCCGCTGGACAATGCCGCCGATGCCCGGGCCCTTTGCGAGCGGATCCGCCCGACCGGGACGCCCTGCATGGCGACCAGCCAGTAGAAGATCATCGCTTCCGGCCCGGCGCCCTGCATCCGCTGGCGTCAGTCGTCCATCCACTGGGCCCGGGGAATGCCGAGCGCATGCAGCAGAGTGCTGAGATCGCCCCGATCGATCGCGACATCGGCGGCGGCGCGTGTGCGTGGCTTGGCATGATAAGCCACGCCCAGCCCCGCGGCCTCGATCATGGGAATGTCGTTCGCGCCGTCGCCGATGGCGATCGACTGGGCGGGGCTGATGCCGAGCGCATCAATGGCCCCGAGCAGCTCGGCCCGCTTGCGCGCCGCATCCACGATCGGCTGCTCCACCGTGCCCGCCAGCTTGCCGTCCGCGACATGCAGGATGTTCGCGACCTGCCGATGAAAGCCGATCGCCGCGCTCACTGGCCCGGCAAAGGGCACGAAGCCACCGGACACCAGGATGGTGCAGGCCCCGCGCGCAACGAGCGTGCGCACCAGCGCGCGCGCGCCGGGCATCAGCCGCACCCGCTCCTCGCGGCACTGGTCCAGCACGGCCTCATCCAGTCCCTTGAGCAAGGCGACCCGCCCCGCGAGTGCTTCGGCGAAATCGAGCTCGCCGCGCATCGCCCGCTCCGTCACTTCGGCAATCTGCGGCTTGAGCCCTGCATAATCCGCCAGTTCGTCGATGCATTCGATGGTGATCATCGTAGAGTCCATGTCCGCGATGAACAGGCGGCAATCGCGATTGGCCTGGGCGAGCACGAAGAGATCGGCGGGCAGCGCCAGCGCCTCGATCGCCGAGCGGGCCAGCGCTCGGTCACCGCTGAAGGCGATATCGACCGCTTCGCCCTCGTCGATCCACACCGGCGGCGCAGTTTCCAGCCCGGCAGCCACCAGCGCCTCGCGCGCGCGGTCCACCACCCCCTGCCCAAGTCCCTCATGCGCGACTAAGGTCGCGATCATGTCCATGCCGTCAGCCATTGAGAATTCCGTCTTGCACGACCCGGAGCGGCCGCCGGTCGCGCTTATTGCCGGGCCGACGGCCAGCGGCAAGAGCGCAGTCGCGCTGCGCCTCGCCGAAGCGACCGGCGGCGTGATCGTGAATGCCGATGCAAGCCAGGTCTATGCCGATCTTGCCGTGCTCACCGCGCGCCCGCCCGCAGCCGACCTTGCCCGGGCGGAGCACCGGCTGTTCGGCCATGTCGACGGGCTGGAGGATTATTCGGCCGCGCGATGGGCGAGCGAAGCGCGCGCGCAGATCGATGCGGCGCATGCGCAGGGCCGGTCCGCGATCCTGGTGGGGGGGACCGGGCTCTATCTCGACACGCTGCTGCGCGGGATCGCGCCGGTGCCGGAGATCGACCCGGCGATCCGTGCCGCTGTGCGCGCCATGCCGGTCTCGCAGAGCTGGCCCCTGCTCGCCCGGGAGGATCCCGAAGCCGCCGCCCGCCTGCGCCCGAGCGACACGACACGCGTCGCCCGCGCGCTCGAAGTGGTGCGTTCCACCGGCCGTCCGCTGGCCGAATGGCAGAAGCACCGCGAGGGCGGCATCATTGGGCGGATGCCGATCCGCGCCGCCGTCGTCATGCTGCCGCGTGATGTGCTCCATGCGCGCGCGGCGCAGCGACTCGACGAGATGCTGAAAGGTGGCGCGGTGGAGGAAGTGGCCACGCTGATGGCGCGCGATCTGCCGGCCGATCGCCCCGTGCTGCGGGCGCTGGGCGTCCGGGAGATCGCGGACATGCTGGCTGGGCGCACCACGCCCGAGGAAGCGCATGCCGCCATCTTCACGCTCACGCGCGCTTATCAGAAGCGCCAGACGACATGGGCGCGCAATCGCCAGCGCGACTGGACCATGCGCGCGCCCGGCGAGATCACAAGCATGGAGGATCTCGCGATCCTCTGAGGGCCCGCCGGGGCCCGGCCCCGTCACGGACCCGGAATTCTCCATATGGGACATCGGCAGGCCAGGGCAGCCGAAAGATCATGGTTAAACACCTTCAACCTTTGGCGCCCCACGCCTATCAGCCCCGCTGGATCTATTCTTGACGATGAGGAGGCTTCATGCGTCGTTCCTTCAAAGCTATCGCTATGGCCATGCTGGCCGCCACGCTGGGTTCCCCGGCGCTCGCCGCCGGCGATGCCGCCGCGGGCCTCGAGGCCTTCTCCCAGTATAATCTGATCACGCTCGGGGACTGGACGACCAACAGCCATGTCGACGGCAAGGTGCTTGTCGGCGGCAATGCCAAGGGCGGCAACGGCGTGGTGGGCGCCGGTGGCGGCGGTGGCTCGAACACGCCCGTCGAAACGCCGACCATCGTCATCCGGGGCGACAATCTCCTGTCCGGCCTTACGATCAACAATGGCTCCAATGGCGGCAGCCCGCTTGCCACCGGCCCGAGCGCGGTCATCGGCGGCAACAGTACGAGCGGCACGCTCACGCTCAATGGCTCGAAGCAGACGCTGGTCGTCGGCGGCAATTTCTCGACCACCAACATGAACGTGACCACCGGGGACACGATCAGCGTCGGGCGCAACGTGAATGCCAGCATCGCCGCGAACAACGCGCCGTCCGTCCGCATCGGCGGCACGTACAATGGCAACGCCAATAGCGGCCATCCGCTGATCCAGGCGAGCCAGGGCATCGATTTCAACGCGAGCGACGTGGCTGCCCATACCGGCATCTTCACCACGCTGGGAGCCGATCTGGCAGCCCTGTCGTCCTCGCTGGCGAGCGTCTCGGTTCCCTCGAACCCGAGCAGCTATTCCATCGCCGGCAATCTGCTGACGCTCACCGGCGTGGCCGGGGACAATGGCTTCTCGGTCATTTCGCTCACCGCTGCGGAGCTGAACAGCATCGGCCAGATCAAATATGATTTCGCCGGCGTGGGCGCCGATCCCATCGTCATCAACGTGGACGGCAGCGCGGCAGTCAATCTCAATGCGAATTTCCTCGGCGGCGCGATGACGTTTGCCCAGCAGGTGGTCTGGAACTTCCTCGGCGAAGAAGTGACGTTCAGCGGCAGCCAGTTCGTCGGCTCCGTCCTTGCGCCGAACGCCCATCTCACGCTCGCCAGCAACAATATCGACGGGAACGTCGCCGTCGGCTCGTTCACCCAATATGGCGAAGTGCATAATTACGGCTTCAACGGCAGCTTCCCGCCGCCGCCGGCGGTTCCGGAGCCCGCGACCTGGGCCATGCTGCTGGCCGGCTTCGGCCTCGTCGGCTCCGCGATGCGCGGCAAGAAGGCCCGGGCAGCGCTGGCCTGAACCGGCCCGGCCTTCCCGGCCGAAGCAGAGAAACATGGGGACGGCGCGGCATGGCCCGCGCCGTCCTTTTTGTTTGCCTGTCCGCGCCGCCATTCGCATGCCTGAACGATGCGCCATGATATGATTAAAGTGAGGCTCAAAACGTAATTTTGATACACTGTTTTTACTTGACATGACATTTTATGATCCATAGTGGCACCAGCCTTGCCAGCGCCATGGCTTTGGACCATGGCGCGGCCATCATTTCAAAGGAGCATGTCCCGTGGCCGAGAAGAGCGGCGCCGAAATCCTGGTCCAGTGCCTGATCGACCTCGGGGTCGATACGGTCTTCGGCTATCCGGGCGGCGCTGTACTACCCATTTACGATACCATCTTCGGTCATACGGCGATCAACCATGTGCTCGTCCGTCACGAGCAGGCGGCGGCGCACGCGGCGGAAGGCTATGCGCGTTCCACCGGCAAGCCGGGTGTCGTGCTGGTCACGTCGGGCCCGGGCGCGACGAATGCTATCACCGGGATCACCGATGCCCTGCTGGACTCGATCCCGATCGTGGTCATCACCGGGCAGGTCGCAACGCATCTCATCGGCACGGACGCTTTCCAGGAAGCCGATACGGTCGGCCTGACGCGCCATTGCACCAAGCATAATTATCTCGTGAAGGATCCGGGCAATCTGGCCCGCGTGGTGCACGAGGCTTTCCATATCGCGACCTCGGGCCGTCCCGGCCCGGTCGTGATCGACATTCCCAAGGACGTGCAGGTCGCGACGGCGGCTTATGAAAAGCCGGTGCTGAACGCGCATCCAAGCTATCGCCCGCAAATCGAGCCCGACGCCTCGGTCATCGAGCAGACCGTCGATCTCATCATGAAGGCGGAGCGACCGATCCTTTACACGGGCGGCGGCATCATCAACAGCGGACCCGGCGCGAGCCTCTCCCTGCGCGCCCTTGCCGAGCTCACCGGCGCGCCGGTCACCTCCACGCTGATGGGCCTGGGCGCTTTCCCGGCCTCCTCGCGGCAGTGGCTGGGGATGCTGGGCATGCACGGCACTTATGAAGCCAACTGGGCCATGAACAAGGCCGACCTCATCCTGTGCCTCGGGGCGCGTTTCGACGATCGCGTGACTGGCCGGCTGGATGCCTTCGCGCCGCACAGCAAGAAGGTCCATGTCGACATCGATCGCAGCTCGATCAACAAGACCGTGCAGGTGGATGTGCCAGTGGTCGGCGATGTCGGCCGTGCGATCGAGGCGATCATGGCGGGGCTGAAGGCGCGCGGCTTCCAGCAGCCCGATCTCGCCGAATGGTGGGCCCGGATCGAAGGCTGGCGCGCGCGCAAGTCCCTCGATTATGTCGAGGGCGGGGACGAGATCATGCCCCAGCGCGCGATCGCCGAGCTTTTCCGTGCGACGCGCGACCGTGACGTCATCATCACTACCGAAGTCGGCCAACACCAGATGTGGGCGGCCCAGCATTTCCACTTCGACAGCCCCAACAAGTGGCTGACGTCCGGTGGTCTCGGCACCATGGGCTATGGCTTTCCCGCCGCGATCGGCGCGCAACTGGGCAATCCCGATGCGCTCGTGATCGACATCGCCGGCGACGCCTCGATCCAGATGAACATCCAGGAACTCGGCACCGCGATCCAGTATCGCCTGCCGGTGAAGATCTTCATCCTGAACAACGAATATATGGGCATGGTGCGCCAGTGGCAGGAACTCACTTATGAGAGCCGCTACTCGCACAGCTATTCCGACAGCCTGCCCGATTTCGTGAAGCTGGCCGAAGCCTATGGCGCCACGGGCATCCGCATCGAGACACCGGACCAGCTCGTGCCGGGCATCCGGGCGATGATCGACACGCCCGGCCCGGTGATCGTCGATTGCCGTGTGGCGAAGCTTTCCAACTGCTTCCCGATGATTCCATCGGGTGCGGCGCACATCGACATGCTGCTCGATCCCAGCCAGGTCTCGGGCACCATGGACGACGAGGCCAAGGCCTTGGTCTGATGGGCGAGCCGGTCCGCTTCCGCCTCCATGTCAGCGAGCCGTTCGATTTCGAGCGGTGGAACGAGAGTGCCGACCTGTTCGGCACCACGCCGGACTGCGAGGACGAGGAAGCGGACGAGTGGGTGATCGATCTGGAAAGTAGCTTCTGCTTCAACGAGAAGGACTACAGGGTCGTGCTGGTGGCACCGCGCTATGTGGGGGAGCGCCTGACGCGCGTCTTCGACAGCATCGTGGGACAGCCCGTGCGCATTGCCCACAGAACGATGGACGGCTGGCATTTTTCGATGGCGGGCATGCTCTCGCTGGCGCCTCCCGCGCCGGATGAAGCCCCCGCCTCCACGGATTTTTGACAAGGACTTCAACAGATGCACATCCGGCAGGAAGACAGCGAGCGACACGTGCTCTCCGTCATGGTCGACAATGAGGCCGGTATCCTCTCGCGGATTTCGGGCCTCTTTTCCGCGCGTGGCTACAATATCGAGAGCCTCACCGTCGCCGACGTGAGCGAGGACCACAAGATCAGCCGGGTCACCATCGTGACCAACGGCCCGCCTCGCGTGATCGACCAGATCATCGCGCAGCTCGAGCGGCTCGTGCCGGTCCACCAGGTCACCGACCTGACCGAGATCGGCCCCTTCGTCGAGCGCGAGTTGGCGCTGGTCAAGGTCGCCGGCACTGGCGATGCCCGCATCGAGGCACTGCGGCTGGCGGACGTGTTCCGCGCGAAGGTCGTCGACACGACGCTCGACAGCTTCGTGTTCGAAATCACCGGGCCGACCAGCAAGGTCGACACCTTCGTGGGCCTCATGCGCGAGCTGGGGCTGGTCGAGGTCGGGCGGACCGGCGTGGTTGGCATGCTGCGCGGTCTGGCGGCCTGAACGGGGCCAAGTTCCATGGCGCCGCCGCAAGGCCGGCGGTGCTTCCATCACATACGTGCTGAAACAGGTTCAGCATGACGATCTGAGAAGAGAAGGGTTTGGGAATGCGTGTTTTCTATGATCGCGACGCCGATATCGGGCTCATCAAGGGCAAGAAGGTCGCCATCCTCGGCTATGGCAGCCAGGGCCACGCCCATGCGCAGAACCTGCGCGATTCCGGCGTCGCCGAAGTCGCCATCGCCCTGCGTCCCGGCTCGGCCAGCGCGAAGAAGGCGGAAGGCGCCGGATTCAAGGTGATGGCCAATGCCGACGCGGCGAAGTGGGCGGACGTGCTCATGATCCTCGCGCCGGACGAGCATCAGGCCGCGATCTACGAGAACGACATCAAGGGCAATCTGCGCCCGGGCGCCGCGCTTGCCTTCGCCCATGGCCTCAATGTCCATTTCGGCCTGATCGAGCCTCCGGCGGACATCGACGTCATCATGATCGCACCGAAGGGCCCCGGCCACACCGTGCGCAGCGAATATAAGCGCGGCGGCGGCGTGCCCTGCCTCATCGCTGTGCATCAGGATGCGACCGGCAATGCCCATGACATCGCCCTCTCCTACGCCAGCGGCGTGGGCGGCGGCCGCTCGGGCATCATCGAGACGAACTTCAAGGAAGAGTGCGAGACCGATCTGTTCGGCGAGCAGGCTGTGCTGTGCGGCGGCATCACCCATCTCATCCAGGCCGGTTTCGAGACGCTGGTCGAGGCCGGCTACGCGCCGGAGATGGCCTATTTCGAGTGCCTGCACGAAACCAAGCTGATCGTCGACCTGCTGTATGAGGGCGGCATCGCCAACATGCGCTACTCGATCTCCAACACCGCCGAATATGGCGACATCACCACTGGCCCGCGCATCATCACGGATGAAACGAAGGCCGAGATGAAGCGCGTGCTCGCAGACATCCAGTCCGGCCGGTTCGTCAAAAACTTCGTGCTCGACAACCGCGCCGGCCAGCCGGAGCTCAAGGCCGCGCGCAAGGCCGCTGCCGCGCACCCGATCGAGCAGACCGGTGCGCAGCTGCGCGCCATGATGCCGTGGATCGGCGCCAACAAGCTTGTGGATCAGGAAAAGAACTGATCTTCCGAGTCCGGCCGCGCTTTCGGTGGAAGCCGCCGGTTGACGAGGCCATCGAGGTCCGTGCAGGGGACGCGCCATGCGGCCCCTGCACATCCTCATTCCCTTTCCCGATTTCCACGGCGGCGGGCTCGAAGCCGTCGCGCTGCGCCTCGCCGAACGCTGGCGCGCAAGCGGACACAAAGTCACGATCCTTGTTGGGGCGAGCGACGGACCGATGCGCGGCCGGGTGCCCGCAGGCGTCGATGTGCGCATCCTCGAGCCGGAGCGACCCCGTGCCGCCTTTTCCGGCCTTTCGCTCGGACGTTACTTGGCGGAGCCCGCGCGCGGTCTCTCGCCCGATCTGATCTTCATTCCGGGCAATCATCACCTGCTTGCCCGTCCGCTCCGCGCGGCCCTGCCCGGCACACCGATCGTCGCAAAGATCAGCAATCCCTTGCTGATGCCACCGCTGTCGGATCCGCGCCTCACCTGGCTGGCACGGCCTGCGCTGCGCATCGCGACCTCCGGCATCGACTGGTTCGTGGCGCTTTCGCACGGACTTGCCGAGGAAGCGCGCTTCCAGCTCGGCCATGACCGAGTGAGCACTATCCTCAATCCGAATGTCGACGATGTTCCGCTGACGCATTTCCTCTTCCGCCCGCCCCTCGCCGCATCTGAGACGTTGACGATCGCGCTCGTCGGGCGGCTGGAGCCACAGAAGGATATTCCGCTCGCGCTGCGGACAGTGCAACGCGTCGCCGCCCGGCGCCCCGTGCATCTCCATGTCTATGGCGATGGCGGCGAACGCGCACGGATCGAGGCGCTTATCGCGCGGCTGGGCCTGCAGGAAACGGTCACCCTCGCCGGCTATACGGACAATGTGAAAGGCGCACTGGCCTCCGCGCGCCTTCTGCTCGTCACCTCCCGTTTCGAGGGCGTGCCAGGGGTCGTGCCGGAAGCGACCGCACTCGGCCTTCCCGTGATCACCACGCCCTGCTCCCACTTCGTGCGCGAGTTCCTGAAGAACGAGAGCCTTGGCCGTGTCGTGGAGGAGGGCACGCCGGATGCGCTTGCCGCGGCGATCCTGCGTCAGGCGGCCATTGCCGGCCCGGATGCTGCGCTGGCCGCGCAGGCGCTGGAGCCGCTCCGGCAAAGCACGTCTGCGGGGCACTATCTCGATCTCTTCGAACGGCTTCTCCGGGAGCGGGAAGCATTGTGACAAAGCAATCAAAGGGATGACATCTCGCCGATGCCCTTTATGCTTGACGCATCGCCGTGATGAAAACCGGCAGAAACGAATAGGAGACATGAACCATGCGCCTCATTCACGCCGCCCTCCCCGCCCTGCTGCTCACCGGCATTGCCGGGGCCCTCATCGCGCAGCCCGGCAAGCCGGACCCCGCCGCCATTTCCGGTGGCACCTACAAGGCGGATGCCGGCCACACGCTGGTGAAGTGGGAAGTCGATCATCTCGGCTTCACGCCCTATTTCGGCATCTTTGGCGATGTCACCGGCACGCTGCAATTCGACCCCAAGAATCCCGGCGCCGCCAAGGTCGACGTGACCATTCCCGTCTCCAAGGTGACGACCGCCAGCACTGGCCTCACCGCGCATCTCCTCAAGCCGGCGGAGGGTGGCAAGCCCGCCGACTTCTTCGGCGCCAGCCCGGCCGACGCACGGTTCGTTTCCACCAATGTCGCGGTGGATGGTCAGAGCGCCACCATCACCGGCAACCTGACGCTCAACGGTGTCACCAAGCCCGTCACCCTTGCCGCCAAATTCTATGGCGCGGGCATGGGCATGGGGAACAAGGAGAATGTCGGCTTCACGGCGACCGGCGCCATCAAGCGCAGCGAGTTCGGCATGAAGTTCCTCGTCCCCATGGTGAGCGATGACGTGAAGCTCGAGATCGTCGCTGCCTTCGTGAAGTGATCGCCCCGGAGCGCCGGTCTTCGATGCGGAGACGGCGCTCCGCGGTTCCGAGGCTCCCTATCCGGGCTGCCTGAGCGGACAATCGCCTATCGCGTGGCGCCGGCCGGCCCGTCGATGACCGGGCGACCGCAACCGATCCCGTCGAGAAGTGCGCGGCGCTGTTCGATCTGCTCGCTTCCCCGGAAATAAGGGGAGACGGGATGCACCCCTAGTGTTCCGAACTGCGCCCGGTCCATGATCGCGACGCTGCGCCCGGCGCAAAGCGTGCGAATCTGCGCGCCGCTCAGCATCTGCAGCGCCATCACCGCCGGCCGGGCGAGCCGCCCCTCGTCGAACCGCACGAGGTCGGTCATGTAGTAGCCGCCGCGCATGTCGACCAGCACCACATCGGCATCGCTGTCGCGGATCGCCGCCATCGTGCGCGCATAGCCCCGCAGATAGCGCTCCGTATCCTGCAGGAGCCATGCGCCCGAGACCAGAGCGACGGCACAGGATGCCGCGACCAGCACCATTTGCCGCGCGCCCGCCGGCATCACGGCGCGCCAGCCGAGCCCGGCGAGCAGGCACAGGGCGCCGATCTGCCCGTGCATGTAACGGAAGCCCCAGCCATAGCCCTGATAAAGCGCCAGCCCCATCCCCGCGACCGCGCCAAGGGCGAGCGGCACGGTAATCGGCACGGAACGCCTCAGTCCACGCCAGCGCACGCCGACCAAGGCGAGTCCCGCCAGCGGCAGGAGGAGGGGATTGTTCCACGCAATGAGCCGCGCATTGTTCAGCAGCGGCTGCCAGCTGTCGAGCCGGCCGAACAGGCTCGCGATCTTGTCGGTGATGCCATTGGTGCGATGGACGTCGCTCGGTGGCGGGGCGCCGACCAGATCGACCAGCACCATCGGCCAGAGCCGCGCCCACAGGATCATCATCGCCAGCATCGCCAGCGCATGGAAGGCCGCCGCGTCCCAGCGCCGGTTCGCGGCCATCCACAGGATGAAGGGACCGATGAACAGCAGCGGGAAATGCCACTGGTGAAGCCCTGCCGCCAGCAACGCAACGAGCGCGGCGAGGCCGTGCCCCAGCCTGTCACCGCGCAGGACGAGGGCCAGCCAGACCATGTTGAAGGCGAAATGGCTGGTCATCGCATAAGGTGTCATCGCCGTCGCGATCAGCTGGGTGGAGCTGAGTGCCATCGCCATGGTCACCAGCACCGCGTCCCGGCGCTCGGGCATCAGCTTGCGGGCGATGTGCCAGAGCGCCACGAGGCCCGCGCCGAGGACCGCCGGCGCCGCGAGATCGGCATTGCCAAGCCGGATGAACAGCGCGCGGATGGCGGCATGGACCGGCAGATAGATCGAGGTCCAGTGCGTATCCGCGCCATAAGGGCTGTAGAATTCCGGCATCATCGCGCGGCGGAACGGCAGCCATTCCGGCGGGATCGGCCAGCCGATCCGGCCGTGCGCGATATAAGCGCCAGCCAGCTCGACCATCACTTCGTCACGCGAGGGGCTGTAGCCGTGGAAGACCAGCGAGCGACCCAGCCAGCTCAGCACCACCGCGAGAAAGATGCCGAGCCCGATCGTCCAGCCCGGCAGGGGCGCAGGGCGCCCGGCCGGAGCCGCCCGCAAGTGCCAGGCCCAGCCTGCCATGGCTGCGAGCGCCAGCGCCTGGGCGTCGAGCACCCACATGTCCTGCCGGGCGAAGAAATACTCGGCGAGCCCGCGCGCCCGGCGTCCCTCGATATGCCAGGCCCAGCCGGCATAAGAGAACGCCAGCGCCAGCACCGCGCCGGTCAGCAAAGCGATGGCCAGTGCGCGCGGACGCGCCGCCGAGACTACCTCAGACGAGGGGAACATTGCCGTCCCGCGCCAGCGCCGCGCGCACGAACAGCCCGTCCAGCTCGACGAGCAGCGGGAAATGCCCTTTGTTGTTGACGAACATTGCATTGGGCACGAAACCTGCGTCCGCCAGCAGGGCAATCATGGCCCGGTAGTCCGTCGCGCCCTCATAGAGCGGACGGACCGCGAGCTCCGTCTGCACGCCGCTCATGCGCCCCAGCACCCCGGCCGCGCCGGCCATGACGACCGCATCATGCCCCTGCGTATCCATCTTGAGCAGGATCGCCCCGGCATCGCGAGCGCCCGGCAGGTCCGGCAGGATGGTCTCCAGCCGCGCGCATGGCACGCGCACGCTGCGCGCCACGCGGTTGCGCTCGGCAAAGATCGGTTCGAGCCCCGCATCGGGCGCATTCAGCGAACTGAACTGGTCCGCCGCCATGATGTTGAAGCTGGCTTTCCCGTCCCGGTCGGACAGGGCGATGTTGTGGACATGCCAGCGCGGGTCGCGCCGCGCGGTGTCTTCAAGCGCCGCGAAAACCGTGGGGTTTGGCTCGAAGGAGAGGATCGTCCCGCCGAAGCCCACGTCGCGCCGCAACATCGTCGCATATTGCCCCGCATTGGCGCCGACATCGATCACGCAGTCGATCCCGAAATGCGTGATGAAGCGCCGCAGCGCGACGATCTCGCCATATTGGTGCTGGCGTCCGGCAAGGCCGAGGCGGACCGCGAGCCAGCGATCGCGCAGTTCCCGGCGATATCGCGCGAGGCGGCTCATGCCTGCACCCCCATGCGCGCGCGGAACCGCGCCTGCGCGGTCTGATAGACCATCTCGGTCTGCGCCGCCGCCTGATCCCAGCCCGTCAGCGCAGCGCCATGGGCCCGGGCGGCCTCGCCCGCTTCCCTGCGCCGCCGCGCATCGGTGAGAAGCTGGCGCAGCGCCACGGTGAGCGCCTCGGCATTGCCGGCCGGAAAGCGGGAAGCCACGCCATCGGGCAATTCGCCGAACATGCCCGCATCGCTGGTCACCATCGCCGCGCCATAGCGCAGAGCGGAGAGAAAGGCACCGCTCGAATCGATGGCGCGATAGGGAAAGGCAAGGATGTCGGCCGCCCGCAGATGCGCATCGAGCCGCTGCTCGGTGAGAAAGCCGAGATCGGTAATCAGCCGCTCTCCGAAGCCGCTGCCGTGGATCGCGCCGAGAAAGGCCTCCACCGGCATGAAAGGCTTGCCGGCCAGCGCCAGCTCGAACTCGAGCCCGTCGCGCCAGAGGGTGAGGCAGGCCTGCACCAGCAGGTCGAGGCCCTTGTAGGGCCGGATCGTGCCGAAGAAGAGGATGCGCGGCAGGTCCCGCTTGGGTACGGCCGCGACATCTTCGGGACGCGCCTCGCGCAGCCGCATCGGCGGGTGTGGCACGGTGTGGATGCGCGCGTCGTCATGGCCCTGCGTCAGCAGCGCCTCGCGTGTCGCATCGCCATGCACGATGAGCGCATCGAAGCGCCGGAGCAGCTCGCCATAGCCCCGCGCCTGCACGGCCGCCATGCGATCGCCATGGAAAGGCGTGGCATTGTGCACGGTGTGGACCAGCGCCGTCCGGGGCGCGAGGCGGCGGAGCAGCACGCCATCCGCCGCGGCGAAGGGCAGCCACTGGAAGTGAGCGACATCCCCGTCCAACGCCGCCAGCGATCCGAAGCGCGCATCGAAGGCATAGTCGGCCGCCTTCACCGCCTGCCCGGGCCGCCCTTCCCCCAACACCGGCCGCAGCCGTTCGCCGAGGCGGAAGAAGCGCGGCACATAAGTGTAGCGCCGGGGCACGATCGCGTCCGTCTCGCGCATCGGCCGGCCGAGCAGCGTGACCTCATGACCCCGCGCGGCAAGGCCTTCGCACAGCCCGTCATCATAGCGGGGCGTGAACAGCGACTGGTCGACCATCGCGATTTTCATGTCGGCTGCTCCCGAGGCAGGCCGGCCAGCATCCGCGCATGGACGAAGCCGAGCGCGACGTGAACCGCCGCGTAGAGGATGATGAACGCCATGGCGAAGCTCCAGCCCGTCCGATCCGCCAGAGCGAGCGCAAGCGGCACGCTGAGCAGGCTCGCCAGCAGGAAGAGGAAGGATGGCGGCACCAGCGCGCCGAAGCGGCCAAGGCCATTCTGGAGATAGATCGAAACGCACATCATCGCGAGACCGCAGAGAAGCACGAGGATCGCGCCCAGTTCAATCCATGACGGTATCATCCGGCCGTCGAACAGCAGGTCCGCGAGGCCGCGCCCCGCCGCCAGCAGCACGATGACCGCAGCTGCGGTCATGCCAAGCGAGCGGAGAAGCCAGCGGCGCATCCCGCCGCGCAGCGCCGCCTCGTCACGCGCGAACCACGCACGGGTGAGCCCCGGCAATGCCGTTTCGGTCAATGCGCGAATGGTTGCGGAGAGCGCGCGGGAAAGCTTGAAGGCGAAATCGAACAGCAGCAGCGGGCGCGGATCCTGCGTCGCGGCCGCGATCGTGAAATAAGGCGCGTTATAGGCCGCGACGTCGAACAGCGTCAGTGCCCCTGTCCGGCTGAAATCCGCGAGATAATGCCGGCGGATATGCGCCGCGCCGCGCCCCACGCCAAGCCAGGCGCCGGCCGGCATCCCAAGCGTGCGGTGCACTGTCGAAACGCCGAGCCAGAGCATCAGCAGCGCGATGACGAGCTGGATCAGCACCGAATCGAGGAGCGGTAGTCCACCGAGCGCCGCCAGCAGCAGCGCGATGCCACTCAGGCGCCGGACGAGATCCAGCATTTCCCACCACAGATTGTGATCGAGCGCGGCCAGCGCGCGCCGGGCCAGCACGGCGAGCAGATTGACCGCCGTGATGCCATAGAAGGCCAGGAATAGCACCGGCCGCCCGGTCTCGATGAGGCCGGACGCCATGGCCGCCCCGAGCAGCGCGCCCCCAATCAGCACGATCCCCGTCATCGTCCAGGCCAGCGCGCTGATCTCTTCGTTGCGGAAGTCTCCTTCCCCCGCGACCCGCGCGCGACGCAGCCGGCTGTAGACGATGGAGGAAAGACCAAGCTCGGCCGAGACGGTGAAGTTGGCGAAGGCGACGAGGACCAGGAAGGCGCGGAACTCACCGATCGGCAGCAGCCGCACGAACACGAAGGTGACGACAAAGCCCCACGCCATCGCCAGCGCGACATTGGCGAGCTTGGCGGCCGCCAGCAATCCCGGGCGCCGCTCGAGCCGGCCGGAATGGGCGACGAGGCTGTCGATCACCGCCCCATGTCCATCATTCCGGGCGGGACGCCCGGAACAGCGTGTCGCCCAGGGCCATGCGGCGCACTTGCTGGGGGGCAAGCGACCGCGCATCGATCAGTTCGACGCGGAAGCCCGCCGCGGCGATGCGGTCGGCAAAGTCACGCCCATATTGCCGCACATGGTCCCACTGGCCGAAGCGACGCTCCCGCTCGCGCGGCGACAGATCGTCCGGCCCGTCCTCGCTCGGCTTTTCCCACAGGGGCACCAGCAGCCATGCCTCGCCGGCCGGCTGCAAGGCGCGGAACAGGTTGCGCAGAACCACTTTGTCGTCGGGCACATGCTCCATCACATGGCTGGCATAGATGCGGTCGAACCGGCTCTCGTCGGTCATCGCCATGAGGTCGAGCTGCTGCATGTCCGGCACGTCATAGCGCGCGGGATCGATGTCGGCGGGCACATAGTCACCCGCGCCGGCGGAGAAGCGCTTGACGAGGCTCGCCTCGTTGGGTGCGCAATGAAGGATGGTCGCGCCGGGTGGAATCGTGATGATGCCGGCATCGAGCAAGGCATGCATCAGCCGCTCGCGCGGACTGGCTCCGCAGGCGATGCAACCCCACTCCGCTTCCGCGCCATATCGGAAGAAACCGACGACCTCCCTGCGGCAGGCCGGACAATGCCGGTCGCGCCGCGCGCCCAGCGCCGCGCGGGCGCGCAACGCGGCGCGCGAGATGTGCTTTCCGGCAGCCTTGAGGACGCGCTGGGTCGTGATCATCCGGCCAGCCTATACAGCGAAGAATCGCGAATGCGAGCCTAACCGGCGGTAAAATCAGTCGCGCGATTTCGCGGGTGTCCAGGTCGTGAAAGTCTGGCCGCGCATCGCCATGCGGATGCCCCGGAACGTGGCGACATAAGCGAGCAGCAGGTCCATCAGCGCGGCGAGCGGCCCGCGCCGCGCCATGCTGCCCAGCATCAGGCCCATGATCGCCGCCGCACCAAGCGCGATCGCGGCGAGGGGCTCCAGCCGCCACGCCAGCAACAGTGCCGCCGCACCGCCGATCACCATCCAGGGCAGGCCGAACCAGCGCACGAGCTTGCGCGAGCCATATTTGAAGCGGTCGAGCCGGCTCATCCGCGCCAGCCCGGGGCGCAGATGGCAATGGGTGTGCCAGCTTCGCGCGGCGATCCGGATCTTGCGGCGATACTCGTCCTCCCGACGCGCCACCATCATTTCGCGCGCGAGAACGTCCCGCGCCTTGACGAGCCGCCTGCCCGCGAAGACGACCGCCATGGAGACCGTCAGGTCGTCCAGCACGCTGTCCGGGAAATCCGGGTAAAGATCGCGGCGGATCGAGAAGATGGACCCATCCGCGCCCATCACGTTACCGGTACGCGATTCGAGATCCTTGAGCTTTTCCTCCAGCCGCCAGTAGAGCGCGCCCACGGAAGCCGAGGCGCTGGTGCCCGCGCCCTCGTAGCGCAGCGATCCAAGCACGCCGCCGACCGCCGGATCGGTATAATAAGGCAGCAACTTCTCTATCGCGTCCTCGGCCAGCAGCACATTGGCATCGGTAAAGATGAGGATGTCGCCGCGCGCCATCGCCGCCAGCCGCTTCATGCCATGGGCCTTGCCACTGCGCCCCGGCCCGCGCACGAGCGTGAGCACATCGCGCGCCTGCGCCAGCAGCTCGCCCGTGCCGTCCGACGAGCCATCGTCGAAGGCAAGGATCTCCAGCCCGGGACAACGCGCCTTGAGCGTGCGCAGATTGTCGATCTTGGCAGGCAGCGACGCAGCCTCGTCATAAGCGCAGAACAGCAGCGACGCACTGGGCACTCCCGTTTGTTCCGTCAGCCGGACCGGGCGAGCGGGCAACAGCCGCAAGACGAGCGGATAGAAAACGAACGGCCAGAGCAGCAAGATGGCGGCGAGAAGGATGATGGCCAGCAGGGTCATGTCGAGAAGCGTCATGACCGCCCTCCCCTGTCCGCGCGCTCAGAAGGCATTATCATGCGCCAGCACCCCGAGCGTCGCCACGATGATCCGAAGATCGCGCCAGATCGACCAGTTGGTGACATATTCGAGGTCGGACTGGAGCCGGTTGATGAGATCCTCGTGCCGGTCCGTCGGCCCGCGATGGCCGCGCACCTGCGCCAGCCCGGTCATGCCCGGCTTGATGCAGTGCCGCGCCCAGTAGCGCTCGTCCACTTCCCAGTAGAGGCTCTCGGCGGCCTTGGCGGCGGGCGCATGGGGACGCGGGCCGACAATGCTCATGTCGCCCTTCAGCACGTTGAAGAGCTGCGGCAGCTCGTCGATGCTGCTGCGACGCAGGAAGGCGCCGACCCGTGTCACGCGCGGATCGTCCTTCTCGGTCAGCTTCTCGGCGGACTGGTCCGTGAGCGCCGTGTGCATGGTGCGGAACTTGAGGATCATGAAGGGCCGGGCATCTTTGCCGAGGCGCTGCTGACGGAAGAAGACCGGCCCCGGACCGGACAGCCGGACCGCGACAGCGGCCCCGATGAGGATCGGCCCCAGCAGGATGATGGCGGGCACGCAGATCGCGAGATCCAGCAACCGCTTGAGCAGCCTGTCCCGGAACAGTAGCGGGCCGCCCGCCACCACGATGGTCGGATGGTCATCGAACGCGCTCACTTTCGCCGGCGCGAAGCGGCGCATTTCGGGCACGAGAATCTCGCCCTTGGCGGAGAGCGCCGTCAGCGCCACGCGCCAGTCGGCGATGCGCTCCGGCGGGCAGGCCACGACCACGCGCTCCGCTCCGCCGATGCCTTCGGCGAGTCGCTCGGCCATCCCGGCATCGCGGCGCGCAGGATCAACGCCGATGGCGGTCGCGTCGATGCGGTGCGCCTCGCGCGGCGTCTCGATCTCGACGCCATCGACCAGCAGCACCGTGATATGCGGCACCTCGCCCACCAGCCGGAGGGCGATCCGCTCGATCAGATAGCGCGCGGCATAAAGCCCACCGGCGGAAAGCAGCAGACCCACGAGAAAGGTGAGACGCGACAGCTGCTCGGCGATCTTGCCCAGGAAGATGATGATGAGCGTCAGCATTGCTGCCTGGACCAGGCTCCAGATCGCCTTGACGGCGCTTGCCCGGGGATTGCCGATCATGCGGATGCCGTAGACGCCGCCATTGATGGCAAGGAGCGCATAGACCGGCGCGATCATGGCGAACATGATGAGGCCGTGCGGCTTGCCGGGCTCTCCCCAGAGCGAATGCAGTACCGCAAAATTGGCCAATGCGAACGCCAGCCCCAGCACCACGATGTCGAGGAGAATGCTGAGCATGTAAAGGCGCAGGCGCGCCGACTCCTTGGACGGCGCTGGTTTCGCGGTCATGGCCTCGCGCGCTATGCGCCGGCCGGGGTCAGGTCAATGGGCATGTTCGCGGGCGGCCGGCTCGCTCCGTCTCAGCTCCCGCAGCATATATCCATGAAAAGCCGCTCAAATCGATCAGCGCACTGGCGCATTTGAAATGACACTTCTATGACAGTGGGCAGAAACATGCTGACACCGCCCAATCTTGCCGCAAAACCGATCGAGAGGATTCAGAAAAACCTCCTGGCGGTGCCCGAGCGCAAGCTCCTCAACTGGCTGTGCAGGGTCATGCCTCCATGGGTGACGCCGGACGTTCTGACGTCCCTGGGCGTGGCCGGAGCCGTGGCCACCTTCGTCGGCTATGCCGCGAGCAATCTCGGAGTGGGTTGGCTGTGGCTCGCTATCGTCGGCTATGTGCTGCAGTGGTTCGGGGATTCGATGGACGGGAGCCTTGCCCGTTACCGACGCATAGAGCGGCCCTCTTATGGCTATTTCATCGATCATAGCTGCGACGGCATCGTCACGCTGCTGATCCTGGGCGGCATGGGCTTCAGCCCGTTCGTCCGGGTGGATGTCGCCCTGCTCGCCGTTGCGGGCTACCTGCTGCTCTCGATCCACGCCTATCTTGCCGCTCGTGTCATGGGCGAGTTCAAGCTGTCCTACGGCATCGCGGGCCCGACGGAACTGCGCTTCCTCCTGATCGGCATGACCATCGCGATGATGGTGTCCGGGCCGGAGCGCAACGCCACCGTCACCGGCTTCGATCTCGTTGTTGGCGCGGTGGGCACGATCTTCGTGCTGCTCTTCATTGGGCAGACGCTGTCGGCAGGGCGGCGCCTCGCGCAGGCGGAGCGGCCTCCCCTTCGCTGAATGGGCGTTTGCGTCAGCCCGCCCGGCGCAGGGCCATGTGCGGCGTTGCCGATGCCGGCTGGTCTGGCCACATGCCGCGGGTATCGTAGACCGCCTTGTCGGACCGCTCGTCGAGCGGCACGGACTTGAAGACGTCATGATCCACCAGCGCGACGAAGACACCGCACGTCTCGATGGCATCGTCGATGTCGATGAGCGTGGCACCGGTGCCGTCAAACGTGGCAGGTAGCGCCTGCGCATAAGGCTCCACGAGCCGTATCCGGGCGCCATAACGCTTCGCCAGCCGCTGCGCGACCTCGAGCGCGGGGCTTTCCCGGAAATCGTCGATATTGGGTTTGAACGCGAGGCCGAGGCAGGCGACCTGCGCGCCGGGATGATCGTCAATGAGGCGGCTGGCCTGCTCCACCACATAGTCCGTCTTGGCGAGGTTAACCTCGCGCGCGGTGCGGATGATCCGGCTGTTCGTCGGGTCGCCATGGACGAGGAACCAGGGGTCCACCGCGATGCAATGGCCTCCCACGCCCGGCCCGGGCTGGAGGATGTTCACGCGCGGATGACGATTGGCGAGCCGGATGACTTCCCACACGTCGATGCCCATCGTGTCCGCGATCACGCTCAACTCGTTGGCGAAGGCGATGTTCACGTCCCGATAGCTGTTCTCGACCAGCTTCACCATCTCGGCCGCCCGGGCATTGGTGGTGATGCATTCGCCACGCACAAAGCGACGGTAGAACGTCAGTGCCTTGCGCGCGCAGCGGGGCGTGATGCCGCCGATGCAGCGATCATTGTTGACGAGCTCGATGAGGATGCGGCCCGGCAACACGCGCTCGGGGCAATAAGCGATGGAGATGTCGGGGCCATTGCCCGCTCCGTTTGCTGCCGTCCCCGGCATGCGCAGATCCGGCCGTAACGCCTGCAACGCATCCCGTACCGCCTCGGTGGTACCCACAGGCGAGGTGCTTTCGAGGATCACGACATTGCCCGCTGCCAGCACCGGCGCGATCGTGCGCGCCGCCGCCAGCACGAAGGAGATGTCCGGCGCGTGGTTCTCGCTCACCGGCGTGGGCACCGCGATGACGAACACGTCGGCAGGCTCGATCTCGAGCGAGGCACGCAGCGTGCCGCGCGCAACGACGCCCTGCACCAGTCCGTCGAGATCGACTTCCTCGATGTGGACGCGGCCGCTGTTCACCGTCTCGACCACATGCGGAGTCACGTCGACGCCCAGCACCTTCATGCCCGAGCGGGCGATCAGCGCCGCCGTCGGAAGGCCGATATAGCCAAGGCCGATAACCGCTACTCTGGTGTCATGCTCAATGGGCATCGGCTATGATCCTCGCGATCCGGCTGGCGGCGTGGCCATCGCCGAAGGGGTTGTGCGCGCGCGCCATGGCGCCATAGGCGGCCTTATCGTCGAGAAGCGTGAAGATTTCAGCAACGATCCGGTCGCGGTCCGTGCCCACGAGCTTGGCCGTCCCGGCGCGCACGCCTTCGGGCCGTTCGGTCGTCTCGCGCATCACCAGCACTGGCTTGCCAAGCGACGGTGCTTCCTCCTGCACGCCGCCGCTGTCGGTCAGCACGATCTCGCACGCGTCCAGCAGCCCCACAAAGCCCGGATAATCGAGCGGTTCGATCATCGCGACATTGGTCAGGCCGGCGAGCGCCGCATCCATCACGCGGCGCACATTGGGATTGGGATGGACGGGAAAGACCACCGCCACGTCCTCGCGCGCCGCGACATCGCGGATTGCGCCGGCGATGCTGGCCATCCCGTCGCCGAAATTCTCGCGGCGATGGCTGGTCACGGCAATGATGCGCCGGCCCGCGAAGCGCGCGATGAGGTCCCCGATCCCGGCGGCGAGCGCGGGCATCTCGCGAATGCGCGCCCGCGTGGCGAGCAGCGCGTCGATCACCGTATTGCCGGTCACGTGGATGCTCGCTTCCGCGCGGTTCTCCGCCCGCAACGCATCCGCTGCCGCCTGTGTCGGCGCGAAGTTCATGTCCGCGATGCAGGCGACCACCCGCCGGTTCACTTCCTCCGGCCAGGGGTGATGGATGTCGCCCGAGCGAAGCCCGGCCTCCACATGGCCTACCGGGATCTTGCGATAATATGCGGCAAGGCTCGCGACCATCGTGGTCAGCGTGTCGCCATGGACGAGCACCCGGTCCGGCTTCTCCGCGTCGAAGGTCGCGCCCAGCGCGAGGATCAGCCGGGCGGTGAGATCATCCAGCGTCTGGTTGGCCTGCATGATATCGAGATCGATGTCCGGCACGATGCCGGCGAGGTCCAGCACCTGGTCGAGCAGTGCGCGGTGCTGCGCCGTGACGCAGACCCGCGTCTCGATTCCCGGCAGTGCCTGCAAGGCATGCACGACGGGGAACATCTTGATCGCCTCGGGCCGCGTCCCGAACACGATGATGACTTTCTGCCTGGACACGGGCCCTCATTTCCCCGGGAGACGCTCGTGCTCCCCTTAGTGGCGGAATGTGAAGGGGGCGTAAAGCATCACCGCCGGAGAACTGATCCGGCGGACAGGGAGGGATCAGGCAGCGACGACGGCGTGCCTGCAGTTTCCGCGATGCCCCTGCTCAGCGCGGCCGCATAAGTGCGCCCGACAGGCAATGTCGTTCCATCGGCCAGATGGACGACGCGCCCGCTCGGCCCCGGCCGCATGCCCGACAGATGCGCCATGTTGATGGCATGGCTGCGGTGAATGCGCAGGAAGCCCGCCGGCAGAAGGCTCAATATGGCCTTGAGCGTCATCGTCACCATGATCTGGCGCCCATCGGCCATATGCACGGTGCAATAATCGTCAGCGGCCTTGAGAAAGACGATCTGCGAAGGCGCGAGGATGTGACGACATGCACCATCGCGAAGCGTGACGGCGGGCTCGGTCATGGCGATGGAAAGCCGCCTCTCGATGACCTGAACCGGCCGCAGCACCGTCGCCAAGCCGAGCACGACCGCCGCGCCGGCAGCCGTGAGATAGTAGCCGACATCGAGGAAATTCGGCCCGACCTGCCACGCCCATGCCGCCAGTGCGACCGCCATTGCCGCCAGCGCGATCGCTTTCCTCTCGCCCCGCATCGCGGCCGGCATGGCCAAGGACATTGCGGCGATGAGTGCGATTCCGAACATGGCCAATGCCTGGCGGTCCGGCCCTGAAACGAACAGGCAGGCCGTCAGCATCGCAGCGGCCGTGAGGACCGTTGCGGCGCGGGCGCGCAAAGGCAGGACAAGCCGGCACGCGAGGAGGACCAGAAGCAGCCCCGCGATCGCCGTGAGGCCCGCCAGTACGACGAGGCGCGCGAGCTGCCAGGGATAAGTATAGGGCAGCACCACCTTGCTCACCTCGAGCAGCCCCTGCACGACCACCACCGCGAGGATAGCCATGGGCAGCAGGGCCGGCTTGCCGATCCGGCCGGCGATCAGCAGTGCGCAGAGCAGCAGCAGGACGCCCAGAGGCAGCGCGAGAGTGGCCAGCGTCGGGAGATAATGCCGCAGCGTATAGGCGTCGGCATCGAGCGGCGGACCAATGGCGAGCCGGTGGATCGGCTGAGCGACCGGCAGCCAGAGATGATGCGCGGACAATGTGATCGTCACGCGGTTCTCGCCGGCGCGGACGAGGGACGGCGGAACAGGCGCGCTGAAACTGAAACGCCCCGGCACTTCCGATGCCCGGTCGGGACCGGGCACGCCGTTGCGGCCGATCGGCACCCCATTCCAGCGAATCTCCACGCTTGCCATCGCATCGATATCCACCGCCAACGGCTCATGGATGGAATCGGGCGGAACGGTGACAATCGCGGAAAGCGTCGTGCGCGGCATATCCAGAGCAAGCTGCTCCGGCATCACCCGCCGACAGAGCGACGGCCGCGCAGCATCGCACTGCGTCCAGCGCACCGCAGGGGCCGCCCCCGTCGGTTCCGCGAGGCACAGCATCAGCAGCAAGAGTATGCGAAACGCCGTCATCCCGCCGCGCTATCATGAATGCGCAGGTCGTTCACCGACTCGTTCCGGCGTTCACCGATTGGCGCTTATGCGGTCCCGGAGCGCACGATAGGCCGTGCCGCCAACCAATCCCTGGGAGCCTGCCTGCCAATGTCGTCATTCCGCTCTGCCGCCCTGCTTCTGTCCGCCTCCACGCTGATACTGGCTGCTCCCGTTATGGCGGCTGAAACCTGGATCCTCCGGACCGACCTCTGGGGCAATCCCGCCTTTTCAACGCTCACCCTGGAGAGGCATGAGAACCGGGTGACCGGCGATCTGGACGGCGACCGGATCGAAGGGCGCTCGGCAGGCAATGAGCTGACGCTGACCGGCACGGACGGTCGGGGCCGCGTTTCGAGCTATCGGATGCGGCTGCGCGGGACGGACCTGAGCGGCATGGCCGACATGCCCGACACCAATGACCCCGCCGCCCGCGCCGCGCACGCGATCACCGGCTGGCGTGTTCCGGAGCGCAGCGGCGGCCCGCGAACCATCGACTTCACGCCGACCGACTATTCCAACAGCTGGAATGCCGACCGAAAGCCGGTGGTCGTCGTCTGGCCCGGCGACACGATCCATACGACGACGATCGATTCCGGCGGCGTCGACGAGCATGGCAAGACCCGCGCGCTGTTCGGCAATCCGCAGACCGGACCATTCTTCGTCGCCGGCGCAAGGCCGGGCGATACGCTGGTCGTGCATATCCGCAAGCTGGCGCTCAACCGCGACTGGGCCGACAGTCTCGATGCGTTGGTCGGGCGCGCGCTCGGCACATCGCTGGTCCCGGAAGCGGCCGCGCTCGGCAGGCCGGTCAAATGGCTGCTCGATCGTGAGGCCGGCCGCGCGCGTCCCGAAAAGGCGCAGGGGGCGCTTGCCGGCTACTCGGTGCCGGTGAGGCCGATGCTGGGCGGACTGGGAGTCGCGCCGGGGTTCGGGATGCCCGCCATCTCCACCGGCGATACCGGCCGCTTTGGCGGCAACATGGATTTCAACGAGGTCGTGGAAGGCAACACCGTCTACCTGCCCGTCCAGCAACCCGGCGCGCTGCTTTACTTCGGGGATGCCCACGCGCTCCAGGGCGATGGCGAGACGACGCAATATGCGCTCGAGACCTCCATGGACGTGACCGTGACGGTCGGCCTCATCCCCGGACGCAGCGTATCGGCGCCGCGAGTCGAGTCTCCGGACGAGATCATGGTGCTGGGCCAGGCCGGCACGCTGGACGAAGCGCTCAAGGTCTCCAGCACCGGCATGATCCAATGGCTGCGGGACGACTATGGCCTGACGCTGTCGCAAGTGGCGCAGGTGCTCGGCACGGCGATGCGCTACAATGTCGCCAATCTGGCGGGGCGAAACGTCGGCGTTGCCGCCAGGCTGGACAAGGCGCTGCTGCCACCGAAGCGGTGATTTTCCCGCCCCGCCGCGCGCATTGTCTTTTCCTCGCGAAGGAGGCTTGACGATAACTCTATATAGGTAGAGTTATCGCATATGACTCGAACCCGCACACTCTCGCCCCATGCTCGCATGGTGCTGGCCGTCCTTCTCGAGGCCCGGGGCAAATGGTCCCATGGCTACGAGCTGGCGCGGCTTGCCAGCGTCAAGTCCGGCACGCTCTACCCCCTCCTGATCCGGCTCGAAGCGCAGGGCCATCTGGAAGCGGAATGGCAGCAACCGGCCGAGGGAGGGCGGCCGCCGCGACATGCCTATCGGCTGACCGCCAGCGGTGTGCAGCTTGCACACGCTAATCCGCCCGTCGGGACCGTGCCTTCTGCAGCCGGACGGCGCGAGGCGACGACATGAGCGGAGGCGTGCGGCGCGGCCTTGCCGATCTCTCCTGTCGGGCCTTGCAAGCCATGCTCCCGCCTTCGCTCCGGTCATGGGGCTGGGCCGTGCGCTGCGAGACCGCCGAGATCCCTGACGACACCGAAGCGCTTCTGTTCGCGCTGGGCAGCCTGTTCGGGCTCATGCCCCGCGCGCTTGCCACGCATCTTCTTCATCGCCGCGCCTCGCTGACTCGCGATGGCGGTCTTCTCTCTGGAGGCTCGATCACCATGAACGCCCACCCTCGCCGCCTCGGGATCACATGCGCGATCGGCGCCGTCATCCTTGGCCTTGTCTACATGGCGATTGCCGGGGCGCCGGCGCGCTATCTCGCGATCAACGTCGGCGCTCTCGTGATCGGCCTGGCGGTTCTGGCGACGCTCGGCCGCAATCGGATCGCGGGGCAAAGATGGGCCGGCGGGACGATCGCCGCGATGGCCGGCGTGCTGCTGGCGACCGCTCTGCTCGGTAATACGGCGGATGGAGCGGCACGCTGGGTCAAGCTGGGCGGATTGTCCATCCAGCCAAGCCTGGTCCTGCTTCCCCTGACGCTTGTCCTGTTCGCGCGAACCCGCGACGCGCTCGCGACGGCGGGCCTCATCGCCGCCGCTGTTGCCATGGCACTTCAGCCAGACCGGGCCATGGCCGGCATGCTGGCGGCGAGCCTTGCCGTCCTCGCCATGATGCGCTCCGACCGGCATGTCGTCGCGGCACTGGGTGCGAGCGTGACCGGCTTTGCCATGACGCTGGCTCGTGCCGACACGTTGCCGGCGGTCCCCTATGTCGACCAGATCCTCTACACGTCTTTCGACGTCCATGCTGCAGCCGGAGCGGCGGTGCTGGGGGGCTGCGCTCTGCTCCTCGTCCCGGCGATCACAGGCTGGACCCGCGATCGGGCGAGGCGCGAGATCTACGCCGTCTTCGGCGCCGTCTGGTTCACCGCGATCCTCGCGGCCGCGCTGGGCAATTACCCGACGCCGATAGTCGGCTATGGCGGCAGTGCCATCATCGGCTATGCGCTCAGCCTCCTGGCGCTGCCGAAGCGGGCCGATGCCGAGCTTGGCGCAGGGGCCAGAGCCGGCAATGAAGCGGATGCCATCGCGGCCGACCGGCCAATGTTCCTCGCGCCAGCCTGATCGGCAATCAGCTCATCCCGCCACCAGCGCCGCGTCTCGCAGGCCACGCCAGACGCGGGCTGCCTGCACGCTCTCCTGCACGTCATGCACACGCACGATCTGTGCGCCCGCGCTGATCGCGGTCAGGGCAAGCGCCACCGATCCGCCGAGCCGCTGGTCGACCGGCGCGCCATCCGTCAACGCGCCGACGATCCGCTTGCGGCTCGCGCCGAACAGGATCGGGACTCCAAGCCCATGATACATCGGGAGATTATTGATGATCCGGGTGTCATCCTGCAGCGCCTTGCCGAAGCCGATGCCCGGATCGACGATGATCCGCTCCCGCTGCACGCCCGCGGCGAGACAGACGGCGATCCGCGCTTCCAGCCAATCGAAAACCGCCAGATCGGCCGCCCCGTCCACCACCGCGTCGGCTTTGTAGCGGACGGCGCCGCCATGCGGGTCCTCCCCGGCGGAAGGGGTGTGCATGAGGATCACCGGGCAACCCGCTGCGGCGACCACCTCCAGCGCGCGGGGGTCATGCGTCAGGCCCGTCACGTCATTGACGATTCCCGCCCCGGCGGCCAGCGCAGCTTCCATCACGCTGGCCTTGCGCGTGTCGATCGACACCACGATGCCGCTTCTTGCCAGCCTTTGTATGACCGGAACTGTCCGCTCGATCTCGTCGCCTTCCCAGACCGGCGCAGCGCCCGGCCGCGTCGATTCCCCGCCCACATCGATGATCGAGGCCCCGGCAAGCTGCATCGCGAAGCCGGCATCGGCCGCCCGCTCCGGCGCGTCGACATGCTTTCCCCCGTCCGAGAAACTGTCCGGCGTCATGTTGAGGATGCCCATGACCTGCGGCGTGTCGAAGCGCACGATCCGCTCGCCCAGAGTCAGAGGCGCCCGCGACGCTGTGAGGCCCGCCATCAGCCCATCGATGCGCTCGGCCTGCCGGTCGGAAAGCCCTGCCTGCCAGCGGTCGAGCAACCCCAACGGCACTTGCGCCTTGCCGCTCGCGTCCGTGCCGTCGATCCAGCGGACCTCGACTGCCTGGAACCAGATGAGCCCGCCGGCCAGACGCCGAACATCACTTTCCGCCAGCCCCACAGGGGTGTCGGCGAACCAGATCGGGCGGAGATAGAGTGTCGCGTCGGGCGGCGGCAAATCTGCTGGCAAGGTCATGCCGTTCTCGTAACGGAAGCGATCCCCTGAGGGAACATGGCTTCGCTGCCCCGGCATCGCGCCTTCCAGTTCATCCAGCAGCGCCATCGCGCACGGACATTGCCTTCTCCCGGAGGAACGGCAGGATCGCGCCCGCAAGCGGCCATGAGCGCCGCGCGGGCACGGAGGGACTATGCGTTTCGGCAAGGCAGCGGTCATGGGGATGCTGGCGCTCATGCTGTCCCCGAGTGCCAGCGCCGGAGACGAGCCCCCATCGCAGCCCCCCGCCTTGCCCGCGCATGTGACATCAGCCCGGATGAGCGCCCCGGATGCGCCGGGCAATGCCGGGAGCTGGATGTCCCACGGCCGCAGCTATGACGAGCAGCGTTATTCCCCGCTGACCCAGATCAACGATCGCACCGTCGGGCGCCTCGGCCTTGCCTGGTACGACGATCTGGCGACTTATCGCGGCGTGCAGGCGACGCCGCTGGTGATCGACGGAATCATCTACAATGCCTCGGCCTTCAACATCGTCACGGCCTATGACGGGCGCACGGGCAGGAAGCTGTGGACCCATGACCCGCAGGTCGAGCGGCAGTGGGCGCGCCTCGCCTGCTGCGGCCCCAGCACGCGTGGCATCGCGGCGTGGAAAGGCAGGATCTACATCGCGGCGCTCGACGGGCGGCTGATCGCGCTGGACGCCAAGACAGGCAAGCCGGTCTGGACCGTCCAGACCTTCGATCGCGCTTATCCCTATTCCATCACTGGCGCGCCCCGCGTCTTCGACGGCAAGGTAGTGATCGGCCATGGCGGCGCCGATTATGGCGTGCGCGGCTTCGTCTCGGCCTTCGATGCGGAGACGGGGCGCCGGCTGTGGAAATTCTACACCGTCCCCGGCAATCCGGCCGACGGGCCCGATGGCGAGGCGTCGGACAGCGCCATGAAGATCGCGCGCCCGACATGGCACGGGCAATGGTGGAAATATGGCGGCGGCGGCACGGCGTGGGACAGCTTCGCTTATGATCCGCGACTCAATCTCGTCTATATCGGCACGGGCAACGGCTCGCCCCTTTCCTGGCATTTCCGCAGCGAGGGGAAAGGCGACAACCTGTTCCTCTGCTCCATCGTCGCGGTCGATGCCGACAGCGGCGCATATAAGTGGCACTATCAGATGGTGCCGGAGGAGGACTGGGACTTCACCTGCACCCAGCCGATGATGCTCGCGGACCTGCGGATTGGCGGCAAGTCTCGCCAGGTCATCATGCAGGCGCCCAAGAACGGCTTCTTCTATGTGCTGGACCGCAGGACAGGAGCGCTCATCTCGGCCGAGAAGTTCGTGTCGGGGAACTGGGCGAGCCACGTCGATCCAAAGACTGGCCGGCCGGTGCTTTACCCCGGCGTCCACCTCACCACCACGCCGCAGCGCATCACGCCCAGCCTCCTTGCCGCGCATAGCTGGCATCCCTGGTCGTTCAGCCCGAAGACCGGCCTCGTTTATTTCCCGGCCATGGAGCAGTCCATCGTCTATGCACGCCAGCGGGACGCGGATTTCCGTTTCGTCCCGTTCCGCAACAATGCCGGTTATGACTATGCGGGCGCCACGCCGGAGAATGCCGCCCTCCGCCGGAAGCTGCAGGCCGAGGCGGACGCCATGGAGAAGGGCTATCTTCTGGCCTGGGACCCGGTGAAGCAGCGCGAGGCCTGGCGCGTGCCATATTCCCTGCCCGGCTCGGGCGGCACGCTCGCGACCGCGGGCAACCTCGTCTTTCAGGGTACGATCGAAAAGACATTCGCCGCCTATCGGGCCGACGATGGCCGCAAGCTCTGGGAGATGCCGGTCGACAATGTCGCCATCGGGGGACCGGTCACCTATGAGATTGACGGCGTGCAATATGTCGCGGTGAATGTCGGCTGGGGCGGCTCGATCGTCGCGGGCCTTTCGAAGATTCCCGGCGGCTTCCGCGTCTCGCCCGCGCGCCTGCTCGTCTTCCGGCTGGATGCCTCTGGTGTCGCCTTGCCGCCCCTGCCGCCACCCACGGCCCTCCCCCGCCCGCCCTTCCTGCGCGCCAGCGAGGAAGAGGTGCGGCTCGGCGCGCAGCTCTATGGAGAGACGTGCGCGCGCTGCCATGGCGAAAATGCACGCGGCGGCCTCAAGGACCTGCGCTACATGACCAGCGAGACACATGCGCAGTTCCTCGACATCGTGCTCAAGGGGACGCGCGCCGCGCAAGGCATGGCCGGCTTCAGCGATGTGTTGAGCAAGGCGCAGGCGGAAGCCATCCACGCGTTCCTGATCGCGCGGGGTAACGAGGACTGGCAGGACGACGCGGCGCGGAAATGATCCTCTCGACCGGCTATCCTGCTCGGGGATCGGGGATATGGTTGCCCGAGGGAGACCCCAGGCGTGTCCAGGCTTCATGATCGGCAAAGCGCGGCGGTGCGTTGGCTGCGACTGCCCGCAAGCCCGCCAGATCGGCAATGACGATGCGCCCGCGCGACCGCTGGACATAACCGGCCTGGTCCAGCCGCTTGAGCGTGCGATTCACATGCACCGGCGTTATCCCCAGCAGATCGGCGAGATGCTGCTGGGTCAGCGGCAAGTCGAAGCCATCCGCGCGGGTCAGCCCGGCGGCGTTCAGACGACTGTGCAGATCGAGCAGGAAGGCCGCGAGGCGCTCCAGCGCCGAAGCCGCCCCAATCCATGAGAGGGACTGCATCAAGGCCACCCTCTCCTTCTGCGTGCTCAGAAACAGTCCGACCGCAAGTCTCGGATTCTCGATGAACATGCGACCAAGAGCAGGGCAGGGAATCACGCTCACGACGACGTCAGTGAGGGCCTCCAGCGTCTCCCCCGCACGTGAGAGGGAGAGGCTTGGCATACCCAGCATGTCGCCGGGCAAATGGACTTTCACGATCTGACGCCGACCCTCGCGAAGCATCATGGATGACGCGACCCAGCCTTCCATCAGGAAGAAGATTCCCCCCACATGATCGCCCTCGCGCCGGATCGCGTGGCCCCGATGGATCTTTCGACTGGACGCCGCGAACCGCCGGACCAGCCCCTCGTCCGAACCCGTCAACGGTACGAATTCTTCCAGACGATGATAGGGCGGTTGCATGCGGTTCTCCGGTAATCCGCCGCTCCCATCGGGAAGAGTTCAAGGCCTTGCATTTACACAGGTTAGTTTGCGGAAATGCCTTTCCGCCCCCCTCACCGGCGCCTGGTCGCGAACCAGATGACATGGCGCGGTCCCTTGCCGTTATCGCGCGCTTTCACCGCCACTTCCTCCACCACAAAGCCCGCAGCGCGCAGGCGGCGCGTGAAGGCTTCGTCCGGGCCGGCCGACCAGACGGCAAGGATGCCGCCGGGCCGCAGCGCCCGCATGGCGCGGGACAGCCCGCTCGCGGAATATAAGCGATCGTTCGCGGCCACCGTGAGCCCGTCCGGCCCATTGTCGACGTCCAGCAGGATCGCATCATAAGTCCCCTGCCCCGCATCGATCAGCGCGGCAACGTCATCCTGGACGAGATTCACCCGGGGATCGTCCAGGCAGCCGGCGGTCAGGTCGGCCATGGGCCCACGCGCCCAGACGATGATGTCCGGCACCAGTTCGGCAAGCGTGATCGTCTCGCCAGCATCCATCTTCGCGAGCGCGGCCCGCAGGGTGAAACCCATGCCATAGCCGCCGACGAGCAGATGCCGCTTTCCGCGGCCGGGCAATCGATCCAGCGTCATGACGGCCAGCGCAGCTTCCGATCCGCTCATGCGACTGTTCATCAGTTCATTGCGATCCAGCACGATCATGAAATCATTGCCGCGCCGGAACAGACGCAAGGGCTCTCCACCGGGAACGTCGGCGATTCCAAGAAGTTCGCGGGGCTGCATGGATCATCCTTTCCGGTCGCGCCGATGGCCGGCGCGCACGCTCCCCACTGGCAGCTTGGCTTCCCGGACGCAAATATCGCGGTGCAAATGATCGCGCAAACGGCCCCGGGGCGCTATTGCGCTCGCGACTCCCTCTCACCACCCCTGGATGCACATGCGATATTTTCTCGATACCGAATATAATGGCTTTGGGGGGATGCTCATCAGCCTTGCCCTGGTCCCCGAGCATGGCGATCAGGAATTCTACGTTTCGCTGCCGCTGCCTGAGGCCATTCACCCATGGGTCGAGCGCAATGTCATTCCCTATCTGCGTCATGTGCCCCCGGGCGTCGATCATGTGCTTGACCGCGTACAGGCCGCAGAACAGCTCGAGGCTTATCTTCAGGGAGATCCCGACCCGTGGATCCTGGCCGACTGGCCTGAAGACCTTGCCCACTTCTGCGCGCTGATGGTGACGGGGCCGGGCCAGCGCATCAATCTGCGGAGCCTGCGCCTGGAACTGATCGATGCGACAGGGTTCAGCAGTGCGCGAAACAGCAGCGTCCCCCACAATGCGCTGCACGATGCGCGGGCGCTGCGCGGATTCTGCTTGTCGGAGTAGGAATCTCCGATTGGGCCTGTCGAAAAGCGGTCTCAGGCGGCGGCAGGCCGTCGCGGCGTAGCGGGCGCGGGCTGGCTGTCCGGCTTACTGCCCCGTCCAGCTCGGCAGATCGAGCGTGAAGCGCGCGCCCTGGCCCAGTGCGCTTTCCACCGTCACGTCGCCGCCCATGGCACGGGCGAGCCGGCGCGAAATGTAGAGGCCTAGGCCGCTGCCTTCCTCGCCGCTCAGGCCCAGACGCTCGAACCGTTCGAAGATGCGCTCATGGTCGGCGGGATCGATGCCCCCGCCCTGATCCGCCACCACGACCCGCGCGCGGCCATTCTCGACATCGACACGGACCCAGACAGTGCTGTCCCCCGGCGAATGACGCACCGCGTTGCCGACCAGATTGACGAGGATCTGCAGGACACGCCGATATTCGGCACATGCCGGCGCCCGCTCTCCAAGAGGCGGTGTCTGGATGCGGACATGGCGAGCGGCGGACTTGAGGTTCAGCAGGCCGGCGGCGCGACGGGCCATATCGGCCAGGTCGACTTCCTCCTTCGCTGTCGTGAAGCCCGGACGCTCGATCGCCTGCAGGTCGGCAAGGTCGTCGATCAGTTCCAGCAGATGCCGTCCTGCCGCCGCGATATCCGCGGCATAATTGGCATAGTCCTGCCGCAGGGGGCCTTGGAGCTGCCCACTGATCGTGCTGGCATTGGCGATGATCCGCCCGATCGGCTGGCGCAGGGCCTGATCGAGCCGCCGGCCAAGATCGGCGCTGAAGATCCGGCCTGCCTCCGCCGATGACGGGCTGGCTGACGCGGCGGACAGGTCGGTATGGATGACGGCCGGGACTGCCTGTCCACGATAGCCCGTCAGGCCGCCGACATTGTCGAACAGCGGCTCGCCGAACAGGCGATAATGAATGGACGGATCGGCGCGCAGCCGTGCCGGCTGATCCCGGAACGGCACCCGCAATGCCAGCGCCTCCAGAAGCGGCATGGCCGGGTTCTCATCCTCTGCGACGATATCCAGCAGGAAATAGCCCGTCAGCGGCTCGCCGGACCGTGGCGGCTCGTGCCCGATCACTTCCGCTTCCTGAGAGCGTCGAAAACGCAGCCGTGCGTCGACTTGCCAGGACCAGCCGTTCGCGCCCTCCTCCCCCGGCGCAGGGCTGAGATCGCCAGCGGGTTCCTCGGGCGCGCGGGTCTGCCAGTCGACGATGGTCAGCGCATAGCCTTCCCCGTCGGGACGGATCTGGACCCACATGCTGGCATCGGATGCTCCGTCGACAACTTCGACCGCGCGGGAGACGGGAATCGACAAGCGGCGGACGAGACGGACCAGTTGCGCGAGCGCCGGCACGGCCAGCGGCCCGTTCGGATCGCCGCCCGCCTCGACCTGCAGGCGCAGAAGCGCGGCATCTGCCGAGAGGATGGAACCTTCATGATCCAGCCGAGCCTGCGCGGCGGGCTTGAGCGCGATCATCGCACGCGGTCCAGCAGCGCGAGTTTGTCGGCCAGGGCACGGGGTCCGGACATCCGGTCAAGCCATGAAACGGCGCGATCGGAGGTATAGCGGCGATAATCCTCGATGAAGGCGACCAGCGCAGCGTCGCCGCCCGCCGCCATGCCATTCAGCGGCGCGAGCAGTTCGGCGGCGCGGAAAGCGACGGCATCGCCCACCCGCATGAGGCGCAGCAGGGCGAGGCGCGGCTCATCGCGAAGGTCGATCATGGCGTCGAGCACGTCGTCAAGCGGCAGTCCCGTCTCGCTTTCTGCAAGCGCGGCGAAAAGCAGAAGCCTGGCGTCCACGAGAGCGGCCGATGCCAGCGCATGGCGCGTCTCCGAGGGAAGGCTCCGCGCGCAACGGCGGGCCAGCGCGAAGGCGCCCTGGCCTTCGTCGTGGCGGCCGATCAGCTGTTCGGTCGCCCGCGCGATCGCCTTGACCGCCGCAGGCGCTTCGAGGCCGGGAAAGCGCTCGCAGCCCCGGATCAGCAATGCGGCAACCGTCCATGCGAGATCATGATAATGCTCGGCCGGAAGGTCGGGCCGCATCGGCGCATCCAGCAGCATCGGCGCAGACCAGCGCTTCTCCGCTATGCCAAGAGCCGTCAAGGCCTCGATATAGATGTCATTGCCAGCACCGGAAGCCAATGCAGCAAAGCTCGCCGGGCCGCCCGGCGCGTCATCGTTACGCAGCAGCAGCGCCACCGCGGCGCGTCGACGCAAATGACCCAGCAATTCCGGAGAGAGCAGGTCGAGATCGCTCTCGATCGCACGGCGGGCATAGCCGGTCCCGAGATCGGAAAGCAGCGCCTCGATATGCGGATCGCCCACGTGCAGGCCGATGGCGAGCTCGATCGTGTTCATCATCCCGGCGAGATGGAACCGGGTTTCGGCGAGCAATGCGTCCGTCCACCGGCGGGGCGCAGCCGCGGCGAGCCATGCGAGATCGGTGCCGTGGCGGACATCCTCGATCAGGCGACGCGAGAGGCGCGCGGCTGGCCGTTCGCCCACGCCATAGGGGCGCTGCTCGACGGGATCATTGGCCATGCTCATGGCACGTGCTTAACGCCACAGCCTTAATAGGCCCTAAATTCCCGGCGTGGATTCAGCAGGAGCGCTGCATGCGGCGCCCGTCTCACGCCACCTTCTGCACGCCCGGGAACAGGCGTATGGTGACGATCAGCGCGCAGAGCGCTGCGAGCAATGCAAAAGCGCCGTCCGGCCGACCGAGAAGATAGCCCAGGAAAATGATCAGTGTCGCGGCAGGCACGGTGAGGCGGGCCCAGCGGGTCCACAGACCTGCCGGTGGCGCCCGCTCATCGGCAAGCGCCAGCACGCCGATCAGGAAGACCGGCAACCCGGCGCCCGCCAGCATCAGCGGCTGACCTCCCGAAAGATGCAGGCCCGACAAGGCAAGAAGAGCGAGGCCAGCCCCGTGCACCAGCCGCTCGCGCCACGGCGGGCCGGCGACACGCAGTGTCACCAGCGCGGCCTGTCGGGCCAGATCGCATGTGCCCAGAGCCAGTAGCATCACGCCGAGCGCGGAGATCATCCAGCCGCTCAGGCCCAGGGCAAGCCCTGCCGAGGCAAGCAACAAGGAGAGGGCAACCGGCAGGGAAGGATCGATCTGCCTTCGCACCAGTTCGCGCACCATCGCCCGGGAGACAGGCGCGAGCAGGCTGCCGAGCCCGCTTGCGCGTCCGGAAAGATCGGCCTGACTGCGGTCGCTGAGCGCCTGCAGCGCGAGGTCTGCGCTCTCCTGGTCATGGACCAGCGCGAGCCGCCCCTCCATCACCATTTCCGGCGACAGCGCGACGCGCGCAATCCCATCCTGCACGGCCCGACGCAGCAGAGTGAGGGCCAGATCCCATTCGCCGAGCATGTCGATCGTGGCCAGCACGCGAGTCGCGGGAAGGCACAGCGCGCCGCCCCAGACGGCGCCACCATCGATGCGCTCCAGGTCGCTGGTAGCAGGAACAGCAGGCAGCGCCAGCACTGCCGCCGGCCCGGCCACGAGCAATGATGCCAGCGTATCCGGAGGGAGAATGATATTCTCGGCAATGAGAAGCACGCGGTCCTCGGGAGCGAGGCTGCGAGCGAGAATGGTCATGTCCTGGAAAAGCGCCACCTCGGGTGCGCGCGGGCCGCCAATCTGATCGACAAGCCGGGAGAGCTCCGGCGTAACCTCATCCACATGAATGAGCACGCGTTCGGCTCCGGCCGCGACGGCCAGGCGCGCCTGATACCCCACGAGCGGCTGTCCCCCGAACTCGATGAGCGAGCCGGACCGATCGCCATCAGCATGGTCGCGCGCGCCATCGCGCGCACTGAGCAAGGCAACAAGCGCCATCCGACGTGCTAATCCAGGGCTTTCGACATGCCTCCTGTCTGACGGCGAGACAGCCTGAATGCAAGCGGAGGGCGTGAACGTCTTGCGCAGACAGGCCGCGCGGGCTGGCCGGGACGGCGAAGTGCCGATCGCCGGCGAACGCTCCTAACAAAAAGCCCCGCCAAGGCGGGGCAGTGTTGACCGCTGCTCGGGTCTGCAGTGGACAGCGGGCGTCGATGAAACGTGCTGCCGGCGCGTTGGTTGCATGCCGCGCGTGCGAAATGAAAAAAATTTCCGGCGGGCGTTCAGTCCCGCGTTTCGCCTTCGACCAGAGCGATCGCATCGCGGATGCGCCGCAGGATGACCGGATCGCCGGGGGCACTTTCCAGGGCTTCGTCAGCGAGGTCCATCACGCTGTTCACGCCGAAGCTCGCGCACAATCCCTTGAGCTTGAGAGCTGCCATGGTCCAGTTCGCGTCGCAGCGGGCGCGGGCCAGAAGATCGAGCTGCCTTTCGGCGCTTTCCATGAACGCGCGGCGCAATTCAGCGATCAGCGCGAGGTCCGATCCGACAGCCGCGGAAAGGGCTGCTTCAAGAGTGCCGGGGTCATAAGCCATGCGCTGAAAATAGGGCGGCAAACGTAAACAGGGCGTAAAATTCGGTTCCACGGCGAGGCTAAAATGTTAAGGACAAGCCCATGACAGGGCGCAAAAAAGAGAATAATCCGTCCCACTCAGGGACAGGGGGCCCGGACTCCGAACCGGCAAGGGATGCAGACGGCATGAGCCATGACTGGCTGGCGCGATTGCGCGAATCTGACTCCGGATGGAATGAACCGGCCTTTCCGGATCGCTTCCCGCGGAGCGATGGCCAGACGGCTGCGTCTCTTTCGGAACAGGCTGCCGTGGAGGAAACCTCTTATTCTGAAGAATCCGGACGCGGCTTCGTGCGTCTCGCCGGCCTGGGACTGGTTGCGCTCGCAGCGATCGGCTGGATTGCGCTCGTGGCGGCAAGCGGCGTCGATCCTGACATCGCGCTTCGCTTCGCGCCTCTCGTCAATCTGGTTGCGGTTCTTGCCGCACCGCTGGTGCTGCTCGGCGGGCTTGCCGCATGGCTTGCGAGGCCGCGTCGCGATCAGGGCATGAACCCCGCGATGCTGGCCGGCGCGCGGGATACGGTCGGCCAGGCTGAACGCGCCGCCATCCGGCTCGGCGAAGCCCAGGCCCTTTTCATGAACCAGACACGCGATTTCGCGGCGATGGCGGACCAATCTGCCGGCGCGATCCTCGGCACCGTCCAGGCCATGAGCGCCCAGACCGCCCAGATCGAGCAGAGTACGGGTGCTTCCATCGCGACCCTCACGGACCTGAGCGAACGGATCGCGACGATGAGCGAGGCGCTGCCCCGCCTTGAGGACCGACTGGCGACACTGGGGGAGACGCTGGCCCGGACTAGCGGCGAGATCGGCCATCGCCACGATTCGCTTGATCAGCAGCTCCAGTCCACGGCTCTCATCGCCGAGGAAGTGCGGCTGCAATTGCTCGATGCAGGCAAGGCCCTGGGGGACCAGCTTGCTGATCTGCGCGAGGGCACGCGAACGGCCGGCGAGGAACTGGCCGGTCTCTCGGAGCTCTCCTCCGCGCGGATCGATCTGACACTCGATCGGGTCAAGGGCGTGCTCGCTTCGACCCAGGAGCGCATCGAGGCGCAGAATGTCGCTCTTGCCGCGCTGGTCGAGGAGAGCCGGGCGAGCATCGATCGCGCCGCCGGCAACGCGCATGAGCGCTTCGCCGAGCATTGCCGCAAGATCGAAACCATTCTCGATGCGCTGGACGCCCGGATCATGGGCCAAACTGAGAAGAGCAACGCCTGGCTGGAGAGCACGGCGCGCGGGGTTACTGAACTGGCCGGCGAGTTCAATGCGCTGGAACAGTCCGCCATGGCGCGCACCGAACGGCTGTCCTCGACGATGATGCAGCTTTCCGGCGACACCCGGCGGCTGGTGGATGCCATCGAGGACGGCCACGGCAGTTCCGAGCAGCTCGTCCGTCGGGCCGAGGCCTTGCTGGTCGCGCTCGATTCCGGGGTCCGCGAGCTGGATGAGAGCTTGCCGACGGCGATGGGGCGCGTGGAAACGCGGCTCGGCGCCCTGCATGACCGCATCCGGGACGCCAGTCCGGCCATCGAAGCCGTGGAAGCTGTCGCCACCGGCGTCGTCAGCCAGCTTCGCGAGTCCGACGATCTCGCCAAGGGCCATGCTGCCGCGCTCGGCGAGGCGCTTCAGCGCTCCCAGCAGGCTCTTGCGGCCCAGAAGGCGGAAGTCGCGGCGCTCGCGCAAGCCGTGGGCGAAGCGAGCGACAGCATGGCGCGGCTGGGCGAGTCGGTCGGGCCGCAGATGATCGAGGCGCTGCTGCGCGTGCGCGAAACGGCCGATGCCGCTGCCAACAGGGCCCGCGCGGCGATTGCGGAGGCGATCCCGGCAGCCGCTGCCGCGTTGGGCGCAGCAAGTGGCGAAGCCATGGACAAGGCCGTCGGGCAGGTCGTGACGGATCATCTCGCCCGGCTGACGTCCGTGGCGGACGAAGCCGTGAAAGCGGCTCATCGCGCGACCGACAAGCTCACCCGGCAGATGCTCACCCTCACCGATGCCAGCCAGACGCTCGAGCGGACCATTGCCAGCAATGCCGAGCGGATCGAGGGGCAGGACCGCGAACTGATGGCCGAGCGCTCGGCCCGCCTGATCGCCTCGCTCAACGAACGCGCGATCGACGTCAACAAATGGCTCGACAAGGATGTCTCCGAGGCGGACTGGACGGCCTATCTCAAGGGCGATCAGGGACTGTTCGCCCGGCGGGCAACGAGGCTGGTGAGCAGCGCGGACGCCAAATATGTCCATGCGCTCTACAATGAGGATGCGGATTTCCGCGAGCATGTGAACCGCTACATCCATGACTTCGAGGCCCTGCTGCGCACCGTGATGGCGACCAGAGATGGCAGCACGCTCGCGCTCACCATGGTGTCGTCGGACATCGGCAAGCTGTACGTCGCGCTGGCACAAGCCATCGAGCGCCTGCGCGCTCACTGAGCCTGCGGTGCGGGATGTCCCGCCCGGTCTCTAAACCCGGCGTCTGCGCGTCGGCGCATGAAAATCGCATGGCTTGTCAGCGATCCAGCGCAGAAATGAAGCCATCGCCGGAGCTGCCTGCAAGGCGGCGACATCGTCGCCGGTGCGTTGAAGCTCGCCATTGCTGAAATTGGCATGGATCGCTCGGTGGCAGATCGGATGCACGGGCCGGGTCAGGCGCCCGCCCTTCACTTTCGGGACCGGGTGATGCCATTCGATGCGTCGGCCGAGCAATCTCCCACAAAGCCAGCACCGCACTTCCGCTTCCACGGGGCCGGCATCGGCCCTGTGATCATGCGGACCGCGCTTTTCCTTCCCTCTCGCCATGGCGCAATCAGCGGGCCAGTGCCTCCGCCCGCCCCCGCCAGGCTTCCGCCAGCACCGGCATGCGCGCCAGCGCAGCCACGCCGGCAGGGTCTCGCTTGTGCCCTCCCCCGATGAGCAGGGCGAATATCCGCGCAACAGGCCAGTCCGGATGCGGCCGTGCAACGAGAGTCATAGGCTCGCCGGCCTGCACGTCACCCTCGCGCAGCACGCGCAGATAGAGGCCGCAGCGGCCGCTCGCCACGGCCTTTGCCAGCACGTCGTTGCGGCCGAAGCGATGATTGAGCTTGGAGCATGGCTGGCGCCCGTGGCTGATCTCCAGCAAGGACGTCCCCAGTTCGAAGCGGTCGCCAAGGCAGAGGTCGACTTCCGTCGCGCCGCGCGTCGCGAGATTTTCGCCGAAAGCTCCCGGGCGCGTCAGCAGGTCATGCGACCCTATCGCCTCGCGCCACCAGCCATAATGTTCCTGCGGCACCAGATGCACCGCCTTGTCATGCCCGCCATGATGGACGGGATCGGCCACGGTGTCGCCCTCCAGCCCCAGCCAGCCGATCCGCACCGGACCTGCCACGGGCACTTTCCCCATCGCGCTGGTCACGCCGGGCGCGAGCAGCGCCGGTCGACCGGTGAGAACGGCATCCAGGCCGAGAGACAGGGATGGCAAGGCCATGGGAATTCCTACTCCCGGAACATCAGCATGCGGATCTGCTTGAAGGGCAGGTCCCCATAAGTGAGCAATGTGTCGTGGAAATGCTTCATCGAATAATGCTCGCCCATGCGGCGCTTATATTCCTCGCGCTGCTTCACGATTTCCAGCTCCCCGATGATCTCGCGCCCCGGGGAAGCCGGTGTCTGGGAATCCCGCTGCACCTCGATGAAGGCATTGGTCGGCTCCATGCCGATCTTCTCGACATAAGCGGCCACGGCCTGATCAAACGTCATTTCGCCCCGGGCCATGCGCAACTTGGTGAGAATGCGCTGGACGCGCCACATGCGCATCTGCCGCCGCGCCATTCGTGTCTTGAGCTCCTCCATATAGGGCAGCGTCTTGTAGTACCCTTCTTCCTCCATCAGTCGCTCGAGATAGAAGGACCAGGACTGGCTGAAATAGGCGCTCCGATAAGCGCGCCGCATCGGCCGGGTGACATGCTGGTTGCGCGAGGCGATCTGCACATTGTGGCCCAGCCATTCGTGATAGGAGATCACGTGCGTCCAGTAGGGATTATAGCTCTTGATGCGGCTGGCCCGTTCCTCTGGCGTGAGGATGTCTTCGAGCGGGGTCAGCACATAATATCCTGATTGCCGGCCCGCCACGGTCGGTCCACCGGTGGCGCCGCCGAAGGATAGGATCCGCCTGCCCATGGGCGGGGTCAGCCGCGCGCCATAATCGATATAGTCGGGGATCGTGACGATGTGCGCGCCGGGACCGCGCAGCCAGTCGCTCATCATGTCCACGTAGCGTTGCGCCATCGGCACCACATGATCCCATGGCGGCGCCTCGTTCTTCATCGCTTCCCACGTCATGCGCAGGTCGCCGCTCGGATGGATCTGGCGCGCTAGGTCGCGCATTTCCGTGAGGAGGACCCGCTCCTCCCCTTCGGCGATCCTCAGCATTTCTTCGACGCTGTAGTCGTCCAGCTGTTCCTGCACGAACTGGTAGAACTCGATTTCCTCGGGCTTCCACGCCGGCGCGCGCGTCGAGCGGGGCAGCAGGTCCGTCTTCAGCCAGCGGGCGAAGTCATCGACGGCCGCAAGCGCCGGGCCGGTAGCGGCGATGAGGTCACGCTTCACTGCCGGGTCGTCGGTCGACACCGTGGGAACATAGTCCTTCAGCAGGAGCCGTGCATAATAGGCCTGATAGATGCCGTTTTCCGTCCATGTCCGGGCGGGATTCTTCAGATTCTGCTTTGCACGGGCCAGCACCGCCGGCAGCGCCCGCAATTCGCTTGCCGCTTCCTTGACCGCGCCGTCGGACAGCGCCCCGGGGCGAATGAACAACCGGTTCGTCTTCTCCAGCGCGAAGACGAAGGCGGGAGTCACTTCATGAAGACGCAGCGTCTCCATCTCGAAGAGGCGCGTGCGCACATGCGCAATGAGCAGGTCATGATCGACCTGATCGTCCAGCCCCAGCCGGTCCCGATCGATCTCGCGGGCCTTGGCCAGCACGCCGCGATAGGCCTCGGCGGCAGCGGCGAAGGCCGGCGTCCCCGGCTCCCCTTCCCTGACCGCCAGTGCCTCGGTGATCACCGCCTCCAGCGGCTGCGCGGACGACGCGGGTTGGGCAGCGAGGCGCGACGAGGGGAAGATCGCCATGCAGACGATGGCGAGGCAATGAAGCAATCGGAACATCTGAACCCTCCCGGCGCGCCGCGACGTACGAAAATCGCCGGACGCGAGGCTATCGCCGCGCCGCAAGCCGGTCAACGCCATGTCCCGGCATCGGATCACGCCACTCACGCCTGGCGCCCATGTCGCAGCCCCCCCGGGCCTTCAGGCCGGTTTGCGGAACATGGTGATGACCATCTCCCGCGCAACCTGAAGCCCGCAGCGCCGGTAGGTCGCGATGGCCGCTACGTTGTCCGCGTAGCAATGGAGAAATGGGCGCAGGCCCTGTGCGGCGAGGCTGGCCATGGCCGTGCGCGACATGAGCATGCCGAGCCCCCGCCCCTGCGCGTCGGGATGGACACACACGGCACTGACCTCGCCATGTCCCTGCAGGCGCATGCGCTCGCCTGCCATGGCGATGAGCCGTCCGCCCTCCTCCCGCACGCCCCAGAATCGTCCAAGCACATGGGTCCGCGCGGCGAACGGGCCGGGCTGGGTCAATTCGGCAAGCGCGCGCATCTCCGTCGCATCCGCTTCGCCGAGCGCGATGATCCTGGGATCGTCCACCGGCGGGGGCGGATCGAGGGCCACCATCTGCACGGCAGCGGACATGCGCTCCAGCACCGTACCCGGCGGATGAGGCACGCTATCGCGCTCGATCATGGCAAGCAGTTCGCCGGGCGCGGCCAGCGCGGCGATGGCGGCAAGACCGGCCTCATCGAATGTGCGCATGGCCGCGAGAGGCCCGATATCGGGCAGGAAACGCACCGCATGATCGTTGCGCCGGGCATGATGTGCCTGAAGACCCGTGAGCGCATTCCAGACCGGCCGGTCGAGGGGCGAGTCAGCCATGCCTCGTCTCCCCGCCAGCGCCTGCCGCGGCGATCCGTGTGTCGAGTGACCGCACTGCCAATGCCTCCTCCATTCGCGCAATCTGGTTGAGGAAATCGGGGCCCGCTGCGTCGCACAGCGCCGAAACCGCATCCCGGACGGCGGGAAACAGGCTGGCGGATAGATCCGCCATCAGCGCATCCCCGGCCGGGCTGATCGCGACGCGCCGCTGTCGCTTGTCACGCCGGACGCCGGTAACGATGACGAGCCCATCCTTCTGCAGGGCGGCCACGATCCGGCTGACTCCCGGCTGGCTGATCCCCAGACGCGCGCTCAGCGCTCCGACGGGGAGCGGTCCTTCCTCCCGCAACGCCCAGAGCAAAGGCAATTGCCCCGGCTGCACGGCGAGCCCCCGGGCCACGAGTTGCGATGCCACACCGCTCTGCAGGCGCTCGCCCAGCCGCTTGAGACGGCTGCCAAGGCACAGATGTCCAAACTCTGCGATCAGGTCGCCCGCATTATCACCGGTTTCGAGATTTTCCATACGCCGCTATATATCGCGCTATTCTTTCAAGGGAAGTCCGTCATTGGGAAGTGCCGGTGAAGGCACCATGAGTGGCTTCCGGCTGCTGCAGCGGCCCGACACGCGCGCGTGAACCCGAGCGCAATCAGCGCTCACAATGGACCTTTCCTTTCTCGCACCGGGGCGCTATAGGCGCGCGCTTCCTGTCCTTGGTGACAGGGAGCATGCGGGAGGAATGCCCTTGGGCCATCCGCTTGACCGCTAAGCTTGAACCGGATGCATGCCTCGCTTGCGCGGCGCATCCACTACAGAGTGAGACACATGGCCAAGAAAATCACGGGCTACATCAAGCTCCAGGTGCCCGCTGGAGCCGCCAATCCCTCGCCGCCGATCGGCCCTGCGCTGGGTCAGCGCGGCGTCAACATCATGGAATTCTGCAAGGCGTTCAACGCTGCGACGGAGAAGGAGCAGAAGGGCACGCCCCTGCCGACCATCATCACCGTCTATGCGGATCGCAGCTTCTCCTTCGTCACCAAGAAGCCGCCGGCAACCTATCTCATCAAGCAGGCCGTGAACCTGAAGTCCGGCTCGAAGGAGCCCGGCAAGGTCTCTGCCGGCAAGATCACGCGCGCTCAGCTCGCCGAGATCGCCGAGGCCAAGATGGCCGACCTCAATGCGAATGACATCGAGGCAGCGACGAAGATCATCGAAGGCAGCGCCCGCGCGATGGGCCTGACCGTGGTGGAGGGCTAAGCACATGGCGAAGATCAGCAAGAAGGCAAAGGCTCTGGCAGCGGCCGTGAACAGCGAGAAGCTGCACGGCGTCGATGAAGCGATCGCGCTCATCAAGACCCACGCCACCGCCAAGTTCGACGAGACGGTCGAGGTCGCGATGAACCTCGGCGTCGATCCGCGTCACGCCGACCAGATGGTCCGCGGCGTCGTCACGCTCCCGGCCGGCACCGGCAAGGAAGTCCGCGTCGCCGTGTTCGCTCGCGCCGACAAGGCGGAGCAGGCCAAGGCTGCCGGCGCAGAGATCGTCGGCGCCGAGGATCTGCTCGAGCACATCCAGGGCGGCAATTTCGACTTCGACCGCGTGATCGCGACGCCCGACATGATGGGTCTCGTCGGCCGCCTCGGCAAGGTGCTGGGTCCCAAGGGCCTGATGCCAAACCCGAAGCTCGGCACCGTCACGCCGAACGTCGCCGAGGCCGTCAAGGCGGCCAAGGGCGGCCAGATCGAGTTCCGCGTCGAGAAGGCTGGCATCATCCATGCCGGTCTCGGCAAGGCCAGCTTCTCGAACGAGGACCTGCGCAAGAACTTCGACGCGTTCGTCGATGCGATCGTGAAGGCGAAGCCCTCGGGCTCGAAGGGCAAATATGTCCGCAAGATCGCGCTCTCGTCCTCGATGGGGCCGGGCGTGAAGGTGGACGTGGCGGAAGTCGCCAGCGCCTGATCTGCCGGCACCGGCGCTTCCAGGCGCCGAACCAACTCACAAATTCCCCGTCGCGACCCGATCGCGGCGGGGTTTTCTTTGCCAAGGCCAATCAGCGCCTTCCAGGCCTGTTCGCGCCCGGCATCCCTTTTCCTCACGCGCACTGACGTCTTGCAATCTCTCCTCTCTGATATGCATCCCGTCTTCCTTGCTTTTCCCTGTCCTACACCCCCTCCGCCATGGCAGCCCTGCCGGAGACCTCTTCCCGTCGAAGGAGACAAGGCCATGCGCGCATCTTTCCTGCTGAATGACTTTCGCCCTCCGGTCAGGCCACACGGCCTTGCCGGGACCGCCCCTGGCATGCGGCGCATCGCCCCTTCCGCAACGGTCACGGAAGCGGAAGATGACACTGACGGGTCGTCATCTTTGTAAACTTCCAGAGCGCAGCACCGGGCTGGACCGCCCGGCCCCGAGGTCCTGGAAACGCAAGGGGCGTTTCGGCCGCAAATCAGTAAACGGCGCGTTAACCGGATCGCAAAACCACATGTTGGGCAAGGACGCCCCATCCTCCCGCCATGGCAAGAATTCACCTCGAACTCGGCAGCATCCTCGCTTTGGCAGGCTTCACTATGCTGGCCCTGACTGCCCCATCCGCCGGGAACGGGGTGCGGGCGGCAGGTCCCGTCGCGAATATCGCGGTGACGCCTGCTGTCGAAGAGGCTGGGCGTGCGGAGATCGCGCCTGCCCTGCCCAGCCAGACCATCCGCCGGCACAAGGATGGCCTCTTCTATGTCGAGGGAAAGGCAAACGGCCATTCGATCCGTTTCGTGGTCGACACGGGTGCCACGGTGGTGGTGCTCAACCGGGTGGACGCAGCGAAGCTGGGCATTCCCTACGAAAGCCTGACGAGCCGGAGCAGCATGCGCACCGTCGGCGGCTCCTCGGACATGCGCTGGGCGCGTATCGACCAGATCGACATGGCCGGCAAGCGCATCGAGAAGATCAATGCGGCCGTCGTGGAAGGTGGCCTTCCCGTCTCGCTGATGGGCCAGAATGCGCTCGAGAAGCTCGGCACTGTCACCCTGCGCGGCGACTCCATGACCATTCACTGAATGGATTATGGATTGGCGCGCGGTCGTTCACGGCCCGCGCCATGCCAGTGTTCAGTCCGGCCGCTGCCCGGGACCTCATGTCAAAGATGTTGCATTTCGGCGCCGTTCCGCTTATCGGCGCGACGCTTGCCGGGATTCGTCCCGGCATACCGTCCGAGACAGCTGGCGATGGCAAGGGCCATCTTAATATCCAGCCGAGACGGGGAAAAGTTCTCGCCGGAGTGCGGCCTGCATGCGTGCAGCTGCCTTCCGGGTCTGCCCGCCCTCCTGGCGCGGGTCCAGTCAACCCTTCCCCTCGGACAAACATGCCGCGCGCGGCCGGTGAACGGTCGCGTCTGGCTTAGTGCAACGCGGCCGCGCGGCGGGGTTCGTCCCAGCGGCAGGCCGCAGAGGAGAATGGCATGGATCGCAATGAAAAGACCGAGGTCGTTTCCGCGCTTCACGCATCTCTGAAGGAGATGGGCGTGGTCGTCGTGACCCGCAATCTGGGCATGAGCGTCGCTCAGTCCACCCAGCTCCGCCAGAAGATGCGCGAGGTCGGCGCGACCTACAAGGTGACGAAGAACCGGCTTGCCAAGATCGCCATCCAGGACACCGACTATGCCGCGCTCAGCGACATGCTCGTCGGTCCGGTCGGTCTGGCGACGTCTTCCGATCCGGTCGCGGCCGCGAAGGCTGCGATCGATTTCGCGAAGACGAACGACAAGCTGGAGATCGTCGGCGGCGCCATGGGAACCACTTTGCTGAACGCCGAAGGCGTGAAGGCACTGGCTTCCATGCCCTCGCTCGATCAGATGCGTGCGACGCTCATCGGCCTCATCCAGGCGCCGGCGACCAAGCTCGCTGTCGTCACCAAGGAGCCGGCCGCGCAGCTTGCGCGCGTGTTCAACGCATACGCCACCAAGGATGCCGCCTGATCTTCCGGGCATCCCGCGTGAAATTGCAATCAACTGACTTAGGGCCCAATGCCCGCCTAGAAAATGGAGTGAAATACAATGGCTGATATCAACGCTCTCGTCGACCAGCTGTCGGCCCTAACCGTTCTCGAGGCTGCCGAGCTTTCGAAGGCTCTCGAAGAGAAGTGGGGCGTCTCCGCTGCTGCTGCCGTGGCCGTCGCGGCACCGGCTGGCGGCGCCGCTGGTGGCGATGCCCCGGCTGCCGAAGAGAAGACCGAGTTCGACGTGATCCTCGTCAACGACGGTGGCAAGAAGATCAACGTCATCAAGGAAGTCCGCGCCATCACGCAGCTCGGCCTGACCGAAGCCAAGGCGCTGGTCGAGTCGGCTCCGAAGGCTGTCAAGGAAGGCATCGCCAAGGCGGAAGCCGAGGAAATCAAGAAGAAGCTCGAGGAGGCCGGCGCGACCGTCGAGATCAAGTAATTTCAAAGGGGGGCGGCTTCAGGGTCGCCCACCGAAAGACTTGGGGCGCATCCTCGCGGGTGCGCCCTTTCTCTTTGCCAGCACCGGCAACAGTCGCGGGCGATGGTCGTGGCAGACCTCAGGCGGAGGTGCGTTGCGCTTGTTCCGCCCGCTTCATCGCTTCGACCGCCTCCATCAAGGTGGCGGCGCCTGGTTGCAGCACCGCGACGGCAGTCTCCTGAACCGGTTCGCTATAGGCATCCCCATCGCGATGATGAGCCTCGACCGGCACCTCATCGGCGACAACCACTGGATCATCCGCGCGACTGCGCTCGCCCAGACGCCAGAACAACAGGCCGGCCGCAAGCGCCATTGCCGCTACCAGACCGATCTGACGCCAGAAGGTCCGCAGATACTCGCTGATGATTGCTGCCCAATCCGAGGCAGAGTCGAAGCCATCCATCATGCGGCCCGTTTGCTCGGGCGGAGCAGCCGGGGGCGGCGTAACGGCCGAGAGGGCGCTGATCCGATCCAGCGGATCGGGGTTTCCAACGGCATGATGCGTCGGCTCGGGGCCTCGCTCTTCAACGTTCGCGAGCCCCGATCTCCCGCCTTCCCCGGCACGGCCTGCTCCCGGAAAATCGAGCAGAGACAGCCGCTCTGCCCGTGGTTCGCTGGCCAGAAGCCGGGGCGCCCGAATCTCCAGCCCGGACGGGCCGCGCGCTCGGAGTGCCATGTCCGAGGACTGAACGGCACCCGAAGGCATGAACTCGGCTGGCATGGCGTCGGACGCATTTTCGACTTGTCCCAAGGCTGGAAACGTAGCGAGTATGCAGAACAGCGGCGCGAGCCGCAAAATCGGAGTATATGCTCTCATTATCCTGGCCGACCCGTTGTGAGCCAGCGATAAACGCAATAACCAGCGGATGTAAAGTTAGCGCCCTTCCCCATCGCTGGCGATCATGGCCATCGGCCGGCATAGACGCCAAGCCACCTTCACCTGACGGAGCCGACGATGAGCGATGCCTTGAGATTGGGCGAGGGTCTTCCCCCTCGCAACGATGACCTGAAAGCCCTAATCAGGACAGTTCCTGATTATCCCATCGCCGGCATCATGTTCCGCGACGTCTCGACATTGCTGCTGGATGGTCATGCCTTCCGCGAAACCATCGATCGGCTGGCCTCATCCCTCGATCCGGCGGACATCGACCTGATCGCCGGGATCGAAGCGCGCGGCTTCATCGTGGCGGCCGGTCTCTCCTACGCGTTGGGCAAGGGCAAGCTGATGCTCCGCAAGCAAGGCAAGTTGCCCGGCCCGGCCGTAGGAATCGACTACGCCCTCGAATATGGATCCGACCGGATCGAGATGCATCTGGGCGCCGTGAAGCCGGGCCAGCGGATCATTCTTGTGGATGACCTCCTCGCCACCGGCGGTACCGCGCTCGCTGCCGTCGCGCTGCTGCGCGGCCAGGGCGCCATCGTCGAGCAGGCCCTTTTCGTTGTCGACCTTCCCGAACTCGGCGGCGGCCAACGCCTCCGCGCTGAGGGCGTGACACCTGCCTCGCTCGTGACGTTCGAAGGGCATTGATTCGATGCGCATCATTCTGCTCGCCGCGCTGCCCGAAGAAGCCGATGCCGTTCTGCCGGGCGCTGGCACAGCCCTGTCGGACACCTGGCCCGCCGTCCGCAGGATCAGCGCCCATGGGCACGACATCGTTCTGGCAACGACGGGAATCGGCAAAGTCAATATCGTGTCTGCCGGTGCAGTGCAAAGCACCGATGGATCGGGCCGGCGGGATGGATGTGTGGGACGTTCGGTGTTTCGATATGAAGGTGACCCTCATATCGAGTTCCTCGCGAAGTATGCGAGGGCTTCCTTTAGGATGTCTCTTTCGGCTTTCAGCTTGGCCACTTCACGGCGCAGCCGCTCTATTTTCGACTGCTCCGGCTTCTTCCGCTCTGACGTGCACCGCTGAAATGTGGCCGATTTGAGTAGGGTCCTACGTGAAGGAGTCGGACGGAATGAAGCGCAGCCGGCTCAACAGCAATCCCCGATCACGGACCAATCTTACCACCTCAAGCTTGAACTCGCGGCTGAACTTCCTCCTCTCCATTTCTGCTCTACCGAGAGATGAAAACACCTTATCTCGCTGTCCGCCAACCGGCAGCAGGCCAATCTGATGACCAGAATGGCCACGTGCTCAACAACCCGGATAGCTTAACGGAGCCGCCTGTTTTCATAGTACCGGCGGCAGGCGTAGCCCGGTAGGCGTGGGGCCTGCTTCTTTAGCCATGGGCATGCTCTCTGTCCTGGATCAACTGTAAGTCAGGGATCTAAGGAGAATGCCCAATTCGCGATCGTCGGTGCTGCCGGCTACGCGTTCACTTGGCCTGACAACCGAAGACTGCAGTATGAGGTCGATCACGAAGGGAGGCTGCGACGGATTGAGCAAAAGCTCGATCGTTGCCTCCCCGCCGCTTGGCAGGGACATAGAAGTGCGGTCCTCGCCGAACAGGCAGGTGACTTCCTGCTCGAACGGCAGGAAATTGGCGAGCTGGACAACCACCTTGTTGGCGCCCGCAACGGGCGCGATCGGGATGCTCGCGCTCCCCGTCGTCCAGGTGCCGATCGGTTCCGGTCCATGAACTCCGTTAAGCATATCAGCCGGATAATCGCCTAGGGCAAAGGAAATATGGCCAGCGACCTTCCTAGCCGCATAGAGCGGTATTCCTGAGAAGGTTTGCCTGATCCGGTAGAGGTGCAGCCCGTGCCGACAGAACTGGTTGCGTAGATAGTCGAAGCGGAAACCCAACTCCATCCATCCCCGTCCCGCGATCACCGAAATGCACTCCGGATCGAGACGCAGCCCCCAGGGGCAGTAGAAATCGTCGTAGATCGGTTCGTTCGAAAGCAGGATAACGCAGTCATCCTTGAGCTGCCGCGCGATGCTGCCAATCAGCGCCGCATGATCCAGGCTGTGATGAAAAGCTGCGTGGAAAATGATGCAATCATAGCGAAAATCCTCTCCCCGCGGATTGGCGCCGAAGGGAAGGTTGAACGGTGTCAGAGCCGTTCCGTAAAATTCTGCATTACGCGCAATGTGATCACAATAAGTAGTTGAAATATCTACAGTATCAACCGAAACACCCATACGGGCCAAATTAATGGCGACGTTACCCGGGCCCGATCCATATTCCAGCGCATGCTTGCCGCTGCTCAGACCCGAATGAAGGAATATATCACCCAGCATCGCCAACTCATAGCCCGCATGCTGGACCGCGCCGGGATCACGTCGCGCAAAATAACCCGGAAATCGGATGGGGCATTCGTTATACGCCGCATCCTGTTCATGCTCTCCGATGTCGTAATGCGCACCGGCAGTTCCACTGCCGCGGTCGAACACAGCCTGCCAAAGCTTCAGTATCTCATTGTGATAATCGGGCCCATAGGGATCCATCGAGAGATCGAGCCACGGGGGAAGTCGCAGCTCCGGCTCAGGCTGCTGACCCATGAGATGATACAGACGGTTGTGCTCGCCGGGGTCGTTAGCCCAGATTCGACGGGCTTCGGATGCGATCCAGCTAACATCCTCAATCTCGAAATAGGCGGTCATTCAACGACTCTCCCTTGGCATTAGGCTGACTAGTTCGAACGCGTATCACTATCAACTATCGCCTTCCGTCATCAACGCCATTGGGACAGTTGCGCTCGCAGTGGGTATCAACGTCCCTCACCTGCAAACCCGTTGTTTTTCAGAGATATATCATGACGCCCCCCCCTGAAATGTGGCTGATTTTGAGTGGAGTCCGCGGGTGAAGGGGTCGGACGAAGATAAAGCGCAGCAGGTTCAGCGAAGAGCACATCATCGCGATCTTGAAGGAGCAGGAGGCCGAGATGGCGACCACGGACAGCACCCTCGTTCATTACATGCGACGACGATCGAAGAAATCGGTCCGCCGGGATGCAGCTTCGACCGCGGCGGGAACGCGGTGCGCCTACGCTTTGTCCGCAACCTCCTTGGGCACTGATACACCCAGCCATCCAGTCGGTGAGGGTGTTACGAAACCCGTGAACTGTTGCGTCGTTGATCTTCATGTCCCGCATCACCTTCAGCATGGTCATGTCGCTGATAGCCTTGCCTAGCAAGGCGCTGAACAAAAGGCCGTCTGATTAACGGTTCCGTGAAGCTCAAGGTGATGCCGCTGTATCGATCGCTGCAGTTTGAGGGCGGCGGGAGTCAGCGGAACCACGTGCGGTTCTTCCATCTTCGTCCGCGGGGCCGGTATCGACCATATCGCCTTGTCGAGGCCGAACTCGCTCAAGGTCGCTTGTCGCGTCTCATTCGAGCGAACGGCGGTCAGAACGGTGAGTCGGAGTGCGTCCCCTTAAGATCGATGGAAGCTGTAAGCGCCCTCAGCAAGGCAGGCGCGTCTCCCTGCGGCATGGCGGCTCGGTGAGTAACCCGGTGGTTCTGGCGCAGCAGACCTTCGCATCACCGATCGCAGCAAGACCTCCTCCGGCACTAGCCCCTTGATGTGCGCGAAGTCGAGAACCGTGCCGATACGCTGCAACACGCGTTTCGCAATATCGGAGATCCTGAGCCAGACTCTAGCACAGTCAGAACCGCCGCGCTATCGACCTCCGCAACTGTCTTGCTGCCAATGTGCGGGAACACATGCCGCTCGAAGCTGAATATCCAGGACGCATGTCGCTGATCCTTCCAGCCACCCTCATCGTCTCGCAGCAGTCCCGCGTAACTTTCTCGAAGGTCGGGACCGACTTGCGACCCCTTCCCTTCCTCGAGCTCAGATCGACACCGGCGCACACCGCCTTTCGCAGGTCTGCAGCGAGTAACCAGTTCCCGCCAAGGAACGGCGGATGCGGCACCCAATCCAAAGTCGTGACTCTCTCTCAAAACGATATGGCACCTCGCTCATTTCGATACCGCGAAACTCTGCTTTTCTTTCGATTAGCTAAAATCTGAAAGCTGGTGGAAGCTTCCGCATCAAGGAATGGTAGCGGAGGAGGGACTCGAACCCCCGACACGCGGATTATGATTCCGCTGCTCTAACCGGCTGAGCTACTCCGCCCCGTTTCGGGAACCGCCTTGGCGATTGGTCGAGGCGCTATACGCAGCCCGATCCGCACGGTCAATGGGCTGTCCCCAACATTGATTGGCCCGTGTTTCTCTGGCAAGTGCGGCGCTCGTCGCAGGCTGCAGGGGATGGTGGATGCCGCATTTTGATTGCCTTATCGTCGGTGGCGGACACGCCGGAGCGCAGGCGGCCATCCTGCTGCGCCAGCTCAAGTTCGAGGGGACGGTAGGGCTGATCAGCGGCGAAACCGAATATCCCTATGAGCGCCCGCCGCTCTCCAAGGATTATCTGGCGGGCGAGAAGGTCTTCGATCGCATCCTGCTGCGTCCGCGCAATTTCTGGGGGGATCAGGGCATCGAGCTGTTCCTGGGCGAGCGGGTCAAGGCGCTGCAGCCGGCCGAGCACAGCCTGACGACCGCCAGCGGCGCGGAATTCACTTATGGCAAGCTCATCTGGGCGGGCGGCGGCGTGGCCCGGCGATTGTCCTGCCCCGGCGGCACCGCGAAAGGGCTGTTCACCGTGCGCACCCGCGCCGATGTGGATGCGGTGATGGCCGTGCTGCCGCAGGCGGAGCGCTTCGCGATCGTCGGCGGCGGCTATATCGGCCTGGAGGCGGCGGCCGTGCTCAGCAAGCTGGGCAAGAAGGTCACGCTGATCGAGGCGCTGGACCGGGTGCTGGCCCGCGTGGCGGGGCCGGAACTCTCGGCTTTCTTCGAGGATGAGCATCGCGCGCATGGCGTGGACGTGCGCCTCGCCTGCGGCGTCGAGGCGATCGAGGCGGACGAGCAGGACCGGGCCACCGGCGTGCGCCTGGCGGATGGCACCATCATTCCCACCGATGCGGTCATCGTGGGGATCGGCATCGTGCCGGAAACAGGACCGCTGCTCCTGGCCGGGGCCAGCGGCGGCAATGGCGTGGATGTCGACGAATATTGCCTCACCTCCCTGCCGGACGTCTATGCGATCGGGGATTGCGCCGCGCATGAGAACCGCTTCGCCGAGGGGCGGCGCGTGCGCGTGGAATCGGTGCAGAATGCCAATGATCAGGCCCGCACTGCCGTCCAGCACATCATCGGCACGCCCGCGCCTTATGATGCCGTGCCGTGGTTCTGGTCGAACCAGTATGATCTGCGGCTGCAGACGGTCGGGCTTTCCGTCGCCCATGACGATCGGGTCGTGCGGGGCGATCCGGCGACGCGCAGCTTCTCGGTGGTCTATCTGCGCCAGGGCCATGTCGTCGCGCTAGACTGCGTGAACCGCACGAAGGATTATGTGCAGGGCCGCGCGCTGGTGGTCGATGGCACACGGGTGGACCGCGATCGGCTCGCCGATGCCGACACTCCCCTCAAGGAACTGGCCGCCGCGCAGGGATGAGGCTGCCGGGCATGAAGCACTCGCCCAAGCCCCTGCCCCATCGACTCAGCCCCGCCCCCGGAAGGCGTAGCGAGCGATGAGATCCCATCGCCCATCCCGATAATGCCAGCAGGCCAGCGCCGCGATCCGCACCGGGCGCGGACGCACCGTCTGCCTGAGCAGTGCAAGCGTCGCGCGCGCGACATCCGGCGCCACCTTGTTCTGGATGGTGATGTGCAGGCGCGGCGGATGATCGTCCTGCGGCGTCAGATGATGGTCGAAGCGCGCGCGCAGATGCGCGTGCAGGTCGAGCAGGTCCGGACTTTCCAGCACGATCGCCACGCCCCCGTCGAGCGCGTAAGGCGTGCCGATCCGGGCGCGTGGCGGCGGCTCGGCGGCGAATTCGGCAAGCAGCCGGCGCAGCTCGTTCTCCAGCGAGGGCGGCAAGTGCCGGAACAAGGTGACATGCGCCGGCACCTTGTTGCGCTCGGGCAGATAGAAGCGGCGGCGGAGCCCTTCCGCCCAGGCCTGGGCTTCCCCTTCGAGCTCCGCCGAGACGATGATCGGCGCCGGCGCGCCGGGGCGCCCCGCCGTCCCCACGCTGCCGTCAGCGCGCGCGATTGCATTTCCGGGCAGATCGGGCATGCTGCCATGATAACGATCTATGGGGGGATGCCATGGAAAAAGTTTCGCAAGGCCGCGCGCCCATCTGGCCGGCCATTCTCTTCCTGCTCTGGAACCTGCTGGGCTGCGCGGCTTTCGTCATGCAGTCGACCATGGATCTCGACGCGCTCGCCGCGACGGATCCGGTGCAGGCGCAGATCTGGGCCACCATGCCGGCATGGGCCTGGGCCGCTTATCTGGTCGCCGTCGCGGCCGGCACGCTCGGCGCGATCGCGCTACTGATGCGCTCCCGGCTGGCCGTGCTGCTCTCGCTGCTGTGCGTCGCCGCCGTGCTGGTGCAGTTCGGCTACGCCTTCCTGGGCACGGACCTGCTGGCGCTGAAAGGGCCGTCCTCGGCCATCTTTCCGGCGATCATCGTCCTGCTCGCCATCGCGCAGTGGATTTATGCCCGCTGGCTTCGCCGCCGGGGCGCGCTGCGCTGAGGATTGCGCCGCGGGGTGAATGCATGGCCGGCCCCGGCCAGCCTACATCTCGCCCCGCTGGCGGCGCAGCTCGAACCATTTGCGGACATTGTCGTTGTGCTGCTCCAGCGTGTCCGCGAAGATGTGGCCGCCCTTGCCGTCAGCGACGAAATAAAGCGCCTTGGTCTTCGCCGGGTTGAGCACGGCCTCGATGGAGCTGCGGCTCGGGTTGGCGATGGGGCCCTTGGGCAGGCCGGTCATCGCATAGGTATTATAGTCGTTGACGGCATCGATCTCGGAGCGGCGGATGCGCCGGCCCAGCGGCTTGCCGCGCGTGATGGGATAGATGATCGTGGGATCGGCCTGGAGCATCATGCCCGTGCGCAGCCGGTTCTCGTAGACTCCGGCGACGAGCGGCCGCTCGGCGGGAATCGAGGTTTCCTTCTCGACGATGCTGGCAAGCGTGATGGCTTCAGCGGGCGTCCTCACCACGATATCGGGCGCGCGCGTCTTCCACTTCTCTTCGAGAAACCGGGTCATGGCATCCTGCATCCGGGCAAGCACCGCGCCGCGCGATTCGCCTTTCTGGTAGGCATAGCTGTCCGGCATCACCGAGCCTTCCTCGGGCACGGGAATGTCGCCGGTCAGCTCCTCATTGGCCATGAGCCGCTCATGCACCAGGATGGACGGCATGCCTTCCGGGATCGTCACGAGATAGTTGATCGTCTTGCCGCTCTGCAGGATCTCCAGCACCAGCGCGTTGCTGGCGCCGCGCGGCACCTCATATTCGCCGGCCTTGATGACGCCGGCCGCGCCGAGAACCCGCGCGCGCAGGAGGAAGCTGTCCGCCGAGGCAATGACGCCCTGCTCCTCCAGCCGGGTCGCCATGGAGCGCAGCGTGGCGCCTTCCGGCACCACGACCACGGCATCCTTCTCGAGCGGACCCTCGCTGGTCCAGCCATGCACGAAATTGAAAGCGAGCGCGGCCAGGATCAGGGCTGCCAGGACAAAGACGAGACAGCCGATCCGCCGCATGACTCAGATCGCCTTCAGCACCAGGCTGGCATTGGTCCCGCCGAAGCCGAAGCTGTTGTTGAGCACGGCGCGCACCTTGCGCTGCTTGGCCACGTGCGGGACGAGGTCCACGCCCGCGCAGCTGTCGCTCGGATTGTCCAGGTTGAGCGTCGGCGGCACGATCTGGTCGCGCATGGCGAGCAGGCAGAAGATTGTTTCCACCGCGCCCGCGCCGCCCAGAAGATGGCCGATCGCGGATTTGGTGGAGGACATCGACATGCTCTCGATCGCGCTGCCGAACAGCCGGCGCACCGCGCCCAGCTCCAGCTCGTCGCCGAGCGGAGTGGAGGTGCCATGGGCATTCACATAGTCGATGTCGGCCAGCGAGAGGCCGGACTTGCGGATCGCCATTTCCATCGAGCGATAGGCGCCCGCGCCTTCGGGATGCGGCGCCGTGACGTGATAGGCGTCGCCCGAAAGGCCATAGCCCAAAATCTCGCCATAGATTTTCGCGCCGCGTGCCTTGGCCCGCTCATATTCCTCAAGCACGACCACGCCCGCGCCCTCGCCCATGACGAAGCCGTCGCGGTCCTTGTCATAGGGGCGGCTGCCGCGCGTCGGATCGTCTCGGAAGCCGGTGGAAAGCGCGCGTGCCTGCCCGAATCCGGCAATGCCGATCGGGCAGATCGCGCTTTCGGCGCCGCCGGCCAGCATCACGTCGGCATCGTCCATCGCGATCATCCGCGCGGCGTCGCCGATCGAGTGGACGCCGGTCGCGCAGGCCGTGACGACCGCGTGATTCGGTCCCATCAGGCCATATTTGATGCCGACCTGGCCGGAGATCAGGTTGATGAGGCGCCCGTGCACGAAGTGCGGCGACACGCGCTTGGGGCCCTTGTGCTCCAGCACCAGCGACTCGCTCTCGATGCCCGGCAGGCCGCCGATGCCCGATCCGATGGAGCAGCCGGCCCGCAGGCGCTCCTCCTCGCTCATGTCGGTAAGGCCGGCATCTTCCAGCGCCTGGCTGGCGGCATCGATGCCGAAGACGATGAAGGGATCGACCTGCCGCTGGACCTTGTGATCCACGCGCTTGTTGGCATCGAAGCCATATTCGTGGTCGGCAGGCTTCACTTCGCAGGCGTAATTGGTGTGGAAGTCGGTCGCGTCGAAGCGCGTGATCGTTGCCGCGCCCGATCGCGCGGCGATGATGTTGTCCCAGCTTGTTTCCACGTCCCCGCCCAATGGCGAGACCATGCCCAGCCCGGTTACGACGACACGACGCATATCACTCTCCCGTTTCGATGAGCCGGCCGCTCCCGCGCCTCGCGGCCGATAAATGAAGACGGCCCTCCTCTGGCGAGCGAGCCCGCGACCGGAGAGCCGTCCAAATCTTCAGGCCGCCCGCGCATGACGCGGGCGCAGCGCCGAGGCGCTTACTGCTTGCCTTCGATGAAATCGATCGCATCCTTGACGGTGGCGATCTTCTCGGCCGCATCGTCGGGGATCTCGACGCCGAATTCTTCCTCGAAAGCCATGACGAGCTCGACGATGTCCAGGCTGTCCGCGCCGAGATCGTCGATGAAGCTCGCGTCCTCGGTCACCTTGTCCGCCTCGACGCCGAGATGCTCGACGACGATCTTCTTCACGCGATCCGCGGTCTCACTCATGAGTGGTCCTTTACTATGGTTTGATCTCTATATCGAAAGATGCCCTAGTGCGAAGGGCAGGACGTGACAAGAGGCTAGCAACCTCCCGACAGTTCCTCATTGCGTCCCGAAGTCGGCAGTGAAAACGACGGCATTGGCCCGCGCGGCGGCATATTCGCCGATCATGCGGGGAATGTCGCCGCTCAGCTGGTCCTCGCGCACCGCCTTGTCGTTGAGCAGCTGGTAGACCAGCGCTTCGCCGCTGTCGTCGCTCACTTCGCCATTGGCGACTCCGCGCCGGGCCTCGGGCGCGAGCTGCGCGAGGAAGGCCTCGGTGGACGCGCGCAGCGTCTCCACGTCCACCCCGAGCGGCACGAACTCGGGCCGCCAGCCCGCGCGTCAATATCTCGCCGAACATCACGCGCAGCGCGCTTTCCGTGGCGGCATCCGACCAGCCGCCGGATTCGGCGCAATCGAAGAAGCCTTCTCCCGCCCGCTCGATCAGCGCCGCGCCCATGTCGCCTTCCCGGCGATAGGTCGCGAAGACAGCGGCGCTCAGCGGTTCATCGATCAGGGCGGTGGCGCAAGCGAGGTTGTCGGCCGCCCGCGCCGGCTGCCCGATGGCCAGCAGCAAGGCGCCGCACAGGCCGGCGACCAGTCCATGTCTCGTCATCGCGCTTCCCCCACTCGCGCGCATCGCGATCCGCCAGCCGGACCGCGCCTGCGTCAGATCATCGCCATGCCGCCATTCACGTGCAGCGTCTGGCCCGTCACATAGCCTGCCTCGCGACTCGCAAGATAGACCACCGCGGCAGCAATGTCCGCGCCTTCGCCCAGCGCCCCGGCCGGGATGCGCGCGAGGATCGCGCCTTTCTGCGCGTCGTTCAGGGCGTCGGTCATCGCCGAGCGGATGAAGCCGGGCGCCACGCAGTTCACGGTGATGCCCCGGCTCGCCAGCTCCTGCGCCAGGCTCTTGCTCATGCCGATGAGTCCGGCCTTGGAGGCGGCATAGTTCGCCTGCCCCGGATTGCCGGTGACGCCCACCACGCTGGTCACGGAGATGACGCGGCCGAAGCGCGCCTTCATCATCGGGCGGGCAGCGGCGCGGATGAGGCGGAAGGCCGCTTCCAGGTTGATCCGCTGCACGGTCTCCCATTCATCGTCCTTCATGCGCATGACGAGATTGTCGCGCGTCACGCCGGCATTGTTGACGAGGATGTCGAGTTTGCCGCCCAGCGCCTCGATGGCGGCGGGCACGAGCGCTTCCACGGCGGCGCTGTCGCCCAGGTCGCAGGGCACGCAGACATGGTCCCCGCCCAGCTCGGCGGCAAAGGCCTCCAGCTTGGCGATATTGCTGCCCGAGAGCGCGAGCCGCGCGCCTTGCGCCGCCAGCCCCCGCGCGATTTCCGAGCCGATGCCCCCGCTCGCGCCGGTCACCAGCGCCGTCATTCCCGTCAGATCGAACATCGTCATTCTCCCGCCGGCTTGCGCGCCACGATCTGGACGACGGCGCTCAGCCCATGATGATAAAGGCCTTCATTGACCTCGCGATGGATTTCCCGGGCCAGCACGAAGTCCAGCCCGACCAGTTCTTCCCGGAGCGTGGCGAGATCGGCCAGCATCTCCTTCACGTCCGGCCCGCCCCTGCCCGGCATGTCGATCTGCTCGGGCGTATAGGCTTCGAGCAGGAACGTGCCGCCCGGCTTCAGCGCCTTCACCACGCGGGCATGGACGTCGCGGCGCAGCGCCGCGGGCAGATGGCCGAAGATCGAGACGATATTGTCCCAGCGCGCCTCACCCAGGTCCCATGTGGACAGATCGCCGGTTTCCGTGGCCAGCGCCACGCCCTGCCGCGCGGCGAGGGCGCGGGCGCGCGCCATGCCCACGGGGGACTGGTCCATCGCCGTCACCGCGAAGCCCTGGCTCGCCAGCCACACCGCGTTGCGCCCCTGCCCTTCGGCGATGCACAGGCAATTGCCGGGCGTCAGGGCGCCGACCTGTTCGGCCAGAAAGTCGTTCGGCCCGTCGCCATAGGCCAGGTCGGCCTGCCCGAAGCGCTCGTCCCAGGATTGCATGCCGCGTTCCTTTCTCAGATTCGGCCGACCAGCGCCTCGATATCGTCCATCGTCACCACGCTGGTCGCGTCCGCCTCGGGCGCGATGCGCTTGACCATGGGCGTGAGCACCTTGCCGCCCAACTCCACGAATTCGGTGATGCCCGCCGCCCACATGGCGGCGATGCTCTCGCGCCAGCGGACCCGGCCCGTCACCTGCTCGACCAGCAGCTGGCGGATCGTCGCGGCATCGGTCACCGGCGCGGCCGTCACATTGGCGTAGACCGGCAGGAAGGCGCCCGGGGATTGCGTGGCTTCCAGCGCCCGCGCCATCGCGTCGGCGGCAGGCTGCATCAGCGGGCAATGGAACGGCGCGGAGACCGGCAGCAGCACGCCGCGCTTGATGCCATGGTCCTTCACCATGGCGATCGCGCGCTCGATCGCGCCCCGGTGCCCGGAAATGACGACTTGCCCCGGGTCATTGTCGTTGGCGACGGTGCAGACCTCGCCTTCGGCCGCGGCGGCCGCCAGGGCCTCGGCCTTGTCGATGTCGGCGCCGAGCAGCGCCGCCATCGCGCCTTCGCCCACCGGCACGGCCGCCTGCATGGCCTGTCCGCGCGTCTTGAGCAGCCGCGCCGTCGTCGCCAGGTCGAAGGCGCCCACGGCGCACAGCGCGCTGTACTCGCCAAGGCTGTGTCCGGCCACGGCCTCGGCCTTCTCCGCAAGGGCAATGCCGCCCTCGACTTCGAGCACGCGCAGCGTCGCCAGCGCATTGGCCATGATCGCGGGCTGGGCATTCTCGGTGAGCGTCAGCTCGCCTTCCGGGCCTTCCGTCATCAGCCGGAAGAGATGCTGGCCCAGCGCCTCGTCCACTTCCTCGAAGACCTGCCGCGCAACCGGCGAGGCCGCCGCGAGGGCACTGCCCATGCCGACTGCCTGACTGCCCTGCCCCGGAAAGATGAATGCACGCACGGCCTGAATTCCCCGCTTGTTCTAAAGCTCTGCGCCCTAGTCGCGGGGGGCGTCCCTAGCAAGACCCGTTGCGGGCCACCGCCGCCCGGATGGGTCGAAGCCCATGAGGGACGTTCGCCCTCATCCCCCGATCATCGGGATATTCCCGTTGTATCGCCTTGGCCCAGTCCATAGGGAAGTCCGGACATGGTCAAGCCTCAGCTCCCGCCGGCCCTTCGCCGCATGGACGCGCGCGTGCTGCGCGGCCGCATCGGCGCGATCGGGGGCGCCCTGCTGCTCAGTGTCGTCGCGGTGCTCTTCGCCAAGCTGGGTGAGGCCGCGCAGCATCTCTTCGTGGGCGTCGCCGATGCCTTTCCCTATGCACCGCTCATCGTCACGCCTGCCCTCTTCGTGGCCGTCACCTACATGACGCGGCAATGGTGCCCGGAAGCGCGCGGATCGGGCATTCCGCAGACCATGGCCGCCGCCCGGATGCCGGACCGGCCGGAAGCCCGGGCCCTGCTCTCCCTGCGCACCGCCTGCTTCAAGTTCCTCGGCACGCTCGGCATGCTGCTCGCCGGCGGCTCGGTCGGCCGCGAGGGGCCCACGGTGCAGATCAGCGCGGCGATCATGGCGGCAGTGCAGCGCTGGCTACGCGTCCCGGTGTCTGCCGGGATCATCATCGCCGGCGGCGCGGCGGGCGTGGCGGCCGCGTTCAACACGCCGCTCGCCGGCGTCGCCTTCGCCATCGAGGAGCTTGCCGCCGCGTTCGAGCAGAAGATCGCCATCGTGGTGATGGCTGCCGTGATGATGGCCGGCATCACCAGCCTCTGGCTGGCCGGCGACTACGTCTATTTCGGCGCCATGAACCAGTCGATGCCGATCTCGTCGATGTTGCTGCTCACCCCGGTGGCCGGGCTCGCGGGCGGCGTGGCGGGCGGCCTGTTCTCGCGGGCGCTGATCGCCATCGCCTGGTCGCGCAGTCCGCTCACGCGGGCCATGCGGGCAAGGCCGCTGCTCGTCGCGGGGGTCTGCGGCTTGGTCGTGGCGATCACCGGCATCCTCACCGCCGGCATCAGTTGGGGGACCGGCTATGAGACGACGCGCGCGCTCCTGTCCGGCGAGGAGGTTTCCTGGACTTTCGGCCCCGCCAAGCTCGTCGCCACGCTGGCGACAGCCGTCAGCGGCGCCCCGGGCGGCATTTTCGCGCCGTCCCTCTCGGTGGGTGCGGGCTTCGGCCAGCTCCTCGGTTTCATCTTCCCCGATCAGCCGCACGGCGCGGTCGTCCTGCTCGGCATGATCGGCTATTTCGCCGGCGTCGTCCGCGCGCCGCTCACCGCTTCGATCATCATGATGGAGATGACGGCGGATCGCACGATGATCCTGCCTCTCTTCGCTACCGCGATCTTTGCCAACTGGGTCAGCTCGCAGATCTGCCGGCCCAAGCTCTATCACGCGCTGTCACGCCAGTTCCAGCGCTAGCGATTCCCGGCTTTTCCGGAGATTGCGCTCTTGCCTTGAGCGGCATTTTCCGTCATAGGCCGCCGCTTCGCGGGACGGAAAGCCTTTCGTCGCGCGATTTCTTTGTTTGAGACGACAGCCGGAGGGGTGGTTCGCATGGGGCGGCCATCAGCGATCGGCCAACACAGGATGCATAGAACCATGCCATATTATGAGCATGTCTTCCTTGCGCGTCAGGATCTGGCTCAGGCCCAGGTCGATGCGCTTGCGGAAAATGCCGCCAAGATCATCGAAGCCCAGGACGGCAAGGTGACCAAGGTGGAGAGCTGGGGTCTTCGGAACCTCGCCTACAAGATCGCCAAGAACCGCAAGGCTCACTATGTGATGCTCAACATCGACGCGCCGGCTGGCGTCGTCGCCGAGCTGGAGCGTCAGACGCAGATCAATGAAGACGTGATCCGCTTCATGACCGTCCGCGTCGAGGAACTCGAGGGTGGCCCTTCGGTGATGATGCGCAAGAACGAGCGCGAGCGTGAGCGCGGTGGCCGTGGCGGTCGCGGCGGACGTGATCGCGACGACAGCGGCAGCAACAGCGCCGCCACCAGCAACGACGGCGAATAAGGAGACCTGACCAATGGCACGCCCGTTTTTCCGCCGTCGCAAGACCTGCCCCTTCGCCGCCAAGGATGCGCCGAAGATCGACTATAAGGACGTTCGCCTGCTTCAGGGCTTCGTCTCCGAGCGTGGCAAGATCGTCCCCTCGCGCATCACCGCCGTCTCGGCGAAGAAGCAGCGCGAGCTTTCCCAGGCGATCAAGCGCGCCCGTCATCTGGGCCTGCTGCCCTACATCGTGAAGTAAGGAGGGCGGACCCATGGAAATCATCCTGCTCGAGCGTATCGAGAAGCTGGGCGCGATCGGCGACGTCGTGACCGTCAAGGACGGCTACGCGCGCAACTATCTGCTGCCCAACAAGAAGGCGCTGCGGTCCAACAACGCGAACAAGAAGGTGTTCGAGGCCAACCGCGCCAAGATCGAGGCCGACAACGCAGCCCGTCGTGACGACGCTGCCAAGGCGGCCGAGAAGGTCGATGGCGTTCAGGTCGTCCTGATCCGTCAGTCGTCGAACAGCGGCCAGCTTTACGGCTCCGTGTCGGTTCGTGACATCGTCGAGGCGCTGCACGAGGCGGGTCACACCGTCGTCAGCAAGGCGATGATCGTGCTGGAACGCCCGATCAAGACGCTTGGCCTGTTCGACGTGCGCGTCTCCCTGCACCCGGAAGTTGCCGTGACCGTGCAGGTCAACGTCGCTCGCTCGCCCGAGGAAGCCGATCTGCAGAAGGACGGCGTCGACGTCATGGCCTCCATGTTCGAAAAGGACGAGGCCGGCTTCACCGAGGATTACGATCCCAATGCGGAGCCCGGCGAGATCGCGACCGAGACCGCCGAGGAAGAGACGACCTCCGACGCCGAATAATCCCGGCATCGCGAAAACCGGACAAAGGCCGCCCGATCCGTTCGGGCGGCCTTTTTCATGGACACGCCCCGGCCCTGCCACACCGACATGAAAAAGCCCCGGCCGCCATCGCGGTCGGGGCTTTTTTCGTCCGGCCCGGCTTCACGCCGGAGCCGCCGGCCAGTGTCAGGAGAAGGAAACGGTCCTGCGCCGCGCGCTGTTGCGGCGCATCAGCGCACCGGCGATCGCGAAGCCGCCGATCATCATCGCCCAGCTCGAGGGTTCGGGAATCGCGCCCGGGTCGGACGGGGCCGGCGCCTCCGCCTGCTTCACCTGGACATAGCCGCCGAACCAGTCGCCCCAGCAATCGTTGCAGGTATAGTCGCCGACGAACTGCAGCGAGACGGCGCCCGCATTGGCATAGCCGGTGGCCGTCAGCGCGGGCGAATAGCCGATCGAGAAATCGCTGAGGATGGACACGCCGTTCAGCAGGATGTCCGTGAAGCGGAACTTCGGCGATCCCTGCATGACGATGTCGATCTTGCTGTAGTCGGGGATGTCGAAGGTCAGCAGCTGGTCGAAATGGTCGCGGCTGGTCACCTGCACGCCCCAATAGTCGATCCCCTCCCAAGCGCTCGACGGATTGGTGATCGGGTCCGTGATGAAGGAGGTGGTTGCGGCGGCGGGTGCCGCTCCCATCGCGAGTGCCATGGCACCGGCGAGGGCATTGATGGTCTTCATTGTCTGTCTCTGTTCTTCCCTGCAAGGCGCACCCACGCCTGATCGGCCTGCGCCTGCCGACTGGCCGCGCATTCCGTCAGGGGCCGGAGCTGCCTTGCTGTCCCGCGCTCCATGCTCGCGGAGCGCTGTATGAAACTGTGAACCTGGCAGGGCGTATCTTGCGCGCGCCTTGCTCGGAGCGCGGATCGCCGCGCCATGAGGGGGCCTGTCTCTCCCCGAGTCCTCCCATTTCACATCGAGCGGGCCGCAGGTGACAGCAAGAACATTACTGGCTGGTGAATGAATGCCCCTCGGGGCCTTTCTTCGTCCTGATTCAGCACGCCCATGCCCCGGCCGGCCTATCCCAGATGCATGAAGTCGCGCGGATAGCTGCGCATGTGTGCGCCGGCATCGACATGGATGGTCTGCCCCGTCACCGCGCGCGCGCCGGCGAGGTAGAGCACGGCCCGCGCCACATCCTCAGGCTCGGGCAGGGCCTGGAGCGGCATCGCCTGCCCCAGCAGGGCGAGCTGCTCTGCGCCATAATCCTCGGTCGCCAGCGTCAGCCCCGGCGCCACGGCATTGACGCGCACCCGCGGCGCCAGTTCGCGCGCGGCGATGCGGGTGAAGCCGGCCAGCGCATATTTGCTCACCGTATAAGCGAGCTGGTCGCCGTGCGGTTGCGCCAGGCGCTGGTCGAGCAGATTGACGATGCAGGCGTCTGCTTCCGCCGGCCGCTCGGCCCGCGCGAAGCTGCGCGTGAGCAGGATCGGCGCGCTTGCATTCACTGCGAAATGGTCCGCCAGTTCATCGCCCGTCACGCTGTCGAGCCGGTCCTGCCCGAACAGCGACGCGCTGTTCACAAGGAGGTCCGGCGCCCTTCCGAAATGGGCCGCGATGGCCGGCACCAGCGTCTCGGCGCTGCCCGGCTCCAGGAAATCGGCGACGAACCCGGCCCAGGGCACGCCTGTCTCCGCGAGGCATTCGGCAAGGAAGGGATGCGGCTCGGCGTCATGGCGGCCATGGATGGCCAGCGCATAGCCCGCCCGGGCAAGGCCCATCGCGATCCGCGCGCCGAGCCGGCGATGGCCGCCGGTGACGAGCGCGAGCGGCATGGCGGCGGCGCTCACTGCACGCCCATGAGGCGCAGCACTTCCTCCCGGCTCTTTTCGTCGCGCTTGAACACGCCCATCATCCGGCTGGTGCGCATCACGGTGCCGTGGGTGCGCACCCCGCGCCCGGTCATGCAGCCATGCGTCGCCTCGATGACGACGGCCACGCCATGCGGCTTGAGATGCTCCCAAATGCAATCGGCCACTTGCGCGGTCAGCCGCTCCTGCACCTGCAACCGGCGCGCGAAGGCCTCCAGCACGCGCGCGAGCTTGGAGATGCCGACCACATAGTCGCGCGGCAGATAGGCGATGTGCGCCTTGCCGATGATCGGCGCCATGTGATGCTCGCAATGCGACTGGAACGGGATGTCCTTGAGCATGACGATCTCGTCATAGCCGCCCACTTCATGAAAGATGCGCGAGAGATGATAGGCCGGGTCCTCGGCATAGCCCTCGCAATATTCCTTCCAGGCGCGCGCCACGCGCTTGGGCGTCTCGAGCAGACCCTCGCGATCGGGGTCGTCGCCGGCCCAGCGGATCAGCGTGCGGATGGCGTCCTTCACTTCGGCAGGCACGTCGGGCTTGCCGGGGCGGATATCGGTTTCGACTTGCTGGCTGGCCAAACGGAGCCCCCTCGCTGCACATGGGACATACGGAGCGCATGCCGGTTGATCTGATGCCGGGCACATAGGTTCCTGCGCGCCGCGATTCAACTCCCGCGATGCAGGACCGCATGGTCCGAGTCGCGGGCCGCGCCGCCCGGTGGGCAGGTCCCAAGGTGCGCAGAACGGCCTTCGCGTCCCGAAAATTCGCTCGCCTCCTCATTCGCACACAGACCTTCCGTTTACGTTAGGGTAAGGCTGGAAAATTGCTGATTCCGGCCCGTTTCCGCTGGCCCGGCACTGCCTATTTTTCGCCGCTCCTCGCGCGCTTCCCTTGCGAAAGGCAGGCCGGATACCGCATATTGCCGCCAGACCTTCGCGCCCCCCGCGCCAACAGCCGATCCACAGGAGAGCGACCATGGAAGCCTTCATCTACGACGCGGTGCGCACGCCCCGGGGGCGTGGCAAGCCGGACGGGTCGCTTCACGAGATCACGCCTGTCCAGCTCGCCGTGCAGGCGCTCCAGGCGATCCGCGATCGCAACGGCATCGATACCGCCGATCTTGACGACGTCATTCTCGGCTGCGTGGCGCCGGTCGGCGAGCAGGGCACGGACATCGCGCGCATGGCGGTGCTCACGGCCGGCTTCGCGGATACGGTGCCCGGCGTGCAGATCAACCGCTTCTGCGCATCCGGGCTGGAGGCGACGAACATGGCCATCGCCAAGGTGGCGAGCGGCGAGGCCGAGCTGGCGATCGGCGGCGGCGTCGAATCCATGAGCCGCGTGCCGATGGGCGCGGATGGCGGCGCCTGGGCGTCCGATCCCGCCGTGGCCTATGCCACTTATTTCGCGCCGCAGGGCATCGGCGCGGATGTCATCGCCACCAAGTTCGGCATCTCGCGCGACGATTGCGATGCCTATGCCGTCGAGAGCCAGCGGCGCGCCAAGGCGGCGTGGGACGAGGGCCGGTTCGCCCGGTCGATCATCCCGGTGCGCGACGTCATCGGCCAGGTCGTGCTGGATCGCGACGAGCATATGCGGCCCGAGACGACGATGCAGAGCCTCGCCGCGCTCAAGCCCAGCTTCGTGGCGATGGGCGAGGAAATGCCCGGCTTCGATACCATTGCGCTGCTCCGCTATCCCGAGCTGGAGCGCGTCAATCATGTCCATCATGCCGGCAACAGCTCGGGCATCGTGGATGGCGCGGCGGCCGTACTGGTCGGCAGCCGGGCAATGGGCGAGAAATATGGCCTTACCCCCCGCGCGCGGATGAAGGCGATGGGCTCCATCGGCTCGGAACCGATGATCATGCTCACAGGGCCGGAAAGTATCGCAGACAAGCTCTTGAAAAAGGCCGGGATGACGACCGGGGACATCGATCTCTGGGAGCTCAACGAGGCCTTCGCCAGCGTGGTGCTGCGCTACATGCAGGCGCTGGATCTCGATCCGTCGCAGATCAACGTGAACGGCGGCGCCATTGCCATGGGGCATCCCCTGGGCGCAACCGGCGCCATGGTGCTCGGCACCGCGCTCGACGAGCTGGAGCGGTCCGGCAAGGGCACGGCGCTGGTCAATCTGTGCGTCGGCGCCGGCATGGGCACCGGCATCATCATCGAGCGGATCTGAGAGGAGCGAAACATCATGGCCACTACCCTCTCCCTGGACATCGACGGCGACGGCATCGCGCTGGTCACGATCGACGTACCCGGCCAGTCGATGAACGTCATCACGCCGGATTTCTTCGACGATCTTGCCGGCGCGATCACGCGCATCGCCGATGACGAGGCGGTCAAGGGCGCCGTCATCAGCTCCGGAAAGGCCAGCGGCTTCATGGCCGGCATGGACCTCAAATATCTCGGGAAGATGCTTCAGGATGCCGTGTCGAACGGCGGCACGGGTGATGGCACGGACATGGGCCAGCTCTTCGAGAGCGTGTTCCGCCTCAATGCGCTGCTGCGCCGGCTGGAGACCTGCGGCAAGCCGGTCGCCGCCGCTATCGAGGGCACCTGCATGGGCGGTGGCCTCGAACTGGCGCTGGCCTGCCATCGCCGGGTGCTGACCAGCGATCCCCGCGTGACCATCGGCCTGCCGGAAATCCTGGTCGGCCTCTTCCCCGGCGGCGGCGGCTCGCAGCGCCTGCCGCGCCTCGTCGGCATTCAGGGCGCCCTCATGTACATGCTGCAGGGCAAGAGCTGGCGTCCGGCCGAGGCGCTCGGCATGAAAGTGGTCGACGAGCTGGCCGAGCCCGGCAAGGCCGTCGAGGCGGCCCGGGCATGGGTGAAGGCCAATCCCGGCGCGCACACCCAGCCCTGGGATGTGAAGGGCTTCAAGGTCCCGGGCGGGTCGGGCCAGTTCAATCCCGGCTTCATCCAGACGATGATGGCCGCGACCGTGATGACCACCAAGACCACGCAGCGGAACATGAACGCCCCGCACGCGCTGCTCTCGGCGGTCTATGAGGGCATCCAGCTGCCCATGGACAAGGCGATCCGGGTGGAAAGCAAATATTTCGCCAGGGTGGTCGCCGATCCGCAGGCCGGCAACATGGTGCGCACACTGTTCGTCTCCAAGCAGGCGGCCGAGCGCGGCGCCCGCCGCCCGGCCGGCGTCGAGAAGGCGCCGACCAAGAGGCTCGCCATGCTCGGCGCGGGCATGATGGGCGCGGGCATCGCCAATGTCGCCGCGCAGGCAGGCATCGAAGTCGTGCTGCTGGACCGCGATCAGGCCGCGGCGGACAAGGGCAAGGCCCATGCGCAGGCGCAGATGCAGAAGCGTCTTGGCCGGGGCATGACGCCCGAGAAGATGGAGGCCGCGCTGGGCCGCATCACGCCGGTCACGGATGCGGCGGCGCTCAAGGGCTGCGATTTCGTCATCGAGGCGGTGTTCGAGGATCCGGCGATCAAGGCGGAGATCACGCAGCGCGTGGAAACCGTGCTGGGCCCGGACGTGATCTTCGGCTCCAATACTTCAACCCTGCCGATAACATCGCTTGCCAAGGCATGGACGAAACCGGAGAATTTCATCGGCGTCCATTTCTTCTCGCCGGTCGAGAAGATGCCGCTGGTGGAAATCATCATGGGCAAGCAGACCGGCGATGCGGCGCTCGCCAAGGCGCTCGATTTCGTCGCGCAGATCCGCAAGACGCCCATCGTGGTGAATGACTCGCGCGGCTTCTACACGTCCCGCTGCTTCGGCACTTATGTGCAGGAAGGCACGCAGATGCTGGCGGAAGGGATCAACCCGGCCCTCATCGAGAATGTCGGCCGGCAGCTCGGCATGCCGGTGGGGCCGCTCGCGGTCTCGGACGAAGTGTCCATCGAGCTGGGCCACAAGGTGACGGTGGCGACGAAGGCCGCGCTGGGCGATGCCTATGTGCCGAGCCTCGCCGACGATGTGGCCGCGCACATGGTCGCGCTGGGGCGGCTCGGCCGCAAGAACGGCAAGGGCTATTATGACTATCCGGCCGATGGCGGCCGCAAGTCGCTCTGGCCGGGCCTTGCCGCTGAATATCCCCTCGCCCTCATGCAGCCCTCTCCGCAGGCCGTGCGCGAGCGCCTGCTCTATCGCCAGCTCGTCGAGTGCGCGCGCTGCTTTGCCGAGGGTGTGCTGGTGACGCCGCAGGATGGCGACATCGGCGCGATCTTCGGCTGGGGCTTCGCGCCTTATACCGGCGGGCCGTTCAGCGCGATCGACACGATCGACCCGGCGAAGGTGGTCGAGATACTGGACCGGCTGACGGCGGCCCATGGCGCGCGCTTCGCCCCGCCAGCCCAGTTGCGCGAGATGGCGGCGAGCGGCGCCACTTATTATGGCAAGGCAGGCGCCAGAGCGGCTTGATCCGCCCCGCCGCACCTGCCGCATCGCCGGGGCAAACGGCCATGGAGGCGATGGCGTCCATAGGCCCTATGCCACGGCCGGTCCGCTCGCTATAGGCCGGCCATGCTTGCGAGCGACCTGCGAATTGCCCTGTTCAGCGGCAACTATAATTATGTCCGGGACGGCGCCAATCAGGCGCTCAACCGTCTGATGGGGTCGGCGCTGGCCGCGGGTGCCGCCGTGCGCGTCTATTCCCCCACCATCGCGACGCCGGCTTTCCCGCCCACGGGCGATCTCGTGTCGGTGCCGAGCTGGTCCATGCCGGGCGGCCGCGGGGAATATCGCCTCGCGCGCGGGTTGCCCGATGCGGTCAGGGCCGATCTGGAGGCCTATCGCCCCAACATCGTCCATGTCTCCGCGCCGGACATTCTGGGCCATCGCGCCGTCTCCTGGGCGCACGCGCAGGGCATTGCCACCATCGCGTCGCTGCACACCCGGTTCGAGACCTATCCGCGCTATTATCATCTCGGCTTCACCGAGCCGCTGCTCGTCTGGGCGCAGAAGCGCTTCTACAACCGGGTCGATCAGGTGATGGTGCCCAGCCAGAGCATGGTGACGCTGCTGCGCGAATGGGGCGTGTCGAGCCCCATCGGCGTCTGGTCGCGCGGCATCAACCACGCCCGGTTCAATCCCGGCCGGCGGGACGAGGCCTGGCGCCGCGCGCTCGGCATCGCGGAGCACGAGGTGGCGGTTGGCTTTCTCGGCCGGCTGGTGCTCGAGAAGGGGCTGGGCGTGTTTGCCGATGTCGTCGCCGCGCTCAAGGCGCGTGGCGTGCCGCACAAGGTGCTGGTCATTGGCGATGGCCCCGCGCGCGAATGGTTCGCGCGCCGCGTGCCCGAAGCGGCCTTCACCGGCTTCCAGGCCGGGGACGATCTGGGCCGCGCCGTGGCCGGTATGGACATCTTCTTCATGCCGTCGGTCACCGAGACGTTCGGCAATGTGACCACCGAGGCGATGGCCGCCGGCGTGCCCGTGGTCGCTGCCCGCGCGACCGGATCGGTCGATCTGGTGGTGGACGGCGTCACCGGCTTCCTCGTTCCGCCGCAGGATGTCAGCGCCTATGCGGACGCCATCCAGCGCCTCATCGAAGACCCTGCCCTGCGGCGCGCGGCCGGCCTCGCCAGCCACGAGCGGGTGCGCGGCTACGAGTGGGAAGAAGTCAACGCGGACATGCTCAAGGCCTATGAGGCACTCGCGCACAAGGCCTGAAGTGTCGGCTCTGCCCTTGCGGCCTGGACAAATTTCGAGGCCCTGGCGGCGCACCCTATCGTCATTAACGACGTCATCCCGGACTTGATCCGGGATCCAGCTGCCTTGAAGGTCGCCGGGCCCCAGCTGGCTTGAGAAACCGGAAGAAGCGGGATCCCGGATCAAGTCCGGGAGGACAAAGGAAAAAGCTGGAAAGCGCTTCTAGCTTCCTCAAAGTCCGCCAATTTGTCTACGCCGCATGACTGAAGAGTTTATTGCAACCATCTGAAATAACTGTCACTAATTATCATTAAACAGCAGCCCCCTCGCCCCTCGATGTGGCAGGGATCGACCCTGCCCCGCCGATCCCGCCACCCGTGTCGGAACTGCCGAGGTCCGGGCCGCCGCGATCAGGCCCGCCACGGTTCGCGCCTCCCTCGCCCGCGCCGCCGACCATGGCCACGCGCCCGCGATACTGCACCAGCGCATCGGGCATCGCGTCGCGGATGAAGGCAAGCAGCCCTTCACGCACGTCGCAGCGCAGGTCAAAGGCCTTGGAGGCGTCCGCCGCCGTCATCAGCGCCCGCACTTCCATCGCCTCGGGCTTGGTGTCGGTCACCTGCATGTTCCAGAAGCGCCCGTCCCACAGCGGATGCGCGGTGATGATCTCGCCCACTTTCTCCCGCAGCCGGGAAATGTCGGTCGCCGGATCAAGATACCAGAAGACGCTGCCGAGCAACTGGCTGGTCTGCCGGGTCCAGTTCTGGAAACTGTCCTCGAGGAATTTGGAGACCGGCACGACGAGCCGGCGCTCGTCCCACACCTTCACCACCACATAGGTCAGGCGGATTTCCTCGATGCGCCCCCATTCGCCCTCGATGATGACGACGTCGTCGATCCGGATCGGCTCGGTAAAGGCCATCTGAATGCCAGCGATGAGGTTCTTGAGCGCGGGCTGCGCGGCGGCGCCGACAGCCAGACCGGCAAGACCCGCCGAGGCGATCAGCGTTACCCCGATGCTCCGCACGCTGGGAATGCTCATCAGCATCATGCAGAAGGTGACGAGCAGCACGATGAAGATCGCGATCCGGTACAGGATGCCCGAGCGGGTGCGCCGCCGCCGCGCGCGCAGATTGTCCGCAACGTCGATATCGGCGCGGGCCTGGATGATGTCGAACACCACGCCCAGCACGGCGATCGCCAGCCAGCCGATCAGCGCCGGGACAAGCAGGCCGGAGAGGCGGGTCCACAGCCGCAGCCCCCCTTCGTCGAGCGCGAGGGCCGGCTGCACCAGCGACAGCGCGATCGCGACGAACAGCCAGCGGCTCGGCTGTCTGAGGCGCAGGAGCAGATTGTCGTCGATGCTCGACACGCTGCGCGCGGACGCCCTGCGCACGATCTGCACCGCAAGCCAGTGAAGGGTCAGCGCCACGATGATCGCCGCGCCTGCCACGATCAGGCTCGCCAGCCAGCCGGGCAGCCCGGCCATCGCTCGGTCCATAATGTCTCTCCGCTGATGATGCTGTCCCGTGGCAACGGCGCAGCAAGGCGGAGAGTTCCCGGGCCGGGGTCGATCGGGGAGCCGCGCGGGTTACACAGGCAGGAGAGGTCGCCCTTCCCCGCACCAGTTCAACCCCGGTTCAACAGTGTCTGTCGGGTGGGAAAGCCCGTTCGGACCGTCCTCTTAAGCCCAGTCGAACGTGAGCGGGGCCTCGCGGAACGCGAAACGGTCGAGATGCCGCGCAACGACGCCTTTCATCGCGTCGAGATGCTCGGGGCTGCTCGCATCGATCGTCACGTCAAGCGTCTCGTCTCGTGCATCCATGGTGACGAGGGCATCACTGGCCCAGGTGGCGCCGCGCGCATCGCGGGGGAAAGTGATGGTGCCGTGCTCGGGCGTGAATTCCACCGCGAGATTATGAGCCCAGTGCTTGCAGAGCTGCTGGAGATAGCGGCTGCCGTTGCGGGTCGGCACGCGGGCAATGGCCTTGGTCATGCGTTCATCATCCTGATGGTCCGAGGCGTGGACGCCGCTTCAAAGGGGAGAAGCGACGTCCATGCCTCACATTGGGTTTGCACGCGACCGGCGCAAGGCCAGCCGCGCGGGGGCTTCACAGCCGTTCGATCTTGCGCGCGGCTTCGTCGAGAATGGCGGCGATGTCATGCGGCAGCTCGTCGCTGCCCGCGCCACGTCCCATGCGGGCATGCAGCACGGCCTTGAGATTGCCTATGGCACGCCGCACCGGCCCGTGGTCGGCCCGCTCGCGCATCTCGCGCAAGCCCTCGAGCCGTGCCATCAGCGCGTTCACTTCCTCGGCATGTTCGGCCAGATGGGCCTCGCCGGCCGGCGTGATCGCATAGAGCTTGCGCGCCCCTTCGCTCTCGCCCTCGCCGATCAATTCCATGTCCGCGAGCAATGTGAGCGTCGGGTAGACGACGCCGGGGCTCGGGGCATAAGCGCCGCCCGTCAGCTCCTCGATCGCGCGGATAAGGTCGTACCCATGGCGCGGTCCTTCCCCGATCAGCTTGAGGAGCACGAGGCGCAGTTCCCCGCCATCGAACATGCGACCGCGCCCCCGGCCCCCGGGGCCACGCCGCTCCGCGGGGTTCCATTCGGCACCGAACGGCCCCGGACCCGGGCCATGTCGGCCGCGCATGGCATTGCGAATGGTCGAATTGACGAAGCTGCCGATGGCCTCTCCGAAATCGTCCCCGAACCCGTTCCCGAAGCCGCGTCGGCCTCGCCCATGCCCGCGCGATCCCTGCCGCCCGTCGCATGCCCCCGGGCCTGCGGGCCCGCCTGATCTTCCATGTCTCATCATATCGTCCTTGAGTCGTTGTGATAGCTCTAAGATATATCTTAGACAGGTCTTTGCAAGCCCCTATCTCGCTTTCATCGAAATCTCGGGTCGCGTGGCACGGGCGCAGCGGAAATCTTGCCGGCCCATGCCTGTGCAACCGACCTCCGTCGGCCCTATATAGGCCGCATGTCCGATCTCTTCGGCGGCGCTCCCGCCGCAACCAGCCCTCAGGCGCCGCCGCGCGACGCGCCTCTCGCCGATCGCCTCCGCCCCCGTTCGCTTGCCGAGGTGGTGGGCCAGGATCATCTCACCGGTCCGGAAGGCACGATCGGGCGCATGGTGGCCGCGGGACGGCTGTCCTCGATGATCCTCTGGGGTCCGCCCGGCACTGGCAAGACGACGCTCGCCCGGCTGCTCGCCGATGCGGTCGCCATGCGCTTCGCCCCCATATCGGCGGTGTTCTCGGGCGTCGCGGACCTCAAGGCGGCATTCGCGGCAGCGCGCGACGCGGCCCTTGCCGGCCAGCGCACCTTGCTCTTCGTGGACGAAATCCACCGCTTCAATCGCGCCCAGCAGGATGGTTTCCTGCCTTATGTGGAGGATGGGACGGTCACTCTGGTCGGCGCCACGACCGAGAATCCCAGCTTCGCGCTGAATGCCGCTTTGCTCTCGCGTGCGCAGGTCCTGATCCTGCGTCGTCTGGATGAAGCGGCCCTGGCCGAACTGCTTGTCCGCGCCGAAGCGCTCGCCGGCGCCCCCTTGCCGCTTACGGAAGACGCCCGGGCCGCGCTCATCGCCTCGGCAGACGGAGACGGGCGTTTCCTGCTCAATCAGGTCGAGACGCTGCAGGGCATATCGATTGCCGAACCGCTCGATCCGGCGGGCCTCGCCGCCCTGCTCCATCGCCGCATGCCCGTCTACGACAAGGATCGCGAGGGGCATTACAACCTGATTTCGGCGCTTCACAAGGCACTGCGCGGCTCGGACCCGCAAGCGGCGCTCTATTATCTCGCCCGCATGCTGGTTGCGGGGGAGCAGCCGCTCTACGTCCTGCGCCGCCTCGTGCGTTTCGCCAGCGAGGATGTGGGCCTGGCCGACCCGCAGGCGCTCGTCCAGTGCCTTGCCGCCAAGGATGCCTATGAGTTTCTGGGGTCGCCGGAGGGCGAACTCGCCATCGTGCAGGCCTGCCTTTATCTCGCCACTGCGCCCAAGTCGAACGCGGCCTACAAGGCCCAGAAGGCGGCGTGGCGCTCGGCCAAGGAGACCGGCTCGCTCATGCCGCCCGCCAACATCCTCAATGCGCCCACCAAGCTCATGAAGGAGATCGGCTACGGCAAGGGCTACAGCTACGATCATGATACGGACGAAGGCTTCTCGGGCGACAATTACTGGCCCGAGGACATGACTCCGCAGACCTTCTACGCCCCGGTCGATCGCGGTTTCGAGCACAAGATCCGCGAGCGGCTGGCTTATTGGGACGGCCTGCGGGAACAGCGCGCAGGCGCCTGACACCGAGGATACCGGTCGCGGCCCCACAGCCGGCTCAAGGCGGCGTAGCCCAATTTAGAAGCTCTGGCGGACACCATCCCGTCACGAACGACGTCATCCCGGACTCGATCCGGGATCCCACTTCTTCCTGTTCTTCAGAACAGGCTGGCACCGGCAAACTTCAAGGCAGCGGGATCCCGGGCCAAGCCCGGGACGACGAAGGAAAATAGCTGAAAAGTGCGCTTCTGGCTCCCTCAACGTCCGGAAATTTGTCCACGTCGCCTAAGCAAATATCAATCATTCCGCCCCACCACTGACGCATCGTGTCGCTCAGGTGGGAATAGAAAATGGCGGTCTCTCTTGGATGTCTGCGCGCATCCGTCTCTGCTTGCCTGCTGATCGGCCTCGCGGCCGCCCCGGCTTTCTCCGCCTCCCCCGCGCCGCAGGCCGATGTGGCCCGGGATCAGGATCTCCGGCTGGAGACCATCGGCTATCGGCTCGCCATCGCCAACGGCAGTCGCTGCGACGGCCAGCAGATGCTGACCGGCCTCCTGTTTCACGATATCGGCGCCTATGAGCTGAAGGATCGCCCCGCCATCAGCCGGGTCTATGGATTGGGCAAGGGCTTCGGCATCCGGGGCGTGGTGCCGGAGAGCCTCGCGGAACAGGCAGGCCTGCGCACCGGCGATGAAATCACTGCCGTGAACGGCGTCGATCTGGACGCCTTCTCCCCCGAGCTGATCCGCCGAACCGGCTCCTACGATCGAACCGAAGCCTTCATCGCCTATCTCGACGCGGCGTTGCGGCAGGGGCCTGCCCTGCTATCCGTCCGCCGTGGCGATGACGTGACGTCGGTGCGCCTCGCAGGCGCGCCGGGCTGCGGCGGGCGCTTCGCTGTTCAGGCGCGATCCGATCTCAATGCCTGGTCGGACGGCCGCTATGTCGCTGTCACCACCCGGATGATGGACTTCGCCGCCGACGATCAGGAACTGGCTTTCGTCGTCGCGCACGAGATGGCGCACAACATTCTGAAGCACGCGGAACAAAGCAGCGGCGTCACGCGTCTGCTCGCGCAATTTGCCGTGGGCGCCGGCAAGATCAAGAAGTCCGAGCTGGCCGCGGACGAGCTGGGCGTGGAGCTCTTCGCCCGGGCAGGCTATGATCTGAGCGCTCCTGAGCGCATCCTGCGCCGTGCCGCCAAAAGCCTCTGGTGGAACATCGCCTTCACCCATCCGGGTACGACGCGCCGGGTGGAGCAGATCAACGCGACCATCGTGAGACTGCATCAGGCCGATGCCCCTCCGGCCCGCCTGCTGACGACTGCACGGGGCACCACGCCCTCGCCCTGATCCGGGCGGGAGCCGCACACGCCCCGCAAGATCCCCACGCCGTCGAGGCGCAGACGCGCCGATGCGCCGGCTGTACTGTAGAGACAGCCGGCGCCCCTGCACCCCTCATTGCCGTCCTCTGGCCGCGCTTGGCGTCAGGGGCTGGCCGGTTCGTCGTCGCTCAGCACGCCGACCCCGACCGCAAGACCCACCAGGCCCGAAGCGGCCAGAAAGCCGTTGATATTCTGAACTCTCGGGCGTGCCGGCGGCGGAACATTGGTGCCCGGAGCCGGAGGCGGATTACCGGCTTCGGGTGGCGGAACATTCTCCTGCCCATCCGGTTGCGCGGAGACCATTGCCAGAAGCGGCAGCTTCGCATTCGCCGCTTCTGCATGGGCCGGGGCAGTCACTGAGAGGGCAAGCACCCCCATCAGCAGCCCCGATGTCAGTTTCGTCAACATAGCCTGTTCACTCCATATGTTTGCGCGATAGCTAATGCGTCTTCCTTAATGGACAGGTAGTGGTCTTCATGACCCCATCCTGTTCGGCTTTCAGTCCCTTGCGACCCGAGGACTTGCGCGTTTTCGCGGCAGTCCCCGCTTCCTGCGGCGGCCCTTGCTGACAGGACCACCTTCATGACCCCGTCTTTTCTAGAGACAGGGCCGAAATCTCGAAGCGGACTGGCTTCTGGCCATCCGGCGTCGAGACGACGAGCCGCCAGAATTGCAGTCCACAATCCGGCGGAATTGTCAGGGCGAGTGGCTCGCCGCTCGCGCCTTTCGCCGGTGGCACGGCCTGTTGCCAGACCGGCGGAGAATTGCCGGGCGCGCAACGCAGCACCCACTCGACACGGGGACTCTGCTCCATCAGCCCGACGTCCAGAGTCTGCCGCATCGCATAAGCGCCCGGCGGCAGCTGGGTGATGCGATCGACAAGCGTGACAAGCCGCCCCGGCGCGACCTCGACGCCAAGCCTGCCTTCCTCGATCAGCCGCGCCTGCGCGATCTCGCTGCTGTGAAGCGAGAAGGTGAGCGGTGCAAAATCCGGGTCCGTGGTCGCCTGCGTCAGCGCGAAGCTCTCCAGAACCCGGCGATCGAGACGGCCACTTGCCACTGCGAGTGCCCTCGCCTGTTCATAATCCCCGGAACGGATCAGCGGGCGCAACAGGGCCGGGAGAAGATCGCGCTGATCTCCCGCAAGGGGAATGCCGCTTTCCAGGACGAGCGCGACGACCGCCGACTTGTCCTGCGATTGCTGAATGGCGGTGGCCAGGAAATGCCCGAACCACGGCCGCGCGGAATAACGCAGGAGCAGCCGGCGAAATGCGGGCTGATCCAGCGGCGAAGCCAGCGCCGGGAACACGTCCCTCCCCATGCCGGGATTGACGGTCAGCAGGATGTCGAGATGCCCGAGCGCCGCGACATCGTCTCCCCGCGAGGTCGCGAGCGCCATCAGCGCCAGCTGCGTTTCCCGGTCGCGGCGGGATATGCGCTCGGCGAGCCGCAGCTTGCCCTCGAAGCTCGGGTCGCCCGTCGCATTGGCGGCGAGCCCGATCTGCCGCATCGCGACCGCGTTCAGGGCCCCGTCCCGCAGGACGGCCCGTGCGTCCCGGACGATCTTCTCGGTCGCCGCAACGTCCAGTGCGCCGGGCTCGAAGAAATAGCGGTCTGACAATTCGAGGCCGATCCGGGGATCGGACTGCAGCACGCGCGGCGCCGAGCCGGGCGATGTGGCCAGCCAGTAAGCGAGAGACGCGTCCCGCCATGCCTTTCCGGCGAGCAGGCAGGCAAGCACTGCCAGCAGAAGCAGGGCCGGCGTCCGCCAGCCCGTGCGACGCTCCAGAGGCAGCCCGCGCGCCCTCACCCGTCCTCGCCTGACGCCGGGGCATCTTTCCGGCCATAGCCGTATCGATAGCCATAAGCATAGCCATAGGCGCCGCTGTGCGCCGCGACCTTGGTGACCGTCGCGCCGAATATCTGATTGCCGGCCTCACGCAGCCTGCGCAGCGCCGCCCGAACCGCGCGTCTCGGCGTCTTTTCCGCCTCCACGACGAACACCACGCCTTCGGCCGTCCGCCCGATCAGGAGCGCATCCGCAAGGCCGAGGACAGGCGGCGCGTCGATGATGACATGGTCGAAATCCTTGAGGAAGACCTGCAGCAGCTCGGCCAGCCGCGTGCTGCTGAGCAGCTCCGGCGGGCTCGGCGGCAGCGGACCGCTCGTCAGCAGATAAAGGCCTTTCCTGCCCGTATCCTGTATTATCGCGGCAATGTCGTCGTCGCCCGCCAGCAGGTTCGAGAGACCGACCTCGTTGGGCATGTTCAGGATCCTGTGCAGGGAGGGCATGCGCAGGTCCGCGTCCACCAGCAGCACATTCTTGCCGGTGCGGCCGATGAGATCGGCCAGCGCGAAGGCTGTCGTCGACTTGCCTTCCCCCGACCGCGCGCTGCTGAGCGCCACCGTCCTTGGAAGGCCATGGGTCGTGGCGAAGGCAAGCGTGGAGCGGACACTGAAGTAGGACTCGAACAGCTGCGAGCGCGGATCGCTGAGTTCGGCGACGGGATCTTCCTTCACCAGCGGCACGCTTCCCAGCAGCGGCACCGAAAGAAGCTCGGAGACATCCTCCGGCCGGCGGATGCCCTCGTCGATCTGCTCCAGTCCGATCACGGCAGCGACCGACAGGCTGAGCCCGGCCAGCAGTGCCAGCGCCAGATTGAAGGTCATGTTGGGTGCCGATGGCCGGGTGGGAACGCTGGCCTCATCGACCACGGAGATGTTGTTCACGCCGACCGCGCCGGCGACCCCCACTTCCTTGTAGCGCTGGAGCAGCGCGTCGTAGAGCTGGCGGTTGGTGTCGGCATCCCGCTGGTAGATGTTGTACTGGATCGCGTCGTGCCGCTGCCCATCGAGCACGGCCTTGAGAGCGCCGACCTTCTGCTCGAGGTCCCGCTCGCGACGCACGGCTTCCTGATAATCCTGCTGCCGGCTTTTCGCGACGCGCCCGGTCTCCTGGGCGATCGCGGCATCGAGCGCGATGATCTGCTCCTGCACGGCCCTTGCCGCCGGATATTCCGGCTCGAACGTGACCATGAGCTGGCTATGCTGCGCCGCCAGCTCCGCGCGCCGGGCACGCATCTGGGTGATGGCGGGATTTGTCAGCACCTCGACGCTGTTTGCGGCGCTTCCGCCCGCGATGCGGCTCTGCGCGACGATCCGGTCGGCCTGCGCGCGTTGCAGCGCTTCGTTCAGGGCTTCGAGATTGGCCGATGCGAGCGTGCGCGAGGTCGGGGTTCTGGTGCCCCCATCCGTGCCCTCGTCCAGCGGAATGATGTTCTTGCCGGACGCATAGGCGACCGCATCCCGCTCGGACTGTTCCAGCCTGGCCTTCAGCATCTCCAGACGCCCCTCGAGGAAACGGCGCGCGTCCGAGGTCGAGGAGAACTGGCGGTCCATCGTCGAACCGATGAATTCCTCGACCCAGGTGTTCGCAAGCAGGGCGGACATCTCGGGGGATCGACTGGTATATTTGATGTCCACCAGCCGGGAGTTCCTGACCGGCTGCACATCGACATGCTGGAGCAGGATCGCCATCACCAGCCGTTCGCGTGGCGATGAGCCGCCGCTCTGCCGGCCCGTGCGATCGACTTTCTGCAGCTGCTCGGCGCTGACGCCATGCGCGCGGAAGAAATCGTCCGACTTGGCAAGGTTCAGCCGGCGGGCCACTCTCTTCGCGAGGGATTCCGCCTTCAGAAGCGAATATTGCGTCGCGTAGAATTCAAGATCGCGCCCGGCCTGCTCGGATTCCACGCCCTCGACATTGGTGACATTCTTCTGCTCGCGGCTGATCTCGATGCCGGTCCGCGCGGTGTAGAGTGGCGCCATGAGCAGCGTGACGGCAAGGCCGGCCAGCAGGCAGGCGCCGAAGATCGCGGCGATCACCAGGCGCCACCGCACGGCGGTATGCCAGTAATTGAGAAGGACGGGAACGAAGGAGGAGCGATCCTCGTCCGCTTCTGGTCCGGGGCCGGCTGCCAGCGAAAGCACCGGTTGAGAAGGACCTCGGATTGGCTTCTGGAAGGAAGTCATGGCGGTTCTGCTATCCTGCGCTTATCGGGTCAAACGATCGATGGCGATGACCGTCGGGGTGATCAAAGCCGGCGAGATCGCCAACAGGTCCTTGAAAAGTCTGCGAGCCCTGGATTCCCCCACCATGACGATGTCGCTCGCATAGACCTGGGGGTCCGGATAGGCGCCGTGCCGGATCGCATCGAGATTGTAGAGCGCCGCATAGCGCTGGCCGCGGACCGTCCGGAAAACGACCACGTCGTCCAGCCGGGAGAACTCCCCGGTCCCTTCCGCCTTCGCGATCGCACCCATGAGAGTGAGACGGCCGACCACCGGATAGAGCCCCGGCTTGTTGACTTCCCCTTCCACGGTGATGACCTGGCTCAGGGTTTCCTTGAGATTGACGGTCACCTGGGGTTCGCGGACATGAGCGCGCCTCAGCCGGGTGGCCAGTTCGCCTTCCACCTCCGCGGGAGTCAGTCCGCTGACGTCCACGATTCCCGCCAGCGGGAAGGATATCCGTCCGCTGGCATCCACCTGCACCGCTCTGTTGGAGAGTTCCTGGATGCCGAAGACATCGATGGTGAGGCTGTCGAACGGTCCCACATAATAAGGCACCTGGTTCGAGCTGACGTCCTGCCGGTCCGGCCTGGGCAGCTCGGTGCCGGAGAGCACGGAGAGCTGCGGATCGCCGCCCAGTTGCCGCGGCCCGCTGGAGCAGGCGGCAAGCGCCGCCGCGCAGAGCGCTGCAAGTCCGACCCGGCCGGCAAGGCCGCCATATCTGTCGATTGCCAATGTCATTCCGGGCATCTCCCACATGATTTAATGATCCCACCTTTGAATGCGTGCCTCCCCGCCCGGCCATGGCCGTGAAGCTCTTCCGGGGAGGGAGTTCGTGCCAGAAAAGAGCCAGACAAATGCCACGCTCAACAGGCAACTCATCGCCGGCGTTCTCAACGGATAGTCCGTGATCGACGCGACGAAGAGAATGAGGATGATGACGAGCGCCAGCCCTTCCAACGCGGATCGCCGGCTCATCGCCTTGCTCGAAACGCTGTTCTTCAGGCGCAGGACCAGCGCTACGGCGGCAATGGCCAGGAGCAGCATGGCCGGCACCCCGCCGGTGAGGGCCAGTTCGAGCCAGTCATTATGGGCGTGGTTCATGTAGGACGCGGTGAGCAGCCGATAGGGCTCGTGGACCTGATAGACGGCCTCGAAGCTCCCGAGCCCCGTTCCCCACGGCAGATAGAGCCCCAGCATGTCCATCATGACCGGCAGGATGCGCACGCGCATCTCGTCAGCGCTTTCCCAGCGCATCAGCCGGTCGAAGGCGAGCGCCCTGTCGAGCAGGATCGCGATGCCGACGAGCCCGGCAAGGCAGACCGGCATGAGCCACGACCTGAGAGCAGGGCCATTCGCCCACCCTTGCCGGGGCTGCGATACCGGCTCCCGGGAGCGGTCGCGCACGAGGAAGGGCACGGCAAGCAGCGCGATCAGGGCCGTGAACAGGCCCGACCGGGAACCGGACGCGAGGATCAGCAGAAGAAGGAACGTCACACCCGCCGCGAGCGCCGCCATGACGACAGGCCGGGGCATGCGGGCACGCCCGACCGGCGCGCGAGGCGCTTGCGCCGCGGTCCAGACGAACAGGGCGGGAATGAGGCTGGCCAGGAACACGGCCTGATGATTGCGATTGGCGAACAGCCCCACAGGCGCGCCGTTGTTGGTGATGTCATAGAAATAGAGCGCGCTGCGCGGGTCTCCCAGCATCTGCAGCATGCCGATCACGGCACTTGTCAGGCCCAGCACCAGGATAAGCGGCAGCAATGCGGCCCGCTGCCTTTCATCCAGTTGTATGCCGAGCACGAGGACCCCGAGCGGCGCAACCAGCGCCCACAGCGCATTCCAGGTCGCCGCCGGTGCCATGGTCAGCGGTAGCCAGTGATTCCCAAGGCCCGCCTCCCTGCCGATCTCGACAAACAGTTCCCGGCCGGTCAGCAATTGCCACAATTGCGGCGGCAGCGGGACCAGCTGGAGCAATGGCAGGAGAAGCACCGCAAGCCCCATGCCGAGGAGGAACCGGTGTTCCCGCAGCACGGCCGGGCTCAGCCCCGCGATTGCATAAGCGAGCACCAGCACCGAGACCGGCCTCAGGAAGGACAGGCTGGCGATGTCGGCTCTGGCTCCGCCGCCGAACAGGAAGATGAGAGTCAGCCAGAGCGAAAGGATGATGAACGTCACTTGCTGTCTGCCGGGCGTCCGGGCCCGGCCGCCGTCCGCCCGAAGGGAGGAGCGAAGACCTTCGGGAAGGTCGCTCGCCCCCGCCGGGCGCTGGGCCAGGATCCTATCTCGAGCCGAAACCACTGAAGATCGTCCCGATGGTCTTGATGGAAATCAGAAAGTCGAGCCAGAAGGAGAAATACTTGATGTAGTAGAAGTCATATTCCAGCTTCTCGCGCGCGGCCTCGACGTCGCCGACATTGCCCTGATGGACGGCCGCCCAGCCCGAGATTCCCGGCCGCACGGCGTGCCGATAGTCGTAATAAGGAAGATGCTGGCCATAGCGCTCGGCAAGGGACACGGCCTCCGGGCGGGGCCCGATCCAGCTCATCTCGCCCTTGAGCACATTGATGATCTGCGGCAACTCGTCGATGCGCCATTTGCGCAGCAGCTGGCCGGTCCGGGTCAGTCGCGGGTCTTCCTGCAGCGTGAAGGCCGGCCCATCCTGTCCGCAGCGCATCGTGCGCAGCTTGAAGCAGATGAATTGCCGGCCGCGATAGCCGACGCGGGGCTGGCAGAAGAGCATCGGCCCCGGGCTGTCCAGCTTCACGATCAATCCCGCGACGAGAATGACCGGGATGACGAGGGGAAGCGCGGCGACGGCGACGACGAAATCCAGCAGCCGCTTGACGCGCAGATAAGTGAGCGAAGGCAGCAAGGCGCCGAAATTATTGTCGGCATGGCTGGTGAAGCGGACGCGTCCCGTCAGGCACTCCTCGAAATGGCTGCGGTGATAGACCGGGATGCCCGCAAGGACGAGCTGCGCGATCAGCTGCGCGCTCTCGACGTCCCGCGCCTCATGCGGATCCACCACCATGGCCGTCACCGGGCGGGAAATGACCGGCTGTTCGACCGGCTGCCATTCGAAATTCGCTCTGTGACTGTCGAAGGGGTGAACGGCCGATCCGAGCAGCGCGATCGTGGGACGCACCAGCCGGTGCCGCAGCGCAAACACGCCGCCATACCAGGTGAGGCTGATGGCGCAGGACATCCAGAAGAAATAGTCGTCCATCGGAATCCGCGCGGCCATCAGTGCAAGGAAGATCAGGCCGAAGGTCGCAAGGAACACCGGCACCAGCAGATGCCGTGTCGCCACGAGGGGCAGCACGCCGAGCTGCCGCACCGAGAGATGAGCTCCGACAATAGCCGTCGAAGAGGCGATCACCGATACGTCCGCATAGCCGGATGCCGTCGGCCCGACCGCCCCCATCGGTGCCAGCTGCGCCCGCAGGAACGCCGGCAGCGCGACCCCCGCGAGGATCGCCACGCCCAGCACGAACCTGTTCGAGCAAAGCACCCGCCCGGCCATGCCCGTCCAGCGATCGTAGTCCAATGGCCTGGCCGTTGTCGGCATCGGAACTATTGGCTTGAATTGCATATATACCCCACTTCAATATAATTTCGAATGAAACTATAAACCCCGGAAGTCCCCCGACATTCTCTCCTGATTTGTATTTTTACTTTGCCGAACAGGACATGATTGAGCCCTCATTCACTTTTAGAACTCGCTTATGACCCAGAATTTCTAGAAGTATCAGGACGCGACCTTTGTCATCGAGCGACTCGACGGAGGCGATCTTCTGCGCAAAGGGGCCATTGATGAGGCGGACCTGCTGGCCCGGCTCGAAGCTGTCGGCCATCCTCGTGACGACCCCGTCCTCGCATCGGGAGAGGATCTGCTGCATGGCGGCTTCCGGCACCGGCCAGGGGCGGGCGCTGTCGATGCCGGCCAGCCGCTTGACCCCGCGCGTGCCGTAGATCGATCGCCACGGATGCCGGTCCCGATCGAAGCTGACGAAAACATAGCCCGGAAACAGGGGAGCCAGGACGGTCTCGACCCGTCGGCCATGCCGCTTCACTTTTCTGAAGCGGGGGCAGAAGCTCTTGAACTGCTGGCGCTTCAGATTCTGGATCGCGACATGTTCCTGTCGCGGCAGCGTCTCGGCGACATACCATTGCAGGGCATTTTGCCCGCGCGATGCCGCCATTTCGCTTTCGCCAGAGTCGGGCCTTACATCAGGTTGCACGCCTCATGCTCCTTAAGCTTCTTGTTGCTCGCGACGGGGCCGGTCTGTGCACGCCGGCTAGATGCTGTCTTCGATGGAGAGGTGGGCGCGGGACACGCTCTCACCTCTCCGCGCTCACTCCAGCAGAGCCGCGCAGAGCAGTCCCAGGGCGACCCAAAGGGACAGGCTCGTAGGGATCCCGATCATCAGGCCCATCAACACGGCCGGATCTCGGGCAATGATCCTGGGCGCGGGCATGACCGCGCTCAGGTCCAGCGTCGTGGACAGATAGGGGGCCGCCTCCATGTCGCGCGGCAAGGCCGCCGCGCGGGCCCGGGCGAAGAACCGCGGCATCATGCGCGCCCTCCGGGCTGGTAGTTCGGCGACCAGGGCCGGAACCGGCCGGTTCCCCGACCAAGCTGGTGCAGCGGCACCACGACCGGCTCATCCTCGTACCGCCAGCGGCGCCACAGGGATGGAAGCCCCACATGATAGCCTTGCTGCCAGCATGCGTTCAGGGGCGTCGCATAGCGGGACTGCAGGCGCTCGGCGATTTCGCTCTGCTCCTCCGTCTCCACGCCTTCGACGATGACGATGGGCGCCATATGCGCGGCAAGGCCGAGGATATGTTCCAGCATCGCTTCTCCGTGGGCGCTGAGGGTGACCCGCCGGAGGAAGAAGGCATCGATCTTGATGATGTCCGGGCTGAGCGCCATCGCATTGCGGATCGACGAATGGCCGACGCCGAAATCATCGAGCGCGACCCGGCAACCCAGGCGGCGCAGGCGGGCAACGAATGCGTGCGCTTCACCCGCAAGAGCCGCCGTCTCGGTGATCTCGACCACCAGCCGGCCGGCGACATCGGGCGCAGCCCGCAGCCGCTCGAACATCGAGGACCACCAGCCGTCGATCCGCGCGCTCTGCGCCGAGATATTGATGCCGAGCCTGGCGCCGGGGAAATTCTCCATCTCGTCAAGGGCAAGGCCCATGACATGGCGATCGAACGCCCGGACGAGGCCCAGCCGCTCGAGCGTGGGAATGAAATCGCCCGGTGAACGCGCTTCGCCCGTCGCGGCAGTGAGCCGCGCCAGCGCTTCATGATAAAGCACTTCGCCCTGCGATTGCATCGAGAGGACCGGCTGCCAGCTCAGGTCCACCCGGGCCGTCCGCCATCGCGGCCAGCACCTCCACGGCGACAGCCATGTCGCGGCGGTAGGCGTCCGCCCAGGCCTCATCGTCGCATGCGGGCTCTCCCGCCGGCAGAACGGGCGAGGAAGCGAGGCTGTTGGCCTCCGGGAACACCGGACATGAAACCGCGAGATGGAAGCAGCGCCCGCCAACCTCGACAGGACTGGAAGAGAGATCAGCGATGAGCGCTTCCAGGCGCCTCGCGGCTTCATGTACGGATTTTTGCCCGAACGAGATCGCAATCAGGTCAGGGCGATGCGCACGTGGGAAGCGCATGCCCTGCCCCGACTGGCCGACGATCATGTCGATCATGGCCGCAGCAGCCCTGATCCCTGCACACCCAAACGCCGACTCAATGTGGGAGAAATTGTCGATGCGTATGGTTACCTCAACCGCGCCATTCTCGTGGGACAGAGTGGCGAGCTGCCTTGTGCTGGAATCTGCGCCGACCAGGTCGGCATTGAGCACTGCGGTCATTGGTCACCTCCGTTGCCGGACGAACCCCTCGTTCGGGCTGAGACGGAATAGACAATTGTGTAACAACTAGCAAGCCGGTATCGTGGTTAACTGTGTCATTAGTCTTTTAACCCACCGCAAAGCCGAGATTTTTCTGAAGGGAAATCCGGGCGTCCCGTTTTCGGCGTCTTGCTGCAGTGCGGCATCGGGCGCGTTCCATTCCATCGATTCGTCCTCCGTTTCTTCCTCGGGCGGCATGTCTGAACCCTGCTCCTCGTGCAGCCAGATTCGGGACGCGATCTCCCGCTCTTCCGGTCCCATCGCCGCCGCATAGATCGCGGTCGTCTTCATGTCGGCATGGCCGAGCCAGCGCTGCACCAGATGAAGCGGGACGCTCGACTGGACCGCGCGCACGCCGAAACCGTGGCGCAGCCCCTTCGGCGTGGCCCAGAGCCCGATGATATTCGCCGCCTCCATCACTTCCTTGATCCGGCGGTACGCGGTCATCCGCGACCATGGCCACAAGCGATCGTCCGAAGAAAATTCATCTTTTTCAATCCATTGAGATAGGGCCTCCAGCAGATTGGCCGGGAGGGGGATCGCGCGATAGATGCCCGTGCGGCGCTTCTTGAGGCTCTCCACGATCGCGAGCTTGGCTTCGAAGTCCAGGCTCTTGGGCGTGATGCTGAGCGCCTCCGAAATCCGGCAACCGGTCGCGGCGATGAACCAGCAGAACAAGTGAACGGGTAACGGCCTTCGCTGCGCGGAGGCCAGGAAGCGATGCGTCTCCGCCCGCGTGAGGTACTTGCGATGTCCGTCCCGCCCGAATGCCGAGAGGGGCGGGTGCGTGGACCGCCTCTGCTTTTGGGCCCGCGGGGAACGGTCGTTCACCGACCTTTGGGCGGAAAAGCGCCGCCGGGGGGCTGTTACACAATTGTCTATTTTGTCACTATTTTTTACATTATTTTTCATAGCGTTACCCGTTTTTTTGAGTTGGAGCCTTCGAGGCACCCCTGCTGTTCTTGCGATGCTCTTGTCTTCAAGTCGCGCCGATATTGCCTAGGGACTTATTGCCTAGGCATTTCTTATATGACCCCCCCTCGCCCCCCGAACGCCTCAAGTCAATTGTTGGTTAACCCGGCACGCCAGGAAGAGCGTTTTGCTCGATCACTCCCCGCGCCAAGCAACCCGGCTGACGCTACGGCTTCCTTGATCCTTGACGAAAGTTGATCGACGCCCTGGCGATTACGCTTTCCGGGAAGCGCAACTCGAAGTCGCTGTATGAACTATAACTAATATTTTGTTAAAATAGGAAGCTATGGCGCTGCCGATTAAAAATCTCATTCGACAGACTCAGCAATTCGAAGCGATACCGTTAATATTATTTAACGCATTTATAAGCTTACTGGTATATTTTTTAATAAATTAACCAATGTTGATCATAAGTTAATTAATGAGAATTCGATTATGTTTGACTCGGATGGGGACGTGAGGAAAGAATGCCGATACCACTTTCCAACTATGACGTGGAAGGAAAGAGGAAATATCTCACGCGTGCGGAGACGAGCAAATTTATAGCCGCAGCAAAAGATGAAGATGTTTCCGTATATTTCTTCTGCTGGTTCATCGCCACGACAGGTTGTCGTGTGTCGGAAGCGTTGATGGTCACCAGGAGAAGCGTTGATTTCGAAGCGGGGCTGGTCATCATCGAAAGTTTGAAAAAGCGTCGCACCGGGGTCTTCCGGGCTGTACCCTTACCTTCGGCATTCCTGCAGAAACTTTCGAAATGGTTCGACACCAAGGCGATCCAGCCGCAAAGCCGCTTGTGGCCATGGTCCCGCATGACGGCCTATCGGCGAGTGAAAACGGTCATGGACCGGGCCGGGGTCGAGGGCCCCTGGGCTACGCCGAAAGGCCTGAGGCATGCCTTCGGCGTCCGGGCTGTCCAGTCCGGCGTTCCGCTGCACATCGTTCAGCGCTGGCTGGGCCATGCGGACATGAAGACCACGGCAATCTATGCCGGCGCCGTCGGCCCGGAGGAACGGGACCTCGCTTCCCGGGTCTGGCTGGATCAGGAAAAGCCGCGCCGTCCCTCCAGGTCACCGTCCCTGCCCGCAGCAAGCCCTCCTCATGAGGGGATGGATCCCTCCGTCATGGGCCGTTCTCTTCGGCTGCATGAAACCCCTGCGCCCCTTGAGGATCATGGGAACGCCGGACATGCATCGTCAAAATCGGGTTTCGAAGTCTGCGTCGACAAGGTCATCCATCTCGCTAGCCGGGTCTACGCCTATATGTCCTAATATGTCCGGTTTCTCGCGGCCCAAGGGTGCCGACCAGGCCGGATTCATCGAATGATTCGGGCATCCCGAGGCGCGGCTGCAAATGTCCTGCCGCCGCCCGCACCACGAAGGCCCGGCATCCCGGCCGGACGACCGCCCAACATTTCACTGCGCAGCCTGCGCCGAAAAGCCGCCTTGCCGCCGCGGGCCGGGATCGGCGAGAAGAGCCGGAACCGGCGGAGAGGCATGTGCGCAGCATCGATTATTTCGACAAGATGGTCCGGCTCGATCCGGAAAGAACGATCCTGATCGATGGCGACAGCCGCATCACTTACGGCGAGATGCACCGCCTCACTCACCGCCTCGCCCGGGCCATGCATGAGGCTGGTCTTGGCCATCAGGAGCCGGTCGCGATCATGTCGCCCAATCATGGATCGATCCTGACGACGCAGCTCGGCCTGTGGCGCGCCGGCGCGGTCTGGATCCCGGTCAACACACGCAATGCGCTCGATGCGAACATCGCTTATCTGGCCTATGTCCGGGCCGGCTGGCTCTTCTATCATTCGAGCCTTGCGGCGGATGCCCGTCGGGCGCAGGCGCAGGTGCCGACCATCCGCAAGCTGATCTGCCTCGACCGGCCGGACGGCGACGTGCCATCCCTCGCCGATTTCCTCGCCCCGGACGACGGCACCGACGCGCCCGATCTCGGCGATCCGACGGGCAATGGCGATGAACTCACTGCCATCATCGCCACCGGGGGCACCACGGGCCCCGCAAAGGGCGTCCGCGTCATGAACCGCAGCTGGGGCACGCTCATGGAGACCATCGGCAATCTGATGCCGGCGGACGATCCCGTCTGCCTCGCCACGGCGCCCCTCACCCATGCCGCCGGCCCGGTGGCCATGGCCGCCGTCGCCATGGGCGCGACCATTTCCGTCCTGCCCACCTTCGATGCCGAAGCGGTCATGCAGGCGATCGAGCGGGATCGCGTCACGCACATGTTCCTGCCGCCGACCGCGCTCTATACGATGATGGCTCATTCCCGGGTTCGGGATTATGATTATTCGAGCCTGCGCTATTTCCTGCTCGCCGGCTCGCCTGTCTCACCGGACAAGCTGCGGCAGGCGGTGGAGATTTTCGGCCCCTGCATGTGCCAGAGCTACGGCCAGACCGAGTGCCACATGATCGCCACCTGGCTCCCGCCCGAGATCGTGGCCGCCGCCGCGCGAGGCGAGCATCCCGAGCGCCTGGCGAGCTGCGGCCGCGCCTCCTACTCCGTCCGCGTGGAACTGATGGACGATGACGGCAACATCCTTCCGCCCGGCGCGGTGGGCGAAATCGTGGCGCGCGGCGGCATTGTCGGCGGCGGCTATTTCGAGATGCCGGAGGCGACTGCCGAAGCGTCTGCGCATGGCTGGCATCACACCGGCGATGTCGGGCCGGCGCGACGAGCACGGCTTCTATTATATCGTCGACCGGAAGAAGGACATGGTCGTGACCGGCGGCTTCAACGTCTATCCGGCCGAGGTCGAGGCAGCGATCATGGAACTGGATTCGGTTGCGGAAGCCGCCGTCATCGGGGTGCCGGACGAGAAATGGGGCGAGGCCGTCACGGCGCTTGTCGTCCTGCTGCCGGGCACTGCGCTGGCCGAGGACGCGGTCAGGGCGCATTGCAAGGCCCGGCTCGGCAGCGTGAAGGCGCCCAAGACGGTGCTGTTCCGCGAGAGCCTCGCGCGCACGCCCGCCGGCAAGATGGACAAGAAGGCCATGCGCGCGGAATTCTGGGGAAGCGCCGCACGCAACGTCAACTGATCCCCCGCCTTCTCCTGTCGCGATCCTTCAAGGCACCGGCGGCGCGCCGGGCTATGCTGTGCCGACCAGAACAGGAGCTCACATGCTTTTCAGATATACGATTCTCTATGTCGAGAATGTCGCGGCCTCGATCGATTTCTACGAGCGGGCTTTCGGTCTCGAGCGGCTGTTCCTGCACGAGAGCGGCGACTATGGCGAGATGTCCACGGGCGGCACCAAGCTCGCCTTCTCGTCGGTTTCGCTGATGACGTCCCTGGGCAAGGCGCCCGGGAAAGCGGATCCCTCGGCGCCCGTGTTCGAGATCGCCTTCGAAACGCAGGATGTCCCTGCCGCTCTCGAACGCGCTCTCGCGGCCGGCGCCGCGCTCCGGCAAGCGGCAAGAGTCGAGCCATGGGGGCAGACCACATCCTATGTGAGTGATCCCGACGGCTATCTCGTGGAGATCTGCTCGCCCGTCCAGTTGCCGAGCCCCGGCTGACGGAGAAGATGCAGGTGATCGCCTTCGCTGCGCAGCCGCGCGGGCGTCGATCCGAACCATCGCACGAATTCTCGCGTCATGTGCGCCTGATCGGCGAACGCGCATTCATGGGCGATGGCGGCCAGCGAGGCTTCGCTCGACATCATGTCCACGGCGCGTCGCGCCCGGCCAAGGAGCCGCCAGTAGTCCGGCTGCGGCAGGCCTGATTGCCGGAAATGCCGCTGCATCGAGCGGATGCTCACGCCAAGTCCGCGCGATACGGCCTGCAGGGTTGCTCCCGGCTGGGCGAGAGCCTGCACCGCCTCGGCCATTTCGTCGGCGCCGGCGAAGTCATGGGCGAGGATCTGCGTCGCTTGGCGCGGATCGGCAGCGATCGCTGCCATCGCTTCCCGCCCCGGCACCACGCCCGGCCGTAGCCGATAACCGGTTATCCCGATGCCGCCCGACAAGCGCACCCGGCGCGGCCCGACATCGAAGTCCGTCAAGGCGACGTGGATGCTCTCGTCCGGCCTGTGCACGACGAGAACATCCCGGCATCCGTCCGGAAACACGGGGGCCTCTTCCGCCGCGAGGGCATGATGAACCCATATAGTGTAGTTGGCCCCGCTCGACATGCCGCCTTCCTATCAGCGCGACTGGATCAGGGCCAGCAGGGCCCCGCCCTTCAGCCCATGACCATCGCCTTTCCGACCGCCCCCATTCCGGCTACATGCCGACGCATGACACGATCCGCTCTGCGCCTTCCGCTCCTTGCCGCTGCTCTGGCCTCGCCTGCCCTCGCACAGTCGCAGCCCGCTCCGACGCCCCATGACCGCGCCATCGCGGCCGGTTACAAGGCAGCCATGCTCTGCAGCGCCATCTTCAATGGCGGGCGCAGCGAGGCACAGATCGAGGCCGTCGAACTGCGCGGCATCTATCCGCAATATGCCGCCATCGTCCCCACGCTCACGGCCGAAGTCGATCGAGCGAGCGCCACGGTGAGCGTCGCATTCGACGATGCCCTGCCTGCCCGCCGCGCCGTCTGGCGCGCCGGCACGGGCTGCACCAACATGCCGATCGGCGCGCCAGCTTCCCCCGGTGCACAGCGTCATGCGGTGCCTCCGGGGCCCGCCCCCGCTGATCCTCGCCCATGGCCGCTTGGCGACGCATTGCCCCGGGTCGCAATGCCGCCGCTCGCGCCGGTGACAGCCGCGTTCAAGAGCGATACGTACGGGGCAGGCATCGTCACCACCGGCGTCATCGTCCTCAAGGGCAATCAGATGATCGCGGAGCGCTATGCCGAAGGCTTCGGGCCATTGACGGCGCAGCGCACATGGTCGGTCGCCAAAAGCATTACCGGGACGTTGGTGGGCATCGCCGCGGCGCAGGGCCTGGTGGACGTAGCCAAGCCGGCGGATATTCCCGAGTGGCAGGATGGGCTGGCGCCGGACCCACGCCGCCCAATCACGCTCGACCAGCTCCTGCGCATGGCATCGGGCCTCTACAGCGGCACCGCCGGCAATCGGACCGACGCCGTCTATTTCGGCGGAACGGCCGTGACCGAAGAGACGGTCGGCCTGCCGCTCGAAGCGGCGCCGGGCACGCGCTTCCGTTATGCGAACAACGACATCATGCTCGCCATGCGCGCCCTGCGCGCCACGCTGGGCGAGGAGCGCTACCGGGATTTTCCGGCGACAGCCTTGTTCGAGCCGCTCGGCATGCGCCACAGCGTCGCCGAGACCGACTGGCGAGGCAATTTCATCTCCACCAGCCAGATGTGGACAAGCGCGCGCGATCTGGCGCGCTTCGGCCTCCTGTATCTCGATGATGGCGTCTGGAACGGCCGGCGCCTGCTGCCGGAGGGCTGGGTGTCTTATGTCACGATGCCGGCCGGCCCGCAGCCCGAGGGGGCGTTCGGTTATGGCGCGACCTTCTGGCTGCTCAACAGCTCGCCCGGCGTCCCGGCCGATACTTATGCGGCCTTCGGAAATCGCGGGCAGTATGTCGTGATCGTGCCGAGCCGCCGCATCGTGATCGTTCGCCGGGGCGAGGACCCTGCCGGCGCGCCTTTCGATGTTGCCCGTTTCACCGCCGATGTGCTCGCCGCCGTCCGGTAAGCGACGACACCGGAAGGCCCGGTGAGCCGCTTCACGCATTTCGCCGCGATCGACTGGTCGGGCGCGGTGGGTCCACGCCAGCGCGGCATCGCCGTGGCAATGTGCGCGGCCGGCACGGACGCACCCGTGCTGGTCCGCCCGGGCCATGTCTGGTCGCGGCAGGAAGTGCTCGACTGGATGATCGGGGAGATGCCGCCCGGCACGCTGGTCGGGCTGGACCTGGGGCCATCGCTGCCGTTCATGGATCGGGGTGCCTTCTTCCCGCAATGGGCGGACAGTCCGGCCGATGCCCGTGCGCTCTGGGCGCTGGTCGACCGCATCTGCGCGGATGATCTCCATCTTTCGGCAGCCAGTTTCGTCGATCATCCCGATGCCTGCCGCCATTTCCGCCGTCATGGCGGGCGTGAAGGCGATCTGTTCGGCGGGGGGCGCGGAAGGATGCGTGTCACCGAGATTGCCCAGCAGGCTCAGGGCCTCAATCCATACAGCAATCTCAATCTGGTGGGCGCCGCCCAGGTGGGGAAATCCAGCCTCACCGGCATGCGCCTGCTCCATCGCGCGCAGGGGCACCTGCCGGTCTGGCCGTTCGATCCCGATCCGGGCGCGGGCAGCCTCATCGTTGAGATCTATACCAGCCTCGCCGCGCTGGCCGCGGGCAAGCGCAAGGGCCAGACCAAGATCCTGGATCCCGACGAACTGGACATCCGCCTCGCCCGCTTCGCCAGCGCGCCTCATTTGCCGCTTCCCGGCCGCTATACCGATCATGCAACCGACGCGCTGCTCACCGCTGCCTGGCTGCGCCATGTCCATGCGCAGCCGGCACTATGGGCGCCGACGGGCATGACGCAGGAGGTCGCGCGAACCGAGGGCTGGACGTTCGGGGTTCTCTGAGCCGTTCCCGCCTTCGGCGCCCCGTCGGAACGCGCCCCATCGGCCGGCCCGGGCTGTCTTTCACATTGACCCCAACCCGGCTGCCCCTTAGAGCCCCTTCGGTTTCGATAATCGGAACCAGCGCTTCATGGCCCTGTTCGGCTGTCTTTTCTCCTCCGGGAGAAGAGCCCGGGGCAAGGCCAATTGCCGGATTAGCACAGTGGTAGTGCAGCGGTTTTGTAAACCGAAGGTCGGGGGTTCGAATCCCTCATCCGGCACCAGAAATCCACTACAACCACCACCATTTAGATGTTTGATCTCCCAGTGTGATGGTACGATTGACGAAGTCACGCAAGCTTCCGTCGTTGCATTGATGCTCTCCGTTCGAGGAAAACGCCTTGTCTCGGTGTCTTCCAAACCGTCGCAGGCCAAATTTTTAAATCGAGCTCGGCTGATTCCCAGATGCGCGCAATCAAAAGGCAATCGCGGCGGCCCAACTCTCGTTTCCCCGTTTGTTTCCTTCGTGCCATTCGCTATTGCAGGCTTAAATGCGATCGAGCCCAGAATATCCCTACCCGTTAAGGATCGCGAGGCGCTGGCTGAAACTCTCCATCCATGCGGACGCTTTTCGTTCCAATCCTCCTGCTTACCTGACGGCCCTATGGTGGCGTCTTTGTCGCAAGAAAGTACGTTCGCGCAGCCAGTTGGCTCCGTTGCTCGGCACTTCAAGAAGAGCCTACGATGCGTGGGTGCTCCGGAAAGAAAAACCCAACCCTCCCGATCATCTTCGTGGAACGGCACCCTCCATACTGGCGCTGGTCGAAGGCGGAGCAGATCAGGCACTTGTGGAGGAAACTTTACGGAATCTGGCTTCCGAAGGTTTGCCGGCTCTAGTGATCGGCTCGGAGAATACGCCTACCCTTTCCGAGGCGATCCAGAAGATCGACTGGAGTGTCGCGCCCTGGCTGATGCCGATTGCGGCTGGTGATAAACTCGCCGCAAGCGCCGCAAGCGCCTACCGAGCCGCGATCGCCGGGACGGAATCACGGCTGGTATATGCCGATGACGATCTTCTGACCCGAAAGGGCCGGCGTTCTGCGCCGCATTTCAAGCCCGACTGGAACAGCGAGCTGTTCTGCCATTTCGACTATCTTTCGGGCACGTGTGTGCTGCGTGCATCTCGTGACGAGTTGGAAGCGATTGCAGGGGCGAACGACTGGATGCGCCAACTGGTGCTTCAGGCGATGGGAAAGGAGGCGCCGCTGCATGTTCGCAAGATACTGCATCACAGGAACAAGCGTCCGCGTCCGCATGTGCCCCCGGCTCCTGCAGTTCTGTCACGGGACCTGCCGCCCGTCACCGTCATTGTTCCCACGCGCAACCGAGCGGATCTGCTGAAAACCTGCATCGCAGGCATCGCGCGCACGGACTATCCGGACGTGGACGTGATCATCGTGGACAATGACAGCGACGATCCGGAAACCCTGTCTTTTCTCGCCAGTCTCGATCCGGCGCGCCACCGGGTGATACGCCACCCCGGCGCGTTCAATTATTCGGCGATCAATAATCGTGCCGTGGAGCAGGCGCGCACCCAGCTTCTATGCCTGCTGAACAATGACATCGAAGTGATCGAGCCGGGCTGGCTGGCGACACTGGCGGTTCAGGCCATGCGCGAGGATGTCGGGGCGGTGGGAGCCCGTCTGCTGTATCCGGATGGTCGGATACAGCATGCAGGCGTCGTGATCGGCATGGGCAATGCAGCCGGACATGCCCATCGCTTCCTGCGTCCCGAGGAAGAGGGTTACTTCCATCGCCACGCGCTGCCCCAGTTCGCCTCGGCAGTGACTGCGGCGTGCCTTGTCCTGAAGCGAGAGCGATTTCTGGCTGTGGGCGGGCTCGACGAGCGGCTTTTCCCGGTCGCCTTCAATGATGTGGACCTCTGCATGCGCCTCAATCAGCGGGGCTGGCACTCTTTTTATGAGCCTCGTGCGACGCTGATCCACCATGAATCGGTTTCACGCGGGTTTGACCGCGACCCTGTCGGCGCGGCGCGATTCGCCGGGGAACTGGCCGCGCTCAAACAGCGATGGGGTACTGACACGGCAGTCGATCCCTTTCATCATCCGCAGCTCAGCCGCGCGAGTGAGCTTTTTGTCGTGGACCTTTAAAAACATTATGTTGGTCGAACCAGAAACCAGGTCCGTTGGCCGAATTGCGTTGCCGGAAGTAACCCTGTGCGCGGTCACGTCAGTTAATATTGCGGCGACTATTCAATCGTTGGAGAGGAGCCTGGGCGAAATTGACTTCGGGGCCTGCAAGCTGTTCACCAATAGACCGGTTTCGATCGATCCTCGGAAAATTACGGTTGTTCCGATATCACGACTGGAATCGTCAGCCGCTTATTCCGATTTCCTCCTTTCGGGCCTGGCGGACCATGTGGAAACCTCCCACTGCCTGGTAACTCAGTGGGACGGGCATGTGATCGCCCCGCATTTATGGCGTCCTGAATTTCTCGCTTATGATTACATAGGAGCCAGCTGGCCCCAGTTCGACGATGGCCATGACGTCGGGAATGGAGGCTTTTCCCTGCGCAGCAAGCGTCTGATGGAAGCCTGCAGGGAGCCGCAGTTCAGGAAGTCCCACCCGGAAGACATCGCCATCGGGCGAGTGAATCGCACCTGGCTTGAAGGCAAGGGGATGCGCTTCGCGCCGCGGGCGCTCGCCGATCTGTTCGCGGTTGAACGGGCAGGAGAACTCGGGAGCAGCTTCGGTTATCATGGCGTGTGGCACATGCCCCGCGCGATTGGTGTCGAGGCTTTCTGGTCCCTGTATCGGGGCCTCGATGATCGCGGCACGATCAAGCACGATTTTGCGCGTATCCTGGGGGAAGTGGGGCGCGGCGCCGGGGGCCTCCCGCGCGCGATCAGAATGATTTTGGACCATGTCGCAGATCGGCTAAGGGGAAGTGGCCGTGATGACGCCCATGCCGGCCCGGCAGAAAGGCCTGATGAATTGTGATGAATCCTCTTCCCGGTGTGCCGCTGGTCGAATCGCCCTTGTTTCCCAAGCTTAAGGATTCGCTGGGATTAACGACAGAAGAGGAAAGGATCGCGACCGGCCTCCATGAAAATGGCTATGCCGTGCTGGACTTCCCGGATGCCGACCTTCACGCGCGAATTGAACGGATCAAGCATAACCTGGGGCCGCGATACGGGATCGATTTCAACGATCCGCAAAGCGACAAGACTGTAGGCGAACGCCGCATCCAGGATGCCTGGACATTTGACGAAGATGTGCGCGCAATCGCGGCGAATGCCGCAGTGATGGACCTGCTGAGCAAACTTTATGGCCGTCGCGTTTTTCCTTTTCAAACGCTGAACTTCCCAGTGGGAACGCAGCAGGACGCCCATTCCGATTCAGTCCATTTTTCGAGCCTCCCGGAACGTTTCATGTGTGGAGTGTGGCTGGCGATGGAGGATATTGGCGCCGACGCTGGGCCGCTATTCTATTATCCCGGATCGCATCGCTGGCCGATCATGACGAACGCGATGATCGGGCGGCGAGGCTTCGGTAGCGACCTTCAGTCTGCGCAAGATCCCTATGGGCCGGCCTGGGACGCAATGCGGGACGCGTGCGATGCTCGGCAGGACATTTTTCTCGCGCGAAAAGGGCAAGCCCTGATCTGGTGCGCGAACCTGCTGCACGGGGGGACTCTCCAGACCAACCCCCATCTGACGAGATGGTCACAGGTGACTCATTATTATTTCGATGACTGCATCTATTATACCCCCGCCTTCTCCGATGAAGCATTGGGACAACTGCGGTTGCGTAACCTCGTGGGAATTGATGACGGGCAACCCCGGCTCAACCGCTACCTGGGGGAAGCACTGCCAAGGACTCCTGTGACGCCTCGTGCATCCTTTCGGCGGCGCTTAATAAAGAGGATCCGAATTTGATGAACGTGGCGGTCAGTATTTTCATCGAAGGGGGAGCATCAACGCAATGACGGAGCTCTGTGGTGAGCCCGTAAATTTGGACAGAGTGCTAGGCGTTAGTCCTGGCATTTGACGAGTTAGATCGAGTGTGAATCTTGGGCTCGATTGTCCCGATTTCGCAGATGTAGGAGCGAGACTCTACCTCTGGCCTGTAACAATGAACCGCCCCGGGATTGTGGGAGGCCATTCGGCTTAAATTATGCGGCCGTGGGAGTGTCGTCCACCATGGCGTAGTAGCGTTTCTCCGCTTCGGCCGGTGGTATATTGCCGATGGGCGCGAGAAGCCGGCGGTTGTTGAACCAGTCCACCCATTCCAGCGTGGCGTATTCGACTGCCTCAAAGGATCGCCACGGACCTCGCCGGTGGATCACCTCGGCCTTGTAAAGGCCGTTGATCGTCTCGGCCAAAGCGTTGTCATAGCTGTCCCCTACGCTGCCCACCGATGGCTCGATCCCGGCTTCGACAAGGCGCTCGGTATACTTGATCGAGACGTACTGGCTGCCGCGGTCGCTGTGGTGGATCAGGCCACCGCGATGGACAGGACGCCGATCATGGATCGCCTGCTCGAGGGCATCCAGCACGAAGCTGGCGTGCGCCGTCCTGCTCACCCGCCAGCCCACGACATAGCGGGCATAGACGTCGATCACGAAGGCCACGTAGACGAACCCCGACCACGTCGCGACGTAAGTGAAGTCCGAGACCCACAGCATGTTCGGCGCCGGCGCATGGAACTGCCGGTTCACCTGATCGAGCGGGCAAGGCGCGGCCTTGTCGCTCATCGTCGTGCGCACCGGCTTACCGCGGATCACGCCCTGCAAGCCAAGATCGCGCATCAGCCGTTCCACCGTGCATCGGGCGATATCGAAGCCTTCGCGCCGCATCTGTCGCCACACCTTCCGCACGTCGTAGACGCCGAAGTTCTCGGTGAAGACGCGCACCACCTCCGGCTTCAACATCTGATCACGCTGAGCACGTGGAGATAGCCGCGAGGGATCGCGCCGCTGCGCCAGGTGCTCATGGTAGGTGGATGGGGCGATCGGCAGAACCCGGCAGATCGGCTCGACCCCATAATCACCGCGATGCTCGTCGATAAACGCGATCATCGCTTGAACGGGCGGTCGAGCTCCGCCTGGGCAAAATATGCGGAGGCCTTGCGCAGGATCTCGTTGGCCTGGCGCAGCTCGCGGTTCTCGCGCTCCAGCGCCTTGAGCTTGTCAGCCACCTCGGTGGGCACGCCGGCTCGCTTGCCGCTGTTCACCTCGGCCTTTTTCACCCACTCCAGCAGCGTGTGCCCCGAACAGCCAATCTTCTCGGCAATGGATGTGATCGCCGCCCAGCGGGACGGATGGTCGCCTTCGTGATCCAGCACCATGCGGACCGCCCGTTCACGAACCTCCGGTGCAAACTTGTTCGTCGTCTTGCTCATCGTAGACCCTTCCTCTCAGGAGTTCGGGCCTCCGGCAATCCCGGGGCGGTTCACTCGGCGCATCTGGGGTGCAGACGCAAAGTCTGCGAGATAATCTGTATCGCCGCCCTCAACGCTATGATCCGCAAACGACACCTATCGCACGCGCATAAGCATCAATAGCTGCCCAATCACCCCTTCTGCGCGCGGACGAGGTCCAGCACGGACTGGGCATGCTCATGGCGGCAGATCAGCAGGTCGGGCAGATAGACGTCGCGCTGATTGTAGATGAGCGGTGATCCATCGATCCGGGAACAATGGAGCCCATGGGCCAGCGCAACCGCAGCCGGAGCGCAGCTGTCCCACTCATATTGCCCGCCCGAATGCAGGTAGATGTCCGCCTCGCCGCGCACCACGGCCATGGCCTTGGCGCCGGCCGATCCCATGGGCACCAGCTGCGCGCCGAGCGCGCTGGCGACTGCGACCGCTTCCGCAGCGGGCCGGGTTCGGCTGACCAGCATGCGCAAGGTCTTGGGCGGCGGCGGCACTGGCGCGGGCCGGTCCGTGCGCAGGATTTCGCCCAGGCCCGGAAGCGCGACAGCGCCGATGGCGGGCTGCCCGTCAATGGCCAGCGCGACATGAACCGCCCAGTCGGTCCGCTCTTCGCCATATTCGCGCGTGCCGTCGACCGGATCGATGATCCACACACGGGATTTCTCCAGGCGCTCCAGCGTATCCTTCGCTTCTTCGGACAGCAGGCCGTCATCGGGCCGCTGCGCGCGGATGGCATGGCAGAGGAACGCGTTGGCGGTCTGGTCACCGGCCTTGCCGAGCGCCTTGCCTTCGAACAGGCCGGAAGCGCGCACCTCCAGCAGCAACCGGCCCGCGACTTCGGCGAGCTGTGCCGCCAGTTCCGCGTCGCTCAATGCCATCCGAGCAGCCTCTCGATGATCTCGTCGGCCGCCTGCTCAGGCGTGATCGCGGTCGTGTCTATGCGTATCTCGGCCGCCTCGGGCGCTTCATAGGGGCTGTCGATCCCCGTGAAGTTCTTGAGCTCGCCGGCGCGCGCCTTGCGATAGAGGCCCTTCACGTCCCGTCGCTCGGCCTCGGCCAGTGGCGTGTCGATGAAGATCTCGAGGAACTCGCCGTCCGGGATCATCGCCCGCACCATTTCCCGCTCTGCGCGGAACGGGGAGATGAAGGCGGTGATCACGATCAACCCGGCATCGGTCATGAGCTTCGCAACCTCACCGACCCGGCGGATATTCTCGATCCGGTCCGCTTCGGTAAAGCCCAGGTCCTTGTTGAGCCCATGGCGCACATTGTCGCCGTCGAGCAGGAAGGTATGCCGGTTCATCCGGTGCAGCTTCTTCTCGACAATGTTCGCGATGGTCGATTTGCCCGAGCCGGAGAGGCCGGTGAACCACAGCACGGCCGGCTTCTGGTTCTTGAGGCCGGCATGCATCTCCCGCGTGATGTCCACGGCCTGCCAGTGGACATTCTGGGCCCGGCGCAGCGAGAAATGCAGCATGCCTGCGGCGACCGTCGCGTTGCTGATCTTGTCGACGAGGATGAAACCGCCCAACGTCCGGTTCTCGGCATAAGGCTCGAATACGACCGGCCTGTCGGTCGCCAGTTCCGCGACGCCGATGGCATTGAGATCGAGCGTCTTGGCCGCCAGATGCTCCATCGTGTTGACGTTGATCTCATATTTGGGCGCCTGCACCGTCGCGGAGACCATCTGCGTGCCGAGCTTGAGCCAGTAGGCCCGGCCCGGCTTGAGCGCCTCGTCGGCCATCCAGACGATCGTCGCTTCGAACTGGTCCGCGACCTGCGACGGATTGTCGGCGGCCGCAATGACATCGCCCCGCGAGCAGTCGATCTCGTCGGCCAGGCACAGCGTGACGGACTGGCCGGCAACGGCCTCGTCCAGATCGCCATCCAGCGTGACGATGCGGCTCACGCTGCTCGTCTTGCCGGATGGCAGCACGCGGATCGCATCGCCCGGCTTCACAGTCCCGCTCGCGATCAGCCCGGAGAAACCCCGGAAATCGAGATTGGGGCGATTGACCCACTGCACCGGCAAACGCAGCGGCTTTGCCTGATCGGCGCTGTTGTCTACCTCCACGCTTTCGAGATGGTCCATGAGGGGCGGCCCCTCATACCACGGCGTATTCGACGAGAGCGTCGTGATGTTGTCGCCCCGGAAACCCGAGATCGGGATGGCGACGAAATCGGTGATGCCGATCGATCCGGCGAAATCGCGATATTCGCTGACGATCGTCTCGAAGATGTCCCGGCTGTAGTCCACCAGGTCCATCTTGTTCACCGCCAGCACGATGTGGCGGATGCCGACCAGATTGGCGAGATAACTGTGCCGCCGTGTCTGGGTCAGCACGCCCTTGCGCGCATCGATGAGAATGACGGCGAGATCGGCGGTCGACGCGCCAGTCACCATGTTGCGGGTATATTGTTCGTGGCCGGGCGTGTCCGCGACGATGAACTTGCGCTTCTCCGTCGTGAAGAAGCGATAGGCGACATCGATGGTGATGCCCTGCTCGCGCTCGGCCGCCAGCCCGTCCACCAGCAGCGCGAAGTCGATTTCCTCGCCTTGCGTGCCGACCCGCTTGCTGTCCGCTTCCAGCGCGGTAAGCTGGTCCTCGAAGATCATCTTGCTGTCGTAGAGGAGGCGCCCGATCAGCGTCGATTTGCCGTCGTCGACGCTGCCGCAAGTGATGAAGCGCAGCAGGCTCTTGTGCTGATGCTGGCTGAGATAGGCATCGATGTCCTGCGCAATGAGCGCATCGGTCTTATAGATGGGGTCCGTCATCAGAAGTACCCCTCCTGCTTCTTCTTTTCCATGCTGGCGTCGCCACCGTCTTTGTCGATCACGCGGCCCTGCCGTTCGCTTGTCGTGGTGAGCAGCATTTCCTGAATGACTTCGCTCAGCGTTGCCGCCTCGCTCTCCACCGCGCCGGTCAACGGATAGCAGCCCAGGGTCCGGAAACGGATGGAGCGCATGACCGGCGTTTCGCCGTCCCGCAGCGGAAAGCGCTCGTCATCGACCATCAGCAGCAGGCCATCGCGCTCCACGGTCGGGCGCGGCGCGGCGAAATAGAGCGGGACGATCGGAATGCGGTTGAGCTGGATATACTGCCAGATGTCCAGTTCGGTCCAGTTGCTGATCGGGAAGACCCGGATGCTCTCGCCCTTTGCCTTGCGGGCATTGTAGAGGTTCCACAGTTCGGGCCGCTGGTTCTTGGGGTCCCAGCCATGGCTGGCCGTGCGGAAGGAGAAGATGCGCTCCTTGGCGCGGCTCTTCTCCTCGTCACGCCGCGCGCCGCCGAAGGCCACGTCGAACCCGTGAAGATTGAGCGCCTGCTTCAGACCCTCCGTCTTCCACATGTCCGTGTGCAGCGGACCATGGTCGAAGGGATTGATGCCCCGCTCCTTCGCCTCCGGATTCTGGTAGACCAGCAGTTCCATGCCGCTCTCCTTCGCCATCCGGTCGCGCAATTCGTACATGGCCTGGAACTTCCAGGTCGTATCGACATGCAGCAGCGGAAAAGGCGGCGGCGAGGGATAGAAGGCCTTGCGGGCGAGATGAAGCATCACGGCCGAATCCTTGCCCACCGAGTAGAGCATGACGGGCCGCTCCGCCTCGGCGACCACTTCGCGCATGATGTGAATGCTCTCCGCTTCGAGCCGTTCAAGGTGCGTGAGTTTCCGGGTCATTCAGCGTCCTGCATCAGGGATTGGAGGATTCGGGGCGCCTCATGGGCGAGGCAGTGCTATCCCAGACCCTACCGCAAGGCAGCATGCTTTTCCTGTATCAGGAAACAATTTGTCTATCCCACCTGGCTCCAGAGCGATCGCAGACGGTAAAGTCCGGCGATCATTCCGCCGCAGCCGGGGCCTTGCTCTTGGCTTTGGACGGTGCCTTCCCCTTGGCTGTCGTTTTCTTCGCGGCGCCTGACTTGCCGGCGCTGGACTTCGCCTTGCCCTTGCGCTTCCCGGCAGGCGCCTTGGCAGCGCGCTCGTCGATCAGCTGTGCGGCCTCCTCCAGCGTCAGCGCATCGGGCGCGACTGTTTTCGGCAGCGTCGCATTGGTGGTGCCGTCGGTCACATAGGGGCCATAGCGCCCCTCCATGAGCCGGATCTCCGCCTCCGTGCGCGGATGCGCACCGAGTATCTTGAGCGGCTCGGCCGCCTTGCGCCCGCCGCTCCCCCGGTTAGCCGCGTCGGCCAGCTTGGCGACGGCGGCGTTCATACCGGTCTCGAAGATTTCGGCCGTAGAGGCGAGCCGCGCATATTTGCCGTCATGCGCAAGATAAGGGCCATAGCGCCCGAGGCTCGCCGTGATCGGCTTGCCGGTCTCGGGATGATCGCCAATGGTGCGCGGCAACGAGAGCAGTCTGGTCGCCCAGTCCAGCGTCAGTTCGCCATTGGGCAGATCCTTGGGAATGGACGCGCGCTTTGCCTCCTTGCCGCTTCCCATCTCGACATAGGGGCCGAAGCGGCCTGACTTGCGCAAGATCGGCTCGCCGGTTTCCGGATGCGTGCCGAGCTCCTCATTGCCCCCGGCTGCATCGCCATCGGCGCCACCGGGCTGCCCGAATTTGCGGGTGTAGCGGCATTCGGGATAGTTGGAGCAGGCGATGAAGGCACCATAGCGCCCGCCCCTCAGCGACAGCCGGCCGTCGTGGCAGAGCGGGCAGAGACGCGGATCGCTGCCATCGCCTTTGTCCGGGAACAGCATGGGTGCCAGATATTCGTCCAGCGCGGCTGTGATCTCGCTCGGCTTCTGCTCCATGATCTCGGCGGTCTTGGGCTTGAAGTCCCGCCAGAAGGCTTCGAGCACCTGTTGCCACTGCGCGCGGCCACCGGAAATCTCGTCCAGCTCCTCTTCGAGGCCCGCCGTGAAATCATAGGACACATAGCGCTCGAAGAAACGCTCGAGAAATGCCGTCACCAGCCGACCGCTCTCCTCCGCGAAGAACCGGTTCTTCTCGATGCGCACATAGTCGCGGTCCTTGAGCGTCTGGATGGTCGAGGCATAAGTGGAGGGGCGACCGATCCCGAGTTCCTCCAGCCGCTTGACGAGGCTTGCCTCGCTGTAGCGCGGCGGGGGCTGCGTGAAATGCTGGTCGGCGCGCACGTCCTTCTTGGCCGGCTGATCCCCCGCCTTGAGTGCGGGCAGCAGCCTGCTTTCCTCATCCTCTCCATCGCCAGCACCTTGCCGGCCGACAGGATCGTCGCGGCCTTCTTCGTAGAGTGCCAGAAAACCCGGAAAGAGCACCACCTGCCCGGTGGCGCGCAGGACATGCTGGCCAGTGCCGTCCGTCAGTTCGACGGCGGTGCGCTCCAGTCGCGCGGACGCCATCTGGCTTGCCAGCGCACGCTTGAAGATGAGGTCGTAGAGCTTGGCATGGACGCCCGAGCCGGCGCTGTCCCGGTTGAAGTCGGTGGGCCGGATTGCTTCGTGCGCTTCCTGAGCGTTCTTCGCCTTGGTCTGGTAGTGGCGGGGCTTGTCCGGCAGATAGCCGCCATCATAGCGCTTCGCGATGGCATTGCGCGCGGCGGAAATGGCGCTTTCGTCCATCTGCACGCCATCGGTCCGCATGTAGGTGATCGCGCCATCCTCGTAGAGCTGCTGCGCGACGCGCATGGTCTCGCTGGCCGAGAGGCCAAGCTTGCGCGCTGCTTCCTGCTGCAATGTCGAGGTGGTGAAAGGCGGCGGCGGATTGCGCGTTGCGGGCTTGGTCTCGACAGACGACACCGTGAAGCGCCCGGCCTCCACATCGGCCTTGGCGGCAAGCGCGTCACCTTCCTTGCCAATGCTCAGCCGGTCGAGCTTTTCGCCCCGCCACCGCACGAGCCGCGCATCGAATCGCTGCCCACCCTGCTCCAGGAGCGCCGTGACGGACCAGTATTCCTGCGAGACGAACGCCTCGATCTCCCGCTCGCGCTCCACGATCAGCCGCAGCGCTACCGATTGCACGCGCCCGGCGGACTTGGCGCCAGGTAGCTTGCGCCAGAGCACCGGCGAAAGCGTGAAACCGACGAGATAGTCCAGCGCACGCCGCGCGCGGTAAGCATCGATCAGATCGTCGTCGAGGGCGCGCGGATGCTTCATCGCCTCGGTGATCGTCGCCTTGGTGATCGCATTGAAGGTAACGCGCTCCACGCGCGCGGGCAGGGCCTTCTTGGCGCGCAGCACTTCCTGCACGTGCCAGCTTATCGCCTCCCCCTCGCGGTCAGGGTCAGTCGCCAGGATGAGTTCGTCGGCCTTCTTCGCCTCGTCCGTGATGGCCTTGAGCTGTCGCGCCTTGTCGCCATAATTCTCCCAGGCCATCGCAAAGCCATGCTCCGGGTCGACTGACCCGTCCTTGGGCGGCAGGTCGCGCACATGGCCGTATGAAGCCAGGACGCGATAATCCCCGCCGAGATACTTCTCGATGGTCTTGGCCTTGGCCGGCGATTCGACGATGACGAGCTTCATGATGCTCCGCTAGCTTTTCTTACGTGTACGCGCGAGAGTGGGAAGCAGGCCGCCTCCTCGTCAAGCCCCGCGCATGAAGATTGGAGAATAGGTAGGATCAGGCGGGCCATCATGCGAGACTGACGCGCCCGCCCGCATGGCGCTGGAGGCGTCCGGCAATCTCCAGTTCCAGAAGCGCCGTCTGGACGAGCGCGGGCGCAAGCCCTGTCTGGCGGATCAGTTCGTCGACCGCCACGGGGCTCATGCTGAGAAGTTCCACGACGCGGGAGCGCTCCGGTTCGGACAGATCGGTCGATGGAGGGCTATGGAAGCTCCGGCGCCCCGAGCGCAGCGCCAGCGGATCGATGGCGCCGATCGCCTCGATGATGTCCTGTGCGTTCTGGACCAGCGTCGCCCCCTCCCGGATGAGGCTGTTGCAGCCCTGCGCCCGGGGATCGGCCGGAAAGCCGGGGATCGCCATGACTTCCCGCCCCTCCTCGCCGGCGAGCCGCGCCGTCAGCAGCGAGCCGGAGCGCGGCGCGGCCTCCACGACCACGGTGCCGGCGCTCATCCAGGCAATGATGCGGTTGCGCGCCGGGAAATGCCGCGCAAGCGGTTCGGCGCCGGGAGGCAGTTCCGTAATCAACAGCCCCTCGCGCGCGATGCGTTCCTGCAGATCGGCATTCTCGGGCGGGAAAGCGACATCGATACCCGCGCCGATGACGGCAACGGTGCTCGCTGGCCCGGCCCCGACATGCGCCGCCGTATCGATGCCCCGGGCAAGGCCGGAGACGACCGTGATGCCCGCCCCCGCCAGTGCGTGTGCCAGTTCGCGCGCAAACCGAATCGCCGCCGCCGATGCATTGCGTGCGCCGACGAGCGCGACGGTGCGCTGTCGGGCCAGCGCCGTATCCCCGCGCAGGATGAGCGCCGGAGGACTAGCGCCCGCTTCGGCAAGCAGGGGCGGATAATCCCGGTCCCCCAGGAAGCAATAACGTGCCTCGTTCCGGACCACCCGCGCGATCTCCGCTTCTAGCGCCCGCGCGTCCGCCGGCCGGAACGAGCGCCCGCCGCCGCGTGCTGCGAGTTCAGGCAGCGCCTCGAGGGCCCGTCCCGCGCTGCCGAAGCGTGCCATGAGCTGCCGGTAGGCGACCGGCCCGACATAGGGCGTGCGAACGAGGCGAAGCTTGTCGAACTGGTCGTCGGTCAGCGTGCTCATATCTTGGGGGATGCGCCCACGCGCGGTTCAACGCCACGCATCAGCCGCGCGATATTGGAGCGATGGCGCCACAGCACCAGCGCCGCCATGGCGCCGAAAGCCGGCATCAGCCCGACAAGGCCCAAAGCGAACGCCGCCACTGGCGTGCAGAGCGCCGCGCTGATCCCGCCAACCGAACTGATCCGGGAGAGCGCCAGCGCGACGAGCCAGACCAGGGCGAAGACGAGGCCGACGAGCCAGGAGAGGGCAAGGCTGACGCCCAGCATCGTGGCAACGCCCTTCCCGCCCCGAAAACCGAGCCAAAAGGGATAGCAATGGCCGATCAGGGCGAGCACGCCCGCGATAGGGCCTCCGCCCTCAGCGCCCAATTGCGTTCCGGCCCAGACTGCCAGCGCGCCCTTGGCGCCATCGAGCAGCAGCGTCGTTGCCGCCAGGCCCTTCCGGCCGGTGCGCAGGACATTGGTCGCGCCGATATTGCCGGAGCCGATCGCGCGAAGATCCCCGGCTCCAGCGAGGCGGGTGAGGATGATCCCGAACGGGATGGACCCGATAAGATATCCCAGGGCAGCAATCAGTGCCGCCATCTGCCACTCCGTCAAACCAGCCCCTCCCTCGTGGATGCGGGCTCTTGTTGCGCGGCACGGCAGACAGTTGCAAGCGGCGAGTGAATTCTCCCCGTTGGCGAAGCATTTGACGGGTGCCCGGCTTCCCTGCACAAGACGCGCAACAATCAGGTTCAGGGGTTCCGGCATGAATTATTCCGTGACGGCGGTCATCGCGGCCGCACTTGCGTTGAGCATCGGGCAGGCACAGGCGGCGGACGAGAAGAAAGGCAAGGAGCCCGCCTGGGATGTGAACGCCCCGCCGGGTCTCAAGACCCGCGAGGTCCGCATCACGGTGGACGAGGGCAGCTGGATGAATGTGGACGTCTCACCCGATGGCAAGACGATCGCGTTCGATCTGCTGGGCGACATCTACACCATGCCTATCGCGGGCGGCACGCCGAAGCGGATCGCCGAGGGACTGGCCTATGAGCACCAGCCCCGCTTCTCGCCGGACGGCAAGCGCATCGCCTTCACCTCCGATCGCGGCGGCGGCGACAATATCTGGATCATGAATGCCGACGGCAGCGACAAGAAGGCCCTCACCAGCGAGAGCTTCCGCCTGCTCAACCAGCCCAGCTGGAGTCCGGACGGCCGCTTCATCGTGGCGAAGAAGCATTTCACGACGCAGCGTTCGCTCGGGACCGGAGAAGTCTGGCTCTATCATGTCGCGGGCGGCGGCGGCGTGCCGCTGGTCAAACGCGCCAACGAGGTGCTGCAGAAGGAACTGGGCGAGCCCATTCCCGCCCCGGACGGCAAGAGCGTCTATTATGTGCGCAACATCACGCCCGGCAACATCTTCGAATATGCGCAGGATTCCGGGCGGAACATCTTCGATATCGAACGCTACGATCTCTCGACAGGTGAGGTCAGCACCGCTGTGACGGGCCTGGGCGGCGCCGTCCGTCCCACCCCATCGCCCGATGGAAAATCCATCGCTTTCGTCCGCCGGGTCGATGGCGTCTCGACGCTCTGGCTGAAGCAGCTCGATACCGGCGCGGAGCGCAAGCTGTTCGGTCCGCTCGACCGCGACGTGCAGGAGACCTGGGCCGTGACCGGGCTCTATCCGAACATGGCCTGGACCCCGGACAGCCGCGCGATCGTCTTCTGGACCGGCGGGAAGCTCTGGCGGCTCGATACAGGCAGCGACAAGCCGGTCCCGATCCCCTTCCGGATCGACGATACGCGCGTGGTGATCGACGGCCCGCATCCCCAGATCGAGGTTTCGCCCGATCAGGTTCGCACGAAGATGCCGCGCTGGGCCAGCGTGTCGCCCGATGGACGGCAGCTGGTGTTCGAGACGCTGGGCAAGCTCTGGACCAAGCCCGTTTCGGGCGGGGCAGCAAGGCGGCTCGTGCCGGGCGACGAGGCGGACATGCAGCTCTGGCCGAGCTGGTCGCGTGATGGCCGTTCCGTCGTCTTTGTGAGCTGGACGGATGAAGGCCTGGGCCACGTCCGCACGGTGCCTGCGACCGGCGGAAGCGCACGCACGATCACCAGCATCGCCGGCCATTACGCCAAGCCCCGCTTTTCTCCCGATGGCAAGACGATCGTCTTCGAAAAGCGCGGCAGCGAAGGCCTCACGTCCACGCGCGGGACGGACGAGCCCGGCGTCTGGCGCGTCGCGGCGAGCGGCGGCGCGCCGGATCTGGTCGCATCCGGTGTCGGCGATCCTCAGTTCGGTGCCGAGAATGACAGGCTGTTCATGGTGGGTTCCGAGAGCGGCAAGCGGCAGCTCATCAGTGCCGGCCTGGATGGCACCGCGCGCCGGACCCATGCCACGGGCGCCATGGTCACCGAATTCGAGGTTTCGTCGGACGGACGACATGTCGCTTTCCGTCAGAATTACCAGGCGTTCGTCATGCCGCTCATGCCCGGCACGCAGAATGTGGACGTGGACAAGGAAGGCGGCCCCCTGCCCGTCACGCGGGTGAGCGCGGAAGGCGCGTCCTTCATCAACTGGTCGAACGACGGCGCCGCGCTGCACTGGTCGCTTGGTCCGACATTGTACTCGGCGCAGACCGCCGCTCTCTTCGCCGCCGGCCCGACGGGCAAGGATGCCCCGAAATTCGAGCCGCCACGTTCCGGCGTTGACCTCTCCATGACCGTGCCGGCCCGACAAGCCCCGCGGAACCGTCGCGCTGACCGGCGCCCGCATCCTCACCATGGCAGATGATGCGGGCGGGATCATCGAGGATGGCACCATCGTGATCCGGGGGGACCGGATCGTGGCGGTCGGGCCGCGCGCGGACATCGCCATTCCCGCCGGCGCGACGCAGCTGGACATGGCCGGAAAGACGATCATGCCCGGCTTCGTGGATGCCCATGCCCATGGCCCGCAAGGCGAGGACATGCTCATCCCGCAGCAGAACTGGTCATCCCTTGCCAATCTGGCGATGGGCACCACGACGATCCACGATCCTTCGTCCAGTGCAGCCGACATCTTCGCCGCCGCCGAGATGCAGCGGGCAGGCATCATCCTGTCCCCTCGTATCTTCTCGACGGGCGAAGTCATCTATGGCGCGAAGGCACCGGGCGTCTATGCGGAGATCAACACCTATGAGGATGCGTTGGCCGATGTCCGCCGGCTGAAGGCACAGGGCGCGCACAGCGTGAAGAACTACAACCAGCCGCGCCGCGATCAGCGACAGATGGTCGTCGCCGCTGCACTGGCTGAAAATATGGAAGTGGTGCCCGAGGGCGGTTCGCTGTTCACGATGGACATCTCGCTGGTGCAGGACGGCAACTCGACCGTCGAGCACAATGTCCCGCTCGAGACCTTCTACCAGGATGTCGTCAGCCTCTGGTCACAGAGCACGACGAACTACACGCCGACACTGGTCGTGACCTATGGCGGTCTTGCCGGTGATCCCTACTGGCGGGCCCATACGGACGTATGGCGGCATCCCATCCTCTCCAGGCATGCGCCGGCTGCATTGCTCGCCGCGCAGAACAAGCGGCGGGAGCTGGCCCCGGAAGAGGCTTATGTGGATGACGAGTCCGCGCGGGAATCGAAGAAGCTCGCCGATCGCGGCATCCAGGTCTCCATTGGCGCGCATGGCCAGCAGACCGGCCTTGGGTCCCACTGGGAAATCTGGAGCTTCGTGCGGGGCGGATGGAGCCCGATCGATGCGCTGCGCGCCGCGACGATCATGCCCGCCCGCTCGCTGGGCTATGTCGCGGACGTGGGCTCGCTGGAGACCGGAAAGCTCGCCGATCTCATCGTGCTCGATGCCGATCCGACGAGCGACATCCGGAATACCGAGAAGATCCATCGCGTGATGCTCGGCGGACGCCTCTACGATCCTATGACCATGAACGAGGTCGACACCGGCAATCGCAAGCGCCTGCCCTATTGGTGGGAAGCCGACGGGACCAGCAACGGCGCAGGCATGAAGCTGAGCATCAGCGATGGCCATGGCCACTGACGATCGCCTGAACTGACGGCCTGAGCGCTCTCCGGCTTCCCGCTGATCCGTCGGCAGGGAAAGCCGGATATGCCGCCGTCACGCTCGCCCCGGACCGGCAGCGCTGGCTCTGCGGCAGGCATTGCAGTCCGACTGTCGCAATAGCATAACATTCGCATGCCAGACAGGCAGCGAATGAAGACGATAGCGGTCTACAGCCTCAAGGGCGGTGTCGGGAAATCCACCTTCGCCGTCAATCTCGCATGGGCATCCGCCGTGCTCTCTTCCCGACGCACCTTGCTGTGGGATCTCGACCCCCAGGCTGCGGCGACATATCTGCTCGCACCGGCCGCTGCCGCCCGGGATGCCGCACGCGACGTCTTTTCGAAACAGGTCGACCCTGCCGATCTCTGCCAGCCGACCGCCATTGCGGGGTTGGACCTGCTCGCCGCGGATCCATCGCTCCATGGGCTGGAGCGCCTTCTCTTCGACCTTGGCAAGAAAAAGCGCCTCGCCCGGCTGATCGAGAACCTCAAGAAACATTATGAGCGCGTCCTGCTCGACTGCCCGCCGGGTCTCACCGAGACTGCGGAACAGGTGCTGAAGGCAGCAGACATACTGGTCGTGCCAGTCGTTCCCTCGCCATTGGCCCGCAAGTCGCTGGACGATCTGGTCGAGACGCTGGTGCGTCGTGGCGGCTCCCACCCGCCCATCCTGCCGGTCTTCTCGATGGTGGATCGCCGCCGCAAGCTCCATGTCGCGGCGCTGGAGAGCCACCCGGACTGGCCCTTCGTCACTTATGCCAGTCAGGTCGAGCAAATGGGAACGAGACGTCTGCCGCTCGGCGCCTATGCGCCGCAGAGCCAGCAAGCCGCGCAGTTCGCCGGCATCTGGGCAGCGATCGAACGACGACTCGCCCAGAGCTGAGCCCGCGCGACCCGCTCGCTTACGCCACCTGGCTGTCGGAGCTGCCGAACAGCGCCCGCGCATCGGCCGCCGGCATCGGACGGCCGAAATAATAGCCCTGAACGTTGGTGCAGCCCAGCGCGCGCAGCAGATCGAATTCCCCTTCCGTCTCCACGCCTTCCGCCGTCGTCTCCATGTCCAGGCCTTGTGCCATCGCCACGACAGCGCGCACGATCGCCAGGCTCTCGCGCTGATTGCGCGCGGCTCCCTCGACGAAGCTGCGATCGATCTTGATCGTGCTGAAGCGGGTGCGCGAAAGATAGCCGAGCGACGAATATCCCGTGCCGAAGTCGTCAAGCGCCAGGCACACGCCCAGCTTCATGAGCTTCTCCAGCAGTTGCCCGGCGCCCATCCCTTCGCGCAGGAAGACGCTTTCCGTCACTTCCAGTTCAAGACGATTGGCAGGCAGTCCGCTATGGGCAAGCGCCCCGACCACGGTTTCCAGAAAGGCGGGGTCATAAAGCTGCTCCGGCGAGACGTTGACGGAGACGCGCACATCCTCGGGCCAGGTCGCCGCTTCCCGGCAGGCCGAACGAAGTACCCAGTTGCCGATCGGCCCCATCAGCCGCGCATCCTCCGCCACCGGAATGAAGCGGCTCGGCGACACCTGTCCGAGCTCCGGGTGAAGCCAGCGCGCCAGCGCCTCGAAGCCGCTCACGCGGCCATCGCTGGCACTCACGATCGGCTGGAAGAGCAGATACAGCTCATCCCGCGCCAGGGCATCGCGCAGCGCGATCTCGAGCGTCCGCCGCTCTTCCGCGTCCGCATGCATCGATGGCGTATAATGCTGATGCTTGCCTCGCCCGGCTTCCTTGGCGCGATACATCGCAAGATCGGCATTGCGCATGAGGGTCTCGGCGTCCCGGCCATCATTGGGGGCCAGCGCTGAGCCGACACTGGCGCCAACGAACAATGTGTGCCCATTGACGAGATAAGGCTGGGAGACGGCCTTGATGATCTCGGCAGCCAGTCGATCGATGTAGAGCTGCTCGCCTACATCCCGAACAAGGACCGCGAATTCGTCTCCCCCGAGGCGTCCGCACAGCTCGTTCGGAGAACAGACCTTGCGGAGCCGCTCGGCGACCTGGGCCAGAAGCTGGTCGCCGATGAGATGGCCCAGCGTGTCGTTCACGGACTTGAAGCGATCGAGATCGACCATGATGAAGCCGCAACGCGTATGCCACTGCGATACCTGCGCGATGGCGAGCGAGAGTTCTTCGGTCAGGTGGAGGCGATTTGGCAGGCCAGTCAGCATGTCGAAACGGGCCATCTGGGCAATGCGCTCGGCCGCTTCCTTCTGAACCGTGATGTCCGAGCCGACGCCTCGAAACCCGTGAAAGACGCCTTTATCGTCGGTGCGCGGCGACGCAGATATCTGCCACCAGCGCTGCTCCTCGTTCACCAACACCGGCAGCACGAGATCGGAGAAAGGCGCACGCTGCTTCAGCCGCTCGGCAAGTTCGTGCAAGGCGGGATCGAACGCGCCGGTTTCCCAGGCCGGTCCCGCCAGCACCTGCAGGATCGAGCGCCCCTCCAGGGCTTCGCACGTGGTGCCGAGCATGCGCGCGAAGGATGGCGAAACGCCCGTGAGGCGCCGCGCCGCATCGATCTGCCATAGCGCATCGGCAGCCTCGACATCATGCTCCTTGAGGAGAAGACTGACGACCTCGCGTTTCTCCGCGAGCATCTTGCTGGTGGTGAGTTGCACACCGAACAGATGGGCCTGCCGAAGACTGGCTGCGAGAAGCAGGATCGCATAGGTTGCTCCCACCGCAGCGAGCATCGGGTCCGCATTTTCCCGCATCATCCATATGGCGCCGGCACTGATCGGCAGGATAAGGCCGGCCGCGGAGAGCGGCGTGGACTGGCAGGTCATCGCCGTCGCCGCCATCAGGCAGCATGCGATGGTCCAGAGCGTGACCATGCCGGCCGGCCCCGTCTCGCGACCCATTGCGAGGATCGCCGCTGCCCATGCACAACCCTGAAGAAACGACCACAGGCCATGGCGAAGCAACGCGGCGCGCGTGACGCTCGAATAATCTGAAGTCACATGCTTCTGGCGCATGCGGAAGGAGGGGATGTGCACGCCGACCAGAAACAAGGTCCAGAGGGCGAGCGCCCAGATCGGCACATATCCCTGAAAGCGGACATTGATGAGGAAGACCGAAATCGCCGCCAGGGCGGTATACAGCCCCAACATCCGGTCGGCCGCGCGAAGCTGCTGACCATGCACGAACTCGACATGGCCGCCCGGCAACCGCGTGAATCCCATCAGGACGCCAAGCGAGAGCGTCTCGGGAAGGCCGTCCGGCCGGCTTGTCCTGGGCGAGACTCGGTTCGTCACACCCTGCTGATACGGCTCGCTGGTTATCAAGCCGTAAGCAGCGGGCCAGGGAACGGCGCCTCATCGTAAAGCTGCCGCGCCTGGTCGCCTCTCGCTGCGGGACCGCCGGAAGGCGCCGTCAGCCCCGCAACGCGCTAGGCAGCCACATCGTAAGGGACAATCTCACCTTCAAGATAGAGTTTGCGCGCCTTCGAGCGGCTGAGCTTGCCCGAGCTGGTGCGCGGCAACGAGCGTGGCGGCACCAGTTCGATCACGCAGTTCATGCCGGTGATGGAGCGCACCCGTTCGCGAATCTCCTCGCGCAGCCTCGCCCGCTCTTCCTTGTCGGAAACGCGGCAATGGACCAGCACCGCGGGCGCTTCTTCGCCGCCCGGCGTCGTGATCGCGAAAGCGGCGATGTCGCCCTGCTTGAAGCCGGGAAGCTGTTCCACGGCCCATTCAATGTCCTGCGGCCAGTGATTCTTGCCGTTGACGATGATCATGTCCTTGGCGCGGCCGACGATGTAGAGATAGCCATCCGAGAGATAGCCCATGTCGCCGGTATCCAGCCAGCCGTCCGCCATGCAGGCATCGGTCGCTTCCTGATCCCGGAAATAGCCGACCATCAGGCTGGACCCGGTGGTCCAGACCTTACCGATCATCCGGTCGGGCAGGATATTGCCGAAATCGTCGCGAATTTCGACGGTCATGCCCATCACCGGCTTGCCGCAGTTGACGATGGCGCGGTAGCGTTGCGGCCTGTCCTGCGGCGCATTGCCGCCGGAAAGCTCCGTTTCCTCGACCAGCTCGACGATGATCCCTTCGCCCGGCGGCATGATGGTGACGGCAAGCGTCGCTTCCGCCAGCCCGTAGCTCGGCAGGAAAGCCGAGGGACTGAAACCCGCCTCCGCAAAGGCATCCACGAAGCCCTGCATCACGTCGGGCCGAATCATGTCGGCGCCATTGCCGGCAAGCCGCCAGCGCGAAAGGTCGAAGCGTTCGGACGCCCGCGTCTGGCTCGACATGCGACGCGCGCAGATGTCGTAGCCGAAAGTCGGCGAATAGCTGATCGCGGTGCCCGGATGACGCGAGATCATGTCCAGCCAGGCGAGCGGTCGCCGCGCGAAATCCTCGGTCTTGAGATAATCGGTCGAGACCTGGTTGGCGACAACCGAGAGGAAGCAGCCGACAAGGCCCATGTCATGATACCAGGGCAGCCAGCTGATGCACCGGTCGGTGGGAATGAGTTGCATGCCGTGGCTGTGCGCCGCGAGATTGGCAAGCAGCGCCTTGTGCGTCACCGCGACGCCATGCGGGAAGCGCGTCGAGCCGCTCGAATATTGCAGATAGCAGATATCGTCGGGCGATGCGGCAGGCAGGTCGCACGGCGCGACGTCCGCGGCGAGGAAATCCTCGAAGCTCAGCGGCTCGACATCGCGACGGCGCGCTGCCTCGCTTGCCATTTCGGCGAGCTCGGCGGGAAACAGCAGCATCAGCGGATCGCAACTCGAAAGCTGGACGACGAGCTGGTCGATATAGCTTTCCTTGCCGCCGAAGCTGGTCGGCAACGGCAGCGGCACCGGCCAGGCGCCCGCATAGACGATGCCGAAAAAGAGCTGTGCGAACTCGGCCCCCGTTTCTGCCACCAGCGCGATACGGTCCTGCGGCTTCACGCCGCGCGCTATCAGCCGATAAGCGCAATCAAGCGCATCGGCCCGCATCTCGATAAAGGGATAAGCTCGTGCGAGATTGCCGCGCGCATCATGGAAATTGAGGCCGCGCACGCCCTCGGCGGCATAATCCAGCGCCTCCCCCAAAGTCCCGAAATCCGCAAAACGTCGCGCAAGCCGATCTTCCGTCGGTGTTGGCTGCATCAAGTGTGACCCTTCTCTTCCGCCTATACTCGCTCGAAATCCGAACCATGGCGGCTTGTCCGGCGTGCTCCTGCGCTTATGCCCGAAAGCCGCAATTCACGTCGCGCCTGGCGATTTCTTGCCTCCGCCAAGCAGATTCACTTATGAACGGGACTATGGCACAAAAAAGGCGCAGTCGCCCGGAAAGGCAAAAAACGGGGCCGCGCCCGCTTGATCCGGAGACGCTCGAGAATCTGGCGCTGACCTATGTGAGCCGGTTTGCGACGAGCCGGGGGCGCTTGACCAGCTATCTGGCCCGCAAGCTGCGCGAACGCGGCTGGCAAGGCGAGGAACTGCCGCCGGTCGAAGCGATCGCCGATCGGCTGGTGGCGCTGCGTTATGTCGATGATGAAGCCTATGCCACGATGAAGGCGGGCGCCATGCAGCGGCGAGGCCTCGGCGGTCGGCGGATCGCCCAGGCACTGCGGCAGGACGGCATCGATGAAACAGTAGCAGCCGGCGCAGCGCCGGACCTGCGCGCCCGGTGGGAGGCCGCCGACCGGCTGGCCCGCCGAAAGCGCGTCGGCCCCTACGCGGCTGTCCGGGCCGACCGTCCGGCGCGGGAGAAGCAACTCGCGAGCTTTCTGCGGGCCGGCCATGACCTGACCCTCGCCCGGCTCTGGATCGATGCAGCGCCGGATGAGCCGCCATCCATCCCCGATGACCAGGACTGACCAGGAATGAAGCGAAATTCATGGCTGTGGACGGCGAGCCTTGCCTTGCTGATCGCCGCGACCGGCTGCCGCGGCGATGCGCCGGCCACACCGGATGACGGCCCGGAGGTCGCCCCGACGACGCGGGAAGGCGAGGTCCAGCTGCGCATCACCACTGTCTCCGGCGACATCAGGCGCTTCCAGGTCGAGCTGGCGGTGGATGACGCCAGCCAGCAGCGCGGACTGATGGAGCGAACGCATCTCGGCCCCGATGCAGGCATGCTCTTTCCCTATCCCTATCCGGTCGCCGCGTCCTTCTGGATGAAGAACACGCCGCTTCCGCTCGACCTCATCTTCATCCGGCCAGACGGCACGATCGCCGCCATCCTGCCCGGCGAGCCCAATGATCTCACGCCCCTCTCCGCGGGTGAAGCCGTGTCGGGCGTGCTGGAAGTGAATCGGGGGCGTGCCGAAGCCCTTGGCGTGGCGCCCGGCGACAAGGTGTCATGGGGGAATTGCGACGAGGCTCCACCGGCCGCCAATGCGTGGCGAGCCGACCGCTTCTGCCCGGGCGAGACCGAATGAAGGCTCAGCGGCATTTCGGCGGTTGCCAATAGCGGGGGAGAGCGGCTAAGCGCTGGCGCCATGGGACTTCTCGGCAAGATCTTCACCTGGTGGGACGGCGCCACCATCGGCACCGCGCTTTTCAGCATGCGCAAGGGCACCAGGGTCGGCGAGGATCATCAAGGCAACGTCTATTACGAGGGCGGGGTCGATCCGAACGGCCTGACGCGGCGCTGGGTCATTTACAAGGGTGCCAACGACGCGAGTCGCGTGCCTTCCGAATGGCATGGCTGGCTGCATCACTCGATCGACGGCCCGCCCGAGAGCCATTTGCCCCCGCCGCGCATCTGGGAAGCGGAATTCACGCCCAATCAGACCGGCACGCCCAATGCCTATCGGCCCTCCGGGGCAATCGAGGCTGGCGGCAAGCGCCAGATGGCGACCGGCGACTACGAAGCCTGGGCCCCGGACGCGTGACGCGAGCCCGGTCCGCCGTGCCGGGCCGGTGGTTGCTCCCGCTCGGCCTTGTTGCCCTGCTTGGCGCGTGCGGCCAGCCGGAAGGCGCCCAGAATGCCAGCAATGGCATGCAGGAAGAACGCCGCCGGGACGAACGCCCCGTTCAGGTCGACAACGGCCTGCCCGGCACACCGATGGCCGAGCGCGCCGCCGAGATCGGCCTGCTGAACAAGCGCAATGGAATCACGCGCAAGCTTGCCATGAAGCCCGGCGAGGCCGTGCGTGTCGGCAATGCCATCGTCCGCCTGCGCGCCTGCGAGTCGACTGCGCCCTGGGAAATGAACAGGGAGACCGGCGCCTTCGTTCAGCTCGATGTGCTGGAAAGCCGTGACAACAAGTGGCACCGCGTCTTTTCCGGCTGGCTCTTCAAGGAGCGGCCGGATCGCAATGTGGTCATCCACCCGATCTACGACGTCTGGGTCAACAGCTGCGCAATGACCTGGCCGGAAACGGGCCCCGATACGGTCAAGGTTTCGGAAAGAGGCACGCGCGCCGAAGGATCGGCAGCGAGCCAATCCAGCGCGGAGAATGCCGCCGAGGCAGCGCCCGCCGCGCCCTCGCCCGCACCCTCCCCTTCGCCTTCCGCCAGCGCTTCGCCCAGCAACAACGAATAGCGTTCGGCCGGGATCTCGATCGCGCCGAGCGATGCGAGATGGGGAGTCATGAACTGGCAGTCGAGCAGAGTGAAGCCGCCCACCCGGAGCCGTGCAACAAGCCAGGCCATGGCGACCTTGGATGCATCGGTCATGCGGCTGAACATGCTTTCGCCGAAGAAGGCCCGGCCGAGCGCAAGGCCATAGAGCCCACCGACCAGCCGCCGCTCGCCATCCTCGCGGAACCACACTTCCACGCTGTGCGCCAGGCGGCGATGATGGAGGCGCAGGAACGCCTCCTCGATATCGCGATTGATCCATGTGGTCGGACGATCCTCGGCGCTCTCGGCGCACAGCGCGATCACCTCGGCGAAGGCCGTGTCCGCCGTCACCTCGAACCTGTCGGAGCGCAGCGTCTTGCGCAGCGAGCGCGAGAGATGGAAGCCATCGAGCGGCAGGATGGCCCGCTGCTCCGGCTCCACCCAGAACACCGACCCGGCCGAGCGATCATCCGCCATCGGGAAAAGACCCACGGCATAAGCGCGCAACAGGATCGGCAGGTCGATAGCCATCGAATCTCCGTCTAGCAGGCCGAGCCGCCCTTGTCGTCGCCCACGCTTCCTTCTAGCCCCATGCGGACACAGGCAAACGACCCGGCAGGAGAGAATATCATGGCGACATATGTGCTGGTGCATGGCGCATGGGGTGGTAGCTGGGGCTATGCCAGCCTCGCGCGGGCTTTGCGTGCCGCCGGGCATGATGTGCACGTCCCGTCCCTCACCGGCCTTGGGGAGCGCGCCCATCTGGCGCATGGCGGCATCACGCTTTCCGATCACATCGCGGACGTGGTGAGCCTGATCGATTGCGAAGACCTGTCGGACATCATTCTGGTCGGTCACAGCTATGGCGGCATGGTCGTCACCGGCGTGTCGGCCCTGCGCGGCAAACGTATCCGTAGCCTGGTCTATCTCGACGCTTTCCTTCCGCAGGACGGGCAAGCGCTCTGGGACGTGGCGGACGAGGCGACGCGCCGTCTCTACATCGAGAACCAGAAGGGCACGCCCGGCCTTGTCCAGCCGATCTTCCCGATGCCGGAAGGGCGCACGAGGCGCGTTTCCGGCCATCCGCTCCTCACCCTCCTGGAGCCGGTAAAACTGGGCGGCGAGGAGAGCGCCATTTCCCGCCGGGTCTATGTTTACGCCAATGCCAGCCCGCTCACCATCTTCACCCAGTTCCGGGATCGCTGCCTCGCCGAGGAGGGCTGGAGCGTCCACGAAATCGCGACCGGACACATGGTGTGGGACGAGGATCTGCCCGGCGTCACGAAGATCCTGCTGGATGAAGCGGCGGCTGATCTGCGGTAAATCGAAGCTCGTGCTTGCGCCCTCGCGCGACGCGGGTTAAGAGCGCCGCCTTCGCCGGCACAGGAGTGTAGCTCAGCTGGTAGAGCGTCGGTCTCCAAAACCGAATGCCGGGGGTTCGAGTCCCTCCACTCCTGCCAAAGACTTGCCGACGGGCGCGACTGCGCCTAGATGCAAGGCCGGTTTTGGAACCAGGCGGCGGACTGGCCGGGGGAAAAGCTCCGGGTGCGGTCCGCTTTCTTGTGTTCCAAAGAGTTCATTTTTGAAAGAGCAGAGAGAGCGTGGCGAAAACCTCCCCCACAGAGTTCTTCCGTCAGGTCCGCGCCGAAGCCGGCAAGATCGTCTGGCCGACATCGCGCGAGACCGTGATGACCACCATCATGGTCGTCATCATGACGTCGACGCTGGGCCTTTTCTTCTTCGGCATCGACTCGCTGTTCGGATGGATCGTGCGGATGCTGCTGGGCCTGGCCACCGGCCAGGGCTGATCTCCGCCAACGCGAAACTGAGGAACACAAGGCACATGGCGCGCTGGTACATCATCCACGCTTATTCGGGCTTCGAGAACAAGGTCCGCGATTCCATCATGGCGGAGGCGGAGCGCATCGGCCTTGCCCAGCTCATCGAGCAGATCGAGGTCCCCACCGAGACCGTCACGGAAGTGAAGCGCGGCAAGAAGGTGCAGGTCGAGCGCAAGAACATGCCCGGCTATGTCCTCGCCAAGCTGACGATGAACGATGACATCTATCACCTCATCAAGAACACGCCCAAGGTGACGGGTTTCCTGGGGTCCATGGGCAAGCCGCAACCGATCAGCGAGAGCGAGGCCCAGCGCTTCTTCAGCTCGCGCGAGGAAGCCGCGACCCAGCCGCGCCACAAGGTCAATGTGGATTACGAGATCGGCGACAGCGTGAAGGTGATGAGCGGCCCGTTCGCGAGCTTCATCGGCACGGTGGAAGAGCTGGACTTCGAGAAGAGCCGCGTGAAGGTCTCCGTCTCGATTTTCGGACGCGCGACACCGGTCGAGCTCGATTTCGAGGAAGTCGAGCTTTCCAAGTAACGGCAAGCGCCATCAGGTAATGAGGGCCGTCGATCGCGAGATCGGCGGCCTTTTCGTTTGCGGGTCTCCGGGCGGCGCGGCCATGTTCGAGTTCGAGACGACCATCGGCCTCCAGAAGGTTGAGATGGGCGAAACGGGATGAGACGACCGCCCCACGACGCCTCACCATGCAGGCTCCGCCACGCCCGTCCAACATGGCGCTGCAGTCTTGGAAGTTTACAAAGATGACGATACGTCCGTGTCATCTTCCGCTTCCGTCAACTTTGCGGCGCCGCAAATCAGGCGGACGCCAGAGCCCGTCCCGGCAAGCCTTTGCGGCCTGACCGGACAATGAAGCTCCTCCAATGAGAAACAGCCGTGCCTGCACCTGTCGCTCTCGACGGAAGCAGGCGTCCGGCAGGACTGCCATGGCAGAGGGGGTGTAGGACAGGGCAAAAGCGGATCTGCGGGCAGGATGGAGCGCAAGAAACCCCGGCCATCCCCGCACTCGAGCGCGTCTGCCCCCGTTCAGCAAGGCATCCGCGCAGGCGACAGGCCATGCCTGTCACCCCCAGGGATCATGGCTCGGTTGCGAGCAGATAGAGCTGGCGCAGGGCATCGATCGGCTTGAGCACGCCTTCATGCTCGATGTGCCAGAAGGTCCAGCCATTGCAGCTGGGCGCGCCTTGCAGTGTCGCGCCCAACTTGTGGATCGACCCCACCTGCGTTCCGCTTTCCAGGCTGCCATCGGCCCGCACATGGACATTCCAGCGGCCCTTGACGTCGCGGAGCGCGGTCCCCGGTGCGATCATCCCCGTCTCGACCAGCGTGCCGAACGCGACGCGGGGCTGACTGCGCGGCGACTGCATGATGGCGAGCGCGCTTTCATCGAGCGGGAGGGCCGCCGCGATGCGCTCGCGCGCCACCTCGCAATAGCTGTCCTCGCGCTCGATCCCGATCCAGCGGCGACCGAGGCGACGTGCAACCGCGCCTGTCGTGCCGGTGCCGAAAAAGGGATCGAGCACCACATCGCCCGGCTTGGTGCAGGACAGCAGCACGCGATAGAGCAATGCCTCGGGCTTCTGGGTGGGATGCGCCTTGTGCCCGTCCCTCTTGAGCCGCTCCTGTCCGGCGCAGATCGGAAGCACCCAGTCCGAACGCATCTGCAACTCGTCATTGAGCGTCTTCATCGCGCGATAATTGAAGGTGTATTTCGCTTTCTCGCCCTGGCTCGCCCAGATCAGCGTCTCATGCGCATTGGTGAACCGCGTACCCTTGAAGTTGGGCATGGGATTGGCCTTGCGCCACACGATGTCGTTGAGGATCCAGAAGCCGGCGTCCTGCATCAGCGCGCCGACGCGGAAGATGTTGTGATAGCTGCCGATGACCCAGATGGTGCCGTCCGGCTTCAGGATGCGGCGCGCCTCGGACAGCCATTCGCGGCAGAAGGCATCATAAGCGCCATAGCTGTCGAAATGATCCCAGGCATCGTCCACGGCATCCACGCGCCCGCCTTCGGGACGGAAGAGATCGCCCCCCAGCTGGAGATTATAAGGCGGATCGGCGAAGATCATGTCCACGCTGCCGGTCGGCAGCGTCCGCATGATGGCAATGCAATCCCCCTGCAGCAGCATGTCGAGCGGCAGGCTGACGCTCTCCTTGCGCGACACTGTCTTCAGACGTGTCGGCCGATCCGCGACCTTCGCGATAACCCCCATGACGGCAATTCCCCTGTTCGTTCGGCACGGGTTTGAGTCCCCGCGACTCAGCCGTCAAGCTTGGTAATCTTGGTTTACGGATGGCTTGCCGGGAGCCGGGAAGCGGAACGAAACGAGTTCCCCACGAGGGATGGAGTCTCGCGATTCGATCCAGACTCAACATCTTGTGGTGTTGCACGCAGGACTCAATCCTTCCGCGCCCCGGCATTTTTTTTTAAGACGCCCGGTTCCATGCGTCACAACAGCCCAGGCCCGGACAGGAGCAGCCAGATGCCGATCCCCGCGAACAGCATCGCCGCGACGAGCCGCACCGCTTTCAGCGGCACGCGCCGGACCAGCTCATGGCCCAGGAACACGGCGGGGACATTGGCCAGCAGCATTCCCAGCGTCGTGCCAAGCGTCACCATCCCGACCTGCTGGAACTGCGCGCCAAGAGCGACGGTCGCGACCTGCGTCTTGTCGCCCATCTCCACCAGAAAGAACGCGACCGTGGTGGTGAGGAAAGGCCCGAAGCGACCGGGCTCTTCCGGCAGATCGTCCATCTTGTCGGGAATGAGAGTCCATAGGGCCATCGCCAGGAACGAGGCTGCGACCAGATAATGGAACCAGGCGGCACGAACCAGCGAAGCGACGCTGACCCCGAGCAGCGCGGCGAGGAAATGATTGGCGAGCGTGGCCGCGAGAATGCCCAGGATGATCGGCAGCGGCCTGCGGAAGCGCGTGGCGAGCAGGATCGCCAACAATTGGGTCTTGTCGCCGATCTCGGCCAGCGCGACCACGGCGGTCGAAGTAAACAAGGCTTCCATGATGATGCACTCAGGGCCAGGGCGAACATACCGATGACATCACGCCTTCCGCCCGGCCCGGACGAAAGCGCAACGTCATTGGTCTCGCCTGGACCTCCGTCCCCCGCCGCCATGACCTCTCGGCCAAGTATGTTGACGCGCGGGCCCGCCGAACCGGCGGCTGGCTACTCCCCAAGTGACGCAAGCCCGCTAGGGGAAACCGGCACGCCCGTCAATCTCCGGGGCGCACGCCGCGCTGGCTGATTTGTGGCAAGGCCCCACGCCGCCCGCCTCGTTTGCCCGTTTCAGGCCAGCGCCATCTGCGCGACGGGCGTGAAGCTGCGTCGATGCAGCGGGCTGGGCCCGTGCGCGCGCAGGGCGGCGAGATGATCGGGCGTGCCATAGCCCTTGTTGCGCTCCCAGCCATATTGCGGATGGGCCAGCGCCGCCTCGCGCATCAGCGCATCGCGATGCTCCTTCGCGATGATGGACGCGGCGGAGATGCAGGGTTCGAGCGCATCTCCCCCGACGATCGGGCGTGCGCTCCAGCGCCATTCCGGACGGCGACCATGGGGCGTCAGATTACCATCAATGAGCACTTCAAGCGGATCGCAGCCGATGCGGGCACACAGCGCCTCCACCGCGAGAGTCATCGCCAGCATGGTCGCGCCGAAGATGTTGAGCTGGTCGATCTCCGCCACGTCGACCACGCCGATGGCCCAGTGGCATCGCCGCTTGATGGTCGCTTCCAGTTCCGCACGACGCGCTGCGCTCAGCTTCTTGCTGTCATCGAGACCCGCCGGGCGGGGCTTGCAGAGAATCACGGCCGCGGCCACCACCGGCCCGGCGAGCGGGCCCCGGCCGGCTTCGTCCACACCTGCGATCATGGCAGGCGCCAGGGCGGATAGCGGCGGTTCTCGCCAGCCGCGTACAGGCAGACGCGATTGCCGGCCGGATCGACCAGCCATGCCTCGCGCCAGCCCCAGCCCTGCGTCTGCGGCTCGCTGTCGAAGACAAGGCCGGCCGACTGAAGCTGTGCCACGCGCGCGTCCAGATCGTCGCACTCGAAATAGACCGCCGGGCTATCGCCATGGATGGAAAGCGTCGCGCCGCCGGGTGCCTCGAACCGCGCATAGCCATTGCCGGGACTGTCGACGATGAGCCGCAGGCCCAGATCCTCGTAGAAGTCGCGCGAGGCGGCATAATCCAGCATCGGTACGCTCAGCTGGTTGAGCCGCGGGGGCGGCCCGAGGTCGAGCCGTACGGTGCCATGCCCCATCGGACCATGACCCTGGCCCAGCCCCGGCGCGTCCCGCAGTGCCAGCCGCACGAAGAGACGCGCCCGCTCGATGGCCTGGGGCAGATCAAGCCCCTGCCCCAGGCCGCAGGCAATCGCGCTGGCCAGCGTGCATCCGGTGCCATGGGTATGGGGCGTATCGATGCGCGAGCCTTCCCACCGGGCGATTTCGCCTTCCGGCCCGACCAGCCGGTCGATGATCGTCTCGCCCGGCGCGTGCCCGCCTTTCACCAGCAGCATCTCGCCGCGCACCGTCAGTTCATGCTCGCCGCCCAGTGCCTCCAGCTCCGGGAGGTTGGGCGTCGTGAGAAAGGCCCAGCCCATCAGCTCGTGCAAGCTGTCGATCGTTTCCGCATCGGCCAGCGTGCCGCCGCTGCTGGCGACCATCACCGGATCGAGGACGACCGGCGCGCCGATCGTTTCCAGTCGCTCCGCGAGCGCCAGCGCCGTCTGCGCGGAGCCGATCATGCCGATCTTCACGGCATCCACGCCGATGTCGCTCACCACGCTGTCGATCTGCGCCAGAACCATCTCGGTCGGCACGGGATGGATGCTCTGCACGCCCAGCGTGTTCTGTGCCGTGATGGCCGTGATCGCCGTCATCGGATGGCCGCCCAGCATGGTGACGGTGCGGATATCCGCCTGAATGCCGGCGCCGCCGCCGGAATCGGAGCCGGCGATGATGAGGATGCGGGGAATCGTCATCAGGCGCTTTTGCCGAGTGCATCGGCCGGTGTCGAGCCATCGACAATCGAAACGCGCTCGGATCGGCTTTCAGGCTGGCCGATCGAGGTCGGTCCCAGCACACGCAAGCCATGCTGGCGAAACGAGGTCAGGGGGCGCTCGACTGATGTGCCTTCAGACCGGTCTGTCTTGTGCCCGGCCGAGGCAGGCCACGCTCAGGCGCGGAAGCGCCGCTGGGTGGCGGCGGGATGATCCACGAGCGCCTTGCCCCTGCGGGTTGGCCGGTCGAGCAGTTCGCCGCCGCAATTGGGGCAGCGGTCGTCCATCTCCTCCGCGCAGGTCGCGCAGAATGTGCATTCGAACGAGCAGATGAAGGCGCCACCTGCATCGGCCGGCAGATCGGTGCCGCAGCGCTCGCAGTCGGGGCGCATTTCAAGCATGGGTGTGACCTTGCTCAGGCATTCACGGCCGCTGCGCCAGCCACCGCGTCGCAGATGCGATCGACCACGCGCTTCACCTGTTCGCCATCATCTCCCTCCGCCATCACGCGGATCACGGGCTCGGTGCCGGAGGGACGGATGACGAGGCGGCCGATGCCTTCCAGCTCCTTCTCCGCCTGCGCGATCACCGCCTTGACGCTTTCCGCCTCCAGCGGCTTGCCCCCTGCGAAGCGGACATTCTTCAGCAGTTGCGGCACCGGCTCGAACTGGCGCAGCAGCTCGCTGGCCGGCCTGCCGCTTTCCACCAGCGCGGCAAGCACCTGCAGCGCGGCAATGGTGCCGTCACCGGTCGTCGCATAATCGCTCAGGATCATGTGGCCGGACTGCTCGCCGCCCACATTGTAGCCGCCCTGCCGCATCGCCTCGAGCACATAGCGGTCGCCCACCTTGGTGCGCACGAGCGGAATGCCCTTGTCGCCGAGCAGTCGTTCCAGCCCGAGATTGGACATGACCGTCGCCACCACGCCGCCGCCGCGCAGCGTGCCGCGCGCGGCCCAGCTCGTGCCGATGAGCGCCATGATCTGGTCGCCGTCGACGATCGCCCCGCTCTCGTCCACCACGATCAGCCGGTCGGCATCGCCGTCGAGCGCGATACCGATGTCCGCCCCGGAAGCGACCACGGTTTCCTGCAGAAGCTGCGGCGCGGTCGATCCGCAATCCTGATTGATGTTGATGCCGTTGGGCGTCACCCCGATCGGGACCAGCTCGGCACCCAGTTCCCAGAAGGTCGTGGGCGCGGTGTTGTAGGCCGCGCCATTGGCGCAATCGAGCGCGACCTTCAGCCCGTCCAGCCGCAGATGCGCCGGGAACGTGGATTTCACGAAATGGATATAGCGCCCGCGCCCGTCCTCGATCCGCCGCGCCCGGCCGATATTGGCCGGCTCAGCAAGCGGGATGTCGCCATTCTCGATCAGCGCCTCGATCTTCATTTCGTCGGCATCGGAGAGCTTGTAGCCATCGGGGCCGAACAGCTTGATGCCATTGTCGAAATAGGGATTGTGGCTGGCGGAGATCATCACACCGAGATCCGCGCGCATGGATTCTGCGAGCATCGCGACGGCCGGCGTGGGAATGGGGCCGAACTGGACCACATCCATGCCCACGCTGGTGAAGCCGGCCACCAGCGCATTTTCGATCATGTAGCCGGACAATCGCGTGTCCTTGCCGATGACGACGCGATGCCGGTGGTTGCCGCGCATGAAATGGCGGCCGGCCGCCATGCCCACTCGCATGGCCATTTCCGCGGTCATCGGCGCCGTGTTGGTGCGGCCGCGGATGCCATCCGTGCCGAAGAAGCGTCTGCTCATGGCGCTCCAGGTTTCTGTTTTGCCATATTTTTCGAGTCGCCGGATGTTCCCATCCAGCATCGATACTCTAGCGAAGGCATAGCGCAGGGCGCCAGTATTTTTCGGCCAGGTTTCTCCGCCATGTGCGCAGCGGGAGCAAAGCGCCCGTTGCGGATCCCGGGACCGGGAGCAGATCTACCGATCACGGCCGGAGGGAAAGCGCCTCGGCGCCTCCCCTCCCGGCTGCTCAGTTTGCCGTGGGCGTCACGCGAAGCCCTTCTTCCGGACGGTCATCCGTTGGCGGCGGGTCGTCGCGAAGCGTGTCGAGGTGCATCAGCTTCCTGATGACCGGTGAGACCGCCAGAACCGCGACGGCAATGCCCACCGTCCACCAGCCGATAGTCGAATAGACCGCCAGCGTGCCTTCCTTGGTCATCTCGCCGCCATGGCCCCCGGTTGCCTCGCCGATCTTGCCCGCCACGAAATTGCCGACGGCGGTCATGTAGAACCAGGCCCCCATGATGAGGCTTGCCAGATGCTTCGGCGCCAGCCGGTTCATCGCGGAAAGGCCGACAGGCGAAAGACACAGCTCACCGGTCGTCTGGAACAGGTAGACCAGGAAGACGAAGATAACCGGCGTCAGCGCCGCCATGCCGACCGACTGGGCACCCCAGACGAAGATCAGGAAAGAGAAGCCGACCTGCGCCAGCGCCAGGCCGAATTTGGCGGGCGCCGAAGGCTCCCAGCCACGCTTGCCCAGAAAGACCCAGAGCCACGCGAAGACCGGCCCCAGCAGCACGATATAGATCGGGTTGATCGACTGGAACAGCGAGGCTGGCACCCCGCCCCGGTCAACATACCGGTCCGTATAGAGATTGAGGCTGCCGCCGGCCTGCTCGAACAGGCCCCAGAAGACCGGGTTGAGCGCGATAAGGAAGAGGATTGCGAACATCCTGTCACGCGCATGGGGTTCCAGCTTCAGCGCCGAGAACATCACATAGCCGAGCAGGCCGATGCCCGAGACGATGAGCAGGTTCTGGATGATGCTCTGATATTGCACGAGGAACCAGATCACCGCGATCGAAGCGATCCCGATGCCGTAAAGCCCCCATTCGAGCTGCTTGGTGAGGAGCCGGGGCGGCTCGCCTTGCCCCATGAGCCAGGGCTTGCCGAGAATGAAGACCAGCGCGCCCAGCAACATGCCGAGACCCGCCGCGCCGAAACCATATTTCCAGCCATAGGTTTCGCCCAGCCAGCCCGCCATGATCGTGCCGATGGCCGCGCCCACGTTGATGCCGACATAGAAGATCGTATAGGCGCCGTCCCGGCGTGGATCGGTCAGGCCGTAGAGCTGGCCGACGATCACGGAGATGTTGGCCTTAAGGAAGCCCGAGCCGACAACGATGCAGGAAAGCGCGAGCCAGAAGATGTTGATCGTGGGGTCTGCCTGTCCGCCCGTTCCTTCGAACGCCATCAGCAGATGGCCAGCGGTCAGGATCAGCGCGCCGAACAGCACCGCCTTGCGCTGGCCGAGATATTTGTCCGCCAGATAGCCGCCCAGCACGGGCGTGATGTAGACGAGGCTGGTATAAGCGCCATAGACTAGATTGGCCTGCCCGTCCGCGAACAGCCAGTGCTTGGTGAGGTAGAAAATGAGCAGGGCCCGCATGCCATAATAGGAGAAGCGTTCCCACATTTCGGCAAAGAAGAGAATGTAGAGACCCTTGGGATGTCCAAGGAATTCAGGTTTCTTGCTGGATAGTCCGGCAGCGCCGCCGATCAGCAGGATCAGCAGCACACCGAGCGCGATCGCAGGTATGGTGGCCATAAAGTCTCCCATTTCGCGCGCCGGCTCCTGACCCCCAATGGCCGTCACGTGTCTGGCTGCGCGAAGATTGATCGAGCGAGACTAGAGATAAACCGGGCGCTGTGAAGCGCATTTTTTCCGCGTCTTTCTGCGAGCCGTTCGCAAAGGTCTTGGCGGCGGCGGCGCATTTCGCTAGCGCTTGGCCATGCTCAATGATCGCTCATCCCTGCTCGCTTATCTCTCCACCCGACGCTCCGGAAAGCCGCGCGACCTGGCAGAGCCCGGCCCCGACCTCGATCAGATGCGGGAAATGGTGCGGATCGCCGCGCGCACGCCCGATCATGGAAAGCTCGCACCCTGGCGGTTCGTGATCGTGCCGGGCGATCGGCGCGAGGCGCTGGCCGCCCTCCTGGCCGATGCCTATCTCGCGGAGAAGCCAGAGGCGGGCAGGATGGAGATCGAGGCCATGCACCAGTTCGCACGGCAGGCGCCTGCGCTGATCGTGGTGCTTTACTCGCCGAAGCAGAGCGCCATTCCGCTCTGGGAGCAGGAGCTTTCCGCCGGCGCCGCGACGATGAACCTGCTTCATGCGGCGCATGCCATGGGATTTGCCGGCGGCTGGCTCACCGGCTGGCCGAGCTTCAACGATCGCGTGCGCGATGCATTCGGCAGCCCGGACGAACGGATCGCCGGCTTCGTTTTCATCGGAACGCCGGCGCGCGCGCTCGAGGAACGGCCGCGCCCTGATCTGGACGATGTCCTGTCGGTCTGGGGCCAGGACTGAAAGAAGGGCGGATCGGCCCGCCGCTCGGGCCTGTCTGGTCTTAAGTTCTTGACCGATTGGCTGTATTATGTCACTGACGCAGCATGATCGACGACAACCGTCCCGTCTATCTGCGTTTGCGTGATGTCATCGCCGCAGCCATCCTGGAAGGCCGCTATGGAGATGGCGATATCCTCCCCTCCGTGCGCGCCTTCGCCGCCCAGCAAGGCGCTAATCCACTCACCGTCGCCAAGGCTTATCAGAGCTTCCAGGATGACGGGCTGGTGCAGGTGAAGCGCGGCGTCGGCATGTTCGTATCCCCCGGTGCCTCGCGCAAGTTGCGGGCCATGGAGCGCGAACGGTTCTTTTCCTCGGTCTGGCCCCCGGTCGTGGAGCAGATGAATCGCATCGGCATCACGCTGGACGAGCTGACGGACCGGACCGAAGCCTGAGGCACGGCCTCCTTCAGCCCTGCAGATTATAGCTTTTCATAAGGTCGTAGAGCGTAGGCCGGCTCACGCCGAGCATGCGGGCAGCTCCCGAGATATTGCCATCGGCACGCGTGAGGGCACGGCGGATCGCCTGCTGGTCGGCGGCTTCACGCGCGGCCCGTAGATTGATGACGCCCTCGGCACCTTCCCCGTCGACGAGATCGAGATCGGCGGCGCTCACCAGCTTCCCGTCCGCCAGAATGACCGCGCGCTTTACGCGATTTTCCAGCTCGCGCACATTGCCCGGCCAGGCCCATTCGTCGATGGCGGCGATGGCATCGGCCGCCAGCCCCTTCACTTGCGGATTGAGTTCGCGGGCATAGCGCACCACGAAATGCCGGGCCAGCAGCACAGCATCCCCGGCGCGCTCCGCCAGCGCCGGAATGCGGATCACGATTTCGGCGAGACGGTAATAGAGATCCTCGCGAAACCGCCCGTCAGCGATCATCGCTTCGAGATTCTGATGCGTCGCGCACACGATGCGGCAGTCCACAGCGATGGGCTGGCGCCCGCCGAGCCGCTCGATCACCCGCTCCTGCAGGAAGCGCAGCAGCTTCACCTGGAGGGCGAGCGGAATGTCGCCCACTTCGTCCAGGAACAGCGTGCCGCCCTCGGCCCTGCTCGATCTTGCCCGCCACCGTCCGCACGGCCCCGGTGAAAGCGCCCTTCTCATGACCGAAGAGCTCGCTTTCCAGCAGCGTCTCGGGAATGGCGGCGCAATTGATCGCAATGAATGGCCCGGATGCCCGATCGCTCGCTTCGTGCAGGCCGCGCGCCAGCAATTCCTTGCCGGTACCGCTCGCGCCGAGCAGCATCACCGTGACATTGGCATTCGCGACCCTCTCGATCATCCGGGCCACCTTGAGCATCTCCGGGGCCGCCGTGATGAGCCGCCCCAGCACCTGCCTGTCCTCGGGGGCCGCTTCGGCGAGGCGCCGGTTTTCGCTTTCGAGGGCATGGACATGGAAAGCGCGCGAGACGATGTGGCCGAGCGCTTCGATATCGATCGGCTTCTGGTAGAAGTCCCACGCCCCTTCCGCGATGGCGCGCCGCGCGCTGGCGCGCTCGCCATGCCCGGATGCGACGATCACTTTCGTCTCGGGGCGTTCGGCGAGCATCTGTGCGAGCAGCGCCATGCCTTCGCTGATGCCATCGGGGTCCGGCGGGAGCCCGAGGTCGAGCGTCACCACCGGCGGCGCCTCGCTGCGCAGGATCTCCAGGGCATCCTCACGGTTTCCGGCGATGAAGAGCTGATAATCATCATAGGCCCAGCGCAATTGCCGCTGGAGTCCGGCATCGTCCTCGACGATCAGCAGCTTGGGGCGAGTATCGGGCATCAACCGGTCTTCCGTGCCGGCACATGGCCGGTTGTGGGGGTGTCAGCCGCCTGCTTAGCGGCAAAAGGCAACCGGATCGTAAAGCATGTGCCTTCGCCCGGCCTGCTCTCGACATCCAGGCTGCCACCCATGGCGGATATGAGCAGCCGGGCTTCATGGGCCCCGAGGCCGAAGCCGTCCGCCTTGGTGGAGCTGAAAGGACGGAACAGCTCGTCCCGGATGAACGCGGGCGCCATTCCCTCGCCGCGGTCGATCACGCGAAGGCAGGCAGCCCCCTCCTCCTCGGAGAGCATGATCTGCACGATCCGGCCGGCCGGGCTTGCCTCGATCGCGTTGCGGACCAGATGCGCCATCGCGCGGGATAAACTATCGGCGTCGCCCCGAACGGGTCGCATCGCGTCACCGGTCACTTCGACCAGCCCGAGGCCGGCGGCCCAGTTCGGCGCCAGCGTGCGGACCAGCGGCCCCAGCACCATGCTCGCCGTCTCGCGCGGCGGTGCGCCCGGACGACCCAGCCGCTGGAGCAGTTCGGTCATGCGGGACGCGGTCTCCCGGAGCGTGAGCACCATGTCTTCCCGAAAGGCAGGATTGTCCGCATGACGCTGGGCATTGCTGGCCAACAAGGTCATGTGACTCACCAGATTCTTGAGATCGTGCAGGATGAAGGCGAAGCGGCGATTGAACTCGTCGAAGCGTTGCGCCTCGGCGAGCGCCGCGCGGCTGCGCGCCTCGCTGATGCGCGTCGCCGCCTCATTGCACACCACGCGCAGCACATCGAGATCCTCCCAGTCGAGCCGTCGCCCGCCCGGCGGCTGCGCGAGCAGGATCGCCCCGACGAGCTGTTCGTGGTGGACAAGCGGCGCAATGGCCCAGGCGTCGGCGCTCCGGCGCATCCAGTCCGGCAGCATGGCGCCATAACGAGGCCAGTCCGCCGCGACATCGACGATCCAGCTGCGCCGGGCCATCTCGTTCGCGAGCTCCGGCGCAAGCTGCTCTGGGGGAGTGCTGCGCTCCGGCCATCGCCACTGGCGCGCGCAGGCCAGGCATCCTTCGGCATCGCCGAGATAAAGCGCCGCCGCCGGCGCATCCACGGCCTCGGCGATCGCGCGCGTGATCCGTGCATCAAGCGGTACGGTCTCCTCGGCATTGTCCGCGACGTTCGCCGCGAAACGGAGCCAGAGTGCGCGATAATCATATCGATGCGCGAAGAGATGCTTCGATATCGCCACCCGCAGCCATGAACGCAGCGAGGCCGAGGGCATCAGCGCGAGCACGGATACCGCCAGCGCGAACAACATCGCCGACTGCGTCAACCGGCCGAGCGGCGCCGCGATCTCGCCGGAGAACATCGCCGCCATCACCACGACCAGCACATAGAGTGCGATGATGCCGAGCGAGACGAGCCGCATCATGACCGTCCGGGAGAGCGCGATGCGACGCGTGCCGTCCGTTCGCAAGCCGACGGCCAGTAGCACGGTCGCCAGAGCCATGACGAAGCCGCGCATCGGCGCCACTGCCTCGACGGGCCCGCCAAGGAGCCATGCCAGGATATAGTGGTTGAAATCATAGGCCCACATGAGCGCCATGGCGCCCCCGACCCAGATTTCGCGGCGGGCGCCGGCAGTCTCCTCCCTGTGGACCGACAGGCCATGAAGCATGACCAGCGCGCCGAGCGCGAAGATATCGCGCAGCAGCCAGCTCGCTTCAAAGACCGGCAACAGCGCGGTGCGGACCGACGCCCCTTCGCCGATCACCAGATCGAGGCAAAGCTGCATGCTCAGCAGGAAGGCCAGCGCGACGAGCACCAACTGCCGGCCGCGATGCGCTCCGGCTCCGTCGGGCCTGCGCCTCAGATAGTAGGCCAGAACCGCGAGCCATGCGCCGTTGCGAACGGTCTCGGCGACTCCGTCCGCGATCAGATCCACGCGCAATACCCCGGCAAGGGCATGGCGCAGCGACCACAGGGCCGTCACCGCAAGCGCGACCACCAGCAGCCGACCCTCGTGCAACCGGCCGAAACGGCGCGACGTCAGGATGGCGAGACTGGCGAGCAGGGCCGCGGCAAGGGCATGCCCCGCATGGCCGGCGATCATCCAGAGCGAAGGCATGGACGCGCGCGCCCTACCGGGCGCCCTCGGGCCACAGGATCACCCGCAAGGTCTGGAGAATGATGAGCAGATCGAGAAACGGCGAATAATTCTTCGCATAATAGAGATCATATTCGAGCTTGTGCCGCGCATCCTCGATCGACGCGCCATAGGGATAATTGATCTGGGCCCAGCCGGTAATTCCCGGCTTCACCATGTGGCGCTCCGCATAATAACGAAGCTGCTGCTCGAGATCGGACACGAATTGCTGCCGCTCGGGCCGTGGGCCCACGAAGCTCATGTCGCCTTTGAGTACATTCCAGGCCTGGGGCAGTTCGTCGATGCGCAACTTGCGCAGCAGCCGGCCGATGCGCGTGATGCGCGGATCATCCTTCTCCGCCCAGACCGCCTGCCCGGCAGACTCGGCATTCTGCCGCATGGTCCGCAGCTTGACGATGTAGAATTCCTGGCCATAGAGGCCGACCCGCAGCTGCTTGTAGAAAGCAGGCCCGCGACTGTCGATCATCACCGCCAGAGCGCCAAGCGCGATCAGCGGCGCGGTGAGCGCGAGCAGCACCGCGCTTGCCACCACGTCGAACAGACGCTTGGCGATGGCGGAAATGCGCTGGCCGGAAGAGAAGCCGTCCGAGAAGATCAGCCAGCTCGGATTCACCGTGTCGAGATCGATCCGGCCCGTTTCCCGCTCGAGGAAGGTCGAGAGATCGTTGACGTGCACGCCTGTCGTCTTGATGCGCAGCAGATCACTCATCGGGACAGAGTTGCGGCGCTCCTCCAGCGCGAGGATCACTTCGCTCGCCGCGAGCCGCACGACGAAGTCCGACATGTTGTAGATGGCGTTGCGATTGATCGCTTCCGGAATGACCTGCTCGCCGTCATTCATCGCGATATAGCCCACGACGATGAAGCCGGAGCCGGGGCGCTTTTCCAGTTGGCGGATACGGTCGGCACGCTTGCCCGCGCCAAGCACGACCAGCCGCCGCTTGAAGGCCTCGCTGCCGAGCAGCGACCCCAGGAGGATGCGCAGGACGAGCAGGAACAGGAAGGCCAGGATCATCGCGTAAAGCGAATTGGAGCGCCACAACGTATAATCCGGCATCATGAAGTGCATGACGGACAGGAAGATCACGCCGAGCGAAATGGCGACCAGCAGCCGCGCCGTTGCAAAGCGCAGCGAGGTCAGGGCTTCCGGTCCGTAGACCCCGACGGCGATCATCGCCGTCTGCAGCGCGATGGCGAAACTCAGCAGCGGCCCGAAGCGGGTCATGAGCGGCTCGATGTCCATGGCGATCTGGTGCGCGCGCAGCACCCAGCCGGTCTCGGCAGCCGCGACCAGCAGCACAAAGTCCAGCATGCCGAGCATCAGCACCGCATGCGGTATGTAGTGCTTGAACAACCTTATCATGCCGACACGTCATTCCCCGGGCGGTCGGGCCCCTTGCCCGTCGCGATACATGAGGGCGTCGAAACCCACGACACCGATTGAAGGCCTTAGACCGCAAATCGCAAAGATATGTTGAATGCAGGCGAGACCATGCCTTGCCCCTGCCCACGCGGCGCCGATTTACCGAATGCTAAGGACGCGCCTGTAGCGTCCGCGCGGAGCGAGCGGAGATCAGGCGCCAAGACATGTCCATGCGACTCTTCCAGATCGTCGCCGTCGCGATCCTCGTCGGCTCGCCGATGGTCGTCCATCTGGCGAGCGAAGCCATTCCGAGCGACCGGGGTAATGGCGCCGGCCAGGCGGAAAGTCCCCAGGAACCGGAGCGCCCCGCGTCCGCTCCGCGCCAGCCCTCCCCAGTCTCGATGCCGCCTGCCCCTCCGCCACGGGAAAGCGCGGCTCCGACCCCGCTGCTGGATGCAACACCCTCGCTCGACACGCAGGGTATCGCGCCCGTCGCGGCCGGGGATCCTGCGCGCAACCCCACCTCATCTCCGACAACAGCCGCCACAAGTGTCGCTGGACCATCGGCCATGCAGGCAGCGCCGGCCGACGACGCTCCGCCTTTTACGCCGCCAGCCGTCCCCAGAACCGCGCGATACTGAGCCCTCGGCGCCTCAGGCCTTCCCCAGCAGGTCCAGCGCGGCCACGGTCAGCGCCTTGCTGGCGGTGCCGATCACGGCTTCCGGATCGGGCGCCCAGAGCGGGCTGTGCAGACCGGGCAGGCTGATCTCGCCCTTCTCCGCCTGCGCGACCTTCGCGGGGTCCACTCCGCCCACCCAGAAGATGAAGCTCTCGATCGACTTGTCGGCGCGATGATACTGGCTGAAGTCCTCGCCGGCCATCACCGGCGGCACGGGCACCACCCGCTCGGCACCGAAATGCCCGCTCAGCAATTGGGAAAGGCGCGCGGTGATGTCAGGCGTATTGAAGGTCGAAGGCGTGTAGTTCTGCTCCACATGGACGATCGGCATGCGATCGTCAGGCACGCCGGCAGCCATCGCTTCGGCACGGGCAATCCGCTCGATCCCCTTGAGAAGCGCGGCCCGCGTCTCGTCCGCGTAGCTGCGCACGGTGATGAGCAGCTTCGCCTCGTCCGGAATGATATTGTGCTTCGCGCCGGCAATGAAGCTGCCCACGGTCACCACCGCCGGCTCCTGCGGATCGCGCTCGCGGCTCACCAGCGTCTGCAGGCTGGTGACGATACGGCTCGCGATGACGATCGGGTCCTTGGTCAGGTGAGGATAGGCCCCATGGCCGCCCGCGCCGCGGACGGTGATGTCGACGCTGTCCACATTCGCCAGCACCCAGTCCTTCGCATAGCCGATCGTGCCCGCGGGCAGTTCCGCCGAATCGTGGAAAGCGATCACATAATCCGGCTTGGGAAAGCGGGCGAACAGTCCGTCCTCCAGCATCGCCCTGGCGCCAAGGCCGATTTCCTCGGCGGGCTGCAGGATCATGACCAGCGTCCCGGACCAGCGGTCCTTCATGCCGGCAAGCGCCTGCGCGGCCCCCATCCAGGCGGACATGTGCGTATCGTGCCCGCAGGCATGCATCACAGGGCTCTCGATGCCGTCGCGCGTGGTCGCCACCACTTTCGAGGCATATGGCAGGCCGGTCTTCTCAGCGAGCGGCAGCGCATCCATGTCCGCGCGGATCAGGAGCGTCGGGCCTTCGCCATTCTTCATCACCGCGACAACGCCGGTCTGGCCCACTTTCTCGGTCACGGTGAAGCCAAGCGCCTTCACCCGCGCCGCCAACTTGGCTGCCGTCCGCACTTCCTGGAAGCTGAGTTCGGGATTGGCATGCAGGTCGCGATACAGCGCCAGAAGGTCCGGCATGGCCGCCTCGATCCTGGCATCGACCGGCGTCTCTGCGGCGAAAGCGGTCTGCGGTGTCTGCAAGGCGATGGCTCCCCCGATGAGGCAGGCAAACAAGGCTGCCCTGAACTGTTTCATATGCGGATTCTCCCTGATGAGGCGAGCATAAGGCCTTTTCACGTCAGCGAAAGAGGCAGCCTGGCCGTCAGGCCAGCGCATATCCCGCGACAACGAGAATCATCACGCCGATCACCTTCGACGAACCACTTACGGCCTCGCGCGATCCACGAGACGTCCCGGAAGGTCGGCAGCTACTCCTCCGAGTCGATCAACCATGCGCGTTGCTCCTTGATCTGGTCGGCGAGTTCGGGGCGGGCGCAATAGGCTTCTTCAAAGGCGCTCAACGGCGGAGGGACGGGTTCCTCGAACCTTTCCGCAGCTTCCTTGCTCAAGCAGCGGGAGACGGCTTCGCGCTCGCCGAGCATGTCGATCGGGGTCCGGGTGTCGGTCCGGCGGACAATGGGGTCGGCGAGCCGGGCGACCAAGTCGCTCCAAGCGTCACGATTTGCGGCGGCCTCTTCGTCAGTCCCACCAGCGGTTGGGGCGATCACGATGGCCGCGCGCATGGCTTCGGCGTCTTCAAAGCGGCCCAGTTCCCGCAAGGCATTGGCCGCCCGAAATCTCAAAGCGACAGACTCAAGCGCTGTGGCATCAACAGGTGCCGACTTGGCGGCTTCGACGAACTCCTCGTTGTAGCGTCGCGCTCTGGTGCCCAGAGGGTCGACATTCTTGGCCTCCCAACTTGCCATCAACAAGAGCCAGTACGGCTGCTCATCGCCCAAAAATCTGGCTGTCTGATAGGCAAGGTAATGGACCGTTTCGCCTGACGATCGCAGCGCCTTATATTCCGCGCTCATGACAAAGGGCGTCAGTTTTGCCACCTCCTGAGGCGTGAACTCGCGATACATGACCAACCCGTTGGATGGCACTGGGGTGGCAGAGTGGGAAACTGGCCGGAGCCCAAGGGCATGCCATCGGGCAATGCCCCCCATTGTGAAATGCTGACCAGCGCCATGTATTGGAACTTCTCCCCTCCCACGGGGCACCTCAGCTTTTTCGGGACATAGGTGCTTGCGCTGACTGGAGTAAGCGCGACAAACAAAGCGAAGAGGGCAAAAAATGCCCGCTTGCCTCCTCCTGCCGAAGTGACGACACGTGGGGGCTGATGGCATTCCCGAGGCATCCGCTTGTCACTCCCGCCAGAAGGATGCGCTACGCAATGCTGCGGAGGCGTCGCGCTCATCAGCCATGAAATTGAAGCGCCCGCAACAATTTCGCCTTGCGTATCGAGGGTGCCCAGCTCCGCGCGCGGTGGCAATCTTTTCTTGTTCCGCCCCGATCATAATTCCGCTGCTTGCGCGGAATCCGTCTCGGCTTTCTCCTGCTCGTCCGGCTGCTGCCCTTCCTCGCCCGCAAGCGGCCCCGGCAACCGGGCCAGCGCATCGACCTGATCGATCGCCTCGATCTCGCGTGAGCCGGTCTCGACGCTCAGTTCCTTGAAGCGCCGGCCCGTTACCAGCACGCGATTCTCGAAGCTGGAGACGAACTTGTTGTAATGGCCGACCGATCCGTTGAGGCTCCGCCCCAGCGATGCGAGATGCCCGGCAGCGACCGAGAGGCGCTCATACATTTCCTTGCCGAGGGCGCCGACCTGCTGGGCTTGCTCGGCCAGCTTCTCCTGCCGCCATACGCTGGCGACCGTGCGCGTGATGGCAATAAGATTGGTGGGTGTGGCGAGCAGCACGCGCCGCTCGAAAGCCCATTCCCAGAGGCCGGCATCCTGCTCCAGCGCGGCAGAGAGGAAATGCTCGCCGGGAATGAACATCACTACATAATCGGCGGCCTTGCCGAAGCGCGTCCAATAGTCCTTGGCGCCGAGTTGCTGGGCGTGCAGCCGCAGCGATCCGGCATGCGCGCGCAAATGCGCCAGCCGCGTCGTATCGTCGGGCGCGTCGCTCGCATCCTGATAGGCATTGAGCGAGCATTTCGCATCGATGATGAGTTCCCGCCCGCCGGGCAGGCGCACGATCACGTCGGGCCGCAGCCGCCCGTCCTCGGTGTCGACCGAGACTTCGCGCAGATAATCGACATGCTCGGAAAGGCCTGCCTGCTCCAGCAGATTGTAGAGCGACTGTTCGCCCCAGCGCCCGCGCGCCTTGGGACTGGAGCGCAGCGCATTCACCAGCCGCGCGGTTTCATCGCGCACCTGCCCCTGTCCCGCGCGCACCAGCTCCACCGCCTCGCGCAGCGCGGCGTAACTGTCCACGCGCTCCTTCTCGACCCGGCCAAGCCCTTCCTCATAGCGCTTGAGCGTGGTGTCGATGGGCTGGAGCAGGGCCTTGAGACTCGCTTCGCTTTTCTCATGCGCCTGATGGAAGCGCTGGTCCGCCCGCTCGATGAGCGCGCGCTGCGCTTCATTCAGCAGCTTGCCCGCCGTCTCGCTGAACTGGGCGGAAAGCTGCTCGCGCGCTTCCTGCAGCGCCTTGATCTGCGCCGCGAATGCCTCGGTCCGCGCGGCGTGATCGGCGCGCAGGGCGGCGAGCTCCCGCCGGGCCGTATCGAGTGCTTCGTCCGTCTGCTCGAGCCGCGCGCGCAGCGCCTCCGCCTGCGCCGCCCGTTCCGTCGCGACGGCAAGATCGCGCAGCGCGGCATTGCGCATGTCCTCAGCCGTCGAGAGGCGCCCGGCCAGCGCGGCGCGCTCCGCCTCCGTGCCCGCCGCCAGACGGCTCCGCAGCAGCCATCCCACGGCAAGGCCGATCAGCATGGCGGCAAGACCGGCGACAAGAGCGAATGGAGACACAGATCACCTGCTTCGGGAGGAACGAAAAGGGAACCTACCTTGTCGGTCACAACGAAGCAAGCGCCACGGGCCCGCCTCGCATGATGGATCAGCGCTTGCTCAAATGTTCTTTGTATGTTCTATTTCAACCATGTCCGCGATCAAGGGCCGTGGCGCCCCGTCCAACGCCGGTTCATCCCGCTTTGCCTTGCCCGCCCGGCAGGATGACGGCGACTGGCTTGATCGCCTGTGCAACGATGCAGAGGATGCCCCGCTGCCCCTGCGCACGACGGTGACGGAAGAGCAGGCCCGCACGATCATCACGCGCAACACTTCCCCCGATGTGGGATTCGATCAGTCGATCAACGCCTATCGGGGTTGCGAGCATGGGTGCATCTATTGCTTCGCGCGGCCGAGCCATGCCCGGCTCGATCTTTCGCCCGGCCTCGATTTCGAGAGCCGGCTGTTCGTGAAGCCGGACGCGGCCGCCTTGTTGCGCAAGGAACTGGGCCGTCGCGGCTATGAGGTGCGCCCCATCGCCATGGGCACGAATACGGACCCCTATCAGCCGATCGAGGGGCATTATCGCGTGACGCGCGCCTGCATCGAGGTGCTGGCGCAATGCCGTCATCCGCTGATGATCACCACCAAGTCGGACCGCGTGACGCGCGACCTGGACCTGCTCGCGCCCATGGCGGCGAACGGGCTCGTCGCGGTGGCTCTCTCGCTGACCAGTCTCGATGCGGCGCTTTCCCGAAAGCTGGAGCCCCGCGCGCCGCATCCGCGCAAGCGCCTCGCCGCGATCCGCGCCTTGAGCGAGGTTGGCGTGCCGGTGAATGCCTGCGTTTCCCCGATCATTCCGGCGATCAACGATGCGGAGATCGAGGCGCTGGTGGAAGCGGCCGTGACGGCGGGCGCGCGCTCGGTCTCCAATATCCCGGTGCGCCTTCCCTTCGAGGTGGCGCCGCTGTTCCGCGACTGGCTGAACGTCCATTTCCCGGACCGGGCCGGGAAAGTGATGCACCTCATCCAGTCGATCCGGGGCGGACGGGACAATGATCCGGACTTCGGCAGCCGGATGCGGGGTTCGGGCCCTTATGCCGATCTCATCCGCATGCGGTTCGACAAGGCGCGGCACCGCCATAGGCTCGCGGACGGGCGCATCACGCTGCGGCGCGACCTGTTCATTCCGCCGGGCGACCAGTTGCGGCTCTTCTGAGCTGACACGATGACCAGCCAACCACCCCTTACCGCAGGCAGGATCAGGCCACCACGCGCAATTGCGGACCGATCGGCGTCATGACGACCGCGCGCACGCCTGCGATCGCTTCGATGCGCTCGGCAAGTTCGCCATCGAGTTGGAAATCCTCGCCCACGCAGACGATCGCGTCGCCGCCTTCCGGCAGGGGCGTCGTGATCTCGACGCGCGAGCGCCCGCCACGCCGGCCGGAGAGCATGCCGGCCAGCGGCGCGATGGCTTCCACCGCGTCCACGCTCACCGTCATGCGCAGCTTGGCCACGCTGGCCACGCGCGCGAAAGGCGTGACATTGCGCACCGTGACACGTGGGGTTTCCTCACCGGGCTGGCGGTCCAGCTCGACACCGAGCAGCGCGCATTCATTCTCCTCATGCAGCCGCGCAAGCAGCTTGCAGCCTTCCTCGTCGAAACAGCTCGCCTGGAACTGGCCACTGCTATCGGAGAAGGTGGCAGCCACGTAGCGCCCGCCCCGGCGCGTGTCGCGCCAGCGGATTTCCTCCACGAGAGCCGCCATCGCGGCCTGGTTGCGTTCGCCCGATCCCAGGCCGGACGATTGCCCGCACAGCTCGGCATAAGTGCGCACGCCGCGCTCCTTGCTGATCTGGCGATAGCGGTCCACGGGATGGGCCGAGAAATAGAAGCCGAACGCTTCCTTCTCCTGGGCCATCCGCTCGCTTTGCGACCAGACGGCATCCGTTGGCAGCGGCACATCGGCATGGGCGGCATCGTCCCCGCCGAACAGGCCGCCTTGCCCACTCTCGCGCTGTTCGGCGGCTTTGGCGGCCACGGAGAGGATGGTCTCGGCGGCGGCATGGACGACCGCGCGGTCCAGCCCCAGCGAATCGAAAGCGCCCGCAGCCGCGAGGCTTTCGAGCTGGCGCCGATTGAGCAGGCGCGGCTCGATCCGTCCCGCCAGATCATCGAGATCGCGGAAGCGCCCGCCTTGCTCGCGCGCCTCGACCAGCGTTTCCATGGCCTTCTCGCCCACGCCCTTCAGGCCACCCAGCGCATAGCGCACCGCCATCTGGCCGGACCCGGCGGGATCGGGCTCCACGGTAAAGTCCGCGCCGCTCAGGTTGATGTCCGGTGCCAGGCAAGGGACGCCCATGCGGCGCATGTCGTCCACGAACACGCAGAGCTTGTCGGTCTGGTGGATGTCGAAGGCCATGGAGCCGGCGTAGAATTCGGCCGGGTGATGCGCCTTGAGCCAGGCCGTCTGGTAGGCGAGCAGCGCATAGGCGGCCGCATGGCTCTTGTTGAAGCCGTAACCGGCGAACTTGTCGATCAAGTCGAACAGCTCGTTGGCCTTCTTCTTGTCGATATTGTTGGTCTTGCACCCTTCGACGAAAGTGGCCCGCTGCGCGTCCATCTCCGCCTTGATCTTCTTGCCCATCGCGCGCCGCAGCAGGTCGGCGCCGCCGAGCGAATAGCCGGCGAGGATCTGCGCGGCCTGCATCACCTGCTCCTGATAGACGAAGATCCCGTAGGTCTCGTTCAGGATCGGCTCCAGCAGCGGATGGGGATATTCGATGTCCTCCTGCCCGTTCTTGCGGCGGCCGAAGAGCGGGATGTTGTCCATCGGGCCCGGACGGTAGAGCGAGACGAGCGCGACGATATCGCCGAAGTTCGTGGGGCGCACAGCTGCGAGCGTCTTGCGCATGCCTTCCGATTCCAGCTGGAACACGCCCACCGTGTCGCCGCGCTTGAGCAGGTCGTAGACTTTCTGGTCGTCCCAGCTCAGCGCGTTGAGATCGACATGGATGTCCCGCTTCGCCAGCAGCTGCACCGCGCGCTGGAGCACGGACAGTGTCTTGAGGCCGAGAAAGTCGAATTTCACAAGCCCGGCCGTCTCGACATATTTCATGTCGAACTGCGTGACCGGCATGTCGGACTTGGGATCGCGATAGAGCGGCACGAGCTGGGAAAGCGGCCGGTCGCCAATCACCACGCCGGCGGCATGGGTGGAGCTGTTGCGCGGCAGGCCCTCCAGCATCCGCGCCTGATCCACGAGCCGCTTGATCTGGCCGTCCGCCTTGTACTCCGCGACGAACTCGGCCGAGCCATTCATGGTGCGCTCGAGCGTCCAGGGATCGGTCGGGTGGTTGGGCACCAGCTTGGCCAGGCGGTCCACCTGGTTATAGCCCATCTGCAGCACGCGGCCGGTATCCTTGAGCGCCGCGCGGGCCTTCAGCGTACCGAAAGTGATGATCTGCGCGACATGATCGGCACCATATTTCTGCTGGACGTAGCGGATCACTTCGCCACGCCGCGTTTCGCAGAAGTCGATGTCGAAGTCCGGCATCGAGACGCGTTCGGGATTGAGGAAGCGCTCGAACAGCAGGCCGAGCTGGAGCGGATCGAGATCGGTGATGGTGAGCGCCCAGGCGACCACGGAGCCTGCGCCCGATCCGCGCCCCGGCCCCACCGGAATGTCCTGCGCCTTGGCCCATTTGATGAAGTCGGCAACGATCAGGAAGTAGCCGGGGAAGCCCATCTGGATGATGACGCCCAGCTCGAACTCGAGCCGCTCGAAATAAGGCCGGCGCGCCGCCTCGTCCGTGATGCCCAGCGCTGCAAGCCGCGCTTCCAGCCCTGCCGTGGCGTCCTGCCGCAGCTGCGCCTCCTCGCCGGCGCGGTCTCCTGCAAGGCTGGGAAGGATAGGCTTGCGCTTGGGCGCCATGACCGCGCAGCGTTGCGCCACGACCAGCGTATTGGCGATCGCTTCCGGCAGGTCATCAAACAGCGTGATCATCTGGTCTGCTGGCTTCATCCAGCTTTCCGGCGAGCTTTTGGGGCGCTCGTCGCTCTCGACATAGCTGCTGCTCGCGATGCACAGCAGCACGTCGTGCGCGCCATGGAAGCCGGCATCGGCATAGCAGGCGGGATTGGTGGCGACGATCGGCAGGCCCCGCGCATAAGCCAGGTCGAGCAGCGCGGGCTCTGCCTTTTCCATCACCGGATCGCCGGTGCGCGAAAGCTCGATGTAGAGCCTGTCGCCGAACAGTGCCTCCAGCCGGTCGAGCCAGGCCCGGGCCGCGTCGGGCTGGTCCTCCGCGATCAGCCGCGCCAGCGCACCCTCGCCCGAGGCGGTCAGACAGATCAGCCCTTCATGATGCCGTGCCAGAGCCTCGAAATCGACATGCGCATCCGCCTCGATCGGCCGGTCGACATGCGCCTGGCTCACCAGCGCGCAGAGATTGGCATAGCCCGTTTCGTCCTGCGCAAGCAGCACCAACCAGTCGAGCACGAGCGTGGCACCATCCGGCCGCCCCGGCCGCGCGATGGACAATGTGGCGCCGATGATGGGCTGAACGCCGGCTTTGGCCGCCGCGTCGGAGAAGGACATGGCGGCATAGAGCCCGTTGCGGTCCGTCAGCGCGACGGCGGGAAAGCCCTGCTCCTTCGCCCGCGCTGCGAGTTGCTTTGGCGCGATCGCCCCTTCAAGCAGCGTATAGGCCGATAGATTGCGAAGCGGGACATAAGGCGCATGGGGCATGGCAGGCCCTTTATGTGGCGTGCGGACCGGCGCTGACAACCCATGGCTTGCCGACGCAACGACTTGTCCACAGGCTTTTGCCTATTCATGCGCGCAAACTTGCCAGTTGTGGCGATTCATGGTCCAACTGAGCACTGATCATATCCGTTTTGGGGGAGACGATGTCATGACAGTGGAAACGCCCGCAGGGCCCGGCGGAGACATCGCCGCCCGCGCCAAGGCAATCATTCTCAAGCCCAGGGATGAATGGCCGGTCATCGCGCGCGAAACGACGCCCAGCGGTGAAGTCTTCACGCGTTATGCCGTGCCGCTGGCCGCCATCGGCCCCGTGGCGAGCTTTCTGGGTGGGCAGATTTTCGGCTATGGCGCGTTCGGTATCAGCTTTCGCCCTTCCATCATGGGGAGCCTGTCGATTGCCGTTGGCGGCTACATATTGTCGCTGGTCGGGATCTTCGTGCTGAGCTTCATCGCCAACAAGCTGGCAGCCAGTTTCGGCGGCGAAAGCAGTTCCCGCAATGCGTTCAAGCTTGTGGTCTACTCCATGACCGCAAGCTGGCTCGCCGGAATCTTCAGCCTCGTCCCGTCGCTTTCCCTGCTCGGCATCGTCGGTCTCTATTCCTTCTATCTCTTCTATGTCGGTGCCGCGCCGATGATGAAGGTGCCGGGCGAAAAAGCACTAACTTACACCATCGTCACCGTCATCTGCGCGATCCTGCTCTATTTCGTGACCGCAGCGATCGTCGGGGCGATCGGCGGCATGTTCGGCGCGTCCTCCTGGGATTCGCCGTCGGTTTCGGAGGGCGGCGGCAGCATTTCCATCCCCGGCGTCGGCACGTTCGATACGGACAAGATCGAGCAGGCGGGCCGGGACATGGAAAGCGCCATAGAGGGCAATGTGACGGCAGCAGCGCCCGCCGATCTCCAGTCCCTGCTGCCCGCCAGCATCGGTGCCTACCAGCGCGTCGCAGTCGAAAGCGCCCGCGCCGGCCCCGGCAGCACGGCCGAAGGCACATATGAGGCTGGAGACAGGCGGTTCACGCTCAAGATCGCGGACATCGCCATCGCGGGCGCATGGGCGGGCATGGCCAGCGCGTTCGGGGTGGAAGCCAACCGCGAAGATGCCGACGGCTATGAGCGCACCAGCACGGTCGACGGCAATCTGGTGATCGAAAAATGGGATCGCTCCGCCGGCGACGGCAAGTTCGCCACGATCGTGGGCAAGCGCTTCATCATCGAGGCGGAAGGCGATGCCGCCAGCATCGATGAGCTGAAGGCCGCCGTCGCCAGCATCGATCAGGGCAAGCTCGCCACGCTCGGCAAGAGCTGAACCCGCGATGCCACATGAGGCGGAACGCCTGCGCTTCACGTTCGAAGCGGAGGTGATTTCCTGGCGCGGCCCGGCGCCTTATGTCTTCATCGCAGTGCCCGTGCACGACGCGCAGGCGCTTCGCGAAGCCGGTCGCGCGGTCAGCTATGGCTGGGGCATGATCCCCGCCAGAGTGACGATCGCGGATGTGACGTTCGAGACGTCGCTCTTCCCGAGGGACGGCAGCTATTATCTGCCGCTCAGGGACAAGGTGCGGGCGCAACTCGACATCTCCGTGGGCGACCGCGTGTCGGTCACACTTATCATCCCGGCTGCGTCACCCCGGGCGGGTTAGACCAAGACCGTTTGGTTCTCAAAACGAGAGAACGGCAATGATTTAGCCCAAGGCCGGCGAGGGATCACCAAGCGAGCTCACTGCCATCATAATTCCAGAACCGCCCGGTCCTGGCGACATCGAGCGCATCGAGCACGGCCCGCAGGCCCCCGGCGCTGGTCGCCACGTCGATGTCCGCTCCCGCGCCGCCCATGTCGGTGCGCACCCAGCCGGGATGCAGGCAGGCCACCGCGATGCCCTCCGCCGAGAGATCGGCCGCAAGGCACTGAAAGACCTTGTTCACGGCCGTCTTCGAAGCGCGATAGGCGACATGGCCGGACTGCGGGGAGGCCATCGACCCCATCAGGCTGGAGACGACCGCGATCTTCCCGGCAGGCGCCTTGCGCAGATTGGGCAGCAGCGCCTGCGTCACGCGCAGCGGGCCAAGCACATTGACGTCAAGAACCTGCGCGAAGCCGTCGAAATCCATATCGGTCGCGCTTTGCCGGGCCGGGCCGGAAATGCCGGCATTATTGATGAGCAGATCGATCGCCCGCCCCTCCAATGCCGCCGCGAAGGTCTCGATGCCGGCCGGGTCGGTCACATGGAGCGCGAGCGTTTCACCGATGGGTTCTTCCGCCTTGTCAGTCCCACGCATGGCGCGGATCACGATATTGCCGGCCGCCGCATATTGGCGGGCAAGTTCCAGGCCGATGCCCCGATTGGCGCCGGTGATGACGATAGTGGCCATGCTCTCTCTCCTTGCGCTCGAACACATTCATGGTCGCCCGCTCCGGGGCACCGTCATACACCGGACCATACACCGGATGGTGGGACGCTGTCGCCTCAGTCCAGTCGTCCGTCGTGCAGCCGCACGATCCGGTCCATCCGCGCGGCGAGCCTTTCATTATGCGTGGCAATCAATGCCGCCGACCCCTGTTCGCGGACCAGCCGGATGAATTCGTCGACGACCACATCGGCGGTGCGCTCATCCAGATTACCGGTCGGCTCGTCCGCCAGCACCAGCGCGGGCCGGTTGGCGAGGGCGCGCGCCACGGCCACGCGCTGCTGCTCGCCACCGGAGAGCTGGCTCGGCTTGTGTTCGAGCCGCTGCGCAAGACCCAGATCAGTGAGCAGGCTTTCCGCCCGCGCCCGCGCCTCGTCCATCCCCCGGCCGAGAATGAGCTGGGGCAGGATGACATTCTCGATGGCGGTGAAATCCGGCAAGAGATGATGGAACTGGTAGACGAAGCCCAGCTTCTCACGCCGCAGGCGCGTGCGCCCTTCATTCCCTTCCTTCGCCACTTCCACGCCGCACAGGCGGATGGAGCCGCCATAGCCGCCCTCCAGCAGGCCGATTGCCTGCAACATGGTCGATTTTCCGGACCCGGAAGGGCCGAGCAGCGCGATGATTTCCCCCGCATCAACCGTGAGGTCGACACCGCGCAGCACGTCGATCCGGGCGCCGCCCTGGGTGAAGCTGCGCGAAAGCGCGGTGACGGAAAGGACTTCACTCATAGCGCAGCACCTGCACCGGATCGGTGTTGGCGGCCTTCAGCGCCGGATAAAGCGTCGCGAGGAAGGAGAAGCCGATGGACATGAAGCAGATGCCGACGATCTCCACCGGATCGGGCTTGGAAGGCAGCGTCGTCAGGAACCGGATCGAAGGATCCCAAAGCTGCTGGCCAGTGAGGAACTGCACGCCATCGAGGATTCCCTGCCGGAAATGCAGGATGATGAAGCCGAGCGCTGCGCCCGCCAGCGTGCCGGTGGCGCCGATCGCCAGCCCGACGGTCACGAAGATGCGCAAGAGCCCGCGCCATGTCGCGCCCATCGTGCGCAGGATGGCGATGTCCCGCGTCTTCGCCCGCGCCAGCATGATGAGAGAGGAGAGGATGTTGAACACGGCGACCAGAATGATGAGCGAAAGGATGACGAACGACACCACCCGGTCGACCTGAAGCGCCTCGAACAGGCTGGAGTTCATCTGTCGCCAGTCGATCACCAGCGCCTTGCCTTCCACCTGCTTTGCGAGCGGCGCGAGGATCTCTCCTACCCGATCAGGATCCACGGTCTGGACTTCCACCATGCCGACCTGATCGCCCATCAGCAGCAGGAGCTGGGCATCCTCCATCGGCATGATGATGAACGCCTTGTCATAATCATAGACGCCGATCTCGAAGATCGCGCCCACCTCATAGGGAAGCTGGCGCGGCACGGTGCCGAATGGCGTCGAGCGACCCGCCGGATTGATGATGCTGATGGTCTGGCCGACATTGACGCCGAGATTCTCGGCAAGGCGCGAGCCGATCGCCACCTTGCCGCTGCCCGCACGAACCGAATCGAGCGAGCCGGCGACCAGCTTGCTGCCGAGCGCGCTGTTCTCGCGGATATCGCTCTCCGTCATGCCGCGGATCAGGGCCGCTTCCACCCGGCCATTGAAGATCGCCAGCAGCGGCTGCTCGATGAGCGGGGTGGCGCTGGTGACGCCTGGTGTCTTGCGCGCCTGCTCGGCAATCGCCTGCCAGTTGTCCAGCCGACCGCCATAGCCTTGCACCACCGCATGGCCGTTCAGCCCCACGATCTTGTCGAACAGCTCCGCGCGAAACCCGTTCATCACGCTCATCACGACGATGAGCGCCGCAACGCCCAGCATCACGGCGACCAGGCTGATCGACGCAACGAGGAAGATGAACCCTTCCCCCCTGCCCGGCAGCAGGTATCGCCGGGCGATCATTCGTTCATAACGGGCAAGGATCATAATGCTGCGGGCAGCTCTGAAACGAGGGAATGCTCACCTCTATGGCTCGCCGGCCCGGGTGGCAAGCGTACTGAGCGTTCATTCCGGATTGCACGCACATGCTCATGTTCCCCCGGGCCCGCCTCCGCCGATGAGGCGAGCTCTTCCGCAGGGCTGCCATCGTGCAGGGCGCGGGCCCAATCCGAGATCCACATACAGCCGCCGACCGCCCTCATGCTGAGATGTGGTATCATCCAGATCGAGGACGCCCCTATCTGTTGCGGATTTGGCACAGATGCCGGTTCAATTTCCATGCGGCGCGACTTGCCCCGTGACAGGGCCGGACGGCTCGCTTAGCTTCCTCCTCGAAACACAGGCTCTTCATAGCAGGCCGTGGTTCAGGGATGTCGCTCTCCCGCCTACCCGCTTGAGGGGGCCGGCAAGGCGCGTTGAGACGACACCAAAGGGGGAGACGATTATTCGTCCACGGGCGCCCGGATCGGCAACGATCTGGGCGCTTAGTCTTTCAGCGATATCGTTTTCTGTCCTCCCGCGATTTACCGGCCGCCGGCCCGCCCTTGCCCGGAACGCTTTTCGGCGGCCCCTTTCCATAGGTCAGGCAAAGCATTCACGCCTCTTGAGCCGGCGTGTCCGAATCTGAAAACGGCCCTCTTGAAACCGCCTGGACCACGCATATCTCCCTCACGTCCGGTCGCCACTTCGGGATCGGACGGATGCCCCGGGCGCCCGCCGCGGGCCCGGCATCGCAGTTCAAACACGCTCCACAAGGAGGATTTGATGATGCGTGGATTTGATTTGACCCCCTATCGCCGAACCACTGTCGGCTTCGATCGCCTGTTCGATCTCATCGAGAACAATGCGCGGCTCCAGCAGGCCGACAATTATCCGCCCTACAATATCGAACGGCTGGACGAGGACCGCTATCGCGTGACACTCGCCGTCGCCGGCTTCAAGGCGGACGAGATCGACATCACGGCCCAGCAGAACCTGCTGCAGATCAGCGGCCGGAAGGCCGAGGTCGCCGAGGGCGATCACGCCAAGTTCCTGCATCTGGGCATCGCGAATCGCAACTTCGAGCGTCGCTTCGAGCTTGCTGACTTCGTGCGGGTCGACCGCGCCGATCTGTCCGACGGGCTGCTTACCGTGGAACTGGTCCGGGAAATCCCGGACGCCATGAAGCCCCGGAAAATCGCCATCAACGGCAAGGGTGAGGTCATTGACCTCAAGAGCGACAAGGACGCCGCCTGAGCCGTTTCGCCGTCTCTCTAAACCAGTCAGAGAGAAATGAAGGGCGTCCGGGGCAACCCGGGCGCCCATTTCATTTCATGAGGGGAACGCCATGCCCGGCTAGCCCCTCTTGATGCGGTAGTGATATCCGTAAAGGTCGCGCGTGAAACCCAGCCCCCGATAAAGCGCCAGCGCCGGCAGATTGTCCGCCATCACCTGCAGGGCCGCCGCCCGCGCGCCTTGCGCCCGCGCCCAACCGAACAAGGACAAAAGGCATTGCCGCGCAAATCCCTGCCGGCGCACCGCAGGATCGCTCACCACCGATTCCACGATCAGCAGATCGCCTTGCAGCGCGCCATAGGCCACCGCCTTTATATCGCCCGCCTGGCAGGCCATGGCGAACCCGCACGGCAGCAGGATCGCCGCGACCGTCTCCCGATAAGCGAGGCGGGCGGCATCATCATTGCCGCTCAACCGGTCACGCGCCGCGAGCCAACGCGCGTCGGGATGCGGGATGAGCGCCGTCTCCTTGCCTTCGTTGGGCTGCGTGGGCAGGTCGGCCATGTCGGCCCACAATGTTTGTGTATGCGCGTCCGCTGCATAGCCCCGTTCCGCCAGCAGTGCATCGACGGGCGGCGAGATGTCGGGCACCCGGAAAATCGGCGTGCGCCCCAGCGATTGATAGAACGCTTCCACGGCCTCGATCAGTGGCTTGCTCGCGGCCGCGTCGCGATGGAGCGGATTAGCGGAATTCAGCCGCCTCGTGGGTCCTCCCGAGGCGCGCAGAAGCCAGCCATCGAGAATGATCTGGCGCGACGATGGCCAGGCGTTGAGGCATGCCGCCTCCACGCGCCAGCACATCGCATCAGAGGCGGGATCGTGAATCGCCATCTTCGCTTCCCGGGCCCGGTGCCGTCACTGGAGAACAGCCTGCCCGCCAACTCCGGCGAGATCGGCCCTCCACGCGTCAGACCAGCCGGCTCTGCTTCAGCGCCGCGGCGATGAAGCTGGCGAAGAGCGGATGCGGATCGAAGGGCTTGGACTTGAGTTCGGGATGGAACTGCACGCCAATGAACCAGGAGTGATCCGGCCGCTCGACGATCTCGGGCAATTGCCCGTCGGGAGACATGCCGGAGAAGATGAGGCCACCTTTCTCCAGCGGCTCGCGATAGCGGGCATTGACTTCATAGCGATGCCGGTGCCGCTCGCTGATCTCCTCAGCCTCGTAGATGCTTGCCACCACGCTGTTGCCAGCCAGTTTGGCGGGATAGGCGCCCAGCCGCATCGTGCCGCCGAGATCGGTCTGCTCGGTGCGCTTCTGGAGACCTTCCTTGCTCATCCACTCGGTGATGAGGCCCACGACCGGTTCGTCGGTCGGGCCGAATTCGGTGGTGGAAGCGCCAGCGATACCCGCGGTATTCCGGGCGCTTTCGATGCAGGCCATCTGCATGCCGAGGCAGATGCCGAAAAAGGGTACGTTGCGCTCGCGGGCGAAACGCACGGATGCGATCTTCCCTTCCGATCCACGCACGCCGAAGCCGCCCGGCACCAGAATGCCGTGCATCGGCTCCAGTCTCGCGGCAATGTCGCTCTCTTCCTCCTCGAAGAGTTCGGCATCCAGCCACTGAATCCGGACCTTGACGCGATTCGCCAGTCCGCCATGGACCAGCGCCTCGTGCAGCGATTTGTACGCGTCCGGCAGGCCGACATATTTGCCGACGACGCCGATCGTCACTTCGCCTTCGGGGTTCTGCTGGCGATCCATGATGTCGATCCAGCGCGCCATGTCGGGCGCGGGCGCGCCCTCGATGTCGAAGGCGCGCAGCACGGCGGCATCCAGCCCTTCGGCATGATATTGCGCCGGGACGGCATAGATGCTGCTGGCATCCAGCGCGGGAATCACGGCGTCGGTCGGCACGTTGCAGAACAGGGCAATCTTGGCCCGCTCGCTATCCGGCAGCGGATGCTCGGTCCGGCACAGCAGGATATTCGGCTGAATGCCGAGCGATGTCAGCTCGCGGACGCTGTGTTGCGTGGGCTTGGTCTTCAGCTCACCGGCAGCCGCAATATAGGGCACCAGAGTCACGTGAACGAAGATGGAGCGCTTCGGCCCCAGCTCATTGTGGAGCTGACGGATCGCTTCCATGAACGGCAGGCTCTCGATGTCGCCCACCGTGCCGCCGATCTCGCAGAGCACGAAGTCGACATCGCCCGTCTCCGCAAGAGCGAAGGCCTTGATCTCGTCCGTGACGTGCGGGATCACCTGCACCGTCGCGCCGAGATAGTCGCCGCGACGCTCCTTCTGGATGATCGTCTGGTAGATCCGGCCCTGCGTCACATTGTCCGCCTGCCGGCTTACGACGCCGGTGAAACGCTCATAATGGCCGAGATCCAGATCGGTCTCCGCGCCATCGTCGGTCACATAGACTTCGCCATGCTGATAGGGCGACATCGTGCCCGGATCGACATTGAGATAGGGGTCAAACTTGCGCGTGCGGACCTTGAATCCGCGCGCCTGGAGCAGTGCCGCAAGCGAGGCAGCCATGAGGCCTTTGCCAAGCGAGGAGACCACGCCGCCGGTGATGAATATGAACCGCGCCATGGGAGATGAGGCTTATGCTGAACCCGAGCAGGAGGGCAAGCGGACGAATCCGCCTGCGGTGAAAAAATTATGCGGAAATGCGTTACTGAGCGAGCGGGACCGCCGGCTCTTCCGCCCGATTGCCGGCCGCTGCGGCGGCGCCGGAAAGCGCATCATTGCCGGCAGGCGCGCCACCGGCCGCATCGCCTGCGGGGGCCGTCTGGCCCACAAGCGACGTATCCAGCGTGGCAGCCCGGTGCTGCGTCGCCGCGATCACGGCGAGCACGATGCTGAGGCCGACGAACAGCCCCGCGAGAATGGTCGTCGCACGCGTCAGAAAGTCTGCGGCGCCGCGCGCGGACATGAGACCGGACGGGCTTCCGCCCATGCCCAGCCCGCCGCCTTCCGAACGCTGCATCAGGATGACCGTGACCAGCGCGAAAGCGATGATGGCCTGAACGACGAGGAGGAAGGTGAAAAGCATGAGTGGCGGAAACTTCCGTATGATCGCGTGTTGCGCCGCCCTTAGCGCCGAACGGCGACGGCTTCAACCTCGCCCGTATCGAACGCGCACCCGAATACCCCGCGCGCGTCCCGGACCGCCGCGCGAGACCGGGCAGAGCGCAGGCGTCGCAAACTGTGCCGTGATGAGACAATCATGCCCCCGCTGCGTCATTCTGGCGCAGCGATGCGGCAACCGGCACTTCAATTGTTTGGCCGCTGGTGACACTCTGTCCTCAAAGTCTCGTCAACCATTCGAAGGATCGCCATGACGCATAGCTTCGTCGCTCTCCGGCCCGCCCTCGCCGTGCTCGGTTGCGCCGCGCTTCTCGGCGGCTGCGCCACGAAAACCTATGTCAATGAGCAGATCGGCGCACTGGAGGCCCGGCAGAACGCTCGAATCGATGCCGTTGACCGCACTGCGCAGGAAGCGCTCGAACGCGCCAAGGCTGCCCGCCAGCTCGCGGAAGGCAAGTTCGTCTATTCCGTGGTGCTGAGCGACGACAAAGTGCATTTCCCGACAGGCAGCGCTGCCCTGTCGCGCGAGGCCGAGAAAGGCCTGGCCGAACTCGCGCAGAAGCTGATCGCCGAGAACCGCAACGTCTTCCTGGAAATCCAGGGCTATACGGACAATGTCGGCAGCGCGGCCAGCAATCTGCGGCTGGCGCAGGCCCGCGCCGACGCGGCGATGCTTTTCCTTCACAAGCAAGGCATCCGCGCCAACCGCATGTCCACCATCGCTTATGGCGAGGCCCAGCCCGTCGCTCCGAACACCACGCCGGAAGGCCGCGCGAAGAATCGCCGCATCGTCGTGATCGTGCTGGACTGAAAGAGCAGCCGCCCGCTCCCTGCCCTCTCAGCCATGGAAATAATCATAGACCGTCTGCGCGACGGCGGATGATACGCCCGGCGCGCGCTGGAGATCATCGAGGCTCGCATTGCGCACCGCGCGCGCCGTGCCGAAATGCATGAGCAGCGCTTTCTTGCGAGCCGGGGCCGATGCCGGGCACGTCATCAAGTGAACTCGCCGTAATCGCCTTGGCGCGTTTCTGCCGGTGCGCCCCGATGGCGAAGCGATGCGCCTCGTCGCGCAGCCGCTGGAGATAGAACAGCACGGGATGATTCACCGGCAGCGTGAACTCCCTTCCATCGGGCAGGTGGAACACCTCGCGCCCTTCCCGCCCGTGATGGGGGCCCTTCGCGACGCCCACCATGGGAACATCCTCCACGCCCATCTCCTCGAGGACCGCGCGCGCCGCGTTGAGCTGGCCCCGCCCGCCGTCGATCAGGACGAGGTCCGGCCATTCGCCCGTCTCGCGCTCGGGGTCTTCCTCCTGCGCACGCGCGAAGCGTCGCTCGAACACTTCGCGCATCATCGCGAAATCGTCGCCCGGCACGGTTTCGGGACGCCGGATGTTGAACTTGCGATAGGCATTCTTGCGGAAGCCCTCCGGCCCCGCGACGATCATCGCGCCGAGCGCGTTCGTGCCCTGGATATGGCTGTTGTCGTACACCTCGATGCGGTCGGGCGGCCCTTCGAGCCCGAACAGATCGGTCAGCTCGGCCAGAACCTTGCCTTGCGCGCTGCTTTCCGCCTGCCGCCGTTCGAGAGCCTCCTCGGCATTGCGCTGCGCCTGCCTGAGGAGCTTAGCCCGCTCGCCGCGCTGCGGCACCTCGATGCGGACCTTGCGGCCGATCCGCTGGCTCAGCGCCTCGGCGAGCAGAAGCGTCTCGGACGGTTCGCGATCGCACAGCACGAGCGGCGCGGGCGGCACATCCTCGTAGAATTGCGCCATGAACTGCATCAGCACTTCATCCTCGCTCACCTCCGCGGTGTGGACGGGGAAGAAGGCGCGATGCCCCCAATTCTGCCCGCCCCGGATGAAGAAGGCCTGGATGCAGATGCCGCCATTCCGGCTGGCCAAGGCGAAAAGGTCCGCATCGCCAAGTCCTTCGGCATGGATGGCCTGGCTGCCCTGAATGAAGGTCAGGGCCTTGAGCCGGTCCCGGTAGACGGCCGCCATCTCGAAATCGAGCGCCTCGGCGGCGGCATTCATCGCCTCGCCAAGCTTGGCCTGCACCTGTGTCGACTTGCCGCCCAGGAAATCCTGCGCGTCCGAAACGAGCTCCGCATAAGCGGATTCGCTGATCCGGCCAACGCAGGGCGCGGAGCATCGGCGAATCTGATAGAGAAGGCACGGGCGCGAGCGATTGTTGAAGAAGCTGTCCGTGCAGCTGCGCAGGAGAAACAGCTTCTGAAGGGCGTTCAGTGTCTTGCGGACCTGCCCCGCCCCGGCAAACGGCCCATAATAACGCCCCTTGATCTTCCGCGCGCCGCGGTGGAGCTGCACCCGCGGGAAATCATGATCCTCGCGCAACAGGATGAAAGGGAAGCTCTTGTCGTCGCGCAGGAGCACATTGTACGGCGGCCGGAAGCGCTTGATGAGCTGCGCTTCGAGCAGCAGCGCCTCGGCTTCGCTCTGCGTGGTGACGATCGTCATCGAGCGGGTCTGCGAGACCATCCGCTGGAGACGCTTCGAGAGGCGCTCGACCTGCGTATAGTTGGCGACGCGATTCCGAAGCGCGCGGGCTTTGCCGACATAGAGCACGTCGCCGCGTGCATCCTGCATCCGATAGACGCCCGGCCGCGCACCGAGCGTCTTCAGCGTCTCGCGGATCGCGGCAACGCCGGCTTCGACGTCCGGCAACTCACTGCCGCGGACCGCGTAAGTCGCCTTCTCCTCGTTGAAGCGATTGGGGGATGACGGACGATCACTCATGATGGCGATTTAGGCGTGCGCTGTTGCGGGGGCAATGCGCCGGGCGACCGAATGTCTCGCCAGCCGGCGTACACACGAAAAAGCCGGGCAGGTCGCCCTGCCCGGCCTTTCATGACGCATGATGCGCCGGATCAGTGCGCCAGCTTGCCGATCACCTCGTCCACCAGGCCCTTGTCGGCCTTGGCGTCATGGGCCTGCCGGATCAGCGTGGCAGCCGCGGCGGTCGCAGCGGTCGCGGCGCGGGCGCGCACATCGGCGATGGCCGCACGCTCGGCAGCGGCAATCTTGTCCTCAGCCATCTTCTGGCGACGGACGACGAGCGCTTCCGCCTCGGTCCTGGCGGCGCTGATCAGATCGGCCGCTTCCTGCTCGGCAGCGACGCGCATGGCATCCGCCTCCTGCGCGACCGTCGCGATCTTGCGCTCATACTCGGCCTTGAGCGCCTCGGCTTCCTTGCGGAGCCGGGCAGCCTCGTCGAGCTGGGCGCGGATCCCCGCGATCTTCTTGTCCAGCGCGCCACCGATCAGGACGGGCACTTTCTTCCAGACCAGAATGGCCAGGAAGACCAGCATGGAAAGGCTGACCCAGCCCGTCGCATCCATCCAGAGCGCGGACGATTCAACGCCATGCGCGGCCGGACCACCGAAGGCTTCGGTGGCGGAATGGACTTCTCCGTCCATGCCCTGCATCCGATCGGCATGATCGAGATTATACTGGACGGCAGCCGATCCGTTGTCGCTGGCGGCGGCCTCAGCCGCTGCCGTTGCGGGTGCTTCGTTCGCCATGTCAGATCACCGCCTTCACTGCCTGGAGCGCCATATCGGCGGGAACCTTCGCGCCGGCAACGCGCTGCACGATGTCGCTCGCAACTTCCGCCGCGACCGCCTCGATCTCGCCCAGCGCCTTCACGCGCCCGGCCTCGATCTCACGTTCCGCAGCGGCGAGTTTCTCCCCGGCCGCCGCATCGGCCTTGGCCAGTGCGATTTCCCGGTTCCGGGCAGCTTCGGCCTTGGCCTGCACGATGCGGGCCTGGGCCGCGGCGCGCGCCTCATTCTCCCTGGCGCGCCAGTCGGCTTCCAGGGCATCGGCCGCCGCCGAGCCGGCGCGAGCCGCCTCGAGATCATCGGCAATCTTCTTGTCGCGGGCATCCACCGTGGACTGCACCTTCGGCACCATACCGAGGCCGATCACGAAGAACACGAACCCGAAGGTCAGCAGAAGCCAGAAGATCTGCGACGAGTAGGTTGCGGCAAGCTGGGCTATCTGAGGCATATCACCTGTCCGTCTGCGCGGTCCGACGGCGCCCCGCAAGGGCAACCGCCGAATCCGCCATCATTGTCCGATCGTCTTGCGAGCGATCAGGCAACGAAGATCAGGATCATCGCGACGACGAACGCCAGCAGGCCGAGAAGCTCTGCGGCGGCGAAGCCGATGAACAGGCGGCCCTGCTGGCCGTCCGCGGCACCCGGATTGCGCAGCGCGCTCTCGAGGAACGAACCGAACACGTTGCCCACGCCCAGCGCGGCCACGCCGGCACCGATAGCAGCCAGACCGGCACCGATCAGCTTTGCGGCTTCTGCGTCCATGTTACTTAACTCCTTTTCAAAAAATCGCTTTGGTCGTTGGTTGAAAAATCAGTGCAGATGCTCGGCGTCGTGAATGTACAGCGACGTGAGCAGTGCGAACACATAAGCCTGAATGCCGGCCACGAGGATTTCCAGCGCCGAAACGCCGATCATCAGCGCGAAGCTGGGCACGCCGACCACGCCGCCCCAGATCGGGCTGGCATTGGAAGCGTTGATGACGAAACCGGCGAGCACCTTGAGCAGGATGTGCCCGGCGATCATGGCGACGAAGAGTCGCAGGCCGAGGCTGAACGGCCGGAACAGGAAGGACACCAGCTCGATCGGGAAGATCACCAGCACCATGGGCAGCGGCGTGCCGTGCGGGATGAACAGCGAGAAGAACTTGATGCCATGCTTCCAGAACCCCACGATCAGCACGATCGAGAAGCTCATGATCGCCAGAACGCCGGTGACGGTGAAATGGCTGGTGAAGGTGAAGGGATGCAGGCCGATCAGGCCGAGCGGCAGCAGGCCAAGCAGGTTCGCGAACAGGATGAACATGAACAGCGAGAAGATATAAGGCACATATTTGCGCCCGCCCTTGCCGATATTCTCGTCGGTCAGCTTGGCGATGAAGCCGGTCATCGATTCCACGGCGGCCTGCCAGCGGCCGGGCACCAGCTCCCGCTTCATGCCGAGCAGCATAAAGCCCCATAGAACGGCGACCGTGATCACCATCCACAGCGCGCTGTTGGTGAACGCAATGTTGTAGCCACCGATGTTCCAATGATCGGTGCCGAACATCGGCTCGATCGCGAATTGGTGCATGGGGTCGATCTTACCGGGTTCTGCCACAGTCTGCTTCCCAATAAACGCCTGCGATATGACGAAAGCGCCCTATTTTTCAGGACGCTTCGTCGAAATCCTAATGATGTTCCTGAAGGCCACGATTATCCCCAGAAAGAGGAAGGCCAGCAGGAGCCAGGGCGACGTGCCGATGAACCGGTCCAGGACCCATCCGATCAGCGCACCACCGGCAAGACCGCCGATCAGTTCCGCAAGCACCCGGTTGCCGAGACGATAATTCGCGTCGGCATGCCCGGTCCGGCCTGCACCGGTCCTGACCTTCTCGACCGCCTCAGCACGATCCAGCCGCTCAGAGAGCGACTTGATGCGACTATCCTCGGCAATCGGGTCCTGCTCGGGTTCGGTCTCGCTCATCATGCCCACTCCCGTTTGCGCCGCCGGGGCCACAAACCGTCGCTGCATGACTTGCCTGGGCCGCCCCCGTCAAAGCGGGGCCCGTGTAGAAAGCGAAGCCCCGCAAGTCAACACTAGCGGTGGGAATGGCTAAATGCGGCGGAAAAGCTGGCAATCCCCCGCAAAAGAACAGCGAATCGAGCGGGATTATTTGCCGGCTGCGGCGCAATAATCCGGCAGGGCGATCGGACCGGCGCCCTTGGTCTGCCAGTCTCCGTTGCCGATCCGGTAGATCTGCCCCTGGGCGACCCGGCCAGCGAGCGTCTGGCAACCGGTGACGGCCGCCATGTCAGCGACGGTGACGCCGCGCTTGGCGGCCAGCTCGGTATAGGCCGCCCGGCGCTTGATGTTCAGGGCGTCGACGGCCGCGCGCACCTCGGCGCTCACGGAGCCCTTGGTGCCGAGATAGCCATCGGCCTGCTCGCCCACGGTTCCTGCGGCCTTCGCGGCGCTCACGACGCTGTCCTGCGCCATTGCGGGCGCGCTCAGGGCCATCAGCCCGGCGAGCATTCCGCTCAGGAGATTCGACCTGCTGAAGATGCGTGTCATTTGGGGAAAAGCTCCGGATTGTTCTCGATGAGGTCTCTGGCGTCCTGCTGGAGACGCACGACGACTTCCTGCTGGATCTTCACGTTGAGATTGATCTCGATGGGCTTCTCGGGCGCCCGCACCTGGATGCAGGCGCACAGGCCGCCGGTCAGCAGCAGCATCAGTCCCGTTCGCCCCATCAACTCCAACCATGGTCGCTGCCTCATTCCTGATCCCTTTCTAGACCCTTTTCGCTGTCCGGGGGCTGAACGGCAAGCCCGCTCTCGCTTTGTGCTTCCTTCCTGCTCGCCGCTTCCTCGTCGAGCTGCCTGCGGATGTGCAGCGTCGGGTCGGCAAGACCGGTCGCGGTGTTGAGCAGCCCCCGGAACGGCGCCTCGATGCGAATGTTGAAAATGAAGGGCAGGCCGAGGAACGGTCGGGCCAGGAAGCTCTTCCGCGCTTCCTCCGTGCCCTGGTTGATGCCGTTGACGCGGACCTGCGTGACGAACTCGCCATCGATCGCGCCGTCGAGCAGCACGGCGAGACAGCGATAGCGGAGATTCTTGAGCGCATCGAAGGCCAGCTTGCTGACCGCGTTGAGCTTTGCATTGGACACTTCGCCCACATAAGAGAGATTGCCCGCCTGCCGGCTCTGGTCGCAAGGGATATCCAGTCCCTCGGTGGTCGTGAGGACGCGCGCCGCATCGCCCTGTTGCCGCGCCACCAGCAACCCGCCCTCGATGCGCCCGCCATTCTCATCGAAGATCATCGGCAGCAAGCCGTCGAAAGTGCCGGTGGCGGACACATTCTCCAGCTCCAGCTTGTTGATGAAGGCACCGGCATCCAGCCCCACCACGCGGAAATCCAGCGAGCGGGGCTTGCGCGAATCCAGCGCGAGGCGGGTCGGCAGCAGCTCCAGCGTGCCACCGGAGAAGGGCCAAAGGCCGCCCTCGATGACCGCCTCCTCGCTGGAGAGCAGCGCATAGCGAACCACGCCGTCATTCGCCTCGATGCCGGGATTGACGCTGCGGATGGTCATCACTTGCCCGGCCTGCGTGCGAAGGCCGAGCAGATCGGTGAAGCGCAGACTCGTCGAAAAGCCCGTCACCGGGCCGAAGGCCGCGGCGAAGGCCATGTCCTGCGTCGAGAAGCTGCCTTCGCTCGCCACGTCCGTGCCCGACCAGCGGATATGCCCCTGCCCGTTCACGACGCCGTCGACATTGGCGACCACGCCCAGCGACAGCGGCGTGATGTCATCGGGCTGGAGGCGGCTGCCGAAACGCAGATCAATCACCGTGAAGTCGGCCCGCCCTACCCCGCTGGGCAGATCGTGCCGGATCGTCACCGCGGCGATCGCTTCCCGCCGCACCGGATGAACCAGCGTGCCGGTCGCCTCGATCCGGCCGTCAGCGAAGGTCAGGCGGACATTCTCCCCGACCAACGGATTGAACCGCCGATCGGCCTGCGTGTCGCTCACCCGCAACGCGCCGTCGACCGACAGCCGGCCGTCGCGCAGCGTCCAGCGCCCGGCGATGTCGGCCAGGTCGAGCGGCACGGTCCCGATCCGTCCCGCCCCGCCCTCAATCGTCCCGGCAAAGCCACTCCCGCCCGTCATGGCGCCGGCGAGCCGGGCCGCGGCCATGCGGACCGGGTTCTCCCCGGCGCCGATGCGCAGATCCGGTCCAGCCATCTCGAAACGCCCCGTCGCCAGCGCATAGCGGGCCGAGCGGGTCGAGAAGAGCAGGCGGTTGTCACCCATCCTCCCGGTCAGCCGGACGGGGCCCGTGCGGATCTGCCCCTCTTCGGCGCCACACAAGGTGAGCCCGGCCGGATCGATCGCGACGCCGGCGCTCCGCAGAGACCGCCAGCGCAGGGGCACGCAGTCGCTCGCCAGCGAAACCCCGCCCGCCGGCGAGAAGCGGAGCCTGAGCGGCATGTTCAGCCCCTCGATCGCGCCATCCGGCAGCGGACCATCCAGCGTCAGCGCCGAACTCACGGTGCCGCGCCCGGCGGCATCGATCGCGAAGGTCAGCGGCGCCAGCGCCAGACGCGCCGAGCCTGCCGCATAAGGCGCCAGCGTCGCCGTTCCGCGCAGCTCGCCCTGCGGCCCGGTCGCGAGACGGACGCGCCCTTCCGGCAGGCCGCCGCCGCGCATGTCCAGAGTAGCCGTGGCGCCGATCGCGCCCGTCGGCCAATCGAAGCGCAGCACGCTGCCCTCCTCGGCGGAAAGGCGCGCCCCGCTGGCAGAGGTCAGTTCAAGACGGTCGAGCCGGGCATTGCCTCGCCCGCCGAGCAGATTGACCTGCCCGCCCACGGCCAGCCGGTTCCGCTTGCCGAGCGCGTCCAGGGCATGGGCGAGCCGCCGGGCAAGCGGCTCGACGGGAGTGCCGGCCGTCGCCGCGACGACTCTCTCGGGCTTCAGGCCACGGGTGGGGCGCGCATTGTCGATCGTCGCCATGCCTTGCCAGACCAGCGCCCGATTGCGCGCCTCGGGCCGGAACGCGAAATTGCCGCCGATCTTGACCGGGCCGGTGTCGATGCCATCCACGGCCGCGCCGGTCGCGGCGAGCGATGCGCTCCCGCGCAAGTCGCCGTCCTTGCCGGAAAAGGCCAGCAGGCCGGACAGGCGATCGAACACGCGGTCGCCCTGCCGCGCTTCATCCGCATGAAGCGTGATCGCGCCGCTCGGATTGCGAAGTGACGGGTCGAGGCGCAGATTGACGCCGAGGCGCGGCGTCGCGAGCGTGACTCCCGCGTCCGTGCATGTCGCCGCCGACGTGGACACAGGCCCCTTCAGCCAGATGCCGTCTTCCTGGGTCGTCACATCGAGCGGGGCGATGAGCCGCCCGGTCCGGCACGCGCCCACCGAAAGGCCGGTCGAGGCGAGACTGATCGTCCCGGAGAAGCCCGCCCGCAGCGGCCCCCGCCCTTCCATGCCAAGGACGAGCATCCCCTGATCGGTCGCGATATCGGCGCGGGCATCGTTCAGGTCGACGATCCAGTCGGGCAGCTGGGCCGCCCCGCCACCTTCCCCCAGCAAGCGATCGACCGACCCAAGGCTCAGGGCGCCGTCCGCGATCCGTCCTCGCAGCCGCACCCCGCTTGCCCGCACAGCCGCGATGCGCGCGCCCGTCAGGCTCCAGCCGACATCCACTTCGACGGACCGGATGACGAGATCGGGCCGCTTGGGGTCCCCGATGACGAGATTGTCGAGCCGCTGCGTGCGCGGGCCGATTCGCGTGACCTGATAACGGCCCTGCACGCCGCGCGCGGCCAGTTCCCGCGCGATGAAGCTGTCCGCGATGGGCTTGCGGGCGAGCCAGAGGGCGCCCCCGGCCGCGACGAGCGCGAGCGCCGCGCTCCCGCCGATCCATCGTGCCAGTCGGGTGCGGCGGCCATGCGCACGGGCGGCTTGTTCTGGCAGTTCGGCATCCTCGGCCAAGTCGATCAGCCGTCCTTCCTGGTATTTGTCATTCCGCTTGCCGCTTTTACGACCCGCGCCTAGCGTCAACACTCATGAGCGAAGGACGATCCCGGGGCAAGGCCCCGCCCACGCATGACGGCACCGGGCATCGCGCACGGCTGCGGGAACGACTGGCGGAAGGCGGCCCGGATGCGCTGCTGGATCATGAACTGATCGAATATCTGCTGGCCCTCGCCATCCCCCGGCGGGACACCAAGCCGCTCGCCAAGGCCCTGATCGCCCATTTCGGGAGTCTCGGCGGCGTGCTGACGGCGGACTGGGCCGCGCTGGAGCGGATGCCGGGCCTGGGCGAGACCAGCATCGCAGCCCTCAAGATCGTGCAGGCCGCATCCCTGCGCATGCTGCGCGGCGAGCTGGTGCAACGGCCCGTGCTCTCGAGCTGGCAGGCGCTGCTCGATTATCTCAGGGCCGACATGGCTTTCATGTCGGTCGAGCGCGTCCGGGTCCTCCACCTCAACAGCCGGAACATGCTGCTGCGCGACGATCATATGGGCGATGGCACGATCGATCAGGCTGCGGTCTATGTGCGTGAAGTGGTGAAGCGCGCCGTCGAGCTTGGCTCCGCCAGCCTCATCCTCGTCCACAACCATCCGAGCGGATCGCCCGAGCCCAGCCGGCAGGATGTCGAGTTCACCCGCGAAATCATCCATGCGCTGAGGCCGATCGGCGTGTCCGTGCATGACCACATCATCATCGGGACGGACGGCCATTATTCGATGCGCAACGAGGGCCTGATGTAGGGAGCAGGAAAAAGGAGCCGGATTGCTCCGGCTCCTTTCCGCGCCCATCAGGGAATTGGGTCTTTCCTCCGCGATCAGCCCTGGAGGAATTGGGTCAGCTCATCCTTGCTGACGAGCTTGTTGCCGTCTGCGTCGGCCGTCGCGAACGCGTTGCTGGCATAAGTGGTCACTTCCGCCTCATCGACCGTTCCGCCGGAGGACTGGAGTTCGGCCGTCTTCAGCGCCTTGATCCACGGCTCGAACTCCGTGGGAGAGAGCGAGCCGTCGCCGTCGGCGTCCGCCTGCGGGAACTGCTGGTCAACGAACGCAACGACCTGCGGCTTGCCTTCAGCGGGCGCTTCCGCAGTCTGCGCAGGCGCCTGAGGGGCTGGCTGCGTCATAGGCTCGCCAGCGGGGACGGGCGCCTCGGCAGTCTGGGCAGGGGCCGTCGGCGCAGACGCCTGAGGTGCCGGTTGAGTCGCGGGCTCACTGGCCGGGATGTCGGTCGTGTTCGGCTGCGGCGCCATGGTCGAGGGCGCAGGCGCGGATTCCGTCGGGCCCGGGGCGGTCGGATTGGTCGCCGGGGTCGGATTCATCGGCGCATCCGTCGTCTGCGCATGGAGCACCGCCGGCGCGGCCGCGATCAGGGCGGCCATCGCGAGGGACGAGGTAAATTTGGTCGATCTGGACATCATCTACTCCTGTTCTTCTGAAGTGAATCGATGCTTGCATCGTCGTTCTTGAAGTCTGTGCCGGGGCGCCTTCAGCCGTGTCGGGGGCGTTGGTTTCCCGGTGTCGTTGCTCTCAAAACGGCCATCGGGAGCCATGTTTCCGGGATGACCCCTGCGGACGCGGTGAATCGAGCCCTTGCCATGGCGAAACGCCCTCCAAGTCGATTGCACGCCCGGCCTAGGCTCCGGCTCACCGGCGCATTTGCCCCCCGGCCGCCTGCCTGCTAGGGGCCGGCGCATCCCGTCGTCCAAGCCCAGGAATATGCCCATGGTCCCTCGTTACGCCCGCCCGCAGATGACCGCCATCTGGGAGCCGGAAGCACGCTTTCGCATCTGGTTCGAAATCGAGGCGCATGCCACCGATGCGCTGGCCGAGCTGGGCGTGGTGCCCAAAAGCGCCGCGAAAGCCCTGTGGGACTGGTGGGCGAACAATCCCGCGATCGACGTGGCTGCGATCGACGCCATCGAGGCCGTCACCAAGCATGACGTCATCGCTTTCCTGACCTGGGTGGCGCAGAATGTCGGGGACGAAGCCCGCTTCATGCATCAGGGCATGACCAGCTCGGACGTGCTGGACACCTGCTTCAATGTGCAGCTCACGCGGGCGGCCGATCTCCTGCTTGAGGATCTGGACACGCTGCTGGCGGCGATCCGCCGCCGCGCCTTCGAGCACAAGCTGACGCCGACCATCGGGCGCAGCCACGGCATCCATGCCGAGCCGGTGACATTCGGCCTGAAGCTCGCGGAAGCCTATGCCGAGTTCAGCCGCTGCAAGACGCGCCTGCTCGCCGCGCGGGCAGACGTCGCGACCTGCGCGATTTCCGGCGCGGTGGGCACTTTCGCCAATATCGACCCGCGCGTGGAAGCGCATGTCGCCGAGAAGCTGGGCCTCGCGGTCGAGCCGGTGAGCACGCAGGTTATCCCGCGCGATCGCCATGCGATGTTCTTCTCCACCCTCGCCGTGATCGCCGGTTCCATCGAGCGCCTCGCCGTCGAGGTTCGCCACCTCCAGCGCACCGAAGTGCTGGAAGCGGAGGAATATTTCTCGCCCGGCCAGAAGGGCAGCTCGGCCATGCCGCACAAGCGCAATCCGGTGCTCACCGAGAATCTCACCGGCCTTGCCCGCATGGTGCGCGCTTATGCGCTGCCCGCGCTGGAGAATGTCGCGCTCTGGCATGAGCGGGATATCTCCCATTCCTCGGTCGAGCGCTTCATCGGGCCGGACGCCACCATCACCCTCGATTTCGCGCTGGGGCGCCTGACCGGGGTGATCGACAAGCTGCTGGTCTATCCCGAGCGGATGATGAAGAACATGAACCGCATGGGCGGGCTCATTCATTCGCAGCGCGTGCTGCTGGCGCTCACCCAGACGGGCGTGAGCCGGGAAGACAGCTACGTCCTCGTCCAGCGCAACGCGATGAAAGTGTGGGAATCGGACGGCAAGCTGTCCCTGCTCGACCTGCTGAAGGCCGATCCCGGCGTCTCGGCCTATCTCGGGACCGCCGAGCTGGAGGCGCTGTTCGACCTCGATTATCATCTCAAGCATGTCGACACCATTTTCACGCGGGTGTTCGGCGAGGCCGGCTGACCCGCGTGGCGGGCATCGGACGCAATTGCTCGTCCGATGCCCGCCGCGGATCGCTTCTGAAAGACGCGAAGACAGGCTCCCTGGCGGGCGGCGCCCGAATATCGATCACGCCCCTAGGCAACCGGCCCCTTCCCTCTTATGGTCCGCAGGGACAGAGCACGCTGGAGAACCGAAACCATGCAGTTCCTGCGAACCGCTTTCTGGGTCGTGCTGGCGATCATCGTCATGATCTTCAGTTTTGCCAACTGGACCCCGGTGACAATCAACCTGTGGGGCGGGCTGCAGCTTGAGACCAAGCTGGCGCTGATCGTGATCGTGGCCTTCCTCGCCGGCTCGCTGCCTTTCTGGGCCCTGCACAAGGCAACGCACTGGCGCCTGCGCCGGAAACTCGACACGGCCGAGCGGGCCCTTGCGGCAGTCGTTCCCTCGGCCTATGCGGCCCCCACCGCGCCGCTGCCCCGCGCGTCCACCCCCGCGCCCACCAGCGCTCCCGACACGCCTCCGACAGGATCCGACCCGGCCCAGCCATGAGCAGCATCATCTACGTCGCCATCGATACGCCTCTTCTGACCCGCGCGCAGGACATTGTGCGCAGCGTGCGCAACCATGTCGGCGGGATCAAGCTCGGCCTGGAATTCTTCTGCGCCAATGGCCATCACGGCGTCCATGAGATGCGCAAGTTCGGACTGCCGATCTTCCTCGACCTCAAGCTGCACGATATTCCCAATACCGTCGCCAAGGCGGTGCAGGCACTGCATTCGCTCGAACCCGCGATCATCACGGTCCATGCCTCGGGCGGGCGCGCGATGATGGAGGACGCGAAGGCCGCGGCAGGCGTCCATACCAAGGTCGTCGCCGTCACCATGCTGACCAGCCTCGACGACACGGACCTGGGCGAGACCGGCGTCTCCGGCACGGCCCGCGAGCAGGTGGCGCGGCTGACCGAGCTGGCCCGCGCCTCCGGACTGGACGGCATCGTCTGTTCCGGCGCGGAAGTGGCTTATGCCCGCAAGCTCTGGCCGAGCGGCTTCTTCGTCGTGCCGGGGGTCCGGCCGAGCGGCGCGGCCAAGGGTGACCAGAAGCGGGCCGTCACGCCGCGCGAGGCGCTGGATGCCGGCGCTTCCATCCTGGTGATCGGCCGCCCGATCACGCAGGCGATGGAGCCCGATCAGGCCGCGCGGGAAATCGAAGCGACGCTGTAGCTCCGGGCGGCCTTGTGGACCGCTCCGGCGGCTCCCCGCCGCCAGTCGCACAGCAGGGTGTTTTTACCGGACATTTTCGACGAGCGGGTTTAGGTGCCTATGTGTCCGTAATCCCGGGCGTTCTTGCGCGGGAAGTGGACAGATTAGGACACATAAAACCGGCCGTCAGCGAAGGTCGGCTGCCGTTGCCGGACTGCTTGCCAGATATCTCCGATAAGCCTATGTTATATAACGACTAATGGCTATTCAGCGAATTCCGCGGGCGGGGAGAAGATGGCGTCGAAGCTGCGCACCGTGATCCAGCCATTGACGTAATTGGCGTAGAACAGGCCGAACAATATGGCGGCCACGACGCTGGTCCGCAAGATGATCCGCCAAGGCCGGAACTCGTGCGGCGCGCTGTCCGCCTGCCCCGGCACCCGGTCCTTGCCCATTTCATCCGACGTGCGAACACCGAAGGGCAACACCACGAAAAGGCTGAGAAACCAGAACAGGAAATAGATCGCCAGCAGCGATGTGAACCGCATGATCCGCTCGCTCCCTCAGCCCGCCTGCACGATCGACACGCTGACGATCGGCTTCTTGCCGGTCCAGTCCAGCGCCACGCGGCGCACGGCGATGCGCACCGCTTCCCGCAGCGCCTCGATGTCGCTCCGGCGCCCCTTGGCGCTGACGGTCGAGGCGAGCGCCGCGCGCGCTTCCTCCAGGAACAACTCGCGATCCTCCTCGATCGGCACGCCGAGCAGGCGAATGTCCGGCACGCCCACCAGCTTGCCGGCCGACGACAGCGCCAGCCCCACGCTCATATGGCCATGGAGCATGAGCTTGCGCCGCTCGCTCATCGGGCCGCCATCGGCGGGCAGGATGACGTCCCCGTCCAGCACCAGACGGCTGGCATGAACCTCGGTCAGCTTGGTCGGCCCGTTGGGCGCGAGCCGCAGCACATCGCCATTCTTCTGGACGATGGTGCGCGCGATGCCCTCGCTGGCGCCGAAGCGGGCCTGCTCCATCATGTGGCGCATCTCGCCATGGACGGGCAGCAGGATCTCGGGGCGAATCCATTCGTACATCGCAGCCAGCTCCGGCCGGCCGGGATGACCCGAAACATGCACATGCGCCTGGCTCTCCGTCACCATGACGACTTCCTTCTCGGCCAGCGCGTTCTGGATGCGGCCGATGGCGATCTCGTTGCCCGGGATCTTGCGCGAGGAGAAGATCACCGTGTCGCCGGCATCGAGCGAAATGGGGTGCTGGCCGGCGGCAATGCGCGCCAGCGCCGCGCGCGGCTCGCCCTGACCACCGGTCGCGATGATCATCGCTTCGCGCGGGGGAACGGCCATGATCCCGTCGAAATCCAGCAGCGGCGGGAAATCGTTGAGATAGCCGCAGCTTTGCGCGACGCTGAGGATGCGATCGAGCGAGCGCCCCGCGACGCACAGCTTGCGCCCGGTGAGCCGCGCGACATTGGCGAGCGTGTGCAGCCGCGCCGCATTGCTCGCGAAGGTCGTGACGACCACGCGCCCGCGTGCGCCGGCCACGGTGCTCAGCAGATCGGCCTGCACCGACCCTTCCGAACCGCTGGCCTCCGCATTGAACACATTGGTGCTGTCACAGACCAGTGCCAGCACGCCCGTGTCGCCAATGGCGCGCAATTCCTCGGCCGTGCTCGGGCGGCCGAGCTGGGGCTCGTCGTCCAGCTTCCAGTCGCCGGTGTGGAAGATGCGGCCGAACGGCGTCTCGATCAGCAGCGCATTGCCTTCCGGAATCGAGTGCGCGAGCGGGACGTAGCGGAAGCCGAACGGCCCCAGCTCGAACCCCTCGCCTTCCTGGATGACATGCAGAGGAACGCTGCTTTCCAGCCCCTCCTCGGCAAGCTTGCCGCGGATCAGCCCGGCCGTGAACGGCGTCGCGTAAAGCGGCACGCCCAGCTCTGCGGCCAGATAAGGCACGGCGCCGATATGATCCTCATGGCCATGCGTCAGCACGATGCCGAGCAGGTCCTTCTGCCGCTCCTCGATGAAGGCGGTGTCCGGCATGATGAGGTCCACGCCCGGATAGGAGGCGTCGGCGAAGGTCACGCCGAGATCGACCATCACCCATTTGCCGCGACAGCCATAAAGGTTCAGGTTCATGCCGATTTCGCCGGACCCGCCCAGGGCCAGGAATAGCAGTTCTTCGCCGGGCGTCATGGCTTCGTCATGCCTGTCTTCAAACTCCGCTCGTAAAGGATGGCCAGACCGTTGATGGTGAGATCCGGCACGATGATGTCAAAAAGGTCGGTCTTCTCGTCGAACAAGGCAGCGAGCCCGCCGGTCGAAACGACACGGGCCGGGCGACCGATCTCCTTGCGCATGCGCTCGACCAGCCCCTCGATCATCGCGACATAGCCCCAGAACACGCCGATCAGCATCTGGTCTTCCGTCGTCCGGCCGATCACGCTCTTGCCCGCGGGCGCGGCGATGGCGATGCGGGGCAGCTTGGCCGCCGCGCTGACCAGCGCATCGAGCGAGAGATTGATGCCCGGCGCGATGATGCCGCCCTTATAGGCGCCGCTGTAATCGATATGGTCGAACGTGGTCGCCGTGCCGAAATCGATGATGATGAGATCGCCCTCATAAGCCGCATGAGCGGCGATGGCGTTCACTGCGCGATCGGCGCCGAGCTGCTGGGGCGTGGGCACGTCGACATTGATATGCCACTCGACCGGCGGCTGGCCGGCGATGAGCGGCGTCACCCCGAAATATTTGCCTGCCAGCACTTCCAGATTATGGAGCGCGCGCGGCACCACGGTGGAAATGATGACCGCCGTGACATCCGCCATCGCCAGCCCCTCCAGCCCGAGGAGCTGGTTGATCCAGACGGCATATTCATCGCCCGTGCGCCGGGGATCAGTCGCGATGCGCCAGCGCGCGCGAATCTCCCCGCGATCCACGAGCGCGAAAACGACATTGGTGTTGCCGGCATCGATAGCGAGAAGCATGGCCTGTCCCTGTCAGACTGTTGCGGGCAAAGTCAATCGAGGACGCCGACGTCGCCGCTGTGAACGACGTGCCGCGCGCCATCGCCGGTCTCCAGAACGAGCGCGCCATCGGCCTCAAGCCCCGCGAAGCAGCCCGCCAGCGACGGGCCATCGCCCATGGAGAGGAGAAGCCGCGTGCCGGGCGGATGGGCCCGCCGCTGCCACTCGGGAAGAACGGCGCTCAGCCCGCCCGTGCGCCAGCGCGCCAGCCAGAGATCCACGGCGGGCACCAGCGCATCGAGCACTTCGGCCGCCATGAGGCCGGCGCCGCCGGGCAGATCGGCCAGGGCGGCAGTCAGCCGATCGGGCAGCGCGGGCGCCTGCGCGACATTCACGCCGATGCCTGCGATGACGGCATCCCCTTCCCGCTCCAGCAGCATGCCCGCGAGCTTGGCGCCGCCGGCCATGACGTCATTGGGCCATTTGAGCTGGACATCCGCCTCCGGCAGCAGGCCGGACAGCGCCGCGTGCACCGCCACCCCGAGCATCAGCCCCAGCCCGGAAACCGGCGGGTCGCCGGGGCGCAGGCGGATCAGGGTCGAGGCATGGAGATTGCCTGCCGTGCTGAGCCAGCCCCGGCCGAGGCGGCCGCGCCCGGCGGACTGGCGCTCGGCGCGCAGCCACTGCCCCTCCGGCCAGCCATCGCCGGCCAGCGCGCGCACGTCCGCATTGGTCGAGCCGGTCTCCGGGACGAGCCGGATGCGCCCGGTCAGAACAGCGACGCTGCGGCTGCCGCGCTTGCCTGATCCAGCGCGGGATTGAGCAGATAGCCGAACACGATCACCGCGGCGCACACGACGATGATGCCGTAATCCACCATGGAGCGCTCGGCGGCATAGCCCTCGGCCGGCGGATCGAAGTAGATCGTCTTCACCACCCGCAGATAATAATAAGCGCCGATGACCGAAGCCGCGATGCCAATGGCGGCCAGCGCCGTCATGCCCGCGCCGACGGCGGCATCGAAGACCAGGAACTTGGCCCAGAAGCCGAACAGCGGCGGAATGCCCGCGAGGCTGAACATGAAGATCGCGAAGGCGGCGGCCAGGCCGGGCCGGGTCTGCGAAAGACCGGACAGGCTGGCGATCGTCTCGACCGGGTTGCCGTCCTTGTCCTTCATCTGCAGCACGCACACGAAGCTGCCGGCGGTCATCACGATATAGATGAACAGATAGCTCATCAGCGCGGCGACGCCCTCGGCGGTGCCGGCGGCCAGGCCGATCAGCGCGAAACCGACATTGTTGATCGACGAATAAGCCAGCAGTCGCTTGATGTTCGACTGGTTGATGGCAGCCACCGCGCCCAGCACGATGGAGGCCAGCGCCAGGAAGATCACGATCTGCTGCCAGGCGATGCCGCCCGGCCCGAAGGCACTGATGGCAACGCGGGTGGTGAGCGCGAGCGCCGCCACCTTGGGCGCACTGGCGAAGAAGGCGGTGACCGGGGTCGGCGCGCCTTCATAGACGTCCGGCGTCCACATGTGGAACGGCACGGCGCTGATCTTGAAGGCAAGGCCGGCCAGCACGAACACCAGACCGAACATCAGGCCCGTGCTCATCTCCCCGCCCATCGCCTGCGCGATGCCGGCGAAGCTGGTGGAGCCAGCAAAGCCGTAAAGCAGCGACATGCCATAAAGCAGGATGCCGCTCGCGAGCGCGCCCAGCACGAAATATTTGAGGCCCGCCTCGGCCGAGCGCACGTCCCGGCGCATGAAGCTCGCCAGCACATAAGCGGCAAGGCTCTGCAGCTCCAGCCCGACATAGAGCGTGAGGAGATCGGTCGCGGAGACCATCATCGCCATGCCGATGGAGGAGAAGACGATAAGCACGGGATATTCCCCGCGCAGGCCGCCCTGCCGCTCGAAGAAGCGCGGCGCCACGACGATGGAGACCGCGGCCGCACCGAAGATCATCGCCTTGGCGAAGGCCGAGAAAGCGTCGGCGCGATATAGCCCGTCGAAGATCTCGCCGCCGGCATGAACGGCAGGATGCGCGAGCGCGAGGCCGGCCACCACCAGCGCGGCGACGGAGAGCCAGCTGACCAGACCGGCAATGCGATCGCCCGAGAAGGCGGCCGCCATGAGCAGCGCCAGACCCGAAACGGTCAGGATGATCTCGGGCAGAACCGAGGCGAAAACGCCGAGACTGTCCATCAGTGCGCCTCCCCGGCAGTGTCATGCGTCGCCTGTTTCTCCGCCGGTCCCATGGCCAGCTTCGCGTCGCCTTCCGGCCGCGCGGCTTCGGTGCGCGCGACGATCGCCGCGACGTCGTTGCGCATCGGCGCGAGGAAGCTCTCGGGATAGACGCCCATCCACAGCACGGCGAGCGCGATGGGCACCAGCAGCGCCAGCTCACGCGGGGAAAGATCAGGCATCGCCTTCACATCGTCCTTGACCAGATCGCCGAAGACGACGCGGCGATAGAGATACAGCATATAGGCAGCGCCCAGGATGATGCCGGTCGTGCAGACCAGCGCGACCCAGCTCGAGGCCTGGTAAACGCCCGTCAGCGCCAGCAGCTCGCCCACGAAATTACTCGTGCCGGGCAGTCCCACCGAGGCCATGGTGAACAGCATGAACAGCAGCGCGTAACGCGGCATGTTGATCGCGAGGCCGCCGTAACGATCGATCTCGCGGGTGTGGAGCCGGTCATAGATGACGCCCACGCAAAGGAACAGCGCGCCGGAGACCAGGCCATGGCCCAGCATCACCATCATGGCGCCTTCCAGCCCCTGCTGGTTGAACGCGAACAGGCCCACGGTGACGATCGCCATGTGCGCGACCGAAGAATAAGCGATGAGCTTCTTCATGTCCTGCTGCACCAGCGCCACGAGGCTCGTGTAGACCACCGCGACCATCGACAGGGCGAAGACCAGCCAGGCGAAATGGGCCGAGGCCTCCGGGAACATCGGCAGCGAGAAGCGGATGAAGCCATAGCCGCCCATCTTGAGCAGCACGCCGGCCAGGATGACCGAGCCCGCCGTGGGCGCCTGCACGTGCGCGTCCGGCAGCCAGGTGTGGACCGGCCACATCGGCATCTTCACCGCGAAGCTGGCGAAGAAGGCGAGCCACAGCCAATATTGCGCCTCGACCGGGAAATCATAGGCCATCAGCACCGGAATGGCAGTCGACCCCGCCTCGCGCACCATCCACAGCATGGCAATGAGCATCAGCACCGAGCCGAGCAGCGTGTAGAGGAAGAATTTGTAGCTTGCGTAGATCCGGTCCGCGCCGCCCCAGATGCCGATGATGAGATACATCGGGATGAGGCCGGCCTCGAAGAAGATGTAGAAGAGGAAGATGTCCTGCGCCGCGAAGACGCCGATCATCAGCGTCTCCATGAACAGGAACGCCGCCATATATTCGCCGACGCGCTTCTGGATCGCGTCCCAGCTCGCGCCGATGCAGATCGGCATCAGGAACACGGTGAGCGCGATGAGCATGAGCGCAATGCCGTCTATGCCCAGCGCCCAGGCGAACTTGCCGAAGATCGGCGCATATTCGGTGAACTGCCACTGGGGCGCCCCGGCCGTCTGGTCGAAGGACATCCACAGCAGCACGCCGAGCACGAAGTCGATCAGCGTCGCGACGAGCGCGATCCACCGCGCCGACTGCGCCGTGACGTAGAGACAGGCGATGGCGCCGACCATGGGGACGGCGAGCATCAGCGAAAGGATGGGGAAGCTCTGGCTCATTTCGGCATGATCGCCCAGGTGACTGCCGCGGCGAGGCCGATCAGCATCACCAGCGCATAGGAATAGAGATAGCCCGACTGAAGGGCACGGGTGACCCGGCCCCCGGCGACGACCACAGCCGCCGCACCATTGGGACCGAAGCGATCGATCACGCCCTGATCGCCGCCCTTCCAGAAGATGCGGCCGAGCCAGAAGGCGGGACGCACGAAGAGCAGGTCATAGAGCTCGTCGATGTACCACTTGTTCAGCAGGAAGGTGTACAGCAGGCCGAACTGCGCCGTGAACCGGGCGGGCCAGTCCGTGTGGCGGATATAAGCGAGCCAGGCGATCGCGAGGCCGGTGGCCATCACCGCGAACGGCGACCACTTCACCCACTTGGGCACTTCGTGCGCGGCATGGACGAGATGCTCGTTGAAGAACAGCGTGCTGGCCGCCCAGAAGTGCGCGCCGCCCTCGGCATCGAAGAAGGCATGGTGGAAGGCGAGACCGCCGAACACCGCGCCGACGCTCAGCACGATGAGCGGGATGAGCATGACCAGCGGGCTCTCGTGCGGATGATAGCCGCCCGTCCCGTCTGCCAGCGCATGCACGCCGGTCTCGTGACCATGCGGATCATGGCCGGCATCTTCCTGCGCGGGGGGATTGTCCGCATCCGGCGTGGCGTGGCCATGCGCCTGCGCGTGGGCATGGCTGTCATGGGCATGATCGGCATGGGCATGATCGTCATGGCCGTGGCCATGCGCGTCATGCACGGCATGCTGGATATGCTCGCTCTGGATCCAGCGCGGCTTGCCCCAGAAAGTGAGGAACATCAGCCGCCAGCTGTAGAAGCTGGTGAGCAAGGCCGCGAACACGCCCACGAAGAACGCGCCGGTGCCATGGCCGCCGGCCGCATAAGCGCTCTCCAGTATGGCATCCTTGGAGAAGAAGCCGGCAAACCCGAAGACCGTGCCCGGAATGCCGACGCCGGTGATGGCGAGCGTGCCCAGCAGCATCGTCCAGAAGGTGATCGGGATCGATTTCCGCAGGCCGCCATAATAGCGCATGTCCTGCTCGTGATGCATGGCATGGATGACCGAGCCGGCGCCCAGGAACAGCAGCGCCTTGAAGAAGGCATGCGTGAGCAGGTGGAACATCGCGGCGCTGTAAGCGCCCACGCCCGCGGCGAAGAACATGTAGCCCAGCTGCGAGCAGGTCGAATAAGCGATGACGCGCTTGATGTCGTTCTGCACCGTGCCGATGGTGGCGGCGAAGATGCAGGTCGCGGCGCCGACGATGGTCACGACCGACATCGCGACATGGCTCGTCTCGAACAGCGGCGAGAGCCGGCAGACCATGAACACGCCCGCCGTCACCATGGTCGCGGCGTGGATGAGCGCGGAGACCGGGGTCGGGCCTTCCATCGCGTCCGGCAACCAGGTGTGCAGGCCGAGCTGCGCCGACTTGCCCATCGCGCCGACGAACAGCAGCAGGCAGAGCACCGTCATGGTATCGAGCCGCATGCCGAGGAAGCCGATGGTCGAGCCCGCCATCGCGGGGGCAGCGGCCAGGATCTCGGGGATGTCGATGGTGTCGAACACCAGATAGATGCCGAAAATGCCCATCATGAAGCCGAGATCGCCGACGCGGTTGACCACGAAGGCCTTGATCGCGGCCCGCACAGGCCGACGGCTTGCGGAACCAGAAGCCGATCAGAAGATAGGATGCCAGGCCCACGCCTTCCCAGCCGAAGAACATCTGCAGCAGGTTGTTGGCCGTCACCAGCATGAGCATGGCGAAGGTGAACAGCGAGAGATAGGCGAAGAAGCGGGGCTGGTCCGGATCCTCGTCCATATAGCCCCAGCTATAGAGGTGGACGAGCGCCGAGACGCTGGTGATGACCACCAGCATGGTCGCGGTGAGCGTATCCACCCGCAGCGCCCAGCTCACGTCCAGTGTGCCCGAGCGCACCCAGGTGAACATGGGCTCCACGAACTGCGAACCATGGCCGCTGAGGAACGGCAGGAAGACCGCCCAGGACAGCGCGCAGGACAGGAACAGCGCACCGGTGGTGACGATCTTGGCCGGCACATTGCCGATGACGCGATTGCCCAGCCCCGCGATGAGCGCGGCGAGCAGCGGACCGAAGACGATGATTGAGATCACGCGCTCAGCCCTTCATGCGATTCATGTCGTCGACAGCGATGGTGCCGCGCGCACGGAAATAAATGACGAGGATCGCCAGACCGATCGCGGCTTCACCCGCCGCCACGGTCAGCACGAACATCGCGAACACCTGCCCGACCAGATCGCCCAGATAGGCGCTGAATGCGACGAGATTGATGTTCACCGCCAGCAGGATCAGCTCGATGGCCATCAGGATGATGATGACGTTCTTGCGATTGATGAAGATGCCCAGAACGCCCAGCACGAACAGGATCGCGCTCACGACGAGATAATGCGCAAGGCCGATCATGCCGCGTCTCCAGTCCAATAGCGCCCGATCACAGCTCCACCCCCTGCCCCACGGGCTGATTGACGTTGCGGATCGCCTCCTCCGGGCGACGGCGCACCTGCTTGCCGATATCCTGCATGCGCGTGCCGCCGCGGGCACGATGCGTCAGCACGATCGCGCCGATCATCGCCACCAGCAGGATCAGGCCCGCCGCCTCGAACAGGAAGATGTAGCGCGAATAGAGCAGCTGGCCGATCGCCTCGATGTTCGGCGTCGCATCCGGCACCGGCGCGGCGCGCTGGCCCAGATTGAGCGTGCCCGCCCGCCAGGCGCTGATGCCGAGCACCAGTTCCACCAGCAGCACCAGCGCTATGGCGCCGCCCACCGGGAAATAGCTGACAAACCCGGCTCGCAGCTCCGCGAAATCGATGTCCAGCATCATCACCACGAAGAGGAACAGCACCGCGACCGCGCCGACATAGACGATCACGAGCAGCATCGCGACGAACTCCGCCGAGAGCAGCACCATGAGCCCCGCCGCATTGAAGAAGGCGAGAATGAGCCACAGCACGCTGTGCACCGGATTGCGCGCGAGAATGACCATCGCGGCGGAAGCCACGACGATGCTCGCGAACAGGTAAAAGGCGAGAACTTGAACGGTCAAAACGTCCCCCTCTGGTCCCTGCGCGGCGCCTTAACGGTAGGGCGCATCGGCGGCAAGGTTCGCCGCGATCGCCCGCTCCCATTTGTCGCCGTTGGCCAGCAGCTTGGCCTTGTCATAGATGAGTTCCTCGCGCGTTTCCGTCGCGAACTCGAAATTCGGGCCTTCCACGATCGCGTCGACCGGGCAGGCTTCCTGGCAGAAGCCGCAATAGATGCACTTCACCATGTCGATGTCATAGCGCGTCGTGCGGCGCGAGCCATCGTCGCGCGGCTGCGCCTCGATGGTGATGGCCTGCGCCGGGCAGATCGCCTCGCACAGCTTGCACGCGATGCAGCGCTCTTCCCCGTTGGGATAGCGGCGCAGCGCATGCTCGCCCCGAAAGCGCGGCGAGATCGGGTTCTTCTCATAGGGATAGTTGATGGTCGCCTTGGGCTTGAAGAAATACTTCAAGGTCAGCCAGTGCGCCTTCACGAACTCCCAGAGCGTGAACGACTTGATGAGGTGAGCAACGCTCATCCGGCAGCTCCATAACGGGTCAGCATGAGGAACCCGGATACGAGGAAAACAAAGAACAGCGAGAGGGGCAGGAAGACTTTCCAGCCCAGCCGCATCAGCTGGTCATAGCGGAAGCGCGGCACGGTGGCCTTCACCCAGCTGAACACGAAGAAGAAGAACAGGATCTTGGCGCACAGCCAGACGATGCCCGGCACCATGTAAAGCGGCGCCCAGTCCACCGGGGGCAGGTAACCGCCCCAGAACAGGATGGCGTTGAGCGCGCACATCAGGATGACGTTGGCATATTCGCCGAGCCAGAAAAGCGCGAAGCTCATCGAGCTATATTCGGTCTGGTAGCCGGCGACGAGCTCCGATTCCGCCTCGGTCAGGTCGAAGGGCGCGCGCGCCGTCTCGGCCAGTGCGGAAATGAGGAAGACCACCGCCATCGGGAAGAGCAGCGGATTGAAGCCGTGCCCGTTGAGGAAGCCGTAATAGCCCTTCTGCGTCATCACGATGGTCGAGAGATTGAAGCTGCCCGACCAGAGCACGACGGAGATCAGCACGAAGCCGATCGATACTTCATAGGAGATCATCTGCGCGGATGCGCGCATCGCCGAGAAGAAGGGATATTTCGAGTTGGATGCCCAGCCCGACATGATGACGCCATAGACGCCCAGCGAACTGATCGCGAGAATGTAGAGCAGGCCCACATTGATGTCGGCCAGCACCAGCCCGGCATCGAACGGGATCACGGCCCAGGCCATGAGCGCCACCGTGAAGGTGATGATCGGCGCGAGCAGGAACAGGCCCTTGTTGGCCGCGCTCGGGATGATCGTCTCCTGCAGGAAGACCTTGAGGCCGTCCGCGAAGGACTGGAGCAGGCCGAAGGGGCCGACCACGTTCGGCCCGCGCCGCAGCGCCATGGCCGCCCAGATCTTGCGATCGGCATAGATGATCATCGCGACGGCCAGCATCAGCGGCAGGGCGATCAGCAGGATGTAGATGAGGTTCGCGACGAACCAGCCCCATCCGGTGCCGAGAAGAGATTGGAACCAGGAGGTCATTCCGCGGCCTCCGCGAAGTCTGCGCCATGGAGCAGTTCCGCCGAGCAGCGCTGCATCGTCGGGCTGGCCCGGCAAATGGCATTGGTGAGGTAGAAATCCTTCATCGGCAGGGCGATCTCGCCGGATGGCGCGGCCGGCAGCGACGGTACCGACCAATCATAACCCGCCAGTCCTTCTTCCGCCAGCGCCGGCACGGCCGCATACATGGCGGCGCGCAGCGCATCGAAGCTGTCAAACGGCAAGGGATGCCCGAGCACATCGGACAGGGCGCGCAGGATCGTCCAGTCCTCGCGCGCGTCGCCGGGCGCAAATACGGCCTTCTCGCCGCGCTGCACGCGCCCTTCCGTATTCACATAAGTGCCGGCCTTCTCGGTATAGGCCGCGCCGGGCAGGATCACGTCCGCCGCATGCGCGCCCTTGTCGCCATGATGGCCGACATAGACCTTGAAGCTCTGCCCGAAGAGATCGAACGGCACATCGTCCGCGCCCATGAGGAAGAGCAGCTTCGGCGCCGCCTTGGCGATCGCCTTCGCGCCGCCCGGCGTGGCATAGCCCAGCATCAGCCCGCCCATGCGCGCCGCCGCCATGTGAACGACATTGAAGCCGTTCCAGTCATCCCGGACGAGCCCGAGCGGCTCGACCGCCGCCAGCGCCGCGCCATGCAGGCCCGGCACGGCCAGCGCGCCGCCGCCCATGATGAGCGCGGGGCGATGCGAGGCACGGAACGCCTCGACCAGATCCTTGGGCAGGTTCGCCAGCAGCGCCGCATCATTGCCGAGCGAGGTCACCTTGTAAGTGAGGTCCACGTCCGGGCCGAGCGTCCAGACCTTGGCGCCCTTCTTGATCGCCTTGCGGATGCGCGTGTTGATGAGCGGCGCTTCCCAGCGCAGGTTGGTGCCCACCAGCAGGATGGCATCGGCATTCTCGATGCCCGCGATGGTGGAATTGAAATTCACGGCGGAGAGGCTGGAGACGTCGTAATCGAGGCCGCCCTGACGCCCTTCCAGCATCGTGCCGCCCAGCGCCGTCACCAGTTCGCGCGCGGCGAACATCGTCTCGCAATCGAGCTGGTCGCCCGCGATGGCGGCCACCGAGCCGGCCGCACCTTTCGCGACCTGCGCAATGGCGGCGAAGGCCTCGTCCCAGGTCGCGGGCACGAGCTTGCCGTCCTTGCGGACATAGGGCTTGTCGAGCCGCTTGCGGATGAGCCCGTCGACCGCGTGACGCGTCTTGTCGCTCGCCCACTCCTCGTTCACGTCGTCATTGATGCGCGGCAGCACGCGCAGCACGGCGCGGCCGCGGCTGTCGACGCGGATATTGGTGCCCACGGCATCCATCACGTCGATCGCGAGCGTCTTCTTCAGCTCCCAGGGCCGCGCCTCGAAGGCATAAGGCTTGGAGGTGAGCGCGCCGACCGGGCAGAGATCAACCACATTGCCGGAAAGCTCGCTCTTGGCGGCATGCTCCAGATAGGTGGTGATCTGCATGTTCTCGCCGCGATGGATCGCGCCGATCTCCGGCACGCCGGCCACTTCCTCGGCGAAGCGCACGCAGCGGGTGCACTGGATGCAGCGGGTCATCACCGTCTTGACGATGGGGCCCATATATTTCTCGGTGACCGCCCGCTTGTTCTCGTGGAAACGGCTCGCGCCACGGCCATAAGCGATGGACTGGTCCTGCAGGTCGCACTCGCCGCCCTGATCGCAGATCGGGCAATCGAGCGGGTGATTGATGAGCAGGAACTCCATCACGCCCTCGCGGGCCTTCTTCACCATCTCGCTGTCGGTGCGGATCTCCTGGCCCTCGGCAGCCGGCAGTGCGCAGCTCGCCTGCGGCTTGGGCGGCCCGGGCTTCACCTCGACGAGGCACATGCGGCAATTGCCGGCGATGGACAGGCGCTCATGATAGCAGAAGCGCGGAATTTCCTTGCCGGCCAGCTCGCACGCCTGAAGCACGGTCGCTCCGGCGGGAACCTCGATCTCGATGCCGTCTACGGTTACTTTGGGCATTATTGCTTCCCCGAAACGGCCGCGGGCCCGGCCTTACCCATCTCAGCCTCACGATAAGCGGCTTCGGCGAGCACCGCCGACAGAACCGACTTACTGAGCGTTGCCTGCGGGCCTTGCGGAAAACAGGACCCGAACTTTGATGACAGCGCCCCTAATGCTTTCGTCTCTGCCGCGCTATCCGGCTCTGCCAGCAGAAAGTCTTTCGCAGCTTCAGGGTCGGAGCGCACGACGCATGAGCCGAATTCCATCAATGTCAGATAGACCTTGCCTGACTCAGACTGGGCATCATCTACATGCTCGGCAAATGGAAAAACCTTCCCGCTCAGAGCAAGTTTATCGCGCCCATTCTCTTTGAGATAAAGCGCCCGAAAAACAGCCCCGCGCAATGTGTTCTGATGTATCCTCGTCGTACCGTAAGCAAGACATGAGGAGTTTTTTTCAATCAGCTGGCCGAGCTTCTTAATACCCTCGGACCCGTGCTTAAGCCGTACATAAGCCTTAACCTCGTCAGCGCGCTTGGCGACAAGGCACTCAGCGAAACTTTCAACGGCCATACGACCACGCGTTTCGTCCGTGAGTCCGAGCCGATCGGGTACAGAACCAGAGGGCGTGCTAGGAACAAGGCTTCCCGTCTTCGGCTCCTTGGCCTGCGCAAGCGCCGGCGATGCCAAAAAGGCAGCCACAACCGCGGTACTCAAGGCGAGACTGCCTCTCACTCCGCCGCCTCCATCACGGGCGCCATACCGCCGCGCTTGGCGGCGATGCGGCGTTCGATTTCGGGGCGGAAGTGGCGGATGAGGCCCTGGATCGGCCAGGCCGCCGCGTCGCCGAGCGCGCAGATGGTGTGGCCTTCGACCTGCTTGGTGACCTGGAAAAGCATGTCGATCTCTTCCACCTCCGCGTCGCCGCGCACGAGGCGCTCCATGACGCGCCACATCCAGCCCGTGCCTTCGCGGCAGGGCGTGCACTGGCCGCAGCTCTCATGCTTGTAGAAATAGGAGAGCCGCGCGATTGCCCGCACGATGTCCGTGGACTTGTCCATGACGATGACCGCCGCCGTGCCGAGGCCCGAGCCGAGCGCGCGCAGGCCGTCGAAATCCATCGGCGCGTCCATGATCTCGGCGGCCGGCACCAGCGGCACCGAGGAGCCGCCGGGGATGACCGCGAGCAGATTATCCCAGCCGCCGCGAATGCCGCCGCAATGGCGGTCGATCAGTTCGCGGAAGGGAATGCTCATGCTTTCCTCGATCACGCAGGGCTTGTTCACATGGCCGCTGATCTGGAAAAGCTTGGTGCCGCGGTTGTTCTCGCGCCCGAAGCTGGAGAACCACGCCGCGCCGCGCCGCAGGATGGTGGGCGCCACCGCGATGCTCTCGACATTGTTGACCGTGGTCGGGCAGCCATAAAGCCCCGCGCCGGCCGGGAACGGCGGCTTGAGGCGCGGCTGGCCCTTCTTGCCCTCGAGGCTCTCGATCTGCGCGGTTTCCTCGCCGCAGATATAGGCGCCCGCGCCGCGATGCACGAACACGTCGAAATCATAGCCGGAACCGCAGGCATTCTTGCCGATGAAGCCCCTGGCATAAGCCTCTTCGACGGCGGCGAAGAGCACCTTCGCCTCGTAGATGAACTCGCCGCGGATGTAGATGTAAGCCGCGCGGGCGCGCATCGCGAAACCGGCGACCAGCGCGCCCTCGATCAGCTTATGCGGATCGTGGCGGATGATCTCGCGGTCCTTGCACGAGCCCGGCTCGGATTCGTCGGCATTGATGACCAGGAAGCTCGGGCGGCCATCCTTGCTTTCCTTGGGCATGAAGCTCCACTTCATGCCGGTCGGGAAGCCCGCGCCACCGCGACCACGCAGGCCCGAGGCCTTCATGATGTCGATGATGCCGTCCTGCCCGATCTCGAGCAGCTTCTTCGTATTGTCCCAGTCGCCCCGCTTCATGGCGGCGTCGACGCGCCAGTCCTGATAGCCATGGACGTTGGTGAAGATGCGGTCCTTGTCCTCCAGCGGGCCGACGAACGGCGGCGGAGGCGGCGGCGCGGCGGGTGTGGTTGCGTCAGCCATTACCATTCCCCCCGATAATCGTGATTCTCGTGGACCATGGCCTTCGTCGCGGTCGGGCCGCCCTCGGGCGCGCTGGTCTGGCGGTCGATCTGCGGGCCGATCTTCGGCTGCTTGCCGGCGGCGAGATCGTCGAGGATCGCGGTCATGGTCTCGAAGGTCAGGTCTTCGTAATTGTCGTCATTGATCTGCACCATCGGCGCATTGGCGCAGGCGCCCAGACACTCGACCTCGGTGAGGGTGAAGAGACCATCCGCCGTCGTCGCGCCCTTCTTGAGGCCGCGCTTGTAGCAGGCGTCCAGCACATCGTCCGACCCGCGCAGCATGCACGGCGTGGTGCCGCAGACCTGCACATGGAAACGGCCGACCGGCGCGAGATTGTACATGGTGTAGAAGGTCGCGACCTCATAAGCGCGCATGAACGGCATATCGAGCTGCGCGGCGACATATTCGATCACCGGGATCGGCAGCCAGCCCTGCGTATTCGTCTCCGCGCCGACCTGGCGCTGGGCGAGATCGAGCAGCGGCATCACCGCCGATTGCTGGCGCCCCTCGGGATAGCGCGCGATGACCGTCCTGGCCTGCGCGGCATTCTCCGCCGTCCAGGCAAAGCCGCCCCAGCGGGCGCGGACTTCCGCTTCGTCAGGAATCTGGGGTGCGTCAGCCATTAACGGATGAACTCCACGCGCGACACCTTGTCGCCCTCGAATGAATAGATGGACATGACCTCGAACTGCTCGCCATCCGGCGCGCGCGAGACCTTCTCGTGCAGCACGACCGTCTCGCCGAGGCAATGGCTCGCGAGAATGTCGGCGCGGTTCTGCGGGAACTGCGCGAACATGGCCTTGAGCCCGGCGCGCGTCCCTTCCCTGCCCTCGCGGATCACCGCGCCGCGATAGCCCGCCTCGCAGGCATCGTCGGTCATGAACGCGACATAGGCGTCGGCGTCCTGCGCATTGTAGACCTCGATCATGCGCGTCGCGATCGCGATACGCTCGTCTGGGGAAAGAGCGAGATCGATGCTCACCGATCACACTCCCCGAACACGATGTCCATCGCGCCGAGGACGGCGGTGGTGTCGGCGAGCATGTGGCCCTTCATGAGGAAGTCCATGGCCTGCAGATGGCTGAAGGCGGTGGGGCGGATCTTGCAGCGATAGGGCTTGTTGGAGCCGTCGCTCACCAGATAGACGCCGAACTCGCCCTTGGGGCTCTCGGTCGCCACATAGACCTCGCCCTCGGGGACGTGGAAGCCCTCGGTGTAGAGCTTGAAGTGGTGGATCAGCGCTTCCATCGATTGCTTCATCTCGCCGCGCTTGGGCGGGACGACCTTGCGATCGAAGCTGGCGACCGGCCCTTCCGGCATTTCGTTGAGGCACTGCTTCATGATCCGCGCGGACTGGCGGACTTCCTCCACGCGCACCATGAACCGGTCATAGCAGTCATAATTGGTGCCGACGGGGACGTCGAACTCCATGCGGTCATAGACGTCGTAAGGCTGCGCCTTGCGGATATCCCAGGGAATGCCCGAGCCGCGGATCATCGGACCGGAGAAGCCCCATTTGAGCGCGTCTTCCTTCGAGCAGACCGCGATATCGACATTGCGCTGCTTGAAGATGCGGTTGTCCGCCACGAGGCTGATCGCATCCTCGAAGAGGCGCGGCAGGCGATTGTCGAGCCAGTCGCCAATGTCCGTGAGCAGCTTCAGGGGCACGTCCTGATGGACGCCGCCGGGCCGGAAATAGGCGCTGTGCATGCGCGCGCCGGACGCGCGCTCGAAGAAATTGAGGCAATCCTCGCGAATCTCGAACATCCACAGGTTCGGCGTCATCGCGCCCACATCCATCACATGCGACCCCAGGTTCAGCATGTGATTGCAGATGCGGGTCAGCTCCGCGAAGAACACGCGCAGATATTGCGCGCGCAGCGGCACCTCGAGGTTCAGCAGCTTCTCGATCGCGAGCACATAGCTGTGCTCCATGCCGAGCGGCGAGCAATAATCGAGCCGGTCGAAATAAGGCAGCGCCTGCAGATAGGTCTTGTACTCGATCAGCTTCTCGGTGCCGCGATGCAGCAGGCCGACATGCGGATCACAGCGCTCGACGATCTCGCCGTCCATCTCCATGACCAGACGCAGCACGCCATGCGCAGCCGGATGCTGGGGGCCGAAATTGATCGTGTAGTTCTGAATGGCCGTGTCGCCGGGAAAGGGCTCTCCCTCCTCGGCCAGCGGCTGCAGCTTCTCGGCATAGGTCGACATCAGGATTCACCCTCCGGCGCCTTGGGCTTGCGGGCACGCGGGGCCTTGGCCGGCGCATCGCCCGTGGGCGTCGCCTTCCGGGCGCGGGCCGGCTTCTCCGGCTTCACCGTCTCGGCCTCGGCTTTCTTGGTGCGGCTGCGCTTGGCGGCTTCCTTGTTGGCAGGCTCGCCAGCGCCGGTCTGCTCGGGCTTCTCGGTCGTCTTGGGCGTCACCGTGGTCGGCGCGGGCTTCTCCGCCGCATTGGGCGGAGGCGGCGGCGCCGCGACCGGCGTGGGCGCGCCCGGCGCCTGGCCATGCGCCTTCTCGTCCCCGGGCAGCACGTAACGCGCGCCTTCCCACGGACTCATGAAATCGAAGCTGCGGAAATCCTGCGCGAGCTGCACGGGCTGATAGACGACGCGCTTCAGTTCCTCGGAATAGCGCAGCTCGACATAGCCGGTGAGCGGGAAGTCCTTGCGGAAGGGATGCCCCTTGAAGCCATAATCGGTGAGGATGCGCCGCAGGTCCGTATTGCCCTCGAAGAGGACGCCGTACATGTCGAACACCTCGCGCTCCAGCCAGCCGGCGACCGGCCAGAGATGCGTCACCGTCGGCACGGCATGATCCTCGTCAGTGCGCACCTTGACGCGCAGCCGGTGGTTCTTCGTGACCGAAAGCAGATGGTAGCAGACCTCGAAACGCTCGGCGCGCTCGGGATAGTCCACGCCCGCGATTTCCATGAGCTGCTGATAGGCGAACTGGTCGCGCAGCGTCACCATCACATCGGCGAGCGCCTCACGCGTGACGCCGATCGACATCTCGAAATGCGCTTCGCTGACGGCCAGGACAGCATCGCCCAGCGCGGCGCGCAGCGCATCGGCAAGGCCCTCGATCGGCGCGACGCGGGGGGCGGAATGGACTTCGGCCATACTCTCTTCCCTCACCGCTCGATCGTGCCGACGCGGCGGATCTTCCGCTGCAGCTGCATGACGCCATAAAGCAGCGCCTCGGCGGTCGGCGGGCAGCCCGGCACATAGATGTCCACGGGGACGATCCGGTCGCAGCCGCGCACGACGCTGTAGCTATAATGATAATAGCCGCCGCCATTGGCGCACGAGCCCATCGAGATCACATATTTCGGCTCCGACATCTGGTCATAGACCTTGCGGAGCGCGGGCGCCATCTTGTTGCAGAGCGTGCCGGCGACGATCATCACGTCGCTCTGGCGCGGCGAGGCGCGCGGCGCGGCGCCGAAACGCTCCATGTCATAGCGCGGCATGTTCACATGGATCATCTCGACCGCGCAGCAGGCGAGGCCGAAGGTCATCCACCAGAGCGAGCCGGTGCGCGCCCAGGTGAACAGATCTTCCGTGCTGGTGACCAGGAAGCCCTTGTCGCTGACTTCACCCGACAGCGCCTTGAAGAACTCCGGATCCGGCTGGGTTCCGGCCGGCGGCGCGCCGAGCGTGCCGGGCCGTTCAAGCTCTACTCCCAATCGAGGGCTCCCTTCTTCCAGGCATAGACAAGACCGAGCACCAGCTCACCGATGAAGATCATCATGGTGACCCAGCCCGTCCAGCCGATCTCCGACAGGCTGACCGACCAGGGGAACAGGAAGGCAGCTTCGAGATCGAAAATGATGAACAGAATCGCGACGAGATAGAAGCGCACGTCGAACTGGCTGCGCGGATCCTCGAACGCAGGAAAACCGCACTCATATTCGCTGAGCTTCTCCGGGTCCGGCTTGTGCGCGCCGGTGAGGCGCTCGACTGCCATGGGCAGGAAGACGAACGCGCTCGAAAGCAGCAGCGCCACCACCAGGAAAAGCAGGATCGGGAGATATTCCGACAGATCGACCAACGTGAATCCCCTTGGCCAAACAGGGCCTTCGCGGGGGCTTTAGGACTGCTGCACTTGCGAGGCAAGGCCCCGGGGGCTGAGAATGACTCGCAACTAGAGGGAGTTTGCGGCGCCCTTCCCGGACAGGTCCGGACAGGCTCGCGGATGTGGCGCGTCTTGCGGCGGATCGAGGGTGCGGAGAGGTGGTTTGCTATTGCAAATGCCTCGCATAAGCCTTACTTCGACCCTCATGCTCGTCTGCATCTGCAACGCCATCCGCGAAGATGAATTGCGGGAAGTCGCCCGCCACGGGGTCACCTGCCCCGAGGCCGCTTATGCCGTGCTGGGGAAAAGCCCGCAGTGCCGCATCTGCCTCGACCATGCCGAGGACGTGATGAGCGAGGAGCGCGCGCGCTGCGCGGATCGCTGCCCGTCTCGCCAGCGGTTCGAGCCCGCGCCCGGCCTCAGCGCCTGAACCGGTTATCGCGACTTATCGGCAATAGCGCCGGTTTGTCCTGTAAATGCAATCCATTATCCATAATATTTGCGAGACGTTCGCGCGTGAATTCGCGCGGCGCCGCTGTTATGAAGGCCCCTTCAAGACAATGAAACGGGAGCTCCCCCATGAAGGGCGATGAAAAGGTCCTCGATTATCTCAATCAGGCCCTCAAGAACGAACTGACCGCGATCAACCAGTATTTCCTGCACTACCGGCTTCTTCATCACTGGGGAATCGCGCGGCTCGCGAAGTTCGAATATGAAGAATCCATCGACGAGATGAAGCACGCCGACAAACTCGCCGAGCGCATCTTGTTCCTGGACGGCCTCCCCAATTTCCAGCTGCTCGGCCGCCTGCGGATCGGCACGAACGTGGAAGAGATCCTCAAGGCCGATCTCGAAGTGGAGATGGAAGCGATTCCCCTGCTGCGCGACGCCATCCAGCATTGCGAGAGCGTGCGCGACTATGTGACGCGCGACCTGCTGCAGGACATCCTCGACAGCGAGGAAGACCATGTCGACAAGCTCGAGACGCAGTTCGAGATGATCGAACGCATGGGCCTGCAGAATTATATCCAGCTCAACAGCGAAGCCATCGAGGGCTAGGGCGCGGGTTTCGGGGGTGGCGGAAACCAGCGTTTGAGCCATTTCCCCTTGTCATCCCGGACTCGATCCGGGATCCCGCTTCTTCCGGTTCCTCGAACCGGCTGGGTCCGGCGATCTTCAAGGCAGCGGGATCCCGGATCAGGGTCCGGGATGACGTTGTTCATGACGAGATGGGGCGCGCCGCCATCGCCCCGGCATTTGTTCACGTCGCCCAGGGCTCAGGCTGAGAGGCCCTCGCCTTCGCGCATGCGGCAAAAAGCGCCCGTCGGACCTGCCGGCCGGGCGCTTTTGTCTGTCTGGGAAATCGGCGAGCAAGCCGGGCGCGGCGGCCCGGGATGGAAAGGCAGCGCCCAAGCGTGCGCCCCTCCCCCTCTTCAGGCGTTGCGGAGCGAGCCCGCCAGAAGCTTGTGCAGCTTGCTGTGCATGATGTCGTTGCCGGCGAGGATCTCGCGGCGCTCGACCGGCTCGGACCCGCCGCGAAAATCGGTGACGAAGCCGCCTGCTTCCCGCACCAGCAGGATGCCGGCCTGCACGTCCCAGGGCTGCAGCCCCGATTCCCAGAAGCCGTCGAAACGCCCGGACGCCACCCATGCGAGGTCCAGCGTGGCGGCGCCGAAGCGCCGGATGCCCGCCACCGAAGGCGCGATGGCGCCGAAGATGCGGCTGAACTGGGCGAGATCGCCATGGCCAAGAAAGGGTATGCCGGTCGCCACCAGCGCTTCCGACAGGTCACGCCGCGCCGAAACGCGCAGCCGCTGATCGTGGCGCCAGGCCCCGCGCGACTTCTCCGCCCAGTAGCTCTCGTCCGTGATCGGCTGATAGATGAGGCCGGTCGTCACTTCGCCCCAGCCGCGCCCGTCCCGCCGCGGCTCCTGCACGGCGATGGAAATGGCGAAGTGCGGAATGCCGTGGAGGAAATTGCTGGTGCCATCGAGCGGATCGATGACCCAGCGCGGCTTCATCGGATCGCCCTCGATCTCGCCGCCCTCCTCCAGCAGGAAGCCCCAGTCCGGCCGCGCCTTGCGCAACTCCTGGACAAGCGTGTTCTCCGCCTTCTTGTCGGCGACGGAGACGAAGTCCGCCGGCCCCTTGCGGCTGACCTGAAGATGCTGGACCTCGCCGAAATCACGACGAAGCTGCGGTGCGACCTTGCGGGCGGCACGCTCGATGACGGTCAGCAGACCTGAATGGGATACCATGTTCTGTTCCTCTCTTCCGCGCGGGAAGAGTATCTATGCAAGTGTCACTTCTTGGGCGGCTGCGGGGCCATCTCCGGGCGGAAACCGCACACGGCCGCCATGGCGCCAAGCACATTCTCGGGCTTGCTCTTGTCCAGCTTGCGCGCCGTGATCGCCTTGTCGGTGTTCTCGCTGATCTGGCTGAAGGGCACCGAGTAGACGCAGGCGAACAGCACGTTCTTCACGACCTGCGGCACCTTGTCCGACTGCAGACCGCCCATGAACACGCGGAAATTGTTCGCCGCGGCCTGCATCTGCGCCTGGCTGGGCGGCTTGGGCGCCGGCTGGGCCTTCTTGGCCTCCGCGAGGCCGGGCGTGGGCGAAAGCGCCAGGGCAGCGATGCCGAGCGCGAGAGCGAGGCGAGTGCGGGCCATCAGTCAGCCCGCTTCACATATTCGCGCTCGTAGACGTCCACGATGATGCGCGTGCCGGTCGTGATGTGCGGCGGCACCATGACGCGCACGCCATTGTCGAGAATGGCGGGCTTGTAGCTGGCCGAAGCAGTCTGCCCCTTCACCACGGCGTCGGCTTCCACGACGGTGGCTTCCACCTGCTCGGGGAGCTGCACGCTGATCGGGCGCTCCTCGTACATTTCGAGCATCACCATCATGCCATCCTGCAGGAAGGCAGCGGCATCGCCCACCAGATCGGTCGGCAGGCTGATCTGCTCGTAGGTCTCCGTGTCCATGAAGACGAGCATGTCGCCCTCGGCATAGAGATACTGGAAATCCTTGGTATCGAGGCGGATGCGCTCGACCGTCTCGGCGGAGCGGAAGCGCACATTGTTCTTGCGGCCGTCGATGAGGTTCTTCAGCTCCACCTGCATGTAGGCGCCGCCCTTGCCGGGCTGGGTGTGCTGGATCTTCACGGCGCGCCAGAGACCGCCTTCATATTCGATATTGTTGCCGGGACGGATGTCCACGCCGCTGATCTTCATGAGGATCGCCTGTCTGCTAAGGTTGGAAAGAGCCGGAGCGCCCTCTACGCGTCTTGGCGCGGCTCGGCAAGTGGGGCGCGTTCGGGCGAGCCGGGCGCCTGCCCGCGCTTGTCCCGCCGCCCCGGCTGTTCTCAAGCCGGCCGGAAGCGGCTATCCCATCCGGAAAAGACGGCAAGGAGAGGATCGTCATGACGCGCACGCCCGAGGAGCAGGCGAATGTCCGGCTGGTGCTGGACCTGTTCGAGAAAGTGCTCATTCCGATGGACAAGACGCTGGTCGACGATTTCATCGCGGAGGATTATCTGCAGCACAGCTCGCTCGCCGAGCCCGGGCGCGAGGCGCTGAAGGCCTGGCTCGACCATGTCCGCGCGGTTTCGCCGCAGGCCACCCAGACGATCCATCGCGTCTTCGCCGAGGGCGACCATGTCATCACGCACCAGCATGTCGTGCGCTGGCCCGGCGACCCCGGCTTCGCGGTGTGCGACATCTTCCGCATCCGCGACGGCCGCATCGTCGAGCATTGGGACGTGCTGCAGGAAATCCCGGAAAAGCCGGTCAATCCCAACTCGATGTTCGAGAATGGGCGGTAGGGCGGATCGATGGCCGTGGGGCGGCCTGCAGATGGCGGTTATTCGGTATTCGTCCGGAAGGGGCCTGTCGGGATACGACGACATTGCGGACATCGCTCAGTTTTGAGATCATCTCTGAATGCGGTCGTTGAACGTCTTGTTTGTGAGTTGTGCAGCGCTTCTATCCTGTGCCCCGCAGCCAGTCCTCATAGCTTCGGACCGATGTTGGTCCGTCGCCGTTGGCGACAAGGTTGAAGGCACAGCGCTCCTCTTCGCCAATGCAGGCGAAGGATGCATTGAATGCGGTGCATCTGTGTCGGGGCGCGGCTGCTCCGGGGTAGGATTTTCAACCGGAAATGACGCCGTGGCTCAAGCATATGATCGTATCGTGCATTCAGCGCCGGCAGATAACCTCGGATTTGTCCGCCAGGTTGTTTTCTTGTCGGGAGAGGTTGTCGCTAATGCAGCGACAGGAAAGCAGATGATCCGTGCCACCAGCTTACGGCTCGCAACGGAAGATGGCGGCACGTAGAGACCGATGAGAGCCGACCGACCGTTTTTCACCCTAATCGAGCCATTCCGCTATGACATGGCCTTTCGTAAAAGCAGACTCTTCGGACACGACGTCATTGCTGCTGTTGCTCTCTCCCCTTGAGGGGAGAGAAACGGAGGCTTGTCAGCGTGCTGACTAGCCGAAGTTGAGAGGGGGCCAGCAGCCAGCGTGCGACCTCCCCTCTCCCAACCCTCTCCCCTGAAGGGGAGAGGGCTACGGGCGACCCAACAGCGGACAGCCTGGACAAAAGGCTGTTGGCAGCAGCGCCGCGTTTCCGCCGTCATTCCCGTGCACACGGGAATCCAGCCGTGACGGTGCGATGCTGCGCGGTGGTGATCCCGGCAACATGCGATGACGGCGCAGACGGGACTTCGCACCGGACAGTGCCTGCACCCTCGGCTGCCGTCGAAAGGGTGACTGGATTCCCGTTTGCACGGGAATGACGAGGAAAGGTAGGGGCGCCTCCCCTCCTTATCATTCCGCCCGGGTGGTGCAGGCCGTTGAAGCGGATGCCGCGCCGGCCCGCGCCTTGGTCGCGCTGTCGGCGCCATCGGCCCGGCGAGACCGCGTGGGCGCGGGTTTACAGGCGCGCGGCGATCGCTGCGACGCCGTTGCGCACGCCTTCGAACATCTGCCCCTGCGCGAAGGCGGGGATCATCTCCTGCTCGATGATGCTCTGGCATGTCTCGTCGGTCAGCCTGGCTTCCATGCCATAGCCCACCGCGATGCGGACGAGCTGTTCGCGCGGCGCGACGAGGATCACCACGCCGTCATCGATGCCCTTGCGCCCGATGCCCCAGCGATTGCCCAGATCGCGCGCATAGCCGGCAATGTCGCGACCGCCGAGCGTGGGCACGGTGGCGACGACGAGCTGGTGGCCGGTGCGCGCCTCGAGGGCAGAGAGGTCGCGAGTCAGCGCGTCGCGCTCGGCCGTGCTGAATAGCGCCGCGGCGTCCGTGACGCGCCCGGCCAGCGCGAGATCATGGCCGGGCGCGGGCAGGGAGGCCTCGGGTGCGGATGCTTGGGGCGCGGATGCCTCGGGCACGGATGCTTCGGATGGGGTCGTGTCTGTGGCGGGGCGCGTTTCGGATTGCGCCGGTTGGGCGTGTCCGCACGCCGACAAGCCGGGCCCGCCAGCCACGACGAGGAACAAGGCGGCAGCGGCGAGCGGGCCGTGCAAGGCCCTCAGCCGATGCCGGCCGGTCATCCCAGCACCGGCGTGAAGGCTGCGACGCCAGCACCCGGGCCATCCGGATGGTTCCAGACCGCACCGCTCACCGCGAGGAAATCCGCGCCCGCCTCGACCAGCGGCCGGGCGTTCTGCGCCGTGATGCCGCCGATCGCGACGCAGGGCAGCTCGAACAGCGAGGACCACCAGCGCAGGATATCCGGCTCAGGCCGGTGGCTCGTCTCCTTGGTCTCTGTGGGATAGAAGGCGCCGAACGCGACATAGTCTGCCCCCGCCTCCCCGGCTTCCATCGCCAGATGGCGGCTGTCATGACAGGTCACGCCGATCTGCGGGCCCGGCCCGAGGATGCGGCGCGCCTCGGCGGGATCGCCATCGCCCTGCCCCAGATGCACGCCGTCCGCGCCGAGGCGCTTGGCCAGCGCGATGCTGTCATTGACGATGAAGGCGACCTCCCGCTCGGCGCACAGCGCCTGCAACGGGACGGCGAGCCGCGCGATCTCATGCTCGTCGATGCCCTTGAGGCGGAGCTGGACCGCCGCGACCGGCCCTCCGTCGAGCGCCGCCTTCAGTTGCGCCGGGAAATCCGGGCCGATGGCGGGCGGGGAAATGAGATAGAGCTGGCAGGACGGCATATGGGTCATGCCGCCGCCTTAGAACATGTTCCGCCCGGATTGAATCGGAACCTGCGGGGGATGGTTCTTTTGGCTGGGGATATGTCGGGAGATGCGCTTCCGGGCGGCGTGGGCGAATTCCGAGCCCATGGCGACGCGCCATCTCGTCATCTCGCCATTCACGAGGTCATCCCGGACTCGATCCGGGATCCCGCTGCCTTGAAAATCGCCGGAATCCAGACGGTCTGATAAAAAGGAAGAAGCGGGATCCCGGATCGAGTCCGGGATGACATTGTTCATGAGGAGAGATGGTGCGCCATGGCCTCGGAATTTGTTGACGCCGCCTCGCGCAGGTGCGGCGCCAGCGCCGCGACGAAGGCCGCGCGATCATCGAGCCGGTGCGCGAGGCGGGTGACGGTGCGGCGGCCCATGGGCAGCGGGCCGTCCAGATCGATCATGATGTTGGGCCAGGCGATCAGCGCCAAGTTGGCGGTCTGCCGGTCCCGCACCAGGGTCCTGTCCCAGGAGGTGCGCAGCCCTGCGATCCGATCGAGCGGGACGGAAATCGAGCGCAGCCAGCCGCAGCGCCACAGCAGCACGCCGTCGCGGATCTCGACCGGGCGCGCGCGGAACGAGCGGATGAGCGCGACGAGCCAGAGGAACGCGGCAATGCTCATCACCGAGAGGAGCAGCGCCAGCCATGGCTGCCACAAGGCGACGAGCAGGTGGAGGACGGCGGTCTCCACCGCCATCAGCCCGGCCAGCACCCACATCATCGGCGCGAGGCTGCGATGATAAGGAAAGCGCTCCGCCTCGCTCATGACCGGTCAGGCGGCCAGCGCATCCTCGATGGCGGAGACCAGCGCGGGATCGTCAGGCCGGGTGTCCGGTGCGAAGCGGGCAATCACGGTGCCATCGCGGCCGACGAGGAACTTCTCGAAATTCCAGAGCAGTTCGGGCGGGGCATTGGGCACCATGCCATAGCCGCGCAGCCGCTCGCGGAACGGGCCATCATTGTCAGCCTGCGGGATGGCGGCGGTGAGCTGCGCATAAAGCGGGTGCTTGTCCGGCCCCGTTGCCACCAGCTTCTCGAACATGGGGAAATCCACGCCGAAATTGGTGGTGCAGAAACTCTCGATCTCCGCGTTCGTCCCGGGCTCCTGCCCCGCGAAATCATTGGCGGGGAAACCCAGGACGACGAGTCCCTTGTCCCGATAAGCGGCATGGAGCGCTTCCAGCCCCTCATATTGCGGAGTGAGGCCACATTTGGACGCGACGTTCACGATCAGCAGCACCTTGCCGGCATAATCCGCCAGCGAAGCCTCGGCGCCACGAATGGTCCTGAGCGGGATGTCGGCAAGCGCGGTCATGAGCGGTCTCCGGGCAAGAAAAAGGCAGCGGCCCAAGCATAGGCCGCTGCCCTCATCCTGTCACCGGCGGAATGCCCGGCCAGGCCCCGCCGCGCCGGTCAGGCCGGAACCTTGTCCACGGAAGCCTCGTAGATCTCGTCGATCGCGCTCGCCAGCGAGGCGTTGAATTCCTCATCGCTCATCTGGTGGCGCAGATCCTCCAGCAGCGCGCGGCTGAAGCTCGCGATCACGCCGCGATTCTTCGCCAGCTCGACGCAGGCCTCGGGGCGCTTGAAGCCGCCGGACAGGGCGACCACGCGCAGCACCTTGGGATGATCCACCAGCGGATCGAACAGGCCGGACTTCTCCGGCAGGGAGAGCTTGAGCATCACCTGCTCGCCCTCGGGCAGCGCATCGAGCGCCTTGAGGATTTCCTCGAGCAGGATCTGGTCGGCCTGCGCGCGCTCGGGGCTCTTGATGTTCACTTCCGGCTCGATGATCGGCATCAGGCCGCCCGCGCGCACCTGCTGTGCGACCTCGAACTGCTGCTTGACGATCGCCGCGATGCCCTCGCGATTGGCGAGATTGATGACCGAGCGCTCCTTGGTGCCGAACACGCCCAGCCCCTTGGCGCGGCTCAGGAGCGCGTCCAGATCGGGCATCGGCTTCATCATCTGCACGCCGTTCGCCTCGGCTTCGAGGCCCTTGTCGATCTTGATGAAGGGCACGACGCCGCGCTCGATGAGCGCCGCGGGCGTCGGCTTGCCATCGACGGTGCCGTCCATGGTCTTCTCGAAGAGGATGGCGCCAAGCACCTTCTCGCCCGTGAAGGCCGGCGAGGTGATGATGCGGCTGCGCATCTGGTGGATGAGGCCGAACATCTCGTCATCGCCGGAATAGGCGCTTTCCTCGATGCCATAGCCCAGCAAGGCCTTGGGCGTTGAACCGCCGCTCTGGTCGAGCGCGGCGATGAAGCCTTTTCCGGAAGCGATCTTGGCGGTCATGTCGGCTTGCTGCATCATCCCATCCTGTTTCCATGAATCCCAGAAGGCGCCCGCAGGTGCCCCGTTCGAAGTCTCTTTCACGGGCGCGCGGCAAATTGCAAGCCGGTCAATCATGGTAGCGCCACCGCCTGGCCTGCCCAGCGGGCACGCGATCTCAGGGAGGGGCTCAGCGATGGCCTCAGTGATGATCGTCCGGCCACTCGAAATCCGCGTCCACGACCGGCGTCGGACGCGGGAAGGCGCGGGCATCCCGCACGAGCAGCAGCCCCAGGCCCAGCACCGCGTCCGGTCCCTGATGCGGATCGAGCCCCATCTCCTGCATCCAGGCCACCAGCCTGGCGCTATTCTCGAAGATACCGATCGCCGCCATCTCGATGCCGCCCACCGCATAGCTCTGCGGCGGGCGCGGCGCCTCGCCGCTCTCCAGCATCCCGAGAATATCGTCCCTGACCGTCATGCCGACCCCATCGAAAGCGTTGCGTCAATCGCTTCGCAACCTAACGATGTGCAGCGCCCGCGCAAGGCCGCCGGCGACAGATGCGCCGGCCCGCCCACGATGGCGGCGCGGCTCAGGCCTCCGCCATCAGCGCGGCGACGCCGGGCAGCTCCTTGCCTTCCATCCATTCCAGGAAAGCGCCGCCCGCCGTGGAGACGAACGAGAAGTCGGCGGCCACGCCGGCATGGTTGAGCGCGGCGACGGTGTCGCCACCGCCCGCCACGGAGACCAGCGAGCCTTCCACGGTGAGCGCCGCGGCGGTCTTCGCCAGCGCGACGGTCGCCGTATCGAAAGGCGCCAGCTCGAACGCGCCGAGCGGGCCGTTCCAGACCAGCGTGCGACAGGTCTTGAGCACGTCCGCCAGCGCCTCGACGGCGGCGGGGCCGACATCGAGAATCATTTCGTCGGCCGCCACTTCATTGACGTTGCACAGCCGGTAGCTGGGCGGATTGGCCGCGAATTCCTTCGCCACCGCCACGTCATAGGGCAGATGGATGGTGCAGCCGGCTTCCTCGGCCCGGTCGAAGATCTCGTTGGCGGTCGACACGAGATCATGCTCGCACAGCGACTTGCCGACATCCACGCCGCGCGCGGCAAGGAAGGTGTTGGCCATGCCGCCGCCGATGATGAGATGATCGACCTTCGCGACCAGATTCTCCAGCACGGCGAGCTTGGTGGAGACCTTGGCGCCGCCGACCACAACCGCGACCGGCTTTTGCGGATTGCCGAGCGCCGCTTCCAGCGCATCCAGCTCCTTCTCCATCGATCTGCCCGCAAAGGCCGGCAAGCGATGGGCCAGCCCCTCGGTGGAGCTATGCGCGCGGTGCGCGGCGGAAAAGGCGTCGTTCACATAGAAGTCGCCCAGCGCCGCCATGGCGTCCGACAGCGCGGGATCATTCTTTTCCTCGCCCGCATGGAAGCGGGTGTTCTCGAGAATGGCGATGTCGCCCGGGCGCATCACGGCGATGCCGGCAGCCGCCGCCTCGCCCTGGCAATCGGGAATGAACTGCACGTCGCGGCCCAGCACCTGCCCCAGCCCGCGCGTGACCAGCGAGAGCGACATGTCCGGGGTCTTCTGCCCCTTGGGCCGCCCGAAATGCGCGAGGATGAGCACCTTGGCGCCCTTGTCCGCCAGCTCCAGCAGCGTCGGCACGGCAGCGCGCAGCCGCGTGTCATCGCTCACCGAACCATCCTGCATGGGCACGTTGAGATCCTCGCGAACCAGCACCGTCTTGCCGGTGATGTCGCCCATGTCGTCGATTGTCCTGAAAGATTTGGACATGCCGTGCTCCCCACAGGTCTTGCCGCTCGTGCGGGCGTTTCCAGAGCTTCGCGGCGGCGCGGCGGGGACGTTTTCGCCCCGGACCCGCGCCCGCCGTCATGCGAACCGCCGCCGCCGCCCGCATGGGGCAACAGGGCGGCGCGCCTTTTTGCCTTACATCAGGCCAGCGACCACCTTGCTGGTGTCGATCATGCGGTTCGAGAAACCCCATTCATTGTCGTACCAGGAGAGGACGCGGACCAGCTTGCCGTCGATCACGGCCGTTTCCAGGCTGTCGACGGTGGAGCTGCGCGGATCGCCATTATAGTCGATCGAGACCAGCGGCTCGTCCGAATAGCCGAGGATACCCTTGAGCGGACCGCTCTCCGACGCCGCCTTCAGGAGGCCGTTCACTTCCTCGATGGTCGTGGCGCGGCCGGCGATGAACTTGAGGTCGACGACCGAGACGTTGGGCGTGGGCACGCGCACGGACGAACCGTCCAGCTTGCCCTTGAGTTCCGGCAGCACTTCGCCCACGGCGCGGGCGGCGCCCGTCGTGGTCGGGATCATGGAGAGCGCGGCGGCACGGGCGCGGCGCATGTCCTTGTGCAGCTGGTCCAGCGTGTTCTGGTCGTTGGTGTAGCTGTGGATCGTGGTCATGAACCCGCTCTCGATACCGAGCGCATCGTGCAGCACCTTGGCAAGCGGGGCGAGGCAGTTGGTGGTGCAGCTCGCATTGGAGATCACGACGTCCTCGGCGGTCAGCGCCTCGTGATTGACGCCGTAGACCACGGTGCGATCAACGCCGGTGGCGGGCGCCGAGATGACGACGCGCTTGGCGCCGGCGGTCAGGTGCGCGCTGGCCTTCTCCTTGCTCGCGAAGATGCCGGTGCATTCCAGCGCGATTTCCACGCCCATGTCCGCATGCGGCAGCTTGGCGGGATCGCGCTCGGCCGTCACCTTGATGCGCTTGCCGTCGATGACGAGCGTGTCGCCGTCGACGCCGACTTCGCCCGGGAACGCGCCGTGGACGCTGTCACGCTTGAAGAGCAGGGCGTTGGACTTGGCGTCGCCCAGATCATTGATCGCCACCAGCTCGAAGTCGTGATCGGTCCGCTCAAGCAGGGCGCGCGCGACAAGGCGCCCGATCCGTCCGAAGCCGTTGATTGCTACCTTGGTGGCCATGAATGATCTCCTTTCCTTGTTCTCAGTCGAGCGCCGCGACGACGCGTTGCGCGATCGCCCCGGCGGTCAATCCAAAATGTTCGTAGAGGGCCGGTGCCGGTCCGGACAGGCCGAACTGGTCGATGCCGATATTGAGCCCGTCCGCACCGGTGATCGCGCACCAGCCGAAGGTCGTGCCTGCCTCAACGGTGACGCGCAGCGCGCCCGCCGGGAGGACAGAGGCGCGATAGGCCTCGTCCTGCGCGAGGAAGCGCGACATGCTGGGCATCGACACGACGCTGGCGGCAATGCCCTGCGCGCCGAGCTGCTTGGCCGCCTCGACCGCGATCTCCACTTCCGAGCCGGTGCCGATTAGCACCACGCGCGGGGAATCGCCGCCGGAAACTAGCGTGTAGGCGCCCTTTGCGGACAGATTTTCCGATGCGTTATCACGCAGTTGCGGAAGGTTCTGCCGGCTGAGTGCGAGCACCGACGGCGTGCTCTGCTGCGCCAGCGCCAGTTCCCAGCATTCCGCCGTCTCGATCACGTCGCACGGCCGGAACACTTCCAGATTGGGGATCATGCGCAGCGACATGACATGCTCGATCGGCTGGTGCGTGGGACCATCCTCGCCAAGCCCGATGCTGTCATGCGTGAGCACATAGACCACGCGCAGCCGCTGAAGCGCCGACATGCGGATGGCGTTGCGCATATAATCGGAGAAGACGAGGAACGTGCCGCCATAAGGAATCACGCCGCCGTGCAGCGCCATGCCGTTCATGGCCGCCGCCATGCCGAATTCGCGAATGCCGTAATAGACATAGCGGCCCGCGCGATCATCGCGGCTGAAGGCGGCCTTCTGGTCCTTCGACTGGGTGAGGTTGGAGCCGGTGAGATCGGCCGATCCGCCGAACATCTCGGGGAGCTGCACGTTGATCGCATCCAGCGCCATCTCGCTCGCCTTGCGGGTCGCGACTTTCTTCGGCTCGGCGATCAGGCCGTCGAGATACGACCGCAGCGAGAAGTCGGCGGGGAGATCGCCCGCCATCCGGCGCTCGAATTCCGTTTTCTGGGAATGACTTGAGAGGCGATCCTGCCACTGTGCATGAGCCGGGCGGGAGCGCTGGCCAATGGCGAGCCATGCGGCGCGGACATCCTCGGGCAGCTCGAAGGGCGGCAGATCCCAGTCCAGCGCCTGCCGGGTGGCGGCGATCTCGTCCTTGCCGAGCGGCGCGCCATGCACCTTGTGCGAGCCCGCCATGTTCGGCGCGCCCTGCCCGATGCGCGTGCGGCACGCGACGATCGAGGGACGCGGATCGGCCACGGCCTCGGCCAGCGCGCGACGGATATCCGCGAAATCATGCCCGTCGCAATGCGTCACATGCCAACCGGTCGCCGCATAGCGCGCCAGCACGTCCTCGCTCGACGAGAGGTCGACGGACCCGTCGATGGTGATCCTGTTGTCGTCCCACAGCACGGTGAGACGGCCAAGGCCGAGATGACCGGCAAGGCCGATCGCCTCGTGATTGATGCCTTCCATGAGGCAGCCGTCGCCGGCGATCACCCAGGTGCGGTGATCGACGAGTTCGTCCCCGAAGGTGGCATTGAGGTGCCGCTCGGCCATCGCCATGCCGACCGCCATGGCAAGCCCCTGCCCCAGCGGACCGGTCGTGGCTTCCACGCCCGGCAGCTCGAAATTCTCCGGATGCCCCGCGCAGGGGCTGCCGACCTGGCGGAAGGCCGCGATCTGCGCCATCGTCGGCTCTTCATAGCCGGTGAGGTGCAGCAGCGCGTAGATCAGCATCGAGCCATGGCCCGCGGACAGCACGAACCGATCCCGATCCGCCCATTTCGGCGCGGCGGGATCGAACTTCACATGGTCCTTGAACAGCACGGTGGCGACGTCGGCCATGCCCATCGGCATGCCGGGATGGCCACTATTGGCTGCCTGCACCGCGTCCATCGCCAGCACGCGGATCGTGTCGGCAAGGCGCTTTTCGGTGACTGGCATGGGCGAACGCCCCTTTCTTCTTCTCTCGGCGCACCACGGCGCGCATTCAGGTCGGATCTCGCGCCGGAAGGCCTCGGCCGGCGGACCGAACAAGCGAAAGCGCGCCATCGGCATGACGGCGCGAGTCGTTTGCGCCGCCTCCATGTCGGTTCGAGCCGCGAGCGTCAACCTGCGGGGATCGCCACTTGTCCCGCCGGTGCGACCGATCACCCGCTGCACCAGCCGTCGCAGGCAGCCCAACGAACTTTTGCATTCCCCATTTGCCGTGATAAGGATCGGGCATGGCAAGCGACGCGATGATGCAGGCAATCGGACGGCTGGAGCGCGCGATCACGCGCGCCGAGACCCTCGCAAGGCAGGTTGCCGAGCAGCAGGCGCAGGCCATCGAGGCGCAGCTCGCGCAGGATGACCGCGAGGACATGGCCGGCTATGCCGCCACGCCCGGCGCGGGCCATGGCAGCGAACTCGACCCCTTCTCGCGGGACAAGGCGATCGCCGCGCTCAAGTCGCTCGATGCGCTGATCGGCGACCTTCAGAAAGCCCGGAGCGAAGCCTGAGATGGCCGAAGTCAAGATCATGGTCGGTGGCCGGCAATATGCGGTGCATTGTCGCGACGGCGAGGAAGCCCGCCTGCACCAGCTCGCCGGGATGATGTCCGACCGGGTGAATCAGGTGAAAACCGGCAGCCCGGGCCTGACCGAAGTGCGGCAACTGCTCTTCGCCGGCCTGCTGCTCGCCGACACGCTCTCCGACAAGGCGCTCGAGGCGCCCGCGCCGGCCGCACCCGCGGAACCGGCCGCCCCGCCCCCGCCGGTGGACGACCCCGATACGCTGGCCGCGCTCGCAAAACTCGCCGAACGGATCGAAGCGCTCGGCGACAGCCTTGCAGCGCAGCTCTCCAACGCCTAGATAGTCCGGGACGGGTACTGCCCGGTGCGCGCTTTAGCGAACATCCCTGAGGCGATATCACATCCACGGGGGCTGTCTCTGGCCGGACCCTGGTCCGCGTTACATGGTCCCCACCTGACGTTGAGGCGTCAGAGGATATTCCAGCAAACGGCCATGGCGGTCCCGTCACGCCTTCCCTGCCATCGCCATGGAGCCTTTCCGCGATGACCAATCAGCGCGCCTCCCTGCGGACGGAGTTGCTCGCCCGGCGCCAGGCCTTCGTGGCCGGGCTTCCCAACAGCGTGCGCAATCTTGCCTTTCGCGTTCTCCCCTCCCCCATCCTGGCGCTGATGCCGCCCGGATCGCGGGTCGCCGTCTACCGATCGATGGGATCGGAAGCGCCGACGGAAGCGCTGCTCGAGTTCCTCGACGAACGCGGCTTCAAGCTCTGCCTGCCGCGCCTGGGGCGAACCGTGGCGGAGGACATGGAGTTCGCCGACTGGAAGCCGGGAGACATCCTCGTGCCCGGCCAGCTGCGCATTCCCCAGCCGGCGCCGCAGGCCGCCACGGTGACGCCGGACATCGTCCTGACGCCGATGGTGGGATTCGACCGGCGCCTCAACCGTATCGGCCATGGCGCGGGCTATTATGACCGCGCCTTCGCCAAGCTGCCCGACGCGCTGCGAATCGGCATGGCCTGGAGCTGCCAGCAAGTCGACCTGCTGCCCGTCGAGCCCTGGGACGTGCCGCTGCACATGGTGGTGACCGAGCAGGCCATCATCTCGGGGGAAGCCGCATGAACGAGTATCGCCCCAGCTGGCGCAAGCCGGCCGGCATGTTCGCCATATTGGGCATCATCGCGTTCTGGGCCTGGATCGTCGCGAGCTTCGCCGAGCACATCGCGCGGCTGCCGGGCATCCTGCAGGCGGTGATCTACATCATCGCGGGAATCATCTGGATCTTCCCCGTCCGGCCACTGCTGGTCTGGATGGAGACGGGCCGCTGGCGCACCTGAGTCGCGTCCGGCGGCAATCCGTTACACGATGACGGCGCGTTTCCGGCGCCTCTGCCCGGCGACGATCAGGACAACATTCGGAGATGTTCGGAGGATGACGAGCCCGGCGGGCCACGGTGCCCCGCGGGTAGCGAGGCGCGTGCGATCCGTGCCTCCCCCGGAGGGAAGGCAGGACGCAAGACGATCATTTCATGGAAGAAATGGCGCGAGTGACGGGGCTCGAACCCGCGACCTCCGGCGTGACAGGCCGGCACTCTAACCAACTGAGCTACACCCGCGCTTGGTCGAGGACGGCGCAGGTATAAGCTGGCGCGGGCGCTGTCAACACCCTCGCGTCATCTCTCGTCATAATCTGTCGGCGCATCGTGCATCGTGCTGGTCAGCGTGCCCGCCTCGAACAGGAAACCCGCGATATCCGGCTTGCCCGCGGCGGCCAGAACCGTCTGGATGATGATGAGCAGCGGCACCGCCAGCAGCGCCCCCGCCGTGCCCCACACCCAGGTCCAGAAGCTGAGCGACACGAGAATCAGCAGCGGATTGACCTTCAGCCGCTCGCCCAGCACCAGCGGCGTCACGATATTGGCCTCGATCAGGTGCAGGCAGACCATGATGATGGCGGGCAGCAGCGCCCAGCCGACGGTGGTGAAGCTCATGAGGCCGCCCAGCCCCAGCAGAATCGCCGCGATGATCGGGCCGAAATAGGGAATGAAGTTGAGCAGGGCGACGAATCCGCCCCACATGAACGGCGTCGGCATGCCCATCAGCATCAGCGCCAGCGCGACGGTGAGCCCGAGGCCCATGTTGATGAACGTGATCGTCAGCACATAACGCGAGGTCGCATCGACCACGTTCTGGATGACCCGGGCGATGGTGAGCGCGCCGGTGAAGCTGCCACGGCCGCGAATCGTGCGGTGGCGCAGCCGCGTCCACCCGCTCAGGAAGAAGAAAATCACCAGCAGGCCGAACAGGACATTGATGACCACGCCCGGCGCGGCCGTCGTCATCATCTGCAGGAGCGAGCCGGGCATGGCGATGTTGCCCGGCCCGTTCGCGATGTCCTGCGTCTCCGTCACCATGCGCAGCAGCCCGTCGATGAAGCCCTGCGCCTGCGTGTAGAGGCGAATGACCGGCTCGAGCGTGATCTTGATCTGGCTGATCCTGTCCGGCAGCTGCGTGATCCAGTCGCTCGCCGGCACGACGATCAGCACCAGTGCGGTGTTGGCGACGAACAGGAAAGCCGACAGGGCCAGGAGGGCCGCCAGCGGAGACGGGATGCGCCGCCGCTCCAGCCATTCCAGCAGCGGCACGAGACACACGGCAATGACCAGCGCCGCGGTGAGCGGGAGGAAGAATTCGGCGCCGGCACGCAGCGCGAACGGCAAGGCGAGCAGGAACCCCGCCCCGGCGAACAGCGCGATGGAGGCCGCGAGCCGGTTGCGCTCCCACGCTTCCCGATCGGGCGAGCCATGGCGCAGCCCGGCCTGCCCTCGCCTCTTCTCATGGCCGCTCGCCGCCAGATCGTCGTCCCGGTCGATATCACGCAGCGGCATGGCGCCGCTCAGACCGCGATGGGCGCGGATATGCTCCGCTGCGGCTCATAATCCTCGACGGCGAAATCCTCGATGCGGTGCGCGAAGATGCTCTCCGGCCGCCGCAGGATGCGCAGCCGGGGCGCGCCGGCGGGGCGTCGGGAAAGCTGCTCCTCCACCAGCTCGGCGTGATTGAGGTAGAGATGCACGTCGCCCCCCTGCCAGACGATCTCGCCCGCCTCCAGATCGCATTGCAGCGCGATCATCCGCGTCAGCAGCGCCAGCCCGTAGATGTTGAAGGGAAAACCGAGGCCGAGATCGCAGCTGCGCTGGAAGAGGAGGCCATTGAGGCGCCCGTCCGCGACATAGAACTGATAGGTCATGTGGCAGGGCGGCAGTGCCATCGCGTCGATCTGGTCCACGTTCCAGCCGGTGAAGAGCAGCCGCCGCGAGCCCGGATTGGCGCGGATGGCATCGACCAGCGCGGCGATCTGGTTATGCCCTCGCGACGCCTGACGGTAGAGGCCCTCGCCTGCCTCCGGGGCGGGCTCGTAGCGCGGCCAGTTGACCCACTGGCGGCCATAGACGGGGCCGAGATCGCCCCAGTCCCGGGCGAAATCCTCGTCGGCGAGGATCCGCGCCTCGAAGGCCTCCATGGAAATGGCCTCGCCCGTTTCCCGGCGATAGCGATCGAGCGGCCAGTCGCTCCAGATATGCACGCCCTGCGCCACCAGCGGCCGGATGTTGGTCTCGCCGGAGAGGAACCAGAGCATCTCGCGCGTCGCGACTTTCCAGAAGACGCGCTTGGTGGTCAGCAGCGGCACTGCGTCATCGGCGAGCGAGAAACGCATGGTCGCGCCCAGGACCGACCGGGTGCCGACGCCGGTGCGGTCGATTCGCTCATGGCCGTTGCGCCAGATGTGCGCCATGAGGTCGAGATACTGCTGCTCGTAATGCGGCGCGCCGCCATCGGAGGACGTGAAAGGCCGGGCCGGGGCGGAAGCTGTCGTCATGAACCCGTCTTACTCCGCGCCCGGTGGCGGCGCCAGTGCCAGACGCGCGCGCAGGAGATGTTTGCGCGCCATATTCCCCCGCCCCGTCGCCCGTCACAGCGCGGCGCGAGCGCCATTGCAGCGCCGTGTCACGGATTTGCGAAGCAGCGCTTGCCAGCAGCAAAAGCCGCCCCTATAGGGCTCGCCTGCCTTGCCGGCGCGGACACGCGCACGGCCCGGTCGGGGAGTAGCTCAGCCTGGTAGAGCACTGTCTTCGGGAGGCAGGGGCCGGAGGTTCGAATCCTCTCTCCCCGACCATTTCATTCTTCTGTTTCCTGTGCTCGGGTGCGACGTCGTTCGCGCCCGATCGCGTGCCCCACAAGCGCGTACCCCCATCGCGTGGCTAAGTGTTTCGCTTCGCGCGCGGATGCCGCTATTCTGCGCCGGCAGGTGCATCACAGGAGGCTTCATTGACGATAACCGGACCGCTGGCTCACGCCGCACGCGCGCTGGTGCAATGGCCGCGCGACCATGTCGCCCGCCTCGCCGGACTGGACGAGGCGGCGCTGGCGGACTTCGAGGCCGGGCGGGCTGACCCCGGCGACGCGGCGCGAGCCCGGCTGCGCCATGCGCTGGAAGAAGGCGGCGCCCATTTCCTGCCCGACGAGAACGGCCTTGGCGTCGGCGTCCGCCTGCGGTTCGCGGCGCGGGACATCCCGGCGATCAACAGGCTGGAAGGCGAAGGCGGCGTGGTCGGCAGCGACGACGTCTAAGGCCGGGCGACGGGCTGACGGGCAAGGTCCGGTCGATCGGTCCCACGTCATATCGGCTTTGCCTTCGGGCTGGCGCGCTGCCTCGCCGCCGGTCCTGTGCCGGGAGGGGGACTGGATTCCCGTGTTCACGGGAATGACGGGGGGAGGGACTGTGATGTCCGGCCCGGCGCGATTCATCGCGATGCGTTCGCCCCGTGCGTGGAAGCCTGCGAACGCGTGGGCGGCCGCGCAGAGCACGTGCGCCGGGGCGATGGACTTCGCCGGCGCGCCTTCCTACATGCAGGCCATGTCGCAAAACACTCCTCTGCCCTTCGCCAAGATGCATGGCCTCGGCAATGATTTCGTCGTGATCGACACGCGCGAGACGCCGGTCGCCATGGACGCGCCGCTGGCGCGGGCCATTGCGGACAGGAAGACGGGCGTGGGATGCGATCAGCTCATCCTTATCGGCGCCTCGGACCGCGCGGACGTGAGCATGCGCATCTTCAACCAGGACGGCAGCGAAGTGGAGGCCTGCGGCAATGCCACGCGCTGCGTGCCGCTGTTCACTGGCCGGGACGTGACGATCGAGACCAAGGCCGGGCTGCTGCATGCGGCGCGCATCGGCGGGCTGGTGAGCGTCGACATGGGCGAACCACGCTTCGGCTGGGAGGACATCCCGCTCGCCTATGCCATGGATACGCTTGCCATGCCGGCAAGCTGGGACGACCTGCCTCCGCCCGCCGCCGTCAATGTCGGCAATCCGCATGTCGTCTTCTTCCTCGACGATCCCGCGCGCGTCGACATGGCCCGGCTCGGCCCGCTGATCGAGACCGATCCGCTTTTCCCGCGCCGCGTGAACGTCAATTTCGCGCATCTCGTGGATGACGACCATATCCGCCTCACCGTGTGGGAGCGTGGCGCGGGCTTCACGCGCGCCTGCGGCACCGGCGCCTGCGCCACCGCCATCGCCGCCATTCGCCGCAAGCTTGCGCACGGCCCGGTGCGCGTGACGCTCGAAGGCGGCGACCTGCTCATCGACTGGACGCCGGGCGGTCACATCACGATGACAGGCCCTGCCGTCCATGTGTTCGACGGCGTGCTGGACCCGGGCAGCTTCACTGCCACGCCATGAGCGGCGCCAGCATCATCACGCTCGGCTGCCGGCTCAACATCGCGGAAAGCGAAGCCATCCGCCAGCAGCTCGGCGATGCGGACGACCTGATCGTGGTGAACAGCTGCGCCGTCACCGGCGAGGCGGTGCGCCAGACGCGGCAGGCGATTCGCCGCGCGCACCGGGACCGCCCCGAGGCGCGCATCGTCGTGACCGGCTGCGCGGCGCAGACCGATCCCGCCATGTTCGCCGCGATGCCGGAAGTCTCGCGCGTCGTCGGCAATGCCGAGAAAGCCCTCTTCGCGGAGGCCGTCCGAGACGAGGCGCCGGTGCGCGTGGCCGACATCATGACCGTGGCCCGGCAGGCGCCGCAGATGGTCTCCGCCTTCGCCGAGCGCGTGCGGGCCTTTGTCGTCGTGCAGAATGGCTGCGACCACCGCTGCACATTCTGCATCATCCCTTATGGGCGCGGGCCGAGCCGGTCCGTGCCGGCCGGATCGATCGTGGAGCAGGTTGCCCTGCTGGTCGCGCAGGGCGTGCAGGAAGTGATCCTGACCGGCGTGGACGTGACCAGCTACGGCCCCGACCTGCCCGGCAGCCCGACACTGGGCGCGCTGGTCGAGCGCATCCTGCGCCATGTACCGGCGCTGCCCCGACTGCGCCTCTCCTCGCTCGACGGGGTGGAAATCGACGAGCGGCTCTTCGAGCTGATCGCGAGCGAGCCCCGGCTGATGCCGCATGTGCACCTCTCCCTGCAGGCCGGGGACGACATGATCCTCAAGCGGATGAAGCGGCGCCACAGCCGCGCGCAGGCCATCGACCTCGCCGACCGCCTGCGCGCGCGGCGGCCGGACATCGCCATCGGCGCGGACATCATCGCCGGCTTCCCGACCGAGGACGAGGCGATGTTCGAACGCAGCCTCTCGCTGGTGCGGGACTGCGGCATCGTCCATGGCCATGTCTTCCCTTATTCGCCGCGCGAAGGCACGCCCGCCGCGCGCATGCCGCAGCTGGACAAGCCGGTGATCCGGGACCGCGCGGCGCGGCTGCGGGACGCCTGCGCGCAGGCGCGCACGGACTGGCTGCGTTCGCTGGTCGGCAGCCGCCAGCGCGTGCTGGTCGAGACCAGCGGCCTTGCGGGCCATGGCGAGAGCTTCGCTCCGGTGCGGTTCACCGCGCCACAGCCGGTCGGCGAAATTGTCGAGGCATGCATCACGGGACTTGAGGACGGCGCGCTCATCGCGCATGGACAGGCGCATGGCTGAACTTTCCTGGCGCGAGCGCCTCTTTGGCGGCTTCAAGCGCACATCCGACCGGCTTGGCGAAAGCGTCTCCGGCATCTTCGGCAAGGCCGCGCTCGACGAGCAGACGCTCGATGAGCTGGAGGAAGCGCTCTACACGACCGATCTGGGCCCGGCCATGGCGGCGCGCATTCGCGACCGGCTCGCCGAAGGCCGCTTCAACCGGGAACTCACCGAGGAATATCTGCGCGAGATCCTCGCCGAGGAAATCGAGAAGGTGCTGGTCCCCGTCGCCAAGCCGATCGAGATCGAGGCGTTCCCGCGCCCGCAGGTGATCCTGGTCATCGGCGTCAACGGCTCGGGCAAGACCACGACCATCGCCAAGCTCGCCCATCTGTTCCAGGAACAGGATTATGGCGTCATGCTGGCAGCGGGCGACACGTTCCGCGCGGCGGCCATCGGCCAGCTCAAGGTCTGGGCGGACCGGCTCGGCGTGCCGATCGTCACCGGGCCGGAAGGCGGGGATGCGGCCGGCGTCGTGTTCGACGCGGTGAAGCAGGCCACGGCGCAGGGCATCGACGTGCTCATCGTCGACACGGCCGGGCGTCTCCAGAACAAGACCGAGCTGATGGACGAACTCGCCAAGATCAGGCGCGTGCTCGGCCGCCTGAACCCGGCCGCGCCGCATGACGTGGTGCTGGTGCTGGACGCGACGACCGGGCAGAACGCCCTCTCGCAGATCGAGATCTTCCGGGACGTGGCGCATGTCACCGGCCTCGTCATGACCAAGCTGGACGGCACGGCGCGCGGCGGCGTGCTCGTGGCGGCGGCGGAGAAATTCGGCCTGCCTATCCATGCCATTGGCGTGGGCGAGAAGATCGACGATCTGCGGCCCTTCGAACCGGCCGAACTGGCGCGGGCCATTGCGGGAGCAGCTTATGCACGGTGACGGACGCGAGCCGCACGGCGTGGACGTGACGATCGACTCAGCGCCGGTCGCACCGGGCCCGAAAGGCGAAGGCTGGCTGCCGATGGCGCTCGACTTCGGTCCGCTGCTCGTCTTCTTCCTCGCCACCAAGTTCATCGGCATGTTCGCCGGCACCGCCGCCTTCATGGTGGCGATCCTCATCGCGGTGGTGGTGAGCAAGTGGCGGCTCGGCCGTGTCTCGCCGATGCTCTGGCTCTCGGCGATCCTGGTGACCTTCTTCGGCGCGCTGACGCTCTATTTCCACGACCCCGCCTTCATCCAGGCCAAGCCGACCATCATCTACGCCTTCTTCGCGCTGATGCTGCTGGGTGGATGGATGCGCGGGCGGCCGCTGCTGCGCTATCTGCTCCAGTCCGCCTATAACGGCCTGACCGAGACCGGCTGGCTCAAGCTCTCGCGCAACTGGGGGCTCTTCTTCGCCGTGCTGGCCGTCGCCAACGAAGTGATGCGCGCGACACTGAGCTTCGACAGCTGGCTCGCGGTCAAGGTGTGGGGCGTCACCATCATCTCGATGGTCTTCGCCATGGCCAACCTGCCGATGCTGATGAAGCACGGCCTCGACCTTGGCGATGGCAAGTCCTCCTGAGCCCCGCCGGGCCATACCGGAGCCGGAGCGAAGAGATCGTTCGCGTTCAGTCCGGCGTGTCGGGTGCGGCGGCGCGGTGCCAGTCATAAGCGCGCGTGACGCGGGTCGCGATCATCCGGTACGAGTCATACCAGCGCGCCCGGCCGACATCGCGGGTGGCGGCATGCTCGGCATGCGCTCGCCAGGCGCGCGCGCTCGCCTCGTCCGCCCAGTAGCTGACGGTGATGCCAAGGCCATCGGCGCCGCGCGCGCTGTCCATGCCGAGATAGCCCGGCTGGCGCGCAGCCAGCGCCGCCATGGCCGCCCCGGCGCGCTCATAGCCGGCCTCGTCCGCCTCCGTGCGCTGCGAGACGAAAATCACCGCGACCGCGTCCTTCGGGGGCAAATCGCCCGGTGCCATGCTCATGTTAATCTCCTGCGCGCAACGTCTTTGCCAGTCGTGCGTTCTTTTGTCACCCGTCGCACATGGGAGACCCTGACTAGATGACCGCAGCAGAGCGCATCGCTTCGCCCGGCCTGTTTTTCGCCAAACAGTTCCTGCGCCATCCCCGGATGATCGGCTCGGCCATTCCGACCTCCTCGATCGCGATCCGGGCCCTGCTCGATCCCGTCGACTGGGCATCGGCGCGCGTCGTGGTCGAATATGGCCCCGGCACCGGCGTGTTCACGCGGGCGCTGCTGGCCCGGCTCTCCCCTCATGCGCGCCTGATCGCCATCGATACAAACCCGGTGTTCGTCAATTATCTGCGCGACTCCCTGAAGGACGAGCGGCTGACCTGCGTGGAAGGATCGGCGGCCGACGTGGGCAATATCCTCATGGACCTGGGTCTTGAAGCGGCGGATTATATCGTCTCCGGCCTCCCCTTCTCGACCCTGCCGGACGGTGTGGGTGACGAGATCATGGACGCGACGCAGCGCGCCATCGCGCCGGGCGGCGCGTTCCTCGTCTACCAATATTCCAATTTCGTGCTGCCTTATCTGAAGGCGCGCTTCTCGCGTGTCGACGTCGATCGCGTCTGGCGATGCATCCCGCCCGCGCAGCTCTTCTGGGCTCGGAAGGAGGCGGCAGCCGTCAGCGTTTGCGGCGAGAGTTTAGCCGCCGAGTGACGGTGTAATCCAGCACGCCGACCAGCAGATATTGCAAGGACCAGATGAAACGCTGCAGCGGCCCCGCCATGTAGCGGTGGACCCGCGCGTCGATCTCGTCGCTATCCGCCGCGAGCCGGTCCACCAGCGCGCGCGCTTCGGCGGCGAAGGCGGCATCCTCAATGCGCAGCATCAGCTCGAGATTGATGAACAGGCTGCGCATGTCGAAATTGGCCGAGCCGACATAAACGATATCGTCGATGACGATCAGCTTCATGTGGAGCTTCTGCGGCCGATATTCGAAGATGCGCACGCCGCCGCGCAGCAGCCGCTTGTAGAGATGCCGCGCGGCGCCGATGGTCGCGCTGTTGTCCGAGCGCATCGGTGCGATCAGCCGCGCGCAGCCGCGCCGCGCGACGCCATTGATCCGCTTGATCATGCCCCGGCTGGGCGAGAAATAGGCAGCGACGAGGTCCAGCCGCTCGCCTTTCTCCAGATCCGCCTTCACATGGCGCGTCCAGCTGTTGAGATAGCGGGTGGGACCGCCGATGAGCCAGCGCGCCTCCCCCGTTCCCGGTTTCCAGTCGCGCACCAGCTGCCGCAGCCGGCGAAAGCGCTGCGGGCTGTCGATGGTCCAGTCCGCCAGCGCATCGAACCAGTGCTGCAACGCGCCGGCGAGCGGCCCGCGCACCATCATCCCGAGATCGCACCAGGCGAGTTCCTCAGTCCATGAACCGAAATAGGATTTCTCGCAGTTGAAGCCGCCGATCAGCGCGTGCCGGCCATCGGCGATCGCCATCTTCTGGTGATTACGGATCAGATAGCGGGTGGTGCGATGCGCCCCGAAGCGGGCAAAGCGCGCGCCGGCCTCCCGGAGCGGCGCGAAGACCGAATCCGGCGTCGTCGCGGTGCCGAACGCATCGACAATGAGCGTCACCGCGACATGCCGGTTGCATGCCTCCACCAGCGCATCGATCACCTGCTGGCTGCACTCGTCCCGACCGAAGATATAATAGAAGATGTCGAGCCGCTCGCGCGCCCCCGCGATAAGCCCGAGCAGGGCCTCGAGGCGCTCGACGCCGCCCGGGATGAGGGTGAGGCTGTTTCCTTCAACCACATGACGGATCGGCTCTGCCGCGACCTCGATACTCGGATTGCCTGACTCCATCCGCCCTTCATGGCCCATGCGCTGAGCCTTGCCAATCGCTCTCCCCTCGACGAGAGTGGGACGGGGAAATGGGGATCGAGGGGGCGTGACAAGAATTATGGGCAGGAAAATGCGTGCGGCAGCAGCGGCACTGCTGGCGCTCGGCCTGACGGCGCCGGCCCTCCAGGCGAGCCCGTCCCCCACAGCCAATGACGAGCAGAGCTTCGTGAGCGCACTGGGAGAGGCGGCGGGCCGCGAGGATTGCCCGGCCATCATGACGTTGCTCGACGGCCGGTTCCGGCGCGACGATCTGGCGCGCGTTCCGTTGCCGGTCCTGTCCCAATATGTCCAGCTGGGCTGGTCATGCGCGCAGACCCTGGAGAATGATGGCCATCTGGGCGATTGGGTAGCCCGCGCGGTGGCGCTGGGCGCGCGCGACCGGGACCTGCTCTACCTTCACCTCAAATATAGTTTCGAAGCCGATCATCTGGAAGAAACCCTCCGCACCCTCGCCTTGCTACGGGACAGCGACCCGGAGGGGCTCAACAGGGCGAACCTGTCATGGCTTGCACGGGTCGACGACCGCCTGAAGGAAAAATCGCTGACCAACGAGCGGCTGACCCTGCTCGCTCTTATCTCCGCCGAGAGCTTCGCCCCGCATGAGACGCTTGGCCGCGCGGATTATTTCCTCAGGCGCTTCGCCATGTTGTTGGCCGAGCAGGGCCGCAAGGCGGAAGCCGGCGCCATCGTCGCGCGCGTGCGCGTGCCGGAGGTGCTCATCGAATTCAGTTTCGACCCGGTCATGTCAGCGCTCATGCCGAAGGATTTCGACCCCCGTGCCGCAACGCAGGCCTATCTCGAACAGGCCCGGAAGGCGTTGCGCGATAACCCGGACCGGCTGGAAGCCGTCATCTGGGTCGCGCAGAGTCATCGTGCCCTGGGCCAGCCGCAGGAGGCGTTGGCGACCCTCATGGCCGCCCGCCAGCGCAAGGGTGGACTTGCAGCCTTTGTCGACGCGGTCACGGAGCTGAACTGGTGGTGGAACGAACTGGCTTACGTCCATGAGGCCCTCAACCAGTATGACGAGCAGATATCGGCGATGCAGCGGGGCGCCCGGACCCAGGAAGACGGGGGTGACAATATCAGTCAGTTGCTCAATCTCGCCCATGCGCAACTTGAGGCCGGCCGGCCGGCCGACGCTCGGGAAACCCTGAAGACATTCGAAAACGATGGGTTACGGGTGAGCGACTATGGCGCACTGGTGTTCCGGTTCAATCGCGGCTGCGCTGCCCATCTGATGGGCGAGACGGCCATCGCGGAGGAGGACCTCGCCTTCACGCTCGAAAATGTCACGGACGAGCGTTGGAGGATGGCCTATCGAAACTATCTGTGCCGGGACCGACTGGACGAGGCGGCCGCGACGCTGATCGCGCATCTCGAAGACGCGACCAGCCGCGCGGAGGTGCTGCGGAGGCTCGCCGACTATGATCCCCCGCCTGTTCCGCGCCCGGAAAGCCTCTCCGAGCGGTGGAAGCGCGCGATGAAGGCTCGCCCAGACGTGCTCGCCGCCCTGCGGCGCTACGGAGGACCGCACAGGATCCATCTGCAGGAGCCGGATTAGGCCGCCCTCCCCCGGGGAGTGGGCCCGGCTTTTCTTGACTCCGGCCCAGTGGACTGTTAGCGGATCGCGCTTCCCAATCATGTCCGCTGTTTCAGGAGCCAAGCATGGCGCGCGTTACTGTCGAAGATTGCATCGACAAGGTTCCCAACCGTTTCGACCTCGTTCTTCTCGCTGCGCAGCGCGCGCGGGCGATCTCGGGCGGCGCGGAACTGACTCTCGACCGGGACCGGGACAAGAACCCCGTGGTTGCCCTGCGCGAGATCGCCGAGGAGACCGTCCTGCCCGACGATCTCAAGCATGATCTCATCGGATCGATGCAGAAGATGCAGATCGACGATGACGATACGCCCGACGAGATCGGCTCGATCGCCCGCTCAGCCGAGGCACTGCGCCTCACCGCCGCCACCCCGCCCCGCGCGCACAATCTGGGTGCCGACTACGAAGGCTGAGAAGCCGGGTTTCGCGGTTTCGGACGTCCGGCATTGCCCTGCAATGCCGGATGTTTTTGTTTGGGCGGCGGCACGGTGCGCAGGCGGCCGCTGCGCAGCATGCCGGTCTCCAGAAACGGCGCGACGATCTCGTGGATACGTCCTGCCCGGTTCGATCCGATCGCGAGATTGAAGAAGCTGTTCGCCACGACATCAGCGATCTGCACGCCCGGGGAATGGTGGCTGTGGACGAGGCGGGCCGAGCCGCAGCTTTCGAGCAGCCGGGCGACGTCCCGGCGCATCTCCTCCAGCATCAGGTCGTGATAGCGACCGGTATCGATCACGAAGCTGACGCAATCGCCCCCTTCGGCCAGCCATTCCCCGACAAGCTGGTTGAGCAGGGCGACATAGACATCGAAATCATCCGGCCGGCCGCCGGGCTGCGCGCGATCATCCTCCAGCATGCAGATGCGGGCGCGGCCGCCGAAGCGGTCCAGCAGCTCGAAGAAGAAAGCGCGCTCGATGATGCTGATGCGGCTGCCCTTCAGCTCGCCATGCAGGCCTGTGACGGCCTTGAAGCGCTTGAGGAGCGCATCCGCCGCATCCGCCTCGATATCCACGGCGGCAATGACCATCGCGCCGGCGGGCAGGCTGCCGCTTTCATCCATGTAGATCGGCATTGCTTCTCCCTCCCCTGACCGCGGCGGCCTGTTCCGCGCTTGCGCTGCCTACCCGGCCGCGGGTCCGGCGGCGTCATCGGTCCCGCGTGGATGGCCAGTCGCGCAGACATGAAAAGGCCGGACGATCCGCTTGCGCATGACCGCCCGGCCCTGTTCCTGTTCGTCGTCCGGACCTCAGACGCCCTGTGGCGCCGGATCGGCGACGGGCCCCTTGCGGCGGCCGGTCTTGGGGATCGAGGTGCCGGTGGTCGGCACCGACTGCGGCCGGACCGTCTGGCCTTCGCGCACCAGCTCGCCCTTCTCGATCAGGGTCTTGATTTCCTCACCCGAGAGCGTCTCGAACTCGAGCAGGGCATTGGCGAGCAGATGCAGCTGATCGTTGTGATCCTTGAGGAGCTGGTGCGCGCGGTCATAGCCCGCGTCCACGATCCGGCGGATTTCCTTGTCGATCTTTTGCGCCGTCTCGTCCGACATGTGGACGCGCTGGCTCTGCGAATAGCCCAGGAACGTCTCGCCCTGCGGCTCCTCATATTGCAGCGGACCCATCTCGTCGGACATGCCCCACTGCGTCACCATGTCACGCGCGAGTCGCGTGGCATACTGGATGTCGCTGGACGCGCCGGACGACACCTTGTCGTAGCCGAAGATGATTTCCTCGGCGACGCGCCCGCCCATGGAGACGGCGAGGTTCGCATACATCTTGTCGCGGTGGTAGCTGTAATTGTCCCGCTCCGGCAGGCGCATGACCATGCCCAGCGCGCGGCCGCGCGGAATGATCGTCGCCTTGTGGATCGGGTCCGAAGCCGGCTCGTGCAGCGCGACGATGGCATGGCCTGCCTCATGATAGGCGGTCATCTTCTTCTCGTCCTCGGTCATGACCATGGAGCGCCGCTCGGCCCCCATCATGACCTTGTCCTTGGCCGATTCGAACTCCGCATTGGCCACGAGCCGCTTGCCGCGCCGCGCCGCCATCAGTGCCGCCTCGTTGACGAGATTGGCGAGATCAGCGCCGGAGAAGCCCGGCGTGCCGCGCGCGATGGCCCGCGCGTCCACGTCCGGCGCCAGCGGCACCTTCTTCATGTGGACCTGCAGAATCTTCACGCGGCCCTCGATGTCCGGGCGCGGCACGACCACCTGCCGGTCGAAGCGGCCGGGGCGCAGCAGCGCGGGATCGAGCACGTCCGGCCGGTTGGTCGCGGCGATGATGATGATGCCTTCGTTCGATTCGAAGCCGTCCATCTCGACGAGGAGCTGGTTCAGCGTCTGCTCGCGCTCGTCATTGCCGTTGCCCAGGCCAGCGCCGCGATGGCGGCCGACCGCATCGATCTCGTCGATGAAGACGATGCACGGCGCGTTCTTCTTCGCCTGCTCGAACATGTCGCGCACCCGGCTGGCGCCGACGCCCACGAACATCTCGACGAAATCCGAACCCGAAATGGTGAAGAACGGCACGCCCGCCTCGCCCGCGATGGCGCGGGCCAGCAGCGTCTTGCCGGTGCCGGGCGAGCCGACCAGCAGCGCGCCCTTGGGGATCTTGCCGCCCAGCCGCGCGAACTTGCTCGGGTCCTTCAGGAACTCGACGATCTCCTGCAATTCCTCGCGGGCCTCGTCGATGCCGGCGACGTCGTCGAAGGTGACGCGGCCATGCTTCTCGGTCAGCAGCTTTGCCTTGGACTTGCCGAAGCCCATGGCGCCACCCGCGCCGCCGCCTTTCTGCATCTGGCGCAGCACGAAGAAGGCAATGCCCAGGATGAGGACGAACGGCAGCGACTGGTAAAGCAGGATCATCCAGAAATTGGGCTGTTCCTCGGGCTGGCCGCTGAACTTGACGCCATTCTGGTCGAGCAGCGTGGTGAGCTGCGGATCAGGCACGGTGTAGGTCGTGAAGCGCTGGTCGTTCTTGAGAACACCGGTGATCCGGTCCGGCGCGATGGCGACTTCCTTGACGGCGCCCGCTTCCACGCGCGAGCGGAAATCGGAATAGGCGATGGCGGTGCCCTTGCCTGCGCTCATGCCCTTGCTGTCGAACACGGTGACGAACATCAGCAGTGCCAGGAACACGCCGGCCAGAATGAGCGCGCTCTTGATCCAGGGATTGCCTTGCGGCTCTTTGTTGTCGTTCATCTCATCTCGCTTTCGCGCTTCAAAATAGGACATCCCGCCCGGAACACAATGGCTCAGCGCGAGTTTCGCGCCGCCGCCCGCCGCACGGTCCACTGCGCGCCGCCGGAGACGACGCAGTCCGCCAGAGCGACCGTCCTACCATCCAAAAGCTGAAGAAGCGCTTGATCCAGCGACGGGCCGCGCGGTTTTTCGGCCTTGGGGTGGCAATGGGCGATCATCCGGAGCAGCAAACGGCGCAGAATCTCGGGCGGCAGGTCCGTGCGGCGGAGCGTCGCGCTCCCGGCCTCGAACGCGATCGATTGCGCCGCGAGCGTGTCCGTCATCCATCCCAGCGCCGAATCGGCCTGCGCCAGCGCTTCCACCGAGCGGGCAAGGCCACCGGGATCGATCAGCGTGCTACCCTCCAGCGCGGCGCGCATGCGGACGCGATCGAAGCGCGGGTCCTCGTTGCTGGGATCGTCGATGAAGGGAATGCCGGCTCGCTCGCAGAAGTCGCGCAAGGCCGCCCGCCGCGCGCCCAGCAGCGGCCGCAGCAACGTGCCGCGCCGCGCGCGCACGGACGCGAGGCCGCCCACGCCCGCACCCCGGCCGAGACGCAGCAGGATCGTCTCGATCTGATCGTCGGCCTGATGCGCCGTCATCAACCAGGCGAGCCCCCGCGCCGCGCGCCATTCCTCCAGCAAGGCATAGCGCGCGGCCCGCGCGGCGGCCTGGAGATTGCCTTCCAGCGGCGGCGGCGGGCCGAGAATGACATGGGGAATGCCCTGCTGCGCGCACCAGCGGGCCACCATGGCCGCCTCGTCCCGGGCAGCCGCGCGCAAGCCATGATCCACGGTCGCGCCTTCCACCCGGCCGGGCCAGGCGTGATGCGCGAGGGCAAGCAGCGCCATGCTGTCCGCCCCGCCAGAGACCGCGATGCCGATGCGCTCCTCCGCCGCAAGCGACCGGCCGAGCAGGCGGTGAGTTTCCGCCTTCAGCCGGTCCGCAAGCGCGTCAGGCACCGCACTTTGCGCGCGTCCGGCCCTTGGTCATCATGTCACGCGCCGTGGCCGGCATGTTGTCGGCGAAGACTTCGGCCAGCTCGTCATAAGCGAGGCACGCGTCCTTCAGCCGGTTGAGCTTGATGAGCGCTTCGCCGACCCAGGCAAGGCTTTCCGCTGCCCGGTCACCCTTCGGCCGGACCCGGTAATTCTCGTAGAGGATCTTCGCGGCGGTGGAGGGCTTGCCATCATCCAGATAGGCGCGGCCGAGCAGGTTCTGGGCGCGGCTGGCGACCGGGTCCTTGCCATATTTGTCGACGGTCTCCTGAAGCTGTGCCTGCGCCTCGGGATAGAATTTGGCTTCCCAGAGGCGGAAGCCATAAGTGTAGCTGTCGAGCGCGGCATTGCCCGTGCTCGGCTTCTCGATCGCCGCCACCTTCTCGGTGCGCGCGAGCAAGGGCGTATCCCCGGGGGCTGGCCGCGGCTGGCTCGCGGGCGCCTTGCCACCGGCCTGGGCCGGCGGGGTCGCAAGGCCCTCCCCGGCGGGCGGGGCGACCGCCGGCAAAGGCGGCGGCGCACTGAACTTGGCGAAGGCCTCTTCCAGCTGCCGCAGGCGATAGCCCGATTCCTCGACCTGGCCGGTCAGACGCGCGAGCTGCGCCTCGATCGCGGAAACGCGCGCGGTCAGATCGGCAACCGGGGATGCGGCCGGCGAGCCGGCGGAGACGCCGGGCGTCGGCGTGGGCGGCGCCACGTCCGGGACGACGACCTGCCCGCCGGGGAACACCTTGCGCTGCACGGCGCGCATCTCCTGCTCGAGCCTGTCGACCCGGCGTTCAACGGTCGGCTGCTGCTGCGCGGACGCGCTCGCGCCCCAACCGAGTGAAAGGCAAGCGCCGGCGAGAAGGAAATGCCGGAAACCCCGACGATGAGATGACATCAATTTCATGATCCAGTTCCTGATGGGCTGAAATATCCATAGCCGATCCCATGCCGCGGTAAAGCGCCCAGGTGGCGTGATCGAGGGACCAGACCGGGCCGGCGCCTGCTCACGGCGGGCGCAGCCGTCAGTCGCCTCCGGTGCGGGGCGCCGGGCCTGCGCCGGCATTGAGGGGAGACCCAGGAGCGGGAGGCGCGGGGGCGGCATCCTCATTATCCTGCCCGGCCTGACGAGCAAGCAGGGCAGCGGCGCTGATCGGAACATCCGAGATGGTCCTTTCCGCCGTACCCAGCGGCGGCACGGCCCGGCCGCTCACGGTGACCGCAAGGGCATCCGGCCGGCCGGTCAGAATCATGGGATTGCGGGCATTGTCCGGCACCGTGTAGCGCTCGTCCTTGGCCAGCATGCCCTCAAACAGGCGCTGGCCGTCCGGCTCGTAGACGCGCAGCCACACCTCGTTGACCGCCGTGAGGACCACCGGCCCGCGCGGGGCAACGCCGACAGCGGCGCGCGGCGGCGCGACCGCCGGATCGGCAATCCGGGTTTCGGTGCGTTCCTCCGCGGCGAGTTGCTCGTCCGTGGGCGGCGTATTGAGCTGCATGCGCCAGATGGCGTAGCCGCCGGCGAACAGCAGCACGAGCACCGCAGCCAACCAAGCCAGATAGCGCGGGGGGACGCTGCTGGGATCGACCGGCTCCTCGATCTCGTAGGGATCCTGACCGAGCCCGCCCATCTCGTCGATCTCGGCGCGCACCTTCGCTACCAGCGCCGCTTCGTCCAGTCCGACGGCGCGCGCGAAGGCCCGGGAGAAGCCGGCGCAATAGGTCGTGCCCGGCAAAGCATTATAATCACCGGCCTCAAGCGCGGCGAGATGGCGCATCGGCACGCGGGTGCGCGCGGCGACCTCTTCGAGAGTCAGACCCGCAGCTTCCCGCGCCCGGCGCATCTGCTCCGGCGCACTGGCGTTGTTGTCCGCGACCACGTCTTGTTCTTCAGCCTTGCTGGGCTCAGGAGCCATGTCTCGTCCGTTGTTCGGTCCGCATTCCGGCTCTGCGTTGTTTCATGGCAGGCCATGCGCGTCAACGCGCTTAAGAAAGCCGGTGTGAGAGAAATGCGCACGCAAGGGATTGCGTTGCCGGGATAATCATGCGGACACGCGGTGCCGGTCCGCATCGGATCGCTTGGCTCAGCTCAGCTCCACGCCCTGCTCGTCGGCCCACTGGGCAAGCGGCTCACGCAGATTGGGTACGCCACCGCTCAGCAATTCGGCGCATTGCTCGGTAAGCAGCGCCAGATCGAGCGAGCGGACCATGGCCTTCACCGGACCGACCGAGGCCGGCGTGATGGAAAGCCGCCGGATGCCGAGCCCCAGCAGCGCCATCGCCTCCAGCGTGCGCCCGCCCATTTCTCCGCAGACGCCGACCGGCACATCATATTGGGCGCAGGTACGCACGATGCGCGCGATGAACCGCAGGATCGCCACGCTCATCCAGTCATAGCGCTCGGCGAGCTTCGGATTGGCCCGGTCCGCCGCGAACAGAAATTGGGTGAGGTCATTGGTGCCGATCGAGAGGAAATCGAGCTCCGGCAGGAGGAAGTCGAGCGTCTCGGCCAGCGCCGGCACTTCCAGCATCGCCCCGTAATACACCGCCTTGGGCAGCTTGCGCTCGCGCTTCTCCAGCCAGATCTTCTGCTCGCGGAACAGGGCCTTGGCCTGCGCCAGCTCCCAGGGCTCGGAAATCATGGGGAACATGACATGGAGCGTGCGGCCCGCCGCGGCCTCCAGCAACGCGCGGGCCTGCGCCTTCATCAGCGCGTCGCGTTCCAGCGCCAGCCGCACCGCGCGCCAGCCCATGGCGGGGTTTTCCTCATGCTCATTGTCGCCCGCGCGCAGATAAGGCAGCGCCTTGTCACCCCCGATGTCGACGGTGCGGAAGATGACCGGCCGGTTGCCGGCGGCGTCCAGCACGTCGCGATACAGGCGCTGCTGGCGCTCGCGCTGCGGGAGGGTGGCGGAGACGAGGAACTGGAATTCGGTGCGGAACAGGCCGATGCCGTCCGCCCCGGTCACATCCAGCGCGGCGACATCGTCGCGCAGGCCGGCATTGACCATGAGCTCCACGGTCACGCCATCCTTCGTGACCGCCGGCTTGTCGCGCAGCGCTGCATATTCGGCACGGCGCTTCTGGGTGAGCGAGAGCCCCGCCTCGAACGCTTCGTCCATCGGCACGGTGGGGCGGATGTAGAGCCGGTTCTGGTTGACGTCGAGCAGCAGCAGGTCGCCATCATTGATGAGCGCGCGGGTATTCTTCACGCGCCCGAGCACCGGCACGCCCATGGCGCGCGCGACGATGGTGACATGCGCGGTGAGCGAGCCTTCCTCCAGGATGAGCCCCTTGAGCCGCCGCCGGTCATATTCGAGCAGCTCGGCGGGGCCGAGATTGCGGGCGATGAGGATCGTGTCCTGCCGCAGCCCCATCTGCGCGGCGGTGCCGAGCTGGCCGGAGACGATGCGCAGCAACCGGTTGGAGAGGTCCTCCAGATCGTGCATCCGGTCCTGCAGCAGCGGATCGTCGATCTGGCGCATGCGCATCCGGGTGCGCTGCTGCACGCGCTCGATGGCCGCTTCCGCCGTCAGGCCCGCGTCGATCGCCTCGTTGATCCGGCGCGACCAGCCCTCGTCATAAGCGAACATCTTGTAGGTCTCGAGCACTTCGCGCGTCTCGCCCTCCACGCCGAACTCGGCCTGCCCCGCCATGCGATCGATCTGCTCGCGCATCTTGGTGAAGGCGGAATAGACGCGCTGGCGCTCGACCTCGATGTCCTCCGCGACGGTATGCTCGATGGTGATGCGCGGCTGGTGGAAGACGGCATGGCCGCGCGCCATGCCCATGACGAGCTGGAGCCCGGAGAGGACCGTGGCGCCCGTCTCCAGCGGGCGGTTCTCGCCCGGATTCTCGTCGACCAGCCCGGCATTGGTGATGAGCTCGGCAAGCACCATCGCGACCGTCTGCAGCGCCTCGATCTCCACTTCCTCATAAGGACGCGGATCGACATGCTGGACGCACAACGCACCGATGGCGCGCTCGCGCCGGACGATCGGCACGCCCGCGAAGCTGTGGAAGAGCTCTTCCCCGGTCTCGGGGCGGTAGGCGAAGTCCGGATGAGCGGCCGCTTCCTCGAGGTTCAGCGTCTCGACATTATGGGCAATGGTGCCCACGAGCCCCTCGCCCAGCCCGAGCCGCGTGACGTGCACGGCTTCCTGCTTGAGGCCGCGCGTCGCGAACAGCTCCAGCATGCCCTCGCGCAGCAGATAGACCGAGCAGACTTCGCTCGACAGCTCCTCGCCGATGATCTCCACGATCTTGTTCAGCTTGGCCTGCGCGGTGGTGCGCGCGGCCATCACGTCCATGAGACGCTGAAGAATAGCCCGGGCAGCGATAGCGGCCGAATTGGAGGAAGCATCCGTGCGATGGGGCGATGTCATGGAACCTTTGCTAACAGAAGTTGCATGAGTGACCAACCTTCCGTCCGGCCACTCATGCCAAGGCTTTGTTGCGCAGCATCAAGCCATGCTGTGACGCTCAGCCCGCCGCCGGTGCCGCCAGCCCTGGCGCGCTTGCCGGCGCCCCCTCCTTGCGCGATTCCGCCTCGTCCGGAAGCGGTACTGCGCCGATGTTCGAGGCGTAGCGATAGGGGCCGAGGATCCAGTAGAGGATCGTGCCGAGCGCGAGGCAGACCAGCATGATGACATAGCCGCTCATGTAGGACCCGCTCGAATCATGCAGCCATGCCACGAGCGGCGGCGCGCAGCCCATCGAGAAGGCGAGGAACATGTTCTCGAAGCCGTGATAGAAGCCGAACGCCTTGAGGCCGAAGAAGCGGACATGCAGATACGTGCCGATCGGCCGCGCCGTGCCGAAGGCGAAGCCGCCCAGCCCCACCGCCATCGCGAGAAGATACCAGCCGCCGAAGCTCGCGGTGACCATCGCGAAGAAGAACAGCCCCACGAAGGAAATGAACTTGAAGGGAATGGCGACCCGGCTGGTGTTGAACCGGTCCACTGCCCAGCCGCCGACCAGCGTGCCGAGCGGCGCGATGAGCGTGGTGATGCTCATATAAGTGACGGCATCGCCCTGGCTGAACCCCTTCTCGTTGAGCATGGGTACCAGGAAAGGCATCATGCCGGTGCGCGGCGCCGTGCCGATGATGGTGGCGATGACGATCAGCCAGAATACCCGGTCGCGCAGGATCTGCTTGTCGGTGAGGCCCTCCAGCTTCGCCGACCGATCCTCCTTCACCTCGGCCTTGGGCCTGATCAGCTTGCGATCGCTGCCGATCTCGCCCGGTTCGTCGACGGTGAAGTAGATCACCGGCAGCAGCAGCAGCACGATGCAGCCGCAGATGATGAACATCTCCCGCCAGCCGAAATCCGTGATGAGCCAGTTGAGCAGCGGGGGGATGCCCGCGCCGGCGAGCGTCGATTCGACGCCCAGCAGCGCCATCGCCTTGCCGCGATGCTGAGTGAAGAGCGCGCTGACGATCTTGGTATAGCCGATCGCCGTGCTGCCGAAGATGCCGAGCAAGGCGAAGCAGAGATAGAATTGCCAGAGCGCGCCATCGATGAAGCCCAGCGCGATCGTCGCCAGACCGACGCCGATGGTGCCGAAGAAGATCGGCAGGCGCACGCCGACCTTGTCCATGAACTTGCCGTAGAAGGGCAAAGTCACCGCACCGCACCACATCAGCGCCGTCATCGCCCAGCTATATTCCGTCTGGGACCAGCCGAACTCCTGCGTCATCGGCACGTTGACCAGCGTGATCGCCCCGAAGGGAAGCAGGCTGGTCGCGAACATGTTGGCAAGGGTGATGATGGTGGCGAGCTTGATTTTCCGGAACGAAAAATCCGACTCGTAGCGCGGCTCGGGGCCTGCCGCGGTCGCCGCCCCTGTCATGCCGGCCGGCCTTCGCAGGCTATGGGGGCTCCGCCCCGCTTGAGTGAACGCGTCATATCCTCTCCTTGACAGCGCACGCGCGATCTCGGCCGCGCTTTCGGACAATGTCAACGATCAGAGGGGCAACGTCAAGCGGAGATACGCATGCCCGGTCGCGGCCATCAGAGCGCCGCGCGCGCCACAATAAAGGGGGCGATTGCTGTTGCTTCGGAACGGAATGCATGGACGGCAGCAGTCCATCCGGCTCCCTTCAGGACAGGCGGATCTGGAACGGAATCATCGACCCGGCGACGAGCCAGATGCCAGACAGCGAAATGCCGAGTGGCCCCGCTCGCCAGCAAATGGCCCAGACAGCGAACGGCCCCGGACCGTCCCCTCATCCATCCTCATGGACATTGCCATGGGACGACGAAGCAGGAACGGGCCGGGGCCGCGATGCGCCGGAGGCGGCGCGTGCTACGAACCGGAAAGGCTCAGTAGCGGTAATGATCCGGCTTGAACGGGCCCTGCTGGGGCACGCCGATATAAGCCGCCTGCTTGGGCGTGAGGGTCGTGAGCTTCACGCCGAGCTTCTCAAGATGCAGCGCCGCCACCTTCTCGTCGAGATGCTTGGGCAGCACATAGACCTCGTTCTTGTACTCGCCGCCCTTGGTCCACAGCTCGATCTGCGCCAGCACCTGATTGGTGAAGCTGGACGACATGACGAAGCTCGGATGGCCGGTGGCGCAGCCCAGGTTCACGAGGCGGCCCTGCGCGAGCAGGATGATCTTCTTGCCGTCGGGGAACTCGATCTCGTCGACCTGCGGCTTGATCTCCGTCCACTTCATGTTCGAGAGGGCGGCGACCTGGATCTCGCTGTCGAAATGGCCGATATTGCACACGATCGCCATGTTCTTCATCGCGCGCATATGGTCGATGGTGATGATGTCCTCGTTGCCGGTCGCGGTCACGAAGATGTCCGCGCGGCTCGCGGCTTCCTCCATGGTGACGACTTCATAGCCTTCCATAGCCGCCTGCAGCGCGCAGATCGGATCGATCTCGGTCACCAGCACGCGCGCGCCGCCATTGCGCAGCGACGCCGCCGAGCCCTTGCCGACGTCGCCGAAGCCCGCGACCACGGCCACCTTGCCGGCCAGCATCACGTCGGTCGCGCGACGGATGGCGTCGACCAGCGACTCCTTGCAGCCATAGAGATTGTCGAACTTGCTCTTGGTGACGCTGTCATTGACGTTGATCGCCGGGAAGGGAAGCTTGCCCTTCTTGGCCAGCTCGTAAAGGCGGTGGACGCCGGTCGTGGTCTCTTCCGAGACGCCCTTGATCGCCTGCACCGTCTTCGTGAGATAGCCCGGGCGCTCGGCAAGGAACTTCTTCAGCGTCGCGACGAAGATGGTCTCTTCCTCGTTCGACGGCGTGAACAGCTCTTCACCGGCCTCGACCCGCGCGCCCCACAGGGCGAACATGGTGGCGTCGCCGCCATCGTCGAGGATCATGTTGCAGGTCTCGTCACCCCAGTCGAAGATGCGCACGACATAGTCCCAATATTCCTCCAGCGTCTCGCCCTTGACGGCGAACACCGGGATGCCGGCGGCCGCGATGGCAGCGGCGGCATGGTCCTGCGTCGAGAAGATGTTGCACGAGGCCCAGCGGATGGTCGCGCCCAGCTCGGCCAGCGTCTCGATGAGCACGGCGGTCTGGATGGTCATGTGCAGCGAGCCGGTGATGCGGGCGCCCTTGAGCGGCTTGCTCGCGCCGAATTCCTCGCGCAGTGCCATCAGGCCGGGCATTTCCGTCTCGGCGATCTCGATTTCCTTGCGGCCGAAACCGGCCAGCGAAAGGTCCTTGACGATATAGTCCTGGGCGATGGTGGCCACCTGAAAATCTCCTCGCGAATGAAAACGGATCGACGGTTCGCCGACGCAGCGACGAACGAAACACCCGCGCGCCCTTAACAAGCCAACGCGCGCCCGGCAAATATAAAGATATCTTTATGTGATAAAAGACCCGCGTACCCGTGGCGATCGAACGCTCAGGCGTGGCCGCTGCTGCTCGCCAGCATCGCGGGATCGATCCCTTCCAGCGCGAAGGCGCCGGCCCAGCGCTGCTCGGGCGGCATCGCGAAGAGCCGGCGCGGATCGGCCTGGCTCACATACCAGCCGGGTGAAGCCAGCTCGCGCTCGAGCTGCCCGCTCTCCCAGCCGGCATAGCCGAGCGCGACCAGATAGGCCTCCGGCCCGCGCCCTTGCGCGATGGCCTGGAGAATCTCCAGCGATCCGGTGAGCGCGACATCCCCGGCGACGGCGTGACTGTCCCGGGCCATCCAGTCGCGGCTGTGCAGGACGAAGCCGCGCCTCGGCTCGACCGGCCCGCCGGCAAGTACCGTCTCGTCGGCCACGCCATCCACCGCGATATCGAAGGAGGACAGCAGCGTATGCAGGCCGACGCCGGCCATCGGCTCGTCCAGCGCGATGCCGAGCGCGCCGCCCTCGTCATGCACGCAGACCAGCACCACCGAGCGCGCGAAACGCGGATCGGGCATGTCGGGCATGGCCAGCAGCAATTGCCCGGCGAGGGATAAGGGAGCAGTGGGCTGCATCATCCTGCCTTCGAGACTCAGCGGACAAGATGCCCCCGCGCTTCCCCATCGTCCAGCACCAACGACGTAAAATGCGTTTCCGTGCGATGGGTTGACAGCGAGGGGCGCAACACCGACTTCCCTGCGCGAGAGCTGGAACACCAGCCATCTCCCCTTCTGACCAGGAGACTGCCATGACTATCAGCGTCGGCGACAAGCTGCCCGCCACCACGTTCGTCACCATGACCGACAACGGCCCGCAACCCATCGAGAGCGGCGAATATTTCGCCGGGCGCCGCGTCGCGCTGTTCTCCGTGCCCGGCGCCTTCACGCCCACCTGCTCGGCCAAGCACCTGCCCGGCTTCGTCGCGAAGGCCGCGGACCTCAAGGCCAAGGGCATCGACGAGATCGCCTGCACCGCCGTCAACGATCCCTTCGTGATGGGCGCCTGGGGCAAGGCCAGCGGCGTCGATGGCGCCGTCACCATGCTGGCGGACGGTAACGGCGCGTTCGTCAAGGCGCTGGGGCTGGAGATGGACGGCAGCAAGTTCGGCCTCGGCACGCGCGGCCAGCGCTTCTCGATGGTGGTGAACGACGGCACGGTCGAGCAGCTTCATGTCGAGGCGCCGGGCGAATTCCGCATTTCCAGCGCGGACTATATGCTCGAACAGCTTTGAGACTGCGGAGGCGGCGCCGGACAAGGGTTGATCGACATTCAGCGCTGACGGCCTGCAAATGGCGTTTTCCCGGGCTTCCGGTGCTCACGTACCTTGAGTACGCTGCGCTCCGGGTCCCGAAAAACCACCATTTTCGTCACGCCATCATCTGAATTTCGATCAGCCCTAGATGCGCCGCCTCTCCGGCTTATACCGCCATCAGGATGTCGAGCGCGATCTGCTGGAGCGGCGTGAGCGTCTGCAGCGGCGCGATCAGCCGGTCGCGCACGGTGAAAGCCGGCGCTGCCGCGCTGACCGGCATGCCGGCGACCTGCTCGCCATAAAGCCCGTTGGAGACGGCCTGCTCGCCGGTCCGCACCAGCGTGCGCGCCAGCGAATGGGGCAGCCAGTCCACACCCTCCCCCGCCGGCTCCGGCCGGGGTGGATCATCGGCATAAGTCGCTGATCGCAGGCGTGGCGAGGATGCGATCACCTCGCACAGCCGGTCGAACCGGCGCACCACGATCCTGTTCGGGCGCGTGCGCTGGCGGCACAGCAGCTCGAAACTGTGCGAGACGATGGTGAAGGCCGCCTGATGGTTCAGCGCGGCATAAGCGAGCGCGGCGATCATCTCCTGCGCGGAGAGCGCCGTGATCTGGGCGTGGCGCGAGCCGCCCGAAGGCCCGGCGATGGCGGAGACCGGCACCTCGATCACGCCCGCGTGCAGGACCGGCGCCGTCGTCTCCCGTGGCAGCGTGATGCCGCAGACACTGCCCGCATAATCGGGCGAATAGCTGGTGTCGCAAGCGATCCCCACCCGCGCCAGCGCGCGCAGCGTATCGTCGTTCGCGCCATAATTGCCCGCGCGGAAAGCGACCGGCATCGGCGCACCGGCGGCCAGCAGACGCTCGATGCCATAGTCCAGAATGCGGACCTGATCCTCCAGCGGAAAATCGGCCATGTTCCGCCCGCCGCGCCCGTCCGTCGGCCCGGATTTCGAGCGCCCCAGCCACTCGGCATGGGCATGGAGCTGGACGTCATGCCCGGCCTCCAGGATCGGGCGCACGATCCGGTCCACCATCTCCTGCCCGGCGACGAGCGCGACCAGCGTATCCACGAAGAAAATGCCCTTCAGTCCGAAGGCATCGAGCCGCTCCATCTGGTACAGGATACCGAAGTCCCCGGCCTCCGTCCGCCCGAGGATGGAGGACGCGAAATTGGCCTCCAGCCCCGCCACCCCATGGCGCCGGAAATGGAGGGACGACAGCTCCGTGTCGACCGTCAGATAGACATTCGTCGTGGCCCCCTGGCCAATCACCGCGGACAGTCCCCTTCTGCCTGGCTGATCGAGCAACGTCTCTTTCTTAGGTAACATGTCGTGGTTATGGAAGGCCATGACACAATCATCTAGCACAGCGATCGTAAACCGACTCATAGCGGAATATGAGGCGGCGGCGGGCAATCTGCGCGACGCCCTCTTCGCCTTCTCCCGGGACGGGACATTGCCCTCGCCCGATCATGTCGCCGAGCGCGCCTTCTGCTATCCCTCGCTGACGATCGATTATCGCCGGGCCAGCGACAGCCTGCCGAGCCGCCGCTCCTTCGCGCGCCTCTCCAAACCGGGCCGCTATGTGACGACGGTGACACGGCCCGCGCTCTTCGCCGCCTATCTCATCGAGCAGCTCGACCTGCTGATGGCCGATTATGACGTGGAAGTGAGCGTCGGGCGCAGCGACCAGCCCATTCCCTTCCCTTATGTGCTGGAGACGCTGCCGGCCGGCGCGCTCGCGGCCATTCCGCCAAGCGAACTGGCGCGGCATTTCCCGGCGACGGAGCTCTCCGAGATCGGCGACGAGATCGCGGACGGGTTGTTCCTCCCCGCCCCCACCGGCGAGCGACCGCTGGCTCTCTTCGACGGGCTGCGCACGGATTTCTCCCTCGCGCGGCTGCGGCACTATACCGGCACACCGGCCGAGGACGTGCAGCGCTACATCCTCTTCACCAATTATCACCGCTATGTGGACGAGTTCGTCCGCTGGGGCTGCGCGGAGTTGCGCCGGCCGGGCACGCGCTTCACGGCTCTCTCGGGCGCGGGCGGCGTGCGCGTCACATCCGAGACGGCCGACCCGGAAAGCACCATCGCGGACAGCGCATGGCGCCGTCACCAGATGCCCGCCTATCACATGATCGCGCCGGACGGCACGGGCATCACCCTCGTCAACATCGGCGTGGGGCCCTCCAACGCGAAGACGATCTGCGACCATCTCGCCGTGATGCGGCCCGAAGCCTGGCTGATGATCGGCCATTGCGGCGGCCTGCGCCCCAGCCAGCGCATCGGCGACTATGTGCTCGCCCATGCCTATCTGCGCGACGACCATGTGCTCGACGAAGTGCTGCCACCGGAAATCCCCCTGCCCGCCATCGCGGAAGTGCAGGTCGCCATGGCCGAGGCCTGCGACCATATCCTGGGCGACAGCGGAGACATGAAGCGGCGCCTGCGCACCGGCACCATCGTGACCACGGACGACCGCAACTGGGAACTGCGCTATTCCCACTCCGCGCTGCGCTTCTCGCTCTCGCGCGCCGTGGGCGTGGACATGGAAAGCGCCACAATCGCCGCGCAGGGCTATCGCTTCCGCGTGCCCTACGGGACATTGCTCTGCGTCTCGGACAAGCCGATCCACGGCGAGCTGAAGCTCCCCGGCCAGGCCAACCGCTTCTACGAGGAAGCCATTGCCGGCCACCTCGCCATCGGCCTCGAAACCTGCGAACGCCTCCGCGCCCAGGGCGAGCGCCTCCACAGCCGCAAGCTGCGCGCCTTCAACGAACCGCCGTTCCGGTGAGGCGGTGTGAAGTAAAAAGTAAATGAAGGGCAGCGATCATGAGTGAAAACATCATAGGCCTGATAAACACCTCGATCAGGCACATTCAGAGATCAAATACTGCATATGATCTAGGCGATTTCGATGAGTCATTCAGAATTTCAAGTGAAGTAATATCATTATTATGCGATGATGGAAAAGATTATATTTCTTTATTTAGTCAAATAAATCAGAAGAATCAATTTCCATTTATCAGCACATCCGGAATAATACATGATGTAAATATCATGACACAGCACCCACAAGTGTATTTTTCCAACTCAAATACACCCTCATTTAAGCCATTCCTAAATGAAATATCGAGCGAACAAGTATCTCCGCCAATGTCATTCAAAAAATGGTGGAATGAAAGAATTTTTTTAGGGCGCCATAACGAGGATGGCATAAGATCGCAGATGAAACGAGGAGATTTTACTAGAAACTACCGAAATGCCCGAGGGGCACATAAATCAGAAAAGATCAGAAATAAACATTTAGAAGAAATTATTTTTGATGGAATAGGATTATTCAGGGGCGATGAAAATTACCCTATTCTTTCAATAGAAAAAGCAATTATGAGACAAATAGGATTTGAGGTGGAATCCTCATTACTCCTTCCAGCATCGCTGAAATATCCATTTAGAAAACGAGCCACGCTCTCTGAAGAAGATTTAATGTTATCTGAAAGACCTTTTGCTCTTCCTGATATGGCTTTTATTCAGTACAATGAAATGGAAAGCTGTATAACTTTTAGAATTAAAAATTATGGCGGAGCCTCAGTCGAAAACTGTCAGCTTTATCTCTCCATAGGATTTAGTAAAGAAAATACTTCATGGATAGAAAGTAATGTTGTAGCCAACATACATATTAATCTATCAAAATTACAGGAAGAATTTATCAAAATTGACATTATGGACCCCAAGCGGTCAATAGCAAAGATGAATAATAAATCACGTGAAGAAATATATTTTTCATTTTCATTGCATTACAATAACATTGTTAACCACGTAGAGTCTTCTGTTTTTACGCCAACTGGGAAAATTTCTTCACTAGGATCAAGCGAAATAATTGTTATGAAGAGATTGTTTTTCAATCCGGAAGTTGGAAATCTTCCGACTAAATAGAAAATTTTAAAGTTCACCGGCGCGACAGCTCGTGCCGCGCCGGGGGTCCGGTTCGGTCAGTTCGCCGGGCTTACCAGCCGCACTGCTTGCCCTTGTTCTGCTGGTCGAGCCATTTGCCGAGCGGCGCGAAATAAGCGAGCATGGCCTTGCCGCTCATCTTGCGGCTGCCGGTGAAGGCTTCCAGCGCGTCCGGCCAGGGCTTGGATGCGCCCATCTCCAGCATGGCGTTGAGCCGCTTGCCGACCTCCTTGTTCCCGTAGAAGGAGCAGCGGTGGAGCGGCCCTTTCCAGCCGGCCTGCCGGCAGGCCGCCTCGTAGAACTGGAACTGGAGGATGCGGGCGAGGAAGTAGCGCGTGTAGGGCGTGTTGCCCGGCACATGGAACTTCGCGCCGGGATCGAAGCTGTCGGCCGGGCGATCGGTCGGCGGCACGATGCCCTGATAGCGCAGGCGCATGTCCGTCCAGGCCTTGTTGTAATCCGCCGGGCGGATCGACCCGTCGAACACGCCCCAGCGCCAGCGATCGATCAGCAGGCCGAAGGGCAGGAAAGCGACCTTGTCCATCGCCTGCCGCAGCAGCAGGCCGATGTCCTTGTCCGCGCTCGGCACCTTGGCGGGATCGAGCAGGCCGATCTGCACCAGATATTGCGGCGTGATGGACAGCGCGATGAAATCGCCGATCGCCTCGTGGAAGCCGTCATTGGCACCGTTGAGGTAGAGATAGCCGTGCTTCTGGTAAGCGCGCTGGTAGTAATTGTGGCCGAGCTCGTGGTGGATGGTGACGAAATCGTCGCTGTTCACCTTGGTGCACATCTTCACGCGGATATCGTCGCGATTGTCGACGTCCCATGCGGAGGCATGGCAGACCACCTCGCGATCGCGCGGCGCGATGAACTGGGTGCGCTGCCAGAAGGTCTCGGGCAGCGGATCGAAGCCGAGCGAGGAATAGAAGCCCTCGCCGATGCGGAACATCTGCTTTTCCCAATAGCCGCGCCGCTGGGTCTCGGGCGTGTCCGGCGTGTCGATCGTCTGCGGCGTCGTCTGGACGAAGCCCTTGGCGCGCAGCAGGTCGCCAATGTCATAGCCCAGGTCGCCAGTGCCGGCCGGCGCCACGATGGGGTAGATATTGCCCCATTCCTGCGCCCACATATTGCCGAGCAGATCGGCGCGGATGGGGCCGGTGGGCGACTGCACCGCATCGCCATATTTCTCGTTGAGCTTGGTGCGCGTGTAGCAGTGCAGCGCATCGTAGAGCGGCTTCACTTCCTGCCAGAGCGCTTCGGTCAGCGCGGCGAACTCATCGGGCGGCATGTCATAGCCGGATCGCCACATCGCGCCGGCATCGGCAAAGCCCAGCTCCTTCGCGCCTTCATTGGCGATGTCGACGAGACGGACATAATCCGCCTTCATCGGCGCGCCGACCCGATCGTGCCAGCTCGTCCACATCTCGGAGAATTGCGCGGGCGTGTGCGAGAGATTGGCCATCTCCGCCTCGATGTCGCTGCCGGTCAGTTCCTTGCCGTCCAGCGTGCCCCGGCCCTTGCCATAAGTGGACTGCAGCCGGGTCGCGATCTCGTTGAGCTCGGCCGCCGCGCCGGGCTTCGTCGGGGCGGGGAGAACGATGCCCGAGCGCATGATGTCGAGCTTGCGTTTCGTGTCGAAGGAAAGGCCGGGCACCTGCTCGTATTTCGCGGCTTCAAGCGCGAAGCGGACGGCCATCTCCGTGCCCTTCGCGCCGGCCTGCGCAGCCAGCGCGTCGGTATCGTCCGTGATGTGAGTCGCGTTGACCCACATGATCCGGCTGGCATCGACGCTGTAGTCGAAGGCCTCCTTCTCGGCGGCCGCCACGAACGCGTCCGCCTGCGCGCTGTCCGGCGCTTTCTCGCTCTGCCCGGCCTGCGCTAGCACCGCGGCGGGCGCGGCAAGCAGCATCGCCGCCGAAAGGGCGATGCGCGATACCAATATATGCATGATGGTCTGTTCCCTGGACAATCTTGGATTGCGCGCAGGCTGCCCCGGCCGGGCGTCGCGCGTCAAGCGGCGAGATAGCGAACGATCGCCTCGCCGAAGTCCGGGAGCGTGATGCAGCTCATGTGATTGCCCGGGACGGTCCAATATTCGGCATTCGGCAGCGCCTGCGCGAGCGCTTCGGCCGAGCCGTTGTCCCGGTCCTCCGTGCCGCTCAGCACCAGCGTGGGCATGGTGACCGCGGCCAGATCCGCCTCGCTGATATTCGGCATGGACAGGAGGAGATGCCGCAACGCCTCGCGATCCACCTTGATCGTCTTCATGAACTGGATGGCCATGAAGTCCCGGTCGCCCGCCCGGGCGATATCGAACCGGTCCAGCGCATCGAGGAAGAACTGGCGGCGCGGCGCCCAGTCGAGCAGGCCCTCGAGCCCCATGCCGCCCAGCACCAGGCGGCGCGGCGCCAGCCCGCGCGTCACCAGCGCGGTGCAGATGCGCGAGCCCATGGAATAGCCCGCCAGATCGAAGCTATCGAGCCCGAGGGCGGGAATGACCGCCTCCATGTCAAGCAGCATCACATCCTGCGGATAGGCCGCCGCGTCGGCCGGCGTGTCGCTACGGCCATGCACGCGCTGGTCGATCATGATCGCCTCGAAACCCGCCTCGGCAAGTCGCGCGGCGGTGCCGTAGCGAATCCAGTTGATCTGCGCGCTGGAACTCAGGCCATGGAGCAGCAGCACCGGCCTGCCCGCGCCGAGACGGTGGACGGCGATGCGCACGCCATCATGGCCGGGGAAGAAATCGAGAGTGGCTTGCGCGCTCATGATCGCCTGTTGGGGATATTCGGCTGCCCAGGCAAGCCCCAATCAGGCGCCAAGGCATGCGCGCAGGCTGCGACGGGCAAGCGCGGCGAAGTCCTGAAGTGCCAGAAAGCCCCGGAATTCTGCCGCTGAGCAGGAATTTTCGGGACGGCTACGCTCTCCAATTGCATTTAGTAAGCCTACTCACTATTTGGTGGACATGGACAACCAGCATATCGCTTTCGTCATCAGCGACGTGGCGCGGCTTTTCCGCCGGCGCTTCGACGAGCGGACGCGCAGCCTCGGCATCACCGGGCCGCAGATGCGCGCGCTGGTCGCCATCATGCGCTTCCCCGGCATCAATCAGGGTGCGCTGGCCGACCGGCTGGACGTGGAACCGATCACCACCTGCCGAATGGTCGACCGGCTGGAACAGGCAGGACTGGTGGAGCGCAGGCGCGATCCGCTGGACCGGCGGGCCTGGCAGCTTTACCTCACCGAGGCAGCCGAGCCCGTCACCGAGAAGCTGCAGGCGATCGGCCAGACGGTTCTCACCGAATCACTCGACGGCATAGCGCCGGAGGAGCGAGACGCCACCCTGGCCCTTCTCGACCGTATCCGTACAAATCTGACTGCCCCTGCTCCCCAGGACCGGGCAGGCGAGCCAAGAAAAGGCATGACACATGGCTGAGGCTGATCCCGCTCTCGCGAAGAAGGCAGCAACATCGCCGGCTGCCGGCGCGCAGGCTGACGCACCGACGGAAGACGCGCCCCCTGCGCGCCAGTCGGGCAAGCTGCGGCGCATCATTCTCATGATCTCGGTGCCGCTGGCCCTGCTGCTGGTCGGCGGCTGGGTCTGGGTAACGAGCGGCCGCTTCGTCTCGACCGACAATGCCTATGTGAAGCAGGACATCGTATCGGTCAGCAGCGATGTCGCGGGGCGGATCATCGACGTGCGCGTGCGCGAGAACCAGATGGTCAAGGCAGGCGATGTCCTGTTCGTCGTCGATCCCGAGCCCTATCGCGTGGTACTGGAGCAGGCCAATGCCCAGATCGCCAATGCGCAGGTGACGGTGGGCAAGCTGCGCACCGACTATCAAGCCACCAATGTCGACATCACGGGCGCGCGCGAGAATGTCTATTATGCGCAGGAAGACCTCAAGCGCCAGCAGGCCCTGATGGCGGATGGCTTCACCACGCGCGCGCGCCTCCAGCAGTCCGAGCAGGCGCTCGACAATGCGCGCACGCAGCTGCGCACCGCCGAGGGCCGACGCCGCCAAGGCGCGCGCCGCGCTCGCGACCGGGGCGCAGGTGCCCGGCGTCAATCCGGACCTTGCCGCCGCGCAGGCCCAGCGCGATCAGGCAGCGCTCAACCTGCGCCGGACCGTGGTGCGCGCGCCGGTTTCCGGTCGGGTCAGCCAGGCGGACCGGCTGCAGGTCGGGCAGATGGCCGTGCAGGGCCTGCCGCTCGTCAGCCTCGTGGCGAGCGACCGGGTGTGGGTGACGGCCAATTTCAAGGAAACCGACCTCGACCATATGCGCGCCGGCCAGCCCGCGACGATCAAGCTCGATGCCTATCCCGGCACGGAGATTCGGGGCCATGTCGAAAGCATCGGCGCTGGGACGGGATCGGAATTCTCGGTGTTGCCGGCCCAGAACGCCAATGGCAACTGGGTGAAGGTCACCCAGCGCGTGCCGGTGCGCGTCGCGATCGACAGCAAGCCCGCGCGGGACATGATCGCGGGCCTGAGCGCGCATGTGTCCGTCGACATCAGGGATCGGGCGCAGGCGGAGAAATAACAGATGGCGCACGGGGAGGACCGCGCCCAGCTCCATGTGCCGAACAAGGCACTGGCGACGATCGCGATCATGGCCGCGATGGTCATGCAGGTGCTGGACACCACAATCACCAATGTCGCGCTGCCGCACATGCAGGCATCGCTGGGCGCCACGCAGGAAACGATCAGCTGGGTGCTGACCAGCTACATCCTGGCAAGCGCCGTCGCCATCCCCATCACCGGCTGGCTTGCCGACCGGATCGGCGCCAAGCGGCTGTTCGTCTTCTCCGTCGCCATCTTCGTCATCGCCTCCGTGCTTTGCGGCATTGCCCAGAACCTCACGGAAATGGTGCTGTTCCGCACCCTGCAGGGCATTGGCGGCGCCTTTGTCGGCCCGCTCGCGCAAACGCTGATGCTGGACCTCAACCGGCCCTCGCAGCAGGCCCGGGCCATGTCGGTCTACGGCATGGGCGTGATGATCGGCCCGATCATGGGTCCCATCGTGGGCGGCTATCTCACCGAATGGTTCGACTGGCGCTGGTGCTTCTTCGTCAACGTGCCGGTCGGCATCGCCTGCCTCGCGGGACTGATCCTCCTCCTGCCGGAAAAGCCGCTCAAGCGCCGCAGCTTCGATCTCTTCGGCTTCTCGATGCTGGCGCTCGGCCTTGCTTCCCTCCAGCTGATGCTGGACCGGGGCCAGCATGCGGACTGGTTCTCCTCAACCGAGATCTGGATCGAGGCGGCGCTGGCGGTGAGCTGCCTGTGGATCTTCGCCGTGCACACCGTGACGGCGCGCAAGCCGCTCTTTTCCCGCGAGATGTTCGCGGACCGCAATTTCGTGAGCGCCTCGATCTTCATGTTCATCATCGGCATGGTGATGTTCGCGGCCATGGCCCTCCTCCCTTCGCTGCTGCAGGGCCTGTTCGGCTATCCGGTGGTGGAGACGGGCGAGATCCTCGCCTCGCGGGGCATCGGCGTGCTCGTCGCCATGGCGATATCCGGACGGCTCACCGGCATGATGGATCCGCGCCTGCTGGTCGCCGGCGGCTTTGCCCTCTCCACCGCCTCGCTCTGGATGATGACCGGCTGGTCGCTCGATCAGGGCTGGACGCCGTTCGTGACGACGGGGCTCATCCAGGGACTCGGAATCGGCCTCGTCTTCGTGCCGCTGCAGGTGCTGGCTTTCGGCACGCTGCCCCCCTCCGCGCGGACGGAAGGCGCCGCCGTACTCAACCTCGCGCGCAACATCGGCTCGTCGATCGGCATCGCGGTGGTGATGGCGCTGCTCGCGCGCAACATCCAGGTCAGCCATGCGGACCTTGCCCAGCATCTGACGCCGGACCGGCTACCCATTGACCCCGCGATGCTGCCCCGCTTCGGCCAGCTCGGCGAGGCAGCGCTGCTCGCGGCGGACGGCATCGTGAACCAGCAGGCCGCGATGATCGCCTATCTGGACGATTTCTACCTGATGGCGCTGGCCTGCGCGATCGCCATTCCCGCCTCCTTCTTCCTCAAGCGACCAAAGCCGCGCGCGCCCGGGGAACCGCCGCCGGTGATTTCCGAATAGGCTCTTGTTGCAACGCAGCATATCGGCTTATTCGTCGCGGATGGGCAAGAAAGCCGGACAATTCAGGACATATGAGGACGCCGGTGCATCGCCGGCGGTGATCCCGCACAGCGCGGTGGAGGATATCTACGCGCTCATCGTCGGCTGCGTGCTGCTCACGCTCGGGCTTGCCCTGCTGAAGGCAGCGGGGCTGGTGACCGGCGGCATCGCGGGCATCGCCCTCTTGATCTCCTATCTGGTGCCGCTGCCGGCCGGCCTGCTCTTCACGCTCATCAACATCCCGTTCTTCGCCTTCGCCTGGCGGGCGATGGGCCGGGGCTTCATGATGAAGACGATCGCCGTGAATGCCGGCATTGCGCTGCTCTCCATCGCCATGCGGGCCAGCCTCTCGATCACGGTGGCCTCGCCTGCCTTCGCAGCGCTGGTGGGCGGCACGGTGATCGGCATGGGGATCCTCGCGCTGGCCCGCCATGGCGCGGGCGTGGGCGGCACCGGCGTCATCACCTTGTGGCTGCACAAGCGCCACGGCATCAATGCGGGCCTCAGCCAGATCGCCTTCGACATCGTGATCCTGGGCATATCGCTCAGCGTGATCGACGCGCGGGCGCTGGCATGGTCCGCGCTGTCCGCGGCAGCAGTGAGCGGCATCCTGATCGCCTGGCACCGACCGGGTCGCTACACCGGATTCTGACCGGAAGCGGCAGGAAAAGCGCGCCAAAAGATAAACTTGACCCACATGGCTGCTGCCTTACGCTAAGGACAGTGATGGGCGGGGCGAAAAGGGCGTGGGAGGTGCCCGGCCCCATCCGGACAGCCGGGGCCGGCGGACAGAACCGGACAACCAGAACGATATTCGGCAAAAACGATCTTCGAAGGCGGGCGGCCATGATCCGGGAGGGTCATCATGCCCGCGGAAGGGGACGAGCATCCACATGCCTTCGCTCGTCCCCTTCCACCCGCGGTTCGCGCCGTTTCAGCGCTTTCCGGTGGAGAAGCGCCGCGAGAAGCCAGGCGATGAGGCTGCCGAGCTGGGCCAGCGCCATGTCCTTCTGCGGGTCCCATAGATCGCCCTGCTGACCATTATAATGATCCGCCGTCTCCCCGGCGAGGATGAGCGTGAGCTGCCATTCGAACACCTCGTAAAGCGCGCCGGCCAGCCCGATGAGCGCGAAGCCGAGAAGCCAGGCGGGGCGGCGGCGCAACTCGCCATGGCGTTGGCCGATCTGCGCGAGGACCGGCGTGCACAGGAGGCCGAACATGAAATGGACGAAGCGATCATAGGCGTTGCGCGCATCGCCCGGGGAACCGGCTTCGGGCAGCCCCGGCGCCTCGCCACCGGAAAGGGCAGCCAGCCACGCCTCATAAGGCACATAGGAATAGATGTAGCGCCCGCCCAGCGTGTGCAGCAGCAGGAAGAGCCAGAGCAGCGCGACGGCGCCGGTGGTGAGCGGCCAGCGCCGCAGCAGCCATGGCGCGGCGAGCGCGATGGCGACGGTCGGCACATGCTGGAGCGGCGCCAGCGCCGGATAAGGCTGTGCGATATTGGCCGCGCCGACCGCGAGCAGCAGGCTGGCGAGGAGCAGCCACTGGACCGGCGGCAACGCGGTCCCGCCCGCGCCCGCGTCCCTGCCGGGTGGCTCAGGCGCGGACATGGGCATGCACATGATGCAGGCCCCCGGGGCGGCAGGCGGCCGGCGGGGACGGCGTCCTGCGCCCCCTGCCCCCGCCGCCGCGCCGGGCGCGCATGGGCTCAGCCCTTCTGCAGGTGCCGGCGGCCGAGCAGCTCGGCGATCTGCACTGCGTTGAGCGCGGCGCCCTTGCGCAGATTGTCCGAGACGCACCAGAGTGCGAGGCCGTTCTCCACCGTCGGGTCCTCGCGCACGCGGGATACGAAGGTGGCATATTCGCCCACGCACTCGACGGGCGTGACGTATCCGCCATCCTCCCGCTTGTCGACGAGCATCACCCCGGGCGCCTCGCGCAGGATGGACTGCGCCTTCTTCGCGCTGATCTCGTCCTCGAACTCGATGGTGATCGCTTCGGAATGGCCGACGAAGACCGGCACGCGCACGCAGGTGGCGACCACCTTGATCTTCGGATCGAGGATCTTCTTGGTCTCGACGACCATCTTCCATTCCTCCTTGGTCGAGCCATCGTCCAGGAAGACATCGATATGCGGAATGACGTTGAAGGCGATCTGCTTGGTGAAGGTGCGCGGCTCGGCCGGATCGCCCACGAAGATGTTGCGGCTCTGCTCGAAGAGCTCGTCCATCCCCGCCTTGCCCGCGCCGGAGACGGACTGGTAGGTCGCCACCACCACGCGCCTGATCCGCGCGGCATCATGCAGCGGCTTGAGCGCGACCACGAGCTGCGCGGTGGAGCAATTGGGATTGGCGATGATGTTCTTGCGCCGATAACCGTCGATCGCCTCCGGGTTCACTTCGGGCACGATGAGCGGCACGTCCGGGTCCATCCGGTAGAGCGAGCTGTTGTCGATCACCACGCAGCCCGCCGCCGCGGCCCTGGGCGCATGCTCCTTCGTCGGCCCGGAGCCGGCAGCGAACAGCGCGATATCCCAGCCCGCGAAATCGAAATGCTCGATATTCCGCACCTTGAGCATCTTGCCGCTCTCGCCGAACTCGATCTCATCTCCCGTGGAGCGCGCCGAGGCGACGGCCGCGATCTCGTCGATCGGGAACTCCCGCTCGGCCAGGATATTGAGCATCTCCCGCCCGACATTGCCGGTGGCGCCCACGACGACGACACGATAACCCATGGACGCTTCCTTCCAAATAACGCGAACTGACAGGCGCCGGCGCATAGCCGATTGGCGCGGCGGGGCAAAGGTGGTTGAGGGGGTGTGTGGTCAGCTGCGCCATGGCAGCTTCGCGCCAATTTCGGTCGTTCGAGGAACGATTTGGCATCTGCGAAAGCGGCCCGACCGCTTGCCGCTGACCAAATTAGTCAGCATCTGACATGAGCGGAGATGGCCGCGCGCAGCTAAATTTCGTTCTTAAAGGCGCCAACCGGATCGCCGGCCGGTATAACCAGCTTAAAATCTAGGAAGCGTTCAAATGCCTCGCACGCTTGTTCTTCTTGAAGCGAAACGTTTCCATGAGATACGAAAGAGCCACCAGATGCCAATGGATTAACCATGAGTAATAAAATTGCGCCGTCGATTTTCATATCGTATTCTTGGGACGACGATGCCCATAAACATTGGGTGCGATCGCTTGCCGAACGTCTCGTAACAAACGGAGTATCGGTAGCGCTCGACCAATGGGACGTGCAGCCCGGTGAAAGCCTAACTTCATTCATGGAGGTGCAAGCCTCGAAGTGTGACCACGTTCTTATTATCTGTACGCCGACATATGCCTTAAAATCTACTGAGCGTAAGGGTGGCGTCGGGTATGAACAGCAGATTATTTCCGGTCAAATAGCGGCAGGAATCGATAGACGGAAGTTTATTCCGATAGTCCGACGGGGAGAATTCACACCTGGAGAAGGCTGTGCAATTCCGCCTCACTTCTTGGGGATATTCGCACTAGATATGCGCGACGGCACCCATTTCGATGACGTGTTTGAAGTGCTCATTCGGACAATTTTTCGTGAGCCGAAGTTTCCTAAGCCCGAGCTTGGCAAAAAGCCAGATTTCATGGGGGGGGGCGCGCGACTACCTAATCGGGCGTTGCGCCTGCCAAGTTTAGAGTTCGATGGCTGGGAGCTTCGAAGTGGAGTTGCTAGCGCAGAAGCATCTCCGAACACATTTCAGATCCCATCAGCTGAAGAACGCTCCAATATCGGCGTCGGAGACATCGTAAAATTGCATTTTTCTGTGGCTGCCGAAGACGAGGAAGATCCAGAAGGGCAGATTATCCTAAACGAGCGCATGTGGGTCATCGTCAAGGGAGCGTCTGGCCCATATTTATGGGGAGTTTTGGATAACGTACCATCGTGGAGTGACGACGAATGCGATTCAGATTTCGACTTGAAGCTAGGGTCTGAGATCGTCTTTCTGCCTGAGCACATACTCGACTTTCATCATGACGCAGGGATGCCCAAATAGTCGCGTCGTCCATGATCGCTAAATCCAAAGCGTCGAGCAAACTTAAGCTGGAAACGCTTGCAAGGAGCGACGGATTGGATAAACGACGCTCTGCCCGAAATGTCCGTTTCCGCGGTTTCCTATCCGAAGCCCGTCAGTCCGCTATCGGCCAACACCAGACATCGCCGCCGCCCCCTACTTCGCCTCCACCCCCTGCCGCCCAGCCTGCTCGCTGACATGCCGGATGCCGGGTTTGGCGGCGCCGGGGGCGAAGGCGAGGTGGCAGCTTTCGCAGGCGGTATCGAGCCGGCCACCGGCGTCGAAGAAGGCGTCCTCGTTGCGGTCCTCGGCGGCGCGGGCGGCGCGCAGGGCGGCGGCGCGGACGTCCGCGACCGCCTTTGCCCAGCGCGGATCATCGACCCGGCGCCCGGGCAGCAGGAGGATGTTGGTTAGCTCGGCCAGCGCGAGGCCGGCGCTTTCCGCCTGATCCCACTCCGCGTCCGTCTTCGGGAAGAGCGAGCGCTCGCCGTCCTTGTCCGTGACATAGCCCTGCCACTTCCAGATCGCGTCCGCCGAGAACTGGAAGACATGGGCCATCACTTCCTGCATGGAGAGATCGAGCGTGTCCGGCGGCAGGGCATCGGCGGGCACATCCTCCATAAAGGCGAGATTGCTCTCCTCCGTGGCATAATCGGCGCCGCGCATGCCCTCCTCGCTATCCTGCAGGCCATCGCAGGCGCAGAGCAGCAGCGTCGCAGCGGGGATAAGCGCGGTCCAGCGCATGAGGGCTCCTCTCTCGCGGGTCTTTCCGAGCCGCTCTCCTAGAGCATTTTCCGCCCGGGTGGAAACAGCCACGCAAGCAAGGGGGCGCCGTGCTTCCGTCGCTCAGCCAGGCTCGTGGCCGGCCATCGCGAAACGCGGGCCGGCGCCGCCACGGGCCGCGCGATCATCGGGATTGTAGAGCCTGCACTTGCGCAGCGACAGGCAGCCGCAGCCGATGCAGCCATCCAGTGCGTCCCGCGTTCGCTCCAGCGCCGCGATGCGCGCATCGATGGTGCGGCGCAGGCGCGTGCTGATGACGCGCCAGTCCGCCGCCGTGGGGGTGCGCCCGTGCGGGAGCCGCGCGAGTTCCCCGGCGATCTCCGGCAGCGTGAGGCCAAGCTGCTGGGCAATGAGGAGGAAGGACAGTCGCCGGATGTCCGATCGCAGGAAGCGCCGCTGTCCCCCGGCGGTGCGCAGCGAGCGGATCAGCCCCTTCCCTTCATAGAAGCGAATGGCGGACACCGAGAGCCCCGTGCGCCGTGCGAGATCGCCAATGGCGAGCAGATCATGTCCATGCAGCATATCCTCGCCTCCCGGCCGCTGTCCGTTTCAAGCTTGACCTCAACTTAGGTTGAGCTTGTAGTGACCGCAAGCATGGCAACCGACTCGAAAAGGAACCATGCCCATGCCGACATCCCTGCCTCTGCCCAGCGCCCGCTTCGCGCCCTTCCTGGAGCATGTGAATCTCACGGTGCGCGATCCGCATCGCTCCGCGCAGCTCTTCATCACCCTGTTCGACTGGTATGTCCGCTGGGAAGGCCCGGCGCTGAATGGCGGCCGCACCGTACATGTCGGCGACGATCGCTTCTATCTGGCGCTCTACACCCAGTTCGGCATGGAGACGCCGCCGGAGACATTCCGGAAAGGCCGGCCGTTCAACCATATCGGAATCGTGGTGAGCGACATCGACGCGGTGGAACGGCGCGTGGAAAGCGCGGGCCTCGTCCCCTTTTCCCACGGCGACTATGATCCGGGCCGTCGCTTCTACTTTTTCGATCCGGACGGAATCGAGTTCGAGATCGTCAGCTATGACTGAGCCGGCACCGGCAGGGCATCGAACGCCACAGTCATGCGCGGATGGGCGCTGGCGAAGGGGACGGTGCCGTGCCAGGCATAGCTAGGGAACAGGACCAGCTTGCCCACTTCCGCCCGCTCGACGCGGCGGGGGGGAAGCGAGAGGCCCAGGCTCGCATCGGGCACGCCGAAGACCAGCGCGCCGGGCACATCGCCATCCGCCGGCGCCGATTCCACTTCCGGCGGCAGGCTGACGTAGAAGGCCGAGCTGAGCCAGCCCTCCTGATGGATATGGCTGACATGGAAGCCGCTGTCCCGCAGGCGGATCGACCAGCTGTGCCGGAAGCCGATCCACCCGGTGTTGCGGCGCAGGAAGGGATGCGTCTCGTCGCGCGGCAGCGTGGCCAGCCACTCCTCGATCTGCCGGTGCAGGGTGCGGGACAGCGCCTCGATCACCGGATCGCGCCGGGTGAAGAGATGGCCGCGCGTCTGCGTGCCCTGCCGCGCGGACTGGTCGTCGGGATGATGGGCGTTGGCGCCATGCATCCCCTCCAGCACCGCGCGCAGCTCAGCCAGGAAGCTCTCCCGGTCCGCATAGCCGGGCGGCGGCTCAAGCATGAGCGTGCCGACATGGCGCTCCGGGTCGATCAGCCAGCGTTCGCGCGGATCGTTGAGCAGGCGCCAGGCGGTGGCGAGATAGGCCCAGCCGGTCTGCTCGTCCGGGGCAAGCGCGGTGGCGGCGCGGGCATGGCGCTCCGCCGCCTCCGGATCCCCCGTAGCCAGCCGCCAGTGCGCGGCCTGCACGGCAGCGAAGGCATCGGGCGCGGGCCCGCCGGCCAGTGGCTCCAGCAGCGCCAGCGCCGCTTGCGGATCGCCCGAGAAGCCCAGTGCATCGGCATGAGCGACGGCGAGAAAAGGATCGCCCGGGAAGCGGCGCACGGCCTGCTCGCTCCAGGCAAGGCAGGCGGGCCAGCGACGCAGCCCCCGCGCCGTCCTGACGGCACTGCGCCAGAGGGCACGATCGCCGGGCCGGGCGCGCAACGCAGCCTCGTAACCGGCCAGCGCCTCATCGCCCCGGCCGATCTGCGGCAGGAGGCGGGCAAGCGTCTCCTGCGCGTCCAGTTCCTCCGGCCGGGTGGCGATGACGGCGCGATATTGCGCGGCCGCGTCCTCCAGCCGATCGAGATCGCCAAGCAGATGGCCGTGCAGCGTGCGGGTGAGCGCCGGGACGCCGGGACGCGTGACGAGGGTGCCCGTGACGGCAAGCGCCTCCTGCGGGCGATCCTGAAGCCGCAGCGCGAGTGCGAGGCCATGGCCGGCCCGGAAGCCGCCCGGCACGAGCGCCAGCGCGCGCCGATAGGCAGGCTCCGCCTCCCGCGCATCGCCAAGCCGCAGCAGCAGATCTCCCAGCGCGAGCCAGGCATTCACGCCATCGGGATCGACCTCCACCAGCCGCCGCCGGGCGACGAGCGCGGTCCCCAGATCCTCCATCTCCTCCAGCAGGCTGCCAAGCGCCGCCCAGGGGCCGGGCTGGGCCGGATCGAGATTGATCGCGGCATTGAGGGATGTGCGTGCCTCCGCCTTCAGCCCCGCGAGGCGGCAGGCCTCCGCGAACAGCCAGTAGACATCCGCATGAATGACCTTCGCTTCCAGCAGCGGCCGGATGCGCTCGATCGCGCCCTGCCCCTTCCCCTCGCGGACAAGCTGCTGCGCGCGGCGCAGTTCGGAAAGCTGATGATCGGAAAGCGGAGGCCGTGGAGTCATGCCATGTTATCGCGGCGCAGCGGCGGGGACGCAACGCCCTTGTGCGAAGGATGGAGGTGAAAAGCTGCGGATGGCGGACATGAAAACGGGCGGGAAGCACCCGCCCGGTTCCGGAAATATCGCTGTGCCGGGATAACCGGCGGTGCGGCGCTTACTGAGCGTCGTTGCGGACGTCGCGGCGCTCGGCGATGCGCGCGCGCTTGCCGGTGCGGCCGCGCAGATAATAGAGCTTGGCGCGACGCACGATGCCCTTGCGGACGACCGTGATGCTCTCGACGTTCGGCGAATAGAGCGGGAACACGCGCTCGACGCCCTCACCGAAGCTGATCTTGCGCACGGTGAAGTTGGAGCCCATGCCCTTGTTCGAGCGCGCGATGCACACGCCTTCGAAATTCTGGACGCGGGTGCGCTCGCCCTCGACGACCTTCACGCCGACGCGCACGGTGTCGCCCGGACGGAAATCCGGAATATCCTTGGAGATGGCGGCAATCGATTCCGCCTCGATGGTCTGCAGCAGGTTCATTGGTCCTGTCTTCCTTCGTCTGTTCGTCGCGCGCCAGAGGCAGGTCAGTCCCGAACGCTCCTGTAGCGTTCCCAGAGGTCCGGCCTGCGTAACCGTGTATCATCCTCCGCCCTTTGTTTCCGCCAGGCGGCGATCTTCGCATGATCCCCCGATCGCAACACTTCGGGGATCGTGCGCCCTTCCCATTCAGCAGGTCGGGTATAGTGGGGATATTCGAGGAGGCCGCTTTCAAACGATTCCTCATCTCCACTCGAAGCGGCGCCCATTACGCCGGGAAGCAGCCGAATGCAAGCGTCCAGCAGCATGAAGGCGCCGATCTCCCCTCCGGAAAGCACGATGTCGCTCATCGAGACCTGCTCGATGGCTCGCGCCTCGAACAGCCGCTCGTCAAACCCCTCGAACCGGCCGCACAGGATGGTGACGCCCGGCCCCGCGGCAAGATCGCGCACCCGCGCCTGCGTGATCGGCGCGCCGCGCGGCGTCATCGCCAGCACCGGCAGCCCCGGCCGCGCCGCCCGGGCATGATCCACCGCCCGCGCCAGCACGTCCGCGCGCAGCACCATCCCCGCCCCGCCCCCGGCCGGTGTATCGTCCACGCTCTTGTGCCTGTCCGTGGCGAAATCCCGGATCTGGATGGGATCGCAGGCCCATTTCCCCTCGGACAGCGCCCGCCCCGCGAGCGAAATGCCGAGCGGCCCGGGAAACATCTCGGGATAGAGGGTGAGGATCTGGGCGGTGAAGGTCATGGGGCGTCGACCTATCGATTGTTCACCGCGAAACCAACTGCAAAGCCGGGGCATCGCAAGCCAGGGTTTAGACATTATTTTCGCCTCCAACGAAGGCAGCCGCCGGAAGCACCGAGGGGCGTCCCGTTCTCACCCGCTGCCGAAGGCGAGCATGGACGGTGCCATCTTCGATGCTGAAGGACCGTTGCCTCAGCCTCGAAGATGGAAGCCAGCCGCCTGCAGCCTCGCATCCGCGGCCGAAAGCACCTCTTCATCAAACTCCTCAGGATAATGGAGAGCAACCGCCTCAAACGTCAATTGAGGCATACCGCGCTCGACCAGCATGAGAAATCCATCTGCAACTTTGCCTAACACCAAATCAGCGACGGTCCTGTGCTCACCATCCCGCTTAATCTTTTGCCGAGTTCGTGACAGCAAAACCGTCTTGCCGCGTTCATCTTTAAGGGCGCCTTCAAGCGCAAAGACACTCTGCCAGACATCATGCTTTAATGTACGAGGTTCAGCCGCAGGGGAAACCGCGTAGAGTTTGAGCAATGCCGCATGACGGACAGAATCCTGGCCATGTCGGAATGCGTTCTCTGCAATTCGTTCCAACTGCTTCGGATCGGTACATCGATCGATTATGCGTAAAGCATTGACCACCTGCGCCTCTGTTTTTGCATTCTTCATGATCTCAAGATCCTTCTAAATAGAAGGAGCCCGATACGTTGGGCATGGCGGCCTTTTCATTGTTCTGCCAAGTGAATGACACGTCCACTTCGATCCCAAGGCTGGACGCTAGGACATAGGCTTGGCGCCACGCGGAATTGGCGGCTTGCCCTTGGATCGAGAGACCCGCAGCCTTAAGGAACCTGAAGCCGCCCTCTTCGCGCTGACCAGCCTGGCTGTTGACTGTGATAAGATCAAGTATGTCTTGGGTGGAGTTTCCGCGAGCAGCTGCCTCCAGGATCACGGCGATCATCACCGAATTCCAATAGGTATCCGACTTTGGCAGCACCTTTCCGGCGATCCTGGCCGACTTCAGTGTAGTGAAACTCAAATCGGGTGGAGCTGCCGGGTTGAATGTCCTGCTTCCCTTGCCCCCTCCACCTTCAGGTTCCTCATCACCCTCTTCCAATGCGCGGAGGGCGCGCTCAATCACTGTTATCGGCGTATCGACCAAGGGCACTGCATGCCTTTGCAGGCGCACGAAAAGCTCATCGGGTAATTCAACTGTGTAGACCATCCAGACCTCCTCTAGGTGAATGATTCATTGTAGCGCCATAGGTTTCATATCAATCTCATAGACCATATGAGCCATATCGTCAATATGGTTCATGCGCGCAGGAGGAATTTCCCATCTCGCCCGCCCAGAGTACAATGTATTGATATTCAATCAGATTCCATCGCATGCACCCGCGAGCGAACGATCCCGGAAGCAGCCGGCAGAACGTAAGTATCTGGGCGATGAAGGCTTAGGAGAGGGTTCAATCATCTACCTTCAGGCCGGAAGTATCGGCGCAAACCGCCTCGCTACTGGCGAACGCCCGTCGCGCCCAGGCTCAGCGCGCGCTCTCGAACTCCAGTTCCTGAATTGTCGCATTGGCCGTCGGGGCGAGGAGCACATTGCCTTTCACCGTGCCGGTCGCGCAGGTCCAGCTGAAGGTGCCGGAAAGCGCACCGGTGGCCCGGATGGGGGCATCCGTCCCGCAATCGCCCGCCTGCCGCTTCACATCCGCCAGTGCCTGCGCCCAGTGGGCGGCATCGCGATCCAGCAGAAAATTCATGGCCAGCGCGTCCTTCGCGGCCAGCACGTCTCCCGCCGCATAGATGCGTCCCGCCGCCGCATAGCCCTGCGCCAGGAGCGGCGAGACAGGCGTGGGCCGCGGCTTGATCGCACCCGCGCGATGGAGCGCCATGGCGGCATCCCAGACGGCGGGCGTGCTGCTGTTGTAGGTGCGGTTCGAGAAAGCGAAGAGGCCGATGCCCGCATCCGGCATCAGCAGCACGAAGCTGCCATAGCCCGGATAGCCGCCGCTGTGGCCCAGCGTCAGCCCGAGCGCGCAATCCCGCGCGACACGCATACCGAAGCCATAAGTGACGCTCTGGCGGCAGGCATTCGCGCCGCCGCTCGCCCCGGGGCGCTGCGCCAGCGAAGCGAAGCCGGCCCCCTGCACCAGCATCCGCACCGACGCGCGCGGCAGGGGACCGCTCTGCTCGCCCGCGCGCGCCGGCCAGGCGGAGAGCAGGAAAGCGACATAGCGCGCATAATCATTCGCGCTGACCTGCAGGCCGCCCATGGCATTGAAGGCGCCGTCCGCCAGCTCGGGCTCGGGCCGCCATGCCTCATCCTCCCACCGATAGCCGAGGGCACGCCGGGCGAGCGGCGCGGCCGCCACGTCATAACCGCTCGACGCCATGCCGAGCGGGCGCAGGATATGGCGCTGCATGTAATCGGCATAAGCCATGCCGCTCACATTCGCGACGATCCGCCCGAGCACCGCATAGCCGAAGTTCGAATATTCGAATACCGTGCCGGCCGGGCGGCTGAGCGGCACGCCAGCCTCCAGCATCGCGGTGAAGGCGGCCTGCGGCAGATATTGCTGGCGATCGCCCCAGGGATTGTCCGTGACGAGACCGGCGCTGTGCGTGAGCAGATCGCGCACGCGGATGCGCGGCCAGTCGGCCGGATAGGTCCAGCCGCGCATCTGCGGCACATGCTTCTCGGCAAGATCGTCCAGCGAGAGCTTGCCGGCATCGCGAAGCTGGAGAATGGCAAGCGCGGTGAAGGACTTGGTCATCGAGGCGATGCGGAACAGGCTGTCCGCGCTCACCGGGCGGCGCTGCTCCAGATCCTGGACGCCCAGCCCCTTCACATGGACGAGCCGGCCATTGGCGACGATGCCATAGACCATGCCGGGCGAATGGCTCTCCCGCTGATAATCGGCGAAGATGCGGTCGACGTCCGGCAGGGCGGCAGCAATTTCGGGCGGCAGCGACGCATCAGCATCGGCCGGAGTGGACGCGGCGACGGGCTGCGCGATCCCGGGCGCGGCTGCGGCCACGAGCGAAAGGGCGAGCGGCGCGGCGAGGCACGGCATGATCCTTGCGGCGATCGACATGGCGTTCGGTTTCCCCCGGGGCAGAATGGCAATGCAAAGCCGCACCATAAGGAAGAACGAGGAGGAAAAGCCAGATATTCAAGCCGGGTTCGGCCGCGCGAATGTCCAGGCGAAGGGCGATTGCAGTGCCGAGACCGGCGCGACGGGCGGAAGGCTCCGCCAGCCGCGCGCGCTCAGTCGATGAAGGCCGCCTCGATGACGGCGCGCGCCTCCTCGATGCGGACAGCGTGGATCGGCACCATGAAGCGCTTGCCGTCCGGCTTCTCGATCTCGAGAACGTCCCCGGCGCCGAAATTCTCGACCGAGACGATCGTGCCGACCACCGTGTCGGGATCGACCACGCACGGCAGGCCGATCAGATCGACATGATAATATTCGCCCTCCGCCAACGGCGGGAGTGCCGAGCGGGGCACGGTGAGTTCCGTGCCGCGCAGCGCCTCGGCGGCGTTGCGGTCCGCGATCTCCGCGAACCGCGCCACCGCGCCATTGGGCCCCGGGCGGATGGCCCGGAGCGTCAGGGTCCGCCCGCCGGCATTCAGGCCAGCGTAGCGCTTCAGGCTGTCCGGCCCCTCGCCAAAGAGCTTGAGGCGCACTTCGCCCGTCACGCCATGCGCGCCAATGATGGCGGCGAGCGTGACGGGGCGATCAGGTTGCAAGCTCAGCCCTCGACCTGCGCTTCAGCCGGAGCCTCCTCGGCCACGGCTTCCTCGGCGGCGGGCTCTTCGGCCGGCGCCTTGGCGGCTTCCTCGGCAGCCTTGGCGGCGGCTTCGGCTTCAGCCAGCTTCTCGGCCTTCTCCTCGGCGCGGTCCTTGGCCTTCTTGCCCGGCTCGGCCTTGTTCGGATTGTTGCGCGCCGCGCGCTCCTTCACGCCGGCGGCGTCGAGGAAGCGGGCCACGCGGTCGGTCGGCTGCGCGCCGACGCTCACCCAGTGCTTCGCGCGCTCGACGTCGATCACGATGCGCTTCTCGTCGTCCTTGGCGAGCAACGGATTGTAGCTGCCGATGCGCTCGATGAAGCGACCGTCGCGCGGCGAGCGGCTGTCCGTCACCACGATCTTGTAATAGGGACGCTTCTTCGAGCCGCCACGCGACAGGCGAATGCTGGTTGCCATAAGTTCCTTACCTTACCTTTCTAACGAATTCAGACTGTTGGTTCTAAAAATTCCGGTCATTTCTTGAAATTCTGGAAGCCGGGCGGCAGCCGGGGCATGTCCGGCATCCCGGGCAGGCCCTTGAGCCCGCTCAGATCGCCGGCCGGGCCGCTCGCAGGTCCGCCGCCGCCGCCAAGCAGGCCACCGAGCCCGCCTCCGCCACCGCCGCCGGTGAACATCTTCGCCAGTCCCTTGAGACCGCCCATCTTCTTTATCTTCTTCATGGCCGTCTCCATCTCCTTGTGCATCTTGAGGAGACGGTTGACGTCCTGCACCTGCAGGCCCGCGCCCTTGGCGACGCGGATCTTGCGCTTGGCATTGAGCAGCTCGGGCTTCTCGCGCTCCTTGAGAGTCATGGAGCCGATGAGCGCGTCGAGATGGATCAGCGTCTTGTCGTTGACGCCGGCATTGGCCATCTGCGCCTGCGCCTTCTTGAGGCCGGGGATCATGCCCGCGAGCATGCCGAGGCCGCCCATCCTCTGCATCTGGGAGAGCTGGGCGCGCAGATCGTTGAGATCGAACTTGCCCGCCGCCATGCGCTTGGCGAGCTTGTCCGCATCCTCCTGCTGGATCGTCTCGGCCGCGCGCTCGACAAGGCTGACGACATCGCCCATGCCCAGGATGCGCTGCGCGACGCGCGCGGGATGAAAGGGCTCGAGCGCATCGAGCTTCTCGCCGGTGCCCGCGAACTTGATCGGCTGGCCCGTGACGGCGCGCATGGAAAGCGCCGCGCCGCCGCGCGCATCGCCATCCATGCGGGTGAGCACCACGCCGGTCAGCGGCACCTGCTCGGTGAAGCTGCGCGCGACGTTCACGGCGTCCTGGCCGGTCAGGCTGTCGACGACGAGGAGGATCTCGGCCGGATCGGCGACCTGCGCCACCGCCTTCATCTCGTCCATCAGCGCCTGATCGACATGGAGGCGGCCAGCGGTATCGAGCATCAGCACGTCGAAGCCCTGCAGCTTCGCGGCCTGCAGCGCGCGGCGCGCGATCTCGACCGGCTGCTGGCCCGCGACGATGGGCAGCGTCGCCACATCGGTCTGCGTGCCGAGCACGGCGAGCTGTTCCTGCGCGGCGGGGCGATTGACGTCCAGCGACGCCATCAGCACCTTCTTGCGCTCTTTCTCCTTGAGGCGCTTGGCCAGCTTGGCCGTGGTCGTCGTCTTGCCCGAGCCCTGGAGACCGACCATCATCACGACGGCCGGCGGCGTCACGTCGATCAGCAGATCGGACGCGTCCGCGCCAAGAGTCTCGGTGAGCGTGTCGGAGACGATCTTGACGACCATCTGGCCCGGCGTGACCGAGCGCAGCACGTCCGAGCCGACGGCGCGTTCCGTTGCCTTGTCGACGAAGGCGCGCACGACCGGGAGGGCCACGTCCGCCTCGAGCAGGGCGATTCGCACCTCGCGCATCGCGGCGCGCACGTCATCCTCGGTGAGCGCGCCGCGCCCCCGGAGCTTGTCGAACACACTGCCCAGCCGATCGCTCAGACTGTCGAACATCAATCACCTCAACTGCGGCCGAAACCGCGAAAAACCTGCATTCAGCCCCACAACGGAAAAAGCGCCGGTGGGCGAAACCTCGCCGACCAGCGTCGATCCCCGAGGCCCTTATGCGGGCCCAGCCAGGACTGTCAGAGCGCCCGGAGAGGCGGAACACCGCCCTCGGGACGAGGGGCCGTTAGCCCAATGGCGGCGAATTGGCAAGATCGGGCGCGGGGAGCGGCACGGAACATGGGGAAGATGGCGCAGGCCGCGAAGCCCTTGAAGCAGTCCGGTGCCGGACCCAACTGGAGAAGAGACCGCCCGGATGATCCAGAGCGGCACAGGAAGCGCCGTCAACGGCTTGTCAGGACATTTTCGGCAAGACGATTGCCGGTTTTTCGTCGCCCGCTTTGCTGCTATCGTGCCGGCGAGGCTCAAGAGAGGTAATGCGTGTCCATCGAAGGCAAGATTTTCCCGGGCGAGGAAACGCCAGCACAATCCAGCAGGCTGAACCGGCGGCACATCATCATGGGCGGCGCGCTGCTCGCGGTGAGCGGCCTCGCCTTCGCGCGCACGCCCAAGCGGCGCTACCCGGAGCTCAACGACAAGCAGTTCAGCGCGCTGTTCCCGGCAACCTTCGGCGACTGGCGCCCCAACAATGTGAGCGAGCTGGTGCTGCCGCCCGAAAGCGAGCTGGCCGACAAGCTCTATCAGCACATCCTGACGCGGACCTACGTCAACCCGAAGACCAACGCCGCAGTGATGTTCCTGGCCGCCTACAACAGCATGCAGCTCAACAACGTGCAGCTGCACCGGCCGGAAATCTGCTATTATGCCTCGGGCTTCTCGATCGACCGCAGCCGGCCGGTGGAAATCGGCTTGCCGGGCGGTGACGAGATCCCCGCGCGCACCGTCACGGCCACCATGGGCTCGCGGACCGAGAACATTCTCTACTGGACGCGCATCGGCGAGGACTTCCCGCAGAGCTGGGCCGCCCAGCGGCTCGCCATGACCAAAGCCAATGTCGAGGGCTATCTCGCAGACGGCCTGCTGCTGCGCATGTCCGTCATCAACGACGACCGCGACCAGTCCGTGAAGCAGATGACCGATTTCGTCACGGGCATGATGGCCGCCGGCGGCCCGCAGACGCGCCGGCTCCTCATCGGCAACGCCTGATCCCCTGCCCTCGCTCCCGCGCCGCCAAGGCGCCGGAGCGAACGCCACGCATCGCGCACCATCATGAGATGAGACGGATCACGCGATCCGGCAACCGCGCGTTGACGCCTGCCGGCGAGAGCAAGAGCCTGCATTTCACAAGCGCGCCGCGAACGCTCTGAGTGCGCCTCACCCCGCTGCTTGCGGCAGGGGGTTATGCGCGAGGTCAGGCAGTGCCTGTGGCGGGTTGCTCGGCCGGCGGGGGCGTCGCGTCCTTCGGATTCTTGAGCCCGGGCCAGAGCAGCCCGAGCAGATGGTCGATCGCGAAGATGGTGATGAGCGCGGTCATGAACATGGTCATGCCGGCAAAATCATGCAGGAAGCCCTGCGCCGCCGCTTCGCCGCCATGATAGGTCAGCAGCACCAGCAGCAGGATGCGCACGAAATTGGCGAACACCGCGACCGGAACGATCGCGAGAAACATGAGCAGCGCATAGCGGACATTCGCGTGATGCCGCAGATAGACATAGAAGAGCGCGATCGCGGACAGGGAAATCAGCGAGTTGAGGCCAGCGCATGCCTCGGCCACGAGCAATTGGTACTGCCCCACCTGGATGGTCACACCGGCAGACGCCGTCGGATAGCCCAGATGGTAAAGCAGCGACACCGCGCCTTCCGAGAGAAAAATCTTGAGCGGATTGGTCACCATCGCCACCAGCGTGTCGGGCGGCGGGAGCACGAAGAGCAGGTAGATCAGCGGAAACCACATCTGCTTGATCGCCGCCCAGCCCACGAAGCTGAACAGGGTCGCGACGACGAGGCCATACATGAGATAGCCCTCCGTCTCCACGATGTGGCTGACGCGCGACACGAAATAGAGCAGCAGCAAAGGCACGAAGACGACCGCGACGGTCCACGCCGGCGCCGGCCTGAACAGCGGGCGCGCCTTCTGCCACTCGCGCAGCAGCAGCCAGAGGCCAGTCGCCAGCACGATCGGCCCATGGGCGCCCTGTTCGGTCGACCAGCTCTCGTTCGCCACGAGCGCCAGGGTCGGGATGATGACCGACAATATGCCGGCCGCGAGGATCGGGTTCGCGGTCAGCCAGTCGAACATCGACTGGAAAAAGCTCTTCTGCTTTACGAGGGATGCGTCGGTCGCCATGTCAACTCTTTGCTCGGGGCCGCAAGCCTATCAACGGGGCGTTAAGAGCTGATGACTGCCTGACCATCGCCATAGCGAATAGTACCCCCCACGGACAAGAACCTACGGATATAACCACGGTTATACTGACTGCCTCATATGAATTTCACCACCAGTAAGCGATAGCCCGAATTTCGACGCTGACCCGGGGCTGTGCATCATCGGGACATCCCGGATCGTCGAAGGCCACATGCGGCACGCATCCGGCGACATCCGGCGCGCTGTCATGGGTCTTGAAGACGATCGCCTCGTCGCGCGTCATGTCCGGGAACCAGTGCCAGCGATGCGCGGGATCATGGGCAACGACATAGCCCTCGAAGCTCCAGTCCCCGGCGGGACTGTCGAAGATCGCGTCCGCCTCGATGAGTTCCCGGCCCCGCAGGCTTCCCGCATCGCAGAGCGCGAGCGGCACGTCCTGCGGCGCCGGCGAGAGCACGCGCCAGACATTGTAGTGCGCCGCGCGGGAATAGGCGCCGGGCCGGGGCTGCGAGCGGCGGGAGAAATCCGCGCCGGTGGCCTGGCTGACATCGACATGCGCGAAGCGCGCGGGATAGCTGTTGTCGCTCGAACCCGCCCGGCCGGAGCGCTCGGAGAAACGCAGGATCGGCTTGCCGGTCACCACGACGTCATCGGCGCCGGTGACGCGACCCAGCAGGGCCTCGACCTGCGCCGCATAAGCAGGGCGCTGTGCCTCCTCCGCCGGATCGAGATCCAGGACATGCGGCACGATGATGAAGCCCTGATCGTCCAAGGCCAGCGCCTGCGCGCGACCATCGACCAGCGGCATGAGACGCGGCGCAACCACCACCGTGTCCCGTCCATGATCATTGGCATGGTAACGGGGCCGCTCGCCGGTGCGCGCGGCATAATTGATGCAGGCGGTGCCACGATCCGTCTGCTCCATCTGGATCTTCTCTCCCACAGCAAGGCAGATTAAAGCAAATGCCCGGCCGAAGGAAGGCTTTTGCCACTCGACAAAGGGCCGCCCCTCTCTCCACTATGCGCCCAGGCACAATCGGGCGACGGGACGGACAGCTTGCCGGACAGCAGACAGGACTTCGCCCGGCGCAGGGCGCTGCGCTCGATCGTCGGCGGCTCGCTCGGCAATTTCGTCGAATGGTATGACTGGTACGTCTATTCCGCCTTCTCCGTCTATTTCGCGAGCCGCTTCTTCCCGGCCGGTGACCAGACCGCGCAACTGCTGAGCACCGCCGCGATCTTCGCGGTCGGTTTCCTCGTCCGCCCGATCGGCGCCTGGCTGATGGGCACTTATGCCGACCGGCATGGCCGCAAGGCCGGCCTCGCGCTCTCGGTGAGCCTGATGGGCGGGGGATCGCTGCTCATCGGCCTCATGCCGACGGCCGACACCATCGGCCTTGCCGCGCCGGCGCTGCTGCTGCTCGCCCGGCTGCTGCAGGGGCTGAGCGTGGGCGGCGAATATGGCGCCAGCGCGACCTATCTCGCGGAAATGGCCGGCCCCAGGCGGCGTGGCCTCGTCTCGAGCTGGCAATATGTCACGCTGATCGGCGGGCAGCTCGCGGCGCTGGCCGTGCAGCTCAGTCTCCAGGCCATGCTCAGCGAGACAGCGATGGAGCAATGGGGCTGGCGCGTACCGTTCGTCATCGGCGCGATGCTGGCGCTCGGCGTCTTCTACCTGCGGCGCCGGATCGACGAGACCGCCGATTTCGCAGCGGCGCGAGCGAGCGGTCGCCGCTCCGGCGGCTTCGCGCTGGTGCGGGAGCATCCGCGCGAGGCGCTGCTGGTGATCGCGCTCACCGCGGGCGGCACGCTCGCCTTCTATGCCTACACCACCTACATGCAGAAATATCTGGTCAACTCGGCCGGCTTCACCCGTCCGCAGGCGACAATCATCATGGCATCGGCGCTCGGGGTGTTCATGCTGATGCAGCCCCTCTTCGGCGCCTTGTCCGATCGCATCGGGCGGCGGCCGCTGCTGATCGGCTTCGGGGTGGCCGGCACCTTGCTCACGGTGCCCCTGTTCACCGCCATCGGCCAGGCGACGAGCGCGGCGGGCGCCTTCGGGCTGGTGCTGGCCGGGCTGCTCGTCGTCTCGGGCTATACGTCCATCAACGCGATCGTGAAGGCGGAGCTCTTCCCGCCGCACATCCGCGCGCTCGGCGTGGCGCTGCCCTATGCCATCGCCAATGCCCTGTTCGGCGGCACGGCGGAATATATGGCGCTGTGGCTCGTGCAGGTCGGCCACGAGGCGCTGTTCTTCTATTATGTGAGCGGCATGTGCGCGCTCTCGCTCATCGCCTACTGGCGCATGCGCGAAACCGCCGTGCATGGCGCGATGGGCCGGGGCTGACCGGCCCCGTTCAGCCCGGCTCGCGCAACCGCATCAGCCCTTCCTGCGCGACACTCGCCAGCAGGCGCCCGTCCCGCGCGAAGAAATGCCCGCGCGCAAAGCCCCGGCCATCGCCCGCGAAGGGACTGTCGGTTGCGTAGAGCAGCCAGTCCCCGCACTCCACGTCATTGTGCAGCCACAGGCTGTGATCGATGCTCGCGCTGATGACGCCGGGACCGGCGATCTGGAGGCCATGAGGCCGATAGGCCGTGCCGAGCAGGAACAGATCGCTCATGAAGGCGAGCAGAGCGCGCTGCAGCGGCTGGCCGACGCCGAGCGGTCCGCCCGTGCCGATGCGCATCCAGCATTCCGCGTGGGGCGCACGCATCTCGTCGAGCTGGCCGGACTGGATGGGCCCCACGGGACGGAACTCGATGGGGCTGGGCTGGGTCGCGATGGCACGAAGGGCCGGGCCAGCCGGAATATCGTAAGTCGCCAGCAATTCGCGCAAGCTACGCAGATCCTCGGGCGGTGGCACCTGAGGCATGGCACTCTGGTGCTCCGGCCCCCGCTCCCGGCGATGGAAGGACGCGATCATGTTGAAGATCGGCTTGCCCTGCTGGCGCGCGACCACGCGGCGATTGGAGAAGGCCCGCCCCTCCATGTCCGCCTCGACCGCGAAGTCGATCTCGTGATCCTCGCTGCCCGGCCGCATGAAATAGCAATGGAGCGAATGGGCCGGCCGGTCCTCCGGCACGGTGCGCGCGGCAGCCATGAGCGCCTGCCCGACGACCTGCCCGCCGAACACGCGCCCCACGCCGCCCGGCTTGCGCGCGCCCGTGAAATGATCCTTCTCCTCGCCGGGCGTGACATCCAGCAAGCGAATGAGGGCCTGCGTCAGCCAGGCAACATCGGGCATCGGTTGGTTCATTCCTGCGTCTTCATTCTCATCGAAAAGCCCGGGACCGGGCATGGCCGGAGGAAAATGCGTCCATATCATAGGGCAAGGCAAGCGCTGGACGCATCGAGGCCCTTGCCGTAGCGTCCCGGCATGACAGATTTCTTCGCTTTCAAGCTGCTGCCGCCCGAGGAATGGACCCGGTGGCGCGAATCAGGCACGTTCGAGGGATCGCCCGTCGACATCGCCGATGGCTATATCCACCTCTCCACGCGGGATCAGGTGCGCGAGACGGCGGCCAAATGGTTCGCGCAAGTGGACCCCACCATCCTCGCCATGGTCGACCTGCAACCGCTCGGCGATGTCGTGAAGTGGGAAGTCTCGCGCGGCGGCGCGCTGTTCCCCCATGTTTATGGCACCATTCCCCTTGGCGCCGTTGCCGGGCACAGCAAGTTGCGCCTAGGGCCCGACGGAAAGCACGTCTTCCCGGCAGGATTCGACTGACATGACGCATCAGGTTCACATCATCGGCGGCGGCCTCGCGGGCAGCGAAGCGGCATGGCAGCTCGCGCAGGCGGGCGTGCGGGTCCGCCTTTCCGAAATGCGCGGCGCGGGCGACATGACGCCCGCCCACCAGACCGACGCACTGGCCGAGATGGTCTGCTCCAACAGCTTCCGCTCGGACGATGCCGACAGCAATGCCGTGGGGCTGCTCCATCAGGAGATGCGCGCGCTCGGATCGCTGGTAATGGCGAAGGCCGACGCGGCGAAAGTGCCGGCCGGCTCCGCGCTGGCGGTGGACCGGGACCGGTTCGCGCAGGGCGTGACGCAGGCGATCATGGATCATCCGCTGATCGAGCTGGTGCGCGAGCGCGTGGACGGCCTGCCGGCGGAAGGGCTTACCATCGTCGCGACCGGCCCCCTCACCGCCCCCTCGCTGGCCGACGCGATCGCCGGGGCCACCGGCCGCGACCAGCTCGCCTTCTTCGACGCTATCGCGCCGATCGTCCATGCCGAGAGCATCGATATGTCCATCGCGTGGAAGGCCAGCCGCTGGGACAAGGGCTCTCCCGATGGGGACGGCAAGGATTACATCAATTGCCCGATGGACAAGGCGCAATATGACGCGTTCGTCGCGGGGCTGCTGGCGGGACCGAAGACCGAATTCCGCCAGTGGGAAAAGGATACGCCCTATTTCGAGGGCTGCATGCCCATCGAGGTGATGGCCGAGCGCGGGCCGGAGACGCTGCGCCACGGCCCGATGAAGCCCGTGGGCCTCGACAATCCGCGCACCGGGCGCTGGCCCCATGCCGTCGTCCAGCTCCGGCAGGACAACGCGCTCGGCACGCTGTGGAACATGGTCGGCTTCCAGACCAAGCTCAAATATGAAGCGCAGGTGGAGTTGTTCCGGACCATTCCCGGCCTCGAGAATGCGCAGTTCGCGCGGCTGGGCGGGCTGCACCGCAATACCTTCATCCGCAGCCCCGAGCTGCTCGACGGCCAGCTGCGCCTGCGCGCCGCGCCGCACATCCGCTTCGCCGGGCAGATCACCGGCTGCGAGGGCTATGTCGAGAGCGCGGCCGTAGGGCTGCTCGCAGGCCTCATGACCGCCGCGCAGATCGGCGGCGAAACGCTGGCCGCGCCGCCCGCCGAAACCGCGCTCGGCGCGCTGCTCGGCCACATCACCGGCGGCGCCGACGCAGGCAGCTATCAGCCGATGAACGTCAATTTCGGGCTGTTCCCACCCCTCGCGGACGATATCCGCAAGAAGGACCGCAAGCGCGGCTACACCGACCGTGCCCGCGAGGCACTGGCGGCGTGGCAGACGCAGGCGCTACGCAACAGGGTGGCGGTGAGCGCCTGATCGCACGGGCTGGACCTGCGAGCGGCTATTCCTCCTCGTCGCAGGCGCAGGTCTGTGCCGGGCGGGTGGATTTCTTCGCGGGTTTGGGCGCGGTCGTGGCGAATTCGGCGCGGGTGAGCTTGCTGTCGCCATTGGCATCGGCACCCGCGAAGCGATCGGACGTGCGCACGGCCCATTCCTCGAAGGAGAGGAGATTGTTCCCGTCCTTGTCCAGCTTGCGGAAAGCGGCGGCGCGACTGCCCATCATCTCGGCGCGACTGATGATGCCGTCGCGATTGCGGTCGTAACGGTCGAAGCGCTTTTCCTCGCGCGTGCGGGGCGTCGCTTCCGGCACGCCGGGGGGCGGCTCGCCTATCGCCGCCGGATCACCCTCGCCGGGCAGAGCCGGTCCCTGCGCCCGCGCGCCGCCTTGCGCGATCAGCGGGCGCGCGGTGCGATCCGCCTCGCCCTGCCACCAGAACAGGCCTGCCGCGACCATCAGCAATGTCGCGATCGATCCCGCCAGAATGCGTCCCATGTCGGCTCCCCCCGAGGGGCAGAGACTAGCCCCGCAGGGAGGCGCGCAGCAAGCGCCCATAATGCCGCAGCGTGAAGCCCGCCGCCGGCACGCGCCCGGCGCGCACGTCTGGCAGGGCGACGGCATGAGCCAGCCGCAAGGGCCGGAACAGACGCCCGGCGGGCAGGCTTGCCGGCCCCCCATTTTCCCCCGCGACTGCCAGGACCTGCCGGGCGAGCCCCGCATCGCTGACATGGCCGGCAAAATCCCAGAGCGCCCAGATAGCGCCCGCGCGGCTCAAGGGCTCCGCGTCCTCCCCCGAAGCGGGCTCCGCCTCGGCCGCCAGCAGGCCGAACAGCCCGCCGCCCCGCGCCAGGCCATGGGCCGCGATATCCTCGGCGCTCAGGGCCTCGGGCGAAGCCAGCACGCGCCAGCCGTCGATCAGCCGCTCGGCTACCTGAGCCGCGGCGGGCGGCGCGATCGCGCGCCAGCGCTCGACGAGGGGCTCCCCGCCCCCCTTGTCCTTCTCCTGCCGCACCAGCACCCCTTCCCACCAGGCAAGGCGGATCGCCGTGATGGTCGGGTCTCCGCCCCGGCGCACCACCTGCGCGAGCCGCTGGTCGAACTGCCAGCAAAGCGCTTGCCACGGCCGGGCATCCGCCGGCGCATAAGCGAGCAGGAGGCGCTGCAGAGGGGGGAGGTCCAGCTCGGGCCCAAGGGTCTGCGGACTGCCGTTCATACCTGCTCAACCATCGCCGTTAGCCCTTTCTCTACCGCTGCAAGCTAGGGGAACCGGTGGCTCAGTGCGGAACGCGGGTTCCGGCCGGGCTGGCCTGAAGGGGGCGGTGAGGGCAATCATGAAGCGCATTCGGGCAGGCGGTTCCTTGATGACGCGGCTCGGCCGCGACGTCAGCGGCAATACCATCGCGCTTGCTGCTGCCGCCATGATCCCGCTCGCAGGGCTGATCGGCGGCGGCGTCGACATGAGTCGTCTTTATCTGACCAAGACGCGTCTGCAACAGGCTTGTGACGCGGGCGCGCTGGCCGGGCGCAAGGCGATGGGCCCGGGAAGCTGGACGACCGACGGCACGACAAGCTCCCAGGCCAGAGCCAACGAGCTGTTCGCCGTGAACTTCAAGGAAGGCGCCTACGGCACGGGCGCGCTCAGCAAGGACTTCACCGAAGACAGCGGCACGGTGAGCGGGACGGCGAGCGTCGCCGTGCCCATGACGATCATGCGCATCTTCGGCATGACGGCCCGCACACTGACCGTGAACTGCACCGCGAAGATGGAAATTCCCAACACCGACGTCATGTTCGTGCTGGACGTCACCGGATCCATGAACTGCGTCGCGGGCGACGCCGGCTGTTCGAACAATGGCAATGTGCCCGCCGCCGGAGCCAAGATCCTGGGCCTCAAGAGCGCCGTGAAGTGCTTCTATGAAGCCCTGCTCAAGGTGAACACGCCGGAAGTCTGCGGCAGCGACCCGACCGGAACATCCTACACCCAGACCGCGCAGATCCGCATCGGCTTCGTGCCCTATTCCATCGCCGTGAACGTCGGCAAGCTGCTGCCGAACACCTATCTGGCGGACCAGTGGGACTATCAGTCTCGCGTCGCCAACGTAGAAACCGTCTATGCCTGGACGCTCGGCACCGAGAGCGGGAAATCCGCCTGGAGCAGCTGGTCGCCCACCAGCATGCCGAGCAGCTTCAATACCGCCAGCGGCTTTTCGGGCTGGTCTACGTCCAGTTCCAACGTGACGATCAACGGCAACACTTATGCGCGCCAGCGCTCCGACCGCACATCTTCCAACTGCACCGGCCTGAACACGCTGAGCGGCTCCAGCAGCACGCTGGTGGCGCGCACCGATGTTGCCGGCAACACAAGCTCCGGCCTGAGCGACACCAGCAACAATCCGCCCGTCCATCCCGCGAACAGCCAGACCCTGACCTATACCGACACCGAGCCCCACACGGTGACCGGCTATCGCTATCGATGGAAAAGCGTCAACGGCACCAACAGCTGCTGGCTGGAGCGGGGCAGCGGCAGCTACGACAAGACGCGCACCCAGACCTCGACCCGGCCGATCAACTGGACGACCTATGAAAACACGTTCCAGAACTGGACCTACCGGCAGGTCACGCATGACGTCTCCGGCCTAAAAGCCGGCGAAGCGAGCTGGAACAATTCGGTCGCCCTGCCGCTGGCGACGACCAACGGCCCCACCGTGAAGCTCTCCGGCTCCAGCTCGAACACGACTCTCGCCTACGTCGCCAACACCAATGTCGCCTGGAATGGCTGCATCGAGGAGCGCCAGACGGTCAAGAACTCCGACGGGGACCCCAGCGACGAATGGAGCCCGATTCCGACGGCGGCCTATGACATGAACATCGATCTGGTGCCCAGCGCGGGCGTCGCGGGAAGCCACTGGGGGCCATTGCTGCCCAATGCCGTGTGGGGACGCTACTGGTCCGGCAACACCACCAGCGACGTGACCACCACCAGCAACCTCAACCGCAACTATTACACCTATTGCGGCACGGAAGCGAAGAAGCTGCAGACCTGGTACACCCCCGCCTCCTTCGTCTCCTATGTCGATTCGCTGCACGCGGAAGGAAACACCTATCACGACATCGGCATGATCTGGGGTGCCCGGTTCATTTCCCCGACCGGCATCTTCGCCAGCGACAACGCCGCGACATCGACCGGCGGCGCCATCCAGCGCCACATCATCTTCATGACCGATGGCGACACGATGTCCTACAATGACGACTATAACGCCTACGGCATCAGCTGGTGGGACCGGCGGCAGACCACTTACGCGCCCTCCAACTACAGCGGCACGAACAGCCACACCGCGCGGATCGTGAACGCACATCTCGCCGGCCTGTGCACGGCGATCAAGAACAAGAACATCACGCTCTGGGTGATCTCCTATGGCGGCGGGATCAACGAGGAAACGGAAGCGCGCTTGCAGGCCTGCGCGACCAACGGCAAATATTTCAGCGCGAGCGACACCCCTGCCCTCATCGCGCAGTTCAAGCAGATCGCGTCCGAAATCGCGCAACTGAGGCTCACAAGCTGATGACCGCCCGGCGCCTCCCCCTGCCCCGACGGCACCCGCGCGACATCGCAAGCGCGCAGGACGGCGTGACCATCGTCGAGTTCGCTCTCATCGCGCCGGCACTGATGGTGCTGCTGCTGGGCGCGCTGGACGTGGGGCACACCCTCTACATGCAGAGCGTGCTGCAGGGGACGGTGCAGAAGGCGGCGCGGGATGGATCGCTGGAGTCGGCGGCAGGGACGGTAACGACGCAGCGCGATGCCATCGACACGATGGTGCGCGACCAGCTCCTGACGCTGAATCGGGCAGCCACGGTCAAGTTCAACCGGCGCTTCTACAAGACCTTCTCCGACGCAGCGGCCGCGAAGGCCGAGGAGTTCACCGACTCCGCGGTCGGCAGCCCCTTCCGCGACGGCAAATGCAACAATTATGAATCGTTCGTCGATGCCAACAACAATGGCCGGTTCGACCGGGACGGCGGCGATTCCGCCGACCGCGCGGGGGCGCGGGACAATGTCGTCTACACCGTGACCATCCAATATGATCGCATGTTCCCCATCGACCGGCTGATCGGCGGCAATGGGCTAACGACCCTCAGCGCAGCGACGGTGCTCTCCAACCAGCCCTATGGCGACCAGTCGAGCACCGGCACGCCAACCGTCGCCCAGTGCGGCCTCGGCGCTCCCAATGTGGAAGCGCCCTCGCCATGATGCTGCGCCTGCGCCATGACATCGCCCGCCTGAAAGGCGACCGCAGCGGTCTCGCCGCCGTCGAATTCGCGTTGTCCGCGCCGGTCATCCTCACCATGTTCCTCGCGGGCGCGGAGCTGACCAACTTCGCCATCACCAAGATGCGGGTCAGCCAGGTGGCGCTGCACATCGCCGACAATGCCTCCCGCATCGGCACGAACAGCCTGCTCACCGCGCCCCAGATCAGCGAGGCGCAGATCAACGACCTGCTGATCGGCGCCAATCTGCAGGCGGGCAAGCTGCAGCTCGCGACGCGCGGGCGCGTGATCGTCTCCAGCCTCGAACCGATCGCCAATCCCAACCCGACCGGGAAGTTCAGGATTCGCTGGCAGCGCTGCTACGGGACGAAGTCCCATCCCTCCAGCTACGGGCTGCAGGGCGACACGAACCTGACCGGCATGGGACCGAGCGGCCAGCATGTGACCGCCCCGGACGGCGGCGGCGTGATCTTCGTCGAGGTTGCTTATGATTACGAGCCGCTGATCTCGGACCGCTTCCTGCCCTCCAGCCAGATCAGGGACATCGCCGCCATGACCGTGCGCGACGACCGCGACTTCGGCGGCAACGGGGAAATCGGCATCTACAACAGCGAAGGCGTGACGCCCTCCACCTGCTGAGCGCGCTCAAGCCGGGGAAAGCAGGGCATGGCCGAAACGATGAGCGCCGGTTCTGACTGGATCAGACCGGCGCCCTCGGATCGACAGATCGTGCCGATGGTCAGTCGCGATAGCAGACCTTCTTCGCGGCCGCGACGACGCGCTTCGCATCGATCAGCGCGGCCTTCTCGAGATTGGCGGCATAAGGCAGCGGCACATCCTCATTGGTAACGCGCAGCACGGGTGCATCGAGATCGTCGAAGCCCTGCTCCATGCACACGGCCGCGATCTCGCTGGCGATCGAGCAGACCGGCCAGCCTTCCTCGACGGCGACGATGCGATTGGTCTTGGCAAGGCTCTCCAGCACCGTCTGCGTATCCAGCGGACGGAGCGTGCGCAGGTCGATGACTTCGGCATCGATGCCCTCGGCGGCGAGCATCTCGGCCGCTTCCAGCGAGACGCCCACGCCGATCGAGTAGCTCACCAGCGTCACATCCTTGCCGGGGCGGACAATGCGGGCCTTGCCGATCGGCAGGACATGATCCTCGACCTGCGGCACATCGAAGCTGCGGCCATAGACCAGTTCGTTCTCGAGGAACACGACCGGATCCTCGCTGCGGATCGCCGCCTTGAGCAGTCCCTTGGCGTCCGACGAGTCATAAGGCGCAATGACGACCAGGCCCGGCACGCTGGCATACCAGGGCGCATAGTTCTGGCTGTGCTGCGCGGCGACGCGCGACGCGGCGCCGTTCGGGCCGCGGAAGACGACGGGGCAGCGCATCTGGCCGCCCGACATGTAATTGGTCTTGGCTGCCGAATTGATGATGTGGTCGATCGCCTGCATCGCGAAGTTCATGGTCATGAACTCGACGATGGGACGCAGGCCACCCATGGCCGCGCCGGTGCCGACACCGGCAAAGCCATATTCCGTGATCGGCGTATCGATGACGCGGCGGGGACCGAACTCGTCGAGCAGGCCCTGCGTCACCTTGTAGGCACCCTGATACTCGGCCACTTCCTCGCCCATGACGAAGACGCGCGGATCCTTGCGCATCTCTTCCGCCATCGCGTCCCGCAGCGCCTCGCGCACGGTGGTCTTCTGGAAGGTCGTGCCTTCCGGCAGCGTGGGATCGGCCGCGGGCGCGGCCTTCGACACGGCCAGATTGCTGGTGCCGCTTTCGGCCTTGGGCGCGGCGCCCGTGCCGGACTCCGCTGCCTTCTGCTCGGCTTCGGGCGCCTCGGTCTTGGGAGCCTCGGCAGCGGCGGCGGCAGCGGCGGGTGCGGCAGCTTCCTCGCCCTCGCCCGACAGCATCGCGATCACCGTGCCGACCTTCACATTGTCGGTGCCTTCCGCGATCAGGATCTTCTCGATCGTGCCTTCGTCGACCGCCTCGAACTCCATCGTCGCCTTGTCGGTCTCGATCTCGGCCATGATGTCGCCGGCCTTGACCTCGTCCCCTTCCTTCACCAGCCATTTGGCCAGCGTGCCTTCTTCCATGGTCGGCGAAAGGGCCGGCATCTTGATCTCGACACCCATCAATACTGCTCCACCAGAACATCGGTATAGAGTTCGCCAGGCGCCGGCTCGGGCGAAGTCTCGGCAAAGTCGGCGGCCTCGCTCACGATCTTGCGGATCTGCGCGTCGATCGCCTTCATTTCGTCCTCGGCGACGCCAGCCTCGGCCAGCGCCTTCTTCACGCCCTCGATCGGATCGGACGTCTCGCGCACATGCTGCACTTCGTCGCGCGAGCGATATTTGGCGGGATCGGACATCGAGTGGCCGCGATAGCGATAGGTCTTCATTTCGAGGAGGATCGGCCCCTTACCGGCCCGGACCCATTCCAGCGCTTCCTGCGTGGCGCCCCGCACCGCGAGCACGTCCATGCCGTCGACCTGGAGGCCGGGGATGCGGAAGCTCTCGCCGCGCCGGTAGAAATGATCCTCGGCCGACGAGCGCTGCACCGAAGTGCCCATCGCATACTGGTTGTTCTCGATCACGTAGATGATCGGGAGCTTCCAGAGCGCGGCCATGTTGAAGCTCTCGTAGACCTGGCCCTGATTGGCGGCGCCGTCCCCGAAATAGGCGACGCACACGCCGCCATCCTCATTATATTTGTGGCCGAAGGCGAGACCGGTGCCGAGCGACACCTGCGCGCCCACGATGCCGTGGCCGCCGTAGAATTTGTGGTCGACGCTGAACATGTGCATCGAGCCGCCCTTGCCACGGGAAATGCCCGCCTCGCGACCCGTCAGCTCGGCCATGATGAGCTTGGGATCGATGCCATAGGCCAGCATGTGGCCATGGTCGCGATAGCCGGTGATGACGCTGTCCGCGCCCGGCGTCAGCGCCGACTGGATGCCGACGGCGACTGCCTCCTGACCGATGTAGAGATGGCAGAAGCCACCGATCAGGCCGAGGCCGTAAAGCTGGCCGGCACGCTCCTCGAAACGGCGGATGAGCAGCATCTGCCGATAGAATTCGAGCAGCTCGTCCTTGCTGGCCTCGTAACTTTTCGGTTCGCCGGGACGCTCGCGATTATGATCGGCAGCGGGCGGCGGGGAGGACGCCGAAGAGGTCTTTCCCGATCGGCTGGAAGCTGGCTTCGCCAATGTTTCAGGTCCTTCTCGCGTGGAAATTTTGTGCAGCTATAGGCACGGCACATGCAGGAGCGCAATGTCCAGATAGGTTAAATGCACGCCTCGATCCCGAAAGAGGGACGAAGCGGGCCGCACCTCACTTCGCCGGGATGACGACTTCGTCCGGGTGCGCGACGCCGAGTTGTCGGCGCACGAGCTCGTCCACCATGTCCGGGTCCGCCTTCTTGGGATCGAGCAGCTTCACGCGGTTCGCCAGCGCGGCTTTCTGCGCCTGCAGGACGCGCAACTCGGACTGGCGCTGCTTGAGCTGGCGGCTGTAATCGCCCCAGGCGAGAATGCCGTTGGGCCCGATGATCGCATAAACGATGAAGACGAGCAGCAGCACGATCGCAATGGCCGGCATCATCGCCGAACCGAACAGGGACCTCAATTTCGCAAGCTGCGCCATCGCTTCTTGGAATCACGGCGACTCCCGCTTTGCAAGCCCAAAATGCAGGCCATGCGACGAGAGGTTTGAAATGGGCAGAAAAACGGCATCCGGAGAGACGAAATGCGGGCCGGACCATCCCGGAGGAAGTCCGGCCCGCGATTTATGCGTCAACCGTCGCGGCGCCGCGCTCAGCGGAAAATCGACGTCCCGGCATAATGCGCCCGGTCGCCCAGCTCCTCCTCGATGCGGATGAGCTGGTTATACTTTGCAAGCCGGTCGGAGCGGGCCAGCGAGCCGGTCTTGATCTGCCCGCAATTGGTGGCGACGGCGAGGTCCGCGATTGTCGCGTCCTCGGTCTCGCCCGAACGGTGCGACATGACATTGGTGTACCGCGCGCGGTGCGCGAGATCGACGGCCGCCAGCGTCTCGGTAAGCGAACCGATCTGATTGACCTTCACCAGCATGGAATTGGCGAGACCCTTCTCGATGCCCATGGCGAGGCGCTTGGGATTGGTGACGAACAGATCGTCGCCGACGAGCTGGCACTTGTCGCCAATGAGGTCGGTCAGGATCTTCCAGCCCTCGAAATCGTCCTCGCTCATGCCATCCTCGATCGACTTGATCGGATAGCGCGCGACGAGATCGGCGAGATAATCGGCCATTTCGCCCGGCGAGAGGGTCTTGCCTTCGCCCGAAATCACATAGCTCCCATTCTTGAAGAACTCGGTGGCCGCGCAGTCGAGCGCCAGCACGACATTCTCACCCGGGCGGTAACCGGCCTTCTCGATGCTCTGCATGATGAAATCGAGCGCTTCCACGGTCGAGGCGATGTTGGGCGCGAAGCCGCCCTCATCACCCACGCCAGTGGCGAGACCCTTCTCATGCAGGCCTTTCTTGAGCGTGTGGAAGATCTCGGAACCGATCTGCACGGCATGGGCGATGCTCTCGGCGCCCACCGGCATGATCATGAACTCCTGGAAGTCGATCGGATTGTCAGCATGTTCGCCGCCATTGATGATGTTCATCATCGGCACCGGCAGGACATGCGCCGAGACGCCGCCGACATAACGATAGAGCGGCAGGCCACGCGCATCCGCCGCAGCCTTGGCGACCGCGAGGCTGACGCCGAGAATGGCGTTGGCGCCGAGGCGTGCCTTGTTCTCCGTGCCGTCGAGCGCGATCATCGCTTCATCGATGTCGCCCTGATCCTCGGCATCCATGCCGACGACGACCTGGCTGATCTCGTCATTGACCGCAGCCACCGCCTGCAGCACGCCCTTGCCGAGATAGACGTTCTTATCCCCGTCCCGCTTCTCGACCGCTTCATAAGCGCCCGTCGACGCGCCCGAAGGCACCGCGGCGCGACCGAAGCTGCCATCCTCCAGCAGCACGTCGACTTCGACGGTGGGATTGCCGCGGCTATCGAGAATCTGGCGCGCGTGGATATCGAGAATTTCGGTCATGCCGTGGCCTTTCCCTTGCAAATTCACTGGTTCTGCGTGGGCCGCCGCTTAACGGGCGCACCCGCCATTGGCAATGGCGCGAACCACCCCGCATCGCGCGACGCGAGAATTGTCCGGGAACAATTGGCCCTCTGGGTCTGTTAAACAAAGCGGGCCCTGCTATATCGATCTTGAGGGGCACATCTGTTGCCAGAAAGGGAAGATCATGTCTGACACCAGCAGCACCGATACACCAAAGCGCAAACCCTCCACGAAGACCGCCGCCAGCAAGAGCGCCAGCCCGAGCACCACGAAAGTCGCAGCCGTGAAGCAGGCCGCTTCGGCGCGCAGCACCGGCGATGAGGCCGAGGGCGGCAAGTGGCGCGAGCAGGCAGGCGAGTTCGCCGAACAGGCCAAGGCAACCGCGCGCGATGCCGCGACGACCGCCAAGAACACGACCGGCGATGCTCTTGCCGGCCTCTCCAAGCTGATCGCGGAAACCGCGGAGACCGTCGATTCCAAGCTCGGCCCCCAATATGGCGATTATGCCCGCAAGGCGGCCGAGACGGTGGCCGGCGCGGCCAAGTCGCTCGACGAGAAGGATGTCGACCAGCTCGCCGAGGAAGCGCGCAATTTCGTGCGCAAGAGCCCAGCGGTTGCGATCGGCGCTGCCGCCGTGGTGGGCTTCGTCCTCATGCGGATGATGCGCGGCAGCTCCTCGAACGACACTTGAGAACCAGTAATCGGACCAACGCAGACCCATGACGACACCAGACGGGGAAACGGAGGCGCAGGCAGCGCCGACCGCTGACGATGGCTCCATCCGGGCAAGCGTCGAGCGTCTGGTGGCGTCCGGCCGGGAAATGGCCGAGGCGGAGCTCACCTGGGCGAAGCTCAAGGCGGCCATCATCGGGGCTATTCTGGGCAGGGCGCTCGCTTTCGGCGTGCTGGCCTTCGTCTTCCTGGTGATGACTCTCATCATGCTGATCGTCGCGGCGGTGATCGCGCTGGCACCGATGGTGGGCTGGCTCGGCGCCACCCTGATCGTGGCAGGCGTTTCGCTTGCCGCCACGATCCTCTTCGGCCTGCTGACGCGCAGCAGCGTCCAGGCCCTCAAGAGGGAGGGAAAGCCATGACGACACCCGAGCAAAGGCAGGACGTGGCCCAGGCTCGCGCTCATGCGGACCTTGCCCGGCTGCGCTTCTCGACCGCGCTCGGCAATGTCCGCCAGCGTATCTCGCCGGGCCGGCTCAAGGACGACGCACTCACCGCCGTCGGTGAGAAAGTGGAGAGCGCCAAGTTGCAGGCGCGCATGTCGATCCGCAGCCATCCGGTCCTTATGGCATCGGCCCGCGAGCGGATTCGTCGCCTTGCTGTTCTGGAGACCCGCGCGCACAACGCTGCTCTACGGCGCGCGGCTGGCGCAGATCGTGTGGCTCAATCGCAAGCTATGGAGCGCGAGCAGTGACGACTGAGAAGAAAAACAACCGGGATGGCAGCGGCACCGCCAGCGAGGTGCGCGCCCGCGCCATGGACGGCATCGACCAGGCCCGCCGCAAGGCGGGAGAAGTCATCGCAGCCACACGTGAGAAGGGCGAGGCCGTGATCGACGACACGCGCGAGAAGACCTATCGCGCCGCAGCCGAGACCAATCGCCTGTTCCAGGAACATCCCATTGCCGCCGTGGCCGCCGCCGCGGCCGCAGGCGCAGTGCTTGCCATCTTCATCCCCAAGATCGCCATCGCCGGCAAGGCGGGGCAGACGGCTGGCCGGGCGGTGAAAGCCGCCGCAGGGAGCAAGGCGGCGAAGGCCATGCTCGTCGGCCTCACCGACACCCGCCACAGCACATTGCGGCGCGTCGCGAGCCAGGCTGCGAGCAGCATGGGCAAGCATGTCTTGACCCGCAAGGCGCGAACGGCAAAAGGGAAAGCGAAGGACGGAGAGGAATAGCCCGCGTGCGCAGGCAGACGCCCGCCCCGGCCGCCGTCTTGGCAGTCAGGCGCAACGCTGCTAGCCACGCAGGCAAGAGGCCAGCCCGGCCGGCTCGACAGGATCCGGCGGGTCACCCCAGGGAGCATTTCCGTTGAGCTTATTGCATCTTGTCATGGGCGGGCGCGTCAAGGACCCGCAGAAACTCGAATTCGAGGACCTGAAGTCGATCGACCTGGTCGGCGTCTTCCCCGATTATGCCAGCGCCGAAACCGCCTGGCGCGGCGCAGCGCAGCGCACCGTCGACGACGCGGAAATGCGCTATGTCATCGTCCACCTTCATCGCCTGCTCGATCCTGCCGGCGAAGCGGTCGACCCGCAGGTTAGCTGAGGCGGAACGGCGAAAGTCGATTTCGCTCGCCGGTCAGGGCGCGGCGCGGAAGCGTCGCGCCAGCAACGGCCGGGCCAGCAGCAATCCCGCGATGAACCCGCCGATATGGGCCCCGATCGCGATGCCGCGAAACAGGCTGTCGAACCCGCCGGCGAACGCGATGAGGAGCTGGAGGATCGTCCAGGCGACTGCGAGCCAGACGATGCGCACGACATGCGCGGGGATCGGACCCAGTGATCTCACGCCGCGCTGGCTGTAGATCACGGCATATGTGCCCAGCAGCGCGGACACCGCCCCGCTCGCGCCGATCATCGGCACGACGCCGTCACCGGCCGGCATGAAGAAGGCTGACGTCGCCCATTGCCCGAGCGCCGCAGCATAAGCGCCGACCAGATAGGCGATGACCGTCCTGCCCTGCCCCAGCACTTGTTCCACGAACCGGCCGCAGAAGACCAGCATCAGCAGATTGAAGGCGAGGTGCAGCCAGCCGGAATGGATGAGCGTGGCGCTGAGCGGGGTGATCCACAGCGGCAGCCACGGAATATCCAGCGATATGTTCTGCGCGGCCAGCGCCGTGACGCGCTCCGGGATGAAACCGGCCAGGATCGCGGCGCGATCCGTCTCGCCCGCCAGCTGGACCGGCAGGAAGGCAAGCAGCGTGATCGCCGCCAGGATGTTCGTCGCCGGCCCCCGGGGAAGCGTCACTGACATGAAAGCTGGACCTCGTGCGCCGCGGAACGGCTCAAATGAACTCGATCTTCTCGACGAGGTAGAACTTGTCGCCGGACGGCACGGTCACTTCGACTTCCTCGCCGACCTGACGCCCGATCAGCGCACGGCCCAGAGGCGAGTTGTAGCTGATCATGCCCATCTTCGCGTCGGCTTCCGCCTGACCCACGATCTGGTAGCGCACCGGCTGCTCGTCCTCGTCCCGCAGGGTGACGGTGGCGCCGAAGATGATCTTGTCGCCTGACAGCGACTTGGGATCGATGACCTGCGCGCGCGAGAGCTTGTCCTCCAGATCGGCGATCGTCGCCTCGACCTGGCCCTGCCGCTCCTTGGCGGCATGATATTCGGCATTCTCGGAAAGATCGCCGTGCGCACGCGCCTCTTCGATCGCGTCCACGATCTTGGGACGCTCCGCCTTGAGGGCACGCAGATGATCGGTCAGCTTTTCATAGCCAACAGCCAGCATCGGCAACTTCTCAACGGTGGCCATCTACACTCCCCAATCTCTTCACTTGGCTTCAAACGGCTGTCCGGAAGCGCGCATTCCCTTGCCGACCGGCGGCTCCGGCCAGCTCGCATGCTGATTTCATGTCTGTCGGAAGATCAGTCCTGCGACGCCTGATAATAGGATTGGAGCGACCGCACTTCAAGGGGACGCGCGCGCAAGGCCTCGATGGCGTCCACCGCGGCAAGGCTCGCAGCCGCCGTGGTGAAGCTCGGAACCTTGAGGCGCAGCGCACTCGTGCGGATCGCCTTGCTGTCGATGAGCGACTGCCACCCTTCCGTCGTATTGAAGATCAGGTCGATCGCGCCGTCGGTGATCCGGTCCACGATATGGGGCCGCCCCTGCGCCACCTTGTTGATCGTCTCGATCTCCAGCCCGGCCTCCGACAGGAACTTCGCCGTGCCGCCGGTCGCGACGATACGAAAACCCATCGCGGCGATCTTGCGGGCGGCAGGCAGGATGACCGCCTTGTCGCTGTCCTTCACGGACACGAAGACCGTGCCCTCCTTCGGGAGGACAGTACCGGCGCCGATCTGCGCCTTGGCGAAAGCGGTCGCGAAATCGACGTCGATGCCCATGACCTCGCCAGTGGACTTCATTTCCGGGGAAAGGACCGGATCGACGCCCGGGAAGCGATTGAACGGGAACACCGCTTCCTTGACCGCGATATGGCTGATCGCGTTGCGATCGATCTTCGGCAGGTCCGCCAGCATCTCGCCCGCCATGACCCGCGCGGCGATCTTTGCGATGGGCGTGCCGATGGCCTTGGCGACGAAGGGCACGGTGCGCGACGCACGCGGGTTGACCTCGATGAGATAAACGTTGCCGTCCTTCACCGCGAACTGGATGTTCATGAGGCCGCGCACATGGAGCGCCCGGGCAAGCACGTCCGTCTGCCGCTCGATCTCGCTGATGATAGCTTCGGGCAGGCTGTAGGGCGGCAGCGAGCAGGCGCTGTCACCGGAATGCACGCCGGCCTCCTCGATATGCTGGAGCACGCCCGCGACGACCACGTCCCGGCCATCGCACAGTGCATCCACGTCCACCTCGACCGCATCGCGCAGATACTGGTCGATCAGCACGGGCGAATCACCGGAGACCTGCACGGCCGTGGCGATATATTCCTCGAGCTGCGCCTGCCCGTCGACGATCTCCATTGCCCGGCCGCCCAGCACATAGGAGGGACGCATGAGCACCGGATAGCCGATGCGGCCGGCGACGGCGATCGCTTCCTCCCTGCTGCGCGCGATGCCGTTGGCGGGCTGGAGCAGGCCCAGCTTCTCGATCAGCGCCGCGAAACGCTCGCGGTCCTCGGCCAGGTCGATGGCGTCCGGCGACGTGCCGAGAATGGGGATGCCCGCATCCTCCAGCGCCTGCGCCAGCTTGAGCGGCGTCTGCCCGCCAAACTGCACGATGACGCCGGCCAGCGTGCCGCGCGACTGCTCGACATGCAGGATCTCCAGCACATCCTCGGCGGTCAGCGGCTCGAAATAGAGCCGGTCGGACGTGTCATAATCCGTGCTCACCGTCTCCGGATTGCAATTGATCATGATGGTCTCGTAGCCGGCATCCTCCAGCGCGAAGCAGGCGTGGCAGCAGCAATAATCGAACTCGATGCCCTGCCCGATCCGATTGGGTCCGCCGCCCAGGATCACGACCTTGCGCCGGTCGCTCGGCTGGCTCTCGTCCTCGGGTTCGCCGAAGGTCGGCGCCTCGTAAGTGGAATACATGTAGGGCGTGCGCGCCTCGAACTCGGCCGCGCAGGTATCGATGCGCTTGAACACCGGGCGCACGCCCAGCTTGTGGCGCAGCGCGCGGACTTCCTCCTCCGTCACGCCACCCGTCATGGCGACGACAGCCTCGCGCACCAGTCCGGAACCGCGACGGATGGCGTTCTCCATGCCGCCGGGCACGTTCGCCGACTGCAGGGCGAGCCACGCAAGCCGCTTGTCCGAAAAGCCCATTGCCTTGAGCGCGCGCATGGTCTGGGCGTCGCGCGGCAGGCCGTTCTCCATCACCTGCCGCTCGGCCGCGACGATCTCGGCAAGCCGGTCGAGGAACCAGGGATCGAACCGGGCGACCGCATTGATCTCCTCGACGCTCAACCCCTCGCGCAGCGCCTGCGCGGCAATGAGCAGCCGGTCCGGCGTGGGCTGGCCAAGCGCGGCGATAATCTCGTCCTTGCTCGCGCCGACCAGATGATCGACCTGATTGAAGCCGGAGAGCCCGGTTTCGAGCCCCCGCAGCGCCTTCTGCATGGATTCGTGGATGTTCCGGCCGATCGCCATCACTTCGCCGACCGATTTCATCGCGGTGCCCAGCAGCGGCTCGGCGCCCTTGAACTTCTCGAAGGCGAAGCGCGGAATCTTGGTCACGACATAGTCGATGGTGGGCTCGAAGCTCGCGGGCGTGACGCCCGTGATGTCGTTCTGGATCTCGTCCAGCGTGTAGCCGACGGCCAGCTTGGCCGCGACCTTGGCAATGGGAAAGCCCGTCGCCTTGGACGCCAGCGCCGAGGAGCGGCTGACGCGCGGGTTCATCTCGATGACGATCAAACGGCCGTCCTTGGGATTGACCGCGAACTGGACGTTGGACCCGCCCGTCTCCACGCCGATCTCGCGCAGCACCGCGATGCTGGCGTTGCGCATGATCTGATATTCCTTGTCGGTCAGCGTCAGCGCCGGCGCGACCGTGATGGAATCACCCGTGTGGACGCCCATCGGATCGACATTCTCGATCGAGCAGATGATGATGCAATTGTCCGCGCGGTCGCGGACGACTTCCATCTCATATTCCTTCCAACCGAGCAGCGATTCCTCGATCAGCACTTCGGTGGTCGGCGAGGCATCGAGACCCGAGGTGACGATGCGGACGAACTCCTCCCGGTTATAGGCGACGCCGCCCCCGGTGCCGCCCATGGTGAAGCTGGGCCGGATGATCGCGGGCAGGCCAATGAACTCCAGCGCCGCCATCGCCTCGTCCATCGTGTGCGCGATGCGCGAACGGGCGCTTTCGAGGCCGATCTTGTCCATCGCGTCGCGGAACTTGAGGCGGTCCTCCGCCTTGTCGATCGCCTCGGCGTCCGCGCCGATCATCTGCACGCCGTATTTCTCCAGCGTGCCGTCGTTGAACAGCGCGAGCGCGGTGTTGAGCGCGGTCTGCCCGCCCATGGTCGGCAGGATCGCGTCGGGGCGCTCCTTCTCGATGATCTTGGCGACGATCTCCGGCGTCACCGGCTCGACATAGGTCGCGTCCGCCATCTCCGGATCGGTCATGATCGTGGCCGGGTTGGAGTTCACCAGAATGATCCGGTAGCCCTCTTCCTTCAGCGCCTTGCAGGCCTGCGTGCCCGAATAATCGAACTCGCACGCCTGACCGATGATGATCGGGCCGGCGCCGACAATGAGGATGGAGGAGATGTCTGTTCTTTTGGGCATTATCGGCCTTGTTGCATGCTACGAGCCCTCTCACCCTTCAGGGGGAGAGGGTTGGAAGAGGGGGAATGGCGAAGCGACACGAGATAACGCGGGATCGCGCGAAGACACTGCGCAGCGACATGACCGCGCCGGAACGAGCGCTCTGGTCGGTGCAGCGGGCGGGACAGCTGGGCGTCAAATTCCAGCGGCAGGTTGTGCTCGCGCCTTATGTCGCCGATTTCGCCGCACGCTCGCTGAAACTGGTGATCGAGATCGACGGGGAGACGCATGCCGGCCGGGAGCAGGCCGATGCCGAACGCACGGCGGCCCTCGAGGCGCGCGGCTTTCGGGTCCTGCGTTTCACCAACGGAGAAATCATGACCAATATCGACGGGGTCGTACGCACGATCCTCATCGCGCTTGGCCGGGAGGGTGAAAGCCCCCTCTCCCCACCCCTCTCCCCCTGAAGGGTGAGAGGGAGCGAACGCGTTCCCCCGATATGGGGAGGACGTCACTTCAGCCCCTCCACGAACCGCTTGAACAGATAGAAGCTGTCCTGCGGCCCGGGCGATGCTTCGGGATGATATTGCACGCCGAAGACCGGCTTGTCGGTGAAGGCGATACCGCAATTGGAGCCGTCGAACAGGCTCACATGCGTCTGCACGACATTGGCCGGCAGGCTGTCGGCATCGATGGCGAAGCCGTGATTCATGGAAGTGATCTCCACCACCCCGTCCTCCAGCCGCTTGACCGGATGATTGGCGCCGCGATGGCCCTGATGCATCTTGCTGGTGCGCGCGCCCGCCGCGAGGCCGAGAAGCTGGTGGCCGAGGCAGATGCCGAAGATCGGCATGTCGTCATCGATCAGCCGCCTGATGACGGGCACCGCATATTCGCCGGTCGCGGCGGGGTCGCCGGGGCCGTTGGAAAGGAAGACACCGGCGGGCTTGAGCGCCATGATCTGCTCATAGGTCGCCGTCGCGGGCAGGACGGAGACCTTGGCGCCGGCCTTCACCAGATTGCGGAAGATATTGTCCTTGGCGCCATAGTCGATGGCAACGACATGAGGCCTATCGTCGGCTGATGGCTCGTCCGTCTCCGTCGGCTCATAACCGAAACCGAGACGCCAGGGCCCGCCGGTCCAGTCGCGCTGCTCGCCAGTGACTTCGACGGCCAGGTCCATGCCCTCGAGGCCGGGCCAGGCCTTCGCCTTCTCGTGCAGGGCCTTGAGGTCGAACTTGCCCTCGGGGTCATGCGCGATCACCGCATCGGGCGCGCCGGCCATGCGGATGCGCCGGGTGAGCGCGCGCGTGTCGACGCCCGCGAGCCCGATGCGGCCATGCGCCTTCAGCCACTGGTCGAAGGGCTCGACATTGCGGAAGCTCGATGGCGCCGTCACGTCCTCGCGCACCACGCAGCCGAGCGCCCAGGGCGTATCGGCTTCCACATCCTCCGGATTGGTGCCGACATTGCCGATGTGCGGGAACGTGAAGGTGATGATCTGACCGGCGAAGCTCGGATCGGTCATGATCTCCTGATAGCCGGTCATGGCGGTGTGGAAGCAGAGCTCGCCCACCGCTTCCCCGCTCGCGCCGAAGCCGCGGCCGAAAATGACCGTGCCATCGGCAAGAACCAATACCCCCGTCGCTCCTTTGGGCACGGTCGGGTATCTGGCGTTCGCCATGGCACTGGGTTCCTTATGCTGTCGCTTGCAGGCCGGCGCCCGGAGCGCTGGCTAAACGGCCGGGTCACTAGGATTTCGGACCTGCATGGTCAATCCTATTAAAATTCATCGTGCCGCCTTATATGTCATCCTTTCCCACAAGGCGGAACGGAGGACGCGAAATGATTCGCGACGGCATCAAGGCTGCGCAGATCCAGGCAATGAAGGGCGGCGACAAGGCCCGCCTTGCGGCCGTGCGCCTCATCCTCGCGAAGCTGAAGGATCGCGACATCGAGCTGCGCACCGCCACGCAGGTGCCGGATGACGACGTCATCGTGGTCGACGTGCTCCAGAAGATGGTGAAGCAGCGGCGCGAATCGATCGCCATGTACGAACAGGGCGGCCGCGCCGAACTCGCCGCGCAGGAGCAGGCGGAGCTTGAGGTCATCGAGAGCTTCCTGCCCCGGCAGATGAGCGAGGACGAGACTCGCGCCGCGATCGAGGCGATCAAGGCCGAGGTCGGCGCTACGTCTGTGAAGGACATGGGCAAGGTCATGGCGGTGCTGAAGGACCGGCACGGCACCGTGCTCGACATGAGCAAGGCCAGCGCGATGGTGAAAGCCGCGCTGGCGAGCTGAACGCCTGGCTCATGCCGGGACAGATGAGCGCCCCGCCGGCTTCGCAGATGCACAATTAACAGGTGCAATCAGTCCTTAACCATGTTTCCTTGTCGCCGCGCCGCGCTCTTGCGGGAGCCGGCGCGTTCATCGTGGGACTGGACAGGGGATGATGATGAAACATGTGGGCGTGCTTGCCGCTGCAGCAGCGGCTCTTTCTTTCGCGGCGCCGGCGCAGGCGGTGCTGTTCAACTTCACGCTGACCGGCGATTATTCGGCAAGCTTCCAGCTCGATTCGAGCCCGGTGCCGGACGTGTTCGACGGCAGCTCGTTCACGATCTGGGACGTCTCCGGCTTTCCGGACGCGGCGCTCGGTATCGTCGACCTCCAGTTCTGGACCGGCGACGAGGCGGGCGGCTTCTCGATCATCGACTTCTACGGAGACGCCTATCTGCTCGACGCCACGGGCAGCCAGCTCTTCTCGGGATCGACGGGCGCGCCGACCTTCCTAACCGGCACCTATGCGCTGGCGGACCTGTTCGGCCCGGGAAGCTACACGCTCGTCATCGAGGAAGCGGGCACGACGCCGGCCATTCCCGAACCTGCCACATGGGCCATGCTGATCGCCGGCTTCGCCATGGCCGGCGCGGCAATGCGCCAGAAACCGCGCAAGCTCGCCGTCGCTTTCCAGCAGGGCTGAACGACTGAAAGACGGGCGGCAGGGCACGCGCCCTTCCGCCCGCCCTCCAGCGGTGCTAGGGTGGCGGCTCAATGGTTCGCCTGGCGCCGTTTCCCCGTAGACTCCATGTTTTCCAGCCAGGGCAAGGCCCCCGGCGGGCGCGTTCGTCATGAGCCTCTCGCCCCAATGGCTGGACGAACTGCGCGCGCGCACAACGCTTTCGACCCTGATCGGCAAGACCATCAAGGTCCAGAAGGCCGGGCGGGAATACAAGGCGTGCTGCCCCTTCCACAACGAGAAGACGCCCAGCTTCACGATCAACGACGAGAAGGGCTTCTACCACTGCTTCGGCTGCGGTGCGCATGGCGACGCCATCCGCTGGATGACGGACCAGCGCGGCCTGCCTTTCCTCGATGCCGTGAAGGAACTGGCGGCGGCAGCGGGGATGGAGGTGCCGGCACCGGACCCGCGGGCGGCGAAACGCGCCGAGAAGGCGCGATCGCTGCACGATGTGACGGCGGCGGCGCAAGGCTGGTTCGAGGCGCAGCTCGCCGGCCAGGAGGGAACGCAGGCAACGGCATATCTCGCCCGGCGCGGCATCTCGGACGCGACTCGCCGCAGCTTTGGCCTGGGCTACGCGCCGGATAGCCGGGGCAGGCTCAAGGCGGCCCTGCACGAGTTTCCCGAGGACATGCTGGTCGAAAGCGGCATGCTGATCCAGCCTGAAGACGGCAACCGCGACAGCTACGACCGTTTCCGCGGCCGGCTGATGATCCCGATTCGCGACCAGCGGGGCCGGGTCATCGCCTTCGGCGGCCGCATCCTGGGACCGGGCGAGCCCAAATATCTGAACTCGCCCGAAACGCCGCTGTTCGACAAGGGACGCACCCTCTACAATCTCGACAAGGCTGCGCCGGCCGCGCGCAAGGCCGGCCGCTTGATCGTGGTCGAGGGCTATATGGACGTCATCATGATGGCGCAGGCCGGCATCTGCGAGACCGTGGCGCCGCTCGGGACCGCCCTGACCGAGGCGCAGATCGAGAAGCTCTGGACGATGGTCGAGACCCCGCTGCTTTGCTTCGATGGCGATGCGGCGGGCCAGCGTGCGGCCCTGCGCGCGGCCCATCGCGCACTGCCGCTGCTGCGACCCGGTCACAGCCTCGCCTTCGCGACCCTGCCGGCCGGACAGGACCCGGACGACCTCATCCGGAGCGCGGGCACCCGGGCCCTGGAAGACGTGCTGTCCGGCGCCATCCCGCTCGTGGAGCTCATCTGGCGCCACGAGCATGAAGCGCTGCCGCTCGATACGCCGGAAGCGCGCGCCGGTTTCAAGCAGCGCCTCGCCGAGCTGTGCCGCACGATCTCGGACGGGGACATCCGCGCGCTCTACAGCCGGATGTTCAAGGAGCGCTACGACGCCCTGTTCTTCGCGCCGCGCCAGACCCCCAGCTTCGGCGGACAGCCCGCCCGCAGGCCGGCGCGCGACCAGCGTGGCGGGCGGTGGACGCCCCCTCCCCCGCCGCCGACGGACGAAGCACGCGCCATCGGCGCGAGCGGCAGCGACGCCATGCTGCTGCGCGCGGTGATTGCCGGTCTGCTGCGCTTTCCCGAGGAAATTCTCATCCATCGCGAGGCGCTGGCGAGCCTCACGCTCACCGACGAACGACTCGCGCGATTGCTCGACAGGCTGATTGAAGCGAGCGACATCCAAGAAACTGTTGAAACAGAGCGACTGCTTACCATATTGGGCGACAGTGAAGTGTATAATATGGCGAAGGGGTTGCTCCGCGCCGATGCGCTGCAGTTCACCTTCACCCGGGCCGAAACGGACAGGCAGCGCGCACAGCGTGACCTGGCGGAGGCTATCGCGGTGATTGTGGCGATGCCGCGAATCGACGCTGAGCTGGCGGCGGTCACAAGGGCGATGGCGGATCAACTGGACGAAGCGGGCTTTGCCCGTCAGCAGTCCCTGCGCAAGCTGAAGGCGGATTTGGCCGCGCGCGTGGCCGAACTGGCCCAACCCCCCGAAGAATGAACTTATGGCTGGTGCGTGATGCGCCCGGCTTGGAGCAAGGCGACGCATGGCGAGCAAGATCAACCAGAACGAAGCAGGCACCGAAGAGAGCGGCGATGCACCGCTGCTCGACCTCAACGAGGCCTCGATCAAGAAGCTGATCGCCCGCGCCAAGAAGCGCGGCTACATCACTTATGACGAGCTGAACAACGCCCTGCCGCAGGACCAGATGTCTTCCGAGCAGATCGAGGATGTTATGTCCGCTCTCAACGACATGGGCGTCAACATCGTCGAGAACGACGAACAGGGCGATGACTCCGAGGACGGCGCCGAACCCGAGGCCGACACGATCGACGGCGCGGCCGAGGACGAGGACGGCTCGGGCAATGTCGGCGAGAAGAAGAAGGAAACCGTCGACCGCACGGACGACCCCGTGCGCATGTACCTGCGCGAGATGGGCGCGGTGGAGCTGCTCAGCCGCGAAGGCGAAATCGCCATCGCCAAGCGCATCGAGGCCGGTCGCGACACGATGATCCTGGGCCTGTGCGAAAGCCCGACCACGTTCAACGCGATCATCGAATGGTCCAACGCCCTCAACAATGGCGAGATGCAACTGCGCGAGATCCTCGATCTCGACGCCATGCTCTCCAAGGACCCGGCACCCGAATCGCTCTCCGAGGACGGCGAAGGCGACGATGACGGCGAGATCAGCGAGAAGACCGCCGGCCCCTCCTTCAAGGAAGAAGAGGACGTCGAGGAGGAATCCGCCGACGACGACGAGGAGTCCATGGTCGAGCGCCGTACGCCGCGCGCCGAGGAAGAGGATGAAGAGGACAACACGCTCTCCCTCGCCGCGATGGAAGAGCTGCTGAAGCCCGCCGCACTCGAGAAATTCGCCAACATCACCCAGCTCTACAGCGCGTTCGGCAAGATCCAGCAGGCACGGCTGATCGCGCTGGGCAATGGCGTGGAATTCCCCGCCAAGGATGAAGCCAGCTACCACAAGCTGCGCGAGGACCTGACCGCGGAAGTGGAAAGCGTCCAGTTCCACCAGCAGAAGATCGAATATCTCGTCGATCAGCTCTATGCCTTCAATCGCCGGCTCACCACGCTGGGCGGCCAAATGCTACGCCTCGCGGAGCGCCACAAAGTGCCGCGCAAGGACTTCCTGGACCAGTATGTCGGCCATGAGCTGGACGAGGCCTGGCTGGAGAAAGTCGGCAAGATCGACAAGAAATGGAGCGCCTTCGCGAGCGCGGAAGCAGGTGCCGTGGAACGCATCCGTTCCGAGGTGGCCGAGATCGCGCAGGCAAGCGGCACCTCGCTGCCCGAGTTCCGCCGCATCGTGAACATGGTGCAGAAGGGCGAGCGCGAGGCACGCATCGCCAAGAAGGAGATGGTGGAAGCGAACCTGCGCCTCGTCATCTCCATCGCCAAGAAATACACGAACCGCGGCCTGCAGTTCCTCGACCTCATCCAGGAAGGCAATATCGGCCTGATGAAGGCGGTGGACAAGTTCGAGTATCGCCGCGGCTACAAGTTCTCGACCTATGCGACCTGGTGGATCCGGCAGGCGATCACGCGCTCCATCGCAGATCAGGCGCGGACCATCCGCATCCCGGTTCACATGATCGAGACGATCAACAAGCTGGTGCGGACAAGCCGCCAGTTCCTGCACGAGCAGGGCCGCGAGCCGACGCCGGAGGAAATGGCCGAGCGGCTCTCCATGCCGCTGGAGAAGGTGCGCAAGGTGATGAAAATCGCCAAGGAGCCGATCTCCCTCGAAACGCCGATCGGCGACGAGGAGGATTCGCATCTGGGGGATTTCATCGAGGACAAGAACGCGATAATCCCCGTGGATGCGGCCATCCAGGCCAATCTCAAGGAGACGGTTACGCGGGTTCTGGCCTCGCTCACGCCCCGCGAGGAGCGCGTGCTGCGCATGCGCTTCGGCATCGGCATGAACACCGACCACACGCTCGAGGAAGTGGGCCAGCAGTTCAGCGTGACCCGCGAACGCATCCGCCAGATCGAGGCGAAGGCGCTGCGCAAGCTGAAGCACCCGAGCCGCAGCCGCAAGATGCGCAGCTTCCTGGATCAATGAACGGGATTATGGGCCGGTCCTGAAAGGCCGGCCCTGTCCCATCACGCTTCGGCCGTCCGCCACCGCGCGCCCGATGCGCGGCGACACCTTTCGTCAGAAGCCGAAGTCCGGCCGATCGGGTCGCTTGCCGGTAACCCAGTCGTAGACCTCGACGACCTGCGCGGCCTTGCGTTCCCAACTGTAGAGCGCATCGATCCTCGCCCTGCCCCGTGCGGCCATCGCGGCGAGATCATGCTGCTCGGCCGCCATCTCCGCCAGTACCTGCGCCGCACGATCCCGCATGATCTCCCGCGAGCCGATGGGCAGCCGGAAGCCTGTCTCGCCCGTCACGATCTCGGCGGGACCGCCATAATCGGCGATGATCGGCACGAGCCCCAGCGCCATCGCCTCGATCACCGCGCCGCCACCGAACTCCCGCACGCTGGGAAACAGGAAAACGGACTTGTCCCGCGCGATCTCCGGCACCTCGCGATGCTCCACCCACCCCGCGAAGGTGACGGCATCGGCCACGCCCAGCCGGGCGGCCAGCGCCTTGAGATCGGCCATCATGGGGCCATCACCGATGATCGTGAGCCGAGCGACGCCCGCCCGCAGCAGGTCCTGCGCCGCCTCGATCGCAACGTCCGGCCCCTTGTAGGGCACCAGCCGGCCGATGAAGCAGAGATCGAGCCGCGCGTAGCGATCCGGCTGGCCATAGTCGGCGAAGCGCGCAGGATCGATCGCGTTTTCGGGGATATATATGCACTTTCCGCGCGCGCCCTCCGGCAACTCCGACGCAGTGTGCCGGGAGCCTGCGATGATCGCGGCCGACCGCCGCCACGTCCGCTTTATGCCGGGCATCGCCTTGTAGGCATTGCGGACATAGGACAGCCACTCCTTCTCCTGATGCCGCTCTCTGGTGAAGGCGCGCGGCCAGGGAATGCCGCCGTTCAGCGGACCGACGACGAACGGGACGCCGGCGCGGGCACAGCGGCCGGCAAGCAGGCTCGGCGCGGTGGGGCTAAGCGGCGTGATCCGGTGAACCACATCGAATTCGCCAGCCCTGATCTGCTTGCCGAAGCGACGCCACACCATGCTCTCGAACAGCGGATAGAATAAGGACTGAAGCGCCGTCACCGTCGTCCACCCCTTGCCGGCCCCGCCGCGCAACTTGCCGATGATTGTCCAGAGCGGCTTCATGAGCGCTTCGGTATCAATAGCGGTGAAATCCCGGCCTTCGACGAGGCCGGCACGCTCGAAGGCGGCTTTGTTGCGAACCTGCGTCACGATATGGGCGTCAGCGACCGAGCGGATCGCATTTGCCAGCGACCAGCCGACCAGCGGAACGCTGACCCATTCCGGGTTGGCCGCCTCGGCGATCAGCAGGGCTCGATAGCGTGACGTCATCAGCGGGAACTCCGTGCGGACCGGGCCCGTCAATAGGCCGACTCGCTTTCTCTATGACACGGGATGGGAGGGCGCAAATCACGAGTGAGATCGCCTCTCGCGCCGTAGCTGGCCATTTGTCCGAGCGCGTTACAGGTCCGTCTTGCCCGCTCAAAACGTCAGCCCGTGCCACAGGCCGGACGAGCCGTGGAACCAAATTTCCGCACCATTAACTGTGCCAATTCCGGCCGGTCCATGGTAGAATTTGGGTGGGCGCAGAGCACAATATCAATAGCTTGTTAACGTCCTCCGCTCTACTTCCGGTGTGGGGACGACGTCGATCCGGTAACGGACGACGCGATGAGGTTTGTCATGAACGAGCAGCCCCGCCAGTCGACCAATTCCAGCCTCGCTGCCGTGATCGCAGCCATAGTCGACCAGGACGGCTCCGCGGCTCACGGCTATTGCGCGCCCGCGGTGGCGGGAGAGCGCCATGCGTTCGTCCGCGACCTCGTCGACTTCGCCGACTTCGTCCATCTCGTCACGCTCCTCCATGGCCATGTGCCGGGCCTGGTCGATCATGCAGCCGCCCGGACGGTGGAAGTCTTGGCTCGCGGGTGGCTCATCAAGTCAATCGACGCGTTCGTGACCGAGCGGCAGTTCCTCAACCGGCTGAGCGTGGCTGTCGGACCGCTGCCAAGCACCGCCGGTCATAGCGAAACGAGCACCGTCGTCGCGCAGCAGCGGCACGCGATCGAGATGCTCGCACAATCCGACCGGCGGGGATGCGCCCTCGGAACAGCCGTGACGCTGACGCTGGAATGGCACCCCATTCGCGCCATCCTTGATGCCGGTGCGCTTCGCCTCGGCATCGAGCCGTCGATCTGCACGGTGCCCAGCCGCCCGGAAACGCTGGCGCTACTGAACGATCTTCCCGACCCGGACCGCATCGCCCGGGCGGTTCAGTTCGGCGCGACACAGCTTGTCGGCCAGCATCGCGGCATGTGGGACCTGCTCCAGGCCCGCGCCGCCGTGCGCAAGATGCAGGACTGACAAACCGCCGACGACCCTTTAGGTGAGGCACCGGCGCGCCGCATCCCGCGGCGGGTGCCAGGCGGGAGCGCGTGCCGCGCAGGACTTCGATTCGATGCCGGCGGGCGCAACGCGCTTCGCGCGCATCCGCGCCCGGCTGGAAGCCGCCCAGCCCGAGCGCGGACCGGCGGCATGGGTTTATGAATTTCTGCTGTTCGGATGCGCGCGAAGGATCTGCCCTCACAGGTTCAGCAAAGCGCGAATTTTCGCCTGAACCTCAACCAGCACGCCCTGGGGCACCGCGCCTTTCCTGGAGGCGAGACGAGCCCGCCAGTCGAGACTCTTGATCTGATCGGCCAGCACCGCGCTTGGCGGAGTCTCGCTCACGACAACCTCGAACGGATATCCTTTTATCCTCGACGTCATCGGACAGCAGATCATCATCCCGCGCGCACGATTGTACGAAGCCGGCGACAGCACAACGGCCGGGCGATGGCCCGCTTGCTCATGGCCCGCCTGAGGGTCGAAATGAAGCCAGACAATATCGCCGAGTTCCGGAACATAAGCCCCCACTACCAGACTTCCTTGCCTGCCGGCGGACCAAAGTCGACTTCTTCCGGGAAGGTGTCAGGCGTCATGCCACTGAGCAGCGAGTCCAGGTCATAGGAAGGCGTGGAAACCGGCTCGATGATGATGCGTCCCTCTTCCTCGCGGACATCCACCTCCTGATCGATGCGCAGAGATGCCGATGCCATGATCGAGGCCGGGATTCTCACCGAGGCGCTATTGCCCCATTTCTTGACATGAACACGCATTCTCATTGCCCTTGATGTATCGACAACGATGATACGTGACTCGCGGGCAGAGTGTCAACAAATGTATCAACAGAGAATTGGCGCGAGGTTCCGAGTGACAGCCCAGAGCGTCGTGACCAGCCCGTCTACGAAGGCGAACCGGATTGAGCAGTCCAGCAGACAGCCACTCAGTAAAGCAGATGCGCTGCCCTCGCCTGCGCCCAGGCGGCCTCGTCGGGCAGGGTCAGCGCGTCGAGATCGGCGGGGGTCGCAGCGGCATCGTCCACCCATTCGCGCAGCAGCGGCGAGCCGTTGATGACGTCGATGGGCAACTTGCCAAGCTCATATTCGTAGGGGAAATCGCGCCAGAGGGGATAGTCCGGCAGCAGCTGCCGGATGGCCTTGAAAGCAAGCGCCTGCACGCGCCAGGGACGGAACGCATCATGGCGATAGGCAGGGCCCTCGGCATGGATGTGAACGCCATTGCACAGCGTGCCGACATGCTTGTGGAAGGTCGGCTCGAACCAGCAATCACGCAGGATGCAGCCTTCCAGCCAGTGCGGCGCGAGCGCCCTCATGCGTGCGATCACGGCCCTGGCATCGATGTCCGGCGCGCCGAACAGTTCGAGCGGCCGCGTGGTCCCCCGCCCTTCCGAGAGCGTGGTGCCTTCCAGCATCACCGTGCCGGCATAGCAGCGGGCCATGTTGAGATTGGGGGCATTGGGGCTGGGATTGACCCACAGCCGCCCGGACGGCCAGCCGAAGCCGGGCGCGGCATTCGGGTCATAGTCTTCCATCGCAATCACGCGATAGTCCACGTCCAGCCCGAAATGCTCGACGAACCAGTGGCCCAGTTCCCCCATGGTGAGGCCATGGCGCATCGGCATTGGCCCCGCGCCGACGAAACTCTCCCACCCGGTCCGCAGGGTCAGCCCCTCCACCGGACGCCCGGCGGGATTGGGCCGGTCCAGCACCCACACCGCCTTGCCGAGCGGCGCCGCCGCTTCCAGCAGGTAAAGCAGCGTGGTGACGAAGGTGTAGATGCGACAGCCCAGATCCTGAAGATCGACAAGGAAGATATCCGCGCTGTCCATCATCGCGCGTGTGGGCCGGCGCACCTCCCCGTAGAGGCTGAACACCGGCACGCCGTGGACCGGATCCTCATAGTCCGGCGATTCCACCATATTGTCCTGCTTGTCGCCGCGCAGGCCGTGCTGCGGACCCATGGCGGCGGCCAGCGTCACGTCACCGCAGGCCGACAGGGCATCGAGCGCATGCGTGAGATCGGCCGTCACGGATGCTGGATGCGCCAGCAGGCAGACGCGCTTGCCGGCAAGGGGCCGGCGCAAGGCAGGATCGGCGAGAAGGCGGTCGAGACCGGTCTGGAAGCTCATGCGCTGCCCAGTGGCGGAAGCGCGAGCGCGAAGCAATCGCGATGATGAAAATCGGGCTTGCCCGGCGGATGCGCGAGCGCCCAGTAGCTGATCCGCCCGCCCTGCTCCTCGATCACTGCCGAAATGCCGATCCTGCCGGTGCGGTCCCACGGCAGGCAATCCTCGCACAGGCGCGCCGTCATGACGAGCCGCTCCGAACCGCCGGTAACCGCGATATCCGGCGCCGGCAGGTCGATGCGCGTCATGCCGGTGCGGTAATGATCGAAATGATAAGCGGCGAAGGCACCGGAAGGCGACAGATTCAGCTCCGCATAGGCATCGCCCGGGCGAGCGAAGAACAATTCGAAGCAGGTCGTCTTCCACAGCCCGTCGCTATGCACCGGTGGTGCCGCCGGCGGGAGGCTGACCAGGGATGGATCGCCGGCCGCGATGAAGCTGATCTCCCATCCGAAATCGGCCGTCCGTGCGATCCGCGCACCCAGCGCCACGATGGCCGCGCAGGGGGTCGCGGGATGGCATTGCAGGGCCCGCTCGGCCAAAATGCTACTCATGGTCCGGTTCCCATGCTAAGCGCGCCACCGTTTTCCTGACGGGCCGCCGCGAGAGAAGAAAATGGCAAGCTACAAGTCCGACCTGCTCAACCTGCTCGAAGAGCGGGGCTATATCCACCAGATCACCGATGCAAGCGGGCTCGACGCGCTTGCCTCCACGCAGGTCGTCCCGGGCTATATCGGCTTCGATCCCACCGCGCCCTCGCTGCATGTCGGGTCCATGGTGCAGATCATGCTCCTGCGTCGGCTGCAGCAGACCGGCCACAAGCCCATCGTGCTGATGGGCGGCGGCACGGGCAAGGTCGGCGACCCGAGCTTCAAGGACGAAGCGCGCAAGCTGATGACCGTCGAGACGATCAACAGCAACATCGCCTCGATCAAGACGGTCTTCGAGAACTTCCTGACCTTCGGCGACGGGCCGACCGATGCCATCATGGTCGACAATGCCGAGTGGCTCGACGCGCTCGAATATCTGCCGTTCCTGCGCGATTACGGCCAGCATTTCTCGGTCAACCGGATGCTGAGCTTCGACTCGGTGAAGCTGCGGCTCGACCGCGAGCAGTCGCTGAGCTTTCTTGAGTTCAACTACATGATCCTCCAGGCCTATGACTTCCTGGAGCTCTCCCGTCGCGCCGGCTGCCGCCTGCAGATGGGCGGATCGGACCAGTGGGGCAACATCGTCAACGGCATCGAGCTCTCGCGCCGCGTCGACGGCACCGAAGTCTATGGCGTCACCACCCCGCTCATCACCACGGCCGATGGCGGGAAGATGGGCAAGACGATGGCCGGCGCGGTCTGGCTGAACGAGGCGATGCTGCCGCATTTCGATTACTGGCAGTTCTGGCGGAACACGGACGACCGCGATGTCGGCCGCTTCCTGCGCCTGTTCACCGATCTCCCGCTCGATGAGATCGCGCGGCTCGAAGCGCTGGAGGGCGCGGAGATCAACGAGGCGAAGAAGATCCTCGCCAACGAGGCCACGGCGCTGTGCCGGGGCCGGGAGGCGGCGGAGGGTGCCGCCGAGACGGCGCGGCTCACTTTCGAGGCAGGCGCGGCGGCGGCCGCCACCGACCTCCCCACGATCCAGGTGGCAGGCGACAGCATCGGACTCGTCGCAGCCCTGACGGAGACCGGCCTTGCAGCGTCCAATGGCGAGGCGCGGCGCAAGATCGCCGAGGGCGCCGTGCGCGTGGATGATCAGCCGATCCGCGACCCCGCCCATCAGGTTCTGGTGGGGGACGCGCCCGTCAAGCTCAGCCTCGGCAAGAAGCGTCACGCCCTGCTGACGCGCTGAGCGGTCCGCGCGGAAGGGTGGCGGCAGGGAGCCGTAGGGCTCTCCGCCTTCGCGCTGTCCTGTCCGATCATGGGGAAAGCATCCGCTCATCGTTTACAGCGCGCTAGGGATGATGATTGACCTCCGGTTCACGGATGGGGCGGACAATGGTCGGTCCTGAGCCGGAGGAATGTCGATGTCGCTTCCCTCAACCGAATATGAGCCCCGGCGCGCCGTTCGCGAGACCATCGCCTGCCCGGCGCGCATCTGGGGCCTCACGCTGCCGCCGAGCGACGTGCTCGTGGTCAATCTCTCCGCGAACGGATGCATGCTGCAGTCCGACATGCCGGCATCGATCGGCGAGAGTCTGACGCTTGAGCTGCCGGACCTCGGCAGCCTGCGCGGCGTGGTCATATGGTCGACCGGCGCCCGCATCGGCCTCGAGTTCGAAGCGCTGATCCCGCAGGATGCCTATCTGCCCTTTCTTGAAAGACACCAGGACAGGAGCGATGGATAAGATCCCGTTTTACGAGGAAAAATGACGAAACGCCCGCACATATGACGGGCGAGCTCATCTCAACCCATAAGTCGCTAGGAGAGAGAGAATGACCCTGGAGGCCCCTCGGATCGCACCGGACATGCCGCGCCAGCGTCGGGAGACGACGCGCGATCTTGTCGATTTCCCCACCAGCATCGAACGAGGCGAGATACGGCTCGACGTCCGGCTGATCGATGTCTCGGCCCGGGGTTTCCATGCCCGTTGCAGCGACGCCCGCTTCGTCCGCGGGGAAGCGGTGAGCGTCTGGCTGCCGCAATGCGGGCTTGTCCAGGCGCGCGTGATGTGGGGATTGCGCGGCTGCTTCGGCGCCCAGTTCATGGTGCCGATCGATCCGCGGACCTATCCCGACATACTGGCGGCGCTGCGCGCGCCTGCGGACAAGGCGCAAGGCGCGCTCCCGGGCTGATCGATTTCTGGGCCGGCACGACTGCCTGCAATGCCGGTCCAGCACGGCGCTGCTGTCTGGAAGTTTACGAAGATGACGACCCGTCCGTCTCATCTTCCGCTCTCCGCGCGCTTTGCGGTGGACCGACGCGGCGGACGCCGGCGCCTGCTCCGGCAGGGCTGGACGGTCTCGCCGGATGATGGAAGGTCTCCAATGAACAAGAGCTGCGCATTGCCCTGTCTCCTTCGATGCGAAGAGGCGTTCGGCAGGGCTGCCACGGCGGAGGGATGTAGGACAGGGAAAAACGAGGCTGATGGGGGGACCACCTCACGGCATACTCGTCCCAGATGGCCCCCTCCCTCCTGCGCAAGCGGGGAGCCCCCTGGGGGGGCGATGGCGTTGCCCCCTCTCCCAACCCTCTCCCTGAAGGGGAGAGCGCTCTAATCCCTCCGTTGAGTCAGCCGCTCGAGAGGAGTGCGATGGCCGCGTCGCGCTCGAAAAGGTAAAGGCAGGTGCGCGCAGCCTGCCCGCGCTCGGAATCGAGGCCTCCGTCCCGGTCCATCAGCAGCCGCGCGTCGTCATGGGCAGCCGGCAGCAAAGCCTGGATCTGCTCGGGCGTAGCGAGACGGAAGCGCTGCTCGCCGGACTGGCGCGTGCCGAGCAGCTCACCCGCGCCGCGCAGGCGCAAGTCCTCCTCCGCGATGCGAAAGCCATCGCCGGTCTCGCGCATGAGCGACAGGCGCGCGCGCGCGGTCTCCGAGAGGGTCTGGCCATGCAACAGCATGCAGAAGCTGCGCTGATCGCCCCGGCCCACGCGCCCGCGAAGCTGGTGAAGCTGCGCGAGGCCGAAGCGCTCGGCGGCCTCGATGACCATCAAGGTGGCATTGGGCACGTCGACCCCGACCTCGATCACCGTGGTCGCGACGAGAAGGCTCAGCCTGCCCGACGCGAATGCCTCCATGACGGCATCCTTCTCCGCGCCCGGCATGCGGCCATGGACGACGCCGACCTTGTCCGCCCCGAACCGGGCCCTGAGCCCTGCCGCGCGCACCTCGGCCGCGGCTTCGTCACCATCCTCGCTCTGCTCGACCAGCGGGCAGACCCAATAAGCCTGCCGCCCGGCATCGACATGCCGCCCGACCGCGGCGACGACCTCGTCGATGCGCGCATCCGAAATGACCCGCGTGTCGATCTGCTGCCGGCCCGGCGGCATCTCGTCCAGCCGCGAGACGTCCATGTCGCCATATTGCGTGAGAGTGAGCGTGCGGGGAATGGGCGTGGCAGTCATCACGAGGAGATGCGGCGTGCGCTCCGCCTTGGCAGTGAGCATGAGGCGCTGGGAGACGCCGAAGCGATGCTGCTCGTCAATGACGGTGAGAACGAGATTGCGATAGCTCACCGCCTCCTGGAAGATGGCGTGCGTGCCGACGAGGATATGGATGCTGCCATCCGCCAGCCCCATCAGCGTCGATTCGCGGGCCTTGCCCTTGTCCCGCCCGGTGAGCAGCGCGACATTCACCGGCAGGCCGGCGAGCATGGATTGGAGGCTCGCAAAATGCTGGCGCGCGAGAATCTCCGTCGGCGCGAGGAAAGCCGCCTGCCCGGACGCCTCCACCGCGTTCAGAAGGGCCATGAGCGCGACAAGCGTCTTGCCCGACCCCACATCGCCCTGCAGCAGCCGCAGCATCGGGACGGGCTGGGCCATGTCCCCCTCGATCTCCGCGAAGGCGCGCCGCTGCGCGCCGGTGGGCGAGAAGGGCAGCGCCAGCTTGTCCCGCAGGCGGCGGTCCCCGGCAACGGGCACGCCGCGCCGCCGCCGCGTCGAGGCCCGCAGCAGCATCAGGGCGAGCTGGCTGGCGAAGATCTCGTCATAGGCAAGGCGCGTGCGCGCAGCCTGCGCGGCAGGATCATGATGCGCCGCCGCCAGCGCCTCATGCCAGGCGGGCCATTGCTTGCGGGCGCGCAGCCCCGGCTCGATCCATTCCGGAAGTTGCGGCGCGCGGGCGAGCGCCTGCACCACCAGCTCGCGCATCCGCCCGTTGGTGATGCCTTCGGACAGGCCGTAGACCGGCTCGCGATCAGCAATGCCGGCGGCTTCCTCAGGCGGCACGACATGATCGGGATGGACGATCTGCAGCTCGTCGCCGAACCGGTCCAGCCGGCCGGAGACGAAGCGCGGCTCGCCGAGCGGAAAGAGCTTGCGCGGCCAGCCGGAATTCTTCCCGAAATAGACGATGCTCACGACATCGCCCGCCGCATCGACCGCGCGGATGCGGAACGGGGCACGCGCCGAGCCCGATGCGCGATAATCCTGGGCCGTGAGCACGACGCCCACCATGCGGCCGGTCTCCGCATCGGCGAGGCGATGGACGCGCTGCCGCTCGATCCAGCTCACGGGCAGATGGAAAGCGAGATCCACCGCGCGCGTGAGGCCCAGGCGCTCCAGCGGCCGGGCGAGCACATGGCCCACGCCCTTGAGCGCAGTGCTTTCCGTGAACAGCGGATTGAGAATATCAGGTCGCATGACTATGTGCGCCCTAGTCCAAGCCGACGGGACAGGAAAGCGCCCGCCGGCCTGCGAGCGTTGCGGCCGGAAGGGCGGCGGGCGGTAAGGGAGCCGTAAATGACTGACGAGAGCCGCCTGCGCAGGATGAAGTTTCGCGCATGGCACCGGGGCACCAAGGAAGCCGACCTGATGATCGGCGGGTTCTTCGACACCCATGCCGCCGGCTGGAACAGCGACCAGATCGACTGGTTCGAGCAGATCCTCGAGGAAGATGACGTGGACATCATGGCCTGGGCGCTGGGAACCCTGCCCTGCCCTCCCGAGTTCGAGGGGTCGATGATGCAGGCCATGCGGGCACTCGACTATATCCCCATCGCAAAGTGACGACCACGCCGCTGCCCGGACCATCGCTGCGACCGCCCCCGGGCAGAGGCGCGCGCGCGTGCCCGGCCGGCGGACGGGAGCGCCACTCTCACCCGTCCCCGCAGGGGCTTCAAGACCTGACATATGACTGACATCCAACGCATCCTTTCCGCCCGGGCGCCGCTCACCCTGTCCGGCGTCCCCAACGGCTTCCTCCCGGTGCTGCTCGCCGACCTCGCACGCGCGGCGAAGGGGCGGCTGTGCTTCATCGCGCCCGACGCGCAGGCGATGGACGCCATCGAGCAAAGCGTGGGCTATTTCGCGCCGGAAATGGCCGTGGTGCGCATCCCGGCATGGGATTGCCTGCCTTATGACCGCGCCTCCCCCTCGCTGCGCGCCGCATCGGAAAGGCTGGCGGGACTGCAGGCACTCCAGGCGCCGCTGAAAGGCCCCCAGCTCGTCCTCACCACGCTCAGCGCCGTCACCCAGAAGACGCTGACGCCGTTCCGCATCCGCCAGATGGTGGCGCGGCTGGCCCCGGGCGAGCGCATCGCCATCGACCGGCTGGTCGCGCTGCTCCAGTCCAATGGTTATGTCCGCACCGACACCGTCCACGACGCGGGCGAATATGCGGTGCGCGGCGGCATCGTCGATCTCTTCCCCTCCGGCGAACCCGGCCCGCTGCGGCTCGACTTCTTCGGCGACGAGATCGAGACGCTGCGTCGTTTCGATCCTTCCACCCAGCGGACGATCGGCGCGGTGCCCGGCTTCATGCTGCTGCCCGCCTCCGAAGCGCTGCTGGACGAGGAGAGCATCAAGCGCTTCCGCAGCCGCTACCGCGAGATGTTCGGCGCCACGGCGACGGGCGATCCGCTCTATCAGGCCGTGAGCGACGGCCGCCGGCTCGCGGGCATGGAGCACTGGCTGCCGCTGTTCGAGGAACGGCTGGTGCCGCTCTTCGAGCATCTTGCGGACGACACGCTCTGGCTACGGGACGGCGGCGTCGCCAGCGCGGCCGACTCGCGGTTCGAGGCGATCCGCGATTATCATGCCAATCGGGTGAACGCCGCCGGGGCGTCGCCGGGCAGCTACCGGCCGCTCCCGCCCGAGCATCTCTATCTGGCCGGCGAGCAATGGGCAGACGCCATCGCCGCGCTGCCGATCCACGCCACCTCGTCCTTCCACGAACCGGAAAGCGCCAGCGTCCTCGACTTCGCGGTGGACAGCGCGCGGGATTTCGCGCCCGAGCGCGCGCAGAACGCGAATGTCTACGAGGCCGTCGGGCGGCATCTCGAACAGGCGGGGCGCAAAGGGCGCAAGCGCATCATCGCCAGCTATTCGGCCGGCGCGCGCGAGCGGCTGACGGGCCTGCTCGCCGACCATGGCGTCAAGCGGCTGACGATAGTCGACAGCTGGCAGGAAGCGCAGGGCACGGCCGCCGGCGGCGCGGTGGCGCTCGCCGTGCTGCCGCTCGACCACGGCTTCGCTACCGCCGAGCTGGAAGTGCTGACCGAGCAGGACATGCTGGGCGACCGGCTGGTGCGCAGGACGAAGCGCCGCAAGAGTGCCGATGCCTTCCTTGCCGAGCTGGCGACGCTCTCGCCGGGCGATCTCGTGGTCCATGCCGACCATGGCATCGGGCGCTATGAGGGCCTGACCAGCATCCCGGTCGGCAAGGAACCGCACGACTGCGTCGAGCTCCATTATGCGGGCGGTGACAAGCTGTACGTGCCGGTCGAGAATCTGGACGTGCTCTCCCGCTACGGATCGGGCGAGGAAGGCGTCTCGCTCGACAAGCTCGGCGGCGAGGCATGGCAGCGGCGCAAGGCGCGGATGAAGGAGCGCATCCGCGAGATCGCGGGTGAATTGCTGGCCACCGCCGCCCAGCGCGCATTGCGGCCCGCGCCCGTGTTCGAGCGGGAAAGCGCGGGCTACCCGGCCTTCGTCGATCGCTTCCCCTATGAGGAGACCGAGGACCAGGACCGGGCGATCGCCGACGTGCTGGAGGATCTGGCGGCGGGCAGGCCGATGGACCGGCTGGTGTGCGGCGATGTCGGCTTCGGCAAGACGGAAGTGGCGTTGCGCGCCGCGTTCGTGACGGCGATGGCGGGAGCGCAGGTCGCGCTCATCTGCCCCACGACACTGCTGGCGCGGCAGCACCATCTCAACTTCGAGGAGCGCTTCCGGGGCTTCCCGCTGAAGATCGGCCGCCTCTCGCGGCTCGTGGGCACCAACGAGACAAAGGCGACCAAGGAAGGCCTCGCCGACGGATCGATCGACATCGTGATCGGCACCCATGCGCTGCTGGCCAAGGGGCTGACCTTCAAACGGCTCGGACTGGTCATCGTGGACGAGGAACAGCGCTTCGGCGTCACCCACAAGGAGCGGCTCAAGCAGCTCAAGGCCGACGTCCATGTGCTGACCCTGACGGCCACGCCGATCCCGCGCACGCTGCAGATGGCGATGAGCGGCCTGCGCGAGCTGAGCGTGATCCAGACGCCGCCGGTCGACCGGCTCGCGGTGCGCACCTACGTCATGCCCTGGGACGACGTGGTGCTGCGCGAGGCCCTGCTGCGCGAGCATTATCGCGGCGGGCAGACCTATTTCGTGGTGCCGCGCATCTCCGACATGGCGGACATGGAAGACTTCCTGCGCGAGAAAGTGCCCGAGGTTCGCTTCATCTCCGCGCACGGACAGATGTCCGCCAGCGAAGTCGAGGAGCGCATGTCTGCCTTCTACGAGCGCCGGTATGACGTGCTGCTCTCCACCACCATCGTGGAAAGCGGCCTCGACATCCCCAGCGCGAACACGATCATCATCCACCGCGCGGACCGGTTCGGCCTTGCCCAGCTCTATCAGCTGCGCGGCCGCGTCGGCCGGTCCAAGACCCGCGCTTATGCCTATATGACGACGCCCGCCGACCGGGTGATGACCGAGACGGCGGACAAGCGGCTCAAGGTCCTCTCCGACCTCGACACGCTGGGCGCGGGCTTCCAGCTCGCCAGCCACGATCTCGACATTCGCGGCGCGGGCAATCTGGTGGGAGACGAACAGTCCGGCCACATCAAGGAAGTCGGCTTCGAGCTCTATCAGTCGATGCTGGAAGACGCGATCATGGAGGCCAAGGCGCAGGGCGCGAAGATGCCGCTCGCCCGGCAGGACTGGTCGCCCCAGATCAATGTCGAGGCGCCGATCCTGCTGCCCGAGGACTATGTGCCGGACCTCGACCTGCGCATGGGGCTCTATCGCCGCATCAACGAGCTGGAGGACAAGGCCGAGATCGAGGCGTTCGCCGCCGAGCTTATCGATCGCTTCGGCCCGCTGCCCGACCCGACCCGCAATCTGCTCACGTTGATCGAGGTGAAGCTCAATTGCCGCACCGCCGGCATTTCCCGCATGGACATCGGCCCGCGCGGCGCGCTGGTCTCGTTCCACAACGACCAGTGTCCCAATCTCGCCGGCCTGCTCGGCTATGTGCAGAAGATCGGCCAGATCGCCAAGCTCCGCCCGGACAGCAAGCTGGTCATCCAGCGGGTATGGGGCGATCCCAAGGCGCGACTCAACGGGGCGCTGAAACTCAGCCAGGGGCTGGCAAAGGCAATCGGCTGAGCCGTGGAGGAAGGATGGGCGCGATGATCTCCATGGCGAACATGCTCTCATGATCGGCGCGATCGCGCTGCTCTGCCTGTGCCAGCTCGCGGGCGAGATCATCCACCGGCTGAGCGGCCTGCCCCTGCCCGGCCCGGTGATCGGCATGGTGCTGCTGCTCGGCTGGTTCGCCCTGATGCCGCGCGAGCGCCCGACGCTCAGCGCCGTCACGGGATGGCTCACTGCGCATCTCTCGATCATGTTCGTGCCGGCCGCGGTGGGCCTGGTCGAGCAAGGGCCGCTTCTCGCCCGTTACGGGCCCGCACTGGTCGTCGCGACGATGATCTCCACGCTGCTCACCCTGATCGTGGCGGTGACCGTCTTCCGCCTCGCCGCGCGGCGCATCCCGGCGAAGGACGAGGCACCATGAGCGCCATCCTCGCGATTCCGATCTTCTGGCTCGTCGCCACGCTCATCGTCTTCGAAGGCGCGGACATCCTCTCGCGGCGCAGCGGGCGGCATCCGCTCTGTCACCCCGTGCTGCTCGCGACTCCGGCGCTCATCGGCCTGCTGCTGGCGACCGGAACGCCTTATCCCGCCTATCGGGAGTCCACTGCCCTGCTGAACTTCCTGCTTGGCCCGGCGGTGGTGGGCCTTGCCGTGCCGATCTGGAAACAGCGGCGCCTGATCCGGCGGCTCGCAAAGCCGCTCGCCTTGGCCCTCCTTGCTGGCGCAGCGACGGCCATCACCAGCGTGGTGAGTATCCTGTGGTTGTTCGGCGCGCCGCCGGAAATCCTCGCCTCCGCCGCGCCGCGCGCGACGACGACGCCGGTCGCCATCGAGATGGCGGCGCAGCTTGGCGGCATACCGGCTCTGACGACCGCCATCGTCCTGTGCTCTGGTATCCTGGGTGCGATGATCGCAACGCCGATATTCGATGCGCTGAAGATCTCAGACTTCCGGGCGCGCGGCTTTTCGGTGGGCATTTCCGCGCATGGACTCGGGGCAGCGCGCGCCTTTCAGGTCAATTCCACGGCCGGCGCGTTCGCCAGTCTGGGCATGGCCCTGAATGCCGTCGCGACCTGCGTGATGCTGTCACTCATCGCCTTACTGGTCTGAACGCCTTGTTCCTGCGGCCCAAGGCTTTAAGAGCGGGCCCGTGAGCAATACCATCATCATCGGCAACGACCCTGCCGGCGCGCCGGTGCGCATCGACATCGAGGAACTGCTGGCGACCCGGCTGCTCGTGCAGGGCAATAGCGGCTCGGGCAAATCCCACCTGCTGCGGCGATTGCTGGAGCAGAGCGCCGCGCTCGTCCAGCAGGTGGTGATCGATCCGGAAGGCGACTTCGTCACGCTGGCTGCGCCTTTCGGGCATGTCGTGATCGACGGCGCGGCTTATGGCAGCGCCGAACTGGCCGAGCTGGCCGCGCGGATTCGCCGCCACCGCGCCTCGGTCGTTCTGGCGCTCGACGGGCTCGACCTGGAAGCGCAGATGCGCTGCGCGGCGCAGTTCCTCTCCGCCATGTTCGACGCACCGCGCGACCAGTGGTTCCCCGCGCTCGTCGTGGTCGATGAAGCGCAGATGTTCGCGCCGGCCGCTGCCGGGGACGTGAGCGACGAGGCGCGCCGGCTCTCGCTGGCAGCCATGACCAACCTCATGTGCCGGGGCCGCAAGCGCGGACTGGCGGGCGTCATCGCGACGCAGCGCCTCGCCAAGCTCGCCAAGAATGTCGCGGCCGAAGCCTCGAACTTCTTGATGGGCCGGACGTTCCTGGACATCGACATGCTGCGCGCGGCGGACCTGCTCGGCATGGAACGGCGGCAGGCAGAACAGATCCGCGACCTGGAGCGCGGCCATTTCCTGGCGCTGGGCCCGGCCATCACCCGCCGCCCGATCGCCGCGCGGATCGGCCCGGCGCAGACGGCGCCGCGCACGTCGATCAGCGGCCTCATCCCGCCGCCCGAGGCGCCGGCACAGGACATGTTCGCGCTCCTCCACGCCGACCTGCAGGATGACACGCCGCCGCCCACCCGGCCCGCCCCGCCGCCGCCGGAAAAGCTCGACAGCCTGATCGACCGCATATCATCGCCGCAAGCGCCGGACCTGCCCGCCGGCGCGCCGTCTGCCCCGGCCCCCGCCGAGACGCTCTCAAGGGAAGAGATGGACGCGGCGCTGGATGACATCCTTGCCGAGATGATCCAGGACGACGAAGCGCCCTATCGGCCCGCAGCCGTGACCTATCAGGATTTCACCGTCCGCTGCCGCATGCTGCGCCTTCCCGCCAACAGCCTGAGCCTTGCGGGTTTCCGGCGACGTTTCGCGATGGCGCTCGGCGGCTTCAACGGCTCGGGAGAGCAGAGCGAGGCCGAACAGGCCGTGCTCGACCTCGCCCGGGCCGTGCCGGACGATCTGTTGGCCCCCTTCCTGTGCATCGCGCGCGCTGCGATCGACCAGCAAAGCTGCCCCAACGACGAGCAGCTCGCCCATATCTACGGCACCCGCAGCCCCGGCCGCGTCCGTCGGATGCTGGAGCATCTCGAGAAAAGCGGGTTCATCGTGCTACGGACCGACTTTGGCGGGCGCCGCTCGGTCGGCCTGCCCGGCCTCAACCTCTCCACCGCGCCGCAGGAAGCATGAGCGCGATGCTGGCCGATCCGGCGGCCCTGCTGCGCAGCGTCTTCGGGTTCGAGGGCTTCCGGGGCGTGCAGGCGCAGGTCGTGGAGCGCGTGCTGGCCGGCAAGGCGACGCTGGCCATCATGCCGACCGGGGCAGGCAAGTCGCTCTGCTACCAGTTGCCGGCCGTGGCGCTGCCGGGCTGCTGCGTGGTGATCTCGCCGCTCATCGCCCTGATGCACGACCAGCTCCGCTCCGCCCGCGCGCTGGGCATTCGCGCCGCGAGCCTCACCTCGGTGGACAGCGACTGGCGCGAGACGCAGGATCGGCTGCGCGCGGGCGAGCTGGACCTGCTCTATGTCGCGCCCGAGCGCGCCTCGGGCACGGGCTTCCGCACCCTGCTGGAAAGCGCGCGCATCAGCCTGTTCGCCATCGACGAAGCGCATTGCGTCTCCGAATGGGGGCATGACTTCCGCCCGGACTATCGCCTGCTGCGGCCGCTGCTCGATGCTTTCCCGGACGTGCCGCGCCTCGCGCTCACCGCCACGGCGGACCGGCACACGCGCGACGACATTCTCGCGCAGCTCGGCATCCCGCCCGAAGGCCTCATCATCTCGGGCTTCGACCGGCCCAATATCCGCTACGCCGTCCAGCCGCGCGACGGGTTGCAGCGCCAGCTCCAGGACGTGCTGGCGGCCAACAGCGGACCGGGCATCATCTATGCGCCGACTCGTGCCGCCACCGAGCAGCTCGCGCAGGGACTGGCCCGGGGCGGACGCACGGTGCTGCCTTATCATGCCGGGCTCTCCAGCGAGGTTCGCGCCGCCAACCAGTCCGCCTTCCTCGCCAGCGAGGACATGGTGATGGTCGCCACGGTCGCGTTCGGCATGGGCATCGACAAGCCGGACGTGCGTTTTGTCGTCCATGCCGGCCTGCCCAAGTCCATCGAGAGCTATTATCAGGAAAGCGGACGCGCCGGCCGCGACGGGGAGCCCGCCATCGCGCTGCTGTTGTGGGGCGCGGAGGATTTCGTCCGGGCCCGCCAGCGGATCGCGGAAGTGGAGCCTGCCCGGCAGTCGGGCGAACGCGCCCGCATCGCCTCGCTTGGCGCACTGGTCGAGACGGCGGGGTGCCGCCGCGCGGTCCTGCTGCGGCATTTCGGCGAGACGCCGCCGCCGCAGTGCGGGAACTGCGACAATTGCCTTGAGCCGCCCGCATGCATGGACGTGACGGAAACCGCGCAGAAGCTGCTCTCCGCCGTCCACCGCACGGGCCAGTCCTTCGGCCTGGGCCATCTCGAAGCCGTGCTCACCGGCAAGAGCAACGAGCGCATCGTCCAGCGCGGGCACGACGCCCTCTCGGTGTTCGGCATCGTCGGGCGGGAGGAAGCGCCGCTCATCAAGCCGGTGGCCCGCGCCCTTCAGGTGCTCGACGCGCTCACGGCCAATGACCATGGCGGGCTCGCCTTCGGCCCGGCGGCGCGCGATTATCTGCGCGGCGAGGAGAAAGTGAGCCTCGTCCTGCAACCGGCAAAAGCCCGGGGCCGCAAGCGCGCCTCAGGCGGGCAGGACGTGAACGACCCCATTTTCGAGGCCCTGCGCGCCTGCCGGCGGGATCTGGCGAAGGAGGCCGGCGTCCCGCCCTATGTCATCTTCCACGACAGCACCCTGCACGAGATGGCGCGCATCCGGCCGAAATCACTGCGGGACATGGGCCTGGTCAGCGGCGTGGGCGAGCGCAAGCTGGACGCCTATGGCGCCGCCTTCCTCGAGGCGATCCGCCGCTTCGGCTGAGCCGGGCGACCAACCGGCGCGTCCTCCGCGCGCATTGCCAGGCCTTAACCAATAATTTGCCGACGCCCCCCTATGTGCCGTGATCCCTTTCGATGTGGTGGGAACACGGATGAGGAAGACGATCGCGCCCGGCAAGGTGAGGATGGGCATGAAGGTCCTCGGTTTCGAGGGCTCATGGCTGCATCATCCCTTCTGGAAGAAGAACTTCCGCATCGATGATCCAGAGACGCTCCGCAAGGTGCAGGAAAGCGACGTTTCCGGCGTGGTCATCGAGATTGGTATCGAGGACATCGCCGTGCCTGTGACAGCGCCCCGCCAGGCCCCTGCCCCGGCCAGCGCGCGTCCCCCGCGCCGGACGGAGGCGTTCGTGCCTGTCGCGCGCAGCGAGGCCCCGATCAACCAGGATCTGGAGCGCGCAAAGGCGGTGATGCAGCGCGCGCGGCGGATCATGTTCCGCGTCTTCGAAGAAGGACGCCTCGGCCGCGCGGTCAGGGGATCGGACGTCTCGGGACTGGTCGAGGAGATATCGGACGCCGTGATGCGCAACCCTGCCGCGATGCTGCACGTGGCGCGGATGAAGTCCAAGACCGAATATACCTACATGCATTCGGTCGCGGTGTGCACGCTGATGATCAACTTCGCCCGGACGCTCGACCTGCCCGAGGACAGCCATCGCGCAATCGGGATGGCGGGGCTGTTGCATGACCTCGGCAAGGTCACCATGCCCATCGAGATCCTCAACAAGACCGGGCCCCTGACCGACGCCGAATTCGAGCAGATGAAGATGCACACCCTGAACGGGCGGGATCTCATCGCGGAAAGCACCGACATTCCCGAGATCGCGCTGGACGTCTGCGCCCACCATCACGAGAAGATGGACGGAACCGGCTATCCCTTCGGCCGGCAGGGCGCGCAGCTCAGCGTGCATGCGCGGATGAGCGCCATCTGCGACGTCTATGACGCGCTGACGTCCGATCGCATCTACAAGCCGAGCTGGACGCCGCAACAGGCCCTCGGCGCCATGCAGGCGTGGCACGGGCATTTCGACGATCGGCTCTACTTCCAGTTTCTCCGTTCCGTCGGCATCTTTCCGCCCGGCATGCTGGTCGAACTCCGCTCGCAGCGGCTGGCGATGATCCTGCCCGGGGGTCGGCGCAACTCGCGGCCGCGCGCGCGCGCCTTCTACGACTTGCGACAGCGGGATTTCATCGAGCCCGTCGATGTCCAGCTCGATGACAGCCTGCGGCACGACCAGGTCCTCCGGGAAGCGAGCCCGCTTGCCCATGGCCTGCCGGACTGGGACCTGTTGAAGGCCGCGCTGCTGGGCGGCCGGGATCCAAGGCCAATGGTCGACAAGGCGGCCTGACTCGACGCGGCGGTGCCGGGCGCTCAGGGAAGGCGCGCGACCACTTCCCAGGCATAGCCCCGGAACAGCGCGCGCGCCTCCAGGCTGGCACCCTGCGCCGCCGCCACGCGCCGCGCTTCCTCGAAGAGATCCGCGCGCGGCGTGACGTGGAACCGATCGAGCCAGGCTCGCAGGGCCGAGCCGAACCAGCCCGGCAGCGCTTCCTGCTGGCCGAAATCCACGATGTGCAGCGATCCGCGCGGTTCTAGGAGCGTGATCGCCTGCGCCAGCGCCGACTTCCAACCGGGAATCATGGACAAGGCGTAGCTGATATAGATGCGATCGAAGCCCGCCTCCCCGAACAGCGCCTGCGGATCGAAGCGGGTGGCGTCCGCACGGGCCAGCAGCGTCCGGCCATCCGCCCCGGCCCGGGCGAGATTCGCCTCTGCTGACTTCAGCATCTCGGCCGAGATATCGAGCCCGAACAGGCGGGCCTGGGGATAGCGCCGGGCGACGAGGGCAAGGTTCCTGCCGGTTCCCACCCCGATCTCCAGCACCGAACCACCGGGCGGGACCGCTAGTCCACGGATGAGGCCGTCCCGGCCCAGCAGATAATATTTGCGCGTCAGGTCATAGAGATGCCGCTGCAGCGCATATTGCGCATCCATGGCGCGGGCATGATCCTCGCTGCCCGCGTCCATCCCCCGGCTGCCGGTCATCGCTCAGCCTTCCAGCGAATAGAGATGCACACCGCCATAGATGGACGAGCGATCCGCGCGCGTGAAGTCCAGCGATTCCGCCGCGTGATAGGTCCAGCGGTCGAGCAAGGCGGGCGAAAGGCGGCCGGGCAGCAGGCTGGGCTCGGCCGCCGTGCGGAAGAGCACACGGGCGCCGGGCCGCGCGCAGCGGGTGATCTGCGTCCACAGCGCATCGAGCTGGGCATTGCTCATCCAGTCCTGCGCGTCGAGCAGGACGTAGCGGTCGACGCTCTCGTCGGCCTGGGTCGCGAGCCAGTCGGTCATGTTGGCATGGCGGATGTCGACGCGGCCGGTGCGGCTGCGCACGGCGTCATAATGCCGCTCCTCCAGATAAGGCGGCAAAGGCGCGTCCTGATGGCGGCCATAAGCGCGGCCGAACGCCTGCCATGCGAAATAGTTCGACTTGAGGTCATGGTCGCAGGCGAGCTTCTCCAGCCGCCGGCGCAACACCGCCGCCATCTTCTCGTCCCCGGCCAGCGATTCATACTGGGCAGGCGGAATGCCGAGCCCGAACAGCGAGGCGGGCTGGTCCGTCAGCCAACGGACGAACTTCCGGTTGAACACCGGCGCGAGCTTCTCCTCGAAGATCCGCCGCTGCTCCTCCATGTTCCGCGCCTCGAGCAGGACGCGCGGATCGATGCGGTAAAGCTTCGCCACCAGATGCGCGGCGCCGATGAAGCCGCCGAGCAGCCCGCGCTTGTAGGCGCCGCTGCGGAACATGCCGATGCGCCGGCGCCCGACCATATCCCGCCCTTCCCAGTAGCGGCGCGACGTCTCGTCGAGATAGGGACGGATATAGGTCCGGTAGGCCGCGATGTTCTCGGCGCTGTCCGCATCGCCAAAGAAGCGGCGGAAATGGGTGTAGTCAGGCAGGCTGACCGCCGCGACCTGCTTCAGGCAGTTGAGCGCGATATGCGCGGTGTTGAGATCGACCGCCGTGATCCGCGCGGGATTGGCGGTCAGATAGGAAAGGACGTTGCAGCCGCCGCTGGCGATGGTGACGACATGGCTCTGCGGCGTGATTGCCAGCGCCTCGATATCGACCACGGGATCTTCCCAGATCTGGGCATAGACGAGCCCCCGGAACGCGAAGGCAAAGGCACGCTCCAGCAGCCCTTCCCGGCTGAGCGCCTCGTGATTCACGACCGCCCGATCGATCACATGTCCCATGCCTTGCTCCACGTTTGACCCGTCTGGCCGCCCGCTAGCCTGCGGCGGTGTCGGGTTCGTGACGGTCCGATTGCAGATCGGTGACAGCCATCACCCTCGCCGGATGGCGGCCCGATTGATACAAGGGCAGTCGATGGATCCAATGGTCTCCGATCTCGAACGTGCCTGGTATGCTCTGGAGTGGATCATCCGCATCGGCGCCCTGGCGATCGTGCCGCTGCGGCGCACGCCGGCCGCGGCGCGTGCATGGCTGCTGCTGATCTTCTTCCTGCCCTTGCCGGGGCTGCTGCTGTTCCTGGCCATCGGCAGCCCGCGCTTCCCCGCCTGGCGGAGGGAGCGCTTCGCCGCCCTCGCCCCCTTCCTGGCGCGGATCGCCGAGCGGTTGCGCACGCATGCGCCGGCGCCGGGCGCCAGCGCGCCCGTCGCCGCGCTGGCCGAGACGCTGGGCCACATGCCGGCGACCGGCGGCAATCTGGTTGAGCTGATCGACGACTATGACGGGGTCATCGACCGGCTGATCGCCGACATCGACGGCGCGCGCAGGAGCGTCCACCTGCTTGTCTACATCTTTGCGGACGACGCGGTCGGCCGCAGGATCGCGGACGCACTGGGCCGCGCCGTCCTGCGCGGGCTGGATGTACGCGTGCTGTTCGATCCGGTCGGCTCGCTGGCATGGCGGCGCGGCACGCAGAAGATGCTTCGGACGCGCGGCGTACGGGTCTGCGAGACGCTGCCGCTGCGCCTGCTGCGCGCCCGGACCCGTCGCGACATGCGCAACCACCGCAAGCTCTTCGTCATCGACGGGGAGATCGGCTATGCCGGTTCCCAGAACATCGTCGCCCGGGACTTCCGCCCCGGCGTCGTCAATCGCGAACTGGTGGCGCGTGTGCGGGGTCCGGTCGTCGCCAGCATGGACGCCATCGTGCGCGCGGACTGGAGCCTTGAATCGGGCGAACCGGCGGCGGCGCCCGAGGAGCTGCCCGCACCGGCAGGCGACGCCATCGTGCAGCTGCTCCCGAGCGGCGCGGACTATCCGCTCGCAGGCTTCGAGACCCTGCTGGTGTGGCAGCTCCACGAGGCACGGGAACGGGCCATCATCGTGACGCCCTATTTCATCCCGGACGAAAGCGTGCTGAACGCGATGATCTCGGCGGTGGCGCGGGGCGTGAGAGTGGATCTGATCGTCTCCGGCGTCATCGACCAGCGACTCGTCCATCTCTCCCAGAGTTCCTTCTACGACGAGCTGCTGGTCGCCGGAATCCACATCCACCTGTTCAACCGCTATCTGCTGCACGCCAAGAATGTCTCGATCGACCGCCGGCTCGCCATTGTCGGATCGAGCAATGTCGACCTGCGCTCCTTCCAGCTCAATCAGGAAGCGAGCCTGCTTTTCCACGACGCGGAGTCGATCGCCGCGGTCGCCGCGATCCAGCAGGATTATCTCGACAACAGCACGCCGCTGAAACTGGAAGTCTGGCGCAGCCGCTCGCGCTTGCGCCGGCCCGCCGAGAACATTGCGCGCATGATGAACTCACTGCTTTGATAGTACGGACTATTTCCGGTTATCTGATGGGGACTGTGCCGCCCTCAAGCATCGGGGCGGCAGAATGGTTTACAAATCATTAACCTTTATTTAGATTGCCGCCTGCTTCCTTCACCCGGAACCAGCCTCAAAACGGTGGAGCTGCGGACGAACAGCGCGGACTGGATGGAGCATCGGATACCACGCAGCCCGTGGGAATCGAGCAGGATATTCGCCGGACGCAGCAGGGTCGTGGGCTGCATATGCGCAAGCGAATGTCCGTTGAGAGGAGCCGACCATCATAGGTCGGTATGTGGGAGACTATCATCATGAAGCGTTCAATCGCTGCGGCAGCCTGTGTGCTCGCCGCCTTTACGGCTGTCTCGGCCAATGCAGAGGTGATTTCGCTGAATTTCGCCGGCCTGGACGGCGATGCGCAGGAACTGGTTCTCGATTATTACAATGGCGGCACCGGCAGCCTCGGCTCCGGACCCGGCACCAATTACGGCATCAGCTTTTCCGACAATGCCATCGCCTGCTCCGTGCAGCCGGGCGGCAGCTGCAACTCGGGCGGCCTGCCCACCGGCGGCAACCTACTGTTCTTCCTGACCGGCGACGCGTCGACCATGAATGTTGCCGGCGGGTTCGATACCGGCTTCTCATTCTATTACAGCGCGATCAACAATCCCGCCTTCGTGAGCGTGTGGAGCGGCCTTGATGGGACCGGCGACTTGCTGGCGACCATCAACCTCGCGACCACGCCGAGCGATCCGGGCTCGGCTGCCTGCGCCGGCGGCGGCTTCTGCCCGTTCGTCCCGATCGGCGTGGCCTTCGAGGGCATCGCGATGTCGGTGGACTTCGGCGGCTCGGCCAATCAGGTCGCTTTCGCCGCGATCACGCTGAACTCCGACGTGCCGGGACCGGCACCGGCCGTGCCGGAACCGGCGACCTGGGCAATGATGATCGGTGGCATGGGCCTTGTCGGCGCCTCCATGCGCCGTCGCCGCGTCAAGGTCGCTTTCGCAGCCTGATCGCCAAGGATCGAGAATGGAGAAGGGGTCGGCCATGCCGACCCCTTTTTCGTTGCCCCCACGCGGCTCAGTCGGCGAGCAGGCGCAGGAAGGTCTCGCGGTCCACATTGCCGCCCGAGAGGGTGACGATGGTGGCGTCGGTCGCGTCCACCTTGCCGGCCAGCACGGCCGCCAGCGCGGCCGCGCCGCCGGGCTCGACCACGAGATGCAGCTTCTCGAACGCAAGGCGCATGGCGGCCGCCACGTCCGCCCGCGTCACGGCCGCGCCGCCGCTCACCCGCTCGCGCAGCACCGCGAAGTTGATCGGGAAAGTGCGCGGCGTCTGCAGCGCGTCGCAATCGGTCGGGTAAGTCATGTCCGCGACCGGGAGTATCTCGCCCGCGGCGAGCGAGCGCAGCACATCGTCCCACCCCTCCGGCTCGGCGATGTGGATCTCCGCGTCCGGGCAGGCGAGCGCGACGCCCGCCGTCAGCCCGCCGCCGCCGCAGCATGTGACGAACCGGTCCGGCTCGCGCCCGATGCGCGCGCGCAGCTGCGCCGCCGCCTCGATGGCGAGCGTCCCCTGCCCCTCGATGATCCACGGATCGCCATAGGCATGGACCAGCGTCGCGCCGGTCTGCGCCGTCATCTGCGCGGCGATGGCATCGCGATCCTCACGTGCCCGGTCGTAGAGCACCACCTGCGCACCCAGCGCGCGTGTCGCCTCCAGCTTCGCGCGGGGCGCATTGGAAGGCATGATGATCGTCGCGGCGATGCCGAGCCGGCGGGCCGACCAGGCGACGCCCTGGGCATGATTGCCGCTGGAGACGCCGACCACGCCGCATGCGCGCTGCGCTTCGTCGAGATCGCTCAGCCGGTGCCATGCGCCCCGGATCTTGAAAGCGCCGACGGGCTGCAGGACCTCCGCCTTGCACCAGATCGTGCGTCCATCCAACTCCAGCGGAAGCAGGGGCGTCGGCGGCAGCAGCGCCGCCACTTTTTCCGCCGCGCGCAACACGCCCTCGCGTCTTGGCGAACGCGTCGGGTCCAGCAATTCTTGTTCTGTCACAGAGCCCCCCTATATGCAGGCGCTTATCGATTCGATCTCACGGAGACTTACAGATGAGCAAGGTGCTGGTCATCGGCGCAGGCGGCGTCGGCTCGGTTGCCGTCCACAAGATGGCGATGAACCGGGACATCTTCAGCGATATTCACCTCGCAAGCCGTACCGTCTCCAAGTGCGACGCCATCGCGGCGTCCGTCAAGGAGCGCACGGGCGTCACGATCAGCACCTACGCGCTGGACGCGGATGATGTCGAGGCCACGACTGCGCTCATCCGGCAGATCGGCCCGAAGCTGGTCGTCAATCTCGCGCTGCCGTATCAGGACCTCGCCATCATGGACGCCTGCCTGGCGGCCGGCGTGCATTATATGGACACCGCGAATTACGAACCGCGTGACGAGGCGCATTTCGAATATTCCTGGCAATGGGCCTATCAGGACAAGTTCCGCGAGGCCGGGCTGATGGCGCTGCTCGGCTCGGGTTTCGACCCCGGCGTGACCAGCGTTTTCGCGACATGGCTGAAGAAGCATCATTTCGAGCGGATCGACACGCTCGACATCCTGGATTGCAACGGCGGCGACCATGGCCAGCATTTCGCCACCAACTTCAATCCCGAGATCAACATCCGCGAAGTGACCGCGCCGGCGCGGCATTGGGAGAATGGCGAATGGGTGACGACCCCGGCGCTTTCCTACAAGCAGACGTTCGACTTCGAGGCTGTCGGCCCCAAGAACATGTACCTCATGTATCATGAGGAGCTGGAGAGCCTCGCGAAGTTCTTCCCGGAGATCAAGCGCATCCGCTTCTGGATGACGTTCGGCGATGCTTATCTCAAGCATCTGGAAGTGCTGCAGAATGTCGGCATGACGCGGATCGACCCGGTCATCTACAATGGCGTGGAGATCATTCCGCTCCAGTTCCTCAAGGCCGTGCTGCCCGAGCCCGCCTCGCTCGGGCCGACGACCAAGGGCAAGACCAACATCGGCGACATCGCCACCGGCCTGGGCAAGGACGGCACCGAGAAGACGCTCTACGTCTACAATATCTGTGACCATGAGGACGCCTATGCCGAGACCGGCAATCAGGCAGTGAGCTACACCACCGGCGTTCCCGCGATGATCGGCGCGGCGCTGGTGCTGCAGGGCATCTGGTCCGGCGCGGGCGTGTTCAACATCGAGCAGCTCGATCCCGATCCGTTCATGGACATGCTGAACAAGCATGGCCTGCCCTGGCAAGTGAAGGAACTGGACGGCCCGCTGGGCTTCTGAGGCATGGCGCGGACCGGCACGCTCATCCTTGCTCTCGCACTGGCGCCGCTGGCCGGCTGCTCGCCGCAGATCGGGCTGGTGGAAGGCGTGCCTTCGCCCGAACTGAACGCCTGCGTCCGGCAGGGCGGGACGCTGCAGGTGCGCGGCCGGGCGGGCACGGTGATGTGCGTCATCCCTTATGCGGATGCGGGCAAGAGCTGCACGTCCAGTTCCGAATGCCGGGGCCGCTGCCTTGCCGCGCGGACCGACGGCGACCTGCCGGAGCGGGGCGAGGCAGCGCCCGGGCGATGCCAGCCCGAAAACCGGCTGTTCGGCTGCTTCGCCGAACTCAAGGACGGCAAGGTCGCCACCACCATGTGCATAGATTGAGCGAGCAGGATATGGAAACCAGAGCCGGCGACCCCGGAGCCTTCGCCCGTTTCGACCTCAACCGCGTGCCCTCGCCCGCTTTCGTGGTGGATGCGGCGGCCGTGCGGCGCAATCTCGCCATCCTGCGGGACGTGCGGGATCGCGGCGGCATCCGCATGCTCGCGGCGCTCAAGGCCTTCTCGATGTGGGCGCTCGGGCCAACCGTCTCCGCCTATCTCGACGGCGTATGCGCATCCGGCCTCTATGAAGCGCGCCTTGGTCGCGAGGAATATAGCGGGCTGGACGAGAAGGGCGAAGTGGCGACCTATTGCGCGGGATATAAGGCAGTCGACCTGCCGGAAATCTGCGCGCTTTCCGACCATATCATCTTCAATTCGCCCGGCCAGCACGACCGCTTCCGGCCGATCCTCGATGCCCAGCGCGCCAATGGCGGTCGGTTCGACATCGGCCTGCGGATCAATCCGCTCCACGCCGAGGGCGAGGTCGCCAAATATGACCCGTGCCAGCCACACAGCCGGCTCGGCTTCCCCATCGACCAGCTTCGGCCCGAGCATCTCGAAGGCGTGGAAGGCATTCACTTCCACTCGCTGTGCGAGCAGGACTTCGTGCCGCTGGCCCGCACCTGGGCAGCCGTCGAGCCCAGTCTGCGGCATTATTTCGGGCAGCTCAAATGGCTGAACTTCGGCGGCGGGCACCACATCACCCGCGCCGACTATCAGCGTGAGGAGCTGATCGCCTTCCTGCAGCAGGTGCAGCAGCAGACCGGCCTCGACGTCTATCTCGAGCCGGGCGAAGCCGTGGCGCTCGATGCAGGCATTCTGGTGGGCGAGCTTCTCGACGTGATCGACAACGGCATGCCGGTCGCGGTGACAGACATCTCGGCGACATGCCATATGCCGGACGTGATCGAGGCGCCCTATCGCCCGGCCATGCTGGGCGAGCGCATCGCGGATCCGGCCGCACCGCTGGTGCGGCTGGGCGGCCCCTCATGCCTCGCCGGCGACATCATCGGCGACTATGCGCTGCCGGTGCCGGCGGAGCCGGGGCGACGCATCGCCTTCCTCGATCAGGCGCATTATTCGATGGTGAAGACCAATACATTCAACGGTGTGCCGCTGCCCTCCATCTGGCTGTGGGACAGCGAGACGGACGAACTGCGCGAGGTGCGCAGCTTCGGCTATGAGGACTTCAAGAACCGGCTGAGCTGATCCGCCGCGTCGTTCAGCGCAGCGCGGGACTGGCCTCACGCAGCTGCTGTTCTTCCGCGCTCATCAGCGCCTGCGCGGCCAGCCGCTCGTTCTGGAAGGCCGTGAGCGAAGCGGCGGTCAGCGGCGTGGCGGTCATGTGCTGGATGAGGCTCTGCCGGTCACGGGCGCGCAGTTCCAGCTTCGCGGCGGCCGCCTCCGTCTTGCTGAAACCATTGCCCTCGCCCAGCGCGATGATGGCGAGGGCGCGGCCGCTGAACGCCGTCAGGTCGGCGGTGTCCTTCGTGCCCGCTGCCGCATAAGCCTCGTCCAGCCCCTTGCGCAATTCGCCCGCGAGCGCCGCGCCGTCCTTGCCGGCATCGGCCTTCTCGGCCGCCGCGCGACGCGCCTGAATGGTGATGAGCACGTGCGAGGTTCGGGAGGCCCCGCTCGTGCCGGCCGTCCCGCTCTTGCCGGTGCCGGACGTCACGCGGGCGATGGTCTGCTGGACGGACAGCGCGGTGGGAGAAAGCGTGCCCGAGGACCCTGACGTGTCGGTCCCGAGATAGGCAATGAGCGACATGGACACCTCCTGAAAATAACTGGCCGAACGCGACGTAAATGAAGAAGGTTAACAGGCGATAACCCTCCCCGCGTCCTGCGAACGGCTCGATTCGACCCATGTCGCCCGGCCGGGGGTTGATTGAGCCGGGAAGGCCGCCATTTCATGAAGCGCGCGGTAAAATCGCGGGAAATTCAGGATTTCCATCACGCGATTCTTTTGCCCCCGGTCTTTACAGACCCCCATGCAGGCCATATATGCGCACCCCTGCTGCCCCATGGGACTTCCACCGCAAGGCAGCTTTGTTTGGCTGATACCCACTGGAGGTCCCTTGAGTTGTACAAGCACCATAGCGCGCTGGGGGTAGCTCTTTCCCTCAAACCGGCAGCACCGGTAACGCTCATTCGCCCGCAGGCTGCGGCCCGCGCCGCCCGGTTCTTCTCGCAGAAGTTCCCGGGACGCTCGCTCTATGCCGTCAAGGCCAATCCCTCGCCAGAGCTGCTCAGGACGCTCTGGTCGGCGGGCATCACGCATTTCGACGTGGCATCGATCACGGAAGTGCGGCTGGCCGCGCGGACCCTGCCCCGTGCCAAGCTCTGCTTCATGCACCCGGTGAAGGCCGAAGAAGCCATTCGCGAGGCTTATTTCCAGCACGGCGTGCGCACCTTCTCGCTCGATTCGATCGAGGAGCTGGAGAAGATCGTCCGCGCGACGCGGGGCGCCACGGATCTCGAACTGTGCGTCCGCCTGCGCGTCTCCTCCGAGCACAGCAAGCTCAGCCTCGCGTCCAAGTTCGGTTGCGAGCTGGCCGATGCGCGCGATCTGCTGATGGCCACTCGCCAGGTGGCGGACGCTCTGGGCATCTGCTTCCATGTCGGCAGCCAGGCGATGTCGCCCCATGCCTACACGCAGGCCATCGAGCGCGTGCGCGCGGCGATCGTCGATGCGTCCGTCACGGTGGACATCGTGGATGTGGGCGGGGGCTTCCCCTCCAGCTATCCGGGCATGGAGCCGCCGCCGCTCGAGGATTATTTCCGCGCCATCCATCGCGCCTTCGAGAGCCTGCCGATTTCCTATTCGGCCGAGCTCTGGTGCGAGCCGGGCCGGGCCCTGAGCGCCGAGTACAGCTCTCTCCTTGTGCGAGTGGAGCGCCGTCGCGGCAATGAGCTCTACATCAACGACGGCGCTTATGGCGCGCTGTTCGACGCCGCGCATCTCGGATGGCGCTTCCCGGTGCAGCTGCTGCGGGCGGAAGCCAATGAGGCCGACATGGTGCCGTTCAGCTTCTACGGCCCGACCTGCGACGACATGGACCATATGGCCGGTCCCTTCATGCTGCCGGCCGACGTCAAGGCCGGCGACTTCGTGGAAATCGGCATGCTCGGCGCCTATGGCAGCGCCATGCGGACCGAGTTCAACGGCTTTGGCGCGGACACGATCTGCGAAGTCGCGGACGAGCCGATGGCGAGCCTCTATCGCGACGAGGCGCCAGCGCCCTCGCTTTCCAACGTGGTGCAATTGCGCCGCTGATCAGTGTCAATTGACAACTGAAATGCGTTGAGACAGCCTCCCCGGATCAACTCCGGGGAGGTTTTCCATGTCCACAAATCTGATCCCGCCGGTCCTCACGCTGGTGATCTGGTCGCTCATCATGCTGATCTGGATGGCGACGCTGCGAATGCCGGCACTGGCGCGGCTCAAGATCCCGCCGCATCAGGCGCGCGGCGGACGGGGGCAGGATCTCGACCGGGTGCTGCCGCGCGAGATCAACTGGCCCGCGCACAATTATGCGCATCTCATGGAACAGCCGACGATCTTCTATGCGACGGTGCTGGCGCTGGCCGTGCTGGGACAAGGCTCGCCCCTCAATGTCGGGCTCGCCTGGGCCTATGTCGCGCTCCGCGTCGTGCACAGCATCTGGCAGGCCACGGTGAACACTATCCCGGTGCGGGCAGGCCTGTTCTTTCTTTCCTCGCTGCTGCTGCTCGTCCTCGCCGCCAACGGGCTGCTGGGGGCCCTTAACGCCTGAAAGTGCCGACCAGCTCGACATGCGTCGACCAGCGGAATTGCCCGACCGGTCGCGCCTGTTCGAGCACATAGCCGCTCTCGATCAGAGTGGCGGCATCGCGGGCGAAGCTTGCCGGATTGCACGAGACATAAGCAATGACCGGCACCTGGGCAGCCGCGAGCTGCAGCACCTGCTCGCGCGCGCCGGCGCGCGGCGGATCGAGGATCACGGCATCGAACCGGTCCAGCTCCTTCGGCGTGAGCGGGCGGCGGAACAGATCGCGATGCTCGGGGAAGACGCGGCCGGGCAGACGATTGCCACCGGCCTGCAGGGCCAGCACCAGATCGCGCGCGGCCTCCGCGGCATAGAGTTTGCGCCCGGGCACGTCATTCGCCAGCGACAGCGCGAACGTGCCGAGGCCGGCAAACAGGTCGGCCACCATGCGTGCATCGCCGATCGCGCCGCGGACCGCCGCGACCAGCGCGGCTTCTCCGTCACGCGTGGCCTGAAGGAAAGCGCGCGGCGGGAAGCCAACCGCGACCTCGCCGAAACGGACAGTGACCGGATCGGGCTCCCACAAGGTCATAGGCGCGTCCCCATCGTCCAGCAGGAGCCGGGCCAGCTTGTTCTCGCGTGCGAAATCCAGCAGCGCCTCGGTCACGGCCAGCCCATCGACGGCAAGGCCGCTCAGCACCAGATCGACGCCCTGATCGACCAGCGCCATGTCTACCGTGGCGGGTTGGCGATCACGCAGATGGCGGGCGAACAGGCTGCGCAGCGGCGCCACCAGTGCGAACAGGCGCGGTTCCAGAACCTCGCACTGGGCGAGATCGACCATGCGATGGCTGCCCTGCGCGCTGAACCCGACCTGCACCCGCTTGCCGAGCCGCAGCGCACGCAGACTGGCGCGGCGGCGGCTGCGCGGCGGCGAGACATAAGCGAGCGGGACATCCCCCGCGCTCACACCCTGCCCGGCCAGCGCGCCCGCGACGCGGCTACGCACATAATCGGCATAAGCCCCGTCAGAGAGGTGCTGGAGCTGGCAGCCGCCGCATTCCGGAAAGTGCCGGCAGACCGGGGCGACATGATCGGGGCCCTTGATCAGCGTCCCGTCCACGAGCAGCCGATCGCCCGGCGCGCTGCCTGCGACATGGCGCCCATCGGCGGTGACGCCGTCGCCCCGCGCCGCTATGCGCACGATGAGATCGGGATCGCTCACAGGGCACTCTCCAGGGCGGCGGGAAGATGGACGAGAAGATCGTCCGCAACGAAGGCCGCGCCAGCGCGCCGTGCTGCCTCGCCCTGGAGCCAGACCGCCTCGCAAGCCGCGCGAAACGCATCGACGGTGACCGCGAGACGCCCGGCACACAGGCCGGCGAGCACGTCACCGGTGCCCGCAGTGGAAAGCCAGGCGGAAGCCGGGGGCGCAACGACGCAGCGGCCATCCGGCGCGGCAATCACCGTGTCCGTTCCCTTGTGCACGATCACGGTCTCCATGTGCGTCGCGGCCTGCCGCGTGCGATCGATCTTGTTGCCGGCGAGTGTGCCGAACAGATGCGCGAACTCCCCCTCATGGGGCGTGAGGATCGCGGGGGGCCGTGCCCATGCCGGCTTGCGCTCGCCGATCAGCCACAGCGCATCGGCGTCCGCCACAAGCGGGATGCCGGCCTCGAGCGCGGCGGACAGGCGCTGCCATGCCGCTTCTCCCCTGCCCAGCCCGGGCCCGACCAGCACGGCCCGCGCGCGGTCGAACGCCAGCGCCTTGCTGCGCACGATCGCATGGCTGAGGCCGGGCTCGGCCGCATCGCCGAGCAGGCGGACATAGCCCGCACCCGAGCGCGCCGCCGCTTCCGCCGACAGGCCCGATGCGCCGGGCATGTCACCGGCCACGACCGCTACCAGCCCGCGCGTATATTTGTGCGCATCCCGCGCGGGCGCACCAAAGCGCGGCGCTGCCAGTGCCATGGCGCCCTCCGCCGGGGCCGCAATGCCGATGTCGACGAGCCAATGCTGCGCGGCGAGCGCGGCCGAGGGCATCAGCACATGGGCGGGCTTCCACGCGCCCAGCGAAATGCAATGCGTGAACACCGGGACGGGAGACAAGGCAATGGCCGCATCGCTTTCCACACCGCTCGGCACATCGATAGCATAGCTATGCTGCGCAGCATCGACGAGCTGGGCCAGCCTTTCCGCGGGATCGGGCGCGAGCCCCCGGGTGAGGCCGATGCCGAACAGCGCGTCGACAAGCTGCGCGGCGGGTGCCGCCTCTTCCAGCGTCTCCACCGGCCCGCCCCATGCCGCACGCGCCTTGCGGGCGCTGTCGGTCCCCGGCGCGGCCAGCGCGGCCACCCGGACCGGCACGCCCAGATCACGCAGCGCACGCGCCACGACATAGCCATCCCCGCCATTGTTGCCCGGACCGCAGAGCACCAACGTCTCGCGCAGATGGCCGGCGCGCCAGATCACCTCCGCCGCGCCTTCGCCCGCGCGGCACATCAAGGCGTAAGGATCGACGCCGGCATCGAACAGCGCCTGCTCCGCCGTCCGCATCTGCGCGACGGATAGGATAGGGCCGCCCCTCATGGCGCGCGCCCGCCCTCGAGCGCACTCACCGGCAACGCATAGCGCTCCTCGCCGAACAGGATCGCGACGGCGGAACCGCTGCGCGCAGTGCGCGGCTCGATAGCGCCATCCGCGGCGGCGAGCGTGCCATCGGCATCCAGCCGCACGCGGCGGAACCCGCCGTCTGGCCGCGACAGGATGAAGACCCGGCCCTGCGCATCCTCCACGGTCTCGATCCGGCAATCCTCCGCGAGGGGCGCATCCCGGCCCATTGCGCAGGGAATGCGGGTCCGCCCATCGGTGGCGCCATCCACCCAGCGCTTCATGGCTTCGGCGGGAGAGACTGGGGGCGCAGCCGGATCGGCGTCGTCACCCGGACCCGCCTGCCCGCAACCGCCGAGCAGCAGTGCGGCGGCCATAACGAGCTGAACGCCCGCCGACCGGGCGACGCTTGCCCCCGACCCGGCCGGAGCCGACGGAGCGGATCGTGCCAGACCAGTGCCGCTCCTAGATATCCGCATAGACATGCGTTTCGGCGCGAGCACCGGGGTGCGTGACCGCGCCGGTGCGGGCCGGGCCGACATTGCGCGAATAGCGCCACAGCGCGCCGGCCTGATAATCATTGGTGCGCGGCTGCCACTTCGCCCGGCGCTCGGCCAGCACGGTACCGTCGACCAGCAGATCGATGGTGCCCGCTTCCGCATCGATGGCAATGGTATCGCCATTTTCGATCAGCGCGATCGGTCCGCCGTCCGCCGCTTCCGGGCCGACATGGCCGATGCAGAAGCCGCGCGTGCCGCCGGAGAAGCGGCCATCGGTGATGAGCGCGACCTTCTCGCCCAGCCCTTGCCCGTAAAGCGCCGCCGTAGTGGAGAGCATCTCGCGCATGCCGGGGCCGCCCTTGGGGCCCTCGTAGCGGATGACGACGACGTCGCCGTCCACGATCTGCTGCGCCTCCACCGCCGCGAACGCATCTTCCTCGCGCTCGAACACCTTGGCTGTGCCCGTGAATTGCAGGCGCTTCATGCCCGCCACTTTCACGATCGCGCCTTCCGGTGCGAGGCTGCCCTTGAGGCCGACGACCCCGCCGGTCGGCGTGATCGGCGTCTTCGCGTCGTAGATCACTTTCTGGTCGGGGTTCCAGGTGACTTCGTCGATATTCTCGCCCAGCGTCTTGCCGGTCACGGTCATGCAGTCGAGATGCAGCAGGCCGGTCTGCGCCAGCGACTTCATCAGCATGTAGATGCCACCGGCGGCATGCATGTCCTTCGCGACATAGCGACCGCCGGGCTTGAGATCCGCCATGTAGGGCGTGGTCTTGAAGATCTCCGCGACGTCGAACAGGTCGAACGCGATGCCGCATTCGTTCGCCATGGCGGGCAGGTGCAGCGCGCCGTTGGTGGAGCCGCCGGTCGCCGCGACGATGCGCGCGGCATTCTCGAACGCTTCGCGCGTGCAAATGTCGCGCGGGCGGATGTTGCGGGCCAGCACGTCCATGATCTGCTTGCCGGCCGCCACGGCGATTTCCTGCCGGCTCTTGTAGGGCGCGGGCGCCATGTTGCTGTTGGGCAGCGAGAGGCCGATCGCCTCGGCCACGCAGGCCATGGTGTTGGCGGTATATTGCCCGCCGCACGCGCCATGGCCGGGGCAGGCTGCCTTCTCGATGGCGACGACCTCGGCAAGCGGGCAATTGCCGGCGGAATAGCGCCCGACGGCCTCGAACACGTCAATGACGGTGAGATCGTCGCGGTCCTTGTAAGTGCCCGGCAGGATCGAGCCACCATAGACGAAGATGGCGGGCACATTGAGGCGCAGCATCGCCATCATCATGCCCGGGAGAGACTTGTCGCAGCCAGCAAAGGCAACGAGCGCGTCATAGCAGTGGCCGCGCACCGACAGCTCGACCGAATCCGCGATCACTTCCCGGCTCACCAGCGAGGACTTCATGCCCTGATGGCCCATGGCGATGCCGTCGGTTACGGTGATGGTGTTGAAGCGGAACGGCGTGCCGCCCGCCGCCATCACGCCTTCCCGGGCCCAGTCTGCCTGCTGGTCGAGCGTGGTGTTGCAGGGAGCGGAATCATTGCCGGCAGAGGCGAGCGCCACGAAGGGCTTCGCAATATCCTCTTCCTTCCAGCCCATCGCATAATAATAGCTGCGGTGCGGGGCGCTCTCGACGCCGACCGAAACATGGCGGCTGGGGAGCTTCGACTTGTCGAACTGGTGGGTCATGGAGTCCTCTGCGTTTTGCGGGTCCCTTTCCACCTTTGGGCCCTTTCACGCAAGACTCTTGCGGCATTGCTCCAGAACCGGACCCAGAATTTCCGCGAAGCGCGCCTGCCCCGCCGCGTCGCTCACCAGATCCTGCCGCATCTCCACGCCGAGATAAGGACGACCGTGCGCCTCGGCATGGCGGTTCATGGAGGCATTGAGCAGCTTGCCCGAATAAGGCTGCTGGTCGCCCACCACGAGTCCGGCGGCCGAAAGCAGGGGAATGGCGATGCGCGCGGCGCGATCATCCTCGTTGTAGAGAATGCCGATCTCCCACGGGCGCGCTTCCTCCGGGCGGCTGCGCAGACCGGGCGTGAAGCTGTGCAGGGAAAGGATGAAGGGCCGGTGCGCCTGCCCGGCGAGTCGCTCCACCTGCGCATGATAGGGGTCATAGAAGCGCAGCAGCCGGTCGGCGACATCGGCCGTGCCATTACCTTCGACATGGTGGCCGTCGCTGTGCACGGGGACAAGACCGGCGGCATCGGGCTCGCGATTATAGTCGATGACGAGACGGGAGACGCCGCCCAGGATGGCGCAGCATCCACCTCGCCGGACGAGCAGCTCGGCCACCTCCGCAACGCCAATATCCAGCGCGACATGCTCGTGCATGAGCGCCGGAGGCACGCCGAGATCGATGCCGTCGGGCACCGCATTGGAGGCATGGTCGGCGACGATGAGGATCGGCGCGCCGCTGTCGCCGAGGATATGGAAGGGAGACGTCATCGGGCCATCCTAGAGGCAGGATCGCTTCGCCGAAAGAGGCTGTGCCGGCCGGAGAGTTGCCCCTCTTCAGCGCAGGCGCGTGGAGAGCGTCCACCAGTCGGGATGATCCCGGTCGATGCGCGTCGCGGCGGCATCCCGCTCGGCCGTGCTCGCGAACAGGCCGAAACAGGTGGCGCCCGAGCCGGACATCCGGGCGAGGCGTGGCAATTGCGCGCGCAGCACGGCCAGCACCTCGTCGATCTCCGGCACCACCTCCATGGCGGGCGCGGCAAGATCGTTTCGCCCGCGCGCCCAGTCGAGCGGATCGAGCGGGCCGCGATCTTCCCCGTCCCATGCGGCGAACACGGGCCCCGTCGGACAGGCGACCAGCGGATTGACGAGCAGAACCGGCATGTCGGCCAGATCGAGCGCCACCGGCTCCAGCTTCTCGCCGATCCCCGCGCCGAACACGGTGTGCGAACCGAGGCAGGCCGGCACATCCGCGCCGAGCGCGGCGGCGATGCGCGCCAGATCGACATCAGCCGGGGAAATGGCCCACAGGCGCAGCAGGAGGCGCAGGGCCGCCGCCGCATCCGCCGAGCCGCCGCCAATGCCGGACGCGACGGGAAGGCGCTTGTCGAGCATCAGATCGGCCCCGGACCGGATGCCCGCGGCCTCGCGCAACGCCCGCGCCGCCCGCAGGACGAGATTGTCCTCCCCGGCGGACAGATCATCGGCGAATGGCCCCTCGATCGCCAGCGTCAGCGCGCCGTCCTCGCGCGCGGTGGCGCCTAGCACGTCGCCATCGGTGCAGAAGGCGAACAGGCTCTCCAGCTCATGATAGCCATCCGCCCGGCGCGCGCGGACATGGAGCGCCAGATTGACCTTCGCAAACGCGATTTCAGAAAGAGCCGGAACCTGCATGGGCGCTCTCTTAGCGACGCTCCCGGCCGCTTGTCTTGCGCTGATTTGGACAGGCTCTTCCATCGCTCGTGATCGGCCGGCGGAACTTTCCGCCGCCCGGACCGTCTCATGATGGTCTGTTCATCATTGATCGGGAGAATGCTCCATGCTCTGGACCATCATCGCCGTGCTGCTCGTGCTGTGGCTGCTCGGTTTCGTCGCTCAGGTGGGCGGCGGCCTCATTCACCTGCTGCTGCTGGTGGCAGGGGTGATCTTCGTGTTCCAGCTCATCACCGGACGCCGATCGCTATAATCGCCGCCCTGCCGGACGCGTGGAGGAGGTTCGCGTCAGAACCTGCTCCACCGCCGGCTTGCCTTCGCCGCTCGCTCAGCCGAACGGCGCATCCATCGACGTTGGCGGCTCGGTAAACCATTTGGGACCCGTGGCCGTCATGTGGAAGCAATCTTCCAGCCGCATGCCGAACTGGCCCGGCAGGTAGATGCCCGGCTCGTTCGAGAAGCACATGCCCTCGGCCAGTGGCGTGGTTTCGCCATGGACGAGATTGATCGGCTCGTGCCCGTCCATGCCGATGCCATGGCCTGTGCGATGGGAGAGGCCGGGCAGCGTGTAGCGCGGCCCATAGCCCAGTGATTCATAGTAAGCGCGCACGGCATCGTCCACCTTGCCGGCGGGCGTGCCGATCTTCGCGGCTGCGTTCGCAACCTGCTGGCCGCGCGCCATCTCGCTCCACACCTTGCGCTGCAGCGCACTGGGCGTCCCGTAAACGAATGTGCGCGAGATATCCGAGGCATAGCCCTTCACCGAGCAGCCGCAATCGAACAGCACCACGCGCCCCTCGCCCACCGTTTCCGGCACGATGCTGCCATGCGGATAGGCCGTACCTTCGCCGATCAGGATGAGCGAGCCCGGGGCTTCGCCGCCCAGCCGGATGCTCGCCGCCTCAATGAGTCCGGCAAGGTCCGCCTGGCTCATGCCTTTCTCGACGCGCGGATAGACCCAGCGATAGGCCGCCATTGTCACGTCGTTCGCGCCCTGCATCAGCGCGATCTCGGCCGGCGTCTTGCGCATCCGGCAACCGCGCACGACGGGATTGGCCGACACCAGCTTCACGTCCGGCAAGGCCCGCTTCAGCCCATCGATGGCGAGGTAGCGCACGGTTTCCTCGATACCGACCGGCCGCCGGGCCAGGCCCCGATCCTTGAGGAACCCGGCGACGAGCTTGAGCGGATCCTCATCTTCCTGCCAGACGCGCACCTCCGCCTTGATGTCCAGCATCTGCTCGATGGAAGGCGCCTCGAAGAACGGCGTGACGATGCCTGCCTCGCCCTCGGCCGGCAGGATCACGGCGGTCAGCCGCTCGCTGCGCCACCATTTGATGCCGGTGAAATAGACGAGGCTCGATCCCGGCTCGATGAGCACCGCGCCGATCCCGTTCTCGCGCATGAGCGCCTGCGCCCGCTGCACACGCGCGGCGCGCTCCGCCGTGCTGATGGGGGCAAGGCCGCTGGTGAGGCTCTTGAGTTGCGCCAGATCCGGCTCGGCGGCCCGGACGACAGGCGAGCGCGCGAGGCTGGCACCCAGGAAAAGCGCACCCCCCGCCCCGGCAAGCCACTGGCGGCGCGAAGGCCGCGGCAATTGTCCCATCATCGAGCCCCCTCAAGATAAAAAGATCGATCGTAGATCGTAGACGATATGGATAACCGCATTATCCGTTCATCGGCAATGCCAATGTGAGGGCCCAAGCGGCCGCTGACGAAAGCCGTCCAGGCAAGGGTGCAGACCCTTCACATGTTCGGATAAGTCGGCCCGCCGCCGCCCTCGGGCGCCACCCAATTGATGTTCTGCAACGGATCCTTGATGTCGCAGGTCTTGCAATGGACGCAGTTCTGCGCGTTGATCTGGAACCGGGCCTCGCCTTCCTCGTCAGTCAGCACCTCATAGACGCCGGCCGGGCAGTAACGCTGGGCAGGCTCGTCATAGAGCGGCAGATTATAGCGGATCGGCACGTCCGGGTCCTTGAGCTGAAGATGGACCGGCTGGTCCTCCTCGTGATTCGTGCCCGAGAGAAACACCGACGAGAGGCGATCGAAGCTGATGACGCCATCGGGCCGGGGATAATCGATCCTGTGGCACTGGTCCCTGCGCCAGAGCTTGGTGTGATCGGCCTTGTTGCGCAGCGTGATCGGCAGGCCGATGCGCAGCTGGCGCATCCACATGTCGATGCCGGCCGCCAGCGTGCCGAGCGTGTTGCCGAACCGGGCCAGCGCGGGCCCGGCATTGCGCACCATCTTGAGCTCGTCCGCCACCCAGCTCGTATCGAGAGCAGCGGGATAGGCCTCCAGCGTGTCGCCGGAGCGATCCGCCGCGACCGCATCGAACGCGGCGTCGGCAGCCAGCATGGCGGACTTCATGGCGGTATGCGTGCCCTTGATGCGCGGCACGTTCACGAAGCCGGCCGAGCAGCCGATGAGCGCGGCGCCGGGCATCACCAGGCGGGGCACGGACTGCCAGCCGCCTTCATTGATGACGCGCGCGCCATAGGAAACGCGCTTGCCGCCTTCCAGCACCGCGCGGATCGCGGGATGCTGCTTCCAGCGCTGGAATTCCTCGAACGGGCTGAGATGGGGATTGCGGTAGCCCAGGCCGACCACGAAGCCGAGCGCCACCTGCCCGTTCGCCTGATGATAGAGGAAGCCGCCGCCATAAGCGTCCGTCAGCGGCCAGCCCTGCGTGTGGATGACGCGGCCGGGAACATGCTTCGCCGGATCGATGTCCCACAGCTCCTTGCAGCCCAGCCCGTAGGTCTGGGGATCGCAATCCGCCTCCAGATCGAAGCGCGCCTTGAGCTGCTTGGTGAGATGGCCGCGCGCGCCCTCGGCAAAGAGCGTGTAGCGCGCGTGAAGCTCGAGACCGGGCTGATAATCGGGCTTGCGGCTGCCATCGCGCGCGATGCCCATGTCGCCGGTGGCGACGCCCTTCACCGACCCGTCCTCATGATAGAGGATCTCGGCGGCGGGGAAGCCGGGGAAGATTTCCACGCCCAGCCCTTCCGCCTGCTCCGCCAGCCAGCGGCACAGCGAACCGAGCGAACCGGTGTACGTGCCCTTGTTGTGCATGAAGGGCGGCGTGAAGATGTGCGGGATCGCAACCTTGCCGGACGCACTGAGGAACCAGTGGACATTCTCGGTGACCGGCACCTGGGCGAGCGGGCAATCCGTGTTCCGCCAGTCCGGCAGAAGCTCGTCCAGCGCCCGGGGATCGATCACGGCGCCCGAGAGAATATGCGCGCCGATTTCCGAACCTTTTTCCAGCACGCAGACGCTGAGCTCGGCGCCGGTTTCGGCGGCGCGCTGCTTCAGGCGGATCGCGGCGCTCAGGCCCGCGGGCCCGCCGCCAACGATCACCACGTCATATGGCATGGATTCCCGTTCGGACATGATGGCTCTCCGTTGCATCGACCGGGGTCCGGTCGCCGCAATTCTCAAACGTCTTGCGGTCACCCGCGATGCGGCAGAGTTGACCGCGCCGTCAACCTCTGTCTCTTAGCAGCGCGATGCGGGGTAGAGAACAAAGCAGTCTGGAGGAGGCGGTCCGGTCCTACGCGCTGTGGTGGCGCGATGCGGGACTGCACTGCGCGACCGAATCCGGCGCCCATGGCTGGCGAACGGCGCGTCCGGCGCCGTTCTGGCAGGAGACGCCGGGTGCCGATCGGGCGCAGCCGCCCGAAATATCGGCCGCGCCTGCCCTGACCACAGCCCCTGTCGCGCACGCCCCTGCCCCAGCCTCCATTGCCGCGCCGATGCCGGGCGATCTCCCCGCATTCCTTGCCTGGCTCGCCAGCGATCCGGACCAGCCGGAAGCCACATGGAGCGGCCCCCAGATCCTGCCGCCTCTGCGCGAACAGATGCGCTTGCTGTTCATCGTCGAGATGCCATGGGCGCAGGCGAGCGACGGCGAGACGGTGCTGGCACCCGAGCAGCGGCATTTCGTCGAGGCGATGGCGGCCAGCTTGGGCCTGAACGCTGATGACATGGCAATCGCCTCGCTCGCGACACGGCGCCCGCCCGGTTCCCTGCTCGATGAAGCGACGCTGGCGCGGCTCGCGGAGCGGATGACGCATTATCTGGGCCTTGCCCGGCCCGGCGGCGCCGTGATCCTGAGCGATCGTACCAGCCGCGCCCTGATCGGCGCGCCATGGCGGCCGGGCATGGACATCCTGCCCGAGATCGCCCATTCAGGCGGCGGGACGAGCGCGGTCGCGCTGCCCGGGCCGGATTTGCTGATGAACCGGCCGGCAGCGAAGGCCAGAAGCTGGCAGGCCCTGCGCCTGCTCCATGGGGTATTGAACGGATGACTCGCGCAAGGATGGCCGCGCTTCTCGCGGCGATAAGCTTCGGCGGACTGGCCGCTCCGGCAGCGGCGGCCCCGACGGCAGCGACGGCCATCGCGAAGAACGGATCGGCGATCGTGCCGGTCAGCGCGGACGAGCGCGCGCGCTATGGCGTGGTGGTCGCCGCACTGAACGACCAGCGCTGGGCCGAGGCAAAGACGGCGATCCTCGCGCTCGACGAGACGGACAGCATGCGCGCGCACCTGCTCGCCGAACTCTATCTTGCCAAGGGCTCGCCGCGCGTCGAACTGTTCGACCTGCTCGACATTCTCGCCAAGGCGCCCACCCTGCCCCAGGCCGAGCGGCTCGCTGCCCTGGCCAAGAAGCGCGGCGCGCAGCTCCTCCCCGATCTCCCCGCGACCCGGCAGCTCATGTGGACCGGCACATCGCCCCAGCGGCGCATCCTGCGCGCGATCTCCGGCGATACCGCGGCCGACAAGCTGCGCGGCCAGCTTCTCCAGTATATCAAGGACGACAAGCCGGCGGACGGCGAATCCCTGCTCTCGATCGCCGAGGCGGACCTGACTATCGAGGGGCGCACCGAACTGCGCCAGCGCCTCGCCTGGTCCTATTATATCTGCGGTGACATCGCCAATGCCCGCCGCCTCGCCGACATGGCAGCGCAGGGCGGCAGCGGCGCCTTCCTTGCCCCGGCGCAATGGGTCGCCGGCCTCGCCGCCTGGCGCCAGAAGCAATGGAACGCCGCCGCCACCGCTTTCTACCAGGCTGCAGTCAACAGCGCCGACCCGGACATGCGCAGCGGCAGCTATTTCTGGGCGGCGCGCGCGGTGATGGCCGACCGGCGGCCCGAGCGCGTGAATGCCCTGCTGCGCGCCGCCGCCCGCGACGAAGAGACCTTCTACGGGCTGCTCGCCCGCGAGACTCTGGGCCTCGGCCCGAGCGCCACGCTCGCGCGCGGGCATGTCTCGGCGGAGGAATGGGCCGCGCTCTCGACACGCGCCAATGTCCGCAATGCCGTGATCCTCGCATCGCTCGGGCGCAGCGCGGAAGCTGACGAAGTGCTGCGCCACGAAGCGGCGCTGAGCGGCGACAGCCTTTACACCGCGCTCGTCCATCTCGCTTCCGATCTCTCGCTGCCCACCACGCAACTCTGGCTCGCGCAGCGATCGCCCAGCGGCCGCATGTCCGCCGCTTATGCACGCTATCCGCGCCCGGACTGGACGCCGGTGAACGGCTGGCAGGTCGACCGCGCGCTGGTCTATGCGCATGCCTTGCAGGAATCGCGCTTCCAGACCAATGCCCGCAGCCAGGCGGACGCGCGCGGCGTGATGCAGGTTCGCCCCGGCACGGGTGGCGAACTGGCCGCCGATGCTGGCATGAGCTTCTCGGACGACCAGCTCTATGATCCCTCGGTAAGCCTCGCGCTGGGTCAGCTCTACCTCAAGAAGCTCAGCCGCATGCGCGCCACGGGCGGGCTGCTGCCCAAGGTCGTCGCCGCCTACAACGCGGGGCCGGTGCCGATCGAGAAATGGAACGTCCAGGTGCGTGACGAGGGCGATCCGCTGCTCTTCATCGAATCCGTGCCTTATTACGAGACGCGGGCCTATCTGAACGCCGTGCTGCGCAATTACTGGATCTACCAGATGGACGAGAAAGGCACCTCGCCGGCGCTCGCGGCCATGGCGCAGGGCCTGTGGACCCGCTTCCCGGACAGCGGCCAGACCGTGGCGGTGCGCATGGAGCCCAGCGGGGTCGTCTTCGGTGCCCAATGACGACAGCCGGCCGTTTCTGCCGGTCAACATCGCGCTCCTGACCGTCTCGGACAGTCGCACTCGCCTTGACGACCGCTCCGGCGATCTCCTCGCCGAGCGCATAGCCACCGCCGGCCATGTGCTCAAGGCGCGCGAGATCAGCCGGGACAGTGTCGAGGACATCCTCGCCCACATGCATCGCTGGATCGACGATCCGCAGATCGACGTCATCATCACCACGGGCGGCACCGGCGTGACCGGCCGCGATGTGACGCCCGAGGCGATCGAGAAGATCCAGGACAAGCCCATTCCCGGCTTCGGAGAGCTGTTCCGCTGGATCAGCTTCCAGTCGATCGGCACCTCGACCATACAGTCCCGCGCCTGCGCCTGCGTCACGCGCGGCACCTATGTATTCGCGCTCCCCGGTTCGACCGGCGCAGTGAAGGACGGCTGGGACCAGATCCTTGTGCACCAGCTCGACAGCCGGTTCCGGCCCTGCAACTTCGTGGAACTGATGCCGCGACTGCTGGAAAAATAAGGGCCCCCGCTTTCGCGGGAGCCCTTCGGACCGAGCCGTGCAGACCCGTGGCCCGGGAGCCGGGGGCGAGCGCGGCCCGCCCCCAGGCGCTTACAAACCTTCGACGGCCTTGCTGACCAGAACGTTCACCGCGACGCGGCGGTTCTGCGCCTTGCCTTCTGGCGTCGTGTTGTCTGCCACCGGGTCCGCCATCGCCATACCGGTCGGCGTCAGCATGCGGTAGGGCTTCCAGCGGCAGGCCTGCTGCAGATAATTGACGACGCGCGCGGCGCGCTTCTCGCTCAGCACCTGATTGAAGTCCTCGCTTCCGGTCGCATCGGTATAGCCGACGACAAGCAGCAGGGCGTTGTCCATGCCTTCGGCCGTCGCGGCGGCATTGCACAGATCGGCCTTCGCCTGCTGGGACAGGACGGCCTTGCCGGTGTCGAAGTTCACGTTGATCGTGCTCTTGACGTTATACTGGTCGATATCGCCCACGCGGCCGCGCAGCGCTTCGGTGGCCGCAGTCTGCTCCTCGAAGCCCTGCGCGGTGCCGGTGCGGATCATCGCGGCGGTCTTGAAATCATTGTTCCTGAACGTGATCTGCCGTGCCACCAGCTCGCCGTTTTCCAGCTGGGCAGTCTTGATGGTCACCGGAAGACCATTGAGCAGCGACTCCGTCGTCGGCGTGGTGCGCCGGCCGAACAGGCCGCTGGTGGCCTTGAGCTTGGTCGCCTCGTCAAAGGCGACAACCGTCCGCGAGCCGTCCTCGGTCGTGACCTGCAGCCGGTTATCCTTGCGCGCGGAAATGAAGCCCTTGACCTCAGGCCCGTCGATCCGTTGCCCGTAGATATTGATGTCGTCGCCGGCGGCGACGTCGTCGCTGCCTGCAGCCTGCGTCTGCGCCATCAGGCCGCCGGAGACCGGCATGGCCAGCATGGCGAGCGCAAGAAGATGGTGACTGGGTTTTCCGGACATGAAACGCATAAAATTCTCCCTCTGACTCCCCTCCCTCGAACTGCCCCGGCTCAGGCTGTTCAGGGGCACCTTTCTGCCAGATGAACCAACGGGGCGGGACGCGTGATCCTGCCGCCCATCAGAGTGGATCGTGCGACGACCCGATGCGGAACGGGTGCGCCGCTTCCGGAATCAGAGTGACTGAGTCCGTGCCCATGCCGCGATGCGAGTGGCCGCCTCGTCGGCGCCCAAGGCGGTCACATCCAGCTCCAGCAGTGCGTCGCCATGGTCGATCAGGCTCTGACGCTCGTCCCTGAGGTCCACGATCGCCACGTCTGTCGGCTTGCGGCTGGCCAGCCGATCGGGCGAAGCGATGCGGCGGCGATTCTCGTCGTCCGAACACAGCAGATGCGCGACGAACAGGCGCGACCCGCGGCGACGCGCGAGATCGATCACCGCGTCGCGCCACTCCTCGCGCCACCAGCCGATCGTTCCGCTGGCTGTGGTGAGGACGAGCGGAACCTGGGGTGGCAGATCCTCCACTGCGGCCTGCCACGCAATGTCCCGCACGGCCCGGACCGTCCGGTAGAAGGCTTCGGAACGAGGCTCCGCGAGCGCGAAGCCGACATTATAGATGCTGTGATTGTCGAGCAGCCTACCAACCAGATGCTCGGTGAGCAGGCGGCCGATGGTCAACTTGCCGATGCCGGGTTGCCCCGCGATCTCGACGATCATGACGTACGCTCCCTGCACCCCGGAGACTGTCGGCCGGGATGGCTCCGGATCAGTAGCTCCGGCCGACGATCACCCGCTCCACCGCCGTCTCGCCGGTGAAGATGCAGGTGCCGGTGGCCGGCGCGGCGTCGAGCGGGGTGTTGCGCAGGGTGAGCTTCTCCCCCTTCAGCCACTCCTCGACCGCGTCGAGCGCGGCGCCGCTCGGCCTCGCCCATTCCACCTCGACCCAGCCGGGCTTGTCCCCTTCGAACGCGGCGACGAGCGCGGCCTTGTCGGTCACGTCGCGGCGGATGTTCGCCTCGAGCCGGCTTTTCGCATCGGCGTGGAGCGTCGCCTGGATGTCCTTCAGCGTCTCGGCCGCGCGCGCGATGAAATCGTCCTTCGGGAGGATCTCACTCGCGAGCTTGCCGGCGTCGTTGTAGAGCCGGTCGCGGCGCAGCACGGAGACGTTGCCGCCCGCGACATCACGCCCGCCCACCTCGACGATGATCGGCGCGCCCTTCTTCACCCAGGACCAGCGCTTGTTGGCGGCCTTGATCGGCTTGCGGTCGAGCAGCACGCGCAGCGGCTCGCGGAACACATCCACATCGCCCAGCGCCTTCGCCAGCTCCGCGCAATAGGCAAGCACCGCCTCGTCTTCCGGATTGTCGCGCAGCATCGGCACGATGACGACCTGCCAGGGCGCGATCATCGGCGGACAGCGCAGCCCGTCATCGTCGCCATGGACCATGATGACCCCGCCGATCATGCGGGTGGACGTGCCCCAGCTTGTCGTGTGCGCGAACTGCTGCTGCCCTTCCGCATCCTGATAGCGGATGTTCGCCGCCTCGGCGAAACCGGTGCCCAGATAATGGGACGTGCCGGCCTGCAGCGCCTTGCCGTCCTGCATCATCGCCTCGATGGAATAAGTGGCGACGGCGCCGGGGAAGCGCTCATTCTCCGGCTTCTCGCCCGCGATCACCGGCATGGCGAGCTCGGTCTCGGCGAAATCGCGATACATCTCCAGCGCGCGCATCGTTTCCTTGCGGGCATCCGCCTCGTCGACATGCGCCGTGTGCCCTTCCTGCCAAAGGAATTCGCTGGTGCGCAGGAACATGCGGGTGCGCATTTCCCAGCGCACGACATTGGCCCACTGGTTGACCGTGAGCGGCAGGTCCCGCCAGCTCTGGACCCAGCGGCTCATCGCCTGCCCGATCACCGTCTCCGATGTGGGCCGGACGACCAGGGGCTCCTCCAGCTTCGAATCCGGATCCGGCTGGAGCTTGCCGTCGATAGCCTTGAGCCGATGATGCGTGACGACCGCCATCTCCTTGGCAAAGCCATCGACATGGTCGGCCTCCTTCTCGAAGAAGGACAAGGGAATGAACAGGGGGAAGTAGCAGTTCTCCACCCCCGCCGCCTTGATGCGGGCATCCATGAGCTTCTGGATGCGCTCCCAGATGCCGTAGCCCCACGGGCGGATGACCATGCAGCCGCGCACGCCGCTTTCCTCGGCCAGATCGCCCTCACTGATGACGGCCTGATACCAGGCGGCGAAATCCTTCTGGCGGGTGACGGGCAGGGCATGCTTGATATTGGGAATGCTCATAGCTGCGACTTCTTGGTGAGAAATGGATCGGAAACGGCCTTTAGAGCGGCCGGCCTCAAATAAAAAGCACTCGATAGGCCCGGGCCGCACGGGGTGCAGCGATCGAGCAATGGACCGCCGGCCGAACACCTCCCTCGGCGCGACAAATGCATGTTTCGCAATCACCCGTGTCCTGCATGCAATAGCACGCGTCATAAAAGCCACAGGGGTTGGAAGATCGTCGGGCTCCGGCGCCGTCAGCACGCCTTCCCGCTTGCATCGATCCACGCGCTTCGCTTGGGGGCAATCAGCCCGGGGCACCCACAACCTCGAGAGAAAGAGGAGAGAGACCATGAAGACATTGCTTGTTGCACCAGCGATTCTTCTCGCATCCACCAGCGCCTTCGCGCAGGATACCCAGCCGCAAGGCTCCACGACCACCGCCGACACTTATGGTGACGAAATCATCGTCACGGCCCAGAAGCGCGAGCAGTCGCTTCAGGACGTGAGCGCCGCCGTGAGCGCGCTCAGCGCGGACCGCATCGTCAATGCGGGCGTGAGCAGCATCTCCGACCTGCAGACCATCGTCCCCTCCGTGAACTTCGGCAGCGACTTCAACCAGGCGAAGATCTTCATTCGCGGCGTGGGCGCCAACACGTCGACCACCGGCAGCTCGACGGGCGTCGCTTTCCATGTCGACGGTGCCTATGTGGCGCGCGCGGAAGCGCAGCTGACCTCGCTGTTCGACCTTGAGCGCCTCGAAGTGCTGCGCGGCCCCCAGGGCACGCTCTACGGCCGCAATGCCGTGGGCGGTTCGATCAACGTCATCACGGCCAAGCCGACTGCCACGCTGCAGGGCTATGGCCGCTTTTCCTACGGCAACTACAATGCCCTGACCGCGGAAGCCGCGGTGAGCGGGCCGATCACCGACAGCATCCGCGCCCGCCTTGCGATCAAGACCGAGGATCGGGACGGCTTCGGCATGAATCCGGTCTCCGGCAAGGATGTCGACGATCTCAACCGGCGGATGGGCCGTGCGCAGATCGAGTTCGACCTCGGGCCGGAAGCCTCGCTGCTGCTCGCGGGCGAATATTTCCGCCAGAGCGACGCATCCGGCGCGATCCATTATCTGCGCGCGTCCTTCCCGGGCGTAGCGCGTCTCGCGCCGCTCGGCGTGGGCGGCTATGCCACGCATCCGCGCGACCTCGCGACCGAATCCGATCCCGGCACCGAGACCGAGACCTATGCCTTCACCGGCACGCTCGAAGTGCCGCTGAACGATGCCCTCACGATCAGCAACATCGCGAACTACCGCTCGTTCAAGAGCTCGCTGTTCCAGGACCTCGACCTGTCCGCCGTCATCGACAGCCTGCCGACCAACGGCCAGGCGACGACCGTGCAGGAGCGCCGCATCGACAGCAAGCAGTGGAGCAACGAGCTGCGGCTGGGCCTGAGCTCGGAGTGGATCAACGGCACCATCGGCGTCTTCTACTTCCATGAGCGCCAGCGCCCGATCGACAATGTGGGTCTGCAGAACCGCAACGGCATGGCGCAGAACATCGCGGTGCTCGAAGCGGCCGGCATCAGCCTCGCCGAAGCCTATAATCTGTGCGGCTACTCGCCCGACGGCGTGACCGGTGGCAGCACGATCATCGCGCCCAAGCGCGTGTGCACCAAGTCCAACCTGTCGACGGACGCCTTCTCCATCTTCGGCCAGTATGCCATCGGCCTTGGCATGTTCGGGGATGCGCTCTCCGCCTTCACGGTCAAGCTCGGCGGACGCTGGAGCAGCGAGCATGTGGAATCGGAAAACCCGTCGATCATCATCACGCGCAATGGCCTTGGCCCCATCGTGCGCCACACGCCGGAAAGCACGCATGTCGAGAAGACGTTCCGCGACTTCACGCCGGAAGCGGGCATCGAGTGGAAGGCCAGCGACGACATCCTCGTCTATTACACCTACTCGGAAGGCTTCAAGGCGGGCTCCGGCGAGAATGCCTCGGGCAGCCGCACCATCGTGGACCCCGAGACGATCACCAACCACGAAGTCGGCATCAAGGCGAGCTTCGGCCGCATGCTCACGGTCAATCTCTCCGGCTACAGCTACACGCTGGACGGCCTGCAGCTGAACAAGACGATCGCCGGCGGCCCAAGCGGCTACACCACGATCTTCGAGAACGCCGCCAAGACCCGCGCCAAGGGCATCGAGATGGACGTGCTGCTGCGCCCCGCTCGCGGCCTGCGCCTGAGCGGTGCCGTGTCCTACACGGACGCCCACTTCGTCGACTATCTGACGCTCGATCCGCTCAATCCCGCCAACATCGCCGGCGGCACGCCCTATGATCCGGTGACCAATCCCGACCCGACCGCCTTCGGCGCGCCGGGCGGCGGCGAGATCCAACTCGCGGGCAACGACACGCGCAACAGCCCGCGCTGGTCGTGGAACGTCCATGGCGAATATGACGTGGTTGCGCCAGTCGGCACCTTCACGCCGAGCGTCGACGTCTCGTACAAGAGCCGCACCTATTTCAGCGAATATATGCGGGAGATCGAGAGCAGCGCGGCTTATGCCATGGTCGACGCCTCGCTGGCCTATGAGACCAATGACGGGCGCATCCGGGCGCAGCTCTGGGCGAAGAACCTGTTCGACGTCTTCCGGCCGAGCAGCACCTTCGCGCTCGCCACGGGCCGCCTGATCGGCGTCACCTGGCTGCCGCCGCGCACTTATGGCGTGTCGATCGGCTACAAGTTCTGACGACAGAATTTCCGGGCGGCGTTCCTCGCGTCGCCCGGGAATGATTCATCCGGCGCCCTGCAGACGCCGTGGCTGACTACCGCCAGAAGCCCCACAAGAGGCGGCGGCGCCCTTTCACGCTTTCATGTGACGCTTCTCGCACGGGCGAGCCAGACTGTCCGGCGCCTGCTTCCTCATCGGAACAACCCGCTCTTCCCGGCAGCGATCAGCCGCCGGGCACCTCAGCGGCGATGGAAGGCTTCAGCCCCCGAGCTTGTCGATCTTGGCATTGAGCGCCGCGAGCTGCGCCTTGAGTTCGGCGACCTCGTCCGTGGCCGTCTCGGCCTTCGGCTTGACGGCGCCACCGGGCTTGAAGGCATTCGCGGCGGCATTCAGCATTTCCATGTTGCGCTTCGCGATCTCCGCGAAGGGGCCGCCGGCGAACGCGCCCTGCATCGCCTCCTGAAACTGCTGCTGGTTCTTGCGGAAAGCTTCCATGCTCGCTTCGAGATATTGCGGCACCATCGACTGCATGGAATCGCCATAGAGCGAGATGAGCTGGCGCAGGAAGCTGACCGGCAGCAGATTCTCGCCCCGCTGCTCTTCCTCCATGATGATCTGGGTCAGCACGCTGTGCGTGATGTCTTCCCCGGACTTGGCGTCCACGACGACGAAGTCCCGGCCCTCCCGGGTCATCTGCGAAAGAAGTTCTAGCGTGATATAACTGGAGGTTTCCGTGTCATAGAGGCGGCGGTTGGCGTACTTCTTGATGACAATGGTACCTGATTCGCCACCCGATTTCGTCCGCGCCATATCTGATCCTCCAACCTCCGGAGGCCGCAGCATAGCATCGATTCTTTCCGCATCGCAACATGGACCGCGTCCGCTCCCGCTGTTTCTTTCCATTTTATGGTCCGTGACGGCACAGGATGCGGAATTGCGGCGACGCGCCTTCGCCGGCCTGCGGCGATATCAGAGCGCGCCGCGCCGGATCGAGACCGATCCTCCAAGCCCCGTTGCGCAACATGGCCGCACCACCTTGCTCACGCGAAACGGCGATGCACAACAGGGCGCGAGGCCGGAAAGCGGCCGATCGCCGGTCATCCTCGTGCCCTCGCTCATCAACCCGCCCGATGTGCTGGATCTCACGCCGCGGCGATCATTGCTGCGCTTCCTGCTGCGCGCAGGGCATGACGCCTATCTGCTGGACTGGGGACATCCCTCGCAGGCCGATGCATCAAGCGACCTGGCCGATCATGTCGAGGCCCTGCTGCTGCCGCTGGCCACGCGATGGGAACGGCCGCCGCTGCTCGTGGGCTATTGCCTGGGCGGCACGCTCGCTCTGGGTGCGGCTGCCCGGCTCGCCGCGCAGGGCCGACCCGCAGCAGGCGTCGCGACCATCGCCGCGCCATGGGACTTCTCCCGCTATGACGAAAGCTTCCGCACCCGGCTGGCGGCGACATGGGACAATGCCCGGGCCGGCTGCGAAGCGCTTGGGCTCGTGCCGATGGAAGTTTTCCAGTCCGGCTTCTGGTCGCTCGATCCCGAGCGCACGATCGCCAAATATGCAAAGTTCGGCGAGATGGAGGAAGATACCCCCGCTTATCACGGCTTCATCGCGCTGGAGGACTGGGCCAATGAAGGCGCGCCGCTCACGCTCGGGGCCGGCCCGCGACCTTGCGGAACGATGCTATGGCGCCAATATGACAGGTGTCGGCGCGTGGTCGATCAATGGCACGCGCGTCGATCCGGCGGCGCTGGACTGCCCGACGCTCGCGGTGGCGTCCACCACGGACCGGATCGTCCCCGCGACGACCACGCCGCCCGCCGGCGAACGCCTCGACCTCGCGCTCGGCCATGTCGGCATGATGATCGGCGGACGGGCGCAGGAAAGCCTCTGGAGAGGACTGAGCGACTGGCTTTCACGCTGCGGCGGCTGATGCTACAGGCGCCCGCGGACGACTGACACGCGCGCGGGCATGCCCTGCCCGCGCCTCAACCAAGGGATTCGTCAAGCATGACCGATATCGTCATCACTGCCGCCAAGCGCACGCCGGTCGGCAGCTTCCTCGGCAGCTTCGCCACCACCCCGGCCCATGAGCTTGGCCGTGTCGCCATCCTCGCCGCGCTGGAGCAGGCGGGCGTTTCCCCGGCCGAAGTCTCGGAAGTGATCTTCGGGCAAGTGCTCACCGCCGCGCAGGGCCAGAACCCGGTGCGCCAGGCGGCCGTCAATGCCGGCATCCCGGTCGACCGGACGGCCTTCACCATCAATCAGGTCTGCGGCTCGGGCCTGCGCTCCGTCGCGCTCGCTGCTCAGGCGATTCAAACTGGCGACGCCGCGATCATGGTCGCTGGCGGACAGGAAAGCATGTCGCTCTCCCCCCATGCGCAGCAGCTGCGCGGCGGCACCAAGATGGGCAATGTCAGCCTGATCGACACGATGGTCAATGACGGCCTGATGGATGCCTTCAATGGCTATCACATGGGCATCACGGCCGAGAATGTCGCCGAGAAATACCAGATCACGCGCGAGGCGCAGGATGCCTTCGCCACCGCCAGCCAGAACAAGGCGGAAGCCGCGCGCGCGGCCGGGCGGTTCGTGGACGAGATCGCGGCCGTCACCGTCAAGGGCCGCAAGGGCGACACCATCGTCGATACCGACGAATATATCCGTGCCGGCGCGACGATCGAGGCGATGGCTGGCCTGCGCGCTGCCTTCAAGAAGGACGGCACCGTCACGGCCGGCAATGCCAGCGGCCTCAACGACGGCGCGGCGGCGCTGGTGCTGATGAGCGCCGAGGAAGCGGCGCGGCGCGGCGCCCCGGTGCTGGCCCGCATCGCAAGCTGGGCGACCTGCGGCGTCGATCCCTCGGTCATGGGCATCGGCCCGGCGCCCGCTTCCCGCAAGGCGCTCGAGAAGGCGGGCTGGTCCCTCGCCGACCTCGATCTCATCGAAGCGAACGAAGCCTTCGCTGCGCAGGCGCTGGCCGTGGGCAAGGAACTGGGCTGGAACCCCGACATCGTGAACGTGAACGGCGGCGCAATCGCCATCGGCCACCCGATCGGCGCGTCGGGCGCCCGCATCCTCACGACCCTTCTCTATGAAATGGGCCGCCGCGACGCGAAGAAAGGCCTCGCCACGCTGTGCATCGGCGGCGGCATGGGCATCGCGATGTGCGTGGAACGGTAAAGGCGGACAAGCGCCGGGGATCCCTGATTCCCGGCGCTTGTCCGCCGGCCTGAAGGCGGGGCCAGACCCCGCCATCCTTTTCCGGACAATTCTGCTCGCGACCGCCGGAAAGCGACCGGTGACATTCCGCAAACAAAGTGAGCGGCATTGCCTGTACAAGCGCCGCACAAAATATCTTTTTTAGTTCTGCTTTCTAGCCAACGCAGTTACAAGCGAAGTGGAACATAACGAATCAATGGACGGGAGTGCTCGTCTATGCTGCCTGGTTCGACCGATGGCGACGTGACGCAAGTACAGAAGCTCGATCGGCTTCAGGCGATCATTGCTTCTGCCATGGATGCAATCATCAGCATCGATGCCGCACAGCGCGTGATCTTTTTCAATCCCGCAGCCGAGCAGATGTTCGGCATCTCAGCGCAGGAAGTCATGGGGGCACCGATCGAGCGGTTCATCCCCGAGCGTTTCCGCGCCGGTCATTCGGAACATATCGTCCGTTTCGCGACGACCGGCGAGACCGGGAGGCGCATGGGCGCGCTCGGGGCGATCAGCGCCATTCGCGAGAATGGCGAGGAATTCCCCGTCGAGGCATCGATCTCGCAGGCCCAGGTGGGCGGCGAGCGCCTCTCGACCGTGATCCTGCGCGACATCACGGAACGAAAGGCCAATGAGGAAGCCCAGGCCTTGCTGGCCCGCGAAGTCGATCACCGGGCCAAGAACATCCTCGCGATCGTGTCCTCCCTCGTGTCACTCACCGAGGCCCCGACGCGCGAGGCTTATGCCGAATCGCTGGCAGGACGCATCGCCGCCATGTCCCGCGCGCACGGCCTGCTGGCACGCGGACGCTGGAAAGGCGCGTCCCTGCGTCAGGTGGCGGACGACGAGCTCGGCACCTATGCCGATCTGGCGAACTTCACGTGCGAGGGTCCGGACGTCAAGCTCTCACCCCGAGCGGTCCAGCCGATCGGCATGCTCATCCACGAGCTGGCCACCAACGCCGTCAAATATGGCGCGCTGTCCATGTACAATGGCCATGTCCATCTTACCTGGCAGCAGGTTCCCGGCAACGGCATCCATCTGAGCTGGCAGGAAAGCGGCGGCCCGCCGGTAACGGCCCCGGCAGAAATGGGCTTCGGGACCAACCTGATCCAGCAGATCGTGGACAATCAGCTCTGCGGTGACTTCGAGCATCATTGGGCCCGCGATGGCTATCGACTGGAACTGAATCTGCCCGAGAGCGTTTTGCAAATCGGCAGCGACAGACGGCCGAGAGAAGGCAGACCTGCAATGGGGGAACCGGTAAGACAGGAAGGCGCGTCCCAGCGCACTGACGACAGCGAGAAACTCGGCACTTTGCTCATCGTCGAGGACGAACCGCTGCTGGCGATGCAGATGTCCAAATCCCTGGAAGAATATGGATGGTCCGTTGTCGGCGTGGCCGGTTCCATCGAGGACGCCAATCGCATTCTTTCGGAAAAGAGCCGGCCGGATGTTGCCATACTTGATGTCGATCTCGGCGGCATGCCGGTGTTTCCCTTGGCGCGGTCCTTGCGGCGCCTCGGCATCCCCTTCCTGTTCTGCACCGGCTATGAGGATCTTGGCTACAGCCAGGAGTTCGCCAATTGCCGCGCGATCAGGAAGCCGGCGACGGTGCTGCAGTTGATCCGCGGGTTGCGGGAAGCCGTGCGCGGGGCGCATGGCACGCTGACCATGGCGCCCAGTACCTGATCAGCGCCAGACGCGCTCGTAGCGCGCGCCAAGGCCCGTCAACAACTCATATTGCGAGAGGCCGGACTGGGCCGCCGCCAGCGTCAGATCATAGTCCAGCTCCACCCAGTCCCCCTCGCCCAGCGAAGGCACCTGGCTGACATCGACGATCAGGAGATCCATCGAGACCCGGCCGAGCACGGGCAGGCGCACGCCGTCGGCAAGCGCCGCGCCGGTCGAAGAGAAACCACGCAGATAGCCGTCGGCATAGCCGACGTTCAGCACCGCCACTTCCCGTTGATCGGGCGCGCGGAACGTCGCGCCATAGCCGACGATCGCGCCACTCTTCACCGTGCGCCGCTGGAGGATCTGGGCACGCGGCCGCACGACCTGCGCGAGATGACCCGCCGCCTCCGGGCGCGGCACGCCGCCATAAAGCGCGAGGCCCGGCCGCGTGAGGTCGAAATGATAATCCGGTCCGAGCAGGATGCCGGCACTGTTGGCGAGGCTCAAGCGCTTCGCCGGCACCCGCGCCGCCACGTCATGAAACAGCGCGCACTGCGCCGCATTGAGCGGATGATCCTCGTCGGCGCAGGCCAGATGGCTCAGCAGCGTCTCGATCTCGAGCCCTTCCAGAAGATCGGCGGAGATATCCTGCGGATCGAGGCCCAGCCGGCTCATCCCGGTGTCGACCATGAGGTCGCACGGCCCGCCCCCGGCCGCTTTCCAACGTGCGACCTGCCCGACACTGTTGAGCACCGGGCGCACGGGACAACCGCGCGCAAAAGCCATGTCCTCGGCGCGAACGCCATGCAGGACGGAAAGCGAGGCATCGCCCAGATGCGGCATCAGCGCCGCGGCTTCCCGCCAAGTCGCCACGAAGAAATCGCGGCAACCGGCAGCCTTCAGGTGCCTCATGACCTCGATGGCGCCGAGGCCATAGCCATTCGCCTTGATGGCCGCGCCGCAGCGGGCATCGCCGCTCCGCCGCGCGAGCCACTGCCAGTTGGACTTGAGCGCGGCACTGTCCAGATGCAGCGCGAGCGGCGCAGATGGAAGCTCGGTCATCGATGGGGCGTTAGCGCGCGCCGCTCCCTGCGTCGAGATCATTCCGCCAGGAGCGCCCGGCACCCCACAGGATCACGACCAGCGCGAGCGCCACCACGCCGAGCGTATACCATAGGCCCGCATAGGGATCGCCCGTCCGAGCCACGATGTAGCTCGCGATGAACGGCTGGAACCCGCCGAAATAGCCGGTGCCGACATGATAGGGGATGGAAAGCGAGCTGTAGCGCACGGCGGGAGGGAACATCTCGCTGAGCAGCGCCGCCACCGGGCCGTATGTCATGCCGGACAACAGGCTCAGCCCGACGACGCCGAGCATGATGATGAGCAGGCTGCGCAGCGGCGGGGTCTGCGGCGTGAGGTCATAGCCGGCAGCATCGAGCGCGGCGTCCATCCCCTCTCCCTCCGGATGGGCGACGACGGTGCCGCCCACAGTTACGCGCAGCCCCTCGCCATGCTCGACCGTATAAGACAGGCCCTTTGCCGTCAACCGATCCAGAACCCGGCCGCAGGGTGTCGCCTGCCCGCCGCTTGCGAAAGGGTCGTAGCGGCATTGCGCGCCCGTCACCACGATGGGCGCGCGCGCACTCGCTGCCGCCAGCGCGGGATTGGCCTGGCTGCCGATCAGCCAGAAGGCCGGCACGAGCAGGACCAATGTCAGCGCATATCCGACGGCGATGACGCGCCTGCGCCCCCATGTGTCGGACAGATGGCCGAACAGGATGAACCAGACCGATCCGATCAAGGCGGCCAGTGCCACGATCACCTGCGCCGTCGTCGCGGAGACCTTCATCGGCCCCTGGAGGAAGGAAAGCACCGAGAACATCGAAGTGTACCAGATCACCGTCAGCCCCGCCGCCACGCCGAACAAGGCGACGAACAGGCGCCGCCCGTTGCCGGGATAGGTGAAGCTCTCGACGAAGGGATTGCGCGCCATCCGCCCTTCCGCCCGCATCTCCTCGAACACCGGGCTTTCGCGCAGCTTGCTGCGCATCCACACGGAAATGACGAGAAGGACGATGGACAGCAGGAACGGCACGCGCCAGCCCCAGGCATCCCATGTCGCGGCCGACATGACGCCCTTGACCCCCAGAACGACGAACAGCGACAGGACGAAGCCGCCCGCCACTGCCGCCTGGATGAAGCTCGTGTAGAAACCGGCGCGACCCTGCGGCGCATGCTCGGCGACGAAGACCGCCGCGCCGCCATATTCCCCGCCGAGCGCGAGGCCCTGGCAGATGCGCAGCAGGATGATGAGGACTGGCGCGGCCAGCCCGATCGTCTCGGCCGAAGGAACGAGGCCGACTCCCGCCGTCGCCACGCCCATCAGCACGATCGTCACGAGGAAAGTATATTTCCGGCCCAGCCTGTCGCCGAGATAGCCGAATATGATCGCGCCCAGGGGGCGGAAGCCGAAGCCGATCGCGAAGCCCGCCCAGGCAAGCAGGGTCTGCAGTGTCTCGCTGCCGGTCGGGAAGAAAACCCGGCCGATAATGCCGCTGGCCGCCAGCGTCCCGTAAATGAAGAAATCATACCATTCGAACATGGTGCCGAGCGACGAAGCGCCGATCACCAGCGGAATGGATTGCGTCGTCTCGCCGGTCTCCCTCTGCGCCGCAGCCGTTGCCATGTCCCCTCCATTCCCCTACCCCGTCGCGACTTCTACGGGAGTTAAGGCGGGTTGTGAACGCCTCGCGACGCCCGGCCGGAAGGCTCTATTCCAGTTCGAGGATCACGTCATCCAGCGCCAGCGTCGCGCCGGACAGGGCCACGATGCTGGCGACGGTGCCGGCCTTGCCCGCCCGCAGGACATTCTCCATCTTCATCGCCTCGACGACCGCCAGCGGCTGGCCCGCCTCCACCTTGTCCCCCTCTTCCACGTGCAGCGCGACGAGCCGGCCGGGCATCGGGCTCATGAGGAAACGCGAGAGATCGGGCGCTGGGTGCTCGATCATGTGGTCGGCATGGCGCGCGACATGGGCCGGCAGCACGCGCGCTTCATGGGACGCGCCGCGCGTGGTGAGGCGCCAGCCGGCCCGAACGGGCGCGATCCGCACGGCGAGCCCTTCCTCCGCGTCGTCCGTGCCGAACTCGGCTTCCACCAGTCGGTCGCCCGGTGTGTAGTCCAGCGCCATGAACAGCGGCGCGCCATCCACGGTGAGGTCATCGCCATGGATGGTCACCGCATGATCCTCGTCCCCGATCCGAACCTGCCACTCCGTCGGCGGCGCGAGAGGGCGGGCGAGCTGGCCGTCGATCCGCCGCGCCCGGTCCGCCTGCGCCATCGAGACGAAGGCGGCGATCGCGGCGAGACGGCGCCGGAGGCCCGGCGCGGCCGGCGCACCGGCAAAGCCGTCCGGATATTCCGTGGCGATGAAGGCGGTGGTGATGTCCCCCGCGCGGAAGCGCTCGTGCTGCATCAGCGCGGACAGGAAATCGATATTGTGATTGAGGCCCTCGATCTCGAACCGGTCGAGCGCATCGATCTGCAGGTCGATGGCGCCGGTTCGCGTGGGCGCGTGCGTCACCAGCTTGGCGATCATCGGATCGTAGAACATCGAAACGTCGCTGCCCTCGGCCACGCCATCGTCCAGCCGGATCTCGCCGCCGCGCGCGGCATCCTGGCCGGCAACGGCCTCAAGCTCCGTATCGTCGAGCTCATCGGCATCCGCCTCCACGACGCCGGTCTCCGGCCGCGTGTAGCGCACCAGACGCCCGGTGCTGGGCAGGAAACCGCGGTAGGGGTCTTCCGCATAGACACGGCTTTCGACTGCCCAGCCGTCCAGCCGCACGTCCGCCTGAGTGAAGCCAAGCGCCTCGCCATTGGCGACGCGGATCATCTGCTCGACCAGATCGAGGCCGGTCACCATCTCCGTCACCGGATGCTCGACCTGAAGCCGCGTGTTCATTTCGAGGAAGTAGAAGCTCTCCCCCGTCCTGTCCGCGCCGGAGACGATGAGTTCCACCGTGCCGGCGCTGTAATAGCCCACGGCCCGCGCGAGCGCGACGGCCTGCTCCCCCATCGCCCTGCGCATGTCCGGCGTCACGAAAGGCGACGGCGCTTCCTCGATGACTTTCTGGTGGCGCCGCTGGATCGAGCATTCGCGCTCGCCGAGATAGAGGATGTTGCCATGCTGGTCCCCCAGCACCTGGATCTCGATATGGCGCGGCTGCTCTATGAACTTCTCGATGAACACGCGATCGTCGCCAAAGCTCGCCAGCCCCTCGCGCTTGACGGCGGGAAAGCCCTCCCGCACCTCGGCTTCCGAATAAGCGAGCCGCATGCCCTTGCCGCCGCCGCCGGCCGATGCCTTCATCATCACCGGATAGCCGATCTCGCCCGCGATCCGCACGGCATGATCGGTATCGTCGATCTCGCCGACATGGCCCGGCACGACATTGACCCCGGCGGCGAGCGCCAGCTTCTTGGATTCGATCTTGTCGCCCATCGCGGCGATGGCATTGGGCGGCGGGCCAATGAAGACGATGTCATTCTCCGCGCAGGCCCGCGCGAAGCTTTCGCGCTCGGACAGGAAGCCATAGCCCGGATGCACCGCATCCGCGCCGGTCGCCTTGCAGGCGGCGATGATGGCATCGGCGAGCAGATAGGACTGCGAAGCCGGCGGCGGTCCGAGCAGCACCGCCTCGTCCGCCATGAGCACATGCGGCGCGCGCGCATCCGCCTCGGAATAGACCGCGACCGTGGCGATGCCCATCCGGCGCGCCGTGCGGATGACGCGGCAGGCGATCTCGCCGCGATTGGCGATGAGGATTTTGGAGATCATGGCAGCTTCCGTCCTCGAACATTGCGATGGATCGCCAGGGGGCCCGCTCCGGACACCAAAGGAGCGCCCCGCGTCATGAGCAACATGATAAAACTGACCCGGGGCACTGCGATTCAGCGACCGAAAGCCACGCCGCCGCTTCCCCGTCCGCCGTCATGCCGGACTTGATCCGGCATCCCGCTTTCTTGCCACGCGACGGCAAGGAAGCTGGCCCCCGGATCAGGTCCGGGGTGACGGAGGTGGGAGAGCGCCTCACTCCGCCGCTTCCTCCAGATGCCCGTGCGGCGCTGCGTGCATGGCCGCGATGCCCAGCTTCGCCAGCAGCGCGCCATCGCTGTCGTCGCCCGCATTGGGCGCCGTCAGCAGCTTGTCGCCGGTGAAGATGCTGTTCGCGCCCGCCATGAAGCACAGCGCCTGGCAGGCCTCGCTCATGCTCTCGCGGCCGGCGGAGAGGCGAACCATGCTCGCTGGCATGGCGATGCGCGCCACCGCCACCGTGCGCACGAACTCGATCTCGTCGATCTTGGCGAGCGGTGTGTCGGCCAGCATGTCGCCCAGCACCGTGCCTTTCACCGGCACCAGCGCGTTGATCGGCACGCTCTCGGGATGCGGCATGGTGGCGAGCGCGTGAATGAAGCCAATACGGTCCTCCCGCGTCTCGCCCATGCCCACGATGCCGCCGCAGCACACATTGATGCCCGCCGCGCGCACCGCTTCCAGCGTGTCGATCCGCTCCGCGAAGCTGCGGGTGGTGATGACCTCGCCATATTTCTCCGGCGCGGTGTCGATATTGTGGTTGTAATAATCGAGGCCGGCCTGCGCGAGCATGTCCGCCTGGGCGGGCGTCAGCATGCCGAGCGTCATGCAGGTCTCCATGCCCATGGCCCGCACGCCCTTCACCATCTCGATGAGGGCCGGCATGTCGCGATCCTTGGGATTGCGCCAGGCCGCGCCCATGCAGAAGCGGCCCGAGCCGTTGTCCTTGGCCATGGCGGCGGACTGGAGCACGGCGCGCACGTCCATGAGCTTCGTCGCCTTGAGACCCGTCTCGGCATGGACGGACTGGCTGCAATAGCCGCAATCCTCCGGGCAGCCGCCGGTCTTGATGGATAGCAGAGTCGAAAGCTGCACCGCGTTGCGCGGGTGGCCGGCGCGGTGGACGGTCTGCGCCTCGTAGAGCAGGTCCATGAACGGCAGGTCGAACAGGGCGGCAATCTCTGCCCGGGTCCAGTCTGTGCGGGGCTCAGTCATCAAAATCTCCATGCAGGGCGAGCGCCGTGCCCGCCCCGCCTATTCCCTGGAAGAGAGCATGAGCGCGGGCAAGCCCCGACGGGGGCGATTGCTGTGCATGAAACGGCCGCGCTCTGCCCATCGCTCACAGCTGGTCCAGCGCCTGCGCCATGTCCGCGATGATGTCGTCGATATGCTCGATGCCGACGGAGACACGCACGACGTCCGGACCGGCGCCGGCCAGCACCAGCTCGTCATCGGAAAGTTGGCTGTGCGTCGTCGAGGCGGGGTGGATGATGAGCGAGCGCGTGTCGCCGATATTGGCGAGGTGGCTGAAGAGCTTCACCGAGGAAACCAGCCTCACGCCCGCCTCGCGCCCGCCCTTGAGGCCGAAGGTGAAGACCGCGCCGCCCTTGCCGCCCATGTAGCGCTGCGCCAGCGCATGATAGCGGTCTTCGGGCAGGCCGGCATAGGACACCCAGTCCACCTTGGGATGGGTGCGCAGCCACTGCGCGAGCATGAGGGCATTGCTGCAATGCCGCTCCATGCGCAGGGGCAGCGTCTCCATGCCGGTGAGCACGAGGAAAGCGTTCATCGGCGCCAGCGTCGGCCCCAGATCGCGCAGGCCCAGCGCCCGGCAAGCGAGGATGAAAGCGATGTTGCCGAACGCCTCGGTGAAGCGCTTGCCGTGATAGCTCGGATTGGGCTCGCTGAGATATGGATATTTGCCGTTCTTCGCCCAGTCGAACCGGCCCGCGTCCACGATCACCCCGGCAAGCGAATTGCCATGGCCGCCCAGGAACTTGGTCGCGGAATGGACAACGATGTCCGCGCCATATTCGATCGGGCGGCACAGCATCGGCGTGGCCAGCGTGTTGTCGACAATGAGCGGTACGCCGGCCCGCGTGCGCGATGCGGGCAATGGCCTCGATATCCTGCACGACACCGCCCGGATTGGCGAGGCTCTCGATGAAGACCGCCCGGGTCTTGTCCGTGATGGCGGCAGCGACATTGTCTGGCTCGTCCGCGTCGACGAACGTCGAATCCCAGCTCATCTTGCGGAAGCTATGGCCGATCTGATTGAGCGAGCCGCCATAGAGCTTCTTCGCCGCCACGATGTGGCAGCCCGGCTCCATCAGCGTGTGGAAGGCGAGGAACTGCGCGGCATGGCCCGATGCCGTAGCCAGCGCCGCCGCGCCGCCTTCCATCGCCGCGATCTTGCCCTCGAACGCCCCGGTCGTGGGGTTCATCAGGCGCGTGTAGATGTTGCCGAACTCGTTGAGGCCGAACAGCGCCGCGGCATGCTCCGGGCTGTCGAACACATAGGATGTGGTCTGATAGATCGGCGTGATGCGTGCCTTTGTCGTCGGGTCCGGCTCGGTCCCGGCATGGATGGCGAGTGTCTCGATATGGTCGGTCATCGGCAATCACTTCTCCTCATGTCTGGTCGCTCTTTGGCCGATCAGACCGATTCCGGCGAGGGCATATTATGCCCGAGCAGGCGCAGCACGTCCTCGACGGAATCGAGCACATTGGTACCGGGGCCGTAGATCCCCTGCACGCCCGCTGCCCGCAACGCCTCATAATCCTGCGGCGGAATGACGCCGCCCACGATCACCCTGATGTCCGCCCGCCCCGCCTCGCGAAGCCGGTCGATCAGTTCCGGGATCAGCGTCTTGTGCCCCGCGGCGAGGCTGGACGCGCCCACCACATCCACATCCTTCTCCAGCGCCAGTGCCGCTGTCTCTTCCGGCGTCTGGAACAGCGGGCCGCTGGTCACCTCGAAGCCCAGATCACCAAAGGCCGAGGCAATCACATTCGCGCCGCGATCATGCCCGTCCTGCCCCATCTTGGCGACGAGGATGCGCGGCTTGCGGCCAAGTCGCCGCTCCACGGCCTGCACGCCATCGACGACATTCGCCCAGCGCTCGTCCTCGTGGTAAGGCGCGGCATAGACGCCTTTGACCGGCTGGGGGACCGTAGCGTAGCGCCCGAACGCCTCTTCCATCGCCGAGGAAATCTCGCCCAGCGTGGCGCGGGCCCGCGCCGCTTCCACCGCGAGGGCAAGGAGATTGCCCGTGCCCGCCGCGCCGGCCTTCAGCGCCGCGAGCGCCGCCCCGCACGCCGCCTCGTCGCGCTGTGCCTTCACCTGCCGGATGCGCGCGACCTGCGCGTCCCGCACGGCGTGATTGTCCACTTCCAGGATCTCGATGGGCGCCTCGCCCGGCAGGCGATATCTGTTGACGCCCACGATCACATCCTCGCCCCGGTCGACCCGCGCCTGGCGGGCGGCGGCGGCTTCCTCGATCATCGCCTTGGGCCAGCCGGCGGCCACGGCCTGCGCCATGCCGCCTTCCGCCTCCACCCGGTCGATGATCGCCTGCGCGGCTTCGGCCAGCTCATGCGTGAGCGCCTCGACATAATAGCTGCCGCCGAGCGGATCGACGACCTTCGTCATCCCCGTTTCCTCCTGCAGCACGATCTGCGTGTTGCGGGCGATGCGGGCGGAAAAGTCCGTCGGCAGCGCGATGGCCTCGTCGAGCGCATTGGTGTGCAACGACTGGGTGCCGCCCAGCATTGCCGCCATGGCCTCGATGGTCGTGCGGATGACGTTGTTGTACGGGTCCTGCTCGGTCAGCGAGACGCCGGACGTCTGGCAATGCGTGCGCAGCATCTTCGAGCGCTCGTCCTGCGCGCCGAGCGTCGTCATCGCCCGGTGCCAGAGCAGCCGCGCCGCGCGCAGCTTGGCGACTTCCATGAAGAAATTCATGCCGATGGCGAAGAAGAAACTCAGGCGCCCCGCGAAACGGTCGATATCCAGTCCGGATGCCACGCCATATTTCACATATTCGATGCCGTCCGCGATGGTGAAGGCCAGCTCCTGCACCGCCGTCGCCCCGGCTTCCTGCATATGGTAGCCGGAGATGGAGATGCTGTTGAAGCGGGGCATGTGGTCTGCCGTATAGGCGAAGATGTCCGAGATGATCCGCATGCTGGGCGCGGGCGGATAGATATAGGTGTTGCGGACCATGAACTCCTTGAGGATGTCGTTCTGGATGGTCCCTTCCAGCGTCTCCTGAGCGACGCCCTTCTCCTGCGCCGCGACGATGAAGAAAGCGAGGACCGGGATCACCGCGCCGTTCATGGTCATGGAGACGGACATCTGGTCGAGCGGGATGCCGTCGAACAGGATTTTCATGTCCTCGACGGTGTCGATCGCTACGCCGGCCTTGCCGACATCGCCCGTCACGCGCGGATGATCGCTGTCATAGCCGCGATGGGTGGCGAGATCGAAGGCGACGGACAGCCCCTTCTGCCCGGCCGCGAGATTGCGCTTGTAGAAGGCGTTGGATTCCTCGGCGGTCGAGAAGCCGGCATATTGGCGGATCGTCCAGGGCCGCCCCGCATACATGGAGGCACGCACGCCGCGCGTGAACGGCGCGAAGCCCGGCAGGCCGGGGTCCAGCCCTTCGGTGTCCGCCGGCGTGTAGAGCGGGCGAACGTCAATGCCTTCAGGCGTGTGCCAGGCGAGATCGCGCCCCTTCACTTCCTGCGCAGCGCGCTGCTGCCAGTCCTCGAGCGTAGGCCGGTCGCTCATCATTCGCCCCGAAAAATCGGCGCGCGCTTCTCGACGAAGGCGGCGACACCTTCGCGGAAATCCTCGGTGCGCCCTGCAGCGCTCTGGTTCGCTGCTTCCACCGTCATGGTCTCGGGCAGCGTATGGGTCAGCGCTGCGGCCACCTGCTTGCGGATCAGGCCGATGGCCACGCCCGGCCCCCGGGCAAGACGATGCGCGATCGCATTCGCCTCGCTCGCCAGTGCCTCGTCATCGAAGACCCGCGCGACCAGCCCGGCATCCACCGCGTCCTGCGCGCCCATCTGCTCGCCCAGCAGCGCCATCTCCAGCGCCTTGGCCCGGCCGGCGCTCTTGGCGACCAGCCATGTCGCGCCGGCATCCGGCACCAGCCCGATATTGACGAAGCCAAGCTGGAGATAGGCCGAGCGCGCGATGAGGGCGATGTCCGCCGCCAGCGCCAGCGCCACGCCCGCGCCCACCGCGGGACCGTTGATGGCGCTCACCACCGGGATATCCAGCCCGGCAAGGCGCAGGAACAGGGGATGATAATAAGTCGCCAGCGTCTCGCCCAGATCGCGCACCACGCCGCCGCTGCCCGCCAGATCCGCTCCGGCACAGAAGGCGCGGCCAGCGCCGGTGAGGAGCACCGCGCGGGCCCCGGCCGCCACGCCATCGTCCAGCGCATGCGTCAAGGCCGCGAGCAATTCGGTGGAAAGGGCATTGAGCCGCTCCGGCCGGTTGAGCGTCAGCGTCAGGACGCCTTCCTGCAGGGAAGAGATGAGGATCTGGGTCAATGTCCCGCTCCCTTGGGGGTTTCCATGATCTCGGTCAACACGCCGCCCATGTCCCGGGGATGGACGAAGAAGACCAGCGTGCCGTGCGCGCCAAGGCGCGGCTCGCCCAGCACCCGCTTGCCCTGCCGCTCGAACCAGTCCTTCGCGGCCGCTATGTCCGGCACTTCGAACGCGAGATGATGCTGCCCGCCCTGCGGGTTCTTCGCGAGGAACGCCGCGATAGGCGAGGTCTCCCCAAGGGGCTCCAGCAGTTCGATCTGCGTGCCCGCCGTGCTGTCCGCCCCGGGCGTCTCGACGAAGCAGACGCGCACGCCCTGCCCGGCCATGTCGAACGGCTCGCGGATGATCTGCGCGCCCATGATGTCCCGCCAGAAGGCGATCGCCCTCTCCAGTGACGGCGTTGCCACGCCGACATGATTGAGGCGCCCCAGCTTCATCAGAGCAGTTCCACCGCCATTGCCGTCGCCTCGCCGCCGCCAATGCACAGCGACGCGATGCCGCGCCGCCCGCCGGTGCGCTCCAGTGCGGACAGCAGGGTCGCCACGATGCGCGCGCCGGATGCGCCGACCGGATGGCCGAGCGCCGTCGCCCCGCCATGGATGTTCACTTTCCCGTGCGGGATGGAGAGGTCATGCATCGCCGCCATGGTGACGACCGCGAATGCCTCGTTGATCTCGAACAGATCGACATCCTCGACGCGCCAGCCGGTCTTCGCCAGCAGCTTCTCGATCGCACCGACAGGGGCCGTGGTGAAGTGCGCGGGCAGCCGGGCATGCGCCGTATGGGCGACGATCCGCGCGACCGGGCGCACGCCGTTGGCCGCTACCCAGCCCTCGCCCGCCAGCACCAGGGCGGCCGCGCCGTCCGAAATGGAGCTGGCATTGGCGGCAGTGATCGTGCCGTCCTTTGCAAATGCCGGCCGCAGGCTCGGGATCTTCGCGGGATCGCCCTTCAATGGCTGCTCGTCCTGCGCGATGGTTTGCGAGCCCTTGCGGCTTGTCACCTCGACCGGGACGATTTCCTTTTCGAACCAGCCGTCTGCCTGTGCCCTCTGCGCCCGCGTCAGGGATTCGATCGCATAGGCATCCTGCGCCTCGCGGGTGAACTGATAATCGCGCGCCGTGCCCTCGGCGAAGACGCCCATCGCCTTGCCCGGCTCATAGGCATCCTCCAGCCCATCGAGCATCATGTGGTCATAAATGACATCATGGCCGATGCGGGCACCCGCCCGGTGCTTCTTCATGAGATAGGGCGCGTTGGACATGCTCTCCATGCCACCCGCGACGATCAGCTCGGCCGACCCTGCCGCGATGGCGTCCGCCGCCATCATCGCCGCCTTCATGCCGCTGCCGCACATCTTGTTGATGGTGGTCGCCTCGACATGATCGGGCAGCCCTGCTCCGCGCGCGGCCTGGCGCGCCGGCGCCTGCCCGAGCCCGGCCGGCAGCACGCAGCCCATATAGCAGCGCTCGACCGCCGCCGGATCAACACCCGCGCGCTCGACCGCGGCCCTGACGGCGGCCGTGCCGAGCTCCGTCGCGCTGGCGCCGGAAAGACTGCCCTGGAAGCCGCCCATCGGCGTGCGGGCATAAGAGAGAATGAGCGTGGCGTTCGTCGTCATGTCCGGAAATCCATCATTCAACCAGCGCCCTCCCTGCAAAACGGGGAAAGACGAACTGGTACGGAAACATCAAATCAGCAGGCCCATGCACAGGAGTCTGGTCCATGGCGGCGGCCGCTCATCACAGCGGAATATTATCATGCTTCTTCCACGGGTTATCGAGCTGCTTGTTGCGCAGCTTCCGCAGCCCGAGCGCGACGCGCCGCCGCGTGGAATGGGGCATGATGACCTCGTCGATGAAGCCCTTGGACGCGGCGACGAAGGGATTGGCGAAGCGATCCTCATATTCCTTGGTGCGCGCGGCGATCTTCTCGGGGTCGCCGATATCCTTGCGGAAGATGATCTCCACCGCGCCCTTGGCGCCCATCACCGCGATCTCGGCGGTCGGCCAGGCATAATTGAGGTCGCCGCGCAGATGCTTGGAGGCCATCACGTCATAGGCGCCGCCATAGGCCTTGCGCGTGATAACGGTAATCTTTGGCACCGTCGCCTCGGCATAAGCGAAGAGCAGCTTGGCGCCATGCTTGATGATGCCCGCATGCTCCTGCGCCGTGCCGGGCAGGAAGCCGGGCACATCGACGAAAGTGAGGATCGGGATCTCGAACGCGTCGCAGAAGCGCACGAAGCGCGCGGCCTTCTTCGACGAATTGATGTCGAGCACGCCGGCGAGGACCATCGGCTGGTTCGCGACCACGCCGACCGTGCGCCCCTCGATCCGCCCGAAACCGCAGATGATGTTCGCCGCATGGGCCGGCTGGATTTCGAAGAAATCGCCTTCGTCCAGCGTCTTGCGGATGACCTCGTGCATGTCATAGGGCTGGTTGGCGCTCGCCGGGATGAGCGTATCCAGCCCCGGCTCCTCGCGATCCCAGGGGTCAGCGGTGGGACGATCGGGCACGGGATCGCGATTGTTCGCGGGAAGAAAGTCCACGAAGTCGCGCGCCGCCAGCAACGCCTCGATGTCATTCTCGAAAGCGACGTCGGCAACGCCCGACTTCGTGGTGTGAGTCACGGCGCCCCCGAGTTCCTCCTGCGAAACCATTTCGTTCGTGACGGTTTTCACGACATCGGGGCCGGTGACGAACATGTAGCTCGAATGTTTCACCATGAAGATGAAGTCGGTCATGGCCGGGGAATAGACCGCGCCACCGGCACAGGGGCCCATCACCAGACTGATCTGCGGGACCACGCCGGACGCCAGCACGTTGCGCTGAAACACCTCGGCATAGCCGCCCAGTGACGCCACCCCTTCCTGGATGCGGGCGCCGCCACTGTCGTTGAGGCCGATCACCGGGGCGCCGACCTTCATCGCCATGTCCATGATCTTGCAGATCTTCTGGGCATGCCGCTCGGAGAGCGATCCGCCGAACACCGTGAAATCCTGGCTGAAGACGAAGACCAGCCGGCCATTGATCGTGCCCGAGCCCGTGACCACGCCGTCGCCGGGCATGCGCTGCGCATCCATGCCGAAATCGGTGCAGTTATGCTCGACATACATGTCGAGTTCCTCGAACGAGCCTTCGTCCAGCAGCACATCGAGCCGTTCACGCGCCGTCAGCTTGCCCTTGGCATGCTGCGCGGCGATGCGCGCCTCGCCGCCGCCAAGCTTTGCCGCGGCGCGCTTGGCCTCAAGCTGCTCGATGATGGGCAGATCGGACACGGGCTCTCCATCCTGCGAAACTGACTGTTTGCGAAACGCGCCGGTGCCTGAATATGGCCCCGGCAGGGCTTTGTCACGCGTAGCGCTTTGCAAACTTGCGGAGTTGCGAAGCGTCGCTTTGCGGATTAGGCAACGCGCATGTCCCGCGGCACCCGCCTCTTCGTCGGCCAGAAGGTCCGGCAGCTTCGCCTCGACAATCGCATGGACCAGAAGGCCATGGCGCGTCTGCTCGACATCTCCGTCTCCTATCTTTCGCAGCTCGAGAACAACGACCGCCCCCTCACCGCCAAGGTGAAGGCCGCGCTCGCGAGCGCCTTCCCTCTGGACTGGTCCGCGTTTGACGAGCGGCAGGAGGAGCAGTTGCTGGGGGCCTTCAACTGGGCGCTCGCCAATCCCGGCCTCGGCTCGCCGCCGCCCGATCCGGAACGCGCCGAGCGGCTGCATCTCCATTATCCCGACTTCGCGGCGCGCTATGTCGAGCTGCACCATGCGTTGCGCCAGACGCAGGAACGGCTGGCGATGATGGAAGAAGCCATCGCGTCCGACGCCGCGCCGGCCCGCGCGCGCGCCCTGGGAGACGGTGCGCGACTGGTTCCACGAGTCAGGCAATTACATTCATGCGCTCGATGTCGCGGCAGAGGACCTCTGCGCGCGGCTGGGCCTTGGCGGGCCGGACAATGAAGCGCGGCTGCTGCGCGCGCTGGAGGAGCGGCACCAGTGCCGCGTCAGTCCCAGCGAAAGCGACCGCACCATGCTGCGCCGCTATGATGCCGCCGGGCGGCAGCTCAGCATCAATGCCGCCCTGCCCCTCCCCAGTCGCGCCTTCCAGATCGCCAACCAGCTGATGCAGTTCGAGCTGGGCGGAGACATGGCGACGATCATGGCCGAGGCCCAGCTTGGCGATCCGGTGGCGGACCAGCTCCTCCTGCTCGGTCTCGCCAATTATGCCGCTGGCGGGCTGCTGATGCCTTATGGCCTTTTCCGCCAGTCCGCCCGGTCCCTGCGCCACGATATCGATCCGCTCGCCCGCCAGTTCGGCGTGAGCTTCGAGCAGGCCTGCCACCGACTCTCGACACTCCAGCGGCCGGGGCAGCGCGGCATTCCCTTCTTCTTCTGCCGGGTCGACATGGCTGGCAACATCACCAAGCGCCACAGCGCCACGCGCCTGCAATTCGCCCGGTTCGGCGGCGCCTGCCCGCTCTGGGGTGTGCATGAGGCCGTGGCGATCCCCGACCGGATCATCGTGCAGCTCGCCGAGATGCCGGACGGAATGCGCTATGTCTCGATGGCGCGGGGTCTCGTGAAGCCCTCGGGCAGCTATGCTCGCGCGCCGCGGCGCTATGCCGTGGTGCTTGGCTGCGAGATCGAGCATGCCGGCAACTTCATCTATGCCGATGGCCTGCGCCTCACCGACGAGGCCGCCGCCACGCCCATCGGCATGTCCTGCCGCCTCTGCCCGCGCGAAGGCTGCGACCAGCGCGCCTTCCCCCCGCTCGACCGGCCGATCCACATCGAGCGCGATCATCGCGGCATCGTGCCTTACGGCATCGGGTGAGCGCGAGGGGTAGCGCCCTCAGCGCATCAGGACGAGTTCTTCGGCCATGCTGGGATGCAGCGCCACCGTGGCATCGAAATCCGCCTTGGTGAGGCCGGCCTTTACCGCGATGGCGGCGGCCTGCAGGATCTCGGGCGCATCGGGCGAAAGCATGTGGATGCCGACGACCTGGTCCGTCAGGCCATTGCAGACCAGCTTGTAGAGGCTGCGCTCGTTGCGATTGGCCAGCGTATTCTTCATCGGCCGGAAATCGGACGTATAGACCTTCACATTGCCGAGCTTGTTGCGCGCCTCGCCTTCCGTCATCCCCACCGCGCCGATCGGCGGGTGGCTGAACACGGCGGAGGGAATGCAGTCATAATCCACCGTGCGCGGATTGCCGCCGAACACCGTGTCCGCAAAGGCATGACCCTCGCGGATCGCCACGGGCGTGAGCTGCACGCGGTTGGTGACGTCCCCCACGGCATAGATGCTCTCGACATTGGTGCGGCTGTGCGCATCTACCTTGATCGCGCCCTTCTCGATCTCGACGCCGGCATTCTCCAGCCCGAGCCCGTCGATCTTCGGATTGCGCCCGGTGGCGAAAAGCACGAGATCCGTCTCGATGGGCGCGCCGCCGGTGATGAAGACCTTGAGCGAGCCGTCTTCCTGCTTCTCGATCCTCTCCAGCGGCGCGTTGAAGCGGAACTGGATGCCCTTGGACATGCTGATCTGCAGCAGCCGGTCACGGATCTGCTCGTCATAGCCGCGCAGGATCTGGTCGCCGCGCAGCACCAGCGTCACCTCGCAGGCGAATTCGTGGAAGATGCCGGCAAATTCATTGGCGATATAGCCGCCGCCGAAAATGGCGACCCGGCGCGGCATCTTCTCGAGGTGGAAGACTTCGTTCGAGGTAATGCCCAGCTCCGCGCCGGGCACGTCCGGCACGTTCGGCCAGGCACCGGTGGCGACGAGGATATATTTCGCCTTCACCAGCCTGCCGCTGGCAAGGCGGACCTCATGCGGGCCCTCAATGGTGGCGCGTTCGTGGAACGTGGTGACCTTGTTGTTGTCCAGAGTCTGCTGATACAGCCCCTCCAGCCGCGACACTTCCCCGATGACGTTGTCGCGCAGCGTCGGCCAGTCGAAGGCGCAATCCGGCACATTCCAGCCGAAGCGGCGTGCGTCCTTCAAATCCTCGGCGAAATGCGCGCCATAGACGAGCAGCTTCTTGGGCACGCAGCCCCGGATGACACAGGTACCGCCGACCTTGTATTCCTCCGCCACCGCCACGCGCGCGCCATGCCCGGCCGCCACGCGCGAGGCCCGGACGCCCCCCGAGCCTGCGCCGATCACGAACAGGTCGAAATCATAGTCGTCGCTCATGGGATATCCTCACCGGGCTGATTATCGGTCACGCGCATATGGGCAGGCACAAGCGGTGGCGCAAAGCAATTTTGCTTGCGAGGTTGATAGTGTCCGGCAGGAACCACCACCCTCGCCGCGCCTTGCCCTATCCCAGCGCGCGTTCGATCAGCGCCATCGTGCTGGGATCGAAGCCCTGTGCGCCTTCCTGCTCGATGCTCCGGGCGATCTCCTTGCCCAGTTCCACGCCGAACTGATCGAAGCTGTTGATCTCCATCAGCACGCCATTGGCAAAGGTGCGGTGCTCGTAGAAGGCGATCAGCGCACCCAGGGAATGGGGCGTGAGCGCATCGATGAGGATCGTCGTCGAGGGACGATTGCCGGGATAGGCCCGGGCGGGATCGGCGGCATTCTCGCGCCCCTGCATCAGCGCCGCGCCCTGCGCGAAGCAGTTGACCAGCAAGGTCTGGTGGTGGGCGGGATCGAGATCGTCGCCCGCTTCCGTGACCGCCACGAACTCGACCGGCACGACATGCGTGCCCTGATGGAGAAGCTGGAACACCGCGTGCTGGGCATCGGTGCCCACGCCGCCCCAGGTGATGGCCGCCGTCGGCCCGTCCACCGGCGTGCCGTCCGCCTTCACGGACTTGCCGTTGCTTTCCATCTCCAGCTGCTGGAGATAGTCGGGCAGCAGGCGCAGGCGCTCGTCATAAGCGAAGACGGCGCGGGTCTGGCAGCCCATGACGCGCGCATAATATTGATCGACGAAGGCCGCGCGCAACGGCGCGTTTTCCAGAGGGCCGGCATGGCGGAAATGCCGGTCCATGGCGGCGGCGCCTTCCAGCAGCGCCTCGAACCCGTCCCAGCCCAGTGCCAGCGCGGCGGGAAAGCCGATGGACGACCAGAGCGAATAGCGCCCGCCCACGCTCTCGGAAAAGCCGAGAATGCGCGTCTCGTCCACGCCCCATTCAATCGCCTTGTCCGGCGCGGCGGTGAGCGCGACCACCTGTCCATAAGGGTCTTCCACGCCCGCGCGTGTCATCCAGTCGATGGCACTCGCCGCGTTGAGCATCGTTTCGGTGGTGGTGAAGGTCTTGGATGCGATGACGAGCAGGGTGCAGGCCGGATCGAAGCGGGCCATCGCTTCTTCCAGCGCCACCCCGTCGACATTGGACACGATGGCGACGTCATAGCGGTCCGCGCTGCGAGCCAGCGCATCGACGAGCAGATCCGGCCCGAGCGCCGATCCGCCGATGCCGACATGGAGGATGTGGCGAATCTCGCCCAGCGCACCGGCCTCGATCGCATCGATGAGCGTGCGCATGCGGGCCTTGTGCTCGCGCGCCGCTTCCACGCTCGCCGCCTTGCCTTCCCCGCGCTCGGCGCTGTGCTCGACCGCGCGCCCTTCGGTGACGTTGATCGCCTCGCCATTGAACATCGCCGCGCGCCGGCCGGAAAAATCGACGGCCTCGGCAAGCTCCGCGAACAGCGCGAGCGCCTCGCCCGTCAGATGCGTCTTGGAGAAATCGAAGCGCAGCGCCCCTTCCTCCACGACATGCGCGGCCAGCCGCCCGGGATCCGCCTCGAAAAGCGCCCGCAGGTCGGGGACATCAAGGGCTTTGAGGGCGTTCCAGCAAGCAGCAATGCGATCAGTCTCAGCCATGCGTTCCTTCTTTCCCCACGGGTTTCACGGGCGGGCATATCCAATCGCAGGCCCCATTGCACCCCCTCAGGCCGGTCGCGCAAACGCAGTCCGTCCGATGCCCGGCGCTTGACGCCGCACGCATGGGCCCGCAAAGACGGCGAACGGGCCGCCCGGCCCCGGCCAATTCCAGGAAAGCGCGCGTTCCATGTCCCAGAAATCCGAAACGCGGGATCTCCTGACGTTTCTGCTCAAGCTGGCGCTGGTCGTTCTGCTGATCCGCTCGCTGCTCGTCGCGCCGTTCAACATCCCGTCCGAATCGATGCAGCCCCGCCTGCTGATCGGGGATTATCTGCTCGTCTCGAAATGGCCTTATGGCTATTCGCGCTACAGCTTCCCCTTCCATCCCGACCTGTTCGAAGGCCGCATCATGGGCAGCGACCCCGAGCGCGGCGATGTCGTGGTGTTCGCATCGCCCCGCAACCCGCGCGAGGACTGGATCAAGCGCGTGATCGGTCTGCCGGGCGACACGGTCCAGGTGCGCGAAGGCACGGTCTATCTCAATGGCCAGCCCGTCCCTCGGCGCCGCGTGGACGACCTCGTCATCCCGGTGACGGCCAACATGACCAGCGCAGCGCGCAACGAGCGGGCGCTCTCGCCCTGCTTCCGCTCCGATTTCGAGTTCACCGACCCCAAGGGGGAGGCATTCTGCCGCTATCCGCGCTTCCGCGAGACGCTGCCCAACGGCAAGAGCTACGAAGTGCTGGACCTGATCGACAGCGCGGCCGACAATACCGGCGTCTATGTGGTTCCGGAGGACCATGTGTTCGTCATGGGTGACAATCGCGATCGCAGCGCGGACAGCCGCATCCCGCAGGAAGAAGGCGGCGTGGGCGCCTTGCCGATCGACCATCTGATCGGCCGCGCGATGGTCAGCTTCTTCTCCACTGACGGGTCGGCGAACCTGCTGCTCCCCTGGACCTGGCTCACCGCCGCCCGGGCCGAACGCATCGGCGAGGGTTTTTGAGCGGCGCCGCGCCAGACGCATGGCTTGCCGGCCTCATTGGCCGCGAGCCGCGCGACAAGGCGCTGTATGAGCAGGCGCTCACCCATGGCAGCGCCAGCGCCGATCATTATGAGCGGCTGGAATTCCTCGGCGACCGGGTGCTAGGCCTCGTCATGGCGGACTGGCTTTACCAGCGCTTCCCGCAGGAAAAGGAAGGACAGCTTTCCCGCCGCTTCAACCATCTGGTCGCCGGCGGCACCTGCGCCCGGGTGGCCCGGGCGATCGGCGTGCGCACGCATCTGCGCCTCGGCAAGCAAGCACGCGACGATGGCGCGGTGGACAGCGACAATGTGCTTGGCGACGTGATGGAAGCGCTCATCGGCGCGCTGTATCTCGATGCCGGCATGGACGCGGCGACCGGCTTCGTGCGGCGGCTGTGGGAAGGCGAGCTGGACAGTCAGGCCAGCGCGCCCAAGCACCCCAAGTCCGCGCTCCAGGAATGGGCCGCCGCGAACCATCGCCGGCCCCCGGAATACAGCCTCGTCGAGCGCAGCGGACCCCAGCATGCATTGCGCTTCACGGTCAGCGTCACCATCAAGGGCGCTGGCGAGGCGCGCGGAGAAGGCCATTCCAAGCAGGAAGCGGAAACCGCTGCTGCCACGGCGCTGCTGACGAAATTGTCGGGATGAAGCCCTCGGCGCTTCGACCGGCCGAACAGGAACGCGGAACCCGGACATCCCGGCGGTTCCGGACGAACGGAGACATTATTGAACGCGAATGAAAAGCCCCAGCATTGCGGCGTGATTGCCGTCGTGGGTGCGCCCAATGCGGGCAAGTCGACGCTGGTGAATGCGCTGGTGGGGCAGAAGGTGGCGATCACCAGCCCCAAGGCACAGACGACGCGCACACGCGTGCTGGGCATCGCCATCGAGGACCAGACCCAGCTCGTGCTGGTGGACACGCCCGGCATCTTCCAGCCTTCCCGGCGACTCGACCGCGCCATGGTGCAGGCGGCATGGGGCGGCACGCAGGATGCGGACCTGATCGCGCTCGTCGTCGACGGACGTGCCGGGCTTGGCCCCAAGATGGAGCCGATCCTCGAAGGTCTGGCAACGCGCCCCGAGGCGAAGTGGCTCATCCTCAACAAGGTCGACATCGCCGCCAAGGACAAGCTGCTCGCGCTGACCAGCAAGCTGCACGAGCGCGTGCCCTTCGCCGAAATCTTCTTCGTGAGCGCGGCAACCGGTGACGGCCTGCCCGAACTGCGCACCGCGATGATGGCGGCGATGCCCGAAGGTCCCTGGCATTTCCCCGCCGATCAGGTGTCGGACGCGACCGACCGCCTCCTCGCCACGGAGATCACCCGCGAGCAGCTTTATCACCAGTTGCATGACGAGCTGCCCTATCAGAGCGCGGTGGAAACCGAGCAATATAAGGAGCGGGAGGACGGATCAGTCGAGATCCACCAGCAGATCCTCGTCGCGCGTCCCACGCAGCGCGGGATCATCCTGGGCAAGGGCGGGCAGCGGCTGAAGGAGATCGGCTCAAAGGCCCGTGCCGAGCTTGCCGCCCTGCTCGGCTGCAAGGTGCATCTCTACCTGCACGTCAAGGTGAAGGAAGGCTGGGACGAGGACCGCCAGGTGTGGCGCGACATCGGTATGGACTGGGTGGAGTAAGGCCGGCCGGTCACCGGCTGTAGGCATAGGGTCCGCCCTTCTCCAGCGCCGTCCGATAAGCCGGCCGGGCATGCACCTTGTCCAGCCACGCGATAATATTCGGTCGCGCCTCGCCAAGCCCGCCGCGCGCACGGGCGGCTTCCAGCGGAAAGCTCATCATGACGTCGGCGCCACTGATCTGCTCGCCGGCGAACCAGGGACGCTGCGCAAGCTCGGCTTCGATATAGTCCAGATGCACGTCGATCATTGGCTGGATGCGGCGCATCGCGATCCTGCCCATGATCGGCACGCGGCTGAGCACCAGCTTCACCAGCAGCGGGGGCATCACCGATCCTTCCGCATAATGCAGGAACATCCGGTAGCGCAGCGCCGCGTCCCGCCCAGCCGGCGGCCCGAACCGCCCGTCGGCCTTCTCGACCAGATACTCCACGATAGCGCCGCTCTCGGCAATCACGCGCCCCTCATCCTCGATCACCGGCGCCTTGCCGAGTGGATGGACGCGCCGCAGCTCGGGCGGCGCGAAGAGCGTGGCGGGATCGCGCTGGTAGCGCCGGATCTCATAAGGCAGACCCAGTTCCTCCAGCAGCCACAGCACACGCTGCGAGCGGGAATTGTCGAGATGGTGGACGATGATCATGGCGACCTTTCCGAAAGCGCGATCCAGCGCGCCGTCTGATTTCCCCTCGCACCCGTGCATACAACGCGCGAGGCGGCGCGCCTATCCGCCTCCACGACAGGATGACCAGGGGCGCTTCCTGGAAGTTCCGCTCCGATAGACAAAATCAACGTCAGCGCTTGACCCCATGCCGCCCAGCAGGCAGCACGCCGCCTGTAGCGTCCGAACACATCCAGATCGATTTGCACGCAGTCAGGAGAGAAGCATGAGCAATCGCCGCATGGTCACGATCGCGCCCACCGGGGGCACGACCTTCAAGAGCGCCAATCCGGCGCTGCCGACCCAGCCGCAGGAAATCGCCGACGACGTCTATGCCTGCTACAAGGCCGGCGCCGCCATCGCCGCGATCCACGCGCGCCGGCCGGACGACGAGGCGACCTGCAATCCGGCGATCTATCGTGACATCAATGACCGCATCCGTGCGAAGTGCGACATCATCCTCAACAACTCCACCGGCGGCGGCAACAGCGGCGACATGCTGATCGAGCGGCCCGACGGCATGTTCGAGAACAGCTTCGAGGAGCGATTGAAGGGTACCGAGGGCGGCGCGGAAATGTGCACGTTCGACGGCGTGACCGTGGTCGACACGATCAGCGGCAAGGATGTGCTCGTCATCACCCCGCCCTCGCGCTGCGAGACGCTGGTCAAGGCCATGGTCGACAAGGGCATCAAGCCGGAGTGGGAAGTCTTCTCGCCCGAGCACATCCTGCAGGACGTCACGCGCCTGATTCAGAAAGGCTATGACAAGCCGCCTTATTACATCAACATCGTGCTGGGCGGCGAGAAGGGCTTTCAGGGCGCCATGCCCTACACGCCCGACATTCTCGATTTCATGGTGAAATGCCTGCCGCCCCAGTCGATCTGGTGCATTTCCGGCATCGGACCGGCGCAGCTCCCGGCCACCACGCAGGCGCTGCTGCTCGGCGGCCATGTCCGCGTCGGCCTGGAAGACAATCATTATTATTCGCGCGGCGTGAAGGCGACCAATCTCATGCTGATCGAGCGGCAGGTCCGCATCATGGCCGAGATGGGCTACGAGCCCATGTCCGCTGCGGAATCGCGCGAACTGCTCGGCCTGAATCCGGTCTGAGGACGCCCCGCCCCGCCGGACCGGGCGTAGCGCCGGTTCTGCGGGGATTGCGGGGCGCATGATCGTTCCCCCCCGTAGCGCGCAACTGGCCGGGATTTGACTTGCCGCCCCGGCCATCTGATACCGGCAGGCGCAGCCCCGTGCCGACTGGGAGAGCGCTCCGTGAGGAACCATGATGCGATGTCCGCCATCAGCGGCCTCGCCACAGAATTCGCCAATGTTGCCCGCCTCTTCGCGCAGGCGGCCGATCTGCGCGCGGCGCAAGGCGCCCCCGAAGAGGTCGAGACCCTGCGCCGGTCCAGCGCGCTCAGGCAGCGCATCGCGGACAGGTTGCTCGCCGCCAGCGATAGCGCGCAAGGGCCAGCCGGCGGATCATGGCTTCCCACGCCCGAAGAGATCGAATTCGGCATCAAGGCGCGCCTGATGGGCGGCCGCGGCACCAGCGCGCTCGACGCCGCCGACCAGCAGCTCTTCGCACGGATCGACGATCTCCTGACCCATGGCGCGCCCTCGCGCGACACGCGAGAGACAGTGGAGGCCGCCAGGGAAATGTTGTCGACGGATTCGCGCGCCATTGCGAAGCCATCCGGCTTGCCGCATCAACCGGGCTGACGCTCGCGAGCAGGGAAAGGGAAGCATGGCCGACGCTGCCGGATATGGACTGGAACAGGCGGTCGTGCTGCTCGGCGCAGCCGTCGCGGCCGTGCCTCTCTTCCGCAAGCTCGGCCTGGGCTCGGTGCTGGGCTATCTTGCCGCCGGGCTCATCATTGGCCCCTTCGGCCTGCGTCTGGTGAGCGACGCCGAGACGCTGCTCCACATCTCGGAGCTCGGCGTCGTCATGTTCCTCTTCATCATCGGCCTCGAGATGCGGCCAAGGAAGCTGTGGAACCTGCGGCGGCAGATCTTCGGCCTCGGCGCGGCGCAAGTGCTGACTTGCGGGGCGCTGCTGACTCTGCTCGGCATGGCCGCCGGCGGCCTTCCTCCCGCCGTTGCGGCAGCGGCCGCCATGGGCTTCGTGCTCTCCTCGACCGCCGTCATCATGCAGATGCTGGAGGAAGCGGGCGACACCGCCACGGAGGAAGGGCAGAAAGCGATCTCGATCCTGCTGCTGGAAGATCTGGCGATCGTCCCGCTGCTGGCGCTCGTGGCGCTCTGGGCCGCGTTCAACGGGCACGGCACGAGCGACGCGGCGCCGGTATGGCAAAGCATCGGCATCGCGCTCGCCGCGCTGGCTGTGCTGATCGCGGCCGGCATCTGGCTGCTCGACCCGCTGTTCGGGCTCATCGCCCGGTCCGGTGCCCGGGAAGTCCTGACGGCTGCGGCTCTTCTCATCGTCCTGGGATCGGCGCTGTTCATGCAGTCGGCCGGCCTCTCGATGGCGATGGGCGCTTTCCTCGCGGGCGTCCTGCTCTCGGAATCGAGCTATCGCCACCAGCTCGAGGCGGACATCGAGCCGTTTCGCGGCATCCTGCTCGGGCTTTTCTTCATCAGCGTGGGCATGTCGCTCGATCTTGCCACCGTCGTGCGGGAATGGCCGTTCGTCATTGCCGGCGTGCTGGGCTTCATGGCCCTCAAGGGCGCAGGCATCTATGTCATCGCGCGCCTTTCCGGCTCCGTGCATCATGCGGCGCTGCATCGCGCGGCGCTGTTCGCGCAGGGCGGCGAATTCGCTTTCGTCCTCTATGCGGCGGCGCTGGGCGTCGGCCTGTTCGATGCCCGGGTCGCGGCGATCATGGCGGCCATCGTCATCCTTTCGATGGCACTGACGCCGCTCGTGCTGATCGCGCAGCGCCGGCTGGTCCGCGACGCACCCGTCTCGCTGGATGGGGTAGACGCGGCGGACGGCCTGCGGGGCCAGGTGCTGTGCATCGGCTTCGGCCGCTTCGGCCAGATCGTCAGCCAGACCCTGCTGGCGCGGCGCGTGGAAATGGCGGTAATCGAGAATGACGTGGAGATGATCCACGCGGCGGGCAATTTCGGCTTCAAGGTCCATTATGGCGACGGTACGCGGCTGGACGTGCTCCACGCCTCCGGGGCCGGACGCGTCGACGCCATTCTGGTGTGCGTGGACAAGCCCGAAGCGGCGGACAGGATCGTCGAGCTGTGCCGATCCGAATTTCCGCATGCCCGGCTGTTCGTGCGATCCTTCGATCGCGGGCACGCTCTGCGCCTCATCCAGGCGGGCGTCACGTTCCAGATCCGCGAGACATTCGAGTCCGCCCTGCTCTTTGGCCATGAAGTGCTGAAGGATCTCGGCTTCGACGAAAGCGAAGCCGACGATGCGGTCGACGACGTGCGGGATCGCGACGATCAGCGAGTGAAGCTCGAACTGGTCGGCGGCATCGCGGCGGGGCGCAAGCTGCTGCGAAACAACATGACGACGCCCGAGCCAGAGCCGTTCTTCCCGCGCGCGCGGTCCGGCGAGGACACACCGGCCGCGCCACAAGCCGCGCTCGAACGGGACTAGCGGTCGGTGCCGGCGCCGGACCTGCCTCCAGCGCCGGCCTTGTTCAGGTCTTCCCTCGTCAGGCGGCCTTGACCGTAGCGCGCTGGCCCGGCCTCGCCTCAGGGACCTGCGTCGTCTCGATCTCGCGGGAAATCTCGGTCACGACCTGCGAACCGGCCTCGACGCTTTTCCGGGCTTCCTGCGAATAATCGTCCGAGGCGCGCTTGAAGAAGTTCGAAACGATCCCCGGCACGTCCGTCATGTCTTCCGTTTTGCTGAGCTGCTCCAGAAGCTCCATGTCGCGCTCGCAGCGCAGCGTCAGGAAGCTCAGCCATTCCTTCTGCTGCTGAAGCGCGATGTGGGCGAGGGATGCCTGCATCCGGGGCAGCGTGAAGGCGAAGCGCCGAACCTGCGGCAGCATGGCTTCCACGGCGGAAAAATCGGGATTGAACGAAACGCTGCTGACCATCTCAGTCTCCTTGGTGAACGTGGCTGGCAAGCGGCGGCATGTCACCGCCTCGAAAGCGACCGATCCCGGCGTCGCGGGTGCGGTTCTCTTGTTGTGTCCGTGGCCACGCTCGACAGGACATTTCCTGGCAGCAGGAGCTCTCTCCCGAGGGCGCCCTGCCCTTCCGTGGTCACCGGCAACCATTTCGGGCGGGCCTCAGGCCATGCGCCCTGCGAGGGAGGCCTTGAGGCCTCCGCATTGTTTGAGCCGCAAGATGGCAGAGGCGTCCTTGGGTCCATATCCGCAATTCTACTGAGGTGGGCATGGTTCCGTTATGGCTGGACAGCCGGACGGAAAGCCTGTCGATTCATACGGTAAGGGCTTTTACCGATATGATTCGCATGAGGTTTGCAAGATGGCGACACTCATGAACGCACCGCTGACTGCCAACGCCGACCAGGGGCACGACCCGCTGGATGGACTGGCGGAGACCATGGACCGCGCGTCCTTCGCCGCCATTGCGCAGATGACGCACGGGCTCTCGCCTGCGACGCTGGTGCAGGCCTTTTCCGACTGGGCGATGCATCTCGCTGTTTCCCCCGGCAAGCGTGCGCAGCTCGCGGCAAAGGCGGTGCGCAAGAACCTCCGCCTCGCCGAGCATCTGACGGACGGCAAGCCGGCCATTCTCCCGCTCCCGCAGGACCACCGCTTCGACGATCCTGCCTGGCAGGCGCAGCCCTGGTCGCTGCTCTCCCAGGCCTTCCTGCTCAATCAGCAATGGTGGCATGCCGCCACCACCGGCGTGATGGGCGTGACGGCGCATCATGAGGCGATCGTCGAGTTCGTCGCGCGGCAGATGCTCGACATGATGGCGCCCTCCAATTTCCTGCTCACCAATCCGGTGCTCCAGCAGCGCATCGCCGACACGGGCGGACAGTGCCTGGTCGAAGGCGCACACCTGCTGTTCGAGGACATGGTGAATGCCATGCGCGGCGATCCCTCGCCGGGCAGCGACGGCTTCATCACGGGCGAGACTGTGGCCGTGACGCCCGGCAAGGTCGTGTATCGCAACCGGCTGATGGAACTGATCCAGTATGCGCCGACGACGGGCACCGTGCGCCCCGAGCCGGTGCTCATCATCCCGGCCTGGATCATGAAATATTATATTCTCGACCTCTCGCCGGAGAACTCGCTGATCCGCTGGCTGGTCGGCCAAGGCTACACCGTCTTCGCGATCTCCTGGCACAATCCCGAAAGCGCGGACCGGGATCTCGACATGGACGCCTATCGCCGGCTCGGCCCGCTGGCCGCGCTGGATGCGATCGGCGCGATCACGGGCGCCGCGAAAACCCACGCGCTCGGCTATTGCCTCGGCGGCACGTTGCTCGCCGTCACGGCGGCGGCCATGGCGCGCGACGGGGACGAGCGGCTCGCCAGCCTCACGCTACTGGCCGCGCAGACGGATTTCTCCGAGCCCGGCGAACTCGGCCTGTTTATCGACGAGGCGCAGATCAACCTGCTGGAAAGCCTGATGTGGAGCCGCGGCTATCTGGACAGCAGCCAGATGGGCGGCGCGTTCCAGCTCCTGCGCTCGAACGATCTCATCTGGTCGCGCGTGCTGAACACTTATCTGATGGGCAAGCGCGAGCCGCTGAACGACCTCATGGCCTGGAATGCGGACGGGACGCGCATGCCCTATGCCATGCACAGCGGTTATCTGCGCAGCTTCTTCCTGGAGGATTCGCTCGCCGAGGGGCAATATGAAGTGGATGGACGCGCGATCAGCCTGACAGCCCTGCGCGCGCCGATGTTCGTCGTGGGCACGGAGCGGGATCATGTCGCGCCCTGGCGATCGGTGTACAAGATCCACGGGCTGACCCCGTCCGACATCAGCTTCGTGCTCACCAGCGGCGGGCACAATGCCGGCATCGTATCCGAACCCGGCCATCCGGGGCGGCACTTCCGCATGATCGAGCGGCCGGCGCAGGCGCATTCCCTCTCCCCCGACGAGTGGCTGGCGAGCGCGCCCGGTCATGACGGCTCATGGTGGCTCGCATGGGGCGACTGGCTGGGTACGCATTCGGGCGAGCCCGTGTCCCCGCCGCCGATGGGCGCGGCGGACAAGGGCTATCCCCCGCTGGGCGATGCGCCCGGCCTTTATGTCCTGGAGCGATGATCCCATGACCAAGCCGGACATGATCGAGAACCGGACATTCGACGAGATTGCCGTCGGTGATCATGCGAGCCTCTCGCGCACGCTGGGCGAGCGGGAGATCCAGCTCTTCGCCCTCGCCTCGGGTGACGTCAATCCGGCGCATCTCGACCCGGACTATGCCGCCACGGACATCTTCCAGCGCGTCATTGCCCACGGCCTGTGGGGCGGCGGTCTCATTTCCGCCGTGCTCGGCACGGAGCTGCCCGGCCCCGGAACCATCTATCTGAGCCAGAGCCTGCGCTTCGTGCGGCCCGTCTGCCTGGGCGACACCATCACCGCGTCCGTTACGGTGAAGGAAAAGCGCCCGAAGACGCACGACCTCGTTCTTGATTGCCGGTGCAGCAACCAGCGCAACGAGGACGTCATCACCGGCGAGGCGCTGGTACGCGCACCGACGGAGAAAGTGTGCCGGCCCCGCATCGCGCTGCCCGACGTGCGCGTGCCTGATCACGACGACTATCGGCGGCTCATCGAAGCGACGCGGGGCGGCGCGCCCGTGCCCACGGCCGTGGCGCACCCCTGCTCGGCAGCGGCCATCGCGGCGGCAGCGGAAGCCGCCGAAGCCGGCCTCATCGTGCCCATACTCGTCGGACCGGAAAGCAGGATCAGGGCGGCAGCACAGGAAGCGGAAGTGGATATCAGCGCTTTCCGCCTCGTGCCTGCCCCGCACAGCCATGCCGCCGCCGCGCAGGCAGTGGCGCTGGTGCGCGCCGGCAAAGCGCAACTGCTGATGAAAGGCTCGCTGCATACCGACGAGCTGATGAGCGCGATCGTGGCCCGCGAGACGGGCCTGCGTACCGAGCGGCGGATTAGCCATGTCTACATCATGGACGTGCCCGGCCATCCCACGCCCCTGCTCATCACGGACGCGGCCATCAACATCGCGCCGACGCTGGAGGAAAAGGCCGACATCATCCGCAACGCCATCGACCTTGCCCATGTCATCGGCATCGAGACGCCCCGGGTCGCCATTCTCTCGGCCGTGGAGACGGTCAACCCCGCCCTCGCCTCCACGCTGGACGCCGCAGCGCTCTGCAAGATGGCGGATCGCGGCCAGATCGCCGGGGGCGTGCTCGACGGCCCCCTGGCCTTCGACAATGCAATCAGCGAGGCGGCCGCGAAGGAGAAAGGCATCGTCTCGCCGGTCGCCGGCAAGGCCGAGATCCTGATCGTGCCCAATATCGAGGCGGGGAACATGCTGGCCAAGCAGCTCACGTTCCTCGGGGGCGCGGATGCGGCGGGCATCGTGCTGGGCGCACGCGTGCCGGTCATCCTCACCAGCCGCGCCGATTCCGCGCGCACCCGCATGGCCTCCTGCGCGGTGGCGGTGCTGCTGGCCCGCGCCGCGACGAAGGCCGCGCCGGGCGTGGCGAGCCAGCCCGCATGAGCCAGGCGATCATCAGCCTCAATTCCGGTTCCTCCAGCATCAAGTTCGGTCTGTTCTCGCTGGAAGGCGGCGTGCCCGTCCATGCCGCCGGGGGCAAGCTGGAGAAGATCGGCATCGCGCCCCAGCTCACCATCCGGGATGGCGAGGGTAGCATCATCGCGGAGAAGGAATGGCCGCAGGGTGCGAGCCTTACGCATCAGGCGCTGCTCGACGATCTCTATGACTGGGCAGGCAGCCACCTCGCCGGGCACGAGATCATCGCGGTCGGGCATCGCGTCGTGCATGGCGGCGCCGATTTCGCCGCGCCGGTGCGGGTGGACGCGGCCATTCTGGCGCGGCTGGAAGCGCTCTGCCCGCTGGCGCCTCTGCACCAGCCGCACAATCTCGCCGCCATCCGGGCCATTGCTGCCCTGTCTCCCGACCTTCCCCAGATCGCCTGTTTCGACACCGCATTCCATCACGCCATGGAGCCGGTAGCGACGCGGCTCGCCCTGCCCCGCGCGATGTCCGACAGGGGCATTCGCCGCTATGGCTTCCATGGCCTTTCCTACGATTATATCGCCCGCCGGCTGCGCGAGATCGATCCTGAGCTGGCAAGCGGGCGCGTGATCGCGGGGCATCTCGGCAATGGCGCTTCGCTCTGCGCCATCCACGCGGGCCGCAGTGTCGACACGACGATGGGCTTCACGGCGCTCGACGGCCTGATGATGGGCACGCGCAGCGGCGCACTCGATCCCGGCGTCGTGATCCACCTGATGAAGCAGGAGGGCATGAGCGCCGACGAGATCGAGACGCTGCTCTATCGGGAGAGCGGGCTGCTCGGCGTCTCCGGCATTTCGAGCGACATGCGCACGCTTCACGAGAGCGACGATCCGCGCGCGGCCGAGGCCATCGCGCTTTTCGTGTGGCGCGCCGCGCGGGAAGCCGGCGCACTCATCAGCGCCATGGGCGGGATCGACGGCATCGTGTTCACGGCCGGCATCGGCGAAAATGATCCGGTCATCCGCGCCGCCATCGCCGCGCGCCTCGCCTGGACGGGCCTGGAAATCGACGAGGCCGCCAATCGCGCCAATGCGCCGCTCATCAGCACCCCCGACAGCCGTGTCACGGCCCGGGTCATTCCCACGGACGAGGAACGGATGATCGCCCTGCACACGCTGGCGACCCTGCAAGCGGAAGCAACGCCCTGGGCATGACCGCCGGTGCCTTCCGGCTTTTCAGCCCCGGGACAGAACGCGCCTTCTCTCGCACTCAGCCATAGCGCTCCTCCTTCCAGGGATCGCCGCGCATATGGTAGCCGTTCTGTTCCCAGAAGCCCGGCTTGTCGCCCCCGAGGAAATCGATGCCGCCGAGCCATTTGGCGCTTTTCCAGAAATAGAGATGCGGAATGACCAGCCGGACCGGCCCGCCATGGTCCCGCGTCAGCGGCTTCCCGTCCCAGCCATGGGCCAGCAGGGCATCGGGCGCGGCGAAATCCTCCAGCGGGACATTGGTCGTATACCCGTCATAGCCGTGCAGCATGACATGCGTCGCTTCCTCGGCCGGGCCGACCAAATCCAGCAGGTCACGGGTCGCCACGCCCGTCCAGTCATTGTCGTAGCGCGACCAGGTGGTGACGCAGTGGATATCCGAGCGGACCTGGGTCTGCGGCAGGGCCATGAAGGCGGCCCAGTCCAGCGACACCGGTTCCGCGACCATCCCGCCGATCCTCAGGCGCCACCGCTCGGTGGAGACGTCCGGCTGCCGGCCGAGATCGAGCACCGGCCAGTTGCGCACCAGATGCTGGCCGGGCGGCAGGCGCTCCTCCGCCGGGCGGGCGGGCGCGCCGGTGATGAACTTGTGTTCGCTCGCCCAGCGCCGCTTCGAGCGCGTCAGCTTGCTGTCCGGCGGAGTCGTCTCATCGTCCATAGGCGGTTCCCGGAGAGGCGCGGCGTGCCAGCGCAGCATCCGCCAAACCGCAGCCGCGCGCAAGGCCGGAACGCGCAGGGAGCGTGCTGCCAGGTCCACCTGCCATCTCAATTTCCCACGATGAACGCAGCCCATTTCTGCTATGCCGAGGCTTGATATGACGGCCCCAAGCTGCTTTCTATCATGATAGGAAAAGCCGGCGGCAAATATCGACCGCCGGCGCAGCGCGCAGGAGAGTAACCGTGCTCATCAAACGGCTCGATCACGTCAATATCCGCACGCGTGACCTGCCGCCGGTCGTCGCTTTCTATCGCGACATACTGGAGCTGGAGGAACGCGACCCGCCATCCAATCTCGACAGGACGATGGTGCGGTGGATGTACGATCACAAGGATGACCCGATCGTCCACATCAGCACGCCCGGCGCGCTCAGCGAGCATGGCATCTACGACAATATCACCGGGACGACCGGCGGGCTCGATCATGTCGCCTTCCAGTGCGTGGGCCTCGCGCCCCTCGTAGAGCGGCTGAAGAAGCATGGCGTGCCCTGGCGCGAGAACCGGGTGGACGTCATCAAGATGACGCAGGTGTTCCTGCACGATCCCACCGGCGTGCAGATCGAACTCAATGTGTTCGACGAGGATCCCGGCCCTTGAGCGGCGGGGCCGCTCCACACGAATAAAGAAGAAACAGAACCATAATCATCAGGAGAGAGACCATGAACAAGCCCGAGGTGAAGATGACGGCTCCTCCCAGCCAGGAGCGCAAGATTGTCAACGTTCCCGAACTTTTCCCGGACCTGATCGCGAAGCATGCCCATCCCGGGCGGTTCGTCCATTATGACGAGAAGGACAGCCCCTGGGTGCCCTTCGGCGAGAATGCGGCGATCAAGCACCTACTCTTTGACACCCGCCACAACATCTATTCCAACATCCTCTGGATGAAAGGGCCGGCCGTGGTCGGCACGCACAAGCACCGGGGCTATGTGGTGATGATGTGCCTGGAAGGCAGCGTCCATTATCTCGAATATGACTGGCTCGCGACGCCCGGCTGCTTCATCTACGAAACGCCCGGCGAGGCCCATACGCTGGTCACCGACCATCCCGAGGGCTGCAAGCTCTTCGGCTGGATGCAGGGCCCCAACGAGTTCTACGATCCCGAGGGCAATCTCGTCATGACCGCCGATGTCTGGTGGTTCATGGATCATTACGAGAGCTACTGCCGCGAGCACGGCATCCCGCTCAATCCCGAACTCTATCTCTGACGCCGCGCGCGCCGATCCAGTCGCCTATCCTTTCGAAAGGACATCATGGTGAGCCATCCTCCCAAAGCGCTCGAACAGTTCGACATTGCCGGCCGCAGCGCCATCGTGACCGGCGCCGCCTCCGGCATCGGCCTTGCCTATGCCGAGACCATGGCCGAGGCCGGCGCCCGCGTGACACTGACCGATGTGGACGGCGCGGCGGCGGAGCGCGAGGCGGCGCGGTTGCGCGCGGAAGGATATGATGCACGCGCCGCGCAGCTCGACGTCTCCGACCGGGCGCGCACTACGCAGGTGTTCGACGAGCACGAAGCGGCCTATGGCGGGCTCGATATCGCTTTCGCTAATGCGGGCGTAGGCATCGGACCCGGCTTCTGGGACCCCAACGGCCACCGCGCCCCGGACGGTCAGGTGGACAGCTACAATCCCGAATATTGGGACCGGATCATCGCCATCAATCTCACCGGCGCCTACAACACGATGCGCGACGCCGTCCGGCTGATGAAGAAGGGCGGCAAGGGCGGATCGATCATCGCCACCTCGTCCAACGCGGCGGTCATCTGCGAAGCGATCGTCCCCCTGCCCTACATGCCCGCCAAGGCCGGCGTCAGCCACATGGTGAAGCATCTCGCCTTCGAGCTGGCGGAATATCATATCCGGGTGAACGCCATCCTGCCCGGCCCCTTCGTCACCAACATCGCCGATGGCTCGCTCAAGGACCCGGTTGTGCGCGCGGCGTGGGACAAGTCGACGCCGATGGGCCGCATCGCCGAACCCTACCAGATCAAGCCGCTCGCGCTCTATCTCGCCTCGGATGCATCGAGCTACGTCACGGGTGCACAGATGTTGATTGACGGCGGCATGGCGCTGGGGAAATTCCACTAGTCGCAAGCCACGCGCCGCCGCTGGCCGGACCGGCCATGCGGGGCCTGCACGGCAAGCCAAGGAGCAAGACATGACCACGACCACCCGCGCCGCCATCTGCTATGGGGCGGAAAAGCCCTTCTCCATAGAGGATGTCACGCTGGACGATCCGCGCGAGGACGAAGTTCTGGTGCGCATCCACGCCTGCGGCATCTGCCATACCGACATGGCCGCGCGCGACAGCCAGATCCCGACACCGCTGCCGATGGTGCTGGGCCATGAGGGCGCGGGCGTGGTCGAGAAGGTCGGTGCGGCCATCACGCATGTGAAGCCGGGCGACCGCGTCATCATGAGCTTCAACAGTTGCGGCCATTGCCCCTCCTGCGCCATCGACCGGCCGACTTACTGCTATAATTTCGTGCCGGAGAACTGGACCGGCAAGCGCGCCGACGGGAGCGCGACCGCGCATCAGGACGGGGGGGACGTCAACGCCAATTTCTTCGGCCAGTCGTCCTTCGCCGCGCACGCGCTGGCTCATGCCCGCAATGTGGTGAAAGTGCCCGAGAGCGCGGCCGCTATTCCCCTCGCGACGCTGGCACCGCTGGGCTGCGGGCTGATGACCGGTGCGGGCGCCGTGCTGCGCAGCATGAATGTGCGCGCGGGCATGCCGATCGCCGTCTTCGGATCGGGCGCGGTGGGCCTCGCGGCGGTGATGGCGGCCAAGATCGCCGGGGCGAACCCGATCATCGCCGTCGACGTGCATGACAATCGCCTTGCCCTCGCCCGCGAGATGGGCGCGACGCACAGCATCAACGGCAGGACGCAGGATTCCGTCGAGGAGATCCGCAGGATCAGCCCGCAGGGTCTCGCTTATGCCTTCGACACGACGGGCCTCAAGTCCATCATCGAGCAGGCCTTCGGGCTGCTGCTCCCGCTCGGTGTGCTGGGCCTTGTCGGCGCGTCGGGCCCTGCGGAAATGCTGAGCTTCAACGAATCCAGCCTGATGGGCGGCGGCAAGCGGGTGATCGGCATCCTCGGCGGCGATTCCGATCTCCAGACTTTCCTGCCGGAGCTGATCGAGCATCATCTCGCGGGCCGCTTCCCGCACGAGCGCCTGATCCGCACCTTCCCCTTCAGCCAGATCAACGAGGCTTTCCACGCCGGCGAGAGCGGCGAAGTGGTGAAGCCCGTGCTGGTGATGGAAGACTGAACCCGGCACGCGCCGAACCTGCCGAGAGGATGACACCGATATGCGCGCCGCCATCATGCAGGGCCTGCACAAGCCCCTTCGCGTGGATACGCTTCCCGATCCCGTGCCCGGCGAAGGCGAACTGGTGGTGAAGGTCGGCCGCTGCGGCATCTGCGGCTCCGACCTGCACATGACCGAGGACCCCGGCTACGGGAAAGGCGCAGGCGACGTGCTCGGCCACGAGTTCGCCGGCGAGATCGTCGCTCTGGGCAAGGGCGTCACCGGCCTGCGCACCGGCGACCTCGTCTCGGTGAGCCCGCTCAGGAGCTGCGGCCACTGCGCCGCCTGCCGGGCGGGCGATGTTGCCTGGTGCGCGCATTTCGGGCTGCAGGCAGGCGGTTACGCGGAATATGCGCTCACCCGCCCCAATCAGTGCGTGAAGCTCCCCGACACGCTGAGCCTTGCCGATGGCGCCATCGTGGAGCCGCTGGCCGTGGCGCGGCACGGCATTGCCCTGTCCGGCATCCGCGCGGGCGACCGGGTGCTGGTGCTGGGCGCCGGGCCGATCGGTCTGGCCGTGGCATTCTGGGCGCGCCGGGCAGGCGCGGCGGCCGTGATCGTGCAGGACATCGCCGACTGGCAGCGCGAGCGCGCGCTCATCATGGGCGCGACCGGCTTCATCGTCGACAGGGACGATCCGGTGGGTGCCGCGACCCGCGCGCTCGGCGGCCCGGCGGACATCGTGTTCGAGTGCGTCGGCGTGCCCGGCCTCATCGCGCAGGCCGTGCAGCAGGTTCGCCCACGCGGCACCATCCTGCTGCTTGGCCTGTGCAACCAGCCCGACACGTTCAACAGCTTCGCCATGCTTTCCAAGGAGATCCGGCTGGTCACCTCGGCCTTCTTCACGCAGGGCGAATATGAGGCGGCGCTTGACGCGCTGGACCGGGGCGCCGCCGAACCGCGCGCGCTCGTGACCGAAACGATCAGCCTCGCCCGGACGCCGGAGATCTTCGAAAGCCTCAAGCGCCGCACGCATCAGTGCAAGGTGATGATCGCGCCGGGCGAATAGCCGCGCCCACGCAGGGACCGCAATGGCGCTTTCGGGCCACTATTTCCTTCGCATATGTGATCGTTTCATATACGGCGAACCCGGAATCAAGAACCATGAGTCTCGGGTAAGCGGAGTAAGGACATGACGGCACGCGGTCTGACGGTGGAAAAACCAGCACGGGCAGAAGGCCCCACGGTGCGCGATGCAGTGATGACCCTGCTGCGTGATCTCGGCATGACCACCCTGTTCGGCAATCCCGGCTCCACCGAGCTTCCGCTGTTCCGCGACATGCCGCAGGACTTCCGTTATATCCTCGGCCTGCAGGAAAGCGTCGTCGTCGGCATGGCCGATGGCTTCGCGCAGATGAGCGGCAATGCCGCCTTCGTGAACCTGCACAGCTCGGCCGGCACGGGCCATGCGCTGGGCAATATCTTCACCGCCTTTCGCAACCAGACGCCGCTGGTCATCACCGCCGGGCAGCAGGCGCGCAGCATCTTCCCTTACGACCCATTCCTCTATGCCGAGCGCGCCACGGAATTTCCGCAGCCCTTCGTCAAATGGACCTGCGAACCGGCCCGTGCGGAAGACGTGCCGCTCGCCATCCTGCGCGCCTATCACATGGCAATGCAGGCACCGCGCGGCCCGGTGTTCGTCTCCGTGCCCATCGACGATTGGGATCGCGCCTGCACGCCCATCGACGTCTCGACCGTATCGCAGGACGTGATGGCCTCGCCCGCGCTGATCGGCGCGGCTGCTGAAGCGCTGGACAAGGCAAGGTCGCCGGTCATCGTGGCTGGCGCGGGCGTGGGCCGCGAGAATGCGCGCGCCGCGCTCGCCAAGCTCGCCGAGGCGCACAAGGCGCGCGTCTTCGTCGCCCCGATGGCCGCGCGCGCCGTGTTCCCGGAGGATCACCCGCTGTTCGCCGGTTTCCTCCCGGCCTCGCGCGAGGCTGTCGTCTCCGCGCTCAAGGGGCATGATCTGGTGCTGGTGCTCGGCGCGCCCGTCTTCACTTATCATGTCGAGGGCTTCGGCCCCTATGTGCCCGAGGGAGCCTCGCTCATCCAGATCGTCGATGACCCGTCGGTCGCCGCCCGCACGCCGGTGGGCACGGCCATCATCGGCAATGTCGCCGACGCCATTGCCCGGCTGAGCGCTGCCACAAGCCCCGCCCCGCCGCGCGCCGTGCCGGACGCCGCTCTTCCCGCGCCCAATGTGGTGGGCAGCGGAACGGCCATCGAGGAAGCATTGCTGATGCAGCAACTCGCGACGCTGCGCCCGAAAGGCATCATCATCAGCGAGGAAGCGCCCAGCACGCGCGGGCCGATGCACGATCATTTCCCGATCCGGCTCGAAGACGAGTTCATGGCGACGGCAAGCGGTGGCCTGGGCTTCGCGCTGCCGGCCGCGGTCGGCGCGGCGATCGCGCAGCCCGATCGCACGGTTCTCTGCCTGCTTGGCGACGGATCGTCCATGTATTCGATCCAGGGGCTGTGGACGGCTGCCGAGATGGGCCTCGACGTGCGCTTCCTGATCGTCAACAATGGCGGCTATGCCGCGCTCGACCAGTTCGGCGCGCTGTTCGACATCGAAGTGGTGGGAAGCAAGCTGCCCGGCCTCGATTTCGTGAAGATCGCCGAGGGCATGGGCGTGCCGGGCGCGCGTGTCTCGACCGTCGATGCGCTCGACGAGGCGATCCGGGAACTGTTCGCCGGAAAGGGTCCGCGACTGCTCGAAGTCGTGGTCCAGCGCCCGGCATGACCCAGTGTCTTGTGCGCAGCATCGCCCGCAGCAAATGCGGGCCTGCGCACGGCACGACCATAATCACAGGAGAGCGATAACATGGCCAAGACCTTCATCACCTGCGCGATCACCGGCGCCTCCCCGATGCCCAAGCATCCCAATTTCCCCTTCCGCCCGGAGCATGTCGCGCAGGAAGCGCTGGACGCGGCGGCGGCCGGCGCCTCGATCATCCATGTCCATGTGCGTAACGGCGCGGACGGCACGCCGAGCCAGGAGCTTGAGGATTATCGCAAGGTCGTGGGCCTCATCCGCGAGAAGAACACCGACGTGATCCTGAACGTCACCACCGGGCCCGGCTGCATGTGGTTCCCCAAGAGCGCCGAGGAGCCGGCCGTGCCGGACATGGAAAAGACGCTGATGTTCACCGCCGAGCGGCGCATCGAGCATATCCTTGAGCTCAAGCCGGACATGTGCACGCTCGACATCTGCACGATGAACCTGTGGGGCGGCATCGCGATGAACCTGGAGATGATCGTCGGCAAGATGGGCACCATGCTGCAGGATGCAGGCGTGCTCACCGAGATCGAGTGTTTCGAGGCGGGGGATTTCGTTTTCGCCGACGATCTGATGGCCAAGGGCCTCATCCCGAAGAACTCGCCCTTCACCTTCGTGCTCGGCACGAAATACGGCCTGCCCGCCACGCCCGAGGCCATGATGTATTCCAGGAACCAGATCCCGCGCGGCGCGCACTTCACCGGCTTCGGCGTCTCGCGGCACAGCTTCCCCATGGCCGCGCAGTCCGTGCTGCTCGGCGGGCATATGCGCGTCGGCTTCGAGGACACGATCTACCTGCGCAAGGGCATGCTCGCGAACAGCAATGCCGAGCTGGTCGAATGGGGCGCGGACATCGTGAACAAGCTGGGCGGCGAAGTGGCCAGCCCGGGCGAGACGCGCGAGATGCTCGGCCTCAAGAGCTGAGCGACGGCGCATTGCCGGGAGGGGGCGGAAACATGATCCAGAAGGTGGACTCGTCGTCGGTCAAGTCGGCGACGCGCACGCTCGATATCCTCGAGTTCGTGGTCGGCTGCGGCCGGGCCGTCAGCGCCGCCGAGATCGCCGCGGCCCTCGCGATCCCGGTGAGCAGCCTCTCCTATCTGCTCGGCACGCTGGTCGAGCGGGGCTATCTCACCCGCAACGGCCGCCTCCATTTGCCGGGACCGGCGCTTGCGCGCCTCGGCGCCGGGGAACGCAGCGCGACACTGGCGGAGCGCGTTTATCCCGTCGTCCGCTCGGTCTCGCTGCAGCTCAACGAGACGGCCTCCTTCTTCGTGCGGCATGGTCATGAGATGGAAGCCATCACCGGCGAAGTCGCGCCGCAGGCCTTGCGCTATACGATCGAGGTAGGGCGGCCCGTGCCGCTCCATGCCTTCGCGGCCGGCAAGGCCATTCTCGCGACGTTCGACGAGACGGAGCTGAACGCCTATTTCGCCGCCAGCCGCCGCGATGCCTTCACGGCCCACACGCTGACCAGCGAGGGCGATCTGCGCCGGGAACTGGCCGCCATCGCCCGCACCGGCACCGCCCGCACCATTGAGGAATATACCCCCGGCATCATCGGCATCGGCCGCGCGGTCATTTCCGGCGGGCAATTGCTGGGCGCGATCAGCGTGGCGATCCCTGCCGCACGCACGACACCGCAGCTCGAGGAACGGGCCATCCAGATGCTCCAGCGCGCCGCCGAGGCGCTTGGCGACCGCTGAAGGCGCGGGCCCCGTGAACCTGCTCCACTCCCTGCCCCCGGCGCGGAATGAAGAGGACTTCACGGATATCCTCGCCCGGCCCGGCCTGCGCATCGAGCGGATCGTCTCGCATGGCCAGGTCACGCCGCCCGACGCGCCCTATGACCAGTCCCACGAGGAATGGGTCCTGTTGCTTGCCGGCGCCGCGCGGCTGTGGCTGGAGGATCGCGGCGAGGTCGCGCTCGAGCCGGGCGACAGCCTGCTCATCCCGGCCCATGTCCGCCATCGCGTCATCTATACGCAGGCCGACCCGCCCACCATATGGCTTGCCGTCCATCTGGAGGGCTGAGGCCATGGCCGAGATCATCAATCTGCGCATGGCCCGCAAGGCGAAGAAGCGCGCCGACGCCGCGCAGCAGGCGGCCGAGAACCGGGCGAAGTTCGGGCGGACGAAAGAGCGCAAGCAGCAGGAACGCATGGAAGCCGAGCGCGCTGCCCGCACGATCGAGAGCGCACGACGCGAAGGCCCTGCCGTCGAGGATTCCCCGCGCGAGGACGACTGAGGCCAGCCGTCCTTCGCGCCCATGATCGGGCGCTCTCGGGATATGCGGACAAGCGAACGGCCGCCGGATCGCTCCGGCGGCCGCCTGTCATGCGCTTTCTGGCGAACCGGCCCGATCAGGCCTTCTTGGTGCGCCAGCTGTCGGCATAGCCCGTGCGTGCCACAGCCGAGTACGGCACCGGCGCCACGACCGCCTTGATCTCCGTCTGCTCGTGCGGCTCGACGGTCGGCTTGGAGGTGCCGCCATTGGGCTCGCCCCAGAGCAGCGAGACTTCCGTGCCGGGCTTGGCATATTTGGGATCGATCATCGCCAGCGTGAGCATCTTGCCCTCGTTCGACGAGTAGCCGACCCAGGTCGAGACGCCGACATGCTTGCCGTCGACCAGCACCGAGTCATAGGGGTGCATCGAATAGACCGCGCTCGGGAACTCGAAATATTTCGCACGACCGGAGTCCGAGAAATAGCTGCTCATCACGCGCAGCATGTCCTCGTCATCCAGCGCCAGCGTTACCTTCTCGAGGTGCGGCTCGTTCGCCATCTTCTCCAGCGCTTCCTTGCCGATGAAGTCATGGTCGAACTTGACGATGATGCCATAGCCGATGTCCCAGGGCGTCAGGCCATAGCCTTCCAGGCTCTCGGGCACATAGGAACCGCCGATGGAGCACTTGGCGCCATAGCTGTTCTCGCCGGCCCACTTGCGGAAGTCGGCCGAGCCTTCGCCGAAGAGATAGCCCGGGAACGGCGAGGGCACCCAGCCGGATTCCAGCGTGTTGGACGAATAGGCACGGCCGCCGACAAGTGCCAGCCCATGGTTCTTGCCCGCCGCGACCAGCGCCGAATGAACCGCCTCATAATCCGCCCAAGGACCGTAGAGCTCATAGCCCGGCTGACCGGCCATGCCGTGACGCAGCGCGCCGACGGTCTTCCCGGCGATCTGGATGTCCGCCATGTTGAAGAATTTGAGGTCCGGCGGGGTCTGGCCCATCGCGTCCGTCAGGATCGCCATGGCGTTGGGGCCCTGCAGCTGGAAGCGATAGTGGCGGCGCACACCGTCGGTGCGCAGCGCGGTGCGCTCGTCACGGGTGAGCGTGACGTTCCACTTGCCGGTGGCGGCATGGAACTCGGCCCACTCGATGGCCGGCGCGCGGCCGACGAGGTTGAACTGGTTCTCGGCGAGATAGAACAGGATCACGTCGCCGATGACATAGCCCTCGGCCGTCACCGGAACCCACTGCTTGGCCTTGCCGGGCGCGAAGTTCTTGAAGCTGTTGATGCCGAGATAGTTGAGGAAGGCGAAGGCGTCGGGGCCTTCGACCATCAGCTCGACCATGTGGTAGCTCTGGTTGAAGAGCACGGCGGTCTTGGCCCATGCGCGCTGCTCGTTGCGCCAGTTGGAATATTCTGCCGGGACGCCGGGATAGACGTTCGGGCCGGTCTGCTGGTTGCGCAGGAAATCGACTGCATTTCCGGCATTATCCAGCACATCTTGAAGACTTTTCGCCATTCTACTCTCCTTCAGACTAAAGTTCAGGAATTCAGGATTCTGTCTTTTTCCGCGGCTTGCACCGCATCCAGCCAGGCCGCGAGGACGCGCGTCATCGCCGCTGGCTGCTCGACCGGGACCATATGGCCCGCATCGGGAATGATCGTCAGCGTCGCGCCGGGAATCGCGGCGGCGATGGCTTCATGCTGCACCGGCGGTGCCCAGGCGTCATCGGCGCCGGTGGCCACGAGCACGGGGCAGCGGATGGTCGGCAGCAGGCTTTCCACTTCCGGGCGCGCAAGCAAGGCGCGCATCTGCCGCTCATACATGTCGAGACCCGCATCGCTGCACATCTGCCACAGCATGTCCATCAGGCCCGGGCGCGAGCGATTGGCCTCGCCGACCATCGGGGGAAGCCATGCGTCGATGAGGGCGTCCATGCCCTGCTCCACGCCGCGCGCCAGCAGGGCAAAGCGACCATCGGCCTCGCCGGGCCGGGGCAAATGAATGCCGGTGCTGATGAGGCCGAGGCCCGCGACCCGCTCCGGGGCCCGGCGAATGATTTCCAGCGCGACCCGGCCGCCCATGGAATGGCCGACCACGGCAAAGCGCTCCGGCGCCTGTGCAAGCACCTGCTCGGCCATGGCGCCAAGGCTGTCCGCTTCCCCATAGCCCGCAACCGCCGTCACCGGATGATGCGCGCCCAGGGCCTCGGCCTGCGGTGCCCAGATACGGGCATCGCAGATCAGGCCGGGCAACAACAGCAGGGGCGCTGCCTTGGAAGGCGAGTGACTCATGGAAATCCGATGTTCTTCGTATATACGAAGATTTCATCTACTCGAAGACCGGCCTGAATGCCAGCCCCAAATGTGCAACACGCGCACAATTGAAAGGTCATGCTGCGGCACGACGTGCAGCATTTGCCGCACGTCGTGCAGAGGGAAAACCGGTCAGTCCACCAGCATCAGGGCATCGAGCGCAATGGCCCCCTGCCCTTCGGGGTAAACCACCACCGGATTGAGATCGAGTTCCTGGATGCGCGGTTCGCCGCGCAGCAATCGGCCGACCTGGCTGATCAGCTCCGCCACCGCGCCCACGTCCAGCGCGGGCGATCCGCGATAACCGTGTAGCAAAGCCTCCTGCTTGAGCTTGCCGAGCTCGGCGACGATCGCCTCCTTGGTCATGTCCGGCGAGAGCAGGCGCACATCCTGCAGGATCTCGGCCGTCACGCCGCCGAAGCCGGCGAGGATCACCGGACCCCATTGCGGATCGTTCTTGGCGCCGACGATCAGTTCCAGCCCGCGCGCGCCCATCGCCTCGATCAGCACGCCGTCCAGAATGATGGAGGCGTCATAGCGCTGCACATCCGCGAACATCTTGTCCCAGGCTGCGCGGATCGCGTCGGCCCCGACGAGATTGAGCGCCACGCCGCCGGCATCGCTCTTGTGGCTGAGCGCGGCGGCCTGCGCCTTCATCACCACCGGGCCGCCGATCGCTTCTGCCGCCGCGATGGCGTCCTCGACCGTCGCGGCAAACTGTCCCTTGGGAAAGCTGATGCCGAGCGGTGCGAGCAGTGCCTTCGCCTTATATTCGGGCACCACGCCCTTCTCGCTCACCAGCGCGGGCACGCTCGCCGGCGCCGCATCGGTCTTGCTCGCATCGCGCGCGCCAGCGGCTGAGAGACGGCGAATGGCGCGGAGTGCGCGCTCCGTGGTCGGGAAATAGGGAATGCCCTCGGCGCGCAGCTGCTCGATCCAGTCGGCCGGCACATCCGCGCCTTCGTCCACGCCGCCGAAGATGACCGGCTTGGTCGCCTTGAGCTCGCGCACGGCCTTGAGGAACGGCGGCAGCTTGATGCCGATGGTCGCCGGATTGGTCTGGATGATGCCGGCGAAGATCGTGCCGACGCGATCGTCCTCGAACAGGGCCGCCAGCGTGCGATAATACATGTCCGGGTCGACCAGACCCTGCGCCGTCAGATCGAGCGGATTGCTGACCGGCACGAACTCGGGCAGCGCCGCGCGCAGTGCCGGTGCATTGCCGTCATCGAGCGTCGGCAGCGCCAGCTCCAGCTCCTCGGCCAGATCGAGCGTCAGAGCCTTGAGCGCGCCGGATTCGCCCAGCACCGCCGTGCCGCCGCTCGGCAGCGCGGGGCAGCGCGCGGCGATCTCGGTGATGTCGCCCAGTTCCTCCAGCGTCTCGGCCACGACTACGCCGGCCCGCTCCACCTTGGCGCGCATCAGCTTGTAGTCGCCGGCCATGGCGCCGGTATGCGTCGCGGCGGATTCGCGCGCGGCGCTGCTCTTGCCGGGGTGCAGCAGGACGACCAGCTTGCCGGCCGCATTCGCCTTCTCCATCAGTGCGAGGAAGCGGGCGGGATCGCGGAACTGCTCGACGATCATCGCGATGATCCGCGTCTTCTCGTCGGCAATCATGAACTCGACATAATCCTCGACACCGCTGCCGGCCTCGTTGCCGGTCGAGACGGAGTAAGTGAGGTCGAGCGTGCGGCTCTCCAGCATCACGGCGAGCACGGCCGCCATGGCGCCGCTCTGCGAGACGATGCCCACGCCCCCCGGGCTCGGCGCCTTGATGTCGGTATCGATGAAGGTGAGCGGAATGCGGTCGAGATAATTCACCGAGCCGAGGCAGTTGGGCCCTTCCACCACGATGCCGGCCTCATGCGCGATGCGGCCGATTTCCTGCTGGTCGGCCATGCCCTGCTCGCCGCCCTCGGCGAAGCCCGCGGCAAAGATGATCGCGGCGCCGGCCTTGCGCGCGGCAAGCTGGCGCATCGTGTCCAGCACGGCGACGCGCGGAATGGCGAGGATCGCGCAATCGACGCCCTCGGGCAGCGCGTCCACGCTCGGCACCGCCGGACGTCCGCTGATCGTCTCGCGCTTGGGATTGACGAGATGGATGTCGCCGGGGAATTCGTTGCGGACGAGGTTGGCAAGCACGCTCGCGCCAAGCGAGCCGGGCGTCTCCGATGCTCCGACGATCGCGATGGACCGGGGGCGCAGCAGGCGATTGATGTCACGCGCCCCAGCCTGGGGACGCACTCCGGCCTCAACCGTCATATCTCAACTCTCCTTAGCGGAACCAAATACAGGCAATCAGGCCATTCCCCGCGTGGCGAGGGGCGCGGCGCAAACCGGGATGGACGAGGCGACCGGGAAGATGCCCGGCCGCCCCATGCCATCAGACCTCGGTCTTGGTCTTGTCATAGTGCCCGAGACCGGGCTTGAACGTCTTGTCGTCGAGGAACTGCTTCATGGCGACATGCCGGCCGTCCGACTTGTCGAACCAGTTGAGGCCTTCCTGCAGGCGGATCAGATAGTCTTCTGCATTGTCGTACGTCATTTCCTTGACGCGACGCACCGCATCCTTGGTGTATTTCACCGTCGCCCAGTTCTTCTGGATGAGCGTCTCGGCCACCTGCTTCACGCGGGCCTTGAGCTGATCGGCGGGCATCGACTCATTGACGAGATTGTAGCGCGCCGCATCCTGGCCCGAGAGATTCTCGCCCATCATGGCGTGATACATGGCGACCCTCATCGGCATGAGGTCGACCGCGACCTTGGTCGCGCCGCCGCCGGGCAGGATGCCCCAGTTCACTTCGGAGAGGCCGAACTGCGCCTCGTCCGCCGCGAAGGCGAGATCGCAGGCGAAGAGCGGGCCATAAGCGCCGCCGAAGCACCAGCCATGGACCATGGCGATGGTCGGCTTCTGATACCAGCGCAGACGCTCCCACCAGGTATAGGCCTCGCGCTGCGCCTTGCGCGTGCCGGCCAGGCCCTCGGCTTCCGTCTCGCGGAAATATTCCTTGAGGTCCATGCCCGCGCACCAGGCCGGGCCTTCGCCGCCGAGCACCAGCACGCCGACATCGTCGCGGAACTCGAGTTCGGTGAGCACCTTCAGCATCTGCCGGTTGAGCTTGGGGCTCTGCGCATTCCGTTTGGTGGGGCGATTATAATAGACCCACGCCACGTTGTTCACGATCTCGTAGCGGACGGTATCCTCTTCCCGTTCCACCGGCTTATTCTCCTCGGACATGCGATTTTCCTTTTCAGGCTAATTATGCTATAAGCCATAGCATTCACCGCCGATGGGAGCAAGCCATCGAACGAGGTCAGGGAAACATGGGCGAACGAATGAGGCAGGACGATCAGAACGCAGGGAACGGCAGTGAGGATACGCCGGCGGCGTTGCTCCCCAGCCCACTCGACAACATGATGGGCTATCGCATCCGGCGCGCCTCGATGGCCATGATGCATGATCTGGCCCATGCGCTGCGGCCCTTCGACATCAGCGTGGGTGAAGCGTCCCTGCTCATCATGGTCGGCGCCAATCCCGGCTGCCGGCAAAGCGACCTCGGCCGCGCCCTCGAGATCAAGCGCGCGAACATGACGCCGCTCGTCGGCCGCCTGAAGGCGCGCGGCCTCATCACCGACGCGCCGATCGACGGGCGCTCGCTCAGCCTCACGCTCACGGAAGAGGGAGAGACCCTGCAGAAAGTCCTGCTGGCGCACGCTCAGGCAAGCAACGACCGCTTCCGCAAACGCCTCGCCCTCGACGAGAAGGACCTGATCGCCGCGATGGCCGCCCTGGCACGCTGAGGCGCCGCGCGGATGGGCCGCGAAAAAGCCCGTCGCTTTGCTCTTCCCCCCGCAACGCAAAGCTGATAGCGGGCCTCTCCACGCACTCGTAGCTCAGCTGGATAGAGCGCTGCCCTCCGAAGGCAGAGGCCACAGGTTCGAATCCTGTCGAGTGCGCCAAAGCTCCCCATGAAATCAGCACGTCAAGCGGGACTCCCCAGCGGCCTTTGAGCTCGACCTGGCTGGCGCCCCGCAAACCCGGATGTCGTCGGCCCGCGGCCAGCGGGCTTTCCGCCCACCTTTGGGAGTTGCCTTCACAAGTCACGAACCTCGGGCAGCTATCAGCGACGTGCGCCCCCCCTTTCCGATTGAGGCGATTACGTATTGATCCTGACACGATGTCAGACCCTACATCGTCAGGCGTCGGAAGGAGCAAGGCGATGAACGAAGCGGACGTCAAGGATCCGGTGTGCGGGATGACGGTCGATCCGGCCAGGACTGCGCACCATGCCCGGCATGGCGGCAAGACCTATCATTTCTGCAGCGCGGGGTGCCGCTCGAAGTTCATCGCCGAACCTGCCCGCTACCTGGGCCCGCCTGCGGCCCCGGCCGCGGTCCCCAAAGGCACGATCTGGACATGCCCGATGCATCCGGAAATTCGACAGGACCATCCGGGCGCTTGCCCGATCTGCGGCATGGCGCTCGAACCGGCAACCGTGACGGCCGATTCCGGCCCCAGCCACGAGCTGATCGACATGACGCGGCGCTTCTGGATCGGCCTGGCGCTCGCCATCCCGGTCTTCATCCTCGAAATGGGCGCACACCTCTTCCCGGGGGTCCATCGCCTGATTCCCATGTCCGTCTCGGTGTGGGTCCAGTTCGTCCTGGCGACTCCCGTGGTCCTGTGGGCCGGCTGGCCCTTCTTTGAGCGGGGCTGGGCGTCGCTGCGAACGCGCAATCTCAACATGTTCACGCTCATTGCCATGGGAACGGGCGTGGCCTGGACCTACAGCGTCGTCGCGACGCTTGCACCGCAGCTCTTCCCGCCCGCGTTCCGCAACGCCGACGGGATGGTCGCGGTCTATTTCGAGGCCGCAGCCGTCATCACCGTTCTCGTGCTGCTGGGCCAGGTGCTCGAGCTGCGCGCCCGCGAGCGCACCTCTGGCGCGATCAAGGCGCTTCTCAACCTCGCTCCGAAGACCGCACGCCGGATCGCCCCGGACGGCAGCGAGGAGGAAGTGACGCTTGATCTCGTCGCGGTGGGCGACCGGCTGCGCGTGCGGCCGGGTGAGAAAGTGCCTGTCGACGGCGTGGTTGCCGAAGGCCGTTCCTCCCTCGATGAGTCCATGGTCACCGGCGAGGCCATGCCCGTTACCAAGGCGGCCGGGGACAAGGTCATCGGCGGCACGCTCAACCAGACCGGCGCCCTTGTCATCGTCGCCGACAAGGTTGGACGGGATACCATGCTGGCCCGCATCGTCCAGATGGTCGCCGAGGCACAGCGCTCGCGCGCGCCGATCCAGCGCATGGCCGATCAGGTCTCCGGCTGGTTCGTGCCCGTCGTCATCGGCATCGCGGTGATCGCCTTTGCCGCCTGGGGCATCTGGGGACCCGAGCCGCGTTTCGCCTACGGGCTCGTCGCGGCCGTCGCCGTCCTCATCATCGCCTGCCCGTGCGCGCTGGGGCTCGCGACGCCGATGTCGATCATGGTGGGGGTCGGCAGGGGCGCCGGGCTCGGCGTCCTCATCAAGAATGCCGAGGCGCTCGAGCATATGGAGAAGGTCGACACGCTCGTCGTCGACAAGACCGGTACGCTGACCGAAGGGCGCCCCGCCGTCACCGGGATCGTCGAGGCCGACGGGTTCGACGAGGCCGAACTGCTGCGTCTCGCCGCTTCGGTCGAGCGTGCATCCGAACATCCGCTCGCACTCGCGATCGTCGAGGCGGCGAACGAGCGCGGCATCGCGACGAGCGAAGTCAGCGCGTTCGACTCCCCGACCGGACGCGGGGCCCTGGGCATGGTGGACGGCCGGCAGATCGTCCTCGGCAATGCCCGCTTCCTTGGCGAGGAAGGCGTCGCCACCCAGTCGCTCGCTGCGCAGGCCGATGCGCTTCGCCGTGGCGGCGCCACAGCGATCTTCATCGGCGTCGACGGCAACGTCGCGGGCGCGTTCGCGATCGCCGATCCGGTGAAGAAGACGACCCCCGAGGCACTGGCCGCGCTTAAGGCGGAGGGGATTCGCGTCGTCATGCTGACCGGTGACAACCGCACGACCGCCGAGGCGGTCGCCGCGCAGCTCGGCATTGACGAGGTCGAGGCGGAAGTCCTGCCGGATCAGAAGAGCGCGGTGGTCGCGCGCCTCAAGAGCGAGGGCCGCGTGGTCGCCATGGCCGGCGATGGTGTCAACGATGCGCCCGCACTCGCCGCCGCCGATGTCGGCATCGCCATGGGCTCAGGCACTGACGTCGCGATCGAAAGCGCCGGTGTCACGCTGCTGAAGGGCGATCTCACGGGAATCGTGCGCGCCCGGCGGCTCAGTCAGGCGACCATGTCCAACATCCGCCAGAACCTCGTCTTCGCCTTCATTTACAATGTCGCGGGCGTGCCGGTCGCGGCCGGAGCGCTCTATCCGACGTTCGGCATCCTGCTCTCGCCGATCATCGCGGCGGCGGCCATGGCATTGTCTTCGGTCAGCGTCGTCACCAACGCGCTCCGGCTGAACCGGCACGCGCTGTGAACATCGGGCAGGCATCGAAAGCGAGCGGAGTCTCGCAGCGCATGATCCGCCACTATGAGAAGATCGGCCTCATCCCACCCCCGCCGCGACGGGGCGCCGGCTATCGCGACTTTGACAATAGCGATCTTCACCGGCTTCGGTTCATCGCCAACGCCCGCGATCTCGGTTTCCCGATCGAGGAGATCAGGACGTTGCTCGGCCTGTGGTCGGATAACTGTCGCAGCAGCGCGGAGGTCAAACGGCTCGCGCTTGCCCGGGCCGGGGAACTCCAGCGCAAGGCAGAGGCCCTGACCGCGATGCAACGCACCCTGGTCGATCTGGCCGAACGCTGTCACGGTGACGAGCGGCCCGATTGCCCGATCATCGCGGAGCTTGCCGGGGGCCATCGATAGAGCCGGCAACCACTGACACAACCAATCGTTCAGCCGTCGCGTTGACTCGACGAGGGGGACCAGCGACATGCGGTGGAAGATGCAAATGCCCGCCCCCACGCCCGCCAACGCCCTTCGGTCCGGGCCGTCGCGCGCCATGAATATGCTCCGGCGCAGCAAAGCGATGCCGCTGTCGCTCCTCGCCCTGCTGGCGATAACCTTGCCAGCGATTGAAAGTGACCTTCCATGAAGGCGGCCCGGCAAGCTTTCTGGCCGGCGAGAAGCGCGTTGCGACATTAGCGTTCGAGACGAGAATATCCCCAATATCCCATTGATCCCCGCGCGCATCGGCGATCTCGATGCGATCGTGAGTCTGGATACCGGCATGTATGGCTCTTTGAGCATTCCTCAGGACAAGAAGCAGCGTCTGCTGGCTGGCGGCCATTTGAAGCCGACGGGGGAACCGGACACTTTCGACCTGACCGGGGTCCGTCTTGGCGACAAGGTCGACATCGCCGCGCCTGGCATTGAAGTCGAGGAAGGACCATCGGCCAGTGCGAAGGCCGTCGGCGTCACCGAGGATACCGAACTCGAACTGGGCTTCGTTTTCCTGAAGAATTACAAGACCGTGTGGGATTATAGACGCAAGCAGCTTTACCTGCTTGCGCGATGAGGCTCGTGACAGGGTACAGTCCCGCTGCCCGCTTCGCGGCTTTCAGTCCCCCGCGTCTTCCAATGTCCTGAGGCCCATCACTTTCTCGACGGCATCTTCCAGCAGGACGGGAAACATCTCGTCCTCCAGGAACACGGGACCCGGCCTGTTGAGAAGGCTGTTGTTGAGCGCGGCGAGGAGCATCTGCACGGCAAAGCGGATCGCCGGTTCCTTCACCGATGCCTGATCGATCGTGGCCTCTGCCCTGATCCGATCCAGCAGATAATTGGCAAGCTCGTGACTGTTCCTGCGAAAAGGCTCCCAGGCTTCGGGATCCTCCAGGGACACCTTCACGGCACTGCGCAGGAAGATCGCGTTCGCCAGATAGGCCTGCACCATTCGCCGGATGGTCGCTCCGAGCATATCCCGGAACGGGACGGCATCCAGCTGCGCCTGGGACTGGGCACGGGAGCTCATCGCGTGCTTGATGATCAGGGCCTTGAAGAAGGATACCTTGTCGGGAAAGCGCGCATAGAAAGCGCCTGTCGAACAGCCGGCGTCCGCGCAGATCCGCGCGACGGACAGGTCTTCGAAATCCACCCGCCTGGCGAGCGCCAGACCGGTCTCCAGGAGCGCGTCGCGCATCTGCTTGCTGCGCTGTTGCTGCGCGGGAAATGCGCCGGCCGTCCTGAGCTGTTCTTCCAGATCACGCGCCAAAAGCCACTTGCTCCTCATTTTCCGCACGGTTGACACAGAAGCGTCCCTATCGCAAATGCTCACAAAACATAATGAGAGTCTGATTCTTTTTTAGGAGGGGTTATGTTTTCTCGTCGCGCATTCCTTGGAACGGCCGCCGCACTGCCTCTCGCGGCCCGTGTCGAGGCCGCCCCTGCCCGGCCGCCGCACATCGTGTTCATCATGGCCGATGACCTGGGCTATGCGGACCTCAGCTTCACGGGCCGAACCGAATACGCCACGCCGCACATCGACAGCATTGCCGAGCAGGGCTGCTTCTTCTCGGATGCCTATGCCAATTCGTCGGTCTGTTCGCCGACCCGCATGGCGCTGGCGACGGGTCGCTACCAGTATCGGCTTCGCGGCGGTCTCGACGAACCCATTGGCGGTGGCCCGGAGCCTGTCGGCCTTCCGCCCGAGCATCCGACGATCGCCTCTCGCTTGCGGGAGGCTGGATACCGGACGGTCCTGGTCGGGAAGTGGCATCTGGGATCGCCTCCCCGGTTCAGCCCGTTGCTGAGCGGCTATGATCGCTTTTTCGGCATTCACGGCGGCGGCGCGGACTATTTCACGCACAGCCAGTCCATGCAGGGCGGCGGCTCCAGCGATCTGTACGACGGCAGCAGCGTCACGGACCGCCACGGCTATCTCACCGAGATCCTGACCGAGCGCGCCGTGGCGGAAATCGATCTTGCGGCGAGGACGCGCAAGCCGCTGTTTCTCAGCCTCCATTACACGGCCCCGCATTGGCCATGGGAAGGCCCCGAGGACGAAGCGCTCGCCGCGCAGATCAAGTCGCTGCTCAATTATGACGGCGGCAGCGATTCGACCTTCGCGAAGATGGTGCAGGCGCTCGACAAGGGGGTCGGCAAAGTGCTCGCCGCTCTGGAAGCCCAGGGCATGAGCCAGGACACGATCGTCGTGTTCACCAGTGACAATGGCGGCGAGCGCTTCTCCAAGGTCTGGCCATTCGACGGCATGAAGGGCGATCTGCTGGAGGGCGGCATCAGAGTGCCGATGATGATGCGCTGGCCCGGGAAGATTCCCCCCGGTTCCCGGACCGCCCAGATCGCGATGACCATGGACTATATGCCGACATTCCTCGCGACCGCGGGCGGTTCGGCGGATCCCGCCTTTCCCAGCGATGGCATCAACCTGATGCCGGCAGCCCTCGGCCAGAGCGCTCCGGCCCCGCGAACGGTCTTCTGGCGCTACAAGGCGGGCGAACAGGCGGCCGCCCGCTCCGGCGACTGGAAAATGCTCAGCGTGAACGGGCATGAATATCTGTTCAATCTGGCCGACGACAAACAGGAACGCGCCAATCTCAAGGATTCAAATCCTGAGTTGTTCAGAAAACTCAAGGACGAATGGCGCGCATGGAACGAGACCATGCTGCCTTATCCCGACAATTCCCCCAGCTATTCGAGCAGAGGCAAAGGATATCTGGCGGTTCATGATTGAAACGAAACGATATAATAAAAGGGAGGACATAGGTGAGACCATTTTCCGCATTTCGTTCGCTTGCAACGACATCGTCCATCATCGCCATGGCGTTTTGCCATCACGCGCCGCTCATGGCCCAGCAGGATGATGCGGCGACCTCTTCGACGGCTGACAATGCGCCGTCCACGGAAGCCATCGTCGTCACCGGCAGTCGGCTGGCCCGGGGAGGCTTTCAGGCTCCCACGCCCGTCACCGTGCTCGGGCAGGAGGAAATCGCACGGCAGGGTTCAGCGAATATCGGCGACGCGCTGAATCAGCTGCCCTCGTTCCGCGCGCAGTCCACCCCCGCCACGGCCGGCGTGTCCCTCGCCAACGCGGGCGCACAACTGTCCGACCTTCGGGGCCTTGGCGCCAACCGCACGCTCGTGCTGGTCAATGGACGGCGCTTCATTTCGGGGACGGTCGCGGGCAATCCCCTCTCCCCTGCCGGCGCGGTCGACCTCAACATGATCCCGACCTCGCTGGTGGCCCGGACGGAGGTGGTGACGGGCGGCGCGTCGGCGGCCTACGGCTCGGATGCCGTGGCCGGCGTGGTCAACCTGATCCTCGATGACCGGCTGGAAGGCCTGCGCGGTTCGGCACAGCTCGGCATGGCCGAGCGCGGGGACAATGTGGAGCGCTTCTACTCCCTCGCCGCAGGAACCAGCTTCGCGGGCGGCGCCGGGCACATCGTCCTTGCCGGCGAATATGCCGGTTCCGATGGCATCGGCTCCTGTTATGATCGCCCGTTCTGCGCGGCGGAAGTCGCGCCCATCACCAACCCGACCCCCCAGGCGAATGGCCTGCCCCGGCAGGTCCTGCTTCCCAATGCGCGGCCCGCCACGGCCTCATGGGGCGGCCTCATCGTGTCCGGGCCATTGCGCGGCACCGAGTTCGCGGATGACGGGTCCACCTTCCAGCATGATTATGGCGTCTATTATGGGGCAGGCCTGTTCCAGTCCGGCGGCAGCGCGGATCCGCGCAATGCCTATTTCGACAATTTCCCGCTCGTCGCGCCGGTCGAGCGTTATTCGCTCTACGGCCAGTTGCGCTACGATCTGGGGTCGGACCTCGAATTCAAGATGGATGCGTCCTACGGGCGCGTGACGGCGGAACTCGTCGGCGCGCAGACCCGGGATACCAACATCGTCATCCAGCGCGACAACCCCTTCCTGCCGGAGTCGGTGGTCGACCGCATGACCGCGCTCGGGCTGACGTCCTTCACCTTCGGCCGCATCGGCCAGGATCTGGGGCCGATGGTCGGCAGGACGACGCGCGAGACGGCCCGGATCGCTGCCGGGCTGGAGGGCCGGATCGGCCAGGGCTGGTCATGGGACGTCTATTATCAATACGGCCAGACCGATTATGCGCAGACCGCCTCCAACAACCGCATCAACGACAATTTCCTTCGCGCGGTGGACGCCGTCGAGGCAAGCGATGGATCGATCGTCTGCCGCTCGACGCTCACCGACCCGACCAATCAGCTGGTCCAGGGCTGCGCGCCGCTGAACCTGTTCGGCCAGAACAACTTCTCGGCGGCCGCAAAGGCCTATGCCTATGGAACGGCGCAGCAGAACACCAAGCTCACCCAGCATGTCGTGGCAGCCACGCTGCGCGGCGACCTTTTCGAAGGCTGGGCGGGCGCCATCCCGGTCGCGATCGGTGCCGAATACCGGGTAGAGGACGCCGAAGGATCAGCCGATCCGGTCTCCACGGCCCTGCGCTTCTACACCAGCCCGGGCTCCGGCATCACCGGCCCCGCCGTCGAAGTGAAGGAAGCCTTTGCCGAGGCCGCCCTGCCGCTCGCCCGTGACCTGCCCTTCATGCAGAGCCTGGAACTGAACGGCGCCGTGCGCGTGACCGATTATTCCACGAGCGGCACGGTCACGACGTGGAAAGTCGGCGGCGTCTGGGACGTCTCCAGCCTCCTGCGCGTGCGCGCGACACGGTCGCGTGATATCCGCGCACCCAATTTCTTCGAGCTCTACAGCCCGCCCAGCACTTCCTTCCAGCGCATCGACGACCCGCGCTTCGACGGTGCCAGCGAGCTGGTGCCCGTGCTGATCGGCGGGAACGAGCAGCTGAGGCCGGAAACGGCGGACACCTTCACCGCGGGCGTCGTGGTCTCGCCGATGCGTGGTCTTCGCATCGCGGCCGACTATTACGACATCAGGCTCGACGGCGCGATCTCCACGCTGGGCGGCGGGACGATCGTCGCGCGGTGCGAGCAGGGCGCGACCGAGTTCTGCGCACTGATCGATCGCGACCCCGTGACCCAGCAATTGCTGGGCGTGCGGAACATCAATCTCAACGTCAATTCCCTCAAGGTCCGGGGCGTTGACTTCGAGGCGAGCTACCGCACAGGGCTGGCGGACGGGACACTGGATATCCGCCTGCTCGGCACGCATGTGATCGATCTCATCACGGTCGACAGCGGCGGGACCGTCGATCGCGCCGGCATGAATGGTGCCCCGACATCGCAGACATCAGGCGTGCCCAGCTGGACCGTGACGGGCAATATCGGGTGGTCCAAGGGGCCGTTCGCCGCACAGCTGCAGGGCCGCTATGTCTCGTCCGGCGTGTATAATGCGCTGCTCATCGGCCCCGGCGAGGAGGGATACGCCCCGACCGCGCCGAACAGCATCAGCGACAACAGGATCGGCGCGCGGGTCTATCTCAACCTGAACTCGCAGATCACCGTCTATGAATCGGGCAGGCAGAAGCTGGAGCTGTTCGGCGTCGCGAACAATCTGCTCGATACGATGCCGCCCAACAACACCCCGTCAAGCTCCGGCCCGGGCAATGCCGTGCTCTACGACGTGATCGGCCGCGCCTACAAGATCGGCGTCCGCTTCGCTTACTGAGCGCAAGACCATCTGGTCGTGAGGCAGCCGGTCCGGATCGGCTGCCTCCGGTCGGGTCATAAAGCGATTTTCATGTCGAGCCGGACGAACCGTCCGAGCGGATCGTAGAATTGCGGGAAGGTGTTGCCGTTGCCGAGCACGCCGATCAGCGAGTCCGCCGCGACCAGAGGCGGGTCGCGGTCCAGCACATTCAGTACCGACAGGCTGAGCGTCAGACGGCTGGAGGCCGGGATGGCCAGGCTCAGGTCAAAATAGTCCTGGCGAGGGATCTTCCCGCGATCGGGCGAAACGGCCCCGGCGAGAAGCGGATCGGCACTGCTCCGGTCGACCCGGACGGCGCCCAGCCGACGCCAGGTCAGCATCGTGGAGATTGCCCCGTCCGTCACCCAGGTCACCGATGCACGCTGGCGCCAGCGAGGCGTCGGCAGGCCGCACACCAGCCCATACAGCCCCACACAATCGAAGCGGCCAAGTTCAGGCGCGCGCTCGGCCTGCTGACGGAAGACGTGGCTGGCGACGAGCGAGAGCCGTATCTCCCCACCCGGCCCGGCCGGCAGAGCCATAGTGTAGCGCAGACCGATATCCACACCGGAGGTCGACAGGGCGCCGATGTTGCGCAACGGATCGGCGACATAGCCGTCGTTGCCAAGGTCGAGCGAGCCGTTGATGGGCGATCGATGGACCAGCTGGCACAGGCTCGGGGCGCCGGTCTGTACGCAGTTGGCGAGGATAAGATTGGCCCCGATCTGGCCGATCGCGTTGCGTACGCGGATGTCGAAATAATCCAGGCTCAGGCTGAAGCGCGGCATCTCCGGCGGCGCGATGCTGACGCCGAGCGTGAGAGTGTCGGCTATCTCGGGCTGCAACGCCGGGTTCCCACCGGTGCGAATGTTGAACAGCCGGGCCGGATTGACGGCGATGTTGCCGAACTGGGCCGCCGTGACGCCGGATGCCGCGCAGGCCGCGAAGTCGTTGCCGTTCACGAGGCCGTTCGTCGCGGGGCCGGCGCAGGGATCCCAGCCACTGAACGTCGGATTGCGGGCTGGTGCAAACAGTTCGGCCACATTTGGCGCGCGCACGGCACGATTATAGCTTCCCCGCAAGCTCAGCCCGCGCCTTGCCCAGGTGAAACCGGCCTTGCGACTGTGTGACCAGCCCGATGTCGAATAGCGGCTGATGCGCCCTCCGAATTCCAGCGTGATCCGTCCGACCGCATGGGCGACGCCGGTCAGCGGCAATTGCAATTCGCCGAAGGCTTCCACCACATCGAACGCGCCATGCTGGTCGAGCCGGCGAGTCCCGCTCTGGCCCGAAAGGTCGCCGCTTTCGAAGGTCTCGTTGAAGTCGAGGGCGAGTATCTCACGACGATATTCACCGCCGATCACCACGCCGACCGCCTCGCCAGCCCATGGGCTGCGGATTCCCGCCGCGTCCAACCGACCGGTCAGAGCCACATTTGCCACCCACTCCTCAGTGCGCCCACGCATCGAGGCCGTCGCGGCAAGATAGTCCACGGCTTGCTGGTCGGCCGGGCCCACGCGCCAGACATCATAGGGGCGGCAGGCCAGGTCGATTCCGGTCAGGACGGCAGCGCAGACCGGACGCCCGACAGTCGGACTGGCAGGCCTGTCATCCAGCGTCACATCAAGGGCCCGCCCGATGCGCGTCCGGGAGAGATCGCCGGTGAAGACTTCCCGAAGATCGACCCGGCCATATTGCACATGGCTTTCATACTGCCAGTCCGCGTTCGCTTCGCCCCGCAGCCCCACAATGGCGCGGAACGAGCGATGCCGGATATCGTCCACCCTCGGCCCGCCTTCGACATTGCGGCGCCCGATCGACACAAGACGCCGCGCGCCCGTCCCCGCGGCGATTCCACAAACGGCGTCCTGCTGGCTCGCGGAAAGCAGCGGATTGTCGCACGCGATGGGGAAGAGCTCACCGAATATGCCCGAGGGCGCAATGCGGGCCCGGGTGTGGTCATCCGCGATCATGAATTCCGCGAAGGGGACGAAAGCGGAGCTCAACTCGTAATGACCGATCAGCCCTGCCGCGATCCGGCGATCGGGCCGCTGGAGGTGATTGTCGGGCGCGTAATTGAAGGAATCGCGACTGGTCACATAAGGGCGGAATCCGTCAGAACCCGGATCGAGCGTGACCGCCGGCCCCGCCCCACCGTCCAGGATGAAACGGGCCGGGACCGTCGTGCTGGAGCCCAGGCAGCTCAGCGCATTGTCGGTCGCGCGGGCCCTGCTCAGCCCGCAGGCGCTGTAATCCCGCTGTCGCTGCAAGACCCCATCCACCTGCCGGAACGTGCTATAGGCCACGATATGCCCTCGGTCCCCCAGCCGCGAGCCCGCCTGAAGAGTCACTTCGCGGCTCCATCCGTCAGCGACCAGTCCCGCCGGGGACGCATAGCCCGCTCTCGTCACGATGGCTCGCGCCGGACTGTCATTGTCATGGATATAGGCGCCGAGGCTCGCGGAGGCAGTCACGCCCTCGAAATGATCGTCGGTAATGAAATTGATTACGCCGGCGACGGCATCGGACCCGTAGATGCTCGATCCGCCGCCGGAAACCACCTCCATCCGCTTCACCACCGGCAGGGGAATGCTGTTGAGATCGGCCACCAGAGCCAGCGGATCGCCGGGCATCATGCGGCGTCCATTGATGAGCAGCAGCGTGCGCGCGCTGCCCAGGCCGCGCAAATTGACCGTGGCGGTGCCGGTCGCCTGACCGGAAAGGAAGGCGCCCTGCTCGGTGCCGGCGAATGGAAGGCTGGCGACCAGATCCTCGGCCCTGAGCATCTGCCCGGGATGCTGCGCAGCGAGATCCAGCGAGAAGACCGGGCCGACCGGCTCCTCGCTCGGGGGGCGGATGCGCGAGCCGGTGAGGATGATCGTTTCCTCAGCGGGCGCCGCACCCACCTGAGCGAGCGATGGCGGTGCCCGTGCAGGCCTCGTCGCGATGCTGGCCCGTCTCGCCCTCGTGATCACGAAAATGCCGCTGGGCCTGCGCGCAGCCCGCAATCCGGTTCCGGCCAGCATCCGGCGCAGAGCTTCGGCCGTGCCCAGCCGTCCCGCGATCGCGTGCGTGCGGAACCCAGCCACGTCTTCTTCCCGAAAAGCGATCTGCGCGCCGGTAAGGCGACCGAGGGTGCGGAGAGCGTCGCCGGCCGGACCCGAGGCGACCCGCACGACGTCATCGCGTACCTGGTCCCGCGCAGCAACCGGACTGGCCATCGACGCCGCGAGCGCCAGCACGAGACAGGACGAGCGGAAAAGCAGGACGTGAACCGAAAAGGCCCTCGACCGAACTCTGCAGATGAGACACGTCAACTGCTTCTCCGCATGTGCCCGGCTCAGCGTCTCCCGGGTTCGAAGCGGATCACCTTGCCATCGGTCTCTGCCCGTACATCGAGCAGAGACGTCACGGCGTCCACGAAGCCGTCGATCTCCCCGGATCGGAATACGCCGCTCACCTTGAAGGATGCGACGGCAGGGTCAACCTCGATCTGCCTCGTCGCCATGCGATTGACGCGCTGGACGGCGATGGCCAGCGTTTCGTCGACAAGGACCACCTCGCCCGTGACCCAGGCCCTGCTGCGATCGTCCAGCAGGCGCTCCATGAGCGCCGGCCGGCCATCGCCATGGATCACGAGCCGCGTCCCCGGCTTCAGCGCCTGCTCGAAGCGATGTGCCGGCGACCGCACGATGACGCCCCCTTCATACAGTTCGACCTGGATCTGGTCGTCCAGACGCTCGACCGAGAACAATGTCCCCGTTGCGGTGACGCTGATCCCGCTCGCCGCGACCACGAAAGGCCTCGCCTTGTCCGATCGGACGGCGAAGAGAGCCCGCCCCCCCGCCAGTTCGAGCGCGCGTGACTGGCTCGTATCGCGCATCAGGACCCTGCTGTCGCCATCGAGCGTGACGACAGATCCGTCGGGTAACGTGGTCACCCTGCGCTCTCCGGCCGCCGTGCGCAGATCGACAGGCGCGGTCGGGGGCACCCCGGAAGGGATCATGACCAGCGCCAGGGAGGCCGCCAGGGCCATCGCGGCAACGGCGCCACCGCCAAGGAACCATCTCCGGTCGATGCGCCGCACCTCGGGTGCCGGCTCTGCCGGTGCAGGCTCTGCCGGTGCCATCGCCTCCGGGCGCTCCTGCAGCGCATCCCAGGTTTCGCTCACGCGCGTGAACGCTTCCAGATTGGCCGGCGCTGCGGCCAGCCATCGGTCAAAGGCGGCGCCTTCTTCGGCCGTCAATCGTCCCTGCAACAGCAGGGCATACCACTGCGCGGCCGCATCGATGGGGTCGTGGGGGGCATGCATCGTCATTTCGGATCCCCCAGCCGACGCACCAGATGGGCGATGGCCTGCGCCAGTCCCTTCTCCACCGTGCTCAGCGATACACCGAGCCGATCGGCGATCTCGCGCTGGGAGACATTCTCGAACCGGGCGAGCATGAAAATCGTGCGCGTCCGTTCGCTCAGTTCCTGCAGGGCCTGGGTGACGATGGCCAGTCGCTCCCGACCAATCAACACGCGCTCAGGATCGATCACGTCGATGTCCGATGAAACAGCGGCAATATCCTTGCTGTGGCGCATCCGGACCGCCAGCCTGCGCGAGCGATCCGCCAGCAGATTGGCCGCGACACCGAACAGATAGGCGTCGATGCGATCGGCTCCCTCCCCGTGCCGGTCCGTCCGGATCAAGACTTCCTGCGCCATGTCCTCGGCATCGGCATAGGCGACGCCGCGACGCAAGAAATAAGTGATGAGGGGCAACCGAAAACGGCCGTTGAGCGCGGTCATGGTGGCGGCCGGCACATCCGTGCCGCCACATAGCCTCAACCGGTCAGCAGCGGCCATGGCCAGCGCTCCCCGTCGGCCGGACGCAGGCGAACGGGATGCCGGCGCTCTGCGCCGCGCGATCTCTGCTTTCCGTCCGCCTGTCCGTCATGTCGTTCCGATACCGTATCCGTCAGCGGCCCTGCCAGCCATCCGGCTGGCCATAAGGCAAGCCGACTTCGACCGCTTCGATCGCCCGGATCTTGTTGTCACGGATATTGAAGGCTTCCGCGATCAGCACATGGCTCGGTATCCGTGCATTGGCCGGCATCGCAACCTTGCCGTGCGTGGGCGAGTCGACTTCCTTGATCGTCCCCGGATGGACGAACATGAACATGCCCACCACATTGCCCCGCTCCTCGTCGACCAGCACATAACGGCGCGGCTCGACGCGCTGGATGTAGCGCCAAAGTCCGGTCTTCATGTTCTGGTCGCACGTCATGTTGAACGGGTTGAAGGCCGGATCCGGAAAGCTCGGCGACTTGTGCTCCGGATTGTTCGTGGTCTGGATGCCGTTCTCGACCCTGTTGCAATCGCTGGTGAAGGCCACGGGGGCACCACTGGTCAATCCGTTGAAGTAGCTGTCCGCTGCCTTCACCAGCGCCTCACGGGACGGCCGCTGCCCCTTGGGGAGCGTTTCGTCGAAAGCGGGCATCTTGGCGCGCGCTTCCAGTTTCGCGACGTGTTCGGCATTGCGATAAATCAGCATCTCGGCTTCGGCGACCTTGCGATCGACCACCTTGAGGCGCAGCGAGACGAGCACCGGGCGATCCGCCTCACGCGCCGTCCCGAACCAGACCACCTGGCCGGCCGGAACGTCCGCGAAATAACGGCTGTAGCTGCCCTTGTTCTGGTACGTCGCCCAGAAGCCGTCCCCCAGCGTCAGCGGCACGCTGTTTTCGGTATAGTGAAATCCGGCCGCGACCGGAACCTTCGCGGGATCCTTCGCGTCCATGGCCGCCATGAAGCCGGCAGCGACACCCTCCAGGCACGCACGGTCGCAGCTCGCCTGAGCCAGGGCCGGTGATGCCGCGATGGCGGCAAAGCCCAGCAGCGCAGTGGCGATCGTCTTCCTCAAACCCATTCTCGATACTCCCGCGACAATCATCAATCCCATCCGCTTCCGCGGCCATAAGCATAGCTCGTGCCGATCGCCTCGATCCGGCGAACGCCCGTCCTGTCGACCTTGAAAGCTTCGAAAATGCCGACGCTGCTGGGACGGAGAAGATTGGGGGGCACCGCGACCGGGCCGCCCTTCGTGTCGAGCGTCTTCTTGTCCCCGTCATGCTCGAACAGCGCCATGCCCACCACGATGCCGCGTTCCTCGTCGACGATCGTGTAGCGACGATACTGGATACGGCTGACGAAATCGAAGAAGCGACTGTCGATGTTGTCCTTGCAGTTGAGGCTGTAAGGCTGGAACTCGGACTCGAAGCTGCGCGACCGATAGGTGGGATTGCTGGTGGTCTGGAGGCCGTTCTCAAGACGGAAGCAGTCGCTGGCAAAGGTGATACCGGCAGAACTGTCCTGTTCGATCGCGTCGAAATAGCGATCCGCCACCTGGATCAGACTATTGCGCGAGAGGCGCTGCGCCGCCGGAACCGGCTGGCTCCAGAGAGGGTCCACGCCCTTGGCATTGAGCGCCGCCGCGTGGGGTGCATTACGCACGACGATGATCTCCGACTCGCGGATCGCCTTGTTCACGACCTTGAGGCGGACGGTCAGCAGCCCGTCGATGCCATTCTCCTGCATCGTCGCAAAGGCGTTTATCTCGCCGCGTGCCGCGTCCGAGAAATTGACGCGATAAGCGCCGAGATCGCTCCCGAGCGACCAGAATCCTTTGTTCAGCGGAAGCTCGACGCCGTTCTCCGTGTGACGGAAGTCGCGCGCCAGCGGCAGGCTCGAGGCATCATGTGCGCGCATCGCCTTGAGATAGGCGTCCATCACGCTCTCGAGGCAGGCCCGCTCGCAATCCATTTCGCCCGGCTTGGGCGGCGCGCCATGCGGGGCGGGAGATGCAACCGAGGCACCCGGCGGCGCCACCGCAAGCAGAGCGGCGACAAGGGACAGACGGATCATGGTTGTTTCTCCACCCAGCCTGAAGGCATCTTGTAGGGCACGGCGAGATGCGCGGCCTCGATCTGACGGATCTTCCCGTCCTCGATCTTGAAGAGTTCGCCCATCATCAGCGTGAAGGGCCGCGTGAACGGGTAAGGCACTTTCATCACTTTGCCGTCGGCGAGCGTGACCTGCGGGATGTTGCCGCGGTGATCCCAGAACATGATCGAATAGACGAGCCCCCGCTCCTCATCGACGATGGGGAAACGACGCTCCCGAACGTCCGTGACGAACTTTGAGAAGCCGCTGTCGAACTGTGCCTGACAGCCCACGGCATGCAGCGTCCCCACATAGCGCTCGGCCTTGCTGCTGGTGGTCTGGGTGCCATTCTCGAACCGAATGCAGTCCGGATGGAACGGCGTCAGCTTGCCGGTCGCTTGCACGATGCCCTCGAAATAGGAGTCCGCGATCCGGATCAGCTCGGCGCGCGACGACCGCTTTCCCGGGGGGACGACCGCGTGAAAGGCCGGCTTGTCGTAGGACGCTTCGAGCGGGCGCTTGTCCTCCCGCGCAACGATCGCTTCCATCTCGCTGATCTTGCGATCAATCACCTTGAGACGGAGATTGAGCAGGGCACGCGTGCCGTTTTCCTCGACCTCGGCGAACAGGGCCGTCTCGCCGGCCTTCACGTCAGAAAAGTGCAGCCGGTAAGGGCCAAGGCCCGTGACGCTGGCCCACATGCCATCGCCGAGCGCCATCGTCTGGCCATTCTCGGTGTAGCGCGCGCCGGCAGAGAGCGGCAAGCCCGCCGCGTCCTTGGCGGCCAGGGCTGCCAGATAGGCATTGCCCAGCCCTTCCAGACAGGCACGATCGCAGTCTGCGCCTGCCTCGGCCTTCCCTGCCTGCGCCATCAGCAGCAAGGGTGCTGCGAGCAGAGCCAATCTCCGTTTCTTCATCGATTTCTGGTTCCTCGAAAAAGGCGGCGGGATCGCGAACGACCCCGCCCCGTCTCGTTCAGAATGTGACCGTGGCGCCGACATAGATGTAGCGGCCGAGAGGGTCATAGACCTGCGGGTAGGTGTTGCCGTTGCCGAGAACGCCGGTGAGCGAGCTCGTGCTGATCAGCGGCGGTGCCTTGTCGAACAGGTTGTTCACGCCGGCGCGGAGATTGAACTGGCCGGCCACGTTGGTCGAATAGGCCAGGTCGAAATAATGGCGATCGCCCACGCGGCGGTCGACTTCCGCGACGCGTCCGGTCAGCAGGGGATCGCTGCTGGCGCGATCGACGGTGACGGCACCGATATAGCGCCAGTTGAGCGAGAAATCGCCGACCCAGGGCGTCGCCCAGACCAGCCGCGCGCGGTGCCGCCATTCCGGCGAGGGTACGCCGCAGGTCAGGCCGAAATAGCCCTTGCACTCGTAGGTGCCGAGACCCGGCAGCGGCTCGGTCTTGAGCGAACCCAGCCATGTGCCGTTGAACGACATGGAGAGGGACCCAACATTGCCGAGGCCGACCTCGTCGAGCGCAAGGCGGTAATCGACGGAAAGATCGATGCCGCTGGTCGATTTCGAACCCGTGTTGCGACGGATGTCGAGCACATAGCCGTCATTGCCGAGATAGATGGAACCGTTGACCGGCGACCGCAGGACGAGGTCGCAGTAGAAGGGGTCCGCCGTCTGCACGCACTGGCGCAGGATCAGATTGCCGCCGATCACGTCGATCGTGTCCTCGACGCGGATGTTGAAATAGTCGGCGGTGATCGAGAGCCCCGGAAGGAATGTCGGCGTCGCGACGAAGCCCGCCGTCCAGGTATAGGCCGTCTCCGGCCTCAGGCCGGGGTTGCCGCCCGTACGACTGTTGTACTGGCCCGCCGGATTGGCGATGATCGTGCCGAACTGCGCTTGCGTGACGCCGGAAGCCGCGCACTGCGCGAAGGTGTAGCCGTTCACGCGGCCATCGACGGCCGGGCCCGCGCAGGGGTCCGTGCCGGTGAACCCGGGGGCGCCAAGCGGCGAGAAGAGCTCGGAGACGTTCGGCGCGCGAACCGCCTTGTTGTAGCCGGCACGGAATCGGATGTCGCGGCTGGGTGCCCAGTCACCACCGATCTTGAAGGTGTGCGTCGAGCCTGCCGTGCTGTATTCGGAGAACCGGTAGCCCATGTTCAGCGACAGGGAGTGGAACAGCGGGCGCTCCTCCACGATCGGCACATTGGCTTCGCCGAACAGCTCGAAGACGTCGAACTTGCCGTCCATGTTGACGCGGCGGCTGCCATTCTGGCCCGCCAGCTCGCCGTTACGGAAGGTCTCGTCGAAGCGACTGGAGAGGGACTCCTCGCGATATTCCGCGCCAAGCGCCACGCTGACGCCATTCTCGGCCCAGGGAAGCTGCACGCCATATTTGCCCAGGTCGCCGGAGAACGAAAGGCCGGCCACCTTCTCCTTCGTATCGCCGGTCCAGAAGGCCGCGATCTGGAGGTAGTTCACGGCCTGCGGCGTCACGCCGTTCACGGACCAGACGTTGTAGGGGACGCAGTTCGGGTCCACACCGTTCAGAACCGCCGCGCAGACCGGGCTGCCGAACGTCGCGCTGCCCGGGCGCGTGTCGGTGACGACATTCAGCGCACGGCCGATCCGCGAGAGGGCGAAGTCACGCTGGAACATCTCGGTGAGCGTCGTGAGGCCGAACTGCCCGTACACGTCGTAGCTCCAGGCATCGCCCAGGTCGCCCCGCGCACCGGCGACGATGCGGTAGGACTGGTGGCGAAGATCGTCGAGCCGGCCGCCGCCTTCCACGTTGCGCTTGCCGATCGAGACTCCCCTCGTCGCGCTCGTCCCGCTGGCGGCGCCGCAGATGGCGCTCATCTGGCTCGCGGAGAGCAACGGATTATTGCAGTTGATCTGGAAGATCTGGCCGAAGATGCCGGAAGGCGCGAGCTGGGCGACCGTGCGGTCGTCCATGTACATCACGTCGAGATAGGGGACGAAAGCCTTGCTCACTTCATAGCTTGCGAAGGCGCCCATGGTGTAGCGCCGGTCGGGGCGCTGGAAGTAGTTGATGGGCGTGTAATTGTAGGAGTCCCGCAGCACATTGTAGGGACGGAAGCTGTTGCCTTCGCCAGCCGGGTCCAACGTGACCTCCGCACCCGAACCACTGTTCAGGACGAACCGCGCGGGACTGGTGGTGCTCGATCCGAGGCAGGCATGCGTGCTGCCGGTCGGGCCCGTGGCGCCAAGCGCGCAGGCGACATAGTCGCGATTGCCCTGGAACGACGCGTCCAGCTTGCGATAGCCGCCATAGACCGTGATGTTGCCGCGGCCACCTTCCAGGTTGATGCCGATCTTGGCCGACAGATCCAGGCCATGGCCGTCTGTCACGCTGCCCGTCGGCACGTCGTAGCCGGCCGCCCGGGCGAGCGGCGCGACGATGCTGTCGCGATTATTGTGCTGATAGAAGCTGTGCTGGGCGGAGATCTGCACGCCCTCGAACCTGCGATCCATGATGAAGTTCACCACGCCCGCCACGGCATCGGAACCATAGACCGCCGAGGCGCCGCCCGTCACCACGTCGACGCGGCGGATCATGTTGCCGGGGATGAAGTTCAGGTCCGGCACCAGCGCCATCGGGCTGCCAGGCATCAGGCGCTTGCCGTCGATCAGGACCAGCGTTCGCGTCGACCCGAGATTACGGAGATTGGCGTTGGCGGTGCCGGTTGCCTGACCGCCGATGAAGGCGCCCTGCCCGGCCGTGAACGCCGGAAGCGTGTTGACCACGTCCTCGATGCGCATCGCGCCCGTCAGCTTGATGTCTTCCTCGCCCACTGTCGTCACGGGGCTCAGGGCGGAGAGACCGGGCTGACGAATGCGCGATCCGGTAACGACGATGGAGCTGGTGCTCGCAGCGCCATCCTCGTCCTGCGCCCAGGCGGGTCCGCCCGGGATCGCGACGGTAGCCGACGCCAGCATGAGAGAAAGAACACTCTTCTTCATGATAAACCCCCTGTTTGTTTCCTTGATGACGGCGTGCGCCGCACTCACTGGCGAGGCGGCGGCAATTTGCTGAAGGTTCTGGGCAGGTCGGCGTCGCGCGCGCCGGGCCAGCCCGAAGGCATTCCGTAGGGCGCTGCCGTGAGGACCGCCTCGATCGTCCGGATCTTGCCGCTCTCGAGCTTGAAGGCCTCGGCGATCTCCCAGGTCATCGGCGTGTCGGGACCAAAGTCCTTCAGCATCGTTCCATCCGCCAGCGGGAAGTTGCGGATCGTACCGCTGTGGTCGAAGAAGCCGAACGCGAAGACGGCGCCGCGCTCGACGTCCACGACCGGAAAGCGGCGGTCCCGGACCCGGTCGACGAAGCGAAAAAAGCCTGTCTTGAACTGCGCGGTGCAACTCAACGCCGAGAGGCGCGCGATCGGGTTCGCGGCGGCAGCGGCCTCGCCCTGCTGGCCCGCGAGGCGGCGATTGATGTCGGCATAGTCGATATCGGGATTGTTCGTGGTCTGAACACCGTTCTCGTGCCGCAGACAGTCATCCGTGAAAGGGTAGTCGGCGTGGCCGTCATTGAGCTCGATCGCCGCGAAATAATTGTTCGCACCCCGGACGAGTTGTTCGCGCGTCTCGCGGCGCTCGGCCGGAATGATTTCACTCCAGGAAGGATGCGGCGCACCGCGCTCCTCCAGCATGGCCGGGCCGCGACTGATGTTGCCCGAGCCGCTCGACCGCGAGATGATCGTCTCGATCTCGGTGAACTTGCCATCCTTGACCTGAAGCCGCCCCGCATAGAGCGCGAGCTTCTTGGCCTCCTTCATCACGGCGACGAAGCCGATCTGCTGCGTATCGATATCGATGAAGATGTTGCGATATCGCCCGGCTGCTTCGACCGTGCCCCAGAAACCGTCCCCCGGAGACAGGGTCTGGCCGTTTTCGGTCAGCCGGACATCTGCCGCGAGAGGCAAGTTCGCGGTCTTCTTCCCGCCGACCGCATCGACGAACTGGTCCGCCATTCCCTGAAGACAGGACCGATCGCAGTCCGACGCGGCGTGGACCGGAGCCGCCACAAAGGCGGCCGCCAGCGCGGCACCAAGAGTGATAACATGTGCGCGCCGATAACGGAGCGCTGCCGCGCTGCGGATGTTCATAGTCGCCTCCCGGTCCGCCCCTTGTCGGGCGATCACGGAGAAGACGCGCGACCGTCACAAACCCGTAAGATTTTTTATCCGGCCGGCTCGGGCCTCCGGGCGGCATGCCGCATAGTCCGCTTCTGCACCCGCCGAACGACCCGCCAGGGAAGGGAAGGAAAGGACTCGCCTGCCTACGGCATGCGGGAAGCATCCGCGCCGGCCGCGTCCGCTTCCCGGAGCCGCCACCGCGGGTCGTCAGCGCAGCGTGCCTCCAGGCCCCGGCCCAGCTCCGCGAGGCTCACCGCGCCCAGCCGCTCGACCATCAACGCCTCCGCATCGCGAAGCACATCTTCTACCGCGGCGTTGACGAGTTGCTCGACTGCACAGGCCGGGTTGGAATGCTCGTTCCCGATCGCGAAAAGCCGGGGGCCGCCGACTGCGCGATAGACGTCCAGGAGCGACACGCGTTCCAGGTCGCAGGCAATGGCCCAGCCGCCGCCATGCCCCTTCTCGGAGCGGACATAGCCCGCATCGCGCAGTCCCGCCAATGTGCGCCGGACGACGACCGGGTTGGTCCCCAGCATCATGCCGATCGCTTCCGATTTCATGGGGCCGTCATGCCGCGCCATGTGGAGCAGCACGTGCAGCATGCGGGAAAGGCGGCTGTCGTTTCGCATGGGGCGATCTTCGCATGTCTCCGCCCATTGGCAAGGGCACGCCATCATGATACTTATGAAGTTACATGATTCGCGAGGGAAAGACATGCGGGAATTCGAGAATCCGGACCATTGGGACAATGCGGCGCGCCATTATCAGCAGACCGCCCATCCTTTCACGGCGCTCTTTGCGGAGGACGCGCTGGCGCGGCTGCCCCTGACGCCCGGGAGCCGCGTGCTCGATGTCGCGGCCGGCACCGGCGCGCTCGCTCTCGCCGCCGCGCGCAGCGGTGCGCAGGTGCTGGCGACCGATTTCTCCCCCGGCATGGTGGAGTGCATTGCCGCCGCCGGCCTGCCCAATGTCGAGGCGCGCGTGATGGACGGGCAGGCGCTGGACCTGCCGGACGCGCAGTTCGATGCCGTCTTTTCGATCTTCGGCGTCATCATGTTTCCCGACTGGCGCAAGGGCCTTGCGGAAATGGCCCGGGTGACGCGGCCCGGCGGGCATGGCGTGGTCGCCACATGGCAGTCCCGGGGCGCGGCGACGTTCCTCCTGCTGGGCGAGATCCGGCAGAAGCTGTTCCCGGAGCGGCCGGGCATGGCCATGCCCGAAGCCGTCCAGGCGCTCAGCGATCCGGACGATTTCGCCCGCGCCCTCGTCGCTGCCGGCTATCGCGATCCCTGTATCGAGGCTGTGACGCATAATTATCGGCTGGACGTGGCGGCGCTCGATGCCCCCGATACGCTGTTCGGCATGTCGCCCGACTGGACCAGTCTGGACGATGTCGAGAAGGCCGCGGTGGTCGCCGAGGTGCGGGATCGGGCGGCTGATCGCCCAATCCTGCCCATCCCCTCGACCGCCCTTATCGGCGTGGCGGAACGGTGAGGATCGCACGGAACCTCAGGGCTTGATCTCGAGCGAGGCGATGTCGTCCCGAAGGCCGAAGACGTATCCCAGGTCGATGGGGAATGAGCGCATGGCTCCGGCGCCTTCCGGGACGCCGGATCATGGAGATCACATCGCGGCGCAGATCGGCCGCCGCCGATATCACCGCTGCGCACAGCGTTCTTGAACTGCCGGCCCGACGGGCTCATTCCTGATGGACGGCTCCACCCCTTCGCAGCGGGAGAGGAGTCCGGAACGGGGCAGTCATGGCACAGCAGGAGGCAAGTCCAGTCTCGCGCAGCCGTCGGATCGGACGATGGCTTGCCATCACGGTTGGCGTCGGGGCCGCCGGCCTGCTCGTGCGCCATCTCACGGACCTTGAGCATTTCGCGATTCTGGTGCGGCAGGCTCAGCCGCTCTGGCTTCTGGTCGGCCTCGGCCTTCAGGTTTCCACTTATGTGATGGTTGCGCTGAGCTGGAAACTCGTCCTGCTCCGCGCGGGATTGCGCCGGAAGCTGCATGTCCTGCTGCCAGTCTCGATCTCCAAGCTGTTCGCCGACCAGGCCCTGCCAGGCGCGGGCCTGGGTGGCCATGTGCTGCTGGTCGATCGCCTCATGGCGCTGGGCGCGCCGCGGGGGGCGGCGGCCGCGACGCTGCTCATCTCCATGATCGGCTATTATCTCGCTTACATGGTGCTTGCGCTGGCCATGCTGCTGGTTCTCTGGCTGCATCATCGCGCGACGCCGCTGCTGTCCGGGCTGGTCACGACTTTCCTTCTCGTCGCCCTTGCCATTCCCCTGCTGGCCCTGTGGCTGCGGCATCGTGGCAGCCAGCCCCTGCCGCCCTGGCTGGAGCGAGTGGGTCCGGTCCGCTCGATCCTCACCACCATCGGCGAGGCGCCGGTGGACCTCGTCGGCGATCGGCGCCTGCTGGTCCGGGTGTCCCTGCTGAATGGCGGCGTCTTTCTGGCCGATGCGGCGACGCTTGCCGTCTGCATGCGGGCGCTGGGCATGGCCTGGGATCCGGCCACTGCCTTTCTGGCTCTCATGGCCGGGTCGATCGCGGCCACGCTGGCGCCCATTCCGCTGGGATTGGGTAGCTTCGAGGCCAGCTCGACGGCCATGATGGCGTCTCTCGGCGTTCCGGTCGAGGCGGCCTTGACGTCTACGCTTCTCCTGCGCGGCCTCACGCTCTGGCTTCCCCTGTTGCCAGGCCTGGTCCTGATGCGGCCAGGATGGCACGGGAAAAGGGAGCGGCAATGATTGAGGGCTTCTGGAGCATGTCCGGCGAGCAGGCGCTCACGGCTTTGCACAGCACGCCAGCGGGGCTCGAGTCCGGCGAGGCCGCGGCCCGGCTGGAGGCGGACGGGCCGAACGCGATCGAGGAGGCGCGTTCATTCCCTGCCCTGCGGTTGCTGGCGAGGCAGTTCAAAAGCCCGCTGGTGCTGATCCTCGTCTTCGGCGCGATGGTTTCGATGGTGCTGCGCGAGTGGCTCGACGCGACCATCATCCTGCTGATCGTGAGCGGAAGCTGCCTGCTGAGCTTCCTCCAGGAATATCGGGCATCGAAAGCCGTTGCCGCGCTGCGGGACCGGCTGGCGCTCAAAGCCCGCGTGCTGCGTGACGGACAGGAAATCGAGATCCCGACGCGCGAGATCGTGCCCGGCGACATCGTGCTGCTGTCGGCTGGCAACATGGTGCCTGCCGATGGCCTGCTGATCGCCGCACAGGATTGCCTCGTCAATCAGGCCGCCCTGACCGGGGAGTCGCTCCCTGTGGAGAAGGCGCCCTGCGTGCTCCCCGCGGCGGCGGCGATGGGCGAGCGCACCAATGCCCTGTTCGCCGGCTCGTCCCTGCGCAGCGGCACCGCGAGGATGCTGGTCGTCCAGACCGGGTCGCGCACCGCATTCGGCCAGATCACCAGCCGGATCGGTGCCGCTGACGAGGAGACGGAGTTCGAACGGGGCGTGCGGACCTTCGGCATGATGCTTGTCCGCGTGATGATCGTCATGGTGCTCGCGGTGTTGACCGTGAACCAGCTGATGGACCGCCCGTTCGTGGAGTCCCTGCTGTTCGCGGTCGCGCTGGCGGTCGGTCTGTCGCCGGAGCTGCTGCCGGCGATCATCAGCGTCACGCTCGCCAAGGGCGCGCGTCATCTGGCCGCGCGCGGCGTGATCGTCCGGCGACTGGACGCGATCGAGAATCTGGGCAGCATGGATATTCTCTGCACCGACAAGACCGGCACGCTCACCAGCGGCAAGGTCAGGCTGGAGGCAGCGGTCGATCTGGAGGGCGTGCCCTCGACACAGGTTCTGCAGGCGGCATTCCTCAATGCCTGCTTCGAGACCGGGATCGCCAACCCGCTGGACGAAGCGATCGTGGAGGCCGCGCCGGCCGTGCATCTTTCGAGCGAGGCCTGGCGCAAGCTCGACGAGATCCCTTATGATTTCAGCCGGCGGCGGCTCAGCATCCTGGTCGAGGAAAAAGGCGCGCCGGGCCAGTCCCGCATGGTCACCAAGGGCGCCTTTGCGGAAATGCTCGCCGTCTCCGGCCGCCTCCGGGAGCGCGGTACGGACCGTCCCCTGCTCGACGAGGACAGGCGCCGGATAGAAGCTCTGTTCGAGGAGAAGGGAAAGGCCGGTTTCCGCGTGCTGGCTGTGGCCGAGCGGCAGTTCAGCACCGGCCATGACCGGGTGACTCACGAGGATGAGGCCGATCTCACACTCATTGGCCTGCTGCTGTTCCTCGATCCTCCCAAGGAGGGTGTGGAGCGGACCATCCGCGATCTGCGGGACCTGGGCATCACCACCAAGATGATCAGTGGCGACAACCGGCACGTTGCCGCCCATGTCGCGGCCCAGGTGGGGCTCGATGCCACCGCCGTGCTGACCGGCGACGAGATCGCCGGCATGTCGAGCGAGGCCCTGTGTCATCGCGCCGGGCAGGTCGCGGTGTTCGCCGAGATCGATCCGCAGCAGAAGGAGCAGATAATCCATGCCCTGCAAAAGGCGGGACATGCCGTCGGCTACATGGGTGACGGCATCAACGATGCCCCTGCCCTGCGCCTCGCCGATGTCGGGATTTCGGTGGATCAGGCCGTCGATGTCGCGCGTGAGAGCGCCGACATCGTGCTCCTGCAGCAGGATCTGAATGTGCTGCGCCAGGGCATCGTTGATGGCCGCCATACCTTCGCCAACACGCTCAAATATATCTCGATCACCACGAGCGCCAATTTCGGCAACATGGTGAGCATGGCGCTCGCCACGCCTTTGCTGCCGTTCCTGCCGCTGCTTCCCAAGCAGATCCTGCTCAACAATTTCCTGTCCGACATTCCCTCGATCGCGATTTCCAGCGACAATGTCGACCCCGAGCATCTCGAGGTGCCGCAGCGCTGGAGCATCCGGAATGTTCAGGCCTTCATGATCGTGTTCGGTCTCGTCAGCTCGGTTTTCGATCTGCTGACCTTCGGTGCGCTGCTCTGGATATTCCGGACGGACGCGGCGACTTTCCAGACCGTCTGGTTCGTGATTTCCCTGCTCACGGAACTGGTCGTCGTGCTGGTCCTGCGCACGCGGCGGCTGAGCTGGAAGAGCCGGCCCGGGGGCCTGTTGCTCCGCACGACGCTGGTCATGATCGCGGTCGGGCTCATCCTGCCGTTCGTGCCCGGTCTCGACGGCCTGTTCGGTTTCGAGCGACCGTCCGCCCGGATCATGGGCTTCAGCATCGCTATCGTAGCCTGCTATGCGCTGGCGACAGAAGTCACCAAGCGCCTGTTCTTCCCCCGACGCGAGAAGCAGGCCTGACGCAGAGCGGCCTTGACTAGACCGCCCCGGCAGGAAAAGGCTGGCGCGTGATCGTTCGCTCCAAACCCGGCCTGCGCGAGATACTCTTCGCGCTTCACGGCACCATCCTGGTGCAGATCCTCGGTCGCCTGTCCATCATCGCGGTGGTCTGCGTCTGCGCCGTTCTGGCCGCGCTCACCTGGCCGGGCCTGTTCGCGCAGATCAGGGGCATTCCCTTCGCGCTGATCGGCATCTCGCTCTCGATCTTCATGAGCTTCCGCAACGGCGCCTGCTATGATCGCTGGTGGGAGGCGCGCAAGCTGTGGGGCGCGCTGGTCATCGCCTGCCGGTCCTTCGCCCGCCAGAGCGGCACGCTGGACGAGGCGGACCGGGCGGTGCTGCTGCGTTATCTCTGCGGCTTCACGGCAGGGCTCGCCGCCCGGCTGCGCGGCAATGACGAGCCTGCCGTCATTCGCGCCCATTGCGGCGAGGGATCGTGGACGACCTCCCCCAACCCGACCGATGCCGTGCTGCAGCAGGCGGGCCGGCATTGCCTCGAACTTGCCGCGAGCCGAAAGATCACGTCCATCCACCATTCGCTGCTGGAGGGGCAGCTCGTCGCGCTCAGCCAGGTCCAGGCCGGGTGCGAGCGGATCGTCACGACGCCGATCCCCTTCACTTACTCGCTGGTCCTGCACCGCACGACCTACATCTTCTGCCTGCTGCTGCCTTTCGCGCTGGCCGGGATGCTCGGCTGGTGGACGCTGCTTCCCGTGCTGCTGGCGAGCTACACATTCTTCGGCCTCGATGCGCTGGCCGACCAACTCGAGGATCCCTTCGGCCTTGAACCCAACGACTTGCCGATCGATGCCATCACGCGCACCGTGGAGCGCGAGCTGCTGGCGTTGCTGGGCGAGGCAGACCTGCCCCCGCCGCTGGAGCCGCAGCGCTACATCCTGACCTGAAAGAGCCCGCCCTCCATGGCATCGACGGGGACGGCCATGCCTTCCAGCGCCAGCAGGAAGCGCTTGGCCGCAAGGCCGCCGGCAAATCCCGTCAGCGCGCCATCGGCCCCGACCACGCGATGGCAGGGCGCCACGATGGAGATGGGGTTCCTGCCATTGGCCGCGCCCACCGCGCGCACTGCGCTGGGCCGACCGATCGCGCGGGCGATATCCGCATAGCTGCGCGTCTCGCCGAACGGGATTGCGAGCAGCGCCGTCCAGACCTGCTTCTGGAAATCCGTCCCCTCGAAATCGAGCGGAAGATCGAAGCGCTGGCGCGTGCCGTCGAAATAGCCACCCAGCTGGCGCGCCGCCTCGTCGAGCATCGGATGATCGCCCGCCTCCACGCGTGGCCCGCGCTTCACCCGCGCCGGATCGTCATTCTCCCAGAGGACCGCCGAAAGGCCACGCTCGCTCGCGAGCAAAGTGAGCACGCCGAGCGGCGAATTCATGGTGCGGACTGCGTAACTCATGCCGGGCTCCTGTCATGGAAATGCCGCCATAAAGGCACGGGCGCGCGCGCACATCCCGCAGCTTGCGTTCAAACCGCACCGGCGAAGGCGCCACCAGGCATCGTCATCGGGCGCGATCGGGAAGGTTGCTTGACTTAGCGCCATTCGTTTCCTAAACGTTCACTGTCCGTTCCAACTTTCAGGGCCATGCCATGCTGACCGCCAAGCAACAGCAACTGCTAAGCTATATCAAGCAGCATCTCGACCAGGGCGGCGTCTCGCCCAGCTTCGAGGAAATGAAGGAAGCGCTGGACCTCAAGTCGAAGTCGGGCATCCATCGGCTGATCAGCGCGCTCGAGGAGCGCGGCTTCATTCGCCGCCTGCCCAATCGGGCGCGGGCGCTGGAGATCGTCAAGCTGCCGGACAGCCTGTCGTCGAGCGCCCATGCCGCGCCGGGCGCGAATGTGGTCCCGCTTCGCAAGCCCACCCCTGCCCCGCTCGCCGCGTCGACGATCGCCGCCAATGACGTGGTGGAGATTCCGCTCCATGGGCGCATCGCCGCCGGTGTGCCGATCGAGGCGATGGAAGGGCAGACCATGTTGTCCGTGCCCGCCGCACTGCTCGGATCAGGCGATCATTATGCGCTCGAAGTGTCCGGCGATTCCATGATCGAGGCCGGCATCCTCGATGGCGATTTCGCGCTGATCCAGCGCGCGGACACCGCCCGGCCGGGCCAGATCGTCGTCGCGCTGATCGACGAGAACGAGGCGACACTCAAATATTTCCAGCCCGAAGGCCGCAAGGTTCGGCTGGCGCCCGCCAATCGCGATTATGATCCGCAAGTCTATGATGCGGATCAGGTGCGGGTGCAGGGCAGGCTCGCGGGTCTGCTGCGCCGTTATAATTGACCGCGGCATCTGGCGGGGGCGGCGTCCTCGCTGAACCGGCGCGGACGACGGACCGGTAACGGACGGCCCCCGGCGCTGCGCTGCGTTCCTCACCCGGGATCCAGCCGCGTCTGCGGTCGGGACCCCGACGAGGCGCGCCGGCCCGCCCCCGGAAAATGCCGGTCATCTGTCGCGGATGATCCAGGGATGCTCGTCCCGGGGATCGCGCCCGCCAATGATCCTTCGGTCCCGCAAGGAGATCATCGCGCCGCCCATCGCCGCCAGCACCGGCCGGTCGAGCTTTGCCCAGCGGGGCAGGCAGGCATTGGGCAGCCTGCGATCGGCAATGGCGACGTCCGCCCGGGCACAGGCAGCGACGAGCGCCTGCCACGGCACGCGCAGGCTGGACCGGGTCATCAGCAGCCGGACGGACTCGGCATCGGCGCGCCGGAGCGTCACTTCGCACAGGTCCCGCGAACAGGCCGCCTCGCCGGTGTCGGCCAGCACGGCGAATGCGCCTTCATAGCCCGCCGCCTCGGCAAGGGTGGTGCGCACATAGTCCCCAGCGCGGTCGCGCAGCAGGGCCATTTCCCCGTTCGCCACGCGCAGGGCCACATGCCGCCCGTCCGCGGTGACCAGCACGTCGGGCGCGGGCGCGGCCAGCGTGAACGCGAGGCCGATCACCGCGGCCGGCGCGCCCAGCCAGCGGACCCGACTGCGCCAGAGCATCAGCCAGATGAAGCCGATCATCGCCAGCGCGAAGGCGAAATTCCCCGATGTCGGCCGGACCATCGTGGCGAAGGGCTGGTCCGCCACGAAATGCGCGAGCGCCAGCAACAGTGCCAGCGCCGCTTCCACGATCCACCAGGCCGGCCTGCCGAGGCCGACGATGTCCAGCATCAGCGCGAGCGCCTCGAAGGGCATGATGACGAAGCTCGTCAGCGGAATGGCGATCATGTTCGCCAGCGCGCCAAGCAGGCCGGCGCGATGAAAATGCGCGAAAGCGATCGGCGTGAGCACAATCTCGACGACGAGCCCGGTAGCGAGCAGCGCGCCCAGATGGCGCAGGAGGCGCCGCCAGCGCGCTTCCTCCCGCCGCGCGAAGAAGGCCCGCGCCGGCGGATATTCGTAAAGCGCGACGATCGCGGTGACGGCGGCGAAGCTCATCTGGAAGCTGGGGCCCGGCACGCTCTCCGGCCAGAAGAGCATGACGATGAGGGCGCCGACCGCGATCATGCGCAGGCTGATCGCCTCGCGCCCCAGCGCCAGCCCGCAAATGACGAGCAGCGCCGCGATGCACGAGCGGACCGTCGGCACTTCCGCGCCGGTGAACAGGGTGTAAGCGATTCCCGCCACCCCGCCGAGGCACGCGGCCACGAGGAGGATCGGCCATCGCAGCGCCAGTCCCGGCGAGAGGGCGAGCAGTCGCATTGCCACGAGCATCACGCCGCCGATGAGCGCGGAGACATGGAGGCCGCTGATCGAGAGCAGATGCGCGAGGCCGCTGCGGCGCATCGCTTCCGCGTCCGCCTCGCTGATGCGCGTGCGGTCCCCGGTCGCCAGCGTCACGGCGATCGCGCCTTCGCCGCCGGGAAGGCGCTCGGCGATGTGCGCGGCCATCCGCGCCCGCGCGCCGGGCCCGCTGTCGCCCCCGCTGACCCTGCGGACCGTCCCGATCACCCGGCCGGACGCGCCGATCCCCGCGAAATAAGCCCGCTCGGCAAAATCATAGGCGCCGGGCACGGCGGAAGGTGCCGGCGGCATCAGCCGCGTGCGCAGCGCGACGACATCGCCCCGCCCCGGGCTTTGGGGCAATTGCGCAGGTTCCGCGTTCACGCGAATACGCCGGGGCAGGTCCGGCCGGTCGAGCGGCGCGAGATCGAGCCGGACGAGCCCGCGCGAGAGCAGCGACTCGACCCCCGTCACGCGCGCGTTCAGCTCCACCATGGCCGGCCGGGCGAGCGGCATGGCGCCCATCAGCAGCGCCTTGGCCCATATCAGCAGGCAGCCCGCCGCCAGCAGCATGGCGCCCGTCGCAAGTGTCGGCGCCAGCCGCCCGCCCCGGCCCAGCATCCCGACCGCCATCGCGAAGCCCAGCCAGCCGACGACCCAGGCGACCCAATGCAGCGATGTCGGCAGGGCAAACCACGCGCAGATGCCCGCTCCCAGTGCGACCGGACACCACAAGGGCAGTTGGGCGCGCTCATCCTCCAGCCATGCCTCCACCCATGTGCGCAGGCGTGAGACAGCAGCGCTGCTGCGGTGCAACAGCGGGATTTGTCGACTGGAAAAAGCCGTGCTAGGGGCGTGCTCGTTCAATGGACCCCTTCCCCCCTGGAGCTGAGCATAGCGTGACGGACGGTTTGAAAACAACGAGCAAGGTCGTCACCCGCTTCGCCCCCTCGCCCACGGGTTTCCTGCATATTGGCGGCGCCCGCACCGCGCTGTTCAATTATCTCTTCGCCCGGCATCATGGCGGCCGATTCCTGCTGCGGATCGAGGATACCGACCGCGCCCGCTCTACCGAGCAGGCGATCGAGGCGATCTTCGACGGGCTGGGCTGGCTGGGCCTGGAGGGCGATGAAGAGCCTGTCTTCCAGTTCGCTCGCCTCCATCGCCACGCCGAAGTCGCGCAGCAGATGCTGGCGGCCGGTCACGCCTATAAATGCTTCGCGACGCCCGAGGAACTGGCCGAGCTGCGCGAGCAGCAGCGCGCCGCCCGCCAGCCGATGCGCTATGACGGCCGCTGGCGCGACCGCGATCCCGCCGAGGGTGGCGACAAGCCCTTCGTGATCCGCCTCAAGGCGCCGCGGGACGGCGAAACGGTAATCGAGGACGCGGTGCAGGGCCGCGTCGTCGTCCAGAACAACGAGCTCGATGACATGATCCTGCTCCGCTCGGACGGCACGCCGACCTATATGCTCGCCGTGGTCGTGGACGATCACGACATGGGCATCACGCATGTCATCCGGGGCGACGATCATCTCAACAATGCCTTCCGCCAGCTCGGCATCATCCGCGCGATGGGCTGGCCCGAGCCGGTCTATGCCCACATCCCGCTCATCCACGGGGCAGACGGTGCCAAGCTCTCGAAGCGCCATGGCGCCATGGGCGTCGACGCCTATCGCGACGAGCTGGGCATGCTGCCCGAGGCAGTGAACAATTATCTGCTCCGGCTGGGCTGGGGCCATGGCGACGAAGAGATCATCGATCGCGCGCGCGCCGTCGAGCTGTTCGACCTCTCCGGCGTGGGCCGCTCTCCCTCCCGCTTCGACATCAAGAAGCTGGAAAGCCTCAATGGCCATTGTATCCGCGAGGCCGATGACGGGCGCCTCGCCCTGCTGGTCGCGGAGCGCATGGCACCACTGGACGACAGCGCCGCTGCGCAGGCGCGCCTCCACAAGCTGGCCGACATCATGCCCGCCCTCAAGCCCCGCGCGAAAACGCTGCAGGAATTGACCGAGGGCGCCGCTTTCCTCTTTGCCACGCGACCGATTCATGTCGACGAGGCCGCCGCGAAGTTGCTAGACACAGACGCGCGGACCTTGATCAAGACCGTGGCCGATGCCCTTGGAAAGCTGCCGGACTGGTCGCTCGAAGGGATCGAGACCGCGATACGGACCGTGGCTGAGGATGCCGGTCTGGGACTTGGCAAGGTGGCACAACCGCTGCGCGCCGCATTGACCGGGCGAACGACTTCGCCTGGTATTTTCGACGTGCTCTACCATCTTGGACAGGAAGAGACACTCGGGCGTCTTGGTGACCAGATCCGGGACTGACCAGCCGCGAACAAAGGAACGAGGGGTGAAGGAATGACCGATAATGTCAAACTGAACGTCGACGCTAAAGAGGTGGACCTCAAGGTGCTCTCCGGTTCGGTGGGCCCGCAGGTCATCGACGTGCGCAAGCTTTACGCGCAGACGGGGATGTTCACTTACGATCCCGGCTTCACCTCCACGGCGAGCTGCGATTCGGCTCTGACGTACATCGATGGCGACAAGGGCGTCCTGCTCCACCGCGGTTACCCGATCGAGGAACTGTCCGAGCATTCGAGCTTCATGGAAGTCGCCTATCTGCTGCTGCGCGGGGATCTGCCCTCCAAGGACGAGCTGGACAAGTTCGTCTGGACCATCACGCGCCACACCATGGTGCATGAGCAGCTCAGCACCTTCTTCCGCGGTTTCCGGCGCGACGCGCACCCGATGGCGATCATGTGCGGCGTCGTTGGCGCCCTGTCGGCCTTCTATCACGATTCGACCGACATCACGGACCCCGTCCAGCGGATGATCGCGAGCCACCGCCTCATCGCGAAGATGCCAACGCTGGCTGCCATGGCCTACAAATATTCGGTCGGCCAGCCCTTCGTCTATCCGCGCAATGACCTGAGCTACACCGGCAATTTCCTGCACATGACCTTCTCGGTCCCGGCCGAGGAATATGTCGTGAACCCGGTGATCGAGCGGGCGCTGGACCGCATCTTCATCCTGCACGCCGACCATGAGCAGAACGCGTCGACCTCGACCGTCCGCCTCGCCGGCTCGTCGGGCGCGAATCCGTTCGCCTGCATCGCGGCGGGCATCGCCTGCCTGTGGGGCCCCGCGCATGGCGGCGCCAACGAAGCGGCGCTGAACATGCTCCGCGAGATCGGGACGCCCGAGCGCATCCCGGCCTATATCGCCCGCGCCAAGAACAAGGACGATCCTTTCCGGCTGATGGGCTTTGGCCATCGCGTCTACAAGAATTACGATCCGCGCGCGACAGTGATGCAGAAGACGGTGCGCGAAGTGCTCTCCGAGCTCAAGGTGAGCGACCCGATCTTCGACGTTGCCCTGCAGCTCGAGGAAATGGCGCTCAAGGACGATTATTTCGCCGAGAAGAAGCTCTTCCCGAACGTCGATTTCTATTCGGGCATCATCCTTTCGGCCATCGGCTTCCCGACCGACATGTTCACGGTGCTTTTCGCACTGGCGCGGACTGTCGGCTGGGTGGCGCACTGGAACGAAATGATCTCGGATCCAGAGCAGAAGATCGGCCGCCCCCGCCAGCTCTACACCGGCCCGGCGCAGCGCCCCTACGTGCCTGTCGCCGAGCGCTGAGAACGAATATCGGCCGGACGGCAGCGAGCCTGTCGTCCGGCTTCTTCCATGGATCACCCCGGCGCTCCACTCGCGAGGCTCCGCTTTCCCGCCCTCCCCGTCCGCTCCCTCGCTCGGCCTCTCCGCGCGGCTGGGCGATTGCCGTCCGTCGAAAGATCGGCTACCGATCCCCGCAGGGTCAGCAGTTCACCCAGGCGTCACCGTCCCGCGAGGGAAGCTAAACCTGCCGAAAACCAGACAAACGACTCCAGCCCTCGTGCCGCGTCGCAAGCCGGTGACCCTCGATATCCAGCAGGCACATGCGAGGATTGGTCATGTCCAGAACGATCTTGCCGTTCGCTGCTCCGGATTTTTCCGCTCTTGCCCGCTCGCTGCGCCAGCAGCTTGTCGGGCGCACCGCAGCGCCCGGTCATCTTGAACTGATGAACATGCTGGCGCGGGCCGCCGGCAGCCGCAATTACCAGCATTACCGGGCGCAGGCACTCGCCACGCCCACGCAGCAAGCGCACGCTGCGCCCCCGGCCACGCACGACATCGAGGCGGCGGACGCCCCGCCCGTGCGCCCCGAACGCCTCGAAAAAGCCCTGCGCTGCTTCGATCGGGATGGCCGGCTCACTCGCTGGCCGGCGCGCACCGTGCTCCAGCATCTCTGCCTGTGGCCGCTCTGGGCGGATTTCCCCCCGGCCCGCACGCTCGATGAGAAGCAGGTCAACGACTATCTTAAGAGCCGCAACAGCTTCTCGGATCATGCCATCCTGCGGCGGGAGATGTGCAACACCGGGCTCCTCAGCCGCACGCGCGACGGCCGGGCCTATCGGCGGCTGGAGCGGCGCCCGCCGCCCGAAGCGCTCATGATGATCCGCCTGCAAGCCGACAAGTGCCGCAAGGCGGGGTGACAGGGGAATGAACGTCAGCAGGAAGGTTCGGGGCCCATGTCCCGGCCTTTCCGGGCTCAGGCAGCCTTGCGAGTCTTCGCCAGCTTCTTGAGAAGCATGTCCCGCTTCAGGCGCGAGAGATGGTCGATGAAGAGAATGCCTTCGAGATGATCCATCTCATGCTGGAGGCAGGTGGCGAGCAGCCCTTCCAGCTCTTCCTCGTGGATGCGGCCCTGCCGGTCCATCCAGCTTGCCCGGATGCGCGCGGGGCGATCCACCTCGGCATATTGGTCGGGCACCGAGAGGCAGCCCTCATTATAGACCGAGTGCTCGGCCGAGCCTTCGAGAATGCGCGGATTGATGAACACCAGCGGGTTCTTCACCGGCGGCGCGCCCTCCTCGTCCGACTCGGGCTCCTGCAGGTCGATCACGAGCACGCGCTTGGGAACGCCGATCTGGATGGCTGCAAGGCCGATACCGGGCGCGGCGTACATCGTCTCGAACATGTCGTCGATCAGCGTCTGCAACGCATCGTCGATGGTCTCGACGGGCGTCGAAATCGTCCGCAGGCGCGGATCGGGCGTCTCGATGATAGGACGGATGGCCATGAGGGGGAGATATGAGAGCGGCCACGCAAGATCAAGGGCGGCGTTGATGCTTTGTTCCGATCAATCTGATCGAACGCAAAGACAGGCCTCGTGCGTTACCCCATTGTTTCGGCGGCAAACGGGCCTTTCGCAAGGCGGATGACGGGAGGGGCAATGCGCGACAGCCAGAGCCAGCAGGCGGTGATCGACTTTCTCTCGCGCCCCGGCGTGCTCGCCCCCGGCCGCCCGGAGCGAATCGATACGCATGGCGCCATCCTCTTCCTGGCCGGAGACCGGGTGTTCAAGCTCAAGCGCGCCGTGCGCTATTCCTATCTTGATTTCTCGACCATCGAGAAGCGGCGCCGCGTCTGCGAGGCGGAACTGCGCCTCAATCGCCGCACGGCGCCCGACCTGTATCTGGAAGTGCGCAGCGTCAATGCGCAGGCGGACGGCAGGCTGGGCTTCGAGCCCGGCACGCCGGTCGACTGGCTGGTGGTGATGCGCCGCTTCGAAGCGGAGGACCTGCTCGAAAGCGTCGCCGCGCGGGGCGGGCTAACGGCGCCTCTCACCCGCCTGCTCGCGGACCGGATCGCGGCCTTTCACCGCGAGGCGGAAGTGGCCATCGTCCCGGATGGCGCCGCGCGGGTGCGGGCGATCATCGAGGGCAACCGGGCGAGCATGGCGGATTGCGACGCGGCGGTGCTCCCGCTCGAAGACTGCGCCCGCCTGCTCCAGCGCAGCCTCGCCGCGCTCGAAGGGCTTGTCCCCTGCCTCGATGCACGCGGCCGGAACGGACATGTCCGTCACTGCCATGGCGACTTGCATCTGGCCAATATCTGCCTGTGGCGCGGCGAGCCGACCCTGTTCGACTGTCTGGAATTCAGCACCGACCTCGCCACGACGGACGTGCTGTACGATCTCGCTTTCCTCGTCATGGACATGTGGGAAAAGGGCCTTCACGCGCAGGCCTCGCTGCTGTTCAATCGCTATCTGGACCTGACCGGGGAAGAGGACGCCATCGCGGCGATCCCGCTCTTCCTCTCCATGCGAGCAGCGATCCGCGCGCATGTCAGCGCCGTGGCGGCGCAGACACAGGGCGATGCGGCCGGGGCGGAGGGGAAGCGCCGGTCCGCTGGCGCCTATCTGCGCGCGGCGCTTGCCTTTCTCGATCAGCCGTCCCCGATGCTGGTCGCCGTCGGCGGCTTCAGCGGCACCGGCAAGTCGACGCTTGCCGGGGCGTTGGCGCCGGGCCTTGGCGGTGCGCCGGGCGCGCGGTGGCTGCGCACGGACGTGCTGCGCAAGCGACTCGCGGGATTGGCGCCCGAGGAGCACCTGCCCGCCGCCGCCTACACGCCGGAACAGTCGGCGCGGGTCTATGAGACGCTCGGCGAATCCGCCGGCGCGAGCCTCGCGGCAGGCAGAAGCGTCATCGTGGACGGCGTCTTCGCCAGCCCGGAAGAGCGCGCCGCGATCCGCGCGGTAGCAGCGGCCCATGGCCTGCCCTTCATCGGCCTCTGGCTCGAAGCGCCCGCCGCCCTGCTCATGGACCGGGTGTCCGCCCGGCACGGCGATGCCTCGGACGCGGACGCGCGCGTCGTTTCCCTGCAACTTCAATATGATCTCGGCGATCTTTCGGACTGGCGGCGGATCGATGCGTCCGGCGCTCCGGAGGATGTCGCGCGCCGGGCAATGTCGGCACTGGAGGAGGATCAACGCTCATGGCCCTGATGCATGCCATGCAACTCGATGCGCCGGGCGAACGACTGCGTCCCGTCGCGCGTCCGCTGCCCGAGCCGGCGGCCGGACAGATCCGCCTCGCCATTTCCGCCTGCGGTGTCTGCCGCACGGACCTGCATGTGATGGACGGGGACATCCATGGCGTCCTGCCGATCATCCCGGGGCACGAGATCGTCGGCCGCGTCGATGCGCTCGGCCCCGGCGTGACTGGCCTTGCGCCGGGCGACCGCGTCGGCGTGCCCTGGCTCGGCCATAGCTGCGGCACCTGCCGGTTCTGCCTGAACGGGCAGGAGAATCTGTGCGACGCCCCGCTCTTCACCGGCTTCACGCGCGATGGCGGCTATGCCAGCCATTGCATCGCGGACGCACGCTATTGCTTCCCCATTCCGGACATGTTCGACGATGTCCATGCCGCCCCGCTGCTCTGCGCGGGGCTGATCGGCTATCGCGCTTACCGGCTCGCCGGGGATGCGCCCACGCTCGGCCTCTATGGCTTCGGCGCCGCCGCGCACATCCTTGCCCAGCTCGCCATCTGGCAGGGGCGCCGCGTGCTGGCCTTCACGCGCGAGGGGGACGCGCGCAGCCAGCACTTCGCTCGCGCGCTCGGCTGCGCCTGGGCCGGGTCGTCCACGCAGCCCTCGCCCGAGCCGCTCGATGCCGCCATCATCTTCGCGCCGGATGGAGCGCTGGTGCCCCGCGCGCTCAAGGCCGTCCGCAAGGGCGGGCGCGTGGTCTGCGCCGGCATCCACATGTCCGATATCCCGGCCTTTCCCTATGCCGATCTGTGGGAGGAGCGCAGCATCCTCTCGGTCGCCAATCTGACGCGCGCCGACGGGCTGGAGTTCCTGCCCCTCGCCGCGCAGGCCGCCATCCGCACCAGCGTGACGGCGCTGCCGCTCGATCAGGCAAACGAAGCGCTCGATCGCCTGCGGCGCGGCGATGTCGACGGCGCGCTCGTCCTCACCATGTGAAGCACACTCAGCCGGCCGTCACATTGTAGCCGCTGTCCACATAGAGGGTCTGCCCGGTGATCGTGCGCGCCTTGTCCGAGAGGAGGAAGGCCGCCATCTCCCCCACCTGCTCGATGGTGACGAGCTGGTGCAGCGGCGCATTCTCCGCCGCCCGGCACATGAGCGCGTCGAAATGGCTGAGGCCGGATGCCGCCCGGGTCTTCACCGGCCCGGTCGACAGGGCATTCACTCTGATGCCGCCGGGCCCCAGTTCCGCCGCGAGATAGCGCACCATCGCTTCCAGCGCGGCCTTGACCGGCCCCATGATGCCATAGCCCGGCACGACCTTCTCCGATCCGTAGAAGCTCATCGTGAGGATGGAGCCGCCCTCGGCCATCAGCGGTTCGGCCAGATGCGCCAGCCGCGCCAGCGAATGGCAGGAAATGTCCATCGCGGTCGCGAACCCGGCCGCGGAACTGTCGACCACGCGCCCCGCGAGGTCCTCCTTCGGGGCGAAAGCGATGGAATGGAGCAGGAAATCCAGCTTGCCCCAGCGCCGGCCGATCTCGGCGAACACCGCTTCCGCCTGATCCTGTCGCGTGACGTCGAGCGGCATCAGCAGCGGCGCGTCCAGCATCTCCGCCAGCGGCGCGGTGAAATCGCGCGTCCGCTCATTGAGATAGGTCAGCGCGATTTCCGCCCCGGCCGCCCGCAGCGCCTGCGCGCATCCCCATGCCAGCGACTGGTCGTTGGCCAAACCGATGATGAGTCCGCGCAAAATCGTCTCCTTCCTGCTGCCGTTCCGTGCGCCCGCCGCCTAGCGCGTCGCCCGCACCATGAGCGTATCGACTGGCACCCAGCTCAACAGCGCCTCGGCGGTGCGGCCGATCACGGCATGGGCCAGCGCGCTCTTGCCGTGCGTGCCCAGCACGACGAGGTCGGGCCTGTCCTCGGCCAGGCTCCTGCGGATCGCGCCGTCGGTGGAACCGAAGCGCAGATCGATCTCGATCCGGCCCCTCAGCGCCGTCGATATGTCGGGGTGGGACAGGAATTGCGCGACGTCCCGCTCCACTTCGCAAAGGAGCTGCGTATGTCCTTCCTCGCTGTCGAGCCATGCCTCATAGGGCACATGATAGGCATGGACGAGCCGCACATGCGCCGCCGGAAACAGCCGTACGGCAGTGATCAGCGCCGCGCGCGAGCAGTCGGAGAGGTCGGAGGCGATGAGCAGCCGGGCATAAGGCGCGTGCGGCCGCTGCTTGACGACCAGCACCGGCGTGTCGGCATGGCGGACCACATAATCGACGGCGGTGCCGAGAAAATAATCGCCCAGGCTGTGCGTGCGCGCCACGCCGGTCACGATGAGCGCCGCGCCCTGCCCCGCTTCCGCGATCTTCGCGGGTGCCGATCCTTCCGGCAGAAGAATGCGGACGTCGGCAGCGGGATCGGGCAGCACGGCGCGCACCGCCGCTTCCAGCGCATCGTGGTCCTGCCGCGCCTCGCCGGGATCGACGACATGGATGACCTCGACGGGCTTGCCCCATGCCGCGCCCAGGCTGAGGGCCCGGTCGATCGCGCGGTCGCTCCTGGCGCTCAGGTCGGTGGCGACCAGGACCGGGCCGTCGATATTCATGAGCTGTCTCCGTTTCTCGAGGCGAGGCGTTGCGGCAACCCGATGACCTTGCACGTCGGGGCAGCGGCACGCAATGTGTGGTTTCCCAGGCGGCAGTTTTTAATTTTTTCAATCACCTGGCGCCCCTTCCCGGGCGCGCGCTCAGTCGATCGGGCGGCGAGCGCGCAGGGCCTGCGCGAGCGTGCCTTCGTCCAGATAATCGAGCTCGCCGCCGATCGGCACGCCATGGGCAAGCTGGGTCAGCCGCACCGGATAGGCCTCCAGCCGCTCCGCGATGTAATGGGCCGTGGTCTGCCCCTCGAGCGTCGCGTTCATGGCGAGCACGACTTCGTCGATGCCCCCCTGCGCGACCCGCTGCACCAGCGGCGCGATCGCCAGATCCTCGGGGCGCACGCCTTCGAGCGCGGAAAGCCGCCCGCCCAGCACATGGAAGCGGCCGGGGAACAGGCGCGATTTCTCCAGTGCCCAGAGATCGGCCACATCCTCGACCACGCACAGCGCGCGTCCGTCGCGGCGCGGGTCCGCGCAGATGCCGCAGGGGTCGATCGTATCGATATTGCCGCAGATGGCGCACTGGACCATGCGCTCGTTCACCGATTCGAGCGCACGCAGCAGCGGCGCCAGCGCCGTCTCCCGCTTCTGGAGGAGATGCAGCACCGCGCGCCGGGCGGATCGGGGCCCCAGACCGGGGAGCCGGGCAAGCGCCTGCGTGAGCGCGTCGATCTCGGGTGAAGCCATAAGCTCCAAATAAGGGCTTGCGCTCACGCCGCACAAGCGTTTCAGAGCAAGCCATGCGGATCATCTTCATGGGCACGCCCGATTTCGCCGTGCCGACGCTCGACGCGCTGGTCGATGCCGGCCATGCCGTCGCGGCTGTCTACACCCAGCCCCCGCGCCCTGCCGGCCGGGGCAAGGCCCCGCGCCCCAGCCCCGTGCAAATGCGGGCGGAAGCGCTTGGGCTTCCCGTCCGCACGCCGCTCAGCCTGCGCGAGGAAGCCGAGCAGCTCGCCTTCGACGATCTTGAGGCGGATGTCGCGGTCGTCGCCGCTTATGGGCTCATCCTGCCGCTGCCGGTCCTCCATGCGCCGCGCCTGGGCTGTCTCAACGTCCATGCCTCGCTGCTTCCCCGCTGGCGCGGCGCCGCGCCCATTCAGCGCGCCATTCTCGCGGGCGACGCGGAGACCGGCGTCACAATCATGGCCATGGGCAAGGGGCTCGATACCGGGCCGATGCTGGCCGCCCTGCGCACGCCCGTCGACGGCAAGACCGCGGGCGACCTCACGGGCGAGCTGGCCGTGAAGGGCGCGGCCCTGATGATCGAGGTGCTCGGCAATCTCGGCGCCTATCCGCCCGTTGTGCAGCCCGAGGACGGCGTCACTTATGCCGAAAAGATCGGCAAGGCAGAGGCGCGGCTCGATTTCACGCGCCCGGCCGATCTGGTGCAGCGGCAGATCCAGGCCTTCAATCCCCCCGGCGCGTGGTTCGAGTTCGGCGGCGAGAGGATCCGGATCCTCGATGCCGTGCCGGCGCCGCAGAGCGGTCCGCCGGGCACCATCCTGGCGAGCGACGGCGAGATGCTGATCGCCTGCGGCACCGGCTCGCTCGCGCCGCGCCTCGTCCAGCGCGCCGGCCGCAACCCGATGCCGACCGCCGAGCTGCTCCGTGGCTTCCCCATTCCCGCCGGCACAATGCTCGGATGACCCGTTTCGCGCTCACCGTGGAATTTGACGGCCGCCCCTATATGGGCTGGCAGCGTCAGGCCCATGGGCCGAGCGTGCAGCAGCATATCGAGGAAGCGCTGGGCCGGATCGTCGGGGCGCCGCCGGTCGTCCATTGCGCGGGCCGCACCGATGCCGGCGTTCACGCGCTCGCCATGCGCGCGCATGTCGATCTCGACAGCGCGATCACCCCGTTCCGCCTGATGGAGGCCCTGAACGCGCATCTGCGCCCCGAGCCGATCGCCATCATCGGCTGCGAAGCCGTCGCCGATGACTGGCATGCCCGCTTTTCCTGCCTCGCCCGGTCCTACGACTACCGGATCCTCAATCGCCGCGCGCCGCTCACTTTCGAGCAGGGACTGATCTGGCGCGTGCCGCAGCGGCTGGACAGCGACCGCATGCACGAGGCCGCGCAGCAGCTGGTCGGCCGGCATGACTTCACCACCTTTCGTTCCGCCCAATGCCAGGCCGACAGTCCGGTCCGGACGCTGGACCGGCTCGACGTGATCCGCACCGGCGAGCGCATCAGCGTCCTCGCCCGGGCCCGCAGCTTCCTGCATCATCAGGTCCGGTCCATGGTGGGATGCCTCGTCATGGTCGGCGCCGGAAGCTGGTCCGTTTCCGATCTCAAGGCCGCGCTCGATGCGCGCGACCGCGCGGCGCTCGGCCATAACGCGCCGCCCGACGGCCTCTATTTCGTCGCCGCTTTCTATCCCGGGGAGCCGTCCCGCTAAGGAATTGTCAATCTTGTGAGGATAGGCCGGAACGCTGGGCGCTCGACGACGGTCGCCTTTCCTGCACTGGCTCAATGGATGGAACTCGATTTCTTCAAGGCGGAACACGCCGTGCTGCTCGATCTCCGGCAACGACTGCTGGACGGCATGGACGATGGACGGAGCGATCTCGCCCGGCTCCGCGCCCGCTTGAGCGGCCTGCTCCTCAAGCATCTGGCCAAGGAGGATCGCCATCTTTACCCGTCCCTCAAGCGGCTGGACGAGAGCGTCGCAGCCCTGCTTGCCGCGAAATATGAACGCGAGATGGGCGATCTGGCGGCGCGCTGGTGCGCCGCGCTGTCGGACTGGCCGGAAGACCGGATCGCGCGCGACCGGAACGGCTTCTGCGACCGCATGCGCCCGTTGCTCGATGCGCTGGCCAGCCGCATCCACCGCGAGGAGCATGATCTTTATCCCGCTTATGCCGCGGCGCTCGCGGACGCAGCCGCCGCCACGCACTGAAGCGGTCAGCCGAGCCCGAAGAGCCGGCCCAGCGCCTTGTCGAGCATGACCAGCTGCCAGAGCAGACGCCCATGATCGCTGAGGCCACTGCGATGGGTCTCGGCGAGGCGGGCGATCCGGCGCATGTCGAACCATTCGGTCCGCGCGAGGGCCGATCCGCCCGCGATCGCCCGCGCCTCGCCCGCGAGCGCGCCCCGGAACCATTCGCTGACCGGCGTCGCGAAACCCATTTTGGGCCGGTAGAGCAGGTCCAGCGGCAGCCGGTCCTCCATGCTCTTCTTGAGCAGATATTTGCCCGAGCGCCCGCGAATGCGCTGGCGGACCGGCAGGCGCGCCGCAAACTCGACCAGCCGATGGTCGAGCATCGGCTCGCGCGCTTCCAGGCTCACGGCCATGCTCATGCGGTCGGTCTTGGTGAGGATGTCGCCCGGCAGCCAGATCTTGATGTCCGCATATTGCGCCCGGTCGATGGCGTCGCGCGCCGGCGCGTTCCGCATGGCGGCGACATAGCGGTCCTCTGCACGATGGCCCTGCAGGCCTGACCGGGCGAGATCGGTGAAAAGCGCCGCGCGCAGCGGCGCGGGCGTCACGCCCACCGATGCGGCATAGGCCTCCGCCCCGTCGGCCGCGAGCGCCTGCAGCGTGGTGCGGGCGCGCAGGAAGCGCGGCGCCCAGTCCGCCTTGGGATAGATCGCGCCCAGCGACCCGAAGACCGCGCGGCGGACGCCCGCAGGCAGGACGCGCCGCGTCATTTCCTCGCGATGCTGGAACAGGTGGCGCCGATAGCCGGCGAAGGCCTCGTCCGCCCCGTCGCCGGACAGTGCCACCGTGACGGTCTCGCGCGCCAGCTCGCAGACCCGGAAGGTCGGCAGGGCCGAGGCATCCGCGAACGGCTCGTCGAAATGGTCGGCGATCCGGTCGATCAGCGAAAAATCGTCGGGCGAGACGATCCGGCTGCGATGATCGGTGCCGAAGCGCCGGGCAACGCGCTCGGCATGCGCGGTCTCGTCCAGCGCGGCGACGTCGAAGCCGATGGTGCAGGTCCGGACCGGCTGCCGGCTGTTCTCCGCCATCAGCGCGACCACCGTGCTGCTGTCCACGCCGCCCGAGAGGAAAGCGCCGAGCGGCACGTCGGCCACCATCCGCGAGCGGACAGCGTCACGCAGCTTCTCCCGCAATGTCTCTTCCAGCACTTCGGGCCGCGCGGTTTCGCGATCGGCGAAGCTGATGTCCCAGTAGCGGCGCGGCGCCGGCAGCGGGCGCCCCCGCACCGCGAGCAGATGCTCGCCGGCCGCGAGCTTCTTCACGCCTTTCACGATGCAGCTGTCGTCCGGCACATAGCCATAGGCCAGATAGTCCTCGACGGCGGTCAGCTCAGGTTCGCGCCGCAGGCCGGGATGCGCGAGCAAGCCCTTGAGTTCCGAGGCGAAGATCAGGCTGCCATCGGCCAGCGAGGCATAATGGAGCGGCTTCACGCCGAACCGGTCGCGCACCAGCCACAGCGATTGCGTGCGCAGGTCGTACAGCGCGAAGGCGAACATGCCGTTGAGGCGATCGACGCATTGCTCGCCCCATTGCCGCCAGCCATGCAGGATGACTTCGGTGTCGCTCTGCGTGCGGAACACATGGCCGCGCTCTTCCAGCTCACTGCGCAGGTCCGCGAAATTGTAGATCTCGCCATTGAAGGTGACGACGAGATCGCCTTCGCTCGTCGCCATGGGCTGCGCGCCGCCGCCCAGATCGATGATGGAGAGGCGCAAATGCCCCAGCCCGATGCCGGGGCCCATCCACAGGCCCGATCCGTCCGGCCCGCGATGCTCCATCGGCGCGAGCATGGCGCGCACGCGCGCTTCCTCGACCGGCTTGGCCGTCCCGACGTGAAAGATGCCTGCGATGCCGCACATGAGCTGCGCGCCTAGCGGATCGCGAGGCTGCGGTCAGCCAAATCTTCGATCGGCCCGAGCGCCTTGGTGAAATCGACCAGCGTCCGCTGCGCCTGCGCCTCCCCTTGCGGGCCGGGCGGGACCGGCGTGCTGAGCAGGATCGCCATCGCGCGCTGGTCGCGCCCGAGCAGCCTTGCCTTGAGCGTCTCCAGCTTGACGCGCCCGGCCTGCCCGGTGAGATGGCCGCCGACGCGATAATATGTGTGGACGAGGCGCCGCTGCGGCTTGGGTCCGGCAAGCATGTCGCCCCGTGCCCGGTCCGGCGCGCGGGCGGGCGATGACCAGGCCCAGTCCCCGCCTTCGTCTTCCGGCGCGACGGCCCCCTGGCCGAAGCCGACCAGTTCCTTCCCGTCCTCCTGCCAGGCGAAGAACACCAGCGCGAGGTCGACGACGCGGTCCGCCCCGTCGCGATAATGAGTCATCACGATGCGGTCGGCGCCCCGGTAATGCGGGTCCCAGCGCGGTAGCAGCGGCAGGCGCTCCTGCGTCCAGCCCGCGACTTGCGGCGGCGTGGTCATGGGCGGCAGCGCGGTCGAGAGCGCGCTGCTGGCGTTCGCCCAGCCCACCGGCGCGAGCATGGCGAGGGCCGCCGCCGGCAGGATGGCGGCGCTGGCCCGTGGCGCGCCCGCCGCGCCCTGCAGCCGGGCCGGATCGAACCAGGGATCGGACGGCGCCCGGTCGAAGAACGGCCGGCCCGCCACCAGCACCAGCACCAGCACGAGGGCGAAGAACAGCCAGCCATAGAACACATGGTCCACCACTACGGCGGCATCCACGCTGCTGTGATAGGCGACCAGCATGATGCCGAAGGCGCGCACGCCGTTCGCCAGCAGGCAGATCGTGAGCGCTCCCGCCACGATGATCAGCCGGCGCACTGTACTGCGGAAGCAGAGATGCGCCACCAGCGTCGAGAAGGCGGCCATGGCGATGAGGAAGCCCGTGCCGCTGCACGCTTCCGCCACGCGGAAATAGGCATTGGGCGTGGTGATGAAGATGCCCGATATCTCGGCCGGCACGCCCGCGAGCCAGAGCAGGCCGATCGCCATGCGCGCGGTGAGGATCTGCAGCACCGGCTCGGCCTCGGTGCCGAACGGGATCATGAACAGCGCATAGAACAGCGGGAAGGCCAGCGCGCGGCCGACCGCGGGCCCAAGCACCATCAGCACGATGCCCTGCGCCATCACCACCAAAGCGGCATGGCGGAACAGCGCCACGCCGCCCGCCCAGCCGAGCAGCCAGGCGAGCGCCCCCAGCCCCAGCCACGCGAGCGCCGGCCACCAGCCGACCGGCTCGAGCTGCCGGAGCGCCGGGACGCGCTGCCGCACCAGCCAGCCGATGATGAAGGGCAGGAACACGCAGTGCCCATAGGAACTGCTGCGCAGCCACACCTGCACCATGTCGATGAGATCGGCATGGAAGAGCAGCGCGAACAGCGCGCCGAGCACCGCCAGCCGCACCAGAGCGGCGCGCCATTCCCCGCTCTGCCGGATGACCTGCGGCGCCCGCATGTGCTGGAAGGCCGGCCTCATGTTCATGTCGCCGCGCCGGCCTGCCGGTCGCCGAAGAGCATGTCTTCCAGCGGTGCCATCGCGGCCGCCCAGCCATAGCGCGCCTGCACGCGGGCGCGGGCGGCCGCGCCCAGCGCTGCCCGTCGCGCGGGATCGGCCAGCAGGCCCAGCACGAGCGCGGCCAGCGCATCCGCTCCCGAAGCGACCAGCAGGTCGCGCCCGTCGATCGCGTCGATGCCTTCCGCCGCCGGAGCCGAGGCCACCACCGCGCGACCCATCGCCATCGCTTCCAGCACCTTGTTCTGGATGCCGCGCGCCAGTTGCAGCGGCACGACCACGACTTGCGCGGCGGCGAGCCATGGCCGCACGTCCGGCACCGCGCCGGTCACGATCAGCCCCGGCAGGTCCGCCAGCGCCCGTACCTCGGCGACGGGATCGCGCCCCACCACCGCGAACTGCGCGGTCCCGTCGGCCTGCCGAATGGCGGGAAAGCCGTGGCGCGCGAAGTCCAGCACAGCCTCGATGTTGGGCCGGTAGTCCATCTGCCCGGTGAAGACGATCAGCGGCCCGGTCACCGGCAGCGCATTGAGAGCGATCGGCGAGACCTTCGCCGGATCGAAATAGGCCGTGTCGACGCCGTTCTCCAGCGCGCGCACCCGCTCCGGCGGCAGCGCCGCGCCATCGCGGAACAGGCGCGCCTCGGCATCGGAGACGAACAGCGAGACGTCCGCCCGCGCGGCGACGGCCCGCTCATAAGCGGCAAGCAGCCGCCCCTCGCGCCGGTGGATCCACGCCATCGCCCCTCGCTCCGCCGCGCCATAAGCGGCGAACTTGGCCGAATCGACATCCACGAAATCCATCACGAACCGGCAACCGGGCGGCAGGTCACCCACATATTGGGCCACTTGCCCGGAGAAGGCGAAAACCGCGCGGATCGGCCGCTCCGCCAGCACCCGGCGCACCCAGTCGCGCATCTGTGCGCTTTCGAACAGCGAGACGGACAGGGGCGCGCGCCGCGCCAGCCCGCGCAGCGCCGCCTTCGCCCGGCCACCCGGCCGCCGCACCACGCACTGGCTGGCGGTGAGATTGGCCATTTCCGGCGCGAAGCTCTCGTCGCGCGCATCGTCCGCGAAGCAGCCGACATGCACAGGCGCCAGCGCCGCCAGCGCGCGCAGCTCATGATGGGAGCGGATCTTGTCGCCCCGGTCCGGCGGCCAGGGAATGCGATGGCTGAGTAACAGGATCTCGCCGCGCCCGCTGTCGTCCATCAGCCCAGCCCCCGCGCGATCAGCGGCCCGAGCCGGTCCGCGATGGCCGGCGGCAGTGCTTTCCACAGCGCCACCTTGCGCCGATATTGCGGCGAAAGCGGATTGATGTCGCGCGCCTCATGCCCCGGCGCCGCATGGATATGATAAGCGAGCGGCACGCCCTCGAAGCCCCAGTTCTTCTTGTAGGCCGCCGTCCCGGTGCCGACCTTGGACCGGCCGAAATCGAACTGCGCGCAGCCGCGCTCGCGTCCCCGGCGCATCAGCGCGAAATAGGCGACTTCATTGGCGCGGGCGAGGCGCGCATCCCGGTCGGCGCCTTGCCAATAAGGCATGATCCGGTCGCCATGATATAGCGCCAGCACCGCCGAGAGCGGCTGCCCCTGCCCGGAAACGAGCACGATCTCCGCATCCTCGCCAAAGGCGTCCAGCACTTCGTCGAACATCGCGCGGGGGAAGACAGGCGTGCCCAGATTGTGGACGCTGCGGCAATAGAGCGCATAGAAGGGATCGCGGAACGCCGCGTCCCGGCCGAAGCGGATATCGAGGTCGTTGGCCAGCCCCTTGCGCACTTCCGCCCGATGCTTGCGAGGAATGGCTTCGAGCTCTGCCTGATCGTCCGCGGCAAGAGGCCGCACGAAGCCGAGATAGGCCTTCGCACTGGTGTGCCAGCCCGGGCCCGGCGAAGGACCGCCGCGCAATTCCACCGTGGGGCAGACCCGGCGCGCGGCAAGGCGCACCGCTGCATCGGCCAGCGCGGCGGCAACCGCCGGATCGTCGGCCAGAATGCCGCCATCGACCGCGAAGCCGGAAGAGACCAGCGCGCGGCCGAACAGCGGGCTGTGGATGAGATTGAGCGGCAGGATGCCCGCAGGCGTCCCGGCCATGTCCCCGGCGACCAGCATGATCGCCTGCTGGCCCGTGCCGCGCGCCACCGCGCCGATCCAGGCGGGCCGGTGAAAGGGTGTCGCATCGGCGCGCCCGGCGATCCAGCGCTCCAGCGCCGCCCGCGCGCGCGGATCGTCGGGATCGATCTCATATATGGGGATGTCGCCCGCCATGGATGGGCCAGCCCTCAAGGCGCGGGCGGGAACGGCACGGCCCGCGCCCGCTCCGCCGCCACCAGCCCGTCGATCCGCGCCCACTGGAAATCATTCAGCAGGCGCCGCAGCTTGCCGGCCATCGCGCCGAGATTGGTGTAGTGCCGCAGGCGCGAGCGCAAGGGCGCCGAGGCGACGCGCGGCTGGCCGGGGTCGATTTCCCAGGGGTGGAAATAGAGGATCGCCGGGCGCCCGTCCCGCTGCGTCACTTGCCGGAGCGCCCAGCGGGAAAAGCCGTAGGGCAGCAGGCGAAAGAAGCCCCCGCCCCCGGCCGGCACGATGCGCCCGCCAAGGCGCGCCGTCGTCACCGGCAGCTCGAGCAGATCGCTGCCCGGCACCGGCAGGAAGGAGAAGCGCGGCGCCTGCGGCCAGCCATAATGATCGTGCACGATCGGCGCGACGCTGCTCGAATAGGCATAGCCGGCCCCGGCGAGGATGGGGTGCGCCCAGGGCGTGCGCGCATCGATGGAGAAGCTCGGCGCCCGGTAGCCGGTGACGGCCACGCCGCCCGCCTGCTCCAGCAGGTCGCGCGCCTTGGCGAGATCCGCGCGGAATTCGTCCGGGCTCATCAGGAACACGCGCTTGTGGTCATAGCCATGGCTGGCCAGTTCATGGCCCGCATCGACCACGCGCCGGATCAGCCGGGGAAAACGCTCCGCAACCCAGCCGAGCGTGAAGAAGGTGCCGACCACACCCGCCTGCGCGAACATCTCCAGCACGGCTTCGCTGTTGCGCTCGATCCGGCTTTCGCATCCGTCCCAGGCGGCGCGATCGATGCACCGCTCGAATGCGCCGACCTGAAACCAGTCCTCAATGTCGACCGACAACCCATTGAGCACCAGCTCTTTCCTCCATGCGAGATCGGTTGATAACTGCCCCTCAGGCGACGCGGCTGGTGAACGGCCCGTTGCGCGCGTCCCGTTCCACCCACTCGATGAGCTTGGAGAGGATGCGGCGCAGCACTTCGTCCTGTTCGTCCAGCCGCTGCTCGGCGCTGGCGAGCCGGGCCTCGAGCTCGGCGATCCGCTCTTCCGCCGCCTCGGGGAGGCGCGTTTCCTGCGGCGGCATGGCAGGATCGCGATGTCGCTCGCCCCGGGCAATCGCCGCGTTCAGCGTCTCGACCTCGCTTTGCAGTTCGCGCAGATGATCGACATCGCCCGCTTCGCTGCCATCTTCGGCCTCGGCCATCAGCGCCGCCCGGGCAGCCTGCGTGGCAGGCGGCGTCTCGCTGTCCGGCGCCGCGAAATCATTGCCGAGATCAGCGACGACGGCTTCCACCACCCGCTCGTCGATGATGTCGAGCTGGTCGATCGCGCCGAGCAGCAGCACGCGGCTCACCAGCGCGTTGAGGCGCCGGGGCACGCAGCCGCTGGCCTGCGCCAGCAGGGAGTGCGCGTCGCTCGTGAAGCGCGGATTGCCCGTCCAGCCCACCACCTTGAGACGATGCTCGATATAGGGGCCGACTTCCTCGGGCTGCATGGGGTCGAGATGATGGGTGGCGATGATCCGCTGGCGCAGCTGCTCGAGCCCTTCCGAGCCCGAGATGCGCTCGCGGAACTCGGGCTGGCCGAGCAGGAATATCTGCAGCAGCGACTGGCCGCCGAGCTGGAAATTGCTGAGCATGCGCAGCTCTTCCAGCGCCGTGGGGGAGAGATTCTGCGCCTCGTCCACGACCAGCAGCGTCCGCCGGCCGGCACGGGCCTGATGATGAAGGAAGGCTTCGATGCGGCTCAGGACATGCGCCTTCTCGACATGATCGGTCGCGATGCCGAAGGCCTGGGCAGCCAGGCGCAGCATGTCGTCGCCGTCGACCTGCGTCGAGACGATCTTGACCGCAGTGAGCCGCTGCGGATCGATGGTGGCCATGAGATGGCCGACCAGCGTGGTCTTGCCCGCGCCGATGTCACCGGTGATGACGATGAAGCCCTCGCCCTGCGCGAGGCCATAGCCCAGATAGGACATCGCCTTGCGATGCGTCGCGCTCTCGAAATAGAAAGCCGGGTCCGGCGTGAGCTGGAAGGGCCGTCCGGTGAAGCGATAATATTTTTCGTACATGATCGAAGTCTCCGGAAGGACGCTCAGAACTGATACCGCAGCCCGATCTGGGCAAGCAACGAGATGAAGGATTGCTGCGCCTGGGTATCGATCGAATCGATGCCGATCGCGGCCGAGGCGCTGAGACGCCGCCAGATCATGCGCCGATAGCCGACATTGGCGCCGATATTGGTGACATCGCCGATCCCCGGCGTGCCGGAGTCGAAATAATTGACATAGCCCATGACGTCGAAGGCCGCATCCGAGCCATAGGCCCGCGAGGCGCCCAGCATGGCGAAATAATTCTGGTCGGCAAGCCCGTTGGCCGGCGCCAGCACCGATTGGCCGTCGCTGATGAACTTGCGGTGCGCATAGACCGCCGCCGCGCTGACCGTCCAGGCATCGGCGCGCCGGGCAATCTGCGCCACCACCCCGCGATTGCGGAAGTTCGCGCTGGTGATACCGGTGAGCGTATCCGTGAAGCAGGCGCCGCCCGCCTGCGCATCGCCGAAGGCGCAGCCGGTCAGGTCACCCGAGAAGGGATTGCGCACCACGTAGAAGTCCGTGCCGATATTGGCGAGCGCGCCGTTGAGCGCGCGGCCGAAGCTGTCCACGCTGTCGAACAGCACGACATTCACCGCCGTGTTGCGCCCGCGCCAGGCGAGGCTGCCGGTATAGCTCATCGAGCCGTAGCGATGGCCCACGCGCAGTTCCGCTTCCAGGCGCGGATTGGGGCGCCAGAGCACGCCGGCATCCCAGATGATCCCGTCCTGATCGTAGGAGAGGCGCCGTGGCGACGCCGAATCGGTCACGAAACGGCCATTCTCGTCACGAACCGGCACGCCATTGGCATCGCGCAGGGCATCGCGATTGCTGATCTCGATCTTCTCGTAGCCGACGCCACCGACCAGCGCGACAGTGGGCGAAATCGGCACCGTGATGTCGGCCCGCGCATATTTGTCGTCGAAGCGCTGGTCGAGCTGCGAGGCATCCTCGCGGATCCAGCCCACGCCCACCGACCAGCCCACGGGCAGCACGCCGGGCTGCATCCCCACCGCGGCATTGGCGACATGCAGCCAGCTCTCGTCGAAATAGCCCGCGACCGGCGCGCCGACGGCCGCTGCCGCGCCGAAATCCGTGTCCACCCGGTTGTAGCCGAGGCGATAGGCGCCGGTCACCGTGAGGTCGCCCACCGGCACCGAGAGATTGGGGCCGATATAGGCGGAATAGGTATGCGCCGTGTTCGTCACGTCCGCCAGCGTCGTGTTGGCGCCGATATAGCCATCCGCCCGCACCCGGGTCGCCAGCGCGCCCGCCTCGATGCTGAGCACATTGCGCACCGCGTCGATGCGGCCATTCACGATGCCGCTCAATATGTCCTGGTCGGTCCGCCCGCCGCCCCAGGCGAACTGATGCTCGTAGCGCACATCCGCGCCCAGCGCGGCATTCGCGGTCTCGATCGAGGCCGTGACGCCGGCCGCCACGCTCGTATAGGTGACGACGTCGCCGTCGCCGCCCTTGAGGTTCCAGATCGCCGTCTGGTCCACTTCAAGATAAGGCGAGATGGCGACATTGCGGCGAGACTTCCGGGACTTGCGGTCGCCGCGCCCCTCGCGAGCGGCCGAGGGCGTTGCCGAGCCCCCCTGCCCCGCCGTCACGTCGCTGTCTCCGAGCAGGCCGCCCATTTGCGCCTGCAGCGGCGTTGCGGACATCGCGCAGGCAAGCGCGGCCGCGAGGCCAGCGAGGTTCCCCCGGCACGCAAGCGTCATGACGCGGCCTTTCCGTAGTAGGTGCCGAACTGGCGGCCACTGGACGAGAATTTGACGCCGTTGAGCAGCAGCCGGATCAGGGGGCACTGGCCTATGAGGTTCACGGCATCGCGCAGCGCCGCCTCGCTCGTGCGATCGGCGCGCACGACCATCACGGTCTGGCCGACATGGCGTGCCAGCTCGGAGGCGAGCGAGGCCGCCAGCGCGGGCGGCGAATCGAAGATGACGATACGGCGCGCATTGTCCGCCACCAGCCGGTCCATCACTTGCCGCGTCCGGCCCGAGGCGAGGAATTCCGTATCGTTGCGGACATGGCGCCCGGCCGGCAGCACGCTCAAGGAGGGGACGTCCGTGCGCAGGATCGACTGGCCGATCGGCATCTGCGGATCGACCAGCGCATCCATGAAGCCGGGGCCTTCCGGGAGACCCAGCAATTCGCACAGCTCCGGCTTGCCGAAATCGGCATCGACCAGCAGCACGTCCATGTCCTGCTCGGCGGCCAGCGACATCGCCAGATTGATGGCGCACCAGGTCTTGCCTTCGCCCGGATGCGCGGAATTGACGAGCACGAAGTTGCCGCGTCCCTTGGTGGCGCCGGTTTCGCTGTCGAAGGCGGCGGCGAGGACCCGGCGCTTGACGATGCGGAATTCCTCGCCCGTGCCGGTGATTTCGCCATCCGGCAGGATGATGCCCAGCGCTTCGAGCCGGTCCCGATCGATCGCATGGCGCATGCCGGACCAGACGGGCACCGGCGGCGTCAGCGCCTCGGCCGACTGAAGCGGCGCAGGACCGTCGATGTGCGGCGCTGGGGGCGTGGCCTTGGCGACCGCCGGCTCGGGCAGCGGATCAGCTGCGGCATCGCTCTCTGCGGGAGCCGGCGCCGCCCCGGCACCGGGCACGACGGCGTGAGGCGTGACGCTCTGCAAGGCCGCCGCGAGATCGAAATGGTCGGCGGCGCGCTCAAGCAGCGAGGGCGACTTCCGTTCGGCGGATGGGCCAGTCATGTCCTTCTCGCTCCCGCTCACGCGCTCATGCCGCGCTGGATGAACTCGACGGCGAGCAGGACGAAGCACATCGCCCCCAGCCCCCCGCAACCCGCATAGAACCAGCGGGCGTGCTGCCGGATTCGCTGCGCCCGCGCCGGCGTCTCGACTTCCGAGATGCCGCCGATGACCGGCAGGCCGGTCGCTTTCTCCAGCCGCCCCGTGGTGGGGTAGGTTGTGCGGATCTGGCTGAGCGCGAAGGCGGCGGCAATGCCGGCGCCGATGCCCGCGACCAGCACCGCGAACAGCAGCAGCGGCCGGTTCGGCGAGGCCGGGATCGGCGAAAGCGACGGCGGATCGATGACGCGGAACTTGAAGGCACCGCCTTCGCTCTGCACGTCCCCGCGCAGGCGGACGGCTTCCCGGTCCGCCAGCAGCTTGTCATATTGCTGCTTCACCGCGTCATAGTCGCGATTGAGCCGGTCCTGCTCGGCGGCAAGGCCGGGCTCGTCTATCTGCTTGCGCGTGAGCGCATTGAGATCGCCCTCCAGCTGCGCCTTGCGCGCCTGCAGCGCGGAGACGGTCGAGCCGCGTTCGGCCTGCATCGCCCTCAGCGAGAGATAGGCGGGGTTGGGCGTCCGCGTGCCGCCGGCAGCGCCGCTGCCCAGCTTGCGCAGGGTCTCGATCTGCCGCTTGAGTGCCACCACGTCGGGGTGATTGTCCGTCCAGCCCTGCGCCCGCGCGGAGGCGAGCTGTCCCTCGGCCTGCGCCAGCGCCGAGAGGCCGCCGGTCGGCCCGACCGCCGAGACGATGTCGGCGGGCGTGCCCGCCAGCTGCCCATTGATGCCCGCCAGCGCACTGCGCGCGGAGACCAGTTGCGAGTCGATCTGCGAGACTTCCGCGCGCATCGCCTCGGCCCGGGCACTGATCGATCCGCCGCCGGGCACCGAGCCCAGATGCTGCTGCTCGAAGGCGACGCGCTTCTGCTCGGTGCTCTCCAGCTCCTTCGCGCGCGCCGCGATCTGCGCGTCGAGGAACTTCAGCGAATGGCTGGCATCGGCGATGCCGCCCGCTGCGTTGGTTTCCTGAAAGGCCTGGATGAGCCCCGCCACGACCTGCGCCGCCATACGCGCATTCTCGCCGGCGCCGAGCGCCCGGTCCGACCAGTTGGCGGTGATCTCGAAGAGATTGTCCTGCTGGGAAAGGACCTGCACATTCTGCCGCAGCAGGCCGACTTTCGCGCCGATGTCGCGATCGCTCACCGCCCCGGCGCCCAGATCCGTGTTGCGCACCACACGGTCCAGCACCTCGGCGCTGGTCATCGTCTGGCGCACCTGATCCAGCGCCTTCTGCTGATCGAGCGGCGAGTCGTTGAGGCTGCCGGGCAGCACCGAATCCATCTGCACGAACACCCGCGCGCGCGACTGATAGACATTGGGCACGAGCGCGACGGCAAGCCAGCCCAGCAGGCATACGCCCCACGCGACCGACAGCGCGACCCAGCGCCGCTGCCAGATGCCGTGGAGGATGATCTGCAGTTCTTCGTAAAGATTGTTCATGCCGGTTCGATACCCCCGCGCCGCGCCATGGCGCCGCTCCTAGAACATGCTCTCGGGAATGATGATGACGTCGCCCGGCGCCAGCCGCACGTTGGCGCGGGAATCGCCGCGCTTGAGCAGATCGCCGAGGCGCACCTTATATTCCTTCTGCCGGCCGCTCTCGCGATCGTAGCGGATGAGCCGCGCCCTGTTGCCCGCCGCATATTCCGACAGGCCGCCGACCGCGATCATCGCGTCGAGCAATGTCATATTGGCCCGGTAAGGCAGCGAGGCCGGCTTTTCCGTGGCGCCGACGATGCGGATCTGCTGCGAATAAGTGCCGGCGAAATTGTTGACGATTACCGAGACGATCGGATTCTCGATATATTGCGAGAGCTGGATCTTGATGTCGTCCGCAAGCATGGCGGGCGTCTTGCCCACGGCGGGCATGTCCGAGATGAGCGGCGTAGTGATGCGTCCGTCCGGGCGGACCTGCACTTTCGCGCCCAGCTCCGCATTGCGCCAGACGAAGATCGTCAGCTCGTCGAGCGGACCGATCACATATTCCTCGCCCGGTCCCTCGCTTGTCGAGACGAAGGCGGCCGGCGGCAGCTCGGCGCCCGACGATGCGCCGCCCGCAGCGCATCCGGTCAGGAGCGCAGGCAGGGCGAGGCCCGGCAGCGAAGCCGCGATGAAAGTTCGCTTGAAGCGCATGCAGATCACTTTCTCTTCAACACCGCAAGGAAGCGGAACCGCGCGCGCAAGGGCCCGAGGCGCCGCTGCCCGCAGGCTCCGGCTATGTCGAAAAACCGTGAAGATAGCGTTAGGAATGCCGACGGGCGCCCAGCCCCTGGCGCCGCTCAGTCCTCCACCAGCAATTCCATGGCCGGCGCATGCCCCAGAAAGGCGGACGGACTGGCGCTGGCGCCATAGGCCCCCGCGAGGAAAACCGCCACCAGATCGCCCGGCTCCACCGGCGGCAGGGCAAGGGAATCGCCCAGTCGATCGAGCGGCGTGCACAGGCAGCCGACGACCGTGAGAGGCTCGGCGCAGATCGGCCCATCGAAGCGATTGGCAATCGCGAGCGGATAATTGCGCCGCACCACCGTGCCGAAATTGCCGCTCGCCGCAAGCTGGTGATGCAGCCCCCCGTCGACGACCGCGAACCGCTCGCCATGGCTGATTTTCACGTCCACCACCCGTGTGAGGTAGACGCCCGCCTCCGCGACCAGATAGCGGCCCAGTTCCAGCGCGAAGCGGCTCTCGGCAAGAATGGCGGGTCGGCTTTCCAGCGTCTCGCCCAGCGCCGTGCCGATCAGGCCGATGTCGAGGGGCATGTCGCCGGGGAAGTAGGGGACGCCGAAGCCACCCCCCAGATTGACCAGCGGCGGGGACGCGCCGACCTCTTCGGAGAGGCGCGCGGCAAGCGCGACAGTCTGGGACTGGGCCGCGATGATCGCCTCTGCATCGAGCGACTGGGAGCCTGCGAAGATGTGCCAGCCCCGCCAGAGCGCGCCCTGCGCGATCACATGGCGGGCCAGCGCCGCCGCCCTCCCGGCATCCACGCCGAAGGGCCGGGCGCCGCCCCCCATGCGCATGCCCGATCCCTTGAGTTCGAAATCCGGGTTGACCCGCACCGCGAGGCGCGGCCGCACGCCAAGCCGCTGGCCGATGGCAAGGGCGCGCGCCGCTTCCCCTTCCGATTCCAGATTGATGGCGACGCCCGCCGCAATGGCCGCTTCCAGTTCCCGGTCCTGCTTGCCGGGCCCGGCAAAGCTGATCCGGCCGCCCGCGACATGGGCGCCCAGCGCCAGCGACAGCTCGCCCGAGGACGCGATGTCGAAGCCGTCCACCAACCCTGCCATCAATGCGAGCAGCGGCGGGAAGGGATTGGCCTTCATGGCATAATGGAGATCGACACCGCGAGGCATGGCCTCCCGCAGCGCCGCGATGCGCGCGCGGATCATCCCGGCATCATAAGCGAACAGCGGCGTCTCACCCGTCTCGTCGACCAGCGCCGCCGCGCCGCGCCCGCCAATCAGCAGCATGCCCTGCTCGCTGTGGAAGCCGGGCGGGATCGGGCCCATCGGCTTCACTTTCATGGTCATGCCCCTTCCCCTCCCTGCGCCAGGGCGGCCAGCGCCACACGGTCTATCTTGCCGTTCGGATTACGCGGCATCGCTTCGAGACGAAGGATGTCCGCCGGTTGCATGAAGGTCGGCAGGAGCTGCCGCAAGGCGCCGCGAACCCGGTCCACGAGCGCCGCCTGATCGTCTGCGCACAGCGAAGCCTCGCCGCGCAGGAATAGCACGATCGCCTGCCCCAGCCGCGCATCCGGTCGCCCCAACGCGCAGGCTTCCGCCACGCCCGAGACGGCGAGCGCTGCGTCCTCGATCTCGCTGGGGCTGATGCGATTGCCCGCGCTCTTGATCATGGCATCGCCCCGGCCGACAAAGCGCAGCAGCCCGTCGCGATCCCGCACCACCGTGTCGCCGGACCACACCGCCATGCCCCCATAACGCGAGGTCGCCGGTGCGGGACGGAAGCGCTCCGCCGTACGCGCCGCGTCGCGCCAGTAGCCCTGCGCCACCAGAGGACCGCAATGGACCAACTCGCCCGGCTCCTCGTCCGCCGCGAGCGTGCCATCCGGCCGCACCACCAGCACTTCCGCGTCCGGGATCGCGCGGCCGATGCTGTCGGGATGGTCCGCCAGCATGGCAGGGGGCAGGAATGTCGAGCGGAAAGCCTCGGTCAGCCCATACATCGCGACGATGTCCACCCCGGGGAACGTCTCGCGCAGCCGGGCGATGAGCGGCCGGGTCAGCGCGCCGCCGCTGTTGGTGATCCTGCGCAGCGATCGCTCCGCTTCGGCCGGCCATGCCGTCTCGACAAGCTGCGTCCAGAGCGGCGGCACGCCCGCCAGCGTGGTGATCCGATGGGTCCCGATGGCCTTCACCACCTCGCGCGGCAGCAGATAATCCAGCGGCACGACGCAGCCGCCCGCCCACCATGTGGAGAGGAGCTGGTTCTGGCCGTAATCGAAGCTGAGCGGAAGCACGGCGAGCGTGCGATCCTCCGCCGCAAGGCCGAGATAAGTGGCCACGGCCCGCGCACCGATCATGAGATTGGCGTGGCTCAGCATCACGCCCTTGGGGCGCCCCGTCGAACCGGACGTATAGAGGATCTCGACAAGCCGCTCGGGCGGCGCATCGCCGGGCGGCAAGGCAGGCGCGCCGTCCCGGTCCATGACGGCTTCCACGGCGCTCTCCTCCGCGATGACGAGGCCCGGCGGCGTATCCCCGGCTTCCAGCGTCGCGAGGCGGGCCGGCGCCGAGACAAGCATCGCGGCCTCGCTGTCGGCCAGGATATGCGCCACCTGCGCGCGCCTGAGCAGCGGATTGACCGGCACATAGACGAGCCCCGCCCGCGCCACTGCGAGCGGCAGGACCACCGTCGCCACGCCTTTCGGCAGCCAGGCGGCGATCCGGCTCCCGCCGGGGAAGCCCTGTGCCGCCAACCAGTGCGCGAGCCGGCCGGTCATGGCGTCCAGCCCGGCATAGTCGATCACGCCGAATTTCCCGGCCAGCGCGGGTGCATCGGGCCGTCCGCGACGGGGAAGATGGTCGAGAGGTGGGATCATCGCTGGCCCATTAACATGATCGATGGACTTTTGGGGATAGGTGTCGCGCGGAACCGCGCCATGACGAACGACACCATCCATGTGAGCCTCTTCAGCAGCTTCGCGCAGGCGCGGGCGGCGGCGGGCGGCGCATTGGACGGAGCGGCCCAGCCCGGCCCGTTCGACCGGCTCGGCTGGTTCGAGGCGCTCCACGCCAGCGCCTTTCCCGAGGCCACGCCCCTTATCCTGTGCGCGAGGGCCGGGCCCGCGATGGCATGGCTCTTCCTGACCGGCGGACAAGACGGCCCAGTCGACGGCATCACCAACTGGTACAGCTTCCTGTTCCGCCCGCAGTTCGTGAACGCCCCTCTGCGGGAGACCCGGCTGCGCCTGCTGAGCGCGCTTGCCGCCCGGCTGCGCGGCGTCACCCCGCATCTGCGCTTCCATCCGATCACGGACGAGGGAGGGACCGACCGGGCCTTGCTGAGCGATGCCCTCCGGACCGCAGGCTGGCGCGTGATCCCCCGCGTGATGGCCCATAAGCGGATGCTCCATCTCGCCCCCGGCATGCGGTTCGATGCCTATTGGGCCGCCCGTCCGGGCTCGCTCCGCTCCACCTTCCGGCGCAAGGCGAGGCAGCGTCCGGTCGCGGTGGACATCCATCACAGGCTGGATGAGGGCCTCTGGTCCGTCTTCGAGTCGGTGTTCGCCGCCAGCTGGAAGCCCGAGGGAGACGACTTCGCTTTCCTTCGCGCCTTCGCGCAGGCGGAAGCGGACGGCGGCCGGCTGCGGCTCGGCGTGGCATGGCTGGACGGCGCACCCGCCGCCGTGGAATTATGGACCATCGAGCAGGGCTGCGCCTATATTCACAAGCTCGCTTTCGATGAACGCTTCGCCGATGCCTCGCCCGGCACGCAGCTCAGCCACGCCATGTTCCGGCAGGCCATCGATCTCGATCATGCAACCAGCATCGATTTCGGCACTGGCGACAATGGTTACAAGGCCGCCTGGATGCCGGATACCGTGCCCATGTGGCAGATCGATGCCTTCGACCTTCGTCATGCCGCGAGCTGGCGGCCGGCCTTCGCCACATGGCTTTCGGCCCTGTCCCAGCCCACCGGCAGCCATGCACGCCAGAGCAGCCCGGCCAGCGGCCGGCGTGCGGCACTGGAAGCGGGCTGGCCTCCCATGAGCGCGAGCGGTTCGGCGCTTTTCAAAGCGGCTGGAAGCCGCTAGGGGCGCCGCCATGCGCATGAACGAGACCAGCGGCACGACGCACGCCCGGGATTCCATGGCCGATACCGCATTGCGCCGCTCGCTTGCCGAGGCACTGGGGCTGGACGAGGCGCGCGTGGCCGCCTTCGATGCGCAAACCCCTCTGTTCGGCGCGCTGCCGGAGCTCGACTCCATGGCGGTCGCCACTTTGCTCACGGACCTCGAGGACCGGCTTTCCATCATCATCGACGATGATGATATCGATATGGAAAGCTTCGAGACCTTCGGCGGCCTGCACGCCCTTCTGGCCCGCAAACTCGACGCAAAACTGGGCTGAATATAAGCCACGCCAGGCAATGCCCCGGGACCGGCAACGCGCCCTACCCCCTTCGCGCCTATACGAATGCATAAATTGCAATCGCCATTCCGGCTTTTGCGGTTGCTGATTCATTCGCAATGCAACAATTTCACACTGCAAAACAAAACAGGATGCTGGACGGCTCTTTTGTCAACCTCACAAAGGAGTTTGTTCGTGAAAACTCTCTCTATCGCCGCAACGGCACTCTCTCTTTCGCTCGTTTCTCCCGCACTTGCGAACGACGAACCCGTCAAGTTCGTCCATGACGGCGTCAGCTACGTCTACAGCGTCAAGGCAATCGGCGAGACCAAGCGCGTCATCACCGGCCGTGCCACCCCCGGCTCGTCGTTCCGTCTGGTCGTCTCGGGCGATCAGGTGACCGGCACCGCCAATGGCATTCCGGTCGCCTTCAGTGTTGCGGAAGCCAAGGGCCAGGCCACGCCGAGCGTCACCGTCGCATCGCGCGCGGACTGATCGGACCGAGCCAGAACTCAGAAGGGCTGATCTGTCCTGGAATGTCCGGACAGATCAGCCCTTTTTTCATGTCCGCAGCTTTTCGCATAAGCCCGAGCGGCAGGCGCCGCACCGGCGAAAGCACGGAAATATAGGCGTTTCCCTGCCATGGGCATGCGGCGACCCATCGCCGCCGTACCCCGCGTTCGCGCCTCAGGGAGCGCCGCGAAACTGTCCGGCTAATCACTTGGTCGCCCAGACCCGGATCTCGCCCGCCAGCGCTTGAGCGCGCCGCCCGGCCAGGGGCTCAGGCGTGGGCCATTGCCTCGAAATCCGCTTCGGCCAGGAAGCGCTCCGCATCCAGGGCAGCCATGCATCCCATCCCCGCTGCCGTGACGGCCTGGCGATAGACCTTGTCGGTCACGTCGCCTGCCGCGAACACGCCGGGAATGCTGGTCCGGCTGGTGCCTTTCTCCACAACCAGATAGCCCTCGTCCAACGGCAGCTTGCCGTCGAACAGCTCGGTCGCGGGCTTGTGCCCGATGGCGACGAAGGCCCCGTCGGCCTTTTCGTGGCTCTTCTCTCCGGTCACCGTGTCGACCAGATCGACGCCGACAAGCCCTTCCGGATCGCCCTCGCCGACGAAGCGCTCGACGGCCTTGTTCCACAGCACCTTGATGTTCGGATGCGCGAACAGGCGATCCTGCAGGATCTTCTCGGCCCGCAGCGAATCGCGGCGATGGATCAGCGTCACGTCATGGCTGTGATTGGTGAGATAAAGCGCTTCCTCGACGGCGGTGTTCCCGCCACCGATCACCACCACCTTCTTGCCGCGATAGAAGAAGCCGTCGCAGGTCGCGCAGGCCGAAACGCCTTTGCCCTGCAGCAGATGTTCGCTTTCGAGCCCCAGCCACTTGGCCTGCGCGCCGGTCGCGATGACCAGCGTGTCGCCATAATATTCGGTGCCGCCGTCACCGGTCAGCTTGAAGGGACGGCGGGACAGATCGACGTCGACAATCTGGTCGTACATCATCTGCGCGCCGACATGCTCGGCTTGCGCCTGCATCTCTTCCATCAGCCACGGCCCCTGGATGACATCGCGGAACCCCGGATAATTCTCGACGTCCGTGGTGATCGTGAGCTGGCCGCCCGGCTGGATTCCCTGCACGACGATCGGTGCCATGCCGGCACGCGCGGCATAGATGGCGGCCGAAAGGCCGGCCGGGCCGGACCCGAGGATGATCATGCGGGAACTGTGCGTGGCGGTCATATCGGGATCGACTCTTTCTGCTGGAGCTGGATAGCGCTTCCGATCCGCTGGAGAGCGGGCGGGACAGGCCTGCACTTAGGAAATTCCGTCATAATCGCAAGAGGCGCCCGGCTGGCCGGTCATCTCCGCGCCGCTTGTCTATGCCGGCCAGCCCGCGCCTCCAAATCGATCCTTCAAATATCTCTGACCGACGGAGATCGTTTTCCAAGCCCGTGCGGCACGCGTATCCTCCGCTCATCCTTCAGAACAAGGCGAGAGGAGTCAGCCATGGATGCCAAGACAAGCGGAAGTCCCCTGAGTGACCCGTCCAAGGAACCGGCAGCGCTGCGCAATCTGCTGGGCCGCACAAACCGGGACTGGTGGCCCAACCAGCTCTCGCTCGATATTCTGCAGCAAAACGCGCTCAGCGGTAATCCGATGGGCGATGACTTCGACTATGCAAAGGAATTCCAGGCGATCGACTATCAGGCGCTCAAGAGAGACCTGACAGCTCTGATGACCGACAGCCAGCCCTGGTGGCCGGCGGACTATGGCCATTACGGCCCCTTCTTCATTCGCATGGCCTGGCACAGCGCCGGCACCTATCGCACCGGCGACGGACGCGGCGGCGCCTCCTCGGGCTCGCAGCGCTTCGCCCCGCTCAACAGCTGGCCGGACAATGCCAATCTCGACAAGGCGCGGCGCCTGTTATGGCCGATCAAGCAGAAATATGGACGGCAGCTCTCCTGGGCGGACCTCCTGATCCTGGCCGGCAATGTGGCCATCGAATCGATGGGCGGACCGGTCTTCGGCTTCGGCGGGGGACGCGAGGACGTCTACGAGCCGGCCAAGGACATCTACTGGGGCACCGAGGAAGAGTGGCTGGGCGAAACCCGCATCGAGGAGGAGTCGGGCCGTGCGCTGGAAAATCCCCTCGCCGCGATCCAGATGGGCCTCATCTACGTCAATCCCGAAGGTCCGGGCGGCAAGCCCGACCCGCTGCTCTCCGCCCGCGACATCCGCGAGACCTTTGCCCGCATGGCCATGAACGATGAGGAAACCGTCGCGCTGACCGCGGGCGGCCACACCTTCGGGAAGTGCCATGGGGCCGGCGATGCGTCCAAGGTGGGGCTGGAGCCGGAGGGCGCGGACATCGCCATGCAGGGGCTTGGCTGGCAGAGCGGTCATGGCAGCGGAATGGGCGACGACACCATCACCAGCGGGCTGGAAGGCGCCTGGACGCCCACGCCCATCCGCTGGTCCATGAACTATTTCCGCATGCTGCTCGACTATGATTATGAGCTGGTGAAGAGCCCGGCGGGCGCCTGGCAATGGCAGCCGATCAACCAGAAGCCGGAAGACATGGCACCGGGCGCCCACAATCCCGACAAGCGCCTGCCCACGATGATGACGACGGCAGACATGGCCTTCAAGATGGACCCGGACTATCGCAAGATTTCCGAGCGCTTCTATGCCGACCCCGCTCTGTTCGCCGATGCCTTCGCTCGCGCATGGTTCAAGCTCACCCATCGCGACATGGGACCGAAGGCCCGTTATCTGGGGCCCGAGGTGCCGGACGAGGATCTGATCTGGCAGGACCCCGTGCCCGCCGGCTCACCACTGAGCGACGCCGACATTGCGACGCTCAAGGCTCGGATCGCCAGCTCTGGCCTCAGCATCGGCCAGCTGGTAAAAACGGCCTGGGCATCGGCAGCGACGTTCCGCGGATCAGACAAGCGCGGCGGCGCCAATGGTGCGCGCATCCGTCTGGCGCCGCAAAAGGACTGGGCCGTCAACGAGCCGGCCGAGCTGGCAAAGGTGCTGACGGTCTATGAGGACATCAAGGCTGGCTTCGATGGCACGGTGAGCACGGCGGATCTGATCGTGCTTGGCGGCTCCGTCGGCATCGAGCAGGCGGCGAGAGCTGCGGGTCATGACGTGACCGTGCCCTTCACCTCCGGGCGGGGCGATGCCACGCAGGAACAGACCGATGCGCACAGCTTCGAGCCGCTCGAACCCAAGGCCGAGGGCTTCCGCAATTATCTCTCGACCCGGTTCAGCGTCCCCACCGAGGAGCTTCTGATCGACCGCGCCCAGCTTCTGGGGCTGAGCGCCCCGGAAATGACCGTGCTGGTCGGCGGGCTGCGCGTGCTGGGGGCGAACCATGGCAACACGCCGCATGGCGTCCTGACCGACCGCCCCGGACAGCTGACCAACGACTTCTTCGTGAACCTGCTGGACATGGGCACGGCCTGGAAGCAGGTCGATGATCGCGGCGATGAAGTGTTCGTCGGCACGGACCGCGCCACCGACGAAGAACGCTGGACCGCGACTCGCACCGATCTGGTGTTCGGCTCCAACTCGCAGCTGCGGGCACTCACCGAAGTCTATGCCGCGGCTGACGCGGGCGAGAAATTCGTCGCCGACTTCGTGAAGGCCTGGACCAAGGTGATGAATGCCGATCGCTTCGACCTGGCAGCCTGACGGTCGCGCAGGGCCGCTCCCGTGCGGCACTGGCGTCTCCCCCTCGCTCCCGTGGCGAGGGGGAGGAGGTCAGTCAATCAGGGAAGGCAGGGAATCGAATCCGGCCTTGAGGACCGCGCCCCACTCGCTGGAAATCTGCGAAAATTCAGGGTCGTTCGCCTCGATCCTGCGGCGCAGGCTGAATTTATAGCTGTCGCGCGGAATGATGCTGAGATCGAGCGGCATGCCGACCGACAGATTGGACCGCAAGGTCGAGTCCATCGACACGCAGACGGCCTTCGCGGCATCGGACAGCGAAGTGTTCGGCCGGATCATCCGGTCCAGGATCGGCTTGCCATATTTGTGCTCGCCGATCTGGAAGAACGGCGTATCCGCCGTCGCCTCGATGAAATTGCCCTCGGAATAAACCATGTAGAGACGCAGCTTGCCGCCCTTGCGCTGGCCGCAGACAAGAATGGAGGCGCCGAGCGAGACATTGCTCGCGCTCATGCCGGTGCGCATTTCCTTCTGCACGGTCTTCATGGCATCACCGACGAGATGCGCGGCCCGATGCATGGTCGCGCAATTGAGCAATGTCTCGATCTCCGGATCCTCCACGGAATCCTTCATGGCGCGCGAAAGCTTGGTGCGGACTTCCTGCGTGACGGACAGGTTCCCCGAGCAAAGAAGGGCAATCGCCCGCTCGCCGGGCTTTTCGTAAGTGAAGGTCTTGCGGAACATGCCGATATTATCGAGCCCCGCATTGGTCCTCGTATCCGAGAGCATCACGAGGCCGGCCTCGACCCGCAAGGCCACGCAATAGGTCATTGAACTTCCCTTCTTCCGCTCTCCCGCCGGCATGGGCAGCCGGCAGGACCGCGACTCACTGCTGCGTCTGCGCCTGTGCGGCGTCGTCCGGCGGCAGACTGGCAATCAGAACGTCATGCGACAATTTGGTTTCAGCCACCGGCAGCATGACACCGCGAATTGGTGCAGCATCTGCGGCATCAAGGCCACAGCAAAGGCGGACATGGCCTTCCACCGGGCAATGGCCAAGCGCAGGATCAAAGCCGATCCAGCCCAGCCCCTCCACGAAGGCCTCAGCCCATGCATGCGGATCGTGCTCGCCATCCGGCCGCTCGGGATCGCGCAGATAGCCCACGACATAGCGCGCCGGAATGCCGAGGCTGCGCGCTGCCGCAATGAAGATGTGGGACTGGTCCTGGCATACGCCGGCCCGCTGGGCGAACGCCTCGGCGGCCACGGTATCGACAGTCGTGCTGTCCGCGCGCCAGGCGATGTCCTCGTGCACAAGCTGGCAAAGGGCGTGGAGGCTGGCAAGCGGGCCATCGGGACTGCGCGCCCGCTCCGCGAACGCCGCGATCGCCTCGTCCGCCGCGGTCAGCGGCGTTGGCCGCAGGAACAGGCGGGGCCGCAATTCGCCGCCGCTCGGCTTGAGCACGCCGGCCGTGTCGCTCGTGCGCACTGTCCCTTCCGCGAGGATGACGACCGATTCGATCCTGCCCGGCGCGCGCCACACCGCCTCGGCATCGCCATGCCCGTTGCTTATCCAGCGCTCGACAGGCTCTCCATTGACGCTGACTGCCCAGCGCTCGACCACCTGCGCATTGCTGCTTGCGGGCGCAAGACACAGGCGCATGACCACGCCTGCCGCCGGCTCGGCATAATCATATCGGGTTTCGTGACGGATGCTGATCCGCATAATGTCGTCGTCTTTCCGGTTCAACCGAAATGATAAGCTTCGGCGATTTCCTGCCCAAGCATGTTGCACTGGACGATCTTGCTCTGGATCGTCTCATGCAAGCCTTTTTCGAAGATCGCGCCGCTGCTGGTCTGGGCCAGGGCTTCCACCATCTCCTCGCCGCGCAGATTCGCCGGCGTGCGCTGCCCGTGCCAGTGCGCCAGCCGCTGGAGCCGATAGGCCAGCTGGTCGAAGCAGTAGAGGACGCTGCGGGGAAACTGCCGGTTGAGCATCAGGAAATCGGTGATCTGCCAGGGCGAGTAGGAGCCGCCATAGACATGATGATAGGCCCGGCTGCCCGACAGCGCATGCAGCACGGACGTCCACTGATAATGGTCGCGATGCCCCCCGACGACTTCGGTTTCCGGCAGAAGGACATAATATTTGACGTCCAGCAGCCGCAACGTCATCTGCGCCCGCTCCAGCGCCCCCCCGGCGCGCAGGAAATCGTGGCCCTCGTTGCGCAAGTGACTGCTTTCCGTGGCGCCGCGGAACATCATCGCCCGGTTCTTCACCCAGTCGACCAGCTCGGCGAAGTCGCGACGGGCATCGGCGACGCCATAGGTCTCCAGCTTGCGCCAGCCCTCGTTCAGCGACTCCCACATCTCCTGCGTGAGCGCGGTGCGCACCGACTTGCCGTTCTGCCGCGCCCGGGCCAGGCATGAGCGGATGGACGCCGGATTGTCCGGGTCGAGCATCAGATGTTCGACGATATCGCTCTCGCGAATGATCGCATCCTTGCCGAAGGCATCCTCGCAGCCAGTGACGCGGACGACAGACCGCCATTCGTCGCGCATGGTGGCGGCGGGCAGAATCGCCATGCGCTGCCCCATGGTGAGCAGTCGCGCCGTGGACTCGGCGCGCTCCATGTAACGCGCCATCCAGAAGAGATTCTCGGCGGTGCGGCTCAGCATGGGCAGCCCTCCGTCATCGCAGCACCCGTCATCCCACCACCCTTCATCGCAGCACCCAGGTATCCTTGACCCCGCCGCCCTGACTTGAATTGACGACCAGCGACCCTTCCGCCAGGGCCACGCGAGTCAGGCCGCCCGGCACCAGCCGTATCTCCTTGCCGACGAGGCAATAGGGCCGGAAATCGACATGGCGCTGCACCAGCCCGGATGGCCCCAGCGTCGGCGATGTGGACAGGTCAAGCGTGGGCTGCGCAATGAACTCGGCCGGATTGGCGCGGATGCGCTCGGCATAGGTCGCGACTTCCTCCGCGCTGGCCTGCGGGCCGATGAGCATGCCGTAGCCGCCCGAGCCATGGACTTCCTTCACCACAAGCTCGGGCAGATGGTCCATGACATAGGCATAATGGTCCGGCAGACCGCACTGCCATGTCGGCACATTCTGGAGGATCGCCGTTTCGCCGAGGTAGAAGCGGATCATCTCGGGCACATAGACATAGACCGCCTTGTCGTCCGCGATGCCGGCGCCGGGCGCCGAGCAGAGCGTGACCCCACCGCCGCGATAGGCATTGAAGAGCCCGGGCACGCCCAGCATGCTGTCCGGCCGGAACGCCAGCGGATCGAGAAAATCATCGTCGATGCGCCGGTAGATGACGTCCACCCGGCGCGGCCCGGACGTCGTCTTCATGTAGACGAGCCCCTCGTCCACGAAGAGATCGGCCGGCTCCACCAGCTCCACGCCCATGAGATCGGCGAGATAGCTGTGTTCGTAATAAGCGCTGTTGAAGGCGCCCGGCGTCAGGACGACGACCTGGGGCTTGTCCTTGCAGGCGGGCGGCGCGACTTCCTGGAGGGACTTGAGGAGCTGGCTGGGATAATCATCCACCGGCGCCACGCGCTCCAGCGCGAACAGCTCGGGGAACATGCGCGTCATGATCTCGCGGTTCTCGAGCATGTAGGAGACACCGGACGGCGTCCGGCAATTGTCTTCCAGCACCATGAAGTCGGACAGGCTCGTGCGCACGATGTCGATGCCGACGATGTGGCTGTAGACCCGGCCGGGCGGCGTGAAGCCGGCCATCTCGGGCTTGTAGGCCTTGTTCTGATACACGATGTCGGCCGGAACGATCCCGGCACGGATGATCTCGCCGCGATTGTAGACATCGAGCAGGAAGGCGTTGAGCGCTGCCGCCCGCTGGCGAATCCCCGCTTCGAGCCGCTGCCATTCCATCGCCGTGAAAATGCGCGGCAGGAGATCGAACGGGATCAGGCGCTCGGGGTCCCCGCCCTCCCCGTAGACCGCAAAAGTGATGCCGATGCGCCGGAAGATCGCTTCTGCTTCACCGAGCCTGCGATGCAGCCCCTCTATTCCTGTTTCCTCCACCCATTGCTGGATGACCGCATAGCAGTCCCGAATTTCCCCGGCGTCGCCCAGCATCTCGGAAAAGGTCATAGGCTTTTGTTTTTCTCGGCCTCATTGTGCATCGCAGCATAGTGCGCGCGCCATTTCCAAAATCAAGCCGAAAAATCACCTGACTTGCCGCTGTCCCGACGCCGCACCTCTTTTTGCGTCCTTGAGCCTTACGGAGCCCTGGTGCCCTGCGGGCGCGCGTGTTTGGGCGGTGATGAAAAAGATTTCGTGACCTTGTTCGATTATTGCTGGACGTGACGGCCTTTTCGAGGCATTTTCGACCATGATGCTGTACCGGATCTCGATCATCCGCCTTACGCGACTTACGCGCCCTTAGGCGCGACCATGCGGTTGCCGCAGGCGGCACCCTGCGCCTAAGGGCATTCGGAAAGTCACAATCGAGACTCAAACGACCGGAGCGAGTCGGCGCGGCCTGTCCGCTGCTTTTTCCGGCAAAGGCGAAATAGCTGACCCATGATGCTGATCGATCCTTCCCGTAAGTACCGCCCTTTCCCGCAAGTCGACCTGCCGGACCGGCAATGGCCCTCGCGCACGATCACCAAGCCGCCCCGCTGGCTCTCCACGGACATGCGCGACGGCAATCAGGCCCTCATCGATCCGATGGATACGGAGAAGAAGACTCGCTTCTTCGAGCTCCTGACCCGGATCGGGCTCAAGGAGATCGAGGTCGGCTTCCCCTCCGCGGGCGCGACCGAATTCGATTTCATTTCCGGGCTGGTGCGCTCGGGGCGCATTCCAGACGATGTGATCGTGCAGGTGCTGACGCAGGCGCGCCGTGACCTGATCGAACGAACCTTCGAGAGCCTGCAAGGCGCGAAGCAGGCGATCGTGCATGTCTACAATGCCGTGTCCCCGGCCTGGCGGCGGATCGTGTTCAACATGGACCGACCGCAGATCAAGGACATCGCGATCAACGCCGCTAAGATCATCCGCGACGAAGCGGCAAAGCAGCCGAACACGGACTGGTCCTTCGAATATAGTCCCGAGACCTTCTCGACCGCCGAGCTGGATTTCAGCCTGGAATGCTGCGAGGCGGTGATGGACATTCTGCGCCCCACGCCCGAGAAGCCGCTGATCCTCAATCTCCCGGCGACCGTGGAAGCGGCGACGCCCAATATCTACGCCGACCAGATCGAGTGGTTCTGCCGCCACATCCGGGATCGGGACAGCGTCGTCATCTCGCTCCATCCGCACAATGACCGGGGCACGGGTGTCGCCGCCGCCGAACTGGGGCTGCTCGCGGGCGCCGACCGCGTCGAAGGCTGTTTGTTCGGCAATGGCGAGCGCACCGGCAATTGCGACCTCGTGACCGTGGCCCTCAACATGTACACGCAGGGCGTCGCGCCCGGGCTCGACTTCTCCAACATGGAGGAGGTCGTGCAGACCGTCACGTACTGCAACCAGCTCCCCGTCCACCCGCGCCATCCCTATGCGGGCGATCTGGTGTTCACGGCCTTCTCCGGCAGCCACCAGGATGCGATCAAGAAGGGCTTTGCGGCGCAGGAACAGCGCAATGACGAATATTGGGACGTGCCTTATCTGCCGATCGATCCGGCCGACATCGGCTGCTCCTATGAAGCGGTGATCCGCGTCAACTCGCAGTCCGGCAAGGGTGGCGTCGCGTGGGTCCTGCAGCAGGACAAGGGCCTGAAGCTTCCCAAGCGCATGCAGGGCGACTTCTCGAAAGTGGTGCAGGACATGGCCGACTCGTCGAGCCGGGAACTGCATGCCAGCGACATCTGGGATGCTTTCGAACAGCATTATTGCCTCACCGGGCCCCAGCCTTATTCGCTGGTCGATTATTTCGAGAGCGGGCCGGCGGGCCAGCGCGTCTTCACCGGAAAGATCGCCCATAATGGCGAGGAGCGCAGCATTTCCGGGCGCGGCAATGGCCTGATCTCCTCGGTGCTTTCCGCCCTGCGCGAGGAACTGGGCATCGGCCTCGACGTCGTCGACTATAGCGAGCATGCCATCGGCACGGGTCGTGATGTCCATGCGGCGGCCTATGTCGAATGCCGCACCGATGACGGGCACACGGTGTTCGGCGTCGGCCTCGACGAGGATATCGCCACGGCGTCCGTACAGGCCGTGCTCTCGGTCGCCAACGGGCTGGAACGGCGCGTGCTGACTTCCGCCAGCGCCGCATGATGCGCGGACCGGCCGGAAAAAGGCGCGCTTCGTTGCTCGCAGCGGCGCTGGCGATTCTTTCGGGAGCGCCGGCCGGTGCCGCGGAGCCCTGGACCCTGCTGATCCATGGCGGAGCCGGAGTCATCGAGCGCGGGAACATGACGCCGGAACGGGACGCCGAGATTCGCGCGGCTCTCAGGAGCGCGCTCGAAGCCGGCGGCGCCGTGCTCAATCGGGGCGGGACCGCGCTCGATGCGGTGGAAGCAACCGTGCGCGTTCTTGAGGATTCCCCTCATTTCAATGCGGCGCGCGGCGCAGTGTTCACGTCCGCCGGCACCAACGAAATGGACGCGGCGATCATGGAAGGTTCGACACGCCGGGCCGGCGCGGTCGCCGGCGTGACGCGCACTAAAAATCCCGTCTCGCTTGCGCGCGCCGTGATGGAGAAGAGCAAGCACGTCATGTTCGTCGGCTCCGGGGCGGACGCATTTTCGCTCGAGGCCGGGCTGGAGCAGGCCGATCCGGCCTATTTCCGCACCGAGCTGCGCTGGCAGCAGCTGCAGGACCTGCGCGCGCGGGGCCAGGGCGCGGCGCGGCTTACGAATCCCGAATTCAAATACGGGACGGTGGGCGCCGTTGCCCGGGACAGCCAGGGGCATCTCGCCGCCGCGACCTCCACGGGGGGACTGACCGGAAAGACTCCCGGACGCGTGGGCGACTCGCCCGTCATCGGCGCCGGCACTTATGCGGATGATCGCGCCTGCGCGGTCTCAGCAACGGGTGCCGGTGAATATTATATCCGGGAAGGCGTGGCGCACGAGATCTGCGCGCGCATCCGCTTCGCCGGGGAGAATGCGCAGGTCGCCGCCGACACGGTGCAGGCGGAAACGCTGGCCATGGGCGGCGATGGCGGCGTCATCGTGGTGCCGGCCAGAGGGGAAGGCGCCTTCTCCTTCAACACGCCGGGCATGTACCGCGGCCGCATGACGGCGGGACAGGCGCCGCAGGTCGCTATCTACGGCGACGAATAAGGTCACCCGGGAAAGCGCGCGGCTTCCGGAACCTCAGGCACCAATCCGCAGACCGAGCCAGAAGGTCTGCGGCGTGCCCAGGTCGATGCTCTCGCCCACCTTGCGCGTGAGGATGGTCGCATCCAGCAGATTCTCGACCCGGCCCACCAGCGCGACCTGGCGCGTCAGCGGCACGCGCGCATAGCCGTCGAACGTGAGCACGCCCGGCATCCGGTCCGTTTCCAGATCGTCCTCGAATTGCGGCCCCACATAGCGCGCCGTGAGCGCGAGCCGGGCCTGCGCCGGAGCGCGCCATCCCAGGGTGGCACTGGCGCTGTGGCGCGGGCTTTGCGCTGGCCGCATGCCGTCCAGCGGCGCGGCATTGCCGCTCGCCTCGACCTTGCTGTCATTGAAGGCATAAGAGGCGGAAAGATCGAATGTCCCGGCCTCTACCGCCCCGCTCAGTTCCACGCCCTTGCTGACGATGGCGTCCACATTGCGCCGCTGACGCATGTTGGTGCCGATCGTCACATTGGCAATGGCGTTCTCAAGCCGGTTGTAGAAGCCGGTCAGGGACAGGCGAACGCCGGGAGCGGGCGTCAGGTCGATTCCCCCTTCCCCGCCCTTCAGCCGTTCGGGCGAGAGCGCTGCGTTGGCCTGCGTCACCACCGGGAAGACGGTAAAGCCGCGATACAGTTCATTGATGGTGGGCAGGCGGAAACTCGTATACCCCGCCGCGCGCAGGGACAGGGCCTCGGACATCCGCCAGAGCAGCCCGCCGCGCACACTTGCCTCCCAGTCGTTGCGATCGGGATGAACGGTGGTGCTCACGGCGCCGGTCGTCGCGTTGCGTTCCGTGAACCGCCCCCGGCTGATCTCCCAGCGATCCGCGCGCGCGCCGGCTGTCAGCACGACGTCGCCGAGCGTCCAGTCATCCTCGATATAGACGCCGCTGGTGACTTGCCGGCCGGTCGCGTCCCGCCGCACCATGGCGGCGCCGGTCGTGGCGTTCAGCGTCTCCTCATACATGTCGGCCGTGGCGAAACGGCTGTCCACACCGATGCGCAGCACATGATCGGCTCCAACGGGCGGGCGGATCTCCACCTTGCCGCCAAGGCCGGTCGAAGGCGTGTTGCGTTGATCGAGCGTCGGGCGGAAGCTGGTGGAGCTGATGACGATGTTGTCGAAATTGCGAAGCTGGACATAAGCGAGCGCTTCGACCTGCCAGCGCCCGCGCGACAGGTAGCGCAGGCTGGCATCCTGCCCCGCCTGTCCGTTATCGGCCCCGGCGAACCGCAGGGTGCGATCATCCCGCATGAGATTGACGCGGGCCTGTATCTCCCCCGTGCCCCCCACCGGCGCGACGCCGCGCAGCGTCACGGACCAGCTTCGGTAGCGAGCGGGCACATCTGCCGGGCCGCGCTGGTCGGGCCGGCGTTGTCCAGAAGCCGTCGCCCCGGGAGAAGCTTCCCGAAAGAGATACGAAACCCGCCCCCAGATCGGGCGAGAATGATGCGTTCACTTGCTGGGCATCGCGCGAGCCGTAAAGCGCCGTGGCGCCTAGCAGCGGAAGCTGCGCCCGGTCCGCACTGAACAGCTCGATGGTGCCGGCCACCGTCCCCGCCCCGAATGCGCCGGCGCCGCCCCCGCGCGTGATGCGAACCGCGCCGATGGTCTCGAGCGGCAGGGCATTGAACGGGATGGACCCGAAGAAGGGATCGGCCAGCGGCACGCCATCGAGGAGCACGAGCGCCCGGCTGGTGGCATTGCCCCCCAGCGCGCGCAGCGTGACGCCCTGCGCCGAGGGATTGGCGGAGCGACTGTCCGACCGGCGGAATTGCTGAAAGCCGGCAACATCCGCCAGGGCATGCTCGACGCTTCCGGAGGCGTCTTCCTCCAGCCGCTCCCGCCCGATCGTGACTGACCCGTAAGCCGGAGTGCCGGGCGGCAAGTCCAGCCCTCGTCCCAGCACGACGATATCCCCCGGGGAGGGAGGCGCCTCCGCCAGCAACGGGCCGGGTGCGGCCATGGCAGCGGTCGCGCAAAGGGAAATACTGAGCTTACGAAGGATCATGGGGGCCTCTTGCCGCATGGCCGGTGGCTTGGCAACTCGGCGCCGGGGCGCAGTCGGCCTGTAGCGCTCATGCAACCCCGTTCTATTTGTTGCGATCCTGTTGCACTGCACCGCCTTATCTCTTTGACACGCCTTGCTCTTTGGCCGATGGTCAAAAAAGGACGGATAAGAAAATGGGCACAGTGAACCTGGAGGGGCTCTCATCGGTCGTCGACCTGAGCGGGGTCGAGGGAGAACGGCGCGCGGACATATGGACCGGTGCGGCGCCGGCCATCTTTCCTGGCCTGCGTATCGACACCATCGAACCGCATCCGAGCATCGGATCGATCCAGCATAGCCGCATGGGCCAGGGCGCCCTTTTCGCCATCACCTCCGCGCCGGCCGAAGTGGCTTATGTCCCGCGGGCAGTCAACGAAACGGGCCAGCATCTCACGCTGATGCTGCAGACAGATGGCTCGATGGTGGCCTTTCAGCGCCAGCGTCATTGCGAGCTTGGCCCGGGCGACATCTGCTTCATCGATGAACGCCAGCCTTTCCGGCTGATCGGCACGGGCTGCAGCCAGTTCATGCTGCTGCGCATGCCCCGCATGCTCGCGCTCAATCGCTTCCCCGAGCTGGAACATCTCGTCGCGACGATCATTTCGTGCCGCGATCCGGGCACGCAGCTGCTGGCGCAAACGCTGATCCATCTCCTGCACGTCGCCAACGAACTGCGCGAGGCGCAGCAGAACGCTGCGATGAATGCGATCATTCACATGCTGGGCGCCACCTCGGGCCTCGCCTGCGATCTGGAGACGGTCCACTGGCGCGTTCAGAAGGCGCTGGACTTCATCGAGATGAACCTGCCGAGCCCGGATCTTTCCGCCGAACAGGTGGCCCGGGCGCAGCATATCAGCCGGCGGCGACTCGACCAGCTCATGCGGGACGCGCTGGGCCTCTCGATCACCGGCCAGATCTGGAACCGCCGCCTTCAGCGCGCGGCGGACGACCTGCGCGATCCCCGCTGGGCCAATGCCCCGATCTCGCAGATCGCCTTCGCCAACGGTTTCGAGGACCCTGCGCATTTCGCCCGCGCCTTCAAGCGGCGGTTCGAGGAAACGCCGGGCCAGTGGCGCGCCCGGGTGCGCATACCGCACTGAAGACGCCGCCCGGCAGACACCGGGCAAGCCTCCGTCCTCTTTACAGCGCGCGGGTCGGCATGCTGATGGACCGCCAGATATGCGCGGGCCGGGCTGTGATCGAAGCCAAGGCCCTCCTCCGGCTGCCGGAAATTGCGACCGATGACGTCCTCGAATTCCTCGAGTTCCACCGTCACCTCGGGATCGAACGCATAATAGTCGTTGAGGCAGATCAGGCGGCCGGTCATGTAGTAACGATGGTCGCGGAAGCGCTCATAGGCTTCACGGACATAGGGTTCGGGGACGAAGTCGGCCCCGAAATATTTGATATAGGCTTCCGGATAGGCGTAGCCCACGGAAGGATCGGGGAAGAAGCGCAGCACCTGATGGGCGCGGATCGCCCAGCTCACTTCCTCATCGACATAAGGCTCGACCATCGCCGCGCCCCAATAGCCGTGGTCGCCGCAGATGAAGCCCGTGACACTGATGTCATGCAGCAGGCAGGCCAGCACCACTTTCTCGTCATGGCCATTCTTCATGGCAAGACGCGCGCTCTGCATGACATGCTGGGTATTGCCGAAACGCAGGCGGAAGAAGTCCATGAGCGTCGGCTTTTCCGGCATCGGGGGAATGCGCGGGTCCGGCCCCATGAGGAACTTCTTGCCGGCCGCCAGCGCATCGAACAGGTCGTGTCCGGGGCTGGAAGGATCATGCTCGCCCGACCGGTAGATGGCCGAGCGGATGGGCTGGCGCTGCGCCACCTTGCGCTCCAGTTCCATGCTCATTTCATGTTCGAGCGCATCGGCACGCTCGGAAAGGGAAGCCATGCCGCTCTCCTGAAAAACTGCGTTTCCCAACTCTAGCGCTCGCGGCCGGCGGAGGCCAGCCCATCACGGCCGATGAACAGCAACATGGGGTGGGCGGGGCGCAGGCGCGCCTGTTTTTACAGGACTTCCTGCGCCTCGGCTTCCGCGATGCCGTCGCGCTGGCCAATCGCCGTCGTGACGGAGATGTCCATCATGACATTCCCGAGCGTGCGGAAAATGTCCGGTATCGTTTCCACGGCCAGCAGCAGCGCGAGCGGCTCCACCGGAGCGCCCAGCACGATGCAGATCGGTGCGATCGCCGTCACGAAGCTGATCTGCCCCGGCAAGCTGACCGAGCTGAGCGAGGTGAGCACGCAGACGAGGATCGCCATCGCAAGCTGTGCGGGGCCGACCGTCACGCCGAACCAGTGCGCGACATACAGCGCGACGCCGATGTTCATGGCCGGCCCCGTCGCGCGCAGCAGCGCCACTGCCATCGGCAGCACGACATCGGCCGTGGACTCATGGACGCCGAGCTGCCGGGCCTTGCGCAGCATGATCGGCAGGCACGCCAGCGAGGATTGGGTACTGATCGCCAGCGCCTGGACAGGCACGATCTCTCGCGCATAGTCCCGCAGGGCAATGCGGCCGCCCAGCACCGCCACCAGATAAGCGACCAGCGCGATGAAGATGCCGACCGACGAAAGAACGATCACATAATGGAGCACGGCGCCAAAGATCGCGGCGCCGGAGCGGGCACCGACACCGAAGGCCAGCGCGAAGACGCCGATAGGCGCGAGCCGCAGCACCCAGCCGATGACGATGATGAGCGCATCCGCCGTCGCGGCGAAGAAGCCGGTGAGCTGGCCGCGCGATGCTTCCGGCAGGCGCGTGATGGCAAAAGCGAAAGCACCGGTAAACACCAGCAGCGGCAGGATGGCGTCGCTCGCCGCAGCCGCCACCGGGTTTGTGGGCACGATGGTGGTCAGGAACTCGCCGAAGGGTGGCACGGCGGCCACCTCGACCCCACTGCCGAGCGCCGCCTTCAGGGCATCGGCCGATCCGGCGGGCATCGGCCAGAGCTGGATCAGGAGAGGCGTCAGGAAGGCCCCTATGGTGCCGGAGATCGCCATGGCCGCGAGGATCCACCCGAGCGCCAGCCCCGCGATGCGTCCCGCCCGCGCCGCCCGCGCCGCCTGCGCCACGCCCGTGATGAGCAGGGAAACGACGAGAGGGACGACCGTCATGCGCAAACCGTTCAGCCACAGGCTCCCCACGGGATCGGTCACTGCGGTGATGCCGGACGCCAGACCCGTGGCATAGGCATCCCCCAATAGCCCGAGGACAAGGCCCAGGATCAGGGCAATGAGGATGAACCCGGCATTGGACATGCAGCAGAGCCTCGCGATCAGACGGCTCTCGCCGCTCACAGAAAAACGCGCCCCTGCGCGACGATACCGCGTCCGGGCCCGCTTTCAGTATCGGAAATCCGGAAAGGAGCAATGCCCCGCTGCCTTCAGCGGTTCCATGACGTCCCGGCGGCCGCTTTCCCCTGTCCTACACCCCCTCTGTCATGGCAGCCTTGCCGAATAGCTCTTCCTGCCGACGGGAGGAGCAGAGCACGGCTCTTTCTTATTGAAGCGTTCCAACGTCCGGTCAGCCTGCGCAGGCTTGCCGGGGCGGGGTCTGGCGCCCGCCGCATCAGACCCGCCGCAAAGTTCAGGGAAGCGGAAGATGAGGCCGACGTGTCCTCATCTTTGTCAACTTCCAGACCGCTGTGCGGTGTTGGAGCGTCATCGTCAGTCACGCGTGGAGCGGTCGCGCAATCCGCGGCCGCCATCCCATCCTGATGGGTGCCAGTCCCGCGACGACCTCGCGAATCGGCCTGCGGCGCCTATCCCGCGCTGCCTGCCGGGGGACTCTCCCCGCCATTCGAGTCCATGCCGCCCGCGAACCTGTCGCACAGGAATATCATCAGGGCTTCCACATGCGGGTTGGCAAGCCGATAGTAGATCGTCTGCGCTTCTCGCCGGGTCTGGAGGATGCCTCCCTCGCGCATCTTGGCCAGGTGCTGGGAGACACTGGATTGGGAAAGGCTGCACAGGCCCACCAGTTCGCCGACGGATGCCTCGCCCTCGCGCAACCGGCAAAGCAGCAGCAGCCGTTGCTCGTTGGCGACCAGCTTGAGCAGGCCGGCGACTTCCGTCGCCCGCTCGCAGAGCTGGCCCATCGCCATGTGGGACATCATCATCATTCGGTCGCGGGCCTCCCGTCATCCCTGAGCACGATATAGATGGCCGGAATAACCAGCACGGTCAGCAGCGTCGAGGAGGCAAGGCCGAACAGAAGCGAAATCGCGAGACCCTGAAAGATCGGATCGGTGAGGATCACCGCCGCACCGATCATCGCAGCCGCCGCCGTCAGCACGATCGGCTTGAAGCGGATGGTGCCCGCCTCCAGCAACACGGCGCGAAGCGGCTTGTCCGGCGCGGCGGTGTGGCGGATGAAATCGACGAGCAGGATCGAATTGCGCACGATGATGCCGGCGAGCGCGATGAAGCCGATCATCGAGGTGGCCGTGAAGGGTGCGCCAAACAGCATATGGCCGATGACGATGCCCACCAGCGTCAGCGGCACGGGCGTGAGAATGACCAGCGGCAGCTTGAAGTTACGGAACTGGGCGACCACCAGAATGTAGATGCCGAGCAGCGCGACCATGAATGCGGCGCCCATGTCGCGGAACGTCACCCAGGTGATTTCCCACTCACCATCCCACAACAGGCTGGGCTTCGATTCATCCTGCGGCTGACCGTTGAGACGTATCTCCGGCTTCACCAGCCCCTTGCCTGCCCAATCATAGGCCTCCACGGCACGATTGACTTCGATCATGCCATAGATCGGCGCTTCATAGGCGCCGGCAAGCTCGGCCGTCACCATGTCGGCGAAGCGCCCGTCCCGGCGGAAGATCGCGCGGCTGCCCTGTTCCATCCGCGCATCCGCCACGGCGCCCAGATCGATGAGCTGGCCGCCGGGCCCCTGCGCCACCGGGGTTTCGGCAAGGCCCTGCGTCCAGCTGCGGTCCTTCTGTTCCAGTGCGATGGTGATGGGGAGCGGCGTGCGCCCGTCACCGCGCGGCGCGTAACCGATGGTCTGACTGCCCATCAGCATGCCGACACTGTCCGCCACCTGCCGCTCGGAAAGGCCATAATAGTCGATCCGGTCGCGTTTGAACTCCAGCCTCAGCCGGGGCCGCTCGGTTCCAAAGCTGTTGTCCACGTCGACGATGAAGGGCACGGACCGGAAGATTGCTTCCAGTTCCGTCGCCGTCTTCTGGCGAGTCGCGGCGTCAGGGCCATAGACCTCTGCCAGCAGCGTGGCGAGCACGGGCGGCCCGGGCGGCGTCTCGACCACCTTGACCGAAGCGCCCGCCGGCAGCCCGAGGACCCTCAACCGCTCGCGCAGGTCCAGCGCGATGTCATGGCTGGACCGATCACGATCCCCCTTGGGCAGCAGCGTGACCATGACATCGCCCATCTCGGGCTGTGCGCGCAGGAAATAATGGCGCACGAGTCCGTTGAAGTTGAACGGCGCGGAGGTGCCGACATAGGCTTCCATCGCCGTCGCTTCCGGCAGCGCGCGCACGACCGCGGCGACATCCTCCAGCACCCTGCCGGTCCCTTCCAGCGACGTGCCTTCGGGCATGTCGACGATCACCTGCACTTCCGACTTGTTGTCGAAGGGGAGCAGCTTCACGGTCACGGCCTTGAAATAGAACATCGAGCAGGCAACCAGCGTGGCGATGCCGACGCCGATGAGGAAGCGCCAGGCGGATTTGCGGCTGTCGATCACCCGATGCGCGACCCTGGCGTAGATCTGGCCAAGCCGCCCGCCGCTTTCATCATGGCCATGTCCGGCGGCCAGCGTCTTGCGGGCGAAGCGGATCATCAGCCATGGCGCGATCACCACCGCCACGAAGAAGGAGAAGATCATCGCCGCCGAGGCATTGACCGGAATCGGCGCCATATAAGGGCCCATCAGCCCGGAAACGAACAGCATGGGCAGCAGCGCCGCGACCACGGTAAGCGTTGCCACCACCGTGGGGTTGCCCACTTCCGCCACCGCCTCGATCGCGCCCTGCGTCCGCGTGCGCCCGTCATTCATGGCCCAGTGGCGGGCAATGTTCTCGATCATGACGATCGCGTCGTCGACAAGGATGCCGATGGAGAAGATCAGCGCGAACAGGCTGACGCGATTGATCGTGTAGCCCATCAGGTTCGAGGCAAACATCGTGAGCAGGATCGTGGTGGGAATGACCACCGCCGTCACGGCCGCTTCCCGCCAGCCGATGGCAAAGCCGATCAGCGCGACGATGGAGACTGTCGCGAGGCCGAGATGGAACAGCAGTTCGTTCGCCTTCTCGTTCGCCGTCTCGCCGTAATTGCGCGTGACCGAGACCTCCACGCTCTGCGGCAGCAGCGTACCGCGCAGGCTCTCGACGCGCTCCAGGATCGCATCGGAGACCACGACCGCGTTGGCCCCCGCCCGCTTGGCGATGGCAAGGCTGACTGCCGGGGCGGAGTGCCATGCCTCGCCCGTCTTCGCCCAGCGCCAAGCGCGCGCCTGATCCTCTCGCGGTCCCTGCGTCACTTGCGCCACATCGCGCAGATAGACCGGTGCGCCGGAGGCCGCGCGCACGGTGAGCAGGCCGACTTGCTGCGCCGAGGAGAGCGTGCGCCCGGCCGTCACCGTCACGGCCTTGCCTTCCTCCCGCACCGTGCCCAGCGGGAAGCTGCGGTTCGCCTGTGAAGCCGCTTCGATCAGGCTGCCGAGCGGCACACCATATTGGCGCAGCTTCGCGGGATCGGGCGCGATGCGGATTTCCTCCGGACGACCGCCCACGATGAAGGTCAGCCCCACATCGTCCACTTTCGCGATCTCCGTCCTCAGGCGGGCGGCAAGTTCATAGAGGCTGGCGTCCGTCCACTGGCCCGCGGCATCCGGACGCGGGGTGAGCGTCAGCACGACGGCCGGCACGTCATTGATTCCGCGCACGGTCACTTTGGGATCCGGCACGCCGACCGGCTTGCGATCCCAGTTCGCCCGGAGCTTCTCCTCGATGCGAATGGCCGCATCCTCCGGGTCCGATCCGACCAGGAAGCGCGCGGTCACCATCACGCCGTCGTCCTGCGCCTGGGTGTAGACATGCTCCACGCCGTCCACGCTCTTGACGATCGTCTCCAGCGGAATGCCGACCAGCTCGGTGGCGTCCGCCGCACTCAGGCCCGGCGCCATCACCTGAATGTCGACCATCGGCACGCTGATCTGCGGCTCCTCCTCGCGGGGGATGGAGAAGAGAGCCAGCAGACCAACGGCCAACGCCGCAAGCAGGAACAGCGGCGTCAGAGGAGAATCGATCGTGGCGCGCGTGAGACGCCCGGAGATGCCAAGTTTCATCAGTTCGGCACCTTGTCGGCAGTCTGGGGACTCGCGGGCCCGGCACCTGCCGCCTGCGGCGCGAACAGCGTGTCGCCGAGCGCGACACCGCTCAGAATCTCGACCTTCCCGGCCTCGGCAGTTGGCGCGATCTGGACCGGGACCATGCTCAGCCTTTTGTCTGCCGTGACGACCTGCACCTGATCGATGCCATAGCGCGTGGTGACGAAGCGTTTCGGCACGACCAGCGCGCTGCGCCGCCCAACGGCAACCGACGCACCGACGCGGCGCCCGACGAGATCAGCTGCAAGGCCGGGCAATGTCGCATCGACACGCACCTGGCCGCCCGTCACGGCGGGATAGACCTGCACGACCCGGCCTTCGCGCGAACCTTCCGGCATGTCGCTTGCATCCACCAGCACCGGCGCGCCGATTCGCACCTGCGGGGCGACAGTCTCGGGCAGCATCAGCCGCAGGATCGGTGGTCCGGCGGTCACCGTGGCGATCGACATGCCCGGCGCGACCACGGAACCGGCGGGAATGTCCGCACGCAGCACCTGTCCCGTTGCGGGGGCCAGCACCGCGCCCTGGCCGGCCACGCTGGCGCTGGCGCCCTGCTGCGCCCGGGTCGCGGCGACCTGCGCATTGGCGGCGCGCGCCATGGCTACTGCCTGATCGAGGCGAGCCTTGGCATAGACGCCGTTGTCATAAAGGTCGCGTATGCGCGCGAGATCGGCATTGGCGCGCGCCGCTTCCGCCTGCGCGGGCCGCGACCTGCGCGCCATAAGCCGACGTCTCGTAACCCAGACGCGCATCCACGATCATGCCGATGCGCTGCCCTTTGCGCACCATGTCGCCGGCACGAACGGAGAGGCTCGTGAGCGTGCCGGGAATGCGGGCAAGCGCTTCCGCCTGATCGCGGGTCGCGATTTCCGCGCCGATCGCTTTCAGGTCGGCAATTTCGGTTGGCACCAGCCGCAGTGTCTCCCCGGCAGGCAACGCGGCGGCCGCCGCCGGATCGCGCGCCTGTTCGCCGCCACAGGCCGACAGCGTGAGTGCCGCCCCTGCCAGCCAGAGCCACTTCGCCATGATCCGCCCTCCTCGCTCGCGCCCGTTTGCTCAATCCTGAACCACCGGGAAGCCGGCCGCCTTCCATGCGCCGATGCCCCCGGCGAGATGCGTGTCGATGGACGCCTGCGCCTGCGCGCAACGTTCCAGCGCCATGCCGGACCGCTTGCCGCCAGCACATTGCAGCACAACCGTGCGGCCCTGAGCATCCGGAATCTTACGAGGTGAAAAATCGGAGAGCGGCAGGTTTAATGCGCCCGGGATGTGGCCGGATGCGAACTCGTCGGCTTCACGGACGTCGACCAGCAGAACCGACCCGTCCCGCAGCATGGCGTCAAGCTCCTGAGGGTCGATTTCCCGATGAGCCTTGCCTTTTCCGAATCCGAACATGATTGCCTCCTTCAATTTGTTGATTGCATATATCGCATAATCATTATATTAGTCAATGTCGATTGACGCGACGGAAGGGTGATCCGATGGGCAAACCAAAGATAGTAGTGCTGGGGGCCGGCCTCGGCGGAACAATCGCCGCTTATGAGATCAAGGCCGCAGTGCGCGACAAGGCGGATGTTCTCACCATATCCGGCTCAGAAACATACAGTTTCGTGCCGTCAAACCCTTGGGTTGCCGTGCGATGGCGCGAGCCCGAAGCGATTCAGGTCCATTTGCCGCCCGTCTTCCATAAGAAAAAGATCGACTTCACGGCAGTCGGTGCGAAGCGGCTGGATGCCGCCGGCAAGCAGATCGAGCTCAACGACGGGAGCACCATCGATTACGACTATTTCGTAATTGCAACCGGTCCCGACCTCGCATTCGACGAGATCGAAGGTCTGGGGCCCCATGGCGGCCACACCGTGTCCATATGCCAGACATCTCATGCGACAAGCGCGGCCGACGCCTTCGATCGCTTCACGCAATCGCCCGGCCCCATCGTGGTCGGCGCGGTGCAGGGCGCGTCTTGCTTCGGCCCCGCCTACGAGTTCGCGCTCATTCTCGACACGGAGCTGCGCCGCCGCAAGATCCGCGACAAGGTGCCCATGACCTTCGTGACGTCCGAGCCCTATATCGGGCATCTCGGCCTTGACGGCGTGGGCGATACGAAGTCGCTGCTCGAAAGCGAACTGCGCGACCGGCATATCAAGTGGGTCACCAATGCCCGCGTCACCAAGGTGGACCCGGATGTCATGCATGTCGAGGAAATCGGCGAAGACGGGGCCGTCAGGAAGACACATGATCTGCCTTTCGGCTTTTCGATGATGCTGCCCGCCTTCCGTGGCGTCCCCGCCGTGCGGGGCATCGAGGGCCTCACCAATCCGCGTGGGTTCATCATCGTGGACAAGCAGCAGCGCAACCCGACATTCCCCGAGATCTTTGCGCTCGGCGTCTGCGTGGCCATTCCGCCGACGGGCCCGACGCCCGTGCCGGTGGGCGTCCCCAAGACCGGTTTCATGATCGAAAGTATGGTGACCGCCATTGCCGCCAATCTCGCCGCGATCCTGGAGGGCCGCGAACCGACGGCCGAAGCGACATGGAACGCGGTTTGCCTCGCCGATTTCGGGGATGGCGGCGTGGCCTTCGTCGCGCAGCCGCAGATTCCGCCCCGGAATGTCAACTGGTCCTCCAGCGGGAAATGGGTCCACCTCGCCAAGATCGGCTTCGAGAAATATTTTCTGCGCAAGGTCCGCAAGGGCGAGAGCGAGCCCTTCTACGAGAAGCTGGCGCTGCATGTGATGGGTATCCGCAAGCTGCGCCTGTGACGCCCGGTCTGTTTTCCCAGTCTTTCAAGGAGATCATGTCATGACTCTCGATCGTGCCGTTATGTGCTTTGCCGGCTTCGTCGTGTTGCTCGGCGTCATCCTGTCGCTCACCGTCCATCCCTGGTGGCTGGCGCTGACGGCGTTTGCCGGCTTCAACATGATTCAGGCGAGCTTCACAGGCTTCTGCCCCGCCGCGATGATCTTCAAGGCGATGGGCGTTCGTCCGGGGACTGCCTTCAGATGAACCTCGCGCGGACCGCCCTGCTCGGCCTGCTGGCGAGCGTCGCCCTGCCCGCGCAGGCCATGACGCTCGATCAGGCCATCGCGGCGGCCATGACCCATGCGCCGGACATTGCGGCGGCCCGGGCCGACTCCGACACGGCCGACGCACGCGTGCGCGAAGCGCGCGCCGGCGGCCTGCCGAGCGCGACGGTGACAGGCTCGATCGGCGTAGGGCGGCTCGACCCGCAGAATTTCTTCGGCCTGGGCGCCGCCGATGTGACACCCCGGGTCGCGCAGGTGACTGTCGAGCAACCGCTCTTCGCGGGCGGGCGGGTTCACAATGGCATCGCCCGTGCGAAGGCCGGCAGCGACGCCGCGCAGGCAGGAGAAAGCGCCACGCGCAGCCAGATCGTTGCGGCGGTTGCACAGGCCTATGGGGAAGTGCTGACCAGCCGGCGGCTGGTGGACCTGCATGAAGACCTGCTCACGCAGATGCAGGAAATCCAGCGGCAGGCGCAATTGCGCTACCGGGCCGGCGAAAGCCCGAGCACCGATATTGCGCAGGCGGCCGCCCGCCTTGCCGAGGCACAGGCCGGGCTGGCGCGCGCGCAGGGCATGGCTGTCTCCGCGCAAGCGCGTTTCACCAACCTGACCGGTCTGATGCCGGATTCCCCGGAACCTCTGCCCGCCAGTCCGGACCTGCCGCCCACGCTCGACGAAGCCATCGACCTCGCCATGCAGCATAATCCCTGGCTGATGCAGGCCGAAGCGGGCCTGCGCGCCGCTCGCGCGGAGGCGAAAGGCGCACGCTCGGAATTGATGCCTACAGTGGGCGCCTTCGCGGAAGGTGCGATGGTGCGTGACCAGTTCTTCCCCGATTACCGCGCAGACAGCGCCACGGTGGGCATCCGCGCACGCTGGCAAATATTCAGTCCCGGGACCTATGCGAAGATTTCGGGCAGCGACAGCGCCGAGCGCGCGGCGCAAGCGCGGGCCGAAGCGGTGCGCTCGCAGGTCCGCGAGCAGGTGATTGCCGGTTTCCAGGCCGTGCAGACCGCCGCTCTGGTCGAGGATGCATCCCGGAAACAGGCTGAGGCCGCCGCGCAGGCGCGGGACAGCGTCCGCCATGAAGTACGCGTCGGCATGAAGCCGCAGCTCGATCTGCTGGACGCGGAGCGCGAAGCCACGGCGGCCGCGGCTGCCCAGGCCCGTGCATCCACCGATCGGATCGTCGCTGCCTACCGGCTGCTCAGCATGATCGGCCGATAGGCCAGAGGACAAGGAGCAACATAATGCACAAGGACTGGCCGGAAATGGCCCGGGAACTCAGCCACGCCATCAAGGACGTGCGCCTCGGCACGCCCGAGGTCATGAAATCATTTTCGGCCATGGCCAAGGCCGCAACCGAGGCGGGGGCCCTGGACGTCAAGACCAAGGAGCTGATCGCGCTCGCCATCGCGGTCGCGATCCGTTGCGACGGTTGCGTGGCCTTTCATGCGCAGGCCGCGGTGAAACAGGGCGCGACGCGCGACGAGATCATGGAGACCATGGGCATGGCGCTCTACATGGGCGCTGGCCCCAGCCTCATGTATGCCGCGCAGGCGGTGGAGGCTTACGACCAGTTTGCTGCTGAAGCCGGCTGACCCACGCCCGAAGCCTGCATCAGAGCGCGGGAAGAAACGGCCCCAACTGTTTGACAAAGCGATCGATGCTGGCCGTTCGCAGGCCGGCAATGTTGATGCGTCCGCTGTCGGCCATGTAAATCCCGTGGTCCACCCGCAGGGCAGCCACATTCGCGGGGGTTACCGGCAGCAGCGCGAACATGCCGCGTTGACGGCCGATCGGCGCCAGAGCGGGGTGCAACGCAGCGAGCGCCGCACGCAGTCCATTGATCCGACCGCGCATGGTCTCCAGCTCGGCCTTCCAGTCCTCCTTCAGGACCGACTCCGTCAGGATTTCCCGGACGATGGCGGCGCCATGATCCGGCGGCATCGACCACATGCTGCGCGCGAGAGCCTGCAGATGGCCGCGCACCAGAGTCGCCGAACCCGGCGTCGCCCCCTGCACCCAGAGCGCCCCGACCCTGTCGCGGTAGAGACCGAAATTCTTGTCGCAGCTATAGGCCAGCAGCGCCTCGGGCATCGCCTCCAGCAGTGCCAGCGTGGGCGCGACGTCCGCTTCCAGCCCGTCGCCGAGACCATGATAAGCGAGATCCACGAAGGGCACGAGACCGCGTGTCGAGCAGAACCGGACAACCAAAGCCCATTGCGCCGCGGTCAGCGTCACGCCCGTGGGATTGTGGCAGCAGCCATGCAGCACCACGACGTCCCCCGGGCGGGCATTCGCCAGATCGGCCAGCATGGCATCGAGATCCACGTCGGACCGGGACGGATCGAAGAAGCGATGCATGCGCACCGACAGGCCCGCCTGCCGGAAAATCGGCGCGTGATTGGGCCATGTCGGCGTGCCGATCCAGACCGTGGCGTCCGGCCGCGCGCCTGCAAGCAACTCCGCGCCAAGGCGCAGGGCACCGGTTCCGCCAGGTGTCTGGATGCCGGTGAGACGTGGATCGTCCGCGCGCTCGGGGCCAAGGACGAGATCGGCCAGGTAGCGGACGAACAGCGGATCGCCTTCGGTCCCCAGATAGGCCTTTGTATCCTGCCGCTCCAGAAGGCGCCCCTCAGCCGCTTTCACCGACCGCATGATCGGGGTGGCTCCCTGCTCGTCCCGGAACACGCCAACGCCCAGATCGAGCCGGTCGGGTCGGCGGTCCGCCTCGAACAGCGCCGTCAGGCCCAGCAAAGGATCGGCCGGCTGGCGCGTCAGGCCATCGAACAGCGCTCCCTCGTCAGCAGGAGCGGGTTTGCGCGGCATGAGAAGAATGGTCATGCGGCCAGTTTTCCAGAAAAGCCAAGCGATTGCTTTTCAAAACACGCGCAGCATAGATATAAACTGAAACAAATATTATTCAGGAGCGCCATTCATGAGAAAAATCGTCAAACTCGACGAACTGGACCGCCGCATCGTCTCGGAACTCCAGCAGAATGGCGGCCTCAGCAATGCTGAACTCGCCGAACGTGTGGGCAGCACCGGTCCCTCCTGCTGGCGCCGGGTGCGGCAACTGGAAGAGACCGGCGTGCTGCGCGCGACCGTGCGCCTCGCCGATCCCCGCTTGCTCGGGCATGGCGTGAATGTCCTGTGCAATGTGCGACTACGCAATCATGACCCGGAAACATCGCGCCGCTTCATCGACTTCATCGAGAGCGAAGCCCGAATCATGGAATGCTATTCGATGTCCGGCGAATGGGACTATCTGATGCGCGTCGTCGCCAGCGACGTGGCCGATTACGAGGACTTCCTGCTGCACCGGCTCCTCACGCACCCGGCCGTCGCCAATGCCTCCTCGCACTTCGCGCTCTCCATCGCCAAGTACAAAACAGCCCTCCCCATCTTCACCGAGCACTGAACGCCCGCCAGCCCGTTTCGCAAGCTGTAATTCGGGCGAGCGTCCGTCCCCGCCAGACCCCGCTTCACGTCCGCATGGTGACGAGAAAAACGAGGTAGACAAGGTAAGCAAGCACGAAGCCGCCCCCTTCCGCCCGCGAGACGCGACGGCCGCTCAGAAACACCGGGATGCAAAGCAGCGCGAGGACGACGAGCAAGGGCATGTCGACACGCGACAACCAGGGGCCGATGGCGATGCCCTGCTCGGGTACTATGCAGGTGATGCCGAGAATGAAAAGGATATTGTAAGCGCTGCTGCCCAGAAGATTGCCGATCGCGATGTCCCGCGCGTTGCGGATCGTAGAGACGATCGTCGTCACTAGTTCCGGCGACGTGGTGCCGATCGCAACGATGGTTAGACCGATGAACGCATCCGAAACGCCCCATTGGCGGGCCAGTGCCACGGCGCCGTCCACCAGCCAATCGGCCCCGATCACGCTCGCCACGATGCCCAGCACGAGCAGGGCGAGGCTGAACAGCATGTCGGGCATCGGCGTCGGATCGGGCTCTGCCTGGAATTCTTCGGCAAAGACCATCCGGACCGCCATGCTCTCGCGCCGGGCCGTGCAGAGAATGACAGCAGTGTAGGCCAGCGCGGCCACGATCAGCATGGCGCCTTCCCTCCGCGTCAGAACGCTGTCCCACGCCATGCCCCACAGCATGAGCGAGGCGACCACGATCATCGGCAGATTGAGCCGGATGGTCTGCATGCGGATGTCGAGCGGCCGAATGACGGCGCTCAGGCCAAGGACGAACAGGATGTTGATCATGCTGGCGCCGACGATATTGCCGACTGACAGTTCGCCTTCGCCGCGCAGCGCCGAACTGACGCCGACCGCGAGTTCCGGCGTGCTGGTGCCGATCGCGACGACCGTGAGACCGATGACCAGCGGCGGCACACCGAGGCGCGCGGCAAGCTGGGTGCCGCCCCGCACGACGAACTCGGCACCCAGGACGAGCAGCAGCAGGCCCGCCGCGCACCAGAAGAGCGCCGTCATCGTTCAGTCACCCAGCGCGATCAGTCGAGGCGGCGACTGCGGACGAGCAAGGCATCACCCGGTACGGCATCGATGATCCGCCGCGCAGTACTGCCGATCAGCACTTCGTAAATGGCGCCGCCGCCATGGCTGCCTACCACGGTCAGGTCGGCCCGGCTGTCGTGCACATAATCGCTGAGCACAATCTCCGGCGCGCCGCGCTGGACGAGACCGACGGTACGCCGCCGGGCATCCTCGCTGATCTCCGCTTCCTTGAGGAAGCGGCTAACGGCTTCCTGCTCCATCTCGTGAAAGCGTCGGTCGGTCCCTTCCAAACCCAAATAGTTGGCGAAGGGCACTTCATAGCCATTGAACAACGTGAAGTCCGCCAAGGGGAAAAGTCGAGTCGCCCTCTCGAACGCCGCGCGGGACGGCGGCGAGAAATCGGTCGCGACCACGATCCTGCCATAAGGCGCGCGCACCCTGCTGCGCACAATCAGCAATGACGCGGAAGCCTTGCGCATCATGCGGTGGACCGTATCTCCCAGCAGGGGCTGATAAAGCGGATCGTCCCGGGCGATGCCCGTCACGATGAGCCCCGCGCCGAAACGCTCCGCCGCCGCAAGCACGACATCGGACGCCCGCCCCTCCTCGACATGCACGTCGATTTCCACCGGCTGGCCATCGAGCTGGCCATAGAGTTCCTCCCGCGCGCGATGGAGGGGATCCGCCGGACTGCGCCGCCGGGGACCATCCCACATGCGTCGCAGATCGCTCCCGCTCTCTCCCTCGACCGCGTGGACCGCGACGAGCCGCGCATCCCACAGCAAGGCCAGCTGAACCGCGCGATCGAGCGCGCGGTCGCAGCGCGCGCCGAGATCCGTCGCGAGAATGATCGTTGCAGGCGGATGCACACCACCGGAATGTTCCGTCGTCATTCGGTATTCCTTCCCGTCATCTCCGTCATTCCGTGAGCTCCTCGAACCAGCCGAGGCGCCGCATCAGCCGCTTTTCCATTTCCAGCACGAAAAACAACGCCACGCCGATGCCGATGATCAATGCCCCGTCCGCAAGCGTGAGAGGGCGGCTGCCGAAGATCTCGTTCATCACCGGCAGATACGTGAAAGCGAGCTGGCCCGCGACGACGGCAGCGATCGCAGCCAGCACCACCGGGGTGCCCAGCATGCCCCGCCAGGTGATCGAGCCGACATGCAGGTAGCGGACATTGAACAGGTAGAAGATCTCTCCGACGATCACCATGTTGACGACCATCGTACGGGCAACCTCGATATCGCGGCCCTGGCCCAGCGTCAGGAAGAAGACGCCCAGCGCCATCCCGGCGAACAGCAGCGACACGAGGACCACGCGCCACAGCAGGAAAGGCGACAGCAGCGGTGCATTCGATTTCCGTGGCGGGCGCCGCATGACGCCGGGCTCGGACGGTTCGAATGCCAGCGCGAGGCCAAGCGTGGCACCCAGGATGAGATTGACCCACAGGATCTGCGTTGCCGTCATCGGCAGCGCGAAGCCGGCGAAGATTGCCAGAATGACGATCAGCGCCTCGCCGCCATTGGTGGGGATCGTCCAGGCCGTGACCTTGCGGATATTGTCGTAGACCGTGCGCCCTTCGTGCACGGCGTTGACGATAGAGGCGAAATTGTCGTCCAGCAGCACCATCTGCGCCGCTTCCTTCGCTGCCTCGGTGCCCTTTCGGCCCATAGCGGTGCCGACATCGGCTTGCTTGAGCGACGGCGCATCGTTCACGCCATCGCCCGTCATGGCGACGATCGCCCCGTCCGATTGCAGGGCCCGCACGATCCGCAGCTTGTGCTCCGGGCTGGTGCGAGCGAACACCGAGACATCCCGGACAAGATCGGCAAGCTCGCCATCGGACAAGTCCTCGATCTGCGCCCCGGTCACGGCGCGCGGATCGTCGGCAATGCCGAGCTGTCGACCGATGGCGAGCGCAGTCGCCGCATGATCGCCGGTGATCATCTTCACGTCGATCCCCGCCGATCGGCACTGCGCGATGGCATCGACCGCTTCCGGCCGGGGCGGATCGATGAAGCCGATCAGGCCGAGCAGCTCGATTTCCGCGACATCCTCGAACGAGAGGCGCTGAAGCCCGGCGGGCTTGCGCAGGGCACCAAAGGCGAGGAGGCGCTCCCCCTCGCCCGCCGCTTCATCGATCCGCGCGTTCCAATATTCGAGATCGATGGGTGGCTTCGCCATGGCGAACAGCGCCTCGGGCGCACCCTTGACGAAAACGACCATCTCCCCCGTGGGCGAGCGATGCAGCGACGCCATGAAGCGGTGCGCGGCGTCGAATGGAATCTCGTCGATACGCGGCCATTCGGCCCGCACTTCCGTAGGCTCCAGCCCCGCCTTCATGGCGAGGGCGACGAGCGCGCCTTCCATGGGATCGCCATCGACCATCCAGTGCCCGGCGGATTCGCGCAGATGCGCATCGTTGCACAGCAACCCACAGCGCAGCATCGTCATCGCGGCATCCAGCGCTGCGGCGTCGTCATCGGCCCCCTGCGCGATGATCTCGCCCTCCGGCGCATAGCCGGCCCCGCCAACGAGCAACCTGTGCGCGGGCAGAATGAGCTGCCACGCGGTCATCTCGTTGCGGGTCAGTGTGCCGGTCTTGTCGGAGCAGATCACCGAAGTGGCGCCGAGCGTCTCGACTGCTGGAAGCTTGCGGATAACAGCATTGCGCGCAGCCATGCGGCGAACGCCGATAGCCAGCGTGATCGTGATGACCGCCGGCAGGCCCTCCGGGATCACCCCCACGGCAAGCGCGACGATGAAGATGAGCGCTTCGTCCCAGGCAAAGCCGCGGACCAGCACCGCGAAGGCGAAAAGCAGCACCGCCGCCACCAGCACGACCGCCGTGAAGTGCCGGGCAAAATGCTCGATCTGCCGAAGCAGGGGCGTGGTCAGTTCCTCCACCGACTGAAGCAGCTTGCTGATCCGGCCAATTTCGGTCCCGATACCGGTCTCGACGACGACGCCCGTGCCTTGCCCGGCCGCGACCAGCGTGCCGGAGAATGTCATATTGGTGCGATCGCCGAGCGGCGCGTCCGACACCACGGTGCCTTCATGCTTCTCCGCCGCGACGGATTCGCCGGTCAGCGCGGCCTCGTCGACCAACAACCCGCGTGCGCGGACCAACCGCATGTCAGCGGGCACGCGGTCGCCCGCCTCCAGCAGCACGATGTCGCCGGGCACCAGATCACGCACGCCCACCTGCGTGCGCACCCCGTCACGCAGCGCGAGTGCGTGCGGCGCGATCAGGTCCCGGATGGAATTGAGCGCCTGCTCGGCCTTGCCTTCCTGAATGAAGCCGACCGTCGCATTGACCAGCACGACGGCAAGAATGACCGCGGCATCAACCAGATGCCCGAGCAGCGTCGCGGCAACACCGCCCGCGAGCAGGAAATAGATGAGAGCGCTATGGAACTGCCGCAGAAAGCGGATGATCGGGCTTTGGGGTCGGGCGGCGGGCAGCGCATTGGGGCCATGAATAGCAAGGCGCCGCTGCGCATCCTCGGACGAAAGGCCCGTGGGCGTCGTGCCAAGCGCCGAAAACAGGCCTGCTTCCGGCATGCTGTGCCAAGCCTCGTTTCGCCGATCCTGCTTTGCAATCCGGGAAATGACCGCCTCCTTTTGCCGACACTGTTCCTGCAGATGCCGGGAGAAAAGCGGCCGATCCGCCCGTTTCGTCCGGTGGTATCATCATGACCCCACCGATAGGGCGTATGCAAGTGCTGGCAGAATAAGGATATTCCCGTAGAGCCAGCTGGCGCGGCGGTTCGGAAGTTCGCGAGAAGGGAGGCGGGGAGCCTCGATAAGGACAGGTCAGTCGCCTGTCAGCGCTGCGACTAGGGCGCGGACTTTCTTCTGTCGCCACTGCGGCAGGGGCGCGATGAGCCAGTAGCCGGGGCCGGGCCGCGACTCGCCGACGATCTCCACGCGACCTGCAGCGACATCCGCTCCGGCCAGCAGGGCGGGCACGCAGGCACGGCCGAAGCCGCTGGCGGCGGCATCGATGGCGAGGCCCGCATCGCCGACGCGCATGACTGCCTGACCATCCGCGATCGGACAGCCGGGCCAGGCGATCTGCGCATCGAGGCCGTGGCCACCGGGTGCCTGCACAGTCACGAACCGCCCCTCGCCGAGCGCGATGCCTTCATGCTGACCCGGACCATCGGCGAGGCAGATGGCCAGATCCAGATTGGCCTCGGTAAAGTCGAGCGCGTCGTCGGCCGCGACCAGCAGGAAATGAAGCCCCGGCTCGGCATCGGCATGGACGGCGAGACGCTCGCTTAGCCATTTGGCGGTGAGATCGCGCGGGGCGGCAATGGCGAGGTGCTGGGAGCTCTGCCCGGCCTGCATCGCCCGGACCGATTCCTCCAGCTCCAGAAAGCCACCCCGCAGAGCCGGCAGGCCCGCCTCCGCCTCCGGCGTCAGCTCCAGCCCGCGCGGCGTGCGGCGGAACAGGACGACGCCCAGCAGGTCCTCAAGCGCACGGATCTGCTGGCCGACCGCCGCCGGCGTGACCGCAAGCTCGTCCGCTGCGCGCGTGAAGGAAAGATGGCGCGCCGCTGCGTCGAACACGCGCAGGCCGTTCAATGGCAGATGCGTTCGCTTCAATTCGACACCGCCGGGGCCAGAAGCGCGAAGCGAGGTATCTCCACCTCAATGATACTGCCGCCCGCCTCGAGCATGATGTAGCTGCCCTCCATCCAGCCGGTCGGCGTGGTGAGCGGGCAACCGGACACATAATCATAGGAAGCGCCGGGCTGGATCACCGGCTCCTCACCCACGACGCCGCGTCCCTCGCGCTTGTAGATGGCCCCTCGCCCGTCCGCGATGGTCCAGCGGCGCGTGAGGAGCTGCACCGGCGAAGCGCGGCTGTTCTCGATGCGGATATGATAGGCCCAGAACCATTTGCCCATGTCCGGCTCCGATTGCTCGGCCAGAAAGGCGACAGACACGCGCACGGTGATGTCGTGCGTCGTCTCTGCATAAGGGAAGAAGGCGTCCATCATGCAGCATCCCATGAGCCGTCCCCGGGGTCGACCCTAGTCAAAGGCCCACGGCGGTCAATGCCTGATCCAGATCGTCGATGATATCCTGCGGATCCTCGAGGCCGACATTGATGCGCACCATGCCTTCCTCGACCCCCGCCTCGGCGCGACCGACGGGGCCCATATTGTTATGCGTCGTCGAGGCCGGATGACACAGCAAGGTCCGGGAATCCCCGATATTGTTGGAGATGTCCGCCAGCTCAAGACCATTGAGCATGGCCATCGCCTGCGCGCGATCCTCCAGGATGAAGGAGAAGATCGGCCCTGCCGCCGTCATCTGGCTCATCGCCAGATCGTGCTGTGGATGCGTCGGAAGGCCCGGATAGAGGATGCGCGGCACCCGCTTCTCCAGGAAGCGCGCCACTTTCATCGCATTCTCGGACTGGCGATGCGCGCGCAGGTCCAGCGTCTCCAGCCCCTTGAGGACCACCCACGCGTTGAAGGGCGAGCAGACGGGCCCCGTGTTCCGCTGGAAAGGCGAGAGCTTGCCGTTGATCCATTCGTCCGTGCCGCAGACAGCACCCGCCAGCACCCGGCCCTGCCCGTCCATCAGCTTGGTCGCGCTGTAGGCAACGACATCCGCGCCGAACTCCAGCGGCCGCTGGAGGACCGGCGTCGCAAAGGCATTGTCGACCACCGTGGTGATCCCATGCGCCCGCGCCAGCCCGCAGACATGCGCCAGATCCACCACGTCCATGGTGGGATTGGCGGGCGTCTCGAAGAAGAAAGCCTTCGTATTGGACTGGATCGCCTTCTCCCACGCATCATTGTCACGCGCATCGACGATACTGTGCGTGATGCCGAAGCGATTGAGCACATTGTCCAAAATCCAGCGGCACGAACCGAAAGCGGCACGGCCTGCGACCACATGGTCTCCCCCGCTCAGCATGCAGAGCAGTGCGCTCGTCATCGCCGCCATGCCGGACGCCTGCACCTTGCACGCCTCTGCGCCTTCCATCAGCGCGATGCGCTCTTCCAGCATCTGCACCGTAGGGTTCTGGAAGCGCGAATATTGCATGCCCGACGCTTCCCCGGCGAACCGGGCGGCCACCGTTTCCGCGTCGTCGTAGCAATAACCCGAGGTGAGGAAGATCGCTTCGCTCGTTTCGCCCTGCTCGGATCGCCATGTGCCGCCGCGTACGGCACGGGTCGCCGCGCGCCAGCGACTTGTGAGGGATCGGTCCTGTCCGCTATGCTTCTTCATGCGGCCGCTTCTAGCCGCTCACCCCGCGCGGTCAATCCGGCGCAAACATGAGAGATGCGGACGCCACCATGACCGCACAGGCCGCCAGACCCTTCATCGCGCCCGGTTGGCGCGATGTCGCCATCGCCGCATGCTTCTCGGCAACCGCTCTCGCCCTGTTCCTTTTTCGCCTGGGCGACCCGGCAAAGATCAATTTCGACGAAAGCCATTATGTGCCGGCGGCGCGAATCCTGGCCGCCTTTTCCGGCCTGCCCAATCCCGAACATCCGCCGCTCGGCAAGCTGCTGATCGGCGCTGGCATGGCGATTCTCGGCGACAATCCGCTGGGCTGGCGAATCATGAGCGCGCTGTTCGGCGCGGCATTGGTCGGGGCTGGAGTGATGGCCGCGCGCTGGCTGCTCGGCACCCGGCCGGCAGCGGTCATGACCGGCTCGCTGCTGCTGCTCAGCCCCATGCTGTTCGTGCAAGCCCGCATCGCCATGCTCGACATCTTCATGGCGAGCTTTCTCATGCTCGCCTTCTGGATGCTGGCGGCGGCGGGCCGCACCGGCTTTCGTCATCGCTGGCGGCTGGTACTGGCGGGCATTTTCCTCGGCCTCGCCACTGCCTGCAAATGGACGGCGATCCCGCTCGTCGGCGTGGCCCTCATGCTCTGGCTCGCGGTGCGCCCACGTCTCGGCACCCCCCGCTCGCTCGCGGCAAGGCCCGTGCCTTTCCTGGAGGGATTGTTCTGGCTCGGCCCGTTCGCCGTGCTCATCTATCTTGCGACTTTCCTGCCGCTCGGCTGGCTCGAGACGGGCGCGGTGCCGCCATGGCGGATCGTCCACCAGCAGTTCGAGATGCTTCGCCTGCAGAGCGCGCCGATGGCTTCGCACGGCTATCAGAGCCAATGGTGGCAATGGGTGCTGAGCATCCGGCCGATCTGGTATTTCTACGAGCCGATCGACGGTATCCAGCGCGGCGTGCTGCTGATCGGCAATCCCGCGATCAGCTGGGGCGGCCTCGTCGCCCTGATCGCATGCCTGTACGCGGGGCTGAGGCAAAGCGCATGGCCCCTGTTGATCGTGGTGCTGCTCTGGGCTGCCTCTCTCGGCTTCTTCATCGTCATCCCCAAGCCGGTGATGTTCTATTATCATTATTTCCCGGCCTCGCTGCTGCTCTGCTTCGCGATCGCCGGCGCGCTCGACCACTGGTTCTGGCAGCGCGGGAACAGGCTGGCGCCGGCCCTGTGCGTCGGCTTCGCGGCGTTTCTGTTCGCCGAATTCTATCCGATCATTTCCGCCGCGCCGCTGAGCGACCCGCAGGATTTCAATCGCTGGATGTGGCTGGACAGCTGGCGATAGAGCGCTCGGGGATATCGGACACGCCGGCCAGTGCGCCCCCCAGCCTTCACATCGGCGGCGGCGTCTGCCCCGCCAGCACCGTGGCGGCCTGACTCATGTCCAGATTACCGCCGGAGAGGATGACGGCGACTTTCCGGCCCTGCATCGCTTCCCGCTCCTGCATCAGCGCGGCCATGGCGGCGGCGCCGGCGCCTTCGGCGAGATTATGGGTATCCTGCCAGAGCACGCGAATCGCCTCGGCGATCTCGTCATCGTCGACCGCGACGAAGCGCTCGGCGCGCGACGTCAGATAATCCAGCGCGGCCTGAACCGGCGTGCAAACCGCGATGCCGTCCGCGAAGGTATGCGCCGTCTCGGTGCCGATCAGGCGGCCCTGCTCGAAGCTCTGCTTGGCGCCGTCAACGGCCGAGGACACCACCCCGACGACCTTCGTCGCCAGCCCCAGCGCATCGCGCGCGGCAATGGTGCCGCACAGCCCCGAGCCGCAGCCGACCGGAACATAGACCGTATCGAGATCCGGCACGGCGGCCAGCAGTTCCAGCCCGTAGCTCGCGACACCGCGCACAAGCTGTTCGTGAAAGGCCGGCACCATGAACAGGCCATATTGAGCGGCACGCGCCATCGCTTCCGCCTTCGCCTCGTCAAATGTCGCGCCATGCTCGATCAGATCGGCGCCAAACGCGCGCATGGCGGCATTCTTCTCACGGGCATTGCCGAACGGCACGACGATCGTAGCCGAAAGGCCCGCCGCCCGCGCCGCGCGCACCTGCGCCTGGCCATGATTGCCCCGCGTCGCGGTGATGATGCCCTTCACCTCCGGGTGCGTGCGCCGCAGCCAGTCCATGTAAGTGATCGCGCCGCGCGCCTTGAAAGCGCCGGTGGGCGTGTGATTCTCATGCTTCACCCAGACCTCGCAGCCCAGCCGCCGGGCCAGCAGGGGCCACGCGAACTGCGCGGTGGGTGCCATCTGCGCATGGACGAGCGCAGCGGCATCGCGCAGCGAGGCAGGCGAGACGTCCATGACTAGAGCGCGGCCAGAACCGCGTCACCCATGGCGCTGGTCGACATGGTGCCGCCAAGATCGGCCGTGCGTGCGCCGCTCGCCAGCGCCTTGCCGACGGCAGCCTCGATCCGGTCCGCAGCCTCGGCCTGCCCCAGCGAGAAGCGCAGCATCATCGCGGCCGACAGGATCGTCGCGAGCGGATTGGCCTTGCCCTGCCCGGCGATATCCGGCGCGGACCCATGGATGGGCTCGTAAAGTCCCTTGCCGTTCGCATCGAGCGAAGCGGAAGCCAGCATGCCGATGGAACCCACGCACATGCTCGCCTGATCGGACAGGATGTCGCCGAACAGATTGCCGGTCACGATCACGTCGAACTGGCCGGGATTGCGCACGAGCTGCATCGCGGCATTGTCCACATACATGTGGCTGAGCGCGACATCCGTATATTCCGTCGCCACCTCGATGACGATGTCGCGCCAGAGCTGGCTCGTCTCCAGCACATTTGCCTTGTCCACCGAGCAGAGCAGGCCGCGCCGTGCCCGTGCCGCCCGGAACGCGCTGTGCGCGATGCGGCGCACCTCGGCCTCGTTGTAGGACATGATGTCATAGCCTTCGCGCAGCCCATCCTCGGTGCGGCGCATGCCTTTCTCGCCGAAATAGACGTCGCCGTTCAGTTCGCGCACGATCAGCAGATCGATCGCCTCGGCGACTTCGCGGCGCAGGGTGGACGCATCGGCTAGCTCGGGGAACATCTTCGCCGGGCGCAGGTTCGAGAACAGGTTCAGTTCCTTGCGCAAGCCAAGGATCGCCTGCTCCGGGCGCAGGGAACGCTCCAGCGTGTCGCAGCGCGGATCGCCCACGGCGCCGAACAGGATGGCATCGGCCCGACGCGCCAGCGAAAGCGTCTCGGGCGGCAGGGGGTGCCCATATTCGTGATAGCCCGCGCCGCCGACCAGCGCGTCCTCATAAGCAAGGCCGGGGATCGCCAGCGCATCGAGCACGCGCTTTGCCTCCGCCACGACTTCGGGGCCAATGCCGTCTCCGGGAAGCAGCGCGATCAACATGGAGCTCACCTTATCTTGTGCCCCGCACGCGCGGGAATGGGGAAGGGCCATAATGGCGGCGAACGCTCTCACGCAACCGCTCTTTTGAGCCGCTCGATCAGGCGCTCGCGCGCGGCGAGCACGTCCTGCCGGCGCGGATCGAAAAGATTCTGGAGGAGGAAATGGCCGGTGAGCGAGAAGCCGGCGAGGATCTCCGGCCAGCCGGCCTCGCCGCCCTGGGTGAGGAAAGCAGGCAAGGGCAGCAACCGCTCCTGCCGCCCGCCTGCCCCTTCCTCGGTCACCGCCCGGCCGGTGCGCGGGCTGATCCAGACGAGCCCCTCGCGCGCGCCGGTGACGGCACATTCGGCCAGATCGAGCCCGAAGCCGAGTTCAGCGAGCAGCAATTGCTCGTAGCGCACCAGCGCCACGGCCCAGCCGCGCGCGGCCGGGGCGGCTTCCACGGCGTCCAGCACCGCGCCGAGCCCGCTCCAGAGCGAGGGATAAGGCTGATGCTCGGGCAATGTCGCGGCCGTGAGCGCGCAGGCCCAGTCGATGGCCGCCGCCGGCAAGGGCTCTGCAAGCAGCGGACCGCGGCTGCGCTCCAGCTCGAGCGAGAGGCTGGCGAGTTGCTCCGCCGTCCGGGCGCGGAAGAGACCGCGCACGACATTGCCGGGAATCAGCACCGGCCGCAGCCGGCTCGATCGTCCGCCCTGCACATAGCCGGCCATGAGCCCTGCCTCCTCCGTCAGCGCGCGCACGATCGCACCGTGCTCGCCATGCGGCCGGACCGCGCAGATGATGGCCGTAGCGGCAAGGCTGGTCATCGCCCTTCCTTACCCGGCCTTCGCGCGATCGCGAAGAGCGGGACGATTGACCGGCGCGCGCTTTCCCGCAATGGCGGCGGCAACTGGTAATGAAAGGAGCGGCAGGTGCAGCGAATCATGCGTTGGGGCATCGCGGGAATGGCGGCCGCGACTCTGGGCGCCCTCGCCTTCGCGCAGGACGAGCCGAGCGCCCCCGACGTCGCGCAAAGTGCGCAGTGGCACAATCAGCAGGCGCTCGCTCTGGCGAAGCTGCACTGGCAGGATGGCTGGCGAGTGCTGCCCGGCGGACTGCGCTGGCGACCGGTCAGTGGCGACGGCTCGGGAGTTCATCCGACTGTCGAGGATGCGGTGACGCTCCATTATGAGGGCCGCCTCGTCGACGGCACGGTGTTCGACAGCAGCTACGCGCGCGGCGAACCGGCCACCTTCCCGCTCGGCCGGCTCATCAAGGCTTGGCAGATGGCGGTGCCGCAGATGGGCCTGGGCGACACAATCGAGATCGCGGTGCCGGCAGAGCTGGGCTATGGCCCCCGCGGCAAGGGCCCGATACCGGGCGGCGCGACCATGTTCTTCAAGATCGAGCTGCTCGGCATCGAGGGCCGGTAAAAGGCGCTTTCGCCCGGCGTCAGGCTGCCGCGATGATCGGCGCGAACTTCGCGGCTGAGAGGCTGGCGCCGCCGACCAGCGCGCCGTCGACATTGTCGAGATGAAGGATATCGGCCGCATTGTCGCCCGAGACCGAGCCGCCATAGAGAATGCGCATCGCCTGCCCGTCCGCGCCCAGCGCTTCCACCAGGGCGTCACGAAGCGCGCCATGCATGGCGGCTATCTGCGCCGGGGTAGCGACCTTGCCGGTGCCGATCGCCCAGACTGGCTCATAGGCGATGGTCAGCCAGCCCGAACCCGCGCCTTCCGGCAAGGATGCCAGCAGCTGATCGACCACCCAGCCATGGGCGGCCTCGTCGCCCTGCTCGCGCGTATCGAGCGTCTCGCCCACGCACAGCACCACCTCGAGCCCGTGCTGGCTGGCGCGCGCGGCCTTGGCGGCGACATCCGCATTGGTCTCATGCTGATAAGTGCGCCGTTCGCTGTGGCCGACGAGCGTACCGCCCGCGCCGGCACCCAGCAGCATGGGCGCGGAGATGCATCCCGTGAACGCGCCCGCTTCTTCCTGATGGCAATCCTGCCCGCCGACAAGGACGGTCCCGGCGAGCGGCGCGGCGGCAGAAATGAGCGTCGCGGGCAGAAACAGCGCCACGTCGATATCCGGACGCCCTGCAGCCAGCTCCCCAATGGCCGAAACCTCGCCGAGCTGCGCCTTCAGCCCGTTCATCTTCCAGTTTCCCGCGATCAGCTTGCGCCTGCCGGTCATCGTCCGAACTCTCCTCTCGCTGTCCAGTCTTCCACGATACAGTCGGTCCGGATGGACGGCGCGGGCGGCTTTGTCCAGTGCTTCCACCCGCATTGCCCGCTTGATGCCGCTGGTGCGCGGCCCTAAAGCGACCGGACCTTTCCTTCCCGCCAGCTCCTGGACCCTACGACATGAATTTCTTCCGGCGCATCCTCAAGTCCAAGTTCGGCGGGGTGTTCGCGGCCGTGTTTCTTGGCCTGATCGCGCTCGCCTTCGTCTCGGGGGACCTCACCTCGGGCGGCATGAACCTGTTCGGCCCCTCCTCCGCCGAGGTGGCGAAGATCGGCGGACGGACCATCACCGTCAACGACGTGCAGACCCGCACGCAGATGGTGTTCGAGCGGATGCGCAACGAAAACCCCGCCCTCACCATGGACCAGTTCCTCGCCGAAGGCGGACTGCGCAACGTGGCGAGCGAGATGATCGCGATGCAATCGCTCATCGCTTATGGCGAGAAGCACGGAATGCAGATCAGCAAGGCGCTGATCGACGCCGAGATCGCATCCAATCCCGCCTTCGTGGACGCGACCGGCAATTTCAGCGAGACCGTGTTCCGCCAGATGCTGGCCCAACAAGGCATTGCCGAGAAGGATCTGCGCGAGGACATCATCGCCAGCATCGTCCAGCGACAGATGCTGGCGCCGGTGAGTGCCGGCGCGCGGACGCCCGCCAGCATGGTCCCGCCTTATGCGGCGATGCTGATCGAGGAACGCAGCGGCGAGATGATCTCCATTCCCTCCGCGGCCTTCGCACCCTCGACGCCGCCGGGCGATGCCGAGCTGCAGGCTTATTACCGCAGCAATCCCGGCCAGTTCACGGTGCCCGAACAGCGCAAGCTGCGCTATGCGACAGTGAACCTCTCGCGTTTCGAGGCCCAGGCCGCCCCGACGGAGGAAGAGCTTGCGCAGGCCTACAAGGCACGGTCGCAGGAATTTCAGGCGCGGCAGACGCGCGACGTGAGCCAGCTCATTCTCGCCACCGAGAACGCGGCCCGCGACGCCGCCGCCAAGGCCAAGGCCGGAACCCCGCTCGCCGATGTGGCGCGCGGGCTCGGCCTCGCCGCCACGCGGATGGACGGGCAGGACGAGAAGGCGCTTGCCAACCAGACGACGCCGGAGATCGCCAAAGCCGTCTATGCTGCCGCGAAGGACGCCGTGATCGGCCCGGTGCGCTCACCGCTCGGTTGGGCGGTAGTGCGGGTGGAGGACGTGCGCGCCGTGCCGGGCAAGACGCTCGATCAGGCCCGCGCGGAGCTTACAGCCGAACTCCGCAAGTCCAAGGAACAGCAGCTTTTCAGCGCCTTCCTGAACGACATCGACGGCAAGATCGGCGAAGGCCTCAGCTTCGCCGAACTGGCCAAGGCGCACAACCTGACGATGGTCGAGACCCCGCTCGTCCTCAAGGACGGTACGGCGCTGCGCGATCCGGCCTTCAAGGCCGACGCGACGCTTGCCGCACTGCTCGACCAGGGCTTCTCCATGTCGGCCGACGATGATGCGCAGGTCGTCTCGGTAAAGCCCGATGAGGAAGCCGCCATTCTCGCGGTCGAGGACGTGGTAGCAGAGGGCCCGCCGCCGTTCAACGAAGTGAAGTCCGCCGTGCAGGTCGCATGGGGCCTTTCCAAGGGCGCGGAGCGCGCGCGCCAGCTCGCCACGCAGCTCGCTGCGGAACTGGGCAAGGGCGCCGACCCTGCCGCTGTGCTCGCCAAGCTCGGGCTCGCGCAGCAAGCGGAACGCCAGACACTCTCGGTCCGCCGGGCCGACATCAACAATCGTGAAGACGGCCGCATCCCGCCGCCACTCGAAGCCCTGTTCACCATCAAGGTCGGCGCAACGCGCTTGCTGCCGCTGGAGAACAACCAGGGCTTCTCGGTCGTGCGCCTGGACAAGATCACCCCCAACGATCCCTCACAGGTGCCGCAGCTGCTGGCTTCGACCCGCGCCGGGCTCAGCAATGTGCTGGGTGGCGAATATGCTCGCCAGTTCATGGTCGCCGTCCAGAAGGAGCTGGGCGTCCAGAGAAACGAATCCGCGCTGGCGGCAGTCGAGAAAGCCTTGCGCAGCGCGAATGGCGGCGGCGAATAGGACCGGCGCTTGACCCGGAGCACCAGCAGCATGGAGGCCGCGCGCGCGGCACTTTCCCGAGGGCGGCCGGCGCTGCTTTGGCAACGCGTCATCGCCGACACCGAGACCCCCGTCTCGGCGGCGCTCAAGCTCATCGAACCGGAACGCGGGGACTTCATCCTCGAATCCGTGGAGGGCGGCGCGGTGCGCGGGCGCTTCAGCCTCATCGGCCTGGCACCGGACCTTGTCTTCCGCGCCACGGGCCGCACGAGCGAGATCAACCGGGACTGGCAGACCGATCGGGAAGCCTTCACGCCGCTCGGCACCGATCCGCTCGATGCCCTGCGCGCGCTCGTCGCCGAATGCCGGGCCGAAGTCGACCCCGAGCTGCCGCCGGCGCTTGCCTGCCTCGTGGGCTATTTCGCCTATGAGACGATCGGCCTTGTGGAGAAGCTCCCGCGCCCTGCGGACAATGGCCTGGGCACGCCGGACATGCTGTTCGTGCGCCCTACGGTCGTGCTGGTCTTTGACCGTCTGGCCGATGCGTTGACCATCGTCGCACCGGTCTGGTCAGCGCAGGCAGACCAGATCGACCGCGCGCTGGCGGCGGCGCAGGACCGGATCGAGCAGACCGCCGCCCGGCTCGCCCGCCCCCTCCCACGCGCACAGGCGCCGGACTTCGACCCCGCAGACATCGCGGTGGAGCCAGTCCTCGGGCCCGGTCGTTATGCGGACATGGTGCGGGCGGCGAAGGATTATATCGTCGCGGGCGATATCTTCCAGGTCGTGCTGGCGCAGCGCTTTACCACACCCTTCACGCTGCCGCCGATCGATCTCTATCGCGCCCTGCGACGGATCAACCCGTCGCCCTTCCTCTACCATCTCGACTTGCCCGGCTTCGCGCTCACCGGATCCAGCCCGGAAATCCTCGTGCGGGTGCGCGACGGGGAAGTCACGATCCGGCCGATCGCGGGGACGCGTCCGCGCGGCCGCGCCGCGACGGAGGATGCCGCGAACCGCGATTCCCTGCTGGACGATCCCAAGGAACGGGCCGAGCATCTCATGCTGCTGGACCTCGGCCGCAATGACGTGGGCCGCGTGGCCGCCGCCGGCAGCGTGACGGTGACGGACAGCTACATGGTGGAGTTCTACAGCCATGTGATGCACATCGTCTCGAATGTCGTGGGCCGCCTCGCGCCGGGCAAGGATGCCCTGGACGCGCTGTTTGCCGGCTTCCCCGCAGGCACGGTATCCGGCGCGCCCAAGGTGCGGGCCTGCGAGATCATCGCCGAGCTGGAACCCGAGACGCGCGGCCCTTATGCGGGCGGCGTCGGCTATTTCTCGCCAGACGGGAACATGGATAGCTGCATCGTCCTGCGCACCGCGCTGGTGAAGGACGGCGTGCTCCATGCGCAGGCGGGCGCCGGCATCGTGGCGGACTCAGAGCCCGCCTACGAGCAGCGCGAATGCGAGCACAAGTCCGGCGCGCTGTTCGCGGCGGCGCGCGAGGCCGTCCAGATCGCACGCGAGGGCCGGTTCGGGCAGTAGCCGCGATCCGTCAAAAGATGTTACTCGGCCAGGCTGTAGGCTTGGCGAACATTATCCAGCATCGCCGCCAGGGCGGTACGGTCGTGCCAGCGCCCCTCAACCATCACACCCACCGGATCGCGTAACGTCCCCAGATCATCGAGCGGACTGGCGGCGCTGACAATCAGGTCAGCGCGCGCGCCGGATTCGATTACGCCGTTCCGCGTCGCGCCAATGGTGGTGGCAAGAAATGCGCCGGGGATGCGCGTCGCCGTCGACAGCGCCTGAAAGCGGCTGAGCCCCGCCTGCTCCAGCTCGGCCAGGTTCTCATGCAACGAGAAGCCGGCCGCGACGCAGGGGATAGTCGGCGCATCGGTGCCGGCGAGCAGGGGCACATCAGCATCGGCCATCGCCTTCAGCATCTGCTGCAGGAAGGCATATCTGGCGCGCAGATCAGCCGTCTTTGCGACGTATCCGCTGCGCCGCCATGCGAGTCTGTCCGCTGGCGACACGAGACTCGCATTTGCCGCCGCAAGGCAGGCTGCGACCACCTCCCTGTGCCCGATGACCCGCATGATACCGCCATAAGTGACCAGATCCGCGCCAACTGCGGTGCCGTGGCGCCGCAGCAGCGCGATCACATCTGCGATCCGGGCCACCGGCGGCGGTGCATCGGTCTGCTCCGACCCCGGTGCCGAGAAGAAGGTGTAGAAAAACTCTTCCGCATGCGCGACGGCCGCCTGGCCTTGCTCGATCTGCGCTTCCAGGCCCAATTTGGTGATCCCATGGCCGACCAGCGCCAGGCCCTGGCTGGCTGCCTCATCAGCCGCGGCTGCAAAGACATCGGCCTCGAGATTGTTGTAGACCTTGATGAAGCGGTAGCCATTCGTCTTCGCCAGCATCACCGCGGTCCGCGCCTCCTTTGGCGTTGTGACGGTAAAATGCCCGAATGCAGGCGAGCCATCGATAACGAAGGCACTGAACACACGGGGACCGGCGATGTCTCCTCGCGCCGCGGCGGAGGAAAGCCGGCCGACGAACGCCATGCGCGCGTCTCCCATGTTGACGATGGTCGTGACGCCATTTGCCAGATAAACGGCAAGGTCATCGCGCGTGTCTGAATGGACATGCATGTCGGCAAGTCCCGGAGAGACCCATAGTCGCCCTTCGCCATCGATCACCTGCGCGTCGGCCGGAACCTTGATGTCGTTGCCGATCTGCGCGATGTAGCCGTCACGCACGATGATGGTCTGATCCCGCAAGACGCGCTCGCGGTCCATGGGGACCAAGTTGACGCGCACGAACGCAGTTTCCCGCGCCTGCAGCGAAACAGCGAAGAGGGCCAGCAGGAGGCCCATGATGGCTCTGGCGAGGCTTGGCACTGCTCCGCTATAAGACTGGACCGGACGGACGCAAGATCCCAACCTGTCGCGGCCCAGCCAGGATGGGAGGCGGGCAGATAGCAATACCCGTCAGCGACGCCCTTGGAGCCCGCCTTCCGCTCTGATAGGCAGGCCCGAACACGGACGGGACGACACCGCAACGGCCATGCACGGACATAGCAGCCAAGACCATGATCACGGTCATCCGGATGACGGGCACGCGCACGATGCCCATCACCATCATCACGCACCCGCATCCTTCGGCCGGGCCTTCGCGATCGGCATCGTGCTCAACACCGCTTTCGTGGTCATCGAAGCGGTTTATGGCTTTCTCTCCGGTTCGATGGCGCTGGTCGCCGATGCCGGGCACAATCTCTCGGACGTTCTCGGCCTCGTCATAGCCTGGGGCGCGACCGTGCTCTCGGCCCGATCGCCCTCCAGCCGCTTCACTTATGGATTCAAGAGCTCGTCCATCCTCGCCGCGCTGCTGAACGCAGTGCTGCTGATGATCGCCGTGGGGGCGATTGCGCTGGAAAGCATCCAGCGCTTCATCAATCCAGCGCCGATCAACAGCGGCACGGTCGTCATCGTGGCAGGCATCGGCATCGTCATCAACGGCTTCACCGCATTGCTCTTCATGCGTGGCGGCAGGGATGACATCAATATCCACGGCGCCTTCTTGCATATGGCGGCAGATGCGCTGGTCTCGCTGGGCGTGGTGGTCGCCGGTGTGCTGATCGGCCTCACCGGCCTGCTGTGGATCGACCCGCTGACCAGCCTCGTGATCGTGCTGGTCATCACCATCGGCACCTGGGGGCTGCTGCGGGATTCCGTGAAGATGAGCCTGCTCGCCGTGCCGGACCGGGTGGATCACGAAGCGGTCGAAGCCTGGCTGCGTGCCCAGCCCGGCGTGACGAAAGTCCATCACATCCACATCTGGCCGCTTGGTACCACGGACACTGCGATGACGGCGCATCTCCAGATGCCGGCCGGGCATCCGGGCGACGCCTTCCTGCAGCGGCTGGACGCGGAGATGAGCCGGCGTTTCCGCATCGGCCATTCGACGTTCCAAATCGAGATCGACGCTGCCGAGGGGCGCGTGCCCGGCTGCCCGGCCTGACGGGCGCTCCGTTCAGCCGGGCTTGCGACCGCTCGCCCACCACACACGATGCGGCACGAGCAGAGGCTCCGCGCTGAAATCAGCGGCGAGCAGAGCGCGCAGGCCCTCTTCGAAGCGATCCGTCGCGGCCGGGTCGAGACTGGCGCGGACGCCGGCGCTGGCCCGGATGCGCCCGCACCAGCCATCATGACTATAGGGCTGCGTCACATCGAAGGAGCATGTCTCGATATCCGTGAAGCCCGCATCGGCCAGATCGCCGGGCCATTGCGGATAGATGCCGGTGCCACCGCCCATGGTCCAGGCCGGGTTCGCCTCCAGGATCAGTCCTTCGGTCGCTTCCACGACGGAACCGCGCAATGGCAGCCAGTCGAAATGGGCAATGACCATGAAGCCACCGGGGCGCAGCACGCGGAAGGTCTCGGCGGCGGCCTGCGCGCGATCGAACCAGTGCCAGCACTGGCCGGCAGTCACCATGTCGAAGGCAGCATCAGGAAATGGCAGGCTCTCGGCCGTCCCCTGCCGATAGTCCACAGTGACGCCAGTTTCCCGGTCAAGCCTCGCCGCTTCGTCCAGCAGGGCCGGCGCCGGATCGAGCCCCGTCACACGCATGCCGCGCCGCGCGAAGCCCCGCGCCAGCGTACCGGTCCCCGTGCCGACATCGAGTATCGTTGCGACACCCGAAAATGCGCCGGTACCGGCCAGCCGGTCGAAGAACGCCTCGGGAAAGCCGGCCCGAAAAGTGCCGTAATCCGATGCCGTGCGTCCGAAATCCACCTGCGCACCGAAACGGGCGGTGGCCTCGATGTTCGGACCGCGATCCGCTGACGCCGTCCGCGCACCGGGCTGGATCATGGCATCGCCACGAATGCACCCTGCGCCCGGTCCTTCACTACCTCGGCCGCGCGAAATACCGTGCCGTTCATGGTGATGTAGACGCCCGGCGGCGCGATCTGCGCCGTCGCGAAGGCCATGCCCAGATTGAACGGCGCATCGCTCTCCGCAAAGCGGGCGGGCGCAAGCGCGCCAACCAGGACGACAGCACGGTCCTGCGCCAGAGGGGCCAGCGCTGCGGCCGTCTGCGTCATCGTATCGGTGCCATGGGTGATGACGACCGGCCGACCGGGCGCCGCCGCGACGCGCTCCACGATAAGCGCGCGATCGGCATCGTCGAGATCGAGACTGTCCTTGCGCAGCAGTTCCACGATCTCGACCGGATGCGTAACCCGCGCAGCGTCGAGCACGCGCGCGAGGATCGACTCGCCGATGCGGTATTCGCTCAGCGCGTCGAAATAGAGCTTGTCGATGGTGCCGCCGGTGGTGAGCACGAGGATGGGATCGCGGGATTTGATCATGTCTCGTCCATAGCGCGGAACACCGCCGCCCCGCTACCCGTGCGAAGCGATTGCGCACCGGCCCGCCAGCCCGTAGAGCAACGCGCCATGATCCTCGTCATCGACAATTATGACAGCTTCACCTGGAACCTGGTCCATTATCTGATGGAGCTGGGCGCACAGGTGGAAGTGGTGCGCAACGACGCCATGTCCGCCGGGCAGGCGCTGTCCAGCGGCGCGCAGGCCTTCCTGCTTTCGCCCGGGCCCTGCACGCCCAATGAAGCGGGGATCAGTCTGGATCTGGTCGCGGCATGCGCGGATGCCGGCAAGCCGCTGCTGGGCGTGTGCCTCGGGCACCAGGCGATCGGACAGCATTTCGGCGGCAAGGTGGTGCGTGGCGGACTGATGCACGGCAAGACATCGCCGGTGAGGCATGACGGCACCGGCCTGTTCGCGGGCATCCCCTCCCCCTTCATCGCGACGCGCTATCATTCGCTGATCGTGGAGGAGATTCCGGAAGCGCTGATCGTCAACGCCACCAGCGAGGACGGCTCCGTCATGGGTTTCCGCCACGCGAGCCTGCCTATCCACAGCGTCCAGTTCCACCCCGAGAGCATCGCCACGGAACATGGCCATGCCATGTTGGCCAACTTCATGAAGGTCGCGGGCATCAAGGTGACGGAGCGCGCCTGATCTTGCGGCGAACTGCAGTCCCTGCCCGTCACGACCCGTCCATCGTTTTTGAAGTCTGATCTCCTGCCATGCGGGCGCGCGAAGCGATGCCCCCTGCGTCGCAGAACGCCTGCTATATGGACAATGATTGTATTTCGTATACTAAACTTCGAGTCGAGGATTCGAAGGGGAAGCGGACATGCGCAGGCACTGGTTCATCGCGGCGGCACTGGTCGCTGCATCGGTATCCACGGGGGCGCTGGCCCAGGGCGCTGCCGACCAGCAGCTCAAGGCCCTCTACGACGCCGAGTGGCAGTGGCGAGTCAGCGAGAATATGGCGCGGGGCGAGGGTCCGCCCAATCCGCACATGCCGCATGTCGACGCCGCGTCGCAGGCGCGGCGCGCTGCTTACTGGAGCGATGCGCTCAAGAAGCTGGACGCCATCCCGCTCGACCAGCTCTCGCCGGAAGAACGCATCAATGCCGAAGTGTTCCGGGAAGCGTTGGAGGGCTTCCTGACCGAGTATCGCTTCAAGGAATATGAGGACGCATTCGGGTTCTGGACCTGGATGGCCCCCAATTATGGCTTCGGCTCGGTCGAGGGCTACAAAGCCTATCTGTCGCGCCTTTCCGAAATGCCGCGCTATGTGGACGAGCAGATCGCCAACATGCGCGCGGGAATCAAGCGTGGGTTCACGCGTTCGGCGATCGCCGTGAAGGGTCGCGAGAAGGCGGTGGAGCCGCTGGCGAGCACGGACGCCACAGCCAACCCCCTCTACCAGCCCTTCACCATGATGCCTGCCAGCATCCCCGCCGACCAGATCGCGCCGCTACAGGCGCAGGGCAAGGCCGCCGTCGCTGAGACATCGAAGGCGTTCGCGAAGCTGCTGACTTTCCTCCAGACCCAATATATGCCCAAGGCCCGCACCGAGACCTCCGCTGAGGCACTCCCGGACGGCAAGGCCTATTATGCCGCCAAGCTGCGGCAATATACCACGCTGGACCTGACGCCGGACGAAATCCACGAGATCGGCCTGAAGGAAGTCGCCCGCATCAAGGCGGACATGGACCGGACCATGAAGGAATCCGGCTGGACCGGCGATTTCGCCGGCTTCCTGCACTTCCTGAAAACCGACCCGCAATTCTATGCGAAGACGCCTTACGAGCTGCTCGCCAAGTCCTCTTATGTCGCCAACAAGATCAATGGCGAACTGAAGAACACGATCGGCCTGCTGCCGCGCTATCGCTTCACCATCCGGCCAACGCCAGACAATATCGCGCCCTTCGCGACCGGCGGCAATGGCGGCCTCGAAAGCTGCAAGATGAACACCTACAATCTGCCGGCACGGCCGCTCTATACCATCCCACCGCTCACCGCGCATGAATGCGCGCCGGGCCACAGCTTCCAGGCCGCCCTCGCTCTGGAAGGCCCGGACAGGCCGGAGATCCGCAAGAACACCTATTTCTCCGGCTATGGCGAAGGCTGGGCGCTCTACATGGAATGGCTGGGCACCAAATGGGGCATCTACGAGACGCCTTATGACGAATTCGGCCGCCAGACCTACGAGATGTGGCGCGCCACTCGCCTCGTGATCGACACCGGGCTGCACCACAAGGGCTGGACCCGCCAGCAGGCCTATGATTATCTCAGGAACCACACAGCCCTGTCCGACCATGAGGTCACGATCGAGACGGACCGCTACATCACCAGCCCGGGCCAGGCCAATGCCTACAAGCTGGGCGAACTCCTCATCCGCCGCAAGCGTGCCGAGGCGGAAAAAGCATTGGGCGACAGGTTCGACCAGCGGTGGTTCCATGACGTGATCCTTGGCCTGGGCGCGGTGCCCCTGCCCACGCTGGAGCGCGTGATCGACGAATGGATCGCGGGCGGCGGCAAGAACCCCAACCCCGATCTCGTCGCGGACTGAGGCGCGGAGCGGCGCTTGTCCGGCGCCGCTCTTCCTGCCGCGAGGGCGCCGTCCCCGCCCCGGCCGCTTCCCCCTTTCCGGGGTAATCCTCGCCGCGCGCTGGCGAAACCGGGCATGAACGGGCTCGACTTTTTCGATCCACGGCCCTTATGGCAACGACCATGAGCGCGATGACCTCCCTGCCCGACCCCACCGCACCGCTACCCGAGGCGGATGCAGCCCGCGCCTTTGCGGCCATTCTCGATGGCGCGGTCAGCGATGAGGCCATCGCTGCCTTTCTCGTCGCCCTCTCCGACCGGGGCGAGACGGCAACCGAAATCGCCGCTGCAGCGCGGGAAATGCGCGCGCGGCTGATCCCCGTCACCGCGCCGCCCGGCGCGATCGACGTGTGCGGCACCGGCGGCGACGGGCATCATACGCTCAACGTCTCCACGGCCGTCAGTCTCGTGGTCGCGGCATGCGGGGTACCAGTCGCCAAGCACGGCAATCGTGCCGCCTCATCCAAGGCTGGAGCCGCGGACACGCTGGAAGCACTGGGGCTCGATCTCGACCGCGCGGCGCAAACTGCCGAGCGCAGCCTCGCCGAGATCGGCATCTGCTTCCTCTTCGCGCAGAAGCACCACCCTGCCCTGGCGCGGCTGGGTCCGATCCGCCGGGCTCTCGGGCGGCGCACCATCTTCAACCTCATGGGCCCACTCGCCAATCCCGCGGGCGTCACGCGCCAGCTCATCGGCATCGCGCGGCCGGCCTATGTGCCGATCTATGCGCAGGCGCTCGCCTCGCTGGGCATCGAGCGGGCCATGGTCGTCTCGGGCGACGAGGGGCTGGACGAACTGAGCATGGCCGGGGGCAACGACGTCGCGGACGTGACGGCTGACGGCATCGTGGCGATGCGACGCGTGAGCGCGGCCGACGCCGGCCTGCCATCCCACCCCATCGATGCCATCCGGGGCGGCGACCCGGCGCACAACGCCGCGGCGTTGCAAGCGCTCTTGCTGGGCGAGCATGGTCCCTATCGCGACGCCGTGCTGCTCAATGCCGCCGCGGCGCTCATGGTCGCCGGACGAGCGGAGACGCTGGTCGAGGGTGTCGCGCAGGCCGCCGAAGTCATCGACAAGGGCCTTGCCAAGGCCCTCCTCCAGTGCTGGATCGCTTACGAATGAACAAGCTCGACGAAATCTGCGCCACCAAGCGCGAGGAAGTTGCCGCGCGCAAGGCGGCGATCAGCCTTGCGGACCTCGAGAGCCGCGCCGCCGCGCAGACGCCGCCGCGCGGCTTCCGCCGGGCGCTGGACGCGAAAGTGGCCGCAGGAGGCTATGGACTCATCGCCGAGGTGAAGAAGGCCAGCCCTTCCAAGGGGCTCATCCGCGCCGATTTCGATCCGCCGGCTCATGCCCGCGCTTATGAAGCCGGCGGCGCGGCCTGCCTCTCCGTTCTGACCGATGCCCCCTATTTTCAGGGCCATGAGGATTATCTTGTGGCCGCCCGCGCTGCCTGCACACTGCCGGTGCTGCGCAAGGATTTCATGGTCGATCCATGGCAGATCCTGGAAAGCCGCGCGATCGGCGCCGACGCGATCCTCATCATCGTCTCGGCACTAAGCGACCAGCAGATGTGCGAGATCGAGGACGTAGCCATCGGCCTGGGCATGGACGCGCTGGTGGAAGTGCATGATGCCCACGAGTTGGAACGGGCGCTTGCCCTGCGCTCGCGCCTCATCGGCGTCAATAATCGCAATCTCAAGGACTTCACCGTCGATTTTGCCCGAACATATGAGCTGGTGGGCAGTGCGCCGCAGGGCTGCACTTTCGTCGCCGAAAGCGGCCTCACCACGCGCGCCGATCTGGACGACATGGCGGAGCACGGGGTGCGCTGCTTCCTCGTTGGCGAATCGCTCATGCGGCAGGCGGACGTCGAATCCGCAACCCGCGCGTTGATCGGCGCCGCATGACCGGGCTCAGCCATACCGACGAAGCGGGGGCCGCGCGCATGGTGGATGTCTCCGCCAAAGCGGACACTGCCCGCACCGCTGTCGCAACCGGCCGGATCGACATGAATGACGCGGCGCGCGCCGCGATTGCCGAGGGAAGCGCCGCCAAGGGCGATGTGTTCGCCGCGGCACGCATCGCCGGGATCATGGCGGCCAAGCGCACGAGCGACATCATTCCGCTTTGCCACCCGCTGCCGCTCACCGGCATCACGCTCGATCTTGCGCTCGACGAGAAAGGCGCGATCGCCACGGCGACCGTGAACACGGCAGGCAAGACCGGCGTGGAAATGGAGGCGCTCACGGCCGTCTCTGCGGCCCTCCTCACCTTGTATGACATGCTCAAGGCAGTCGACAAGCAGATGATCATGAAGGACATTCACGTCTCGGCAAAGAGCGGCGGGAAATCCGGCGACTGGTCGGCATGAGCCTGCTCCCCGTCGAGGAGGCGCAGGCCCGGCTGCTCGCGATGGCGAGCCCCCTGCCCGCCTGCCCCGCGCCCCTGGCCGAGGCTGCCGGCCGCTACCTTGCCGAACCGCTTGCCGCCGCGCGCGATCAGCCCTGGACGGATCTCTCCGCCATGGATGGCTATGCCGTGCGCCATGCGGACATGCCCGGCCCCTGGCGCGTCGTGGGCGAGATGGCGGCGGGTGCCGTACCGGGCCGTGCGCCTCTTGGCGAAGGCGAGGCGATGCGCATCTTCACCGGCGCGCCATTGCCCCCCGGTGCGGACACGGTCGTGGTGCAGGAGGACGTCCATGTCGATGGAACGCTGGTACGCCTCACCGGCGAGGGACCCGGGGGACGGGGACGCCATGTCCGTCCGCGCGCCAGCGACTTCGCACAAGGCGCTACCCTGCTGCCGGCTGGCATCCGCCTCGGCCCAGCTCAGGTCGCGCTGGCCGCGCTGGCGGGATACGGAGCGATGCCGTTGGGGGGGCGCCCGCGCATCAGCATCCTTTCGACCGGAAGCGAGCTGGTCCCGCCCGGCGCGCCTTGCTCACCGGGCCGCCTGCCCGCCTCCAACGGCGTCATGCTGCGCGCGATGGCCGAGGGTGCCGGCGCGACCGTGGCCGGGGAAACGCTGGTTCCCGACGATCTCGGCTTGCTGACACAGGCCCTGCGGCACGCCGCCGAAGCGGATGAAGCGCATGTCATCGTCACCTCGGGCGGCGCCTCGGTCGGCGACCACGATCTCGTGCGGCCTGCGCTGGAGGCCGCGGGGGGCAGCATCGATTTCTGGCGGATCGCCATGCGGCCGGGCAAGCCGCTGATCGTGGGCAGGATCGGCGGCGCCATCCTCCTCGGCCTGCCGGGCAACCCCGTATCCGCCATGGTGACCGGCGCATTGTTCCTGCTCCCGCTGGTCCGTCACCTCGCAGGCGCTGCCGAACCGCTGCCTCGGACGCGCGATGCCATGCTTGCCGTCGACATGCCGGCGGTGGGCGGCCGCACCGATTTTGTGCGTGCGACCGTGGCAGGCGAGACCGTCACGCCCATCGCGTTCCAGGACAGCGCGGCCATGCATGCAGCCGCCAGAGCGAATGCACTCATCGTCCGCCCCGCAGATTCGCCGGCCTCCCGCGCCGGCGAAAAGGCCCCGATCCTCGACTGGCCCGCCCTCGGCCTCGCCGGCTGAGCGATCTCCTGCGATTTTCCCCAACGGACTCGTTGACAAGCCCGCTCGCGCCCGCTACCCGCGCCCACCTACCCAACAGGCAGTCCACTGCCCCGTGCCCAGATGGCGGAATTGGTAGACGCACCAGCTTCAGGTGCTGGCGATCGCAAGGTCGTGGAGGTTCGAGTCCTCTTCTGGGCACCATTTCTGGACGCTAAGTGCGTCCAGCAACGTCCAGTAAGCGACTGGTTTTGCAGCATTAATCGACCGATGATCGCCGGCTAAATGTCCGGTGACGTCCGGTCAGAACCATCAACAGCACAACATCCCTGATGGTGCTATCGATGGTCTCCGGATCGACCCGGCTTGCTGGGAAGACTCCAATGCTCACACACATCAAAATCACATCCGCCAAACCCGCAGCGAAAACCTATCTCCTGCGCGACACCCAGGGCCTGTATCTTGCCGTTCAGCCTACAGGCTCGAAGCTGTGGCGCCTCAACTACCGGTACCTGGACAAGCAGAAGACGCTCCACCTCGGTCGCTGGCCGGAAATCGGCCTGGCCGCTGCACGCGCCAGACGGGATGAGGCCCGAAAGCAGATCGCGGAAGGCATCGATCCCGCGATCGAAAAGAAGCGGGCCAAAATCGCTGCGAGATATGCGGCGGCCAACACGTTCAGCGCGGTCGCGGAAGAATGGCTCCTGAAGTGCGAGCGCGAAGGCCTCGCAGCTGTGACCATCGACAAAATTCGCTGGCTGCTCTCCAAGGCCTATCCGGTCATCGGCAGTCTGCCGATCTCGCAAATCACTCCCCACGAGGCCCTCGCCGTGCTGCGCAGGATCGAAGCCACCGGCGCCTACGAAAGCGCCCGGCGCATGCGCAGCGTGCTTAGCCGGGTCTTCCGGTATGGCGTCGCTACGCTCCGATGCGAGAAGGACGTGGCACGTGATCTTCGGGGCGCGATCGCGACGCCAAAGGTCAGGCACTTCGCCGCGATCACCGACCCGGCGGACGTGGGCAAGCTTCTGAGGGCCATTGATGGCTATACCGGCAGTGCAATCACACGAATGGCGATGCGAATCTCGCCGCATGTCCTTTTGCGCCCCGGCGAACTCAGGCTGGCCTTGTGGAGCGATATCGATCTCGACAAGGCGATCTGGTCGATCCCCGCCGAGCGAATGAAGATGCGCAGGCCCCATCGCGTGCCGCTGTCGCGCCAGGTTCTCCTGATGCTGGAGGAACTGCGGGAATGCACCGTCTACTGGCAGTATTTGTTTCCTGCCCGGGGGAAGCCGCGCAAACCGATGTCCGAGAACTGCGTTAATCTGGGTCTGCGTCAGCTGGGCTACGCGAACCAGATGACCGCGCATGGTTTCAGGGCGATGGGCGCGACGCTGCTCAATGAATGCGGCAAATGGCACGCCGATGCGATCGAGCGGCAGCTTGCACATGTGGACACCAATCAGGTCCGGCGCATCTACGCCCGCGGCGAATATTGGGATGAGCGGGTGCACATGATGCAGTACTGGTCCGACTATCTCGATACGCTGCGGGACGGCGGGAAAGTGCTGCAGGGCAGCTTCGGCAAAGACGGAACTTCCGGCTGAATGTTCTTTCCGGCGCTGGCACGGGGCAGCATCGTCTCGTGTCAGCGCCACTGATCGGTTTGCCGGTCACTCCCGCATTGACGACCGCAGTATCGGTCATTCCCCGTGATTCGTATCGCTGCCTGACCCGGGCATGGCTGAAGCCTCGTTGCCCGTCAGGACCTTCAGGCTCCGATACTGGACGAGCGTCGCGCGCCCGACCTTCGTTGTTTCAAGGTCACCGGACTGGATGAGCTCGTAGATCCGGGATCGGCTGAGACCTGTAATCCGGACGGCCGTGGACACACGCACCGTCAGGGGCTCAATCTTCTTTTCCCATCCCCGCTCGATCATTGCTGCCCCCTTAGCGCAGCGTCACGGGCCCTCAGAAATCCGCGATCGCTCTCAAGGAATGCCGCGAGCATCGCGGGAATGAGTTCGGTCAGCGGCTCGGGTGCGCCATAGGCTTGCTCATAGGCACGGGCATAAGCCTTGAGCGCCTGATGCAGCTCGGGTGAGAGCGTGATGCCGAGCTTGACCGGCGTCCGATCGGGAAGCTTTCCCAGTTTCAGGTCCGCCATGTCAGTCTCCTTGTTCATGCCAGGGCGCGAGGTTCAGATCCTTGTGAACGACCAGGCGCACGGGCGCGCCGGGCCGGATCGTGATAGTCGGCTGGATGTTGAGATTGCGCTGGGTGATCCGGTCGCCGGCGCGCGATACCGTATCCTGTGTCGCCATGCGGAGCGCCTTCACAAGATCGCTCTGACCGGAGAAGGCCAGCTCGGAGCTGACGCCGAGCAAGGTCGACAGAGCGACGCCTTTCAATAGCTGCCAGGTGTGAAAATCCACCTTGTCCTGCAATCCGGCATACCCGGAGGGACCGGTCGCCGGCACGTTGTCGATACGAAGCGAGCTGCCGTCTGGCAGCATGATCCGTTGCCAGACGACCAGCGCACGCTTCTGCCCGAAAGCCACCACACTGTCATAGCTGCCGATTAGCCGCGCGCCCTGCGGCACGAGCAGAATACCGCCGGTGGCGCTGTCATAGACATTCTCGGTCACCTGGGCGGTGACCAGCCCGGGCAGGTCAGATCGGATGCCCGTTATGAGGCTGGCCGCGATCACACTGCCGGCCGACAATGTGTAAGGCGACGGGGCCGGGACGAGTGTGTGCGGATTCGTGTCGCCGCGCGGATCGAGGCTGCTCACGAATTCGGCCTTGCGCCCCTGGGCGTTTGGATCGCGCTCGGGATCGAGCGCGACCTTGCCATTGTCCGCCGATGAGGCCGGCGCGGAGGCAGCCGGCGCCGCAGGCAGGCTGTCGGCGGTGCTGCCCCCCTGGCGGCTCCGCACCAGCACGTCCGATTCCCGCGCCGCCTTCTGCTCGGCAATCCGGCGCTCGCGCTCGGCTGCCTCGATCTGCTGCGCCTGCTGATCCACCGGGCCGGCCACCCCAGCCATCGCCCGCTGATGCTCGAGGATCGGCCTGCCGAGATCGCCGGGCAGCGGCGGACCCAGCCTTGGCAGATCGCCATAGCTGGCCGGCGCTCCGCTCAGCGCATCGCTCGTCGGACGTGCGTTCGGCTGGGACAGTTCCTCCTGTGCATCGAAGCGCTGGAACATACGCGGCTTTAGCGCCAGCCAGGCGACCGTAATGAGACTGGCCGAGCCGATCGCGGCAATGGCGATCATGACGCCGCGCCTGAACCGGATCGCGCGCGGCGGCCGGGCGCGCAATACCAGCGTCTCCGGGTCAGCCTTGGGCGCCGGCTGGAGGGCTGCTTCGCTCATGAGCCCCTCCGACGCCGACCGCTGTCGCTCACGCGGGCGATGCGGACGATCTGCTGATGCCTGAGCCCCAGCCGCAGCTCGGCCACGTCGAACAGCCGATCTACCACATAGAAGCGGCCCTGGACGCGGTAGTTGACAAGGCTAGCCTCGCCTTTCGCATCGACGAGGAACAAAGGCGGCGCCTCGCCGGTCGCGAGGCTCGCCGGGAACTCGATGAAGGACTGCCGCCCGTCGTCGAACGCGCGCAGCGGCCGCCACGCCGGGTTGTCGCCGGTGATCGCATAGCCGAAATTGAGCTGCTCGACAGCAAGCCCCGAGGCGACCGGCCGGGCCGCCGCCGCCTCGGTCTGCTGGCGCCGGATCGCGATCAGCTCATCCTGCGGATAGGTCCAGGACAGCGCGGCCATCGCGGTCGTCGCAGTGCTTTCGAGCTGCAGATGATAGGCGCGCCGGTCCGTGGTGATGATGAGGTTGGTCGACAGGTCCGCCGCGAACGGCTTGACGAGGATGTGCGCGCGCTTCGTGTCGCCGGTGCCGCTGCTCGTATCGCCGACCGTCCAGCGCGCGGTGTCTCCCGCAGCGATCGAGACGATCGTCTCCCCCGGCTGAAGCGCGATGTCGGTCACGCGCTCGGGCGCTGCGAAAAGCCGATAGAGCACGCCGTCGCTATAGGGATAGATCTGAACGGCGTTGATGAAGGCGCGCGCGGCCGGCTCCTGCGTTGCCTGCACATTGGCGGCGCGCACGCGCAGCTCGGCCTCCGAGGGCCGCACCTGTCGATGCCGGAGAGGCTGCGTCGCTGCCACGGGCATCGGGGGAGCTGGCGGGATCGCTGCCAGAATGACGGGCGGACTCGCTGCGACCACCGGCGGCGCGACCGTCGCCCGGGGCGTTGATTGGGCATGGGCGGTGGCGGCCAGCACGGCCGTCGCGAGGATCGCATATTTCATGGACGGGTCTCCGGTTGGGGTTGCGCGGGAGTGCCGGGGTTGAGGTCGAGTGGGGAGCCGAGCGGCAGATTGGCCGGAGGCCGCATCGGGGCCGGCCGATCGGCCGACGTCTCAAGCTCGCGACTCCAGTCGATCGCATCGACATAGAGACCGAGCGGGTTCTTCCTCAGCGTGTCGGCGGTCTTTGGCGGCCTGACCGTCACGCTAAGGATGGCTGTCCAGCGCGACGTACCCGCCAGTGCGCCGCGGTCCCAGGCCGTCTCGGTCCATTTCACCTGAAAGCTCGTGTCGGATGCGCGCACAACGCTCGTCACCTGAACCGATACGGTCCTGTCGCCGAGACCCGCGAAGGGATTGGCCGAGCGGGCATAGTCGCCGAGGAAGACGCTTCCACGCGTCGTCACGAAATCATAGGCTGACAGCCAATTCTGGCGCATCAGCACGGGATCGAGCGAGCGACCGCGGACATCCGCGATGAAGCGGCTGAGGAACCAGGCGATCTGCGGATCAGTCGGCCGATATGTCGCATCCGCCGGACTGACAGCGCGGGGTTCTCCGAGCTGGTCCACCTCGACCACATAAGGGACAACGCGGCTCTGCATCGACTGCCACAGCAGGCCGCCGGACAGCGCGGCAGCGAGGCCCAGCCCGCCGAATGCCATCAGCCGCCAGTTGCGGGCCTGGACGCGGGCTGAGCCAATCCTTTCGTCCCAGAGCTGGCCGGCACGCTGAAACGGTGTTTCCGGTTCGGGGGTTCGTCCATAACGCTGGACCGGACGCTTGAAGATCATGAGGATCAGTCCTCCCTTTGCTTGATGTCGGGGGTGGCGCCATGACCGCCGCGGTCGCCGGATTGCAGCGCATGGATCGCCATCTGACGGTGATGACGGGCGGCCTGCCTGGACTGGAGCCGGCGTGCCCAGCCGGGGGGCCTATCGGATACCGGCCCGCCTGCGGTCGCGCGGGCTGACGCGGGCGCGGTGCCCCCCGTTGCCCAGGCCGCTTGCTGGCCCCGTTCGGCAGCGGCGCGAACGCCGAAAGCATTGTTCAGCCGCTGCGCCGCTGTACCGCGCGCGGCTGTGGCGAGGCCGCCCAGACCAGCACCGACCGTGTTGGAGCCGGATGTTTCCTGGCCGAGCTTCCAGGCCGTGGACGAGGCTGATCCCATCGTCGTGCCAGCGCGGATCGCGCCAAGGCCCGCGCCCGCGAAACCCCGCGCCGCGGAGACACCGGCACCACCAGCGGCGGCGAATCCGCCTGCCGCCAGTGCTGTCGTGGCGATCGCCGATCCGGCGCCGAGCTGTGGGGCGCCTGCGACCAGGCCGGACGCGATGCCGGGGCCGAAAATGCCAAGCCCGAACAGGGCGAGGCTCGCCAGCACGAGGCTCATCGCCTGCCCGATGTCGGGTTCCTGACCCTGCAGCGCGGTCGTGAACTGGGTGAAATAATTGGAGCCGATGCCGACGATGACGGCGAGCACCATCACCTTGATGCCGGAGCTGACGACATTGCCAAGCACCCGTTCGGCGAGGAAGCTGGTGCGGTTCCAGAAGGCGAACGGCACGAGGATGAAGCCGGCCAGGCTGGTCAGCTTAAACTCGAGGATCGTCACGAACATCTGCACCGCAAGGATGAAGAAGGCGAGGATGACGATGACCCAGGCGATCAGCAGGATCATGATCGTCAGGAAATTCTCGAAGAAGCCGGTGAAGGTGGTGAGCTTCGACGCCTGATCGAGCAGCGGCCAGGCCGCCGAGAATCCAGTGCCGGCGAGCCTGCCGGGCTTGAGCAAATCGTCCGCCGTCAGCGTACCGCCGCCGGCCGTGAGCCCGGCCTGTGCGAATGACCGGAAGATGATGTCGGCCAGCGTCGAGAAGCTGTTCAGGATGAACGCGAAGGCACCGATATAGAGCACCTTGCGGATCAGGCGCCCCAGCACATTGTCTTCGCCACCCAGGGCCCAGAACAGGCCGGCCAGCGTGATGTCGATCGCGATCAGCGTGCGGGAGAGGAAGCTGACATCCCCGCCCAAGAGGCCGAACCCGCTGTCGATGTAGCGGATGAACGCCTGCATGAAGCTGTCGATGACGTTGAGGTCGTTCAAATTCGTTGTCCTGTTGAAGCGGGATGCCGCGGGACGTGCCTGGGGAGCTGAGGGCGACACGCCCCGCGGCGACGGCGGCGGGAGGCGAACCGCCGCCGCCTGATCCGGCGCAGCCTATTGGGGGGTGTAGGCGTTACCGGAACCGAGGAACCTGGCGGTTGCCGCCTGCCCATCCGCCTTGGACTGCGCACGCTGCGCCTGCTCGATCGCCTGCGCGCGATATTGCGCGGCCAACAGGTTCTGAATCTGGAACTGCTGCTTAGCGGTGAGCGCCAGAAGCTGGTTGGTGGCCTGTTGCGCCTGAAGCGCGCCCTGTGCGCCCTGGCTGCGCGCGACGATGCCGGCGAGCGCCTGCGCGTCAGTCTGCACATTCTCGACAACCTGCGACTGGACCGTCATGGTCTGCTGGAATGCCGCCTTTGCCGTATCCATGCGGGCGCGGGCACTCTGCACCTGCTGGTTGGTGGTGAATGCCTGGTTCAAGCTGTCGGGGAAAAGCTGGTGGAATTGCTGGTCGAGATTGGCGACACGGAACTGGATGCCCTGCGCCTGTCCCATGAGCTGGTCGATCTGCTGGATTGTCTGGGTGATCGTCTGAAGCTCGGGAAAGCTGATCGTCGTCAGGTTCTTCGTCTGGTTGATGAGACTCTGCGCCTGGTTCTGCAGCATCTGGATCTGGTTGTTGATCTGCTGCAGCGTCCGGGCGGCCGTCAGGATATTCTGGCTATAGTTCGAGGGATCGAACACGGTCCATTGCGCCTGGGCAGGCGTGCTGGTGGTCACAGCGATGATGAGCGCGCCGGTCGCGCCGAGACCGAGCGCGGACGCGATCAGATATTTGCGTGGGACGATACGCATTACAGGACTCCTTCTTTGGGGGCAGGGGGGGCGGTAAAGTCAGCGAGCAGCTCAGCGGCCCAGTCGAGGCCAGTGGAAGCGAGGAAGTGGGTCGCGAACTGATCCGGCCCTTGCTCGGCCAGGATGCTGTCGATCCGCTCCTGCGTGGCGGGATCGGACGCGCCGCACAGCGCCAGCGCAATCGGTCCCAATCCCAGCTCGAACAGCCGATTGCCCCGCGCCGATTGCAGATAATAGTGCCGCTTCGGCGTGGCGCGGGCGATCAGTTCGATCTGGCGGTCGTTGAGCCCGAACCGCTCATAGGCGGCGCGCGCCTGCGGCTCGATCGCGCGATCATTGGGCAGCAGGATACGCTGCGGGCAACTCTCGATGATGGCCGGGGCAATGCTGCTTTCGGCCACGTCGGCGAGGCTCTGGCTGGCGAAGACGACACCGACATTCTTCTTTCTGAGCGTCTTCAGCCATTCGCGGATGCGCGCGGCGAACAGCGGATGGTCGAGGAACTTCCAGGCCTCGTCGAGGATGAGCAGCGTTGGCCGTCCGTCGAACCGCTCCTCCAGGCGGTGGAAGAGATAGGTCAGCACCGGCGCCACCGCGCCCGTGCTGTTCATCAACGTCTCGGTCTCGAAGCACTGCATATCGGCAAGCGCGAGCCGGCTTTCCGCCGCATCGAGCAGCCGTCCATAAGGGCCTTCGAGCGTATAGCTGGCGATCGCGGACCGGAGCGCATTGGACTGAAGCAGGAGGGCCAGGCCGGTGATTGTCCGTTCATCGGGCGGGGCCGACGCCAGGCTGCCAAGTGCCGACCAGACCGCTTCCTTGATGGCCGGATCGACCACAACCTTTTGCTGGTCGAGCAAAGCCACGATCCATTCGGACGCCCAGGCCCGTTCCGCCATGTCGTCGATCGCGCGCAGTGGCTGGAAGGCCAGACCGCCCTCGTCGTCGCCGGACCCGAGCGCGTGGTGAGCGCCACCGCATGCCAGCGTCGCAGCGCGGGCCGAACGCCCCATGTCGAAGATATAGATCTGGCTCGCTGCATAGCGCCGGAACTGGAGCGCGATCAGCGCCAGAAGAACCGATTTGCCGGCGCCCGTCGGCCCAACGACCATCATGTGACCGACGTCGCCGACATGGGTCGAGAGCCGGAACGGGGTCGAGCCAGCGGTCTGCGCCACGAGCAGTGGCGGCCCGTCGAGATGAGCATTGCGCGCCGGTCCCGCCCATACCGACGAGAGCGGCATGAGATGGGCCAGGTTCAGCGTGTGGACGATGGGCTGGCGGACATTGGCATAGGTCTGGCCGGGGAGCGACGACAGCCATGCCTCGACCGCGTTCACACCCTCGCGGATCGTGGTGAAGCCCAGCCCGTTGATGATCCGCTCGACGTTGCGGACCTTGTCCTCCACGCGCACGCGATCCTCATCCGCCACGGTGATCGTGGCGGTGAGATAGCCGAACGCGACATGATCGCCGCCCAAAGCCTGCAGCGCGAGATCGGCATCGATCATCTTGTTGTCGGCATCGCTGTCGAGGAGCTGCGCCGGCTGGTTATACATCACCTCGCGCAGCAGCGCGGTGATCGACTTGCGCTTGTTGAACCATTGCCGCCGGAGCCTGGTCAGCACCCTGGTCGCATCGGCCTTGTCGAGACTGATGAAGCGCGTCACCCAGCGATAGGGAAAAGCGGCCTCATTGAGCGCGTCGAGAATGCCCGGCCGGCTCATATTCGGGAAGCCGGTGACGGTCAGCGTGCGGATATGACTGAGCCCCAGCATCGGCTCGAGGCCACCGATGAGCGGCGTGTCGGCCAACAGTCCATCCAGATAGATGGGCGTATCGGGCATCGCGATCGGATGCGGCCGCTCCGATATGGCGCCATGCAGATAGGTCAGCGTTTCAGCCGAGGAGAGCGCGCGCATCTCGGGCATGAAGGCGCCGAACAGGTCGAGCGCGCGATCGGTTTCGGCGACGAAAGATGCGAGCACGCTGCGCCAGTCGCGGCCTACATGGGCATCGGGACGCTCCACAAGCGACCGGCCGGCGGCGTCGCTGCTATCGGCAGGCGGCAGCCAGACCAGCGTCAGATGGAAGCGGCTCTCATAATGCTCGCCTTCGCCTTCGAATTCAGCGCGCCGTTCCTCATCGAGCAGCCAGGACGCCGCATCGGGAAAGGCGCTATCGGGATAGCCTTGGCTCTCGCGCCGTTCCGCCTCGAAGAACAGCGCCCACCCGGTCCCGAAGCGTTTGAGGACATTGTTGGCCCGCGCGCAGGCCGAGATCAGCTCCGCTTCGGTCGCGCTTTCGAGGTCGGGGCCGCGAAACGCCAGGGTGCGCTGGAAGCTGCCATCCTTGTTCAGAACAACGCCGTCCGCGACCAGCCCCGCCCAGGGCAGATGGTCGGCCAGACGGTCGGCGCGGTGGCGATATTCGCGCAGGTTCAGCATGTGAAATGGCTCCTCTGCCTGAGATGGCGGATGAGGACTGGCGCGAAATCGGGGTCGCGGCGGGCGGCGAACACGGCAAGGCTGTGTCCGGCCGCCCACAGCACCAGCCCCGCCACCCATTGCTGGAGACCGAGACCGATCGCGGCCGCGATCGTGCCGTTCACGATCGCGATCATCCGCGGTGCGCCGCCCAGCAGGATCGGCGAGCCCAGGGCGCCGTAAATTGGCGCCTCGAAGCCCTCGATGTGGGCCCCGGCGATATGCGGCGAAGCTGGCATGGCGGTCGTCACGCAATCAGCGCCCCGCCGCCAAACGAGAAGAAGGACAGGAAAAAGCTCGACGCGGCAAAGGCGATCGACAGACCGAATACGATCTGGATCAGGCGCCGGAAGCCACCGCTGGTCTCGCCGAACGCGAGCGTCAGGCCGGTGACGATGATGATGATCACCGCGACGATCTTGGCGACCGGCCCTTGCACCGAATCCAGAATCTGCTGGAGCGGTTGCTCCCACGGCATTCCGGTGCCGGATGCAAAGGCACGGGTCGTGACGGTGAGCGCCAGGCCGATCGCGGCGCCGATGAGGAAAGTGGAACGGCTACAAGGGATCTTCAAAGCACGCATGTCATTCTCCTTGGGGTTGGGAGGCTGGGGTGATGTCGAGGACCGCGTAACCGCCGTCGGGATCGAGACCGGCGACGCGGGCGATCGTCTCGATGCGGCGGCCTACGCCACGCCCGGCGATGAACACGATCAGGTCGATCGCCTCGGCGATCAGCCGACGGGGCACGGTGACGACCGCCTCCTGCACGAGCTGTTCGATCCGATAGAGGGCGGAGGTCGCGCTGTTGGCATGGACGGTCGCGATCCCGCCAGGGTGACCGGTGTTCCAAGCTTTCAGCATGTCGAGGGCTTCGGGGCCGCGCACTTCACCGACGATGATGCGATCCGGCCGCAGCCGGAGCGTCGATCGAACAAGGTCGGCCATCGTTACCGAGCCGGCACGGGTACGCAGCGCCACGACATCGGGTGCAGCGCATTGCAGTTCGCGCGTGTCCTCGATCAGGATCACCCGCTCGTCGAGATGCGCCATCTCGGCGAGCAGCGCATTGGCGAGCGTCGTCTTACCCGACGACGTGCCGCCGACGACGAGGATATTCATGCGATCGACGACGGCGCGGGACAGCAGCCGGGCGGATTCCGCCGGCATGATACCGTCGGTGACATAATCGAGCAGCGTGTAGATGCGCGCGGCAGGCTTGCGGATCGAGAAGCAGGGCGCGGTCGATACCGGCGGCAGCAATCCTTCGAACCGCTCGCCGGCGCCGTCGCCGTGCGGCGGCAGCTCGGCCGAGACGATCGGCCTTTCGCCATGCACCTCGCTCCGGGCCTGGCTGGCGACCAGCCGGATGATCCGCTCGACCTGCGCGGGATCGAGGCGGACGTCCGTATCGACCCGACCTTCGCCGAGGATGTCGACGCGCAACGCGCCATCGGGATTGACCATCACCTCGACCACGCGGGCATCGCCAAGGGCGGCGGCGATGGCCGGCCCCATCGCCGTGCGCAGCATCGCGCGACGCCGGTCGACGGACAAAGTGGATGCCGCGGTCACTGCTGCGCCTCGGCGGCGTCAGCGCCGCGCAATGTGTGCTTGCCAGCCGCGATCTGGCGGCCGAGCTGGGCGATGAAACGCTCGAACCGTTCGTTGCCGGTCGCGAGCGCGGCGGTATCGGCTTCGGGGAGCGGCGCGGTGACGGTAAGCTGGTAGCGCACGAACAGCGCGAAGGCTTCGAGCACAACCTCGATGTCGCGGCGGCACGATCCGATCTCGCGCGAGATGCGGTCGAGCCGAACCTTGAGCAGATCATCGACTTCCTTGGTGGCCCTGCGGGCCAGCCAGGTGCCGAGCGCCTCATTGACGATGCGCGACTTGTTGCCGCCGGGGCGCAGCGCCAGCGCTTCCAGCGCGTCGGCAAGCTCCCGGTCGATATAGAGGTTCTGCCGGATCTTCATAGGTCAGAACCCTGGGAGCAGGTCCTGGGCCTGCCCCTGGTTCATCGCATGGCCGCGCACCAGCGAGGCACGGGCGCGATCCATCACGCGCTTATCGACGGCGGCGTCCGTGTCGTCGCGCTCGGTCTCGGGAAGATCGGGCTGCTTCTCCGTCTCGGTCCGATCTGTTTTCTCCTCGAGACCGGGGTGGCGCTGCTGCTGAAGACCACCTTCGTCCTCGGCCGCACCGGCCTCGTCACTGGCGATCCCGAGCCGCGCATCGGGTGTGCGGACGATGCCAGCCCAATCGTCGGGACGGGTCTGCGGCCGGTCGGCATAGGCGCCGCGGGCCAGCTCGGGCGGCGGGGCGAGACGGTCGCGGAAGTTCCGATCCTCGTAATAGCGCAGCTTTTTCGCACGGATCGGCGCGAGCCCCGAGACCAACACCAGCTCATCGGCGGGCGGAAGCTGCATCACCTCGCCCTGGGTCAGCAGCGGACGGGCGGTCTCCTGCCGGCTGACCATGACGTGCGCGAGCCAGGGTGCGAGCCGGTGCCCGGCATAGTTGCGCATCGCGCGCTGCTCGGTCGCTTGCCCGAGCGCGTCCGAAATCCGCTTGGCGGTGCGCTCGTCGTTGGTCGCGAAGGCGACGCGGACGTGGCAATTGTCGAGGATGGAGTTGTGCTCGCCATAGGCTTTCTCCACCTGATTCAGGGACTGCGCGATCAGGAAGACGCGCACGCCGTATCCGGCGAGAAACGCGAGACTGGTCTCGAAGAAGTCGAGCCGCCCCAGCGCCGGGAACTCGTCCAGCATCATCAGGAGTTGGTGCCTCCGGTTCTTGTCAGCGTTCGCCATCGAGCTTCTCGGTGAGGCGGCGGCCAATCTGGTTGAGCACGAGGCGCACCAGTGGCTTGGTGCGGCTGATGTCCGACGGCGGGATGACGAGATAGAGCGAGACCGGCTGCGGCCCTTCGACGAGATCGGCGATCCGCCAGTCGCAGCGCGATGTGACCTCGGCGACGGTCGGATCGCGGTACAGCCCGAGGAACGAAATGGCGGTCGACAGCACGCCGCTGCGCTCGTTGTCGGACTTGTTGAGCACCTCGCGCGCGGCCGACGCGACGACGGGATGTACCCTCGGCGCATCCTTGGTGCCGAGATGATTGGTGGTCATCATCCGCCGGAGCGTGGCGGTGAACGGGCGCCGGGGATCTGACAGGAAGGTGGCGACCCGCGCGAGCGTTTTCTCTTCTTCGGCGTAAAGAACATGCAGGATCGCGCCGACCAGCAGCGAGTGGCTGGTCTTTTCCCAATGATTGCGACGCTCGAGTGCGCCTTCGGGATCGACCAGGATGTCGGCGATGTTCTGGACGTCGCGGACCTCGGATTCGCCGCGGCGGACCTCGAGCAGGGGATTATATTTGGCCGAGCGCGGGTCGGTGGGATTGAACAGCAGCACATGGCTGAAGCGCGACCGCCAGCCGGCGGTGAGCTGCCAGTTCTCGCCCTTGATGTCGTGGATGACTGCCGAGCCGGTCCAGCTCAGCAGGGTCGGAACGACCAGCCCAACGCCCTTGCCCGAGCGGGTCGGCGCGAACGCCATGACGTGCTCTGGCCCGTCATGACGGAGATAGCGTCCCTCCAGGCGGCCGAGAAAGACACCGGCATCGCGGCGCAGGCCAGCACGCGCGATCTCACCGGACCTTGCCCAGCGCGCGGAGCCGTAGGTGGTGACGTTGCGCGACTGGCGAGCCCGCCAGAGCGAACCGGCGATCGCGGCGCCGCAGCCCAGGAAACCGCTGGCACCGGCAAGCGTGCCGGCCTTATCGAAGACGTGCGGCGCATAGGCTTCGTAGTGATACCACCAGAGGAAGATCGCCCAGGGCCGATAAATCGGAGTGCCGTCGATCACGAACCAGGCAGCGCCGAGCTGCCGCTGGTAGCCGAGCATCGCCGCGCACCATTGCGTCGATGCCCAGACGCCCGCGATAACGATCGCGAAGACAACAAGAATCTGGCCGATCAGCAGCTTGGTTGGGGTCACGTTCCAGCTCCGGGAAGGACGGTTCGTCCTGACCGGGCAAGAATCCCATTCCTCAGCCTGCGAGCGTTACGGCCTCGCTGCCGACAGGGGCTGCCTTTCTGCCGACAGCCGTTCAATCATGCGCGGTGATTGACTCGATGTTCCATTTTTGTTCTCATGCTCGGCATGACCCGAGTCGATGACGATATGCTCTCGCTGCACCTCGAGGTGGCCCTTTCCACCGCAGCCCCTTCGTTGCTCGATAGCCTGACCGATTCCGACCGGCGGCGGCGTCATGCCGCAGTCGGCGAGATCGTGCGGCAACTGGTGGAACGGTTGCGCTGCTTCGACATCCGTGCCGAGCGCGATGAGACAGGGGTATCAAGGCAGCGGCTGCTCTTCCCTCCCGATATGGGGCCGCTAGGTTAGAGTCGGACATATCGGACATTCTGGACAAAGCGGATGTTCATCGCTATATCCGGCCTGGAAGGAGCGATGAACATGGCGACTCAGTTGCACAGTGCCGATACCAGCGCCGGTGTCCGCCGGTTGGTGGCGAGCGAAGTGAATGAAGCGCTCACTCGCCAGCCTGGCCTTGCCAAGTCCGCGGCCGCCAACACGGCGCAGATCGTCGCCGCCGTCGCCGCCGTCGTGGTCGCGCTGCCCCCGGCGCAGCAGAAACGGCTGAAGAGCAAGAGCGCTGACGTCGCCGATATGATCGCCGCCCTGGCCCGGGAGGATGCGCCTGCCCGAATCGAGATTCCCGAGCCGACTGAGATTGAGCTCGGCAAGGGCAGCGGTATCGGCGAGTTGATCGACATTGAGGAGGGCCGGCGTCGGCTGGCCGCTTATGCGACCAGGGTTCCGCTCGAGGATTGGGCGGGGCCTGTCGCCGGATCGAGCGCGCTGAGCGATCAGGGCATTGCCCGCTCGACGCTCCATGACTGGCAGAAGCGTGGACAGGTCGTGGCGTTGCTTGCAGGCGCGCGTAAGCACGCCTTTCCGCTAGAGCAGTTCGTCGACGGCCGCCCCGTCGAAGGCATCGCCGATGTGCTCAAGGCCGTCGGCAATCCGCGCCGTGCCTGGCTGTGGCTGGTCCAGCAAAGCCCGTTGCTCGCCAACAAGCGGCCGATCGACCTGCTCAAGCAGGATCGCAGGGACGAGGTCGTGGAAGCGGCCTGGACGGTCTTCGAACATCCGTGACTTTCGACGCCGCAATCCTGCGGGAGCTGGCGGTCGGTATCGACGTGTCCGGCTATCTGCGGATCATCGAAGCGCGCCATCGCGCCACGCCGATGGGCGTGGGGCATGGGAAGACGCGCTTCTCCAGCGCGACCAACGCCTTCACCGTGCTCTATGCCGCGCAGGATCTGCCGACCGCCATTGCCGAGAAGGTCATCCGCGATCGCTTTCAGGGCAAACAAGCGCGTGTGCTGCTCGGAGCCGATCTTGATGAGTTGGTGGTCACGAACCTGATTGCGTTGAAACCGCTCAAGCTGCTGGATCTTCGCACCAGCGGAGCGAGCCGGCTTGGCGTGCCTACTGATGCCATTCGCGGCCGGGCACAAAAGGCCGGTCGCAGGTTCAGCCAGCAACTCTATGACGCGACCGACTTCGACGGCGTCGTCTATATGTCCAGGATCACCAACGCCGAGTGCGTCGCGATCTACGATCGCGCTGCCGAGGTGAAGCTCGATCCGCGCTGTCCGGTCGAGGATTTGACGCGCCTTGCCGATCTCATACCCGCACTGACGTCACTGAACGTTCAGCTCCGGCATTGACGTAAGCGCAATCGCTATATGGCCGAAGGAGAGCAAAATGGATTTCGACACCATCGTCATAGCCCGACGTCTGCAGGACACCGGCGCAACGATCCGGGTTCAAACGACCGCGGCCGAAGGCGAGCGGCAATTTCGGTTCGATGCTTCCGATGCGATGGATTTCTTGACCCATCCTCGTGCTTGGACCGCGACTGGTCTAAGGACGCCTGCCGACGGCCGGCTCGGCGATGAAAGGTACGAAGGCGATCCCGACGACTGGATGGAAATCGAGTTCGGCGAGCCGGATCCAGCCATTACTCCCTTTCGTTGAACCTGTGCCGATCAGGAAATGCTCGGCCCACTCCGTTGACGCCCTAGCGACCAACTGATCCCACCGTCGCGCATGATGCCGGACACCGACTTGCCAACATGCGGCCCCAGCACCGGGCGCCAAGGGACCAATGTGAAATCCCGCGAGCGCTCGATCAGCGCATGCCGGCCGCTCACCAGCTCGACCGTGCGTGCGAACCGGCCCTCGATCCGCTCATGCTGCCCTGCCTCGGCGAACGGCAGGCCCAGCTCGTCGGAAAGCTGCCCGGCCACGCGCAGCAACTCGCGCCGCTGAAGCGCGGTGAGCATATCTGGCCGCGGCGTCCATTGTCCGTCCATCTCCTCGGCAAGCCCCTGCGCCATCAGCCATTGCCGCCGCCGCGCCTGCGCCTGAACGGCATCTTGCCCGAACGCGGCGTCGCGCAGCGGCTCCGGCGTGGGCGCGACCAGCTCGCGGTCGAGCCAGGTCGCCGCATCGGCGTCGACCAGTTTCTCCAGGGGCAGGTGCGAGAGTGTTTCCACCGCAATCGGCCGATCCCTGGCGCGCGCCGCTTCATAGGCGGCGGCGCGGTCGAGATGATCGGGCGCGATGATCCAGGCGCCGTCGGGCTCCCGCTCAACCGCCTTCGTCAGTCGCCGCATCGCCTCAAGCCGGCGCACATGACTTTCGGCGAACGCTTCGGTGGCGCTCGGATCGTGGCGAAGGTGCGCATCAACCGTATAACGCCCGCCATTGGCGGCAGCGACTTCAGCCACGGTGCGATCGGCAGCGCGGATGCGCGTTTCGACCGGCGTAATGCGAACGATCGCGCCGGTCTCATGAGCCTCGACATTTTCGCCCTTGCCGATCGCAACATAGTGCGAGCGTCCGTCGGCCGCCTCGACGATCAGGTAATGGCGATCGGCATGTTCATCGGACAGGCCGCGCTCGGCGATACGACCGACCAGCGGACGGGCACCCGGCGCGGTGGGATCGTAGATTGCCTGGTCGGCGATCGCCAGCGCCTGGCCGCGCGCGGCATAAGCACGCTGCATCGTGCGGATGATGTCGCCGCGCTCGCCCATGCGCCGGAGCGTGCCTGCGAGATCCGGCGCAAGCCGCCAATGGGCCGCGCCGAACTGCGTTGCCAGGCCCAGGCGCTCCAGCTTCTTCAGCCGGCCCATGCGGATGGCCTGATCGAAGGCGCCACGCGCGTCCGAGCTGACGAGGATATTGGCGTCGGCCTCGCGGATCAGCGCGCGGTCGATGCTGGTCAGTCGTTCCTGTCCGACCTCGGCGCGCAGTCGCAGCTCGATCGCGTCGTCAGTGCGCGGTCCCAAGTCGAGATCGACCAGCTCGCAGGCGCGCTCGCGCAGGCCGTGGCTGATATAGTCGCGGGCGATGACGAGATCGCGGCCGCGCTCGTCGATCCCGCGGACGATGATATGGGTGTGCGGGTGGCCGGTATTGTAATGATCGACCGCCACCCAATCGAGCTTCGTTCCGAGATCCTCCTCCATCCGGGTCATGAGACGCCGGGTGAGCGGCTTCAGATCCTCATAGTCCGCGCCGTCCTCGGGGCTGACGATGATGCGGAACTGGTGACGGTCGTCCCTGGCCTGGTCGAGCCAGGCGTTGCGATCGACCTTGTCGGTTTCGGCGCCATAGAGCTGGCCGCGATCGCCATCGCGGGTGGTGCCATCACGCTCGACATAGCGAAGATGCGCCTTGGCGACAGCGAAACCCTTGCCGCCCAGGGTGACCGGCCTGATCTTGACGATGACGCGGCGCTGGCGAAACGCGGCGAAGCGGTCGCGGCTGGCGAGCACGCGGCCGACCCCGGCGCCGCGCCCGATCCGGCTGCCGGTGAAGCCCGGCTTGCGCGACAGTCCCGGCGCGCCGCCGCGCGCGAGGTTGGCGGCGGCGATGACGCGGTGGAGAAACTTGCGCGGCGATCGCGACTTGCTACCGCTGCGGATGCGGCCCAGCCGAGGCTCGAACTCGTCTTCGGTGCTCATGGACAGGGTGATCCGGCCAGCGAAAAGCCGACCATGCGCGCTGGCGAAATCCATGAAAACCGGTGCCGCTGAACATGGCGGAAATCCGCCATTTCTGGCCCGACCGGCACTGCCTCCGCAGCGGCGGCACTGTGCTCCGCCCTAGAAAAACGATGTGCAGACAATAACTTATGGTATGTCGGCGGAGCCGGTAGTGCCATAGCTTCTCTATCTTGCCTTACCCCTTCTGCTCCTGCCCCCCGCCCCTGCTGCCACTTCGTGCTCGATCCCGTTCTCTGTGCAACGATCAAAATGGGGGAGCGACGCCCTTGCAGACATCGCTCCGGACCGGTCATTCCAGCGCTGCGTTTCCTGTTCCGAACGCGGCCTCGAGCCGCGCTTTCTCCGTCAGCGCCATCGCCAGTTCGGCCCTGATCTGAGCCTCCTCGACAGGGTTCGATATGGCTCCTAGCTCGGCGCGCAGCTCCTCGATCTGAGCTTCGATTGTCATGTCCGGTTCCTCGCTTTGCTGTGAAAGACGAGGCTGGCCGCTGGGTGGATCGGGTCGGGTCAGGAGATCGTGGCGCTGGGCGCCACGACCGCGCGAGCGGCGATGGGGGTCACGATTTTCCTGGCGCCGCGCGACGCTGACGAAGGAGAGCCGACGCTGGTTCGCCAGGAAAATGGTGGGGCCCCGTCGTCTCTTGAGGCGGCCCGATCCAGCCTGCACACTGGGACGAACTGAGCAGACATCCCCTTTCCGGGTTGCGCCGCCCTATGGTCGCGCGCGGTCGGAAGCCGTGTTTAGATCGACAAAAATGCCATTGCCATTCGGCTGTCGGGGGGGCTGTCCAATAGCCCTGCCCGCAGAGAAAAACAGCCTGTCGCCGGAAAGAATGCCGGACGGCATGGCAGGCGAAAATGGCATCCGGGCAAGCACCGCGAGGTAGGCCCGGGTCTCGCCCGGAAGCGGACGGCCCGTCCGAAGGTGCTCCGCATAGCGTGTTGGGCCGGCATTGTAGGCCCCAAACAGCCCCGGGTAGCCGAACCGATCATGCATCAGCCGCAGATAGGCCGCGCCCGCCAGGATGTTGTCGCGCGGATCATGAGGATCGGGCCCAAGCCCGAGCCGGCCGCGCATTTCCGCATAGGTGCCCGGCATGAGCTGCATCAGGCCTATCGCTCCGGCACGGCTGGTGATCGGTTGGCCATCGAGGGTCGTCCTTCCGCGGCTTTCGGCGCGCATGACGGCAATGATCCAGGCTTCCGGTAGGCCGAGGCGCTGTGAGGCTTCGGCGATGATCGGCTGCCATCTTGCGACCGGATCTTCAGCGACACGAGCGCTTGCCGGGGCCGCGACCAGCAGTGCCAGCGCGACCGCGATCGTATTCAGCGCCGCCACAAAAGATGCGCCTTGCCGATGATGCCATCCGCTTGGGTCGGCCCGAAATAGCGCCCGTCAAATGACGCCGGGTTGTCCATCAGGAGGAGCAATGCGCCATCGCTCAAGGTGACGCAGCCGGTCCACCAGGGCATCGGACGGCCACGCGCATCTGTGGTCAGACGCCGCGCAATTGTCCGATCGTTGACGCTCAACGCCGACCCGGATGCGCAGACCCTGTCGCCCGGCGCGGCGGCGACGCGCTTCACCAGCGGTACATTGAAGGGGATGTAGCGGCGCTCCGCACCAAGCCGGCGCGCGGTCTCGGGTGGCCAGGCGATCACCATATCGCCGGTCCGAATTCGCTCGGGCGCGGTCACGGCATAGAGGCCGACCGGCGCGCTTGCCGATGTATTCCAGACCAGTAGCGGGCGCGGCGGCAGCGCGATCGTTGCGGCGAGACACGCGACCCCGATCCCGAGGATCGCTGCGCGATGGCGGAGCGTGCGGCGGCGCTGCCTGGCGTCCCGCAGCGCATCGCCCCAGCGGGAAAGCCCGCGCCCGCTCATCGCCGGCCTCCGTTGCGCGAGGCCTCGGACCAGGCGATGAGATCGTCGATATGGTAGAGGACATAGCGCGCGTGGCGGCGGAAGGCGGGACCTTCTCCGCGCCGGCGCATGCGCTCCAGTGTGCGCATCGACAGGCCGAGAAAGTGTCCGGCCTGGGCGGTGTTGAGAAACGGATTGCTGGTGCGCGCACGCTCGGCGCGCGTCATATCATCATCGTCCATGTCGGGCTCCGTTCCGGGCGGCGCCGTGCTGGTCTGGGGGCGGCCCGGTACGGCGTACTTCGCCTGCCGACGGCGATGGTGGGAGTGTCGAACCCGCCAGAGGCGAATTCGACACTCCTTTGGCCGGTCAGCGCGACCAGATGAGCTTGTGCTCGCCTTCGTCGCTCTGGGTGAGCGTCGCATAGATCGGGGCCGGGAAGGACGGATCGTCGAGCTTGAGGCTCAGATATTCGAGGCCGGTTTCGCGCGCCGCCTTGGTCCAGCCCGCGCCGAATTCGACGCCGTTGGCGTTGACGCGGTGGTCGGGCGCCTTGTCATGCTCGCGCTCGCAGGGCCGGATCGTGGCCTTGACGCGCAGGGTCAGGGTGCGGATTTCGCCGGCGTAGATGCCGTTCTCGCCGCGGATGAAGCTGCCAATCTGTGCCATGTCGTCATTCCTTTTCAGTCTCGACGCCGCCCGATTGCGGCCTCGATGCGGTTGTCGGGCCGCAGGCCGGACGGCGCGCACCCGCAGGGCCGAAGCGGAAGCGGAGGACGGCGGGAGGCGGGCTTCTTGCCGCGCGAGGAAGGCGTGGCACACGCCGGGGAAGAAGCCCGTCGGTTCGCCGTTGCGCGATGAAGGACGGACAGCGGCAAACCGCTCAATCGAACAGGCCGCCGGCAGCGCAGACGGAAAAGTCGGGCGACAATGAAACGGGAATGCGTCAGCCCCGATGGGACGGCCTACGCCCGAAACCAGCGCCTGTGGTCCCCCTGCCGCCCGTTGCCCGCCCGCCGCGACGCTCCTACAAGAGGCGGACGGAGGGGGAACGATGACGGTACTGGATCAGGTGCGGGGATTGGTCGAGCGGCTGGCGCCGACACCGATCTGCGACGACTGCATCACCGGCAAGCTCGGCCTTTCGGTGCGCCAGCATGCCAATCACAAGACACGCGAGCTGGCTGGCAGTGCGGGGTTCGAGCGCCGCAAGGATGTCTGCTCAATCGGCGGCGAGACACGGATCGTGATCCGCCGCGCGCGGAAATAGCATGCCGATCAGGCTGTCTTTTCCGGTCGGTGCGTTTGCCCTGCCGCTGACCGCGCCATTCGAGCACCTGTCACCGGTCGGATTGCTGATGTAACCGATGGCGATAACTTCCAGCTGGAGAGCGGCGAACGCATCCGGATCGGCGGTATCCATGCGCCGGAACTGCATCAATGCCAGGCGGCAAGAACAGCGGCAAGCGGTCGATCTGGTTCAACGGCAAGAACACGCGCGCAGACTGAGCCTGTAAAGCCGCAATATCAGAAATATGTCGCAACCGGTTTCCGCCGCATCGTCGAGGATGACCCGGACCTGCCCGTTCCCTGAAACGAAATGCCGCGCGCCGACGCCCGTCAGGGCCGAGGCGAGCGGCGAAATTTTTCAACCAGCCGGAAAGAAGAGCGGACGGCGGAAAACCGCCGCCCGCATCGAGATCAGGCCGCGTGCGCCACCGGCTCGGCCTCTGCTTCGCCCGCAAGCATCGCCCGCGCCGCTTCGACCCTGGCATGGGCGGCGACGGTGGCGACGCCGCCGCGCGCGGTATAGGCGGCGGGGGGGAAGGCCATCCATTTCGGCACCCAGCGTTCGACCCTGGTCCTCCCATCCTTGCCGTCGAGATGATCGCGGACGATGCGCTTCAGGGTCATGGTCGTCTCGTCCGCATTGGCGCTGGCGACCTGCTCGCCCGCCATTTCGGCGACGATCTGGCCGAGCACTTCCTTATCACGGATCAGCTCGAACAAAGCCGCGTCGGCCTGCCACCAGTCGGCCATATCGACGGTCAGACAGGCGCCGACCGCATCGACGGCGGCGCTGCCGACTGCCAGCGTTTCGCCCATGACAAGGACGATGACCTCCATCAGCGCCGGGTCGGACAGGTTGAGCAGGCGCAGGAACAGGCTCGCCACGCCATAGTCGTCGCCATTGCCGCCGGTCACGGTCGCTTCCTCGGCAGAAAGACCGAGCACAGCGAGCACGGCGCGGCGATGCTCGTCGAAGCGGGTTTCGGCAAGGCAGGTTTCGACGGACTCGCGCACCGCATCGTTGCGAGCGGTCTGCGGGTCGGGCTTCACGCTCCACAGGTGCGAGCCGACGATGGCATGGGCGACCATGAGACGCAGCGCGACCGCCGGATGGCTAAGGAGAGCGGCCCGCACCGCCGCATGGCGATGGAGATGGACATAGGCGGCGAGGGTGCTGGTGAGTTCGGCGCGCCCCGGCTTCGTCCCGCTCGCGGGGGTCGCGCCCGTTTCAGCGCGGCGGGCTTCCTTGCGCGTGAGATAGCCCTCATGGAACACCACCTCGCCATTGGCGCGCAGGGCAATATAGACGCGCCCGCCCTTGCGCTTCTGCGCGCGTTCATGCTCCCAGGTCTGGAAATGCTCGCCGGGCGGCACGATCACGACATCGCTCCAGCCATTTTCCAGATAGGCGGCCTTCTTGGTCTCGATCGCCGCATTCTGTGCGGTCCAGAAGGCATCAGCGTCCGCGAAATAGCGGTCCTCGCCGAAAAGATCGCCGGTGATCGGCCCCTTGAAGCTGTCCACGTCGAACAGGGCGTGCCTGACCGGGATCGCCTGTCCTCCGAACAGCCATGCCTTCACCTGATGCCCGGTCGGCGCCCGGGCTTGCGGATCGTCGATCAGCGCCAGCCATGCCTTTTGCTGGCTCTTGCTGGCCAGGGTCAGGTGGCGGACAGTGGCCGCATCGATCTTCTCCCTGCGGTAGAGATCGCGGATACGCGGGAGCAGATTGCCAAGGGCGAGGACGCGCCGGACCGTCAACTCGGGCAGCCCGAAGGTCTCCGAAATGTCGGCCACGTCGCGGCCTTCCCTGACCAGCCGGGCGAAGCTCTCCCACTGGGTCACCTCGTCGGGGTCGAGCCGCGCCATGTTCTCGATCATCGAGGCTTCGATGGCGGCGGCATCATCGCCGTCCCCGAGAATGGCGCAGGGCAAAGGCCCGTGGTCGATGCCTTCGGCGCGGGCAATGCCATCGGCGGTCCAGCGCCGCGCGCCTGCGACGATGCCGCAACGGCCTTCGTCATTGGCGGGCTTGACCAGCAGCGGCAGTATGATGCCGCGCTTGCGGACAGTGGCGATGATGTCGCTCACGTCCGGGGCGCGTCTGCCGTAGCGAATATTTGTCTTGTCGATGAACAGCTTGTCATGATCGATGAAGTCGAGTTTCATGGGACTACTCCTTTTGAGTGCCGGTCCCGTTGATCTTGCCGGATGGCGGGACCGGCTTTCTGATCGGCGGCGAACGGCCGCCCGCGTCATCCGCCGTTGCCGGTCGGAAGCTCGGAAGCGCCGCGCGCTGCGCGGCGGAGCAGCGATTCGGCTTGGAGGATCGAACCGGCGCGGCGCGCCCATTCGGCCCAGACCGACAGCGGCCGGTCCGTCCCGAACGCGATGTCGCGTTCGATGCGCAGGCCGTACGGCAGGCGGACGCTGGCGATTTCGGACAGGCTGAACACCCCGAGCCCGGGGCAGCCGAACCCGAGATCGGCAAGGCCGAACAGGGTGTCGTCATCCTCGTGAAGCTCGGTCGCCAGCCATGTGGCAGCGCTCAGCGGATTGAACAATTTGACCAGGGGCAGCGGATCGTGGCCGGGCAAATTGATTTTGCCAGCGTTGGCCCGCAGGGCGGCGCGAAGCCCGGGCGTGAGGAGGATCATGCCGCGATCCTCCCTCCGACGCGCGCATCCTGCGCTTTGCGATGCCGGGTCAGCAGCCAGTCGGCGGCCCTGCTTGCCTGACTGGCGGCGCGGAAGATCGCCCGGCTGTCCTCCCGGCAAACCTCAAGCCATGCCGCGAGGTAGTCGGCATGGCGGACGGTCGGCACGATGCCCAGCGCGGCGCACAGGAAGGCCGATCCCATTTCGGCGATATATCCTGACAGTCCAGCCCAAAATGGCGGTTGGAAGGTGAAAAGCATCGGTAGCCTCCAGCACTGCCCAAAAACCCCATGGCTCCCGCCGAGGCGGGGGTGGGCGGCGAGAGCGACTGGAGAGGCCCGCTGAAGCGGCGGGCTGCACCCGGAGGGGCGAAATGAAATGGAGCAGCCCGGCGAAGCCGAGGCTTGCAGCGCACCGTGGCGGGCCTAGCAGGGATCGCCGACCACTCCCGCATCGCAGGGAGGCCCAGAATATCAGCGCCGCCGCGCAAGCGGCGTCCGCAATACTTTAAGCGTCTGTCTGGCTATGGCGCCGGCAGCTTCTCCGGCTGCTCGAAAGCGTTATCGAGCGGGGCGAATATGCTATGACTGTTCAGGATTCCGCAGGAGTTGAAGATGAAGATAAGCGCGCGCAATCAGATCGCAGGAACAGTCGTTTCTGTTACGCCAGGTGCGGTGAGCGCTTCGGTCAAGATCGACATCGGCGGCGGCAACATCGTCACGTCCAGCGTGACCAACGAAGCCGTGGCTGATCTGGGTCTTTCCGCTGGCGACAAGGTGACGGTCATCGTGAAGGCGAGCGACGTCCTGATCGGCAAGTAGTCGATGGTCAGGAAAGGGGCTCTCAAGCTCAAGGCGCAGATATTCTGCGGCGATCAGCCGGCCATCGGCCCCGGCAAGGCCGATCTGCTCGAAGCGATCGACCGCGAAGGCTCGATCGCGGCCGCGGGCCGCGCGATGGGAATGAGCTATCGCCGCACCTGGATGCTAGTCGACACCATGAACCGATCCTGGAAAGACAAGCTCGTCGAAACGACCAAAGGCGGCGGGCCGTCCAAGGGCGCGCGGCTGACCGATTGCGGCCGAACGGTGCTCGATGCCTATCGCGCGCTTGAGCAGCAGCTTGCGGAGGCGGCCGAAGGGAGGCTCCGCACGTTGACTGCGCTCTTGCTCGACACCCCACGAGAGGCGAGCGAGCCGGCCCGAGCGGCATCGACGCCGGCAGCAACGAATTAGCCTCAGAGTTTTTTGCCGCACGCCTTCATCGGCAACGCGAACTGCGGGTCTGTGATGAAACGCTGATCGGTCAAGGCCCTGAGAAAGGCGACGAGATCGGCAATATCGGGTTCCGAAAGCCTCTCGATCGAGGCAACAGTACGATGGTGACGAACAGCATCGATCAATGTCGGGCTTTCGCCGTCGTGCATATAGGGCGCAGTCAGGGCCACATTGCGGAGCCCGGGCGTACGGAATTTGCCATCGTCCGAAGCGATGCCCGTCACCTCCCCGAGACCCCGATCGGTTCCCCGCGTCGGAACTTCGAGGGCATGGAAGCCATCGTCGGTGAAGTTCGGCCCGCCATGGCAGCTGGCGCAATCAGCGCGTCCGAAAAACAGCTCGGCACCGCGTCGCGCCGCTGGGATCATCGCATCGGCCCGCCCCCGGCGAGAGCGATCGAAGGGCGTATCGAACGCCAGCATCGTGCGCTCGAATGCCGCGAGTGCCTTTGCCACGGTCGTCATGTCGATCGCGCCGTTCACCTCGGGAAAGGCCGTCTGGAACATCCGAATGTAGCAAGAATCGCTGGCGAGCCGCCGCGCTATCTCGGCCTCCTTGCCCTTCATGCCCATCTCGACCGGATGCTCGCCTAGCACCGGCACAGCGACCTGCAACTCCAGGCTCGTCAGGCGCGGGTCGGCCCAGGTCAGCCTTGCCGCATAGCCGACGTTGGCGAGCCCGGGGACATTGCGGCGGCCGGGATCGCCATACACGCCGGGACGCGTGCGGTTGTCGTCGGCGAAGGCATGCTTTTGCGAATGGCACGTGCCGCAGGACATGGTGCCGTCGATCGACAGGTCGGCTTCATAGAATAGCCGCCGGCCCAGTTCGACCTTGGCCGCACTCATGGGGTTGTCGATGGGAACCGGGGGCGGCGCCATTCCGGCTAGAAGGTTCCAGCGCCATTGCGGCGAATGGGCAGCTGCGATCGTCAGAAGAGCAGCCGCGATCCCCAAACCGTTACGTGCGACGCGGCGCATTGCCTCAGGGCAGCCGGGCGATCATCAGCGAAAGCTTCGGCTCCCCGTTCGCCGCGATCTGGAGCGTGTACCGGCCCGGCGTCAGCGGGAAATCGACCATCTTGCGGATGCCCGAGCAGTCCGGCCCGTGACCATGCGCCGTCGATGCGACTGCAGTCCTGCCCCGCAGCACATCGATCCACGCCCCGGAGCCGAGCGCGACGCGATAGATGCCCGCTTGTTCGACCGTAAAGGCGAACAGGCCGCCATAGCTGACCGAGCCGCCGGGCTTCTCAGGGCGCGTCACGTAGCGGACTTCGCTGGTCGACTTGAGTGTCGCGTCCGCCGCAGAACCGATGACGAGAGTCGCGGCGCGAAGGCCCGACGCATCGCTGGATGCAGCGATCGGCCGCCGTGAAGACCACCCCAAGAGCTCGGGTGGCATGGTCGCCGAACCGGCAGCGCAGCCCTTTACGTCCTGCTGGGCGCGGGCGTCCGACAAGGACGTCATCAGTGCGATCCCGACCAGTGCTGCGACAAGACCATGGCGCATCCCGCTGTTCCTCCGAACCAAGTGATGTATATGGCCATATATAGCGAGTCGCCAAAGCACAATGCCGGCGCGCGCCGATGGGGGACTGATGCGACTTTTACCGATGCTTGCCATGACCACCGCGCTCGTGGCCAACACACAGGCGCACGCCCAGACGGCGGACACCGCGGGGCTTGCGGACGACAGTGCCTTCACGCTGGGCCAGATCATCGTCACCGCGCCGCGGCCAGAGGGGATCGCGATCGGTCAGGCGACATTGTCGTCCGACGCGATCTACACCTTCAACCGCAACACGCTCGACGAAGCGGTCAACCTGATGCCCGGCGTGTCGTCGTCGAACAGTGGCGGCTCGCGCAACGAACGGCTGATCTTCGTGCGCGGCTTCGACCGGTTCCAGGTGCCGCTCTCGCTCGACGGCATCCGGGTCTACCTTCCCGCCGACAACCGGCTCGATTATGGCCGCTTCCTCACGCCCGACATCGCCGAGGTGCAGGTCGCCAAGGGCTACGCTTCGGTGCTCGACGGCCCCGGTGCGATGGGCGGTGCGGTCAATCTGGTGACGCGCAAACCCACCAAGGAGATCGAGGCGGAGGTGCGCGGCACGCTCAACCTCGATCGCGACGCCGACTATGCCGGCTACAACGTCTTCGCGCTGCTTGGGACCAGGCAGGATAGATGGTATGCGCAGGGCTCTTACACGCGCAACTTCCAGGACCATTGGGATCTCGCGGGCGGCTACACGCCCACGCCCGGATCGGCGGAGGATGGCGGAGCGCGCGACTTCTCGCGCACCCGCGACTGGCGGGTGAACGCCAAGTTCGGGCTCACGCCCAATGAAACGGACGAATACTCGATCAGCTACACGCGGCAGGAAGGCGCCAAGAACGCGCCGCTCCATGTAACCGATGGCGTTGCGACCCAGCGCAACTGGAGCTGGCCCTATTGGAACATCGAGAGCATTTACTTCCTGTCGACCACGGCGCTAGGCGAGCGGGCGACGTTGAAAACGCGCGCCTACATCAACAGCTTCGACAATCTGCTGCGCTCGTTCGACAACCGCACCCAAACCACGCAGACACTGGGCCGCGCCTTCAACAGCTACTATGCCGACAAGACCTGGGGCGGCTCCGCCCAGCTCGACGTCGAGCTGACCGATGCCGATCGGTTGAGCCTTGCCGCGCACTATCGGCGCGACAAGCACGTCGAATGGCAGCAGAGCTTCCCGAGCGGCTTCACCGAACCGCGCCAGACCAATGTTGAAGACACCTACAGCATCGCCGCCGAGAATCGACTGGTATTGTCGCCCGCGCTGACGTTCATCGCCGGCGCGAGCTTCGACTGGCGCGATCTCCAGAAGGCTGAGGAATATGGCACGCCGCCCGGCGGCGGCGCCGCGCGGTTGTTCAGCTATCCGATCCGCAATGCGAGCGCGTTCAACGGTCAGGGCCAACTCGTGTGGACGCCTGATGCCAGCACCAGCCTCCACGCGAGCATCTCGTCGCGGGCACGCTTCCCGACGATCTTCGAGCGGTTCAGCACGCAGTTCGGCACTGCAGCATCCAATCCCGACCTCAAGGCGGAGCGAGCAACCAATTACGAAATCGGCGGGTCGCGCCAGTTCGGCCTGCTGCGGGTCGAAGGCGCTATCTTCTACAGCGACATTAGCGACGCGATCGTATCGGTGCGGCCGGCCGGCTTCCCGGCGAACACCAGCCAGCGGCAGAATCTTGGCAGCGCCGAATATTATGGGGCGGAACTGGCGCTAACCGCCCATGTGAGCTCCACCCTCGAGCTTGGCGCCAACTATACTTACACGCATCGCTCGTTCGACATCGGCACGCCCGCGCCCGGCACGATCGTTCCTGTCTTCCGGTTGACCGACGTGCCCACCCACAAGGGCTTCGTCTATGCATCCTGGTCCCCGGTGGCGGGGCTGACGGTCGTGCCAAACGTTGATATCGCATCGGACCGGACGACCCTGACCACCGCCTCGCCGCCGGTCTACTACCGCACCGGCAGCTATGTGCAGGCGAACCTGCGTATCGATTATGCGCTGCTTGACGGCGTTGAAATCGGTGTCGGCGCACGCAACCTGTTCGACGACAACTACACGCTGACGGATGGCTTCCCCGAGCCCGGCCGCAGCTTCTTCGCCAGCGTTCGGGCTCGATACTGATCGGTTCGACTGAAGGATCAAGCAGGTGCCTGCTGGGAGTGCATCCAGTCGGCCGCGGCTTGCGCCTTACTGGCGGCGGTGAAGATCGCCCGAGGCTCGTCCTTCAGGAGTTGGAGCCAGAAGGCGATGTAGGCGGCGTGGTCGGGTCGGGGTTCGTGCGCGATCCCGAGATCGGCGAGCAGGAATGATGCGGTGAGCTCGGCGGTCGCTTCCTCCATGGCAAGCGCGTGCCTGGTCCACTTGGCGCTGAAGTCCCGGTCGAGCCGGTGGGCTGCGCCACTGGCATGAGCCGCCTCGTGAATATGGGTGGCGTAGAAGCCGTGGGCATCGTGAAAGGCGCTGAAATCCGGCATGTGGATGCGGTCTTCGGCGATGTGATAATAGGCGCTGGCCGAGCCGTAGACGGTATCGATGCCGAGGGCGGCGATGAAGGCTTCGGCGGCGGCGAGGCGTTCGCTCTGGGGCAGGTCCGGCCCCGGTTCGGGCGCATAGCCATCGACCTGATCGGCGTTGAACAGGCTGAACGCCTTGGCGAAAAGCCGTCGATGGTCGTCATCGTCAACGGCTTCGTCGCCCTTCGCGCGAAACTCCTTCCAGAGGACGCCGAGGCTGGAGTGCTCACCCTTGCGGACCTGCGAGCCGAGCGCCTGCCACTGGCGATAGGTGCCCCAGACCCCGCTCGCATAGCCGCTGCCATAGGCGGCCGCCCAGAGCGAGACCGTATTTATGCCGCGATAGGGCTTGCCGCTGGCGACGTTGGTCGGGCGGGTGACGTCGGCGCCGGTGTGGTGCCAGGGCATGCGCCAGGTGCCGGTGCCGGCTTCGATGGCGTCGACAATCGCTTGCGTGACGCGAGCATAGACGTCTGAGCGTTGTGAGGCTGACATGATCTGTTCTCCGTTCTCGCGCCGGGGACCATCCCCGGCGGCGGAGGCCCGTTCGCGCCGGGCACAGGGGTGCTCGCGCACCCGTCAGGGCCGCAGCGAAGCGAAGGACGGCGAAGCCGTTGCGCGGGCGCGCCGACCGGCGCAGGACTCCGCCAACAGCCGGGGTGGTCTACGGCGCGGGAGGATCGATCCCGGCAATCACCACGCTCAGGCGATCCAGCTCGCGCTGGAGAGCCTGACGCTGGAGATCGGAGATGCGCCGTTCGCGTAAGTGCGCCTTGGCATCGGCCGCCGCGCGTTCCCAGGCCGGCCTATGGCGAGCGGTGATGCAGGCGTTGGGACAGCGGGTCGGTTCGCACAGGGCGGTGAGCGGCTGTGCCGGATCGGGGGTCGTCACGCGCTTGAGGCAGAGCGCGGTCGCGGGATCGAAGAAGCAATCCGCAAGCGGGCCGACATGGAAGGTGCGCGCGACGCTGGCGAGCATGACGCGCAGGCGGGCGCGATCGGCGATCATGGCGGGCAAAGGCCCTTGTCTGACGGCGGCATCGTCGAGCGTCCGCGCGATGCGCGGTCCCGCCGGTCCACCGAGCGATGCGCCGCCCTGACGCCGGTCGAAATAGTCCAGCAGGTCGTCAATCTGACCGAGCCGGCGCTGCGCCTCGACCTCAGCGCGAAACCCCGATGCGCTGGTCCCGGCATAGCCTTCGAACGCGGCGACCGAGGCGTGCTTGTACTGGATCATGCCGGCGATGGTGCCGAACGGACGGTTGGCGATGTGCCACGCGATGGTGCGCCGGAACTGCCTCGTCGTGATGCGCCATGGGTTGCCATCGGGACCGGGCGGGATGACCGGCTCATCGGGGCTGCCGAAGGCGGTGTTGAGGTGATCGCGGAAGGTGTTGAGCTGGCGCACCACCTCACTCGACAGATGCGTCTTGCTGACAGCGCGGGGACGAAGCACCGGCCAGAGCGTATCGCTGCCGCTGGCGCGCGCCGCTCCTGCCGACAGACGTTCGAGCACCGCGATCGCGTCTGCGACCGGTTCGATCGTCACCCAGCTCGCCGCCTCGCCCGCGGCGGCGCGGCGCTTGTAGATGGTCGATCGGATGCGATGCCGTTCGATCAGGCCGTCCTCGCTGCGCGCGATCGAGAGACATCCGCGCCGCATCGCCTGCACCTCGCAGTCGCGCATGCCGGTCAGATAGGCGCACACGATATAGGCGGCGGCCTGGAGCATCCGTTCCTCGTGTGCGAGAGTCTTCGCGTCGAAGCGCTCGCGCCATGGCCGACCGCTATCGGGATCGATCGAGATCGGCGTGTCCATGCCGCCGACCTCCACCCCCAGCTCGGCCGCCACTGCATCGATCAACCTCGCTTCGCCGCCGGTCAGCATGAGATGCGCTCCGGGCTCGGCCTGCGCGTCGATCCCGGCATGGAGATGCAGGAGATGGGCGTTGATCGGTGGGGTCACGTTGCCGGTGCCCGGATCGACGCGCAGCTTGCCGTTATGAGCGGTGGCCCAGATCGGTGCGCCGCGCCCCTCGCGGCGTCGGCGATCGAAATAGGCCTTCAGGCGGGTGCGGCGACGTTGCCGGCGATCAGCGTCTGGAAGGCCGGCATCGGCGGTGACAAGGCGGTCCCGGCGCGCTTCGAGCCGATCAAGCTCGCGGCGGGCTGCGAGAATATCGTCAGCGAAGACGGTGACGTAGCGCAACGACCAGGCGAGCAGCGCGGCGATGACCTCTTCGGGGAACCGCGGCGTGCGGTTCTCCCGGACATGCCGGTAGCCCGCGACGCGTGCCGGGGCCTGGCCGGCCCAAGGCTCGAATGCAAGGCCTCCGCCAGCGAGGTGGTCACGATAGTAATAGAGATCCGAAACCACTTCGAGGAGGTGGCCGACGATGACTGGCCGTCGGGCAGGATCGTCACGAAGATGACGGGCATAGGCATCGACCAATGCCTGATCGATACGGGAAACGTCGAGCCGTCCGAGCCGGTCACGAGCGAAGGCGAAGAACCGGCGGGCACGGTTGAATGCCTGGCGGATACAGGCGGGCGGTAACTTCGTCCGATAGCCGGGGAGATCGGCGTTGAGGCGGGCGTAGAGATAGGCGCGCATCGCCGCCTGCACATCGGCATGTTCGAGCACGTCGAAATGCACGGTGACGTGGCAGCGCCGGGCGTTCTCACGGAAGACGGCGGGACCGAGATCCCAGCTCGGATCGCCGACGCGCGACAGCTCCTCGCGGGCGTGGCCTGCCTTGAGCGGCGCGCTCGCCAGCACGGGGCGATCGTCGAAGGCGGGCGCCTGGGCATGGGCTGGCATGGTCATGCGCGTGCCTCCGGTGGCAGATAAAGCCGCTCGCTCTCCATCTGCCGGCGTCCATCGGCGATGACTGCATCGGCGAAGGCCGGCAGGACCTGGGCGGTGATGCGGGCATGGACGCGGCCGAACTTGGCCGTCCAGTCGGTCGGGGGCAGGCTCAGCCGCTGTTCTTCGACGAACGCGAGGAAGGCGAGGATCGCGGGGAGCTTGCGCACAGTGATGACGGCGTTGGGACAATCGAGGCAGCCCCAGAAGGGCTGCGCGCAGGGTGATCCAGCGTCGGCGAAGGGACTGCTATGGAAGCCCGCGCAGGCGGCGAGCCAGACATCCTGTTCGCCGTCGAGCAACGGACCCACGGTATCGGGCGGCATCAGCGGCGCGGCCTGATCGGGTGCTTCGCGCAGCGCCTGCTCGGCGGTGGGCGGCAGCACGGTCGGCGTGGCGGTGGCGACCGCTTCGCGAAAGGCGTCGGCGACGGCCTTCTCGTGCAGGGGTCGGAGCGATGGGAGATCGGCATAGTGCCGCGCCGCAACCTCGCGCGAGTGGCCCACCGCGAAGCGGGTCATATGCCCCTCGGTCTTGGTGTACCACAGCGCCTTGTGGGTCTTGCGGAGCCGGGAGAGCAGCAGGTGGAGCGGATTGCCGTCGTCATCGACAATAGCATGCTGTGCTATCCAGGCAGCGATCCGCTCCTTCGGATGAGCGATACCCGCCCGCAGGCCGCCAACGTTGTGATAAACCTAAAGACGCTCATCGGTCAGATGCTCGCGGGCGACCGATGTAGCCTCGATGATGCGACGGATCAGGCCGCCGGGAGTGCCGCTGCCGCCATCGCGCACCCGCATGCTCTTGTGCTCGGCGCCGCGGGCGCGGTGCTTGAGATAGTGTAGCTCCACCGTGCCGGCATGGGGGTTGGCGAGACAATCTGTGGTCAGCGCCTTCAGGCACTCGGGCTCGAGGCCGGTATCGAGCGTCAGCAGCACGAGCAGCGCCGGCAGATCGCGCGCAAGCAGGTGATGGCGGCCATGCAGATCGTCGATGAGCGTGCTGATCGGCAATCCGCGCCGCATGCGCATGAAATAGAGGCTCTTCAGCGCCGGATGTTCTGCAACGATAAAGCCCTGCCGCGCGATGATGGCTTCGACGTCGGCCCGCGCTCTGGCGATGACCGGGTCGCCCTCATCGGTGCGGTCGTCGGCACCGAGACGGCGGAACATCGCTTCGACGTCGGTCCTCGCGGCGTCACGCAACGCGCGGGCGACGAAGGGGCTATAAGCATCGCGCGGGGTCGAGCGGCCCGCCGACGTGGCCAGTGTGTAGCGCAGCCGCTCATGCAGGTCAGGCGCGATCCGATCGGGCCGGTCTGCCTCGATCGCGCGCAATGTGTTGACGATCTTGCCGACCGTTATGTGCCGGTGGATCGCGCCCATACCGCGGCGGTCGAGCGCGGAGGCGAACCCATCGATATGGGCTGCGCGCAGGTCGCCGACGCCAGCCACGTTCAGCGCTTCGTCGCCAAGCCAGGCGAAGAACAGGCGGTAGGCATTTACATACTGCTTGATGACGCTCGCCGCACCGATCGGTCCTCCGAGCGCGGCCGACCGACGCAGCGCGCCGGCGAAGGCGATGGCGAGCGGACGAGGATCGAGTGCGGCCATATCGACCAGGACCGTCCCGCCATGCCGCGCCTCGATGGTGAACTTGAGGCCGAGCACGGGATCAGGCTGCACGGGCTCCGGCGTGATCGGCACGAAGGCGACGGGCCGGCCCTTGCGGGGACGACCGCTCATGCGCCCTGCGGTCCCGGCAGCAGCGCGAGCAGCTCCTCGACCGCCGCATCCACTGTATCGGCGCGGGTCGCAATATGGTCGAGGTAGATATAGGTGGTGGTGAGGCTCGCGTGGCCGAGCAGGCGTTGCACCTGTTGCAGCGGGTCCCCGAGGATCAGCCGGTAGCTCTCCACCGGCCCCGCCGGCAATGCCGCTTCGCGCAGTCGCTGCTGGATCAGCAAGGCGAGCATATGGACTGCGAATGTGTGGCGAAGCTGGTGCGGGTTGATCGACAGCGGGAAGCCGTTCTCCGCGCACCGGTTGCAGGCACGGGTGAAGATCACCTCCCACGAGTTGGGCCGAACGGGCTGCCCTACCTCGGTCAGCCACAGCGCCGCCGGCTCGCGGGGCGGTCCATCCTCGTCGTACAGGATCAGGCGGCATCGTTCCTCCGGGGTGCAGATATCGCGCATGCGGTCGAGACCGGCGCGGGTGACAGGGATCGGTCGTTCGAGCTTGGTCGCGCCGTCTCGCGCGGCGAACTTGGCCACGCCCGCTGCGCGCTCGACGGCGACGTAAGCGGCAATCTGACGAAGCAGCCGACGCGGGAGCAGGACGCTGCGTCCCCGGTCGCCCTTGGTCAGCGGTGGCGGGAGAGGCAACCAAAGTTGTTGGGCATCGCCGTCCTCGCGGTCGATCGCCGCGAGCTCGGCGGCGAGCAGCCCCGACGCCTCTTCGAGGCGCAGGCCGGTGGTGACGAGAAGATCGGCAAACAGCGCGTTGCGCTGCCCGTTCCGGTCGCGCGCGCCGGGGCGCTCGGTGCCGTCAGGGGTAAGGCCGCGCAGGCCGACCTCGCGGAAAATACGGTAGTCGTCCATCGTGACGAACCGCACATCCGATCGCCTGGCAACACGTTCATAGGCGTCATTGCGCGCCGCGATCATGCCGCGACGGCCACCATGCGCCGGTCGCCACACGGCGCGGCGGCTGAACGGCGCGTCGGTGATCAGCCCGTGCTGCTCACCCCATCGGTAAAGGCGATCGAGACTGGCGACGGCGCGGTTCCAGCTTACGGCCGTTATCCGGTGATCGGCCTCGTCGCGGCGTCGCTCACGATGATAGGCGTCGACATCGTCGCGGGTCGCAGCCCACACGGTCTTGTCGCAGGCATCGAGAAAGCGAATCCAGACAACGACATCATAGGCATAGGCGCGAAGCGAGTGCCGCGAGCGGACGCCCGACAACGGCAGGTCGAGAAAGAAGCGATCCAGATCGGGATCATAGAGCGCGTCGCCGCGCAGGATCAGCGGCACATGCGCATCGAGGCCCCTGGCCTCGCGGCGCTCGCAAACAGTAATGATCGACACCGGCGCGAAGCCCTCCCCCCGGACCCCCCACCCGGAAGCTGACCTTCACACCGTTGCGCACTATGGCCCGGCAGCAATCAGGCTGGCCTCCGCCAGCTCTTGGGTCAGCGCTACGGCCAGCCTGATTACTGCCTACCGTGGGCGTCCATCGCCGACCTTACTGCAAAGTTGCGGGCGGCGCAGACTGTCCAGATAAGGCGACCAGTTCCTCGCGGGCATAGTCGTTCGATCCGAAGGCGCCGGTCAGGTTGCGATTGAGCCGCCTGGCGTGGCCGGTGGCATGGGTCAGTTCGTGCAGGCAGGTGCGGTAATAATTGATCTGCTCGAAGAATGCGGGCTGCGGGGGCACCTGTACGAAGTCATGGGCGGGCACATAGAAGGCGCGATCGCCGCCGATGCGGAAATCCACGCCGCTGGCCGCGATCACCTCTTCCGCAACCGGCACGATCGCGCGCGCGGGAAGCCGCACCGGATCAGGCATGAGACCGGGCCGCAGCCCCTCGCACTGTGCGATATTGAAGACAGTGAAGCGCCTGAGGAACGGGATCGCCCGGGCCTCGTCGCCGCGTTCCCGCGCGCGCTCGGCCTCGGCTTCAGGGACAAAGCGGTCCGCATAGACAACGGTGGTTCCGCGCTCGCCCTTGCGGACGGCACCGCCCGCTTGCGAAGCCTGACGGAAGGTGAGCCAGCCTTGCGAGGGCCAGCCCCGCTCGATGACCGCGCCCCACAGGATCAGGATATTGATGCCGGAATAAGCGCGGCGGGTCAGCGCGTTCATCGGCAGACCGGGAACGGGCGAACCGTCCCCGACCTTTCCCCACGGCTGTACCCAGGGGAAGCGGCCCGCCTCCAGTTCGGCGACGATGCGGGCGGTGACGGTCTGGTAGAGATCGGCGCGCGGCGAGGAACCCTGTTCGCGTTCCTGTTTCCCGGCTTTGCCCCGCACACGGGCGTTGGATTGGCGCATGACGTTTCCTCCTTCGCCACCCAAAAAGCGCTTGGCCTCCCCGGAAAGCGGGGGTGGGCGGCGAGATGCGGACGGAAAGGGCCGGCAGGCGACGGCGGCACCCGAAGGGGCGCAATGCAATGGAGCACCCGGCGCGAAGCGCAGGGTTGCAAGCCGGCGACCGCCGGCCCTAGCCGGGAGCGCTGCCCACTCCCGCGCCACCGGGAGAGGCTCCAGGCAACGCCGTCGCGCCGATGAGGCGCGGCGACTGCATTACGATCGTGACCGTCAGGCCGTGACCTGCAGGGGCCCGGCGGAGGCCGGCGGCAACGCCCCGGCCGGAGTAGAGCGCGGTCGCGCGTATGGGCGAGGCGCTATCGACCTTTTGGCCACCGACAGTCGACGCTCTTTCCGGACCGCCAGGCGATCCCGAAACCGTTGACGAGGGCGAGTTCCATATCTTCCTTGCAGGGCTGATCGTCGATGACGATCAGCTTCGCGGGATTCCCCTTCGCGCGCTGATGAAAATCGAGAAGCTGCCCGATCGCGGCCCGAATAGCGAACCGGACCGTTGCCGGTTCCGTCGACGTGATCCCGGCCAGGACCAGACCTTGCGTTGCATCCCGAAAGCGCACATCGACGCGGTCGGGCCTGGCATGGACGCCTGTGTCGCCAGCCGCCTTAAGGAAAGTCTCGAAATCTCGTTGCAGCAGACGATGCCAGGGCGAGATAACCAGCTCATATTCCTGCATATAGCGAACCATCGGGCCGGTGGCGGTCGATGCCGGGCGGCGACCTCCGTTCTTCGGCGGCCGCGCGCCCTGAACGCTTTTGTCGCGGACGGGATCGAAATCAGGCGTGGACAGCCAGGCAATCACGGCGTGATCCGGTGAGAGCGCGCGCTGAACAATCGACAGCGCCTGATCGGGCGGGATACACGACTGTGCCGACTATGGCATGGAGGTGGCCGCCCTGTTCGATACGGTGTGTGAGGGTCATTTCGGCCCGGCATCAAAAGGACAGGAGCAGACCGGACCTGAGCGCGGGCTATCGTCCTGGCGCGCCCGCAGCGCGCTAAGGCAGGAGCAGATGCCGATATTCACCGCTGGCCATCCGCCGCGCTTCGGCCACACGACGACGCACGCGGGAAAGGAGAAAGTCCGAGCGGCCACCCCATTCCTCGCGAACACGCTCAATGCCGAAAAGCGCAATGGCCACATCCCGATAGGAAGCGCCGTCCGCCAGTGCGTCGGAGACGCGCAGGGCTTCCAGCCGCTGTGCCATCCGGGGGAGACGTGGAAAGAGAGAAGGATCGAAGCCGTCGTCGCGTTGGAGAGCGAGTAACTGGCGAAGTGCGCGAAGACGGGGCTCAAGGCCGGTAAAGCCGGACAGCTGATAGTGCAGCCTGACCTGCCTGGACGCGCATATTGAACCTTCGATCACATCGAGCCGGACACGGTGCCACCCATTCGACAGGGCAAGATATTCGCGGCCATCGTCGTCGCGGGCAAGGGTTGCCTGATGGCCGAGCCGGGTCAGATCAAGCGCTTCGGGGTCGTCAGGGGCAGTCGGCTCGGCGCGCACCCGCAGCACGTGCGGGTCAAAAGCGGCACGCCAGAGCAGCCGTGCGGCGGGCGCCGGACGATCTGGACATTCCGCGAAAGTGGAGGCCCCACGGCCGTGCCGACGCATCTGCCTGCAAAGGAAATACCTGCGTTCCGGGGGCCGAAGTCCCTCCAAAACCGTGCCAGGACGCCACATAGCCCGGATCGCGGCGCAACCATTCCCAGGCGAGGCCGGCACGATCGATGCCCTCCAGCGCGCAATAAGGCGCGCCGGAGCGCCAGTCAGGGCGATGATCAGCCCCGCGCTCCGCCGGCATGAAAGGAACAGCCGTACCGGGAACGAAAGCAAATATATTTGCACAGTCGCAACGGGCTACATAGCATTCCGCACTTGCCGAACGATCTGCCGCGCCGACTGAGAATCGGTGTCTGCAGACTCTTGAATGCTGTCACGGGAGCATCGCAGCCTGGGGCGTCTCCCGCATCGATGTGGCGCATGCTATGTTGCTGACCAGGATCGCCCGGGAGTTTGCAGATGCGGTGGATGAGGCGCAGACGGCCGAGGCGCTGGCCACCATATTGCACGATGTGGCGCGCGAAATGGGGTTTCACTATTTCGCGCTGACCCACCATGTGGACGTTCCTCTCGCGCCGCAACCGGCAATCAGGCTGCACAATTATCCTGCAGCATGGGTCGACTATTTTGACGCGCACCATCTGGGACTGTCCGATCCCGTGCATCGGGCAAGCCAGCAGACCAACGTTGGCTTTTCCTGGTCGCGACTGGCCGGGATGATCGAACTGACGGCGCGCGACCGCGACATTCTCGAGCGCTCGCAGCGTGCCGGTATCGGCGAAGGGTTTACGGTGCCGGCGCATGTACCCGGCGAATCCGCGGGCTCCTGTTCTTTCGCCGTTGCAGCGGGGCAGCCATTGCGGGAAGAACGGCTCCCGCTCATCCAGCTTGTCGGGGCGATCGCATTCGAAGGCGCGCGCAGGGTCTCGGCCCTGCGCATGCCGGCACCCGCCCGGCCGCGGCTGACCGACCGGCAGCGGGACTGCGTCTACTGGGCCGCGCGCGGCAAATCCGACTGGGAGATCGCGAAGATACTTGGCATCAGTCATGAAACGGTGATCCAGCATCTCAAGCAGGCGCGCGAGCGCTATGGTGTCGGCAAGCGGGCGCAACTGACGGTGCATGCGCTGTTCGACGGAACGCTGACCTTCGTCGATGTGCTGCGGCGTTGATATCCCCATTTCTGGGGAATGGTCCTGGCGGGCAGCCGGGCGGATGATCGGGGCCTTTCACGAGGCAGGGAGCTCCGGTCATGCTCTTTACGGTCAGTGCGGGCAGCAGCAGCGAGGACGCGGCGATGCGCGCGATGTTCGAGGCGCGCAAGCGCGTGTTCGTCGACCTTCTCGGATGGGACCTTCCCATTCTCGACGGGCGCTATGAAGTCGACCAGTTCGATGATGTCCATGCATGCTACCTGATCCTCACCGACGGCGAGGGGCGGCATCGGGCATCGGCGCGGCTGCTGCCAACGACGCGGCCGCATATCCTCGACAGCCTGTTCGGCACACTATGCGAGGAAGCGCCACCGCGCGGCCCGGACATTTTCGAGATCACCCGGTTCTGCCTCGACCGCGGCCTCAACGCCGCGCGGCGGCGGCAGGCACGCGATACGCTGGTCACGGCGCTTGTCGAACACGCGCTGAAAACGGGGATTTCGATGTATACGGGTGTGGCCGAGATCGGCTGGCTGCAGCAGATCCTGGCCTTCGGCTGGCGCTGCCGGCCGCTCGGGCTGCCGCAGAGGATCGACGGCATGATGCTGGGCGCGCTTCGCATCGACATCACGCGCGATACGCCGGCGCTGCTGGCACGGGCAGGCATTCGCAGCGAGCAACCCGAAACGAGGCGGGAGGCGGCGTGATGCAGATGATCCGCCCGGTGCCATCGGCCGATCGCGACAAGGAGATCGACGCCTGGACCATGCGCCTGCTCGATCAGGGCTATTGTGTCATTCCCGATGCCGGCTCGCCCGGCACCATTGCGGCACTCGACCAGGATCTTGCCGGGGACTTCGCAGATACGCCCTTTTGTCAGGGCGGCTTCTACGGGGCACGGACACGGCGGTTCGGGCGCCTGCTCGCCCGTTCCTCTCATGCGGCGGCGCTGGTAATGAACCCGCTGGTCCTCGGCGTTGCCGGACGCGTGCTGGGGCCATGGTGTGAGAGCATCCAGCTCAACCTGACGCAGGCGATCGCCCTGCATCCGGGGGCGCTTTCGCAACTGCCGCACCGGGATCAGGACATGTGGCGGGGAACGTCCGGCGAAGTCGAATATCTGGTCAACGTGATGTGGCCGTTCACGCCATATCGCGAGGAAAACGGCGCCACGCTTGTCTGGCCCTGCAGTCATGGGCAGCATGCTCTGGAGCCCGAGCCGGCAGGATCGTCGGTCACGGTCGAGCTCGATCCCGGCGCGGCTCTGATGTTTCTCGGCTCGACGCTGCACAGTGCCGGCGGCAACCGGAGCACCAGCGTACGGCGCGGGATGATCGTCAGCTACTGTCTGGGCTGGCTCAAGCCTTATGAGAATCAGTGGCTGGCCTATCCACCCGCGATCGCGCGCAACTTTGCGCCCGACCTTGCCGCGCTCGTGGGATACCGGCAGCACCGTCCCAATCTCGGCAATTACGAAGGTCAGTGCCCGTCGGTGCTGCTGGCGGACAATCTTCCGGCTCACCTCGGGGCGGTCGACGCGCTACGACCCGACCAGCAGGCGCTGGTCGACGCCTATGTCACCGGCCAGGAAGAATGCCGGCCGGCGGGAGAATGAGCCCCGGCGTCACCTTCGAGCGCATCTACCGGGAGCTGAAGCGCCAGCTTCGCGATGGCGTGCTCGCCCCGGGCGCGCCGGTCGAGCCGGCCGTCATCGGCCATGAACTTGGCGCAAGCATCACGCCGGTCCGCGACGCGCTCCACCGTCTGACCGGCGAGCAGCTGGTGGAGACGCCGCAGCACAACGGGTTCCGGGTGCCCCGGCTCACCGAGATGGAGCTGCGCGATCTCTATGCCTGGAACGGACTGGTGATCGGGGTCGCCACGAGCCGGGCGAAAGTCGATATAGTCCGCGATATCCGCCCGCCGGAAGACGGAGAGACCATCGCCGGAAGAACCGCGGCCATGTTCCTGCGGATCGCTGCTGCAACCGGCAGCGGCGAAAATCTGCGGGCGGTCGCGCAGCTCAACGACCGCCTGGCGCCCTTCCGGCGTGCCGAGCAGCAGGTGCTCGATGGACTGGCAGAGGAACTGGAGGGAATGACCGGACTGGCAGCCGCCATCGGACGGACCCGTCTGAACCGCGCTCTCGCGCGTTATCACCAGCGACGAACGACCGAAACGCCGCGCATCCTTGCGGCGACCCTCAACGCCCATGCCTGATCTGCTTTCACCAGGCACCGTTCGGGTGACATCCTGGTAGACGACCAGCTGAAGCATGCTTCTCTCCGGGAGGAGGCCGGTGGTACTTTTGCGCACCCAGGGATGCGAAGACGACGATCGCGACGCTGACGAATCTGATTCCAGCATTTCGCGACCGAACCCCGGTTCGTCGCGAGCTGATCCTGGAACGACTCGTTCGTCGCGTCATTTCGAGCGGTGTGAAGATTGCGACCTACAATGTGAATGGGGTCAACGGCCGCCTCCCCGTCCTGCTTCGCTGGCTCCAGGAAGCCGGGCCAGATATCGTTTGTCTCCAGGAATTGAAGAGCCCTGATGAGCGCTTTCCGGCGCAGCCGATCCGTGAGCTGGGTTACGATGCGATCTGGCAGGGCCAGAAAAGCTGGAACGGCGTCGCGATTCTGAGCCGCGTTGGCGAGATTCACGAGACACGTCGCGGCCTTCCGGGCGATCCCGATGACCGTCACAGCCGCTATATCGAAGCAGCTGTCAACGGGATCCTGATCGGAGCGCTCTATCTCCCCAACGGCAACCCTCGCCCGGGACCTAAGTTCGATTACAAGCTGCGCTGGTTTGAGCGACTTATCGAGCACGCCAGAGGCCTGATCGAGACGGGCCTGCCCGTCATGCTGGCCGGCGACTTCAATGTGATGCCGACTGACCTCGACGTATACAAACCGGAGCGCTGGCTCGACGACGCGCTGTTCGCACCCGACGTGAGAGCTGCCTATTCCCGGCTTCTGGATCAGGGCTGGACCGACACGCTGCGCTCCGTTCATCCCGGGGAGACGATCTACACTTTCTGGGATTATTTCCGGAATGCCTATGCCCGTAATGCGGGCTTGCGGATCGACCACCTTCTCCTCAGCCCAGCGCTGTCGGATCGGCTTCTCGACGCGCAGGTCGACCACCATGTCCGGGGCTGGGAAAAGACCAGCGATCATGCGCCGGTCTGGATCGAACTGGCGGACAAGGCATAGGCAGGCGACGCAGGTCCGGAGACTGACGATGGCGGTGATCGGCTGGAAAGCCGATGTGATCGATCGCGCAGCGCTGCTAAACCGATTTCCGCCCATATGGCCCGACATCATCGCGGATCATGTGACATTCGGTGGCAAGCTGGCGAGCGGTCAGCTGCCGCCCTCAGTTGCAGCCCCGGATTGTCGGCCCCGCTGATGACGGCATCGGCCTGGAGGCCTGGTGGTTGCGATCGACGGGACGGCCACCCGCATCGAGGGCAGCAGTTGTCATATAACCTGGTCTCCTGATCGTACCGCAGGGTGAACCGCGCCGGGTCTGCCGGAGGCATTGGGTTGTGAGACACGCTGCCATATCGTTGGCACGTGAAGCCGTTGCCGCCAAGATTTCAGTCGTTCCCTCGCCATTTTGCGCGCGCTAATATCTGCCATCCGTTCAGGGGCTTTGTTGAGAACTGTTCTTGCCTCATTCACTCACGCCGACAAAGCAGAAGAGCCGGAACTGCTCACCGCTCTCACCGCCCAGATCTAATACCAGCAGAGTCAATGCCTAGCTTATCTACTTGGGCAGCTTCGTACCCGTAAGCTGTTCGACGACGGTGCGGGTAACATCGGCCGGCACGGCAAGACCGATGCCGACATTGCCGTCGCCCGGCGTGATGATGGCGCTGTTCACCCCAATCACTTCACCGCGCATGTTGATGAGCGGCCCGCCGGAATTGCCGGGATTGATCGGCGCATCGGTCTGCACATAGCGATAGCGGCCGTCAGAGGAGGTGCGGATCGCGCTTACGATGCCGGACGTCACGGTCTGACCGACTTGAAAGGGATTGCCGATGGCCACGACATAGTCGCCGACCTCGGTGCGCCGCGCCTCGGCCAGCGGAAGTTGGCGAAGACCACGCGCGGCAATTCTCAGCACCGCGAGATCGGTGCGGGGGTCGCTGCCAATCAGTTCGGCCTCAACTCTGCGATCCCCGATACCGACCGCTATGGCGCGCGCATTGGCGATCACATGATGATTCGTGACCACCAACCCGCGCGCAGCGTCCACGATAAAACCTGAACCGGCCGAGACGCGCGGCGCCAGCGCCTCGTCAGGAACGCCCATGAACATGCGGTAGTAGGGATCGCGCAGAAGCGGATTCTGAAGATGTGGCGACGCTTGCAGGACGGCGATGTTGACCACCGCCGGCGACACCTGCCTGACGAGTGGCGCCAGCGTAAGCTGATCGAGCCGAACGGCATTGACCGGCAGAGACCCGGCGGCCCGCGCTTCCGGTTGTTCGAACAGCGTGGTCATCGCGGCGCCACCGGCAAAACTGCCAAGCCCGCATATGGCGAGAAGCGCAAGCGCGAAGCTCCGCGAACGCCCGGATGATGCCGATCCCCCGTTCACGACCAAGTCTCCCATGCGAAAAAGCCGCTGTCACGCGGAGCCCGCTTCATCTCTGGAATCGCGTTTGGGGCCGGCGCGGAGCCAGCCCCGCCTTTCTCAGAAGTCCATCGCCGGCATGGCGGGCGATGCCTTCTCGTCCTTCGGCAGTTCCGCGACGAGCGCTTCGGTGGTAATGAGCAGCGAAGCAACCGACGCTGCATCCTGCAGCGCGGTGCGCACGACCTTGGCGGGATCGATCACGCCGGCCCTGACGAGATCCTGATACTCGCCGGTCGCGGCATTGAAGCCCCAGTTATAGTCGTCGCTCTCCAGCAGCTTACCGACGATCCACGCGCCGTCCTCGCCAGCATTGTCGGCGATCTGACGCACGGGCGCGCGAAGCGCGCGGCGGACGATGTCGATGCCCGACTGCTGGTCGTCGTTTGCAACCTTCAGCCCCTCGAGCGCCTTCAGTGCGCGCAGCAACGCGATACCGCCGCCCGGCAGAATGCCTTCCTCGACCGCGGCGCGGGTTGCGTGAAGCGCGTCATCGACGCGATCCTTCTTTTCCTTGACCTCAACCTCGGTCGCGCCACCGACCCGGACGACGGCGACGCCGCCAGCCAGTTTCGCGAGACGCTCCTGCAGCTTCTCGCGATCATAGTCGCTGGTGGTCGTTTCGATCTGCTGACGGATCTGTGCGACCCGACCATCAATGTCGGACTTCTGGCCCACACCTTCGATAATGGTCGTGTTGTCCTTGTCGATCGTGACCTTCCTGGCCCGGCCCAGCATGTTGATCGTGACATTCTCAAGCTTGGTGCCAAGCTCTTCGCTGACCACATTGCCGCCCGTGAGGATCGCGATGTCCTCAAGCATCGCCTTGCGCCGGTCACCGAAGCCAGGCGCTTTCACGGCCGCGATCTTCAGACCGCCGCGCAGCTTGTTCACAACCAGCGTCGCGAGGGCTTCGCCTTCCACATCCTCCGCGATGACGAGAAGCGGCTTGCCGGACTGCACGACCTGTTCAAGCAGCGGCACCAGCGCCTGCAGGTTGGAAAGCTTCTTCTCGTGGATCAGGATGTAGGGATCGTCGAGTTCCACCTTCAGCTTTTCGGCATTGGTAATGAAATAGGGCGAGAGATAGCCGCGATCGAACTGCATGCCCTCGACCGTTTCCAGTTCGGTCTCCAGGCTCTTGGCTTCCTCGACGGTGATGACACCTTCGTTGCCGACTTTTTCCATTGCTTCGGCGAGGATGCGCCCGACCTCGGCGTCGCCATTGGCCGAAATGGTCGCCACCTGGGCGATCTCGCTGTTCGCGCCGACTTTCTTCGCGTGGGCCTCAAGGTCCTTTACAACCGCGCCCACGGCCAAGTCGACGCCGCGCTTGATATCCATCGGGTTCATGCCCGCTGCGACGGCCTTGGCGCCTTCGCGCACGATCGCCTGGGCGAGCACGGTTGCGGTGGTCGTGCCGTCTCCTGCCTTGTCATTCTGTTTGTTGGCGACTTCGCGCAGCATCTGCGCGCCCATATTCTCGAACTTGTCGGCCAGTTCGATTTCCTTGGCGACCGTCACCCCGTCCTTGGTGATGCGGGGCGCGCCGAAACTCTTGTCGATCACGACGTTGCGGCCCTTGGGACCCAGCGTCACCTTCACTGCATTCGCAAGCGTATCCACGCCGCGCAGCATGCGATCACGCGCGTCCGACGCAAACTTCACTTCCTTGGCAGCCATCTGCCTTGCTCCTTTCTATTGATATCCTTCCTGAATGTTTGTGGTGAGGGCGGTGGATCAGGCCGCCTGCTTGAGCGGTACGACGTTGTCGAGGACGCCGAGGATATCGCTCTCCTTCATGATGAGCAGATCCTCGCCATCGATCCTGACTTCGGTACCGGACCATTTGCTGAACAGGATGCGATCACCCGCCTTGACGGACAGCTCGACGAACTGGCCCTTATCGTCGCGCGCCCCTGGGCCAATGGCGAGAACCTCGCCCTCTTGTGGCTTTTCTCTGACGGTGTCGGGGATGATGATGCCGCCCGAGGTCTTTTCCTCGGCGTCGATGCGGCGGACGACCACACGGTCGTGCAAGGGGCGGAAATGCATGGCAAAACCTCCAGATGCAAAACAGGATGTGATAGCCTGGCCGTTCATGCGAACGACAGGTGTCGCGGAGCTAGGAAGTCATATTTTTCCATTCAAGAGCCGGATTGAAATTTTTGGCACTCTCCTGCGCAAAGTGCCAATCTGTTTGTTATCGGTGGCTTAGTCGCCAATTCCGCTCTTGACGCGACTCATTCAGGTACCAAAATTTGCAAGCGCGGCAGCGCGCCGCACTCGTGAAAGGAGCGACATCAGGAAAGGAGGCAACAGCCATGTCGCAGCCATTTTCCCGTTTCCTGCATCCCTTCGACGTTGCGCGCCATCCGAGCCTGGAGCCGGAAGTGAAGCGCGCCATCCTCGCTTCATGGGCATCGGATCGGTCGGCGGTGAAGGATCAGCCGGCAATGCGCAAACCACCCGGTGCCCGCCGTGCCGTGCCGATCGACGACATCTTCGCCGCGATGCGGACGCTGGACGAACGGCTGGATCACACGTCGCTGCAATGACCGATCGCGCGTTCATGATGCGGTTGCAGGGCTATGGCCTGACGACGGCCGAGATCCATTATTATCGCCCCGATGCGCCGTCGCTGCTGCAACTGTTCGTCTGGCAGGAATATGACCTGGCGCCGGACTTTCCGGTATTGTTCGATTTCATCGACCATTGGAACCGGGAGATCGAGGCGGCGCTCCATTCCATCCGCATCGCTCATGACCAGTTGGTCCGGCCGACGGAATGGCGTGCCGCGCGTGGCGAACTTCGGCTCGACTGAACGACCACGCGCCAAAGGCCCGCCGTCCCGCTTCCGGGATGACGGGCCTTTCTTTGGCGTCCGCTTCAGGCGGCGGCTTCGCTCCTGCCAGCCTCGCGCTTGCGTAGACGCAGGCCGAGCGCGATCAACACACACCCGGCGAACAACGCCCAGACGGCAATCATCGTCCCCACAGAGAGGATGGTCGCGACCGGGTGCAGCCAGAGGAACGCCCAGACACCCAGGCCAAGTAGGAACGACAGCGCTCCGGAGAGACCCAGCAACCATTCGCCCTCGATCTCCTTGCGCAGCCGAATGGCGGCCGCGATCTCGAACGCGCCGGTCAGCAGCGCCCAGGCGATCACGGTGCCTAGCGTCACGAGCGCATAGCTGACCACGGCGAGACCAGGCAGGATCACGAAGATCACGGTGCAGGCGATCCCAACCACGCCCCGGAGCAGCGCGCTCCACCAGCGCTTTTCCTTGCGCGAAGCGCGCCGGATGCCGGCGATCAAAGACAGGATGCCGTCCGCGCCGGCATAGGCCGCGAACAGCAAGGTGAAGGCGAGCAGCGCATTCGCCGGGAACAGGAATGCCGCGACGCTGAGCGCGAGCGCGAGCACGCCGCGCAAGATGAACCAGCCGGGATGACGGGTGGTCAGCACCGGCTCAGACGGGTTGTCCCGCCCCGATTCCTGGAGCGGGAGAGTAGCGGATGATCCAGTCATCTACTTCTCCCTTCACTATTGATATGACGTTGATTGTGATCCCCGGGCCAAGCCCGCACCGTATAGGGCAATCCCTGGCGCATGCAGTATCCAACCGCCGCTTCCGCGTTGGGAAAGCGCAGTCCAACATGGACGAGAGGATCGCTGCCACCGGTCCACCCGGTCAGCGGGTCGGCGAACGCCGGCGCCTTCTGCTCGAACCGCAGACGCCACTGGTCGCGCAGCTTGCGTGGCACGCGATCGCCGAGCAGCCGGATCGGCTCGATGATCGTGTGCGCGTCCGGTGGGAAAGTGCTTCCCCACGCCGGATGAGCGCCGCGATTGTCATTCGCCGCCGATTGCCGCGGTGCGTGACCGTAACGGCACGGCCCGGGGCTCACGCCCCGGACCGACGGATCAAGCCGCTTTCGCGTTGACCGGGATGCGCCGGACATTTTCATTCGCCTCCGCGGAGCGGGGCAGCGTGACGGTGAGCACACCGCTCCGGAAGCTTGCCTGCGCCTTGTCGCGTTCGATCCCGCGCGGCAGGCCGATGCGTCGCTCGAAACGGCCGTAGCTGCGCTCCGAATAGCCGCGTTTCTTGTCCTCGACCTCGGCCCGCTTCTCGCCGCGCAGCGTGAGCACGCCGTCCTCCACCAGGATATCGATGTCCTTCTCGTCGAGGCCTGGCAGTTCCGCGGTGATGCGGATTTCGGTGTCGTTCTCGTCCAGCTCCACCTGCGGCCAGCTCGCCGTGCGGCCCAAGCCGGCGAAAGCGGGCACGCCAAAGCCACGAAAAACGTCGTCGAACAGCCTGTTCACCTCACGATGGAGCGAGAGCAGGGGATGGGACTCCAACGCCGCTTCCCGCTCGGGTTCGACCGTCGCGGGCAGCCGGTTCTCCTGCCGGCTCCAGGGAATCAGATCACGCAATGCCATGATAGTCATCTCCTTTTCTGGCTGGAATTGGCATGACCCGCCGGCCCACCCGAAGGCAGCGCCGGCAAGTCACTTTTGTTTATGGATCAGGCCGCTTCGAGCGCCTTTTCCTTCGGCGCCTCGATCCGCTCGCCAGCGGGCTTCGCCCTGCCAATCTCGATGCGGCGCGGCTTCATCGCCTCGGGAACCACCCGCTTCAGCGCGATGCTGAGCAGGCCGTTGTCGAAGCTGGCCTCACCCACCTCGATATGGTCGGCAAGCTGGAAGCGCCGCTCGAACGCGCGCGTCGCGATGCCACGGTGCAGATATTCGCCCTTGCCGTCCTCATCGGCGCGCTTGCCGGTGACGGTGAGCTGATTCTGCTGGGCCACCACCTCGATTTCGTCAGGGCGGAAGCCAGCTACCGCAAGCGTGATACGATAGCTGTCCTCGCCTTCCTTCACGATGTCGAAGGGCGGATAGCCATCGGCTGCGTCGCCGCGCATGCCGGTCTCGAGCAAATCGAACAGACGATCGAAGCCGACCGTGGAACGCCGATAGGGCGTGAAGTCAAAGTTGGTTCTCATCTCCAAATCCTCCTGAAAGCGATCTGGGCATGAGCTGCGCCGGAAAAAGGAGAGCCGACGCCCTCTATGTCCCACCGGACCCGAACACGGCGCCCGGCAAGCAGGAGTTAGAAAGCATTTTTTTCGTTTCAAGACCTGTATCGGTAGGCACGTCGACCTCAAGTCAGCCAACCTGGATTCCAACGTCCTTTCCAGCAAATCCGGCCGTATTGATCGCTAGACGCTGAACGCCGTCCATTGCAGACGAGGCAGCGCTCGCCGCAGTAGCCGTCGTTCAACGCCCCGAATTGCCTCGCCGTAAGCGGCCCTTCATTCAAGCTAAATTCGGCGACTAGGAACGACTTCAGCCGCCCTGACCGGGGGTGGCCATTTTTGCGCCTACTACATCCCACCAAGGCAGAACCTCGCCGAGATTTGCCTCGAATGGATAGGGTCGCGGTTCCACCTCGTCGCGATTGACGATTTCTGCATGGAGTTCCGCGAGCCGCCACCCCTTGCGGCCGTTCTGGGTGGACAGTTCCAGTGCGGCCCAAAAGTCGGCTTCACCCGCCTTGTTCAGCGTATCTTCTAGACTCGTGATCGGGCAGAAGAAGATCGGTCTCTTGTCTTCCGGCAGGATGTTCGGATCTCGCTCCGCCGCCATTTCCTCGGCCCTGCGCACGATGTCGTCGATAAGGCTGTTCGCCATGACCAGCCAATCGTCAAGCGTGAGCACCATCCCCATGGCATCGCCGCGGACAGGCCTGCCGCTGATCTTACGCCGGCAATGAGAAAAATACCGCCAGATTTGGAAGACCGCTTTGACGAGATCCCCATAGCCGGGCACTTCGAGCGGGTCATCCGCAAACCGCGCATTGTGGGAAAGGCGCGTTGCCTTGCATTCGATGGCAAGCCGCACTCCGTCCGGCTCACACCAGAGAATATCCGGACTTTTGAATCCTCCTTGAGGCGTTTGATAATCATGCTCCGCTTCCCACTGGATGCTGGGCAACATCGCGCGAAGGAAAGCGAGACCATATTCCTCGAAACGGACGCCATATTCCTGGCGCACGTTCCAGCCGCCATCCACCACATCGTAGAATATGCCCGAAGTAACCCGTTCAACGACAAGTTGTGAGAGTGGCGAACGGATACGTTCGCCTTCTTCGCCGAACGCAATGCAGGGATATTGGCGCAGGAGACTAGGCCTATGGGCGACCGGTCCGGGACTTATCTTCATCTTGGCTGTCTTCGAGCGCATTTCATGCATCGGCAAACTCATCAGATCGAGGCCGCGCCGGACAATCTCATTGGGTAGATCAAGATCGGGAAGTGACATTGTGCGGGCTGCGATTGGCCGAGCAACGGATTGAGCATGAAGGACAAAGCCGAGAAGCGAGAATTGATTTACGGTCAAACCATGCTTGTGCTCGAAATGCGCCGAACAAGCGCCCTGTCCGTAAATAAACGCCGAACGGTAGAACTGGGGCTTGTTGAACCATCCGCGCTGCCATTCGAACTGTCTTGCCGCGATGCGCGGCATCTCGTCGAGAATATTGCCGTTGCGAACCCAGCGGCCCGCTTCGGCGTTCTCCAGTTTGCGTAGCTTGTTGATGACTTCGGCCAGCGCCTTGTACTGCTTGCAGTCGAGCTGATGAAACGGGCCGCGGCTAGGCGCCTTGCGTCTCGGGGTTCGGAGCAGCTCATTGAGCACCGTCTCGAGTTCCCACTTGTAGATGAAGTGTTGGTCGGCGATCGTGCTTGTGACGGCAGCCTGCGGCACACCCGCTACATAAGGGAGCCCGGCTTTGGGATTCTCCCCTTGAATCAGGTTGAAAGCCCAGACGAGTTGGACAAACATCTCATCGTCCGCCGAACCCAGCAGCCAGACCAGTCGCTTGCGATACATCGCACTCAGCGCCTGCTTGCGCATTCTCTTCACGTCTGATGCCCTAACGAAGCTCGCATTCCCATCGTCGCGGTATACAAATCAATTATCGATGCGATTCCAGTTAAAGCTCTGGACAATGTATTGGCGAGACATGACGATGCCAGTCTCCCCTGCCTTTTTCATGCCTGTGGATAGATGGAATCTCGCCGAAATTGGGGACATTCGACTGGCCAAAATGGTTCCTGAAACCTGCCCTTAGTTCATCCGACTGGCGTAAGGTGGAGAACAATCGGACTTGGGCCGTATCCCTGCTGGCGAGTTTTCGGTGCATTAGGCGCAAAGCGGTCATTCGTTATGAATGCGCTACACCGATTGAGCAGCTAAGACTGGGTCAATGGCCGACACCATCCTCATCGATCCAGAACTATGGGCATCAACCCGCGCGGGTGCTCGCGCGGGCCGTGGCTTTCGTTACCAGGACGTCGCAACCGCACTACTCGCAGTGCAATCATGGTCGGGTGCCGAGTGGACGTCGGTCATCCCAGAAGGCGTCGACGACGCTACCCTGCACGGGCCGGCTCGCGAGTTAAGGGTTCAGGCGAAGTCACGTCACGATCCGCGCGGCATGTTCAGTACCGTCGAGGTGGCTGCCCACATTGCGAAGTCTGTTGCCGATGTCTCGGCCCAAGACTTGTTGGCTGGCCGCGTCGGGCTGGTGCTGCTTCTCGAGCGGCCGGTGGATGGAATCGAGGCTACCGGGCTCGATGCAACGCTGGGTGACGATTCGGGCGCGGCTGCCGCCTTGAGTGAGCACCTGACTGAGGTTGCGAATGCCCTTGGCATTTCCGCTACCGATATAATGGCAGCCACCCATCTGCTTGTTGTGCCGGAGCCCGCCGATGCCATCGTCGATCTCGTCGTTAGCCGAGCTGACTGCGTGCCGGCGGCGGGACGCCTTGTAGCCGATCGGCTTCGCCAGCGAGTTGGTGCGCTTGCCGACGCCAATTATCGCGCCGCGGCTGCTTCACCCGCACTCCTGAACTCGAACGATGTTCAAGCGGTCGTCGACGATGTACTAGCCCTGGTCGATCGCGACTCCGTGTTGTCTGCGATTTCGATCGGCCTGTGCGAACCGGTTTCCTTCGCTCCGCTAGAGTCGCCTGGTTTCTTCGACGGCGTCGATGTTGTTCCTGGGCACGTCGGGGCTGGACTGGTGCTCGATAGACCGGAAGTGATCGCCGAGGTCTCGCGCGCATTGCAACGGCGAAGAAGCGCTCTCGTGGCGGGACCATCGGGCAGCGGAAAGTCAGCCTGCGCATGGCTAGCCGCCCACGACAGCCGTCACGCAGTTCGCTGGTATCGCGTTCGACGCGCCCCTCCCGACCAGGCTCATCTTCTTCTCGATCTCGCAAAGGCGATCGAAGCCTCTGCGGACCGCCCGGTAGGGTTCGTATTCGACGATCTAGGTCGCGACCTTGCCGGTGGCTGGGATGCCTTTCAACGCGCAGCCGACGGCCAACCCGGCATCCTGATGCTTGGTACGGTGCGGGAAGAAGATCTGTACCTCATCAACGATCTGGCCGGCACGCCGCTCGTTCGACCGACGCTCGACGAAGGGCTCGCACAAAGGATATGGACCGCGCTGCGTGCCGAGCGCGACCTCGCATTCGTGTCTTGGCGCGAACCGTATGAGCGCTCGCTCGGCCTCATGCTCGAATATGTGCACCTCCTTACAAGCGGAAACCGGCTGCAGGATACGCTGGATGCACAGGTGCGACGACGCGTGCGTGAGGCGCGCGATGCCGAGTTGAACGTGCTTGCCGCCGTGGTGGAAGGTGCCCGTTTAGGCGGATCAATCGACGCGAAGCTGCTGCGCGACCGTCTCGGCCTATCTGCCGGTGACTTCGATCGCGCGCTGATGCGCTTGGTCGACGAACACGCGATCAGAGTGGTGGGTGATGGCACCCTGACCGGGCTTCACGAAATTCGTTCTGCCGGCCTGCACGATGCGCTGGCGCGGATGACGACCCGGTCGCGGGGAGATGCGCTCGACGACTTGATCGCGATGCTATCCCCTCGCTCGTTCGCGGTGGTATTGCCACGGCTGCTTGCGGACGGCGGCTTCACCGACGGTGCCTTGCTCGACGCGGTCGCAACGCGCGCACCGTCGCTCTCGGCTCCCGACATCGCATCACTGGCCTACGGACTTGGCCTGGCGAACTGCGATCGGGTCGCCGAACGTTGGCTTGTCATCGCTGGGGAGGAAGGCCTTGAGCCAAAGCAGGCGTCGCTACCGCTGAGCCTCGCCATCGCGGAGACCACGATCGATGTTCCACCATTCGCGAAGATCAACGCGGCGATCAATCGGCGCAACGAGCTGGTCATGCCCGACCTTCGAGCGGGCCTTTTGGACCGAACGGGCGGGTTGCGCTGGCTCAATCCAGGCTTGACGGACTATCACGACCTAGCCGCCTCGTTCGCGCCCATTCCGTTTCTCGATCCCGAACCGCCATTCGAACTGCTGCCCGACCTGGGTACGAGCGATCCCACGCTCGACGAGATCCTCGACTTGCTTTCGACGACGCGGACTTTCGGCGGTGGTCGAGCGGAACGCGTCGTCGACCTGTTCGGCGGCACCGAAGCGCTGCTGGAGCGCATCCACATGGAGAAGTCGTGGATAATGCGCCCGGTGCTCCGCAACGAACCCGAAGGTCTCGCTGTCGTGTCGGACGTGCGCTATGTCGATCCGGTCGTGCAGGGCGAGCCAAACGACGTTGTCGTCACGCATTGCGGCCATCTCATCGCCGCTGCGCCATTCGCGGACCTCGCGGTTTCCACCCTTGTCGGCTGGGATGGCCGACCAGCGGGGCTTGCGAATTTTCCGGTGGCGGCAAAGCGCATCCCGCGCGAGAGCCTTCCGTCGCCGGTGTCGGTCGCGTGGAACCGGGCAATTTTAAGGGCCGTGCAGCGGCGCCATGCCAGCGCGACCGAAAGTGGGCGCGCGAACGCGCTCTCCGTCGCAATCGCCGAACTCGGCGACCTGCTTTCCGACGCTGCCGAATTGCATTGCCGAGGCGCCGCCGCGGGCAAGCCGGCCGAGCTCATGGTCGCAGTGCGCACCCTGCTTAACTCGTTCATTGAGGCCGGCGGCACCGATCTTGGCGGCCAATCTGCGCGCGATCCCGGGGCGGCAGACATGAATGACGAACTTCATTCGTTCGTGACGTCCGTCACCGACCTCGTGCGCGAATTAGGGGCCGGGGACATTGAGCGCCCGCTCATCAAGGCCGCCGACGTGGCACGGCTGAGAGCCACGGCGAGAACGATCAGAAGTGCGCCCGACTGGCGTTGGCTCGAGGAGCCACCGCATGAAGCGCTCGACCGATTGGCGGGCATTTTCGACGATCTCGATGCCGTGCTCGGCTTGGCCCATGGCGACCGTAACGCTTGGCGCCAACTGCGGCTCCATGCTGAGCGTAGCAGTCGCAAGAACCGGACGCTGCCACGCTTTGCTGCCGACGCCAGGCGGATCACCGAGGCAAGTTCCGAGCGTGTAGCATTGGCAATTCGCGACGCGCTCTCGGCGGATGGACGCACGGCCCGGGTCGTGAGGCGACCCGCAGACCCTGATGCCCTGGCATGGCCCCGCGTCGAATATCTCGCACTCGTGACCGTCGACAGCCTCGCCACGTTCATGGCTGAAGTCGACATCTTGACCGCCACCTGTCGCGCCGCCGCCAGCGGACATCCGATCTACATCGCACCCGTGCGTGAAGGCATGGTTGTCGCAATGCTGGCCGGCTTGGCCGCAAGCGTTGACGAAAGCTCGATTGGTTCGGTGTTCCCGTCAGGGTTTGTCACCGACACGTCCTTCGACCGCTGGATCCCACATTTGCCACTGCCCTTGCTTCAAGAACGCTCGTCCGCTGCGTTCCATGAGGTCACAGCGACTGCTGTTCAGCTGTCGTCGGTCATGGCCAACGCCGACCGACCGCCGAACGAGAAAGAGATGGTTTATGCGCAGGGGCTTGTTGATCGGATGCGCGCCCGAGCCGCAGAACTTGGCGCCCTGCGCGACGCCGAGCCGGACGAGGATCTTATGCTCGCGTCCGAATATGTGATCAATCTGCTGCAGCGCCTGCAGCGAGAACTCGACGGTGTCGAGGACGGAGAAACCATTGCTGCAGAGACCGCCCGCCTTGCTTTTGGCGAGGCGACGGAAGCCAGCTTGCGCGGACCGATCATCCGGATCGGCTTGGTCGAGCGTGACATCCTCGCTTCGGCGCAGACGAATCTATCGGGCGAGGCACCGTAAGCTCTCCAACGCTCGGAGAAGAAGGCGACAATTAGTGCGTGCCCTGATCCGCGAAATCCGCTGCAGAATTTCTAAAGGCCAGGCAGAGAACCGATTGAAGCAAGACCTCCAGCATGCCCCGAACACTTCACGGCTTGCGCGATAGAACGCGGCATGGCCTTTTAGCAAAGCATGCCGATGCCCGTCTTCCTTCCCGCTATCTCCGCTCGAGGAAAGACACGATGAAGCACGCGGCATCGACCGAATCGACGGGTGGAATCGGCGTCAGCTATGAGCGTGCTGCTGCCGCCGTCTACCTCGCGGCGATGCTGGCAGGCGGAGCGGGACCCGGGCTAGCCGGAAAGGTGGTCCGCGTCGCTGCGCAGCAGGCAGCGGCGCTCGACGACCTCGAAATCCATTGCGAGGACGAACAGGGCCGCACCACCGTCGCTCGCTTTCAAGTCAAGCATCAGCTCACACTGAGCGCATCGCCGAGCAACACCAACTTCGCCGACATCGTCCGCGATGCCTGGCGCGACCTGTGCGCGCCAGGCATCGCAGCGGTGGATTGGGTCGGCGCGGTCGCCGAGCGGATCGCCAGCGACAGCCTCTATGCAGTGCGGCGGCTCACCGAGATGGCTGTGCTGGCCGCAGACGGCGCCGCGCTGGTAGCGGCGCTCGATCGGCCTGGCCAGGGCGGCGACGCCAAGCAGCTTTGGGATAATGTCGCGGCGCTCAGCGAGAAGCCGCTCGGTCGCGCAGCGACCAGCGAAGAGCTCCTCAACTTCTTCCGGCGTTTCACCGTCGTCGGCATCGACGCTTCGTTCGCGCGGGACCGCGACCGCGCGCACGCAATCGATCAATTGCGTGCAGTGACTTATCTGGCAAATGCTCCCGATCCGGTGAGCTTGTTCGCCACCCTCGAAGTCGTTGCGGGCACGCTCAACGTCCGCGGCGCGGGGTTCGACGCCGATCAGCTGCGCAGCCATCTCGCCGAACAATATGCCATCACGCTCGAGCCGACCGACCCCCAACTCGAACCGATCACCCGCGCTGCGCGCAAGGCTGCCACCCGCGATGCCCAGGCATGGCGCGACGGACTCCAGATCGCAGCGCTGTCTCCGGAGTTCGTGCCACTCGATCCGATCGGCTATGAGGGCGATCCGCCGTCACCCGGCGCCAGCACGACGTTCGCCCTTGGTGATATCGAAGCCTTGCTGCGCAAGCATCGCGGCCTCGCAGTCGAAGGGGTGCCGGGGGCGGGCAAGACGCAGAGCCTCGTGCAAATCGCGACGCATCTGCTCGAGAGCAGCGAACTGGTGCCGATCGTTCGCCGCCTGCCCCGGCTCGCACTCGGTGGGCAGCCGATCCTCGACGGGATCGCCAGCGATCCATTCCACACGATTGGTCGCGACGCGCTGGCGTTGCTGGCGCGCAGCGGGCGGCTGGTGCTGCTGCTCGACGGGTGGAACGAGCTCGGACAGACACAACGCGACTGGGCCTGGGAGGCACTGGGCGAGCTGCGGCGGCTCTACCCCCACGTCCTGCTCGTCCTCACCACTCGTACCGGCACGGTACGTCCCTTTGGCGCCGAGATGCGACTCGAGCTCGCCGCGTTCGACCGCGACCGCCAGTTTGCCGCCGCCGAGCTCCAGCATGGCAGCGACGGCCGCCAGCTGCTGATCCGCGCCCGTGCGCAGCCCAAGTTGCGGCCGCTGCTGCGCATTCCCTTGTTCTTGACCGCGATCCTCGCCCAGGCGCGCGGCGGGACGCTTCCGACTGATCGCGAGAGCGCGATCCGCCAGCTGATCGACGTCGCTAAGGGCGAGCCCAAGCAGCGCGAAGCGATGCGCATCGCGCTAGACGGGCAGCAACAGGCGTTGCTCGAGGATCTAGGCTCGGCGCTAATGGCGGCCGAGAGCACAGCGATCGCCGAAGGTGAGCTACTTCCTCTGCTCGCCACCAGCCTCGACCGGCTGCGCGCCGCGCACATGCTGTTCGTGCCGGTCACGCCTCCGCAGGCGCTCGACCAGCTGCTCGCGGATTCGATACTTACCGCCGATGGCGAGCCCGGCAGCCGCGATATCGCTTTCTCGCACCAGTTGCTCCAGGAATGGTTTGCGTCGCACGCGATCGACGAGATGATCGCCACTGCCGACCGGACCATTCCGACCAGTCTACTCGCCATCCTCGACGCACCGTTCTGGGGACAGTCCCTCGTGTTCTCGGTCGAGCGGCTCGCGCGCGACGGCAGCCGCGCAGCTGCGCTTCGCGCGCTAGTTTCGGTCACGCTCGGCATCGAGCCATTCCTCGCGACCGAGATGCTCCAGCGCGTGCCCGAAGCGGCCAAGGCGCCGCTCGATCCACTGCTTGATGCGTTCGCGACCGCCTGGCTTAAAGAGCAACAGACCCGCGCCGCGAGCTTCATGCTGGCGAGCGGGCGGCCGCAGTTCAGCGAGAAGCTCTGGCAGATGCTTGAGGCGCATGGCGAAATGGCCTTCGGCCTCAGAAGCGTACGCCACCGTTTTCCGCTCGACGCGCTGCTGCCAGGCTGGGACGCGCATTTTGCGAGGCTCGGAGACCAGACCCGCCGCGTGCTGTTGATCGACATCATCGACCAGGGCGATTCCGCCGGGCTTGACCGCGTGGTCACGGCGGCGCTGGCCGACCCCGATCCCGATGTCGTCTCGGGTGTGGTCGACTATCTCGACTTCCACGACGAAGCCAGCCACCTCAACGGCCTGCTCACGGGTATCGACGACGCGACCGGCATCCGCATCGCCCGCGAACGCCGACCCGAGGCGATCGACCAGGCCAATCGCGCCCGCTGGGAGCTATGGCGACGCAAGCGCTTCGAGACGGCTGAGGGTGTGGAATGGATTGACCTCGCCCTCGAATATGACCTGGCCAGACCGGAGGCCATCGTCGCGGCGCTGCTTGCGATCAAGCTCGACCATAGCTGGTCGGCGCGCGGCATCTACGAGAAGGTTGCGGCGCGTCATGCAAGTACGCTGAGCGAAGCTCTCGCTGAACTGCTGGGAAAGGGCAAGCGCATCCCGCTCGAAGCGCGACCCTGGCTGACCCAAGCGCCTGCCAACACGGGCTATCTCCGCCTCATCCTGACCAGCGAGGACGGCGACTGGCAGAAGCGCACCGACGCCGCTCGGCTACTCGACGCAGATGCGATCAGCACCATCCTCGAAGAATTGCTTTCCTCCAGCAGCAACCCGGAGTTCCGCCGCGACAAACGCCTCGCGCGACTCTCCGACGCGCTCGTACACACGCCATTTGCGCTGCTGGCCGGCCAGGTACTTGCCCGCGACGCGCGTAATGCTGGCGAGACTTTCGTGCTCGCGGACGCGCTTGCCGGCTGGAAGAGCGGCAGCGACGAGAGGCCGTTGCTGCCGATCGCACCGGGCGAGCGCGCCGCGCTCGACGCTAAGCTGCCGGGCTGGACGAGAATGATGATCGCCGATGCCGACGGTCCGCGCTTCCGTCTCGTCCCGCTAGGTCGGCTGATCGGCCGGCTCGGCGATAGCCGCCATCTCCCGTTGCTGCTCGACCTGATCGAGGAGGACCGCGCCCGCCTCGTCCGCCAGCGTGCCGCACGCGACGCCGCGTTCGGCAATATGGCGGGCAGCGAAGCCAATATGGTCTATGACAACCAGTATCAGGATGCGCTGGTCCGGCTCGGCGGCGACATCGTCGTCGACGCGATGATAGAACGGTTCGCCGACCCGGCATGGGAGGACGATGCGGCTTCGGTGCTGAGCCAGCTACGCGCCGTCGAACCGCGCAGCTCCACCCTCTTCGGCGGCCAGCTCGACGACATGACCGCACGCCGCGCCAGCCTTGCCGAGCGGTCCCACCGCACGCCCGATCCCGCCGCCGCGATGATCCTCGGCCGGGTCGATCAGCTTGCGGCACGGGACGATAAGGCATCGATCGCCAAGGCGCTGTACCTTGCCAGCCGGGCAATGCAGATGGACTATGGCAACCGCGGCGCCAGCCTCCGTCACCTGCTCGACACTGCCAAGGAAGCCTATCGCTTCCCCGAATACTGCAAGGCGTTGGCCGAACGCGGGGAACTGCTCCCTGCGGCGCTAGTCCATGACGAAATCGACCGCGAAGCCAGAGCGATCGAAGCGCGCTGGCATTCCGAAAACGATCTGTGGAAGCTCAAGCTGTGGATCCGGCTCGCCGCTTTCGCCGACGATCCGGCTGCGGCGCTCCCCGACCCCAGCCAATGGCCCGAGCAACTCCGACGCCAGCACAATCATCAGGATCTGGTGTTCGCACTCGGCTATTCCCCTGCGCAAACTGCGCCGAAAGCGCTCGAGATGTTGCGCCAAGCCGACCCACTCGCATTGTTTGGTGACACTTGGCCGCGCGCGCTCGCCACGATCGGCAACGACGATGCCGCCAATGTCCTGCTCGACGCAATCGAGACGACGCCGGTCGACGCCACGCACTGGCGCGACAGTCACGGCATGCGCACTGCACTCGAAACACTTATTGCCCGGCCCGCGCCGCGCGCCCGGGCCTTCGCCATGCTTGAGATGCTCAGCGAGCAAGCCAAGCTCGGCGTCATCGCCAGCGCGATCGCCGAGACCATGGACGAAGGCGATGCGATCAGACTGCTCGAGCTCGCCGACACCAAAGGGCGCAATATCATCGGCAATGAGCTAGCCAGCCGCCTCGAGAATGCGGCCGTCACCCGAATACCGGCCGCTAATTTGGGAAACACCTACGAACTTGAGAGCAAACCACTCCCGGCCCTCCGAAAACGCGCTTTCAAACTGATGCGCACAAATGCGGCCTCCGCCCATCACGCGCGCTTGTGCCTGCGGGCCATCGACGAACTGCGCGACCAGTATGGCAAGCCTTTGGCCGAGCCGAATCATCCTGATCTCGAATCCCATATTCCCTGGCCCGAAGCGGGAATGTTAGGTTGGAGCTCCGTGAACCTTGAATAGCGTCACTCAATGGTGCGCCGTTTGGTGACATTCTGCACGTCGATGTCGAGAATGAATGTCCACTTCTGGTGGCGCTCTCAGATCGGTCCAACGGCAGCAATTAGGGCGTGAAACTGACGCGCCGGCCCGCTCCTCGAAACGTCCGCTATCCCACTCTGCGCTCCTCAAAGGGGACGTTCCGGATCGTCCAACGAAGATGACGCTGTCCTAGCCTCTCGGTAGTCCGGTGACCTGGCCATGCAACGTACCCTAAATCACCACGGGCACGGGTTAGGCGAGCCACCTTTGTTGCGCATCACCGACTGGACTAGGCATTCATTTCCGCCCTCACACAAAAACGAAGGGCCGCCCCAGCCGGGACGACCCTTCCATTGTCGGTGCCTTATGCGGCAGGCTTAGAGCCTGACCCCCGCGGAGGCCATGCCCAGACAATCTCCCGCACGTAGCGTGGGACAATGAGACATCTGACCACCTCCTTTCCGTTGTTGAACGATAGGTTGGATGTGGGGCGCGCCTTGCCCCTCTTCAAGATACCGGCCCGTCAGTCATCGTGCGAGACTTCGAAACGTGATTGACCATCGGGGGAGCTCCAACGGTGCAATGCTGTGCTCCCAATTGTGTCGGACCTCGCCAGAGAGATGGTAGATCGACCGGGGCGGGAGTTCGATCTTCGCCCGCCTGAAGCCGTCCGCGCGGCGCTGTCGCAAGCGAAGGGTGGCTGCATTGCCTAAGGAAAGACCGACAACGTGCCCGAAGACCGGACGGTCCCTGTGCCAGCCGATGCCGGCCCCCGGATCGTAGCGGATGAGAAGTGCCTGGACGAGATCGCCTTCGGCGAGGCCCGCAAATCGCTCGGCCCGCCGTTTCACGGTATAAAGCCACTCGGGTATCGGCTCCGTCTGCGTGAAGGATCCAGTCTCGAAATCGTAACTCCAACCGAAGGATCGCGTCAGGCGTTTGCCGGTCCACTGCTGGAAGCGGAACGGACTGAGCGACTGTTCATCGATCCGCTCGATGAGGTCTGCTTCTTCGCCGGACGCGACTGCCTCCCCCTGAAAGGCCAGACCAGAGACGACAGGCGTCGGAAACAGGTCTAGGTTAGAAGCCATGTCAGCGTAGCTGGCTATCCTTGCTGCCCCGGCGATTGATAGCAGAATAGCCTGGACGCCTGTCGCGCGCCGACTGGCAACCGACACATGTTCGCGCCCCAGGAAGGGCAATCCGGCGCGCATCCGGAATTGGCTCGCCGCATTCCTCGCATTGGGACAACCCCTCTCCGGTGGGCAGACGCGCACGCGCCATCGCCAGCGCGTCCTTCACGCTGTCGTCGATCTGATCCTGAACGGCGCCATCGGGCGCCCAGCCATTCGCCATGGGCATTCCCTCTCATTGCTAAGCCAGTGTCTATGTAGGATGCCTGCCGAGATTTTCATCCGCCCGAGCCCTGGCTTACAACGATCGCCGGGAGGGATTGCGCAACGAGCGCCCTATCGGCCCTTGATCATCGTTCTTCTTTCGTTCTACCCAAGCCGACCATGAAGATCGAATCGACGCGCGGGAGTAAAAGCAGTGCAATCCGGTGACCGGCCCTATGGTCCGAACGAGCGGGCCGAAGACAGCAGCCTTTTTGAGATCATGATGGGCATGACGCCGGAGGAATGGGACGCGCCCGTTCTCCCGAAGGGCAGTGAGGCGGATGACTAAGCCCGCTCACGCACCGATCCATGGATGAGGCAATGGAGGTTTTGCGCGCTGCGGTGAGCCGCAGCGGCGCAGGAAAACAGACTGGCGCCGATGTGCGGCTCGCCCTCAAGGCGCTTCGGTTCGTTGGCATTCCAGCAGAAGCGATCCGTTATTTCTGGGACTCGTGTCAGTCAGACAATGAGATCGGGCGCTCCCAGAATATGAGTGCTGCTCTGCGACGCATTGAGTTGCTGAGCGCTGCCGCGCGTCTGCGGCAGGACTAGTCTGGAGGGCCTGAGATCTCGGCCAGTCCGGCGAACCATGGTGCATAAGGGGTGCTGCGGACCATGTGGTGATTATAGTCAGGCGCGCCATCGTCCCACCAGACCGGTCCCCGTTCGCCCAGTGCGCGTTTCAGCCGGTCGACCTCCGTTCGCGCAGTCGCCCGGCCAGCCTCGTCATTCGACCGACTGGCCTGTGCAATCGCGCGGCGGACCCTCATGAGGGCGCGAACCAGCGCATCTTTTTCCGCAGTCGGCAGGGCAGGATTTGCGAGGCGCCACAGCCGGCCACGAACGACGAAATAATGTCCGTCAGGCGTGACCGGACGGCCCGATCTTTGGGGGCTCGTTTGCTCAGGCATGACAGGAGCGATCCAGCATTCTCACCGTCTCGCGAGCCGCCAGGCTCCGGAAATCTGTTCGAGCACCGAGGTGATCACTTCACGACGCTCCGGGTCCCGGGTGATTTCAAGCATGGCACTGAGGCTCTTGCGGGCGGGATCGATGTGTCCTGCCGTGAGCTGCAGTCGTGCGAGTGACCACCAGCCGTCCGGATTGCTCGGGGCAACCAGTGTCATGCGTTGGTAGATTGTCATGGCCCGGCCCGGATCGTTCGCGCTTTCGGCTCGCATGGCCTGGTTCATCAGGAGGCGGACCAGCGTGTTGCGATTGCTCATGGGGCCGGATTGTTCCGCAGATACCGCGACACCTGCGGCTGCGGCCCTGCCGAGGAGCGCGAGGAGCTGTTCCGGTCGGACAATCGCGCCGCCGTTGAATGGATCGATCACCACCGCATCATCTCCGCCGAGGCGGACCAGAACATGACCCGGCGTATTGAGAGGGTCGGCGGTCCATCCGACCCGCCGCGCTGCGGCGACATAGAGGATAGAGAGGCTCACCGGCAGACCCTGACGTCTGTCGAGCACGCGGATCAGATCACCATTGAGCGGCGCATCATAGCTCTCCACGTCGCCTTTGAACCCGAACTCCTCGTGAAGCACCTTTGCCAGAACGGCTGCCTGGTCCGCCGGACGTGTCGCGTCGGCGCCGTCGTCCGCAAGACGGCTCGAAATATCCTGGAGCAGACTAGCATAAAGCTCAAGGTCCGTGCCCGGATGATCGAGCTCACTGAGGGCCAAAGCTGCCAGATCGAGGGTGATTTGCTCGTCATCGAGCAGGCCGATAGTCGCAATGGTCATTAGCCTTATGTCGGCGGCGGGTGACTTCGCTTCAAGGCGTATGCGCAAGCCGTCGCGATCCCGAGGATTTCGACACACTGGCAATCTGGAGAGGCGGCGGCTGCGTTTGGCAGTTGATGCCCGATCACCTTGGCGCCAGAAGCGACCGATGAAATTCCTCCTCGCGCTTCCCCTCGCCTGCCTTGTTGGCCTCTCCGCCTGCGCGACGCCAGCGGCACCGCCATCTCGCGCCGAAACACGCGCCGACCGTCCGCTCAAGCTTGTGAGCTGGAACATGGAATTTCTGGCTGAGAAGGATGGCGTCGGTTGCGAGCCACGTGTCGAGAGTGATTACGCCGCTATGCGCAGGATCGTCGATGGTCTCGATGCGGACGTCATCGCTTTCCAGGAAGTCGAGACCGAGGCGGCAGCGGCCCGCGTGTTCGATCCTGCGCGCTACACCATCGTCATAGAGGCGCGAAAGGGCTCGCCTGGCGGCACCTGTGGCGGGCAGTTCAAAGAGCAGGCCGTCATTCGTCAGGCCGTGGGATTTGCCATTCGCAAGGGCCTTGCGTTTGAGCGTCATCCTGATGTGACATCGTTGATGCTCGGCAATGAGCAGCTTCGCTCGGGCGTGGACCTGACGTTGAGGCCGGCCGGCCGCAAGCCGCTGCGCCTTCTCTCGGTTCACCTCAAGTCGGGCTGCTTCACCGGGCAGGATGCGAAGGCTTGCCCTGTCCTGCTCGACCAGATTCCGAAGCTTGAAGCCTGGATCGACGAGGCCGCGAGAGGTCCTCTCCCGTTCGTGATCCTGGGCGACTGGAACCGACGCCTTGGCTTGCCTGATGACCGGGTCTGGGCAGAGATAGACGATGGTGAACCAGCAAATGCGGATCTCAGGCTCGCCGACGCCGGCACGCCGCCGACCTGTGATCCCCGCTATGACAGCTTCATCGATCATATCGTGCTGGATCGCCGTGCCGCGGGCCGCATGATCGCGTTCGGGGAGACCCGCTATGCTCCAGGCGAGAAGCATTATTCAGATCATTGCCCGGTCTCGGTGACACTGAGCGAGTGACCAGCTGATCCGGATACTCAAAGCGTCAGCTTGCGCGGCTCCGGCGGGCCGATGCTGCGCGTCAGATCTGCTCGACGATGAATGTGTTCCTGGGCGGCGTGATCAGCAGTTCCTCATTGGAAACGGTCCGATCCAGCCAGTGCATGACCTGTCGCGGAAAGAGGATCGCGCCGTGCCGATCCTGGAAAGGCGCGACCTCGACATTGGCCGCAACCGTCACGATCCGGAAAAATGGGAGATCGGAGTCCGTCCCCAAGGGCGGCTCCCAGACCCCGGCCAGATAGAAATGCTGGCCACTGTCGAGCATCACCCGGTAGCGCTTCTTGCCGACCTTCATGTGGAATTCGGACGCCGGCATCAGGCAACGGTGGCTGGGCAATGTCTGCCCTTCAGATCGCACAAAGCGATAGCTCACCCCATCGCTGAACCGGGGATTGGACCCCCAGCGCGCTTCGATCATCTCAAGCTCCTCGACATCTTCGGGATTGCGCCGGATGATCGGCCGCGTCGCGCCCATGGGAGCGTCGGAGTCGAAGGGTGTTGCCGCCACGCCCATCATTGGAACATACAGGGAACGATGACGATCGACAAGGGCCCGGACCATGTGCAATGATTACCGCCTCCTTCTCGACATCGCCACGATCGCCGATGACTTTGAAGGGCTGAAAATCAGGATCAGGATGCCGGAAGGCGCGCCGAACGTGCAGGCGCGTCAGGACATCAGGATGACCGACATGGCGCCAATCGTGCGTACGCCTGCCGACGGGCAGCACCGCGTCGGCGAGCTTGTGAGCAGACGTTGGGGCTGGCCAGGTAAGTCGGGGCCGGTCTATAATTTCCGGACTGAGGGCTTTGGCGGCAGACCGCCCGATCTCAGCGTCCAGCGCTGCCTCATCCTCGCCGACGGCTTCTACGAATTTACCGATCCCGAAGTCCCACGTCCGAAGGACAAGCGCCTCGACAAATGGCTGTTCACGATGAAGGACCATGACTGGTTCTGTATCGCCGGGATCTGGCGGGATAGTCCGGTCGGCCAGTGCTTCTCGATGCTGACGATGGACGCAGGCGAGGAGATTGCGCCCTATCATAATCGGCAGATCATTCCCCTGACGCGCGACCAGTGGGCGGACTGGCTCAATTCCCAAGTGCCTGCGCAGGAAATCCTGCGGTCTCTTCCGGCGGGAAGCCTGGTGGTCAAGCGCCTCTACCCGCCGCCCGGCCGGCTCGCCCAGGCGACGCTCTCGCTCTGACGCAGCCGTCTTGACGGAACCTTCATACAGGTAGAACATAATGGGAACATCTGAGTCGATGTCTCACTATGACAGAACCGAACCATTCCCCCGATCGCCTCCGGGCCGATCAGCTGTCGGCGCTTCGCGCCGAGCTCATGCACGCGCAAAGCGTGCGCGGCCCCGTGCTGCCATTTGGCGTGCCTGCGCTCGATGATCGGCTCGTCGATCATGGCCTGTCGGGCGCTGGCCTGCATGAAATGGCGCCCCGGTCCGCCGAGCTGACCGACGATGCAGCGACCAGCCTGTTCATCGCCGGGATTGCCGCGCGCTTCGCGGCGAAGCCTGGAGCCAATGTGCTCTGGGCCCTCTCGACGTTTGATCTCTATGCGCCTGCGCTCGAACATGTCGGCCTCGGTCCGGATAAGCTTCTCTATGCCCAGGGACGCCGGGACAGCGAGGTTCTTGCGCTTGCCGAGGATGGTCTGCGGGACGGATCGCTGGCCTGCGTCGTCGCGGAGGTGAAGGTCGCCGACCAGGTGGCGACCCGCCGTCTGCAACTGGCTGCATCCGACGGCGGCACGCCGATCCTGCTCTATCGCCGTCACCGCGCGCGCGATCGGTGCCCGCTGGCGCAGCCATCATCTGCAATGACCCGCTGGCTGATCGGCTCTGCCCCCTCCGCCCCCCTGCCCCATGCCGGTGTCGGCCGTGCGCGCTGGTCGGTCGAGCTGGTTCGCCAGCGTGGCGGCAATCCCTTCCAGCTTGAGATCGAGGCCTGCGATGACCAGGGTCGCCTCGCTCTTCCTGCCGCAGCTCCCCATCGAGCGCCTGCGCAGGATGGAGCGGCCATCAGCGCTGCTGCCTGAGCCGTTTCCGCAGTCCGCCCAGACGCCCCTGCCGCCCATCGATGATGAGCCAGGCGCCTGCTCGGTTCCGCGCGGCGGAGGCTGGAGGCCGGGTGCACGCTGGGCGCGCGATGGCGCGCTAAGCCGGCGCCCCTCGCAGGCCGAACCGGATGCCATGCCGGCTCATCAGCGGCCGACCATGCGCGAGATGGGACGCCGCAGCGAAGCCGCGGACAATCCATTCAAGGCTATGCGGCCTGACGATGGCAGCCGGGGCGGCGGCCAGGTCCTGCCAACGACGATGACAAATCCATGGGCCAGGCCGCTCATCCTGATCGAGCGGATCGGGCAAAAGGAAGTGATCAGTGCGGCCTGCCCGATCGCAATCGATCTGGGCCTGCGCCCTGGCATGCCCGCCGCGCAGGCCCGGGCACAGGTCACCGATCTGGAAGTACGCGATGCAGAGCCGGATGCCGATCGGGCCGTTCTCGATCGCCTGGCGCTCCATGCGGTCGGGCATTGGACGCCGACCGCAAGCGTCGCCGGTCCTGACGGCCTTTGGCTCGACCTGACGGGCACGACGCATCTGTTCGGCGGCGAGGCGCGCTTCTGCCAGCGGCTGCTCAATTTTCTACGCAGGCTGGGCTTCACGGGCGGGATCGCAATCGCCGGAACGCCCGGCGCGGCCCATGCGCTCGCCCGGTTCAGCGGGCGCGCGACAACGATCCTCCGGTCCGGCCAGGAAACGCAGGCGCTTGCCGACCTTCCCGTTGCTGCTCTGCGACTGTCTCCGGCCGCCCTGGTCTCGGCGGCGCGCTTTGGTCTGGAGCGTGTCGGCGATTTCTATCCGATGCCGCGCGGCCCGCTCGCTCGTCGCTTTGGTCTCGAAACGGTCCAGCGTCTGGATCAGGCGCGAGGCCTCTCGCCTGAGCCGATCGTTCCCGTCGTGCCGTTCGAGGAGCCCTTGGTCGAACGTCAACTGCTCGAACCGATCGGAACAGCCGAAGCCATTACGCAGGTCATCGGCGATCTGGTCGACGATCTGGTAGCCGTGTTGCAGGTGCGCGGCCTCGGCCTGCGCACGCTGGTATTATCCTGCACGCGGGTCGATAGCGACGAGCAGCGGATCGGCCTCGGCACAGCACGAGCAACCCGCGATGCCAGGCATCTCAAACGCATGCTCGGTCTGCAGATCGAGCGGATCGAGCCAGGCCTCGGTATCGAGGCGATGCGGTTGCGCACCCCGCGCGTCGAGGATCTTCAACCCGAAGCGCTAGGGGACCCGCTCGGCGGCGAGACCGCCGCGCCGGACATCGCTCTGCTGGTGGACCAGCTTTCGGGCCGCGTCGGTGAGGAAGCGCTGTTTCGCGCGAGGGGCATCGAAAGCGACGTTCCGGAGCGCGCGGTCGGTCGCGCGCCGCCCCTGTCGACACCAACGGGATGGGCCCCCTGGCGCCGACCGGTCCGCCTTCTGGCGCGGCCGGAGCCCTTGGGCCAGGTCATCGCCTTGCTGCCCGATCATCCGCCACGGCGTTTCATCTGGCGCCGCCAGCTCTACACGGTCGTTGCTGGCGATGGTCCGGAACGCGTCCATGGCGAGTGGTGGCAGCGGCCCGGGGAGCTCTGGGCCGTGCGGGACTATTTCGCGGTCGAGACGCAGGGTGGCGCGCGCTTCTGGATCTTCCGGCGCGGCGACGGCGTCGAAGCGCCCACGGGCGATCTCAGCTGGTACATGCACGGGGCGTTCGGCTGATGGCGACTTATGTCGAGCTTCAGGTCACGAGCCACTTCTCTTTCCTGCGCGGGGTCTCCTCTCCCGAAGAGCTGTTCGCCGCAGCCCGGCTGCTCGGCCACAAGGCGCTGGGCCTTGCCGATCGGGGCAGTGTGGCGGGCGTGGTGCGCGGCTGGGAAGGCCAGAAGGCCACGGGTGTTCGGATGATCGCCGGCGCGCGCGTCGATCTTGTCGATGGCCGCGCCCTGCTGCTCTATCCAACGACACGCCCGGCCTGGTCCCGGCTCACCCGGCTTCTCTCGGTCGGGAAGGCGCGCGGCGGCAAAGGACATTGCACGCTCGAATGGAGCGACGTCGCTGCATGGGCCGAGGGCCTCGTCGCCATTCTCATCCCCGACGAGCCTGATGACGGGCTCACGGGACGGCTGAGAGAGCTACGCGATGTCTTCGGGTCTAACGGCCACCTCGCCCTCACCTTGCGCCGGCGCCCGAAGGACGCGGCCCGGCTTCACGCGCTCGCCGCCGCTGCCGACGCCCAATCCATACGCTGCGTCGCGACCGGCGACGTCCTGTTCCATTCGCCCGAACGGCGCCCGCTCCAGGACGTCGTCACTGCCATCCGGGAGCGAACGACGATCGATGCGCTGGGCTTCAGGCGCGAGCGGTTCATGGACAGGAACCTCAAATCGCCACAGGAAATGGAGCGGCGCTTTTCGGCCTTTCCTGACGCAATACAGGCCAGTGCCGATATCGCCGCGCTCTGTGCATTCGACCTCAGCGAGATCCAGTACCAATATCCCTATGAGCAGGTGATCGAAGGTCGATCGGCGCAGGAGGCGCTGGCGATCCTGACAGAACAGGCCGCCCGGGTGATGTTTCCCGACGGTCTCCCCCGGCCCTATCGCGATCAGATCGATCACGAGCTGCGGCTCATCGGAGACCTTGGCTATGCGCCCTATTTTCTCACCGTGAATTCGATCGTCGCCGAGAGCCGCAGGCGCGGCATCCTCTGCCAGGGTCGCGGCTCAGCTGCGAACAGCTGCGTGTGCTTCATGCTCGGCATCACTTCCATCGATCCGATCAAGCATGAGCTGCTGTTTGAGCGTTTCGTCTCGGGCGAACGCAAGGAGCCGCCCGATATCGACGTCGATTTCGAGCACGAGCGACGCGAGGAGATCATCCAGTGGATCTATGAAACCTATGGTCGCACGCGCAGCGCGCTGACCGCGGTCGTCACCCGTTATCGCACGCGCGGCGCGGTGGGCGAGGTTGGCAAGGCGCTCGGCCTGCCAGCCGATCTCACGAAGATGCTGACCGGCCTTGTCTGGGGCTGGTCGGAAGACGGGATCTCGCAGGAGCAAATTGCCGCCCTGAACCTCAATGGTCAGGATCATCGCCTGCGCCTCACGCTCGAGCTCTCCAGGCAGTTGATCGGGACACCTCGCCACCTCTCGCAGCATCCCGGCGGCTTCGTGCTGACTCAGGAGCGCCTGGACGATCTCGTACCGATTGAGCCTGCGGCTATGGAGGATCGTCAGGTCATCGAATGGGACAAGGACGATATCGACCGCCTCAGGTTCATGAAGGTCGATGTGCTCGGCCTTGGCATGCTGGGTTGCATGAACAGGGCCTTCAATCTGCTTGAGCAGGACAAGGGGATCAGGGTCAGCATGGCTGACCTGCAGGACGATGATCCCGATGTCTATCGCATGATCCGGAAGGCCGACACGATGGGCACTTTTCAGATCGAAAGCCGCGCGCAGATGTCGATGCTGCCGCGCATGAAGCCGGTCCGTTTCTACGATCTTGTCATCGAGGTCGCGATCGTACGGCCTGGCCCGATCCAGGGGGACATGGTCCACCCCTACTTGCGTCGCCGCGAGGGCAGGGAGACGCCGGACTATCCCAAACCCGAGCTGCGCGCCGTCCTCGAAAAGACGCTTGGCGTGCCGCTGTTCCAGGAACAGGCGATGAAAGTGGCCATCGTCGGCGCCGGCTTCACGCCCGTCGAAGCCGACCAGCTGCGCCGTGCCATGGCGACCTTCAAGCTCACCGGCGGGGTCAGCCATTTCTACGACAAGCTCGTCAACGGCATGGTCGAGCGCGGCTACCCCAGGGACTTTGCCGAGCGGACCTTCAGGCAGATCGAAGGGTTCGGCTCCTATGGTTTTCCCGAAAGCCATGCCGCGTCGTTTGCCAAGATCGCCTATGCGAGCTGCTGGATGAAGCATCACCATCCCGATGTCTTCTGCGCTGCGCTGCTCAACGCCCAGCCCATGGGCTTCTACGCGCCTGCCCAGCTCGTGGGGAATGCGCGCGATCATGGCGTCGAGATCCGTCCGGTCTCGGTCAATCACAGCCATTGGGATTGCACGCTCGAAACGACCGGGGGGCGATATCTTGCGGTCCGGCTCGGCTTCCGGCAGGTGCGCGGTCTTGCCAATGCCCACGGCGCAGCAATCGCGGGCGCACGCGGCCCGGTGCCCTATGACAACGTCGAGGATGTGTGGCGGCGCGCTGGTGTGCCGCGCGCCGCGATCGAACGTCTGGCGGAAGCCGATGCCTTCCACGTCATTGCTGAGGACCGGCGCCAGGGTCTCTGGAAGGTGAAAGGCCTGGGCGAAGCGCCGCTGCCTCTGTTCGCGGCGGCAGATGCGCGCGAGGGCAAAGTGAGCGCGGAAGGGATCGAGCCTGACGTGGCTTTGCGCCCGTTGACCGCTGGCCGCGAGGTTGTCGAAGACTATCGGTCGACCCAGCTTTCGCTGCGCGGACATCCGGTGAGTTTTCTTCGCGAAGAACTGGATCGAATGGGCATCGTGCGGTGCGGCGACCTTGCCGGCATCCGCGATGGCCGGAATATCGAGGTCGCGGGGGTGATCCTCGTGAGGCAGCGCCCAGGCTCGGCAAAAGGCGTCCTGTTCGTCACGATCGAGGACGAAACCGGAATCGCCAACGGCATCCTGTGGCCCGACCGGTTCGAGATCTATCGCCGGCCGATCATGTCGAGTTCGATGATTACCATGCGTGGCCGGCTGCAGAAGGAAGGCGAGGTCATTCATGTGATCTGCGACCGGATCCTCAATCAGGACGATATGCTCCGCTCGATCGGCCGGACCGATTTCCTCGTCGCGCCCGGCAGAGGCGATGGCGCATCAAATGGCGGCGGACCGGATCCGCGCGGTCCGGCATTCCCGCGCGGGCGGCCCCTCGCCTCCCCGCCCCGCGGCACGGCGACCGAACAGGATGAGATTGTGCGCATCAGGAGCCACGACTTTCATTAAACGCGCAATCCTGATTCGCCAGAGCTGCGTCGCTGCCCATCTGGTCTGACGGCGCATTCCTGGCGAACGGGACAGCAACTGTCAGGCCTTCCGCCCCCGGGGCAAAGCTCTGCTTTATTGACGGACACCGATACTCCTGCTTCAGACTAGACCGGCTTTGGCAAGCGCGAGAGATGCTTGTCCAGGGTCATCGGATAATCGCGCAACCGCACGCCGGTCGCATTGTAAATGGCGTTGGCGATCGCCGCTCCCACACCGCAAATTCCTAATTCTCCGACGCCCTTCGCCTTCATCGGAGTGGACCAGGGGTCGGTGGCATCAAGGAAGATAACGTCCTGGTGCGGGATATCGGCATGGACACGTACTTCGTACCCAGCGAGGTCATAATTGACGAAGAAGCCTTTAGCATATCCGGATCGGTGTCTGCCGAGGCGGCACGGAACTCAATCGCTTCCGGGGCGTCGCGACAGAGCGGCGCCGGGTCGTGAAGCGCCGCAGATCGGCGCCTCCTCGCACGCAGGCCGCAGAAAGGCATGGACGAGCATGCGCACCCGGACCCTCGGGGGCTTGCTTCTGTCCCCCAGCATGCCGCGCAGCAGATCGGACGTGCGGCGGCACTCGTCGCTGTGGCGGCGGCAAAAGATCGACGCCTTGTTGGGGAAATATTGGCAGAGCGACCCGGGGGCCGCGGTGAATGGCTTCGCGCCTTCGGTCGTCAAAACCTGAACAGCCGCATGACTTCGCGCCTGTCACTTACCGTTGGTTAAGCTGCTCCCCCGCATTATAGGGCTATGTCCAGGCTCTCAACGCCCATCATCATCGGTACGGCGGCGGTCATCGGACTGGGCGCTGGAGCGCTCTGGTCAAACGTCGAAGGCCGTCAGGCGCAAGCGCAACCTGCAGCAACAATGGTGTCGATCGCACCACGCGTCTTCAGCCTCTGCCATACCGGTGGCGGCACCAATTGCGTGGTCGATGGCGACACCGTCTGGGTGGATTCTGTCAAAATTCGCATCGCGGACATTGACGCGCCTGAAACCCATCCACCGCGTTGCGATCAGGAAGCCGAGCTTGGCCGACGCGCAACGGGACGGCTGCTCCAGCTTGTGAACGCCGGGCCATTTGAGATGCGCGCCCTGAATGGCCGCGAGGCGGATCTCTATGGCCGAAAGCTCAGGATCTTCCTGCGGAACGGCCAGTCCCTTGGCGATCAGCTGGTTCGCGAAGGACTCGCCCGGACCTGGTCCGGGCGCCGGGAACCCTGGTGCTGACCATTTGATGGATGTCTGGCCAGGAAGGACCAGTCGTGTGATTGCTGCTTTCGAACTCCGGGCTTGCGCCCATGCGGTGTTGCAGGATCAGGGTCCTAATGCGCTGACCTTCGTGACCAAACGCATCGGCCCGCTGGCCGTTAAAGGCGATGTCGAGGGCGTCGAGACACGGAAGCAAATCGCGCACCGGTTGGAGCAGCCCATGGGAACCCCGCTTCGCTGAGCATGAAGCGTCGCCCTGAATCAGGGCTGCCTGCAATAGCCGGCTGAGTCATCATTCTGTCGCCCATCTTCTCTCCATCGAAGCCGGGGCTCAGCCAGTTGCTCACGGTTGCAGACCGCTTAGGGAGCATATCACCGTGAGACCATCTTTGCCGGCGCCGCGGCGATGTCAGTTGCTCGCGATGCGCAGAGCATCGAGCACCTGAGGCGTGATTGTACCGGTGACGGTCAAACCATGACTTGTCTGAAATCTGCGCAAGGCAGCTCGCGTGGCAGGGCCGACATCACCATCGATAATGCCTCGATATTCGCCCTGCCCCGTCAACCCGATCTGCACCCGTCGCACGATCGCCCTGAACCGTTCCGCGCGCGCCTGGATCGCAGCGCCTGGGCCCAGTTGCGGCGGCGTAGCGCGGTCCGGCGCTGCCGAAGATGGCATCTCCAGCAAAGAGCGCGGCCCCAGGGTTGACGTTGAAAAGGGAGCGGCAGTGTCTTCCGGCGGCGTTGGCGTGGAGCTTGGCGATGGCTCGCTCGGCCTGGGAGCAGGCGCCTGGTAAAAGGACCCGCCACTGTAGCCCCCCGTGCTCGATCTGTGACTGGTATGGCTTGTGTGGCTATAATGGCCGCCACTGCCGGAACGATGGCTGCTATGGCTGCGGTGACTGCTGTGACTGCGATGGCTTCTGTGGTCGGCAAAAAACAGCGGATGATCCTGGGTGAAGATCTGAAACAGCCTCGCACCCTCATCGATCGGCGTTGAGGCGGCCTGGATCAGCTGGGCCTGGATCGTCTGGGGTTTGAAAAACCCGGCGGCCAACAGGCTCGAGACGAGAAACTTCTTAGGGATCATAGCGGCGATATCCAGGCATTGGCGTGCTCATCAGGATGCCATTCGAAGAACCCGCAGCACTGGTCCTGCTCCCGGCAGGTGGCGCAGGCGGGTGCAAATTTGCGCTTCCAGTCGGAAATGGAGGCCGGCGCGAGCGCACGATACTGAGCCGGGACCGTACAGCGGGGAAAATTGAAGAGATGCACCGCTTTGCCGTGCAGCAGCGCATAGTCCAGAGCAGCAGCAACCGGTTCGAAGCCGACCTTGTGATCCACGAACAGACCGGCCCAGCGATTGCGGGCAAAGCCGGTTTTCTCCAGCTGCATGATCGACCAGCTCTCGATGAAGCGCAGCCGGCTCGCGACCAGCCGGGCCAGTCGCGGCAGGTGGTCGATATTGTCCTGGATGAGCACGGTGCGCAGCTCGATCCGCGCGCCGGCCAGAAGCAGCACATGAAAGCTGCGTTGCAACCGATCGAAGGCGCCCGTCTTGCCGACAATCTCATCATGGCGCGCCGGTTCGTTCGAATAGAGCGGAATGCCCCAGCTTACGCGCCGGAACACGTCCTGGCGCAGGCGATCGACGTCGGACGCTTCAAAATGCTGCGCATTGGTGAGAACATGGAATTCGATATCCGGGCGTACCGTTCCAACGCGCTCAATCAGGCCAAACAAGTCGTCCTTGTAAAGAGTCGGTTCGCCCCCGGTGATGCCAATAACGATATTGGGCCGGGCCAGCAGGCAAGCCTGTTCAAAGAGCGCGAAACGATCAACATGCGTCTTCCTGGGCGGCTGCGAGCACATGACACAGAGCTGATCGCAGCGTTCAGTCACAAGCAGCGTATTGTGCGAAGACCCATGGCGCAGCAATCGTTCAGCCCGACCAGTATCGGGTTGCACGAGCATGACATCGCCTTCGAGCGCGTCAGCACACACACCTTCCAGGGTCAGCAGGCCGTGCAGGCCGCTAAAGCTCGGTCCTTCCTCGTCTTCAACGACAAGGACAGCGTCAGCCTCATCGGTCGCCGCTGCCGGATCAACGCGCAGGCGCGCCACATAAGGCATGGTTGCTTCGGACACAGCCGGAACGCTGAGCGGAATCATAGCCTGGTCCCGAAGCTTGCAGGGACGCCTGGCAAACGGAGCCACCGGGCCAGCGAATAGTGAATCGCCGGATCGTCCGAATAGACCATCTCGAAGATGAGATCGAACATGTGCAGGTGCCGGCGGCAGAACTCGGTCTGGGTCCGCTCGACGTCGATGCGACCATAGCGGGCCAGGTCATCGACCAGATCGCGCCCGCAAAATGGCTGGTAGGCGCAGCGACGACAGCTCTCGTCGAACTGGTTGGTCGCATGCGCATTGAGCAGTTGCCGCTTCTCGCTGTCCCAACCCGAAAAGACATCTCCGATCGAGAGGTCAATGATCCCCGAGCGCGTCAACATGCGGCTCTCATCAGTCGGGTAGACGGTCCCGTCATGGTCGATGACTACATAATCGACACCCATCGGATTGGGATTGCGCAGATCGACATGACGATCATGGCCGGGCTGGAAAATCCGTCGCAGGCAAATGCTGAAATAGGTTTCCTCCAGCACCACCTCCCGATCGGCCCAATTGCGTTCGATGATCCGTCGGACGAAACGTTCATGAAACCGTCGCCAGTCATTCGACTGCTCGCGCGCGCCGCTATGTCGTTTGCGCGCGAAGCCCTGATAGTTGATGGGCCGCAGAAAGATGCTGTGAAGGCCGCGCCTAGCATAGCTGTCGATCAGGGCATCGATCGCAGGGGGGGTCTGCGGATCGATCGTCGGGAGCGCGGAAACCTTATCGGGACCGAATTCGCTCAGAATGCGCTCGAGATTGTCGAGGAACTGCTGCGTTCCTGCTCCGGTGCGGTTATGGGCATGTGTGTCGACATCCCCATCGAGCGACGTGCTGATATAGACATCTGGTCGCGCCAGTATGGCGAGAAAATCGTTGTGCAGGTCCTGGAGATTGGTGCAGATGACAAACTGCTTATGCTCGAACCGCTCGCAGCGTTCGATCACGGCCGTAATGAGATCAGGACGTAAGCTCGGCTCGCCACCCTGAAACTCGATTTTGATACGCTGCGTCGGAAGTGTGTCGAGCAAAGTCAGGACGGCATCCAGCGTCTCGCCACTCCAGTCAAACCCTTTACGTTCCAGCCCCACGCGCGAAACCTGACAATAGCTGCAGCTTAAGTTGCACCGTAAAGTGGGGACCAGAATCAGATAATCGAGTTCTCCCGTCCGGTCCCACCGCGAGGCGCAGCCATAGGCGTGCGCATCGAACGCGAAGGCATCATCCTCCGAAAAGAGGTGTCCGTCACAGGCAAGTTCAGCCCGGTCACTCTGCGCGAGGGCATCCCCGATGACACGCTCGACCAGATAATCCGACGCGAGAAAGAAGCGTCCGGTATCATTGACTGCGAGCGTGCCCCGATCAATCGCCCGGAACCTCAGCGGAATGACGCTCATTGCAGCAACCGTTCGATCACGGCCACCCGCGCCGGCTCGCTGCGCCGCACGCTCAACTCATTCACGATCATAACCTGAAGAATCCGGCGCAGAGCATCGTCCGAGCGCGCATCACTCGACAAAGTCACCAGCTGCTCGTCAATGGACACGGTCACGTCGGGATAGAAACGCACAGCCATATCGGCCAGTGATGTTTTGAGTTCGCGCATTTGTGGCGCGAGCAGATGTTGAACCACCCCCATGGCTTACCCCCTCCCTGCCATGTCTAACAGGAAGTCCTGGTCCGCCAAAGACCCTTTGCATCGTCATTGACTTGAATATCGCAACCGCTGCACATTCATGCCCGGGATCAATATTCCTGGGAGCACAGATTCCCCGGGGATGTTTCGAAAATCAGGGGAAGTCATATGGCGCCAATGCCACATGGCACACAGAACGGATTGGGGGCATGGCTCGGGCTGGGCGCTATCGTCATCATTCTCTTCGCTGCGGCCTCCCAATGCTCCACAGAAACGCAGACACCGGCGCAACTGGCGGCGGCCGAGTTCGCGCAGAACACCAGCCAAGGCATCGCAGCGCAGACGGCCGATCCGATTGAACCGATGAATCGTGCCAGCCTCCGGCAGGGACTGGCCGATATGCGGGCGGCGATAAAGGCCGAAGGCATCTCCGGGGCCATGATCTACAGTCAGAATTGCTACGAGGGCTTGTCGCGGAAATTCACATGGGTGCGAATGGATGTTTGCGGCGCCGCAGACATGTTGGCCGTTCAAGCCGTCGATGTCGCCGACAGCATTCGATTATCGGAAATTGGCTATTTCGAAAGCGAGGTGGCAGCCGGGCGATACCTGGCGGCGGCCACGAGCGCCGGCCAGGATGCGTCCGAGGCCGATCAGCGGCTCGAGAAACTGAAAGCACAAACGCGCGATCGTGTGGAAGCGATAGATCCTGAACAATCAAGCGCGGAAAATGAAGATAATGGTGTCAGCTTCTAGCACTACATGGCAGAAGTTCATTGAGACGCCTGGCCGCATCCGCATTGAGGACAACGGTCCGGCGGTGAGCAAGACAGGCGCTCAATGATGGCGTGGCGCACTGCCGGCAAGGTGGGCTGGAGGTGGGCCGAGGAGTCTTTTGTCCGCCCCGCCCTGGCGGCCGGCAACTCACCCTGCCCTACGTGATTCACCTTATTGACAGGCGTCGTGAATGGGGCCGACACCGTCTGCGGGAGTGGGCGGAAGCTGGCTTCCTGGTGGGGGGGAAGCCTTGGGAGAAGAGTTTGGGTCCTGCCGGACATGACAACAGGGCCCTTGGTGCTCGGTAAAGGTCCAGACCAGCCGAGTATTGTCATCCGCCGTTGGGTAATGCCACAAGCACGACCAGCCGCCCGGCCTGGACGGCTCCAGCCTTGTCTCAAGGCGCCTTCGTCTCACCCAGTCGTTTTGCCCGGTCGAGGGCGTCGCGTTCGGCCCCGGGACAAGTAGGTCTTGGCCGGCCGCAATGAGACAACCTGCGAAAGTGGGAATTGAACATGGGTGAGCTTGATCTGATCCGTCGATTGCTACTCGACACCTTGGTGTAGGCGAGTATTAGATACGGGATCCTGGCCGCGCGCGCTGGAACAACAGTGCTCAGGCCATTGCTCGAAGATTTATCGACTCAGCGAGCGAGCCATGTTGGCTTTGTGCCAGCCATTATCGAGAACCTAGTGCGAGGACTCGGCTGTGAACGATCGGGGGGATCTATGCGCATACTTTACGTTGCTTCGCAGACTGACGAATCTGAGACGCTCGCGCTCGAGCGTGAAATTACCGATGTGCAGCGGCAGTTGTCTCAGACGTCGCTGCGCGCCGCTGATATCGAGTTTCTTCCTGACATCACGATCGAAGCATTGCCGATCGAACTGTCGCGCACCAAGCCCGACCTGCTGCATATTTCGGTCCATGGCGAACGCGAAGGACTGTGGTTCGCGAAGGAAGCGTTCCGAGGTCAGCCTAAGCAATTCGTTCGCTTGGCAGCCGAGCGGCTGTACGCATTTCTGGATCCCGATAAACCACCGAAACTGGTATTCCTGAACGCCTGCAATTCGCATCAGGTCGCTGAAGTCTTGGCTGAGCGCGGGATTGCGGCTATCGGAACGAGCGCGCCGATCACCAACCATGCGGCGGCGGCGGCAAGCCGGCTACTATACGAACGGCTGCTGGGTGGTAGATCAATCGCCGAGGCGTTCGAAGCCGTCAACGCCTTGGCACAGACGATCGATGACGACCGCGTCAAGCTCCACCTGTTCATGCCAGCGGGACTGGATGCCGGCACCCTCGCGCTGCATCGTGTGGTCAAGCTTGCGGCACGCCTCTCTAGCGAGGCGGTCGTCAAGCCGGGCAAGCCCGTCGCGATTCAGTTGGGGGTGATCGGCTGCCCGGCCGAGACATCCCAAGTAGTCTTCTTCACCGACGACCTGACGTTCATTTCCCAGAACAACAAATCAACCCTCGAGGAGGATTTGTGCGAAGTCATCCGAGATAACCCCCGTCGCGGCGAAATATGGACCGAAGTCGACTGGCGCGCAGACGGAGATTTCCGAGGCGCGGCATGCGGCATTACCGCAGCGGGACGAACCTTCGCCGTCAGCGGCATGCTCATCGACGCACTCGAGTCCTATGCCCGGATGTCGTCGCCCTCGCCCGAATACCTTGATTTGCTCGCACAAGCTGTCGACTTGCTGCGCACCTATGACGGTGCCGGCCTTGCCTCGTGGCAGAAGGCGAAGCCGAAAACAGCATAGACCGCAACACCACCCTCAGTCCCCTCCGATGGCTAATGACGACCATGGTTTCGGATGAGGGAGCGAATTCTCATAAGGCTGAGGTGTCCAGAATGATGGCGACCCCAACAGGCGATCGTGCGGTGGCCATGACGGCTCACGAGGATCGGGGCCCCACCATTTTTCGCGCCTTTGCCGCAGCCCGGAAAACCCCCGGGCTACTAATACTGGCCAAGGGGGATGAGCAGATTGTCCATATACTAGAAGGAAAGCTGTTCTGCCAAGAGAAGGATTTGGAACAGGCGGTCGCCATATACAGAAAGCATAAACGGTAACCATCCGTCATATTAATCGTTTTGGGTTTTGCTGCGATCGGCTTGTCGATCACACCTGATCCAACGCCCAGAGTCGATCGGCCGCCTGATCCCTGAACAAGGGTTTACTTCGACTGGGATAGCGCAAGCCTCACGCCTGAAACAGCGGCTCTGCTAGGGCTGAGACTCAATCGCAGCCAGAATGCCGACGCGGTGACGAGCGCTGCGCCTGACAGGAAATTGGCGGCAAGCTTGTCGTAACGGGTCGCGACGCGGCGGAAATCCTTGGTCCGGCAGAAGGCATTTTCGATGAAGTTGGCGTCCTCAGCCGAAGATGTAGGCGGGTTTTTATAAAGTTTGGGCGTACCACAGGACAGGATGGAACTAAGGGCTGGGGCGACGAAAGTTATCCGTGAACCGTAAGAGGCCCCACCAAGAAAAAGAACGCCAGTCGGACGAGTCGATATCTGGGTCTATGGCCGCGAGCGTTCGAACGCCAACCGCGCACCAACGAAATAGCCGCTCGCTAAATAGACGAAGCGCCGGGCGATAGACGACTCCGACAGAATCATGTATCCGCAGTGAAAATCATAGGTCGCATCCAGCCAGACTGTTCACTCTGAACTTGGGGGCGTTGCGATGTCATTGGCAGCCTATATCGAAGAAGTCCCGCTTGCCGCGATGCAGGCGTTTTCGCAGCGGCGCGACATAAGCGAGGATGCGCCGCCACCAGCCGATTCGGAACAGATTCGCGCTGCCGTCAATGGCAGCAGCCTGCTGTCCTTCGTCGACGGGATCGAGGGGACGGAAAAGCAAGATATTCTCTTCTCCATCCAGTTCGCCGCCCGCGCGGCATCGGGCAAGCATGACCGGTTTCTCGAAACGCCGGCTTGGTACCGCCGCTACATCGAAGTGCTCGAACAGGTTGGTTGGGCCGGCGAGCAGTTCGTCTTCAAGGCTGTTGGCGAACGCGAAGGCGGCGTGCGCATGGACAGCGAGGCGCTGAGCGTCATCGCCGCCATCGCGACCGGCAATCAGCTCACCGTGCTGACCGAATCGATCAAGGCATTGCGGGCGATGGCCGACGATGATGGCATGATCGACCTGTTCGAATTTCAGGCGTCCAGCCTGCTCGGCGGCAATTTCCAGATCGGTGCCGTGGAAAAGAGTACCAGTGGGCTGCTGTCGATAGCGCTTGGCGGCTTCTATTTCAAATCCTTCGATAATCGGAAGAAATTCCTCTTCATCAAGTGGCACGAGAAAGAGGTGAACCTGTGGACAGCCGCGCAGCGGATGGTCTTCAACCCGGTCCTCTACGCGGCCGCGCGCGAGCCGATCAAGAAGCGGCTAACTGACGCCATGGACTTCATCGACACAATCGAACTGGCAGACATGTAGCCCCGCCGGACGGAGAGGAACCAATAAATGACAACGATCAGCCTGGGGCTTGGCGTGACGTTCGAAGGCGCGTCGGGCCATGTGATTCATGATGAGACGGCTGGACGCCGGAGCTTGCGGTCCACCGATTTCGTGGCCGACGATTTTACAAGCGTCATCGACGATGCGCTCGGGGCTGCCGAGCTGGAGGTCGTCGCCGACGCGATCATCGCGCCGGATGGCGCCGCGCCCATGCGCCGCAATTTCGACGATGCCGATGGCCCGCCCACGATCACGGTCGAAGTCGGCGAGAATGAAAGTGCCGTGCTGCTGCTGGAGGATGCCGAAGGCGTCTTCCACTGGCAGTTCCCGCGCGAGGAGGACGCGCAGCGCCGGGGCATTGGCCCGGATGTGCTGGTCTTCGAGCTGACGCCGGCTGGCGATGGCGCCTCGGATCGGCGTTCGTTCGGGAGTGCCCTGTCCTGGCTTGGCAAGAAGCTCATCGCGCCCATCCGCGTGCGCGTGGTCCGCTTTCTCGCCACCGCCACGATCGAGACAGTGATCGACCGCATCGAAGGCGATCTGAAGCTGGGTCTCGTTGTGCTGGATAGCAGCAAGAACCAGTGGCAGGCGACTGACAGAATCCCTGCGCTCACCCCGGGACGGACGCCGCGCGTGCTGCTGCTGGTGCACGGAACCTTTTCGACCACCCTGGGCAGTTTTGCCGCGTTCGAAGTCTTGCCGGAAGGGCGCGATTTCCTGAAGCAGGCGCAAACGGACTATGATATCGTCCTCAGCGTCGATCACAAAACGCTCGCGGTCGATCCCGACGTCAACGCCAAGGAGATGCTTGAGGCGCTGGCCTTCCTGCCGCACGGCACGCACATCGATGCGGTCGCTTATTCCCGCGGCGGGCTGGTCCTGCGCGCCTTTCACCGGCTGGCCGGGCAAGGCCCCAACAAGAACCGTTTCCGTTTCGACAAATCGGTGTTCGTCGGCTGCACAAACAGGGGGACGTTGCTGGCTGAGCCGGACAATTGGGACGATCTGCTCGACCTCTATACCAATATCGGCATCGCCGGCGGCCGCGCCTTAGGCATTTTGGGCAGCCCGCTGGCCGGGACCATCGTCACGCAACTGGTCAAGCTGCTCGGCGGCTTCGTGCGAGCACTCCCTCAGATCGGGGTCAGGGAAGGGCAAGTACCCGGCTTGGTCGCCATGCGGCCCGGCGGCAAGTTCGTCACCGATCTCGCACAGGAAGCCTTTCCGGTCGAGCGTGCCTATGCCGTGATCTCCGACTTCGAGCCACGGCCGGGAGAAGGAAACGGGATGACGGCGGGCCTTGCCAAGGTTCTGACCGATCGCATCGTGGACCGGCTGATGCAGGAAGGGAACGATCTGGTCGTCCATTCCGCATCGATGACGAAGCTGGGCAACAACCAGACGATCACTGAGGACAGGGTCTTTTCCTATGCGCCGAGCGAAGGCGTGTATCACACCATCTACTTCCTGACGCCCGAGACGATTGCGCGGCTCAGCGACTGGCTGCTCGCCAGGCCGACGGCCGCTGCCGTGGAACCGGAGCGACGCGATGGGGGCGTGGACGGCGGCGGCTTTGGTGGCGCAGTCCCCTGGGAAGAAGTGGAGGAATCGGCAGCGCCGGACGAGGACGCCTTCGACTGGGTGGACTTAAATATTGGACGGCCATCACACCATTATGCGGAAGGCTCCCCAGCGGATTTCGGTGCCCGGCGATCAATCGCCGACGACGATGATGGCCTTGAAACCTGGAGCCTGCCCGATAGCGACGGCGGCCATCGCGGCATAAGCTCGCCCCTCCCGCCGTCGCGCGCTTCGATCGATGACCTGGAAGAAGCGCCGCCAGCCGCCGCGGCGGCGGAACCGCCCGGGACCGCAGCCGCAGAAGAACCGCCGGCAAAGGTCGACTGCCATTTCGCCGCCGAAATGAACCCGACGCCGAAACTCGGCGGGGTGACGCCGCTGTTCCTCACCATCTCCCGCAACAAGCTGCGCCGCGCGATGCATGCGGCGGCAGCGGGCAATGACGAGGCCGTGGCTGCTGACCCGATGCTGCCACTCGACGTCGAAGTGCTGGCCATCGAAAATTGCCGGGTCTGGTCGGACCAGCCCGAATCCGAGAACCAGGCGCAAAGCAAGATCGAAGGCGCATCGGCCAGCCAGAGCATCCCGCTGCCCGAGCGTTCGGACATATTGCGCTTCCTCGTCGAAGGCGTGGCGGCCGGCACGGCAATGATTCAGGTCGAGGTCACGCAAGGCCCGGTCGGCCTGGTCTCCTTCATGCTCGAGCCGGTTTTCATCGGGGCCGAGCAGCAGCGCCTGAGCGTCGAGCGCAATGCCGTTCCGGCCCAGCCGACGGCCCAGCATCCGGCCGTGCTGCGCATCTATGAGCAGAAGGTCCCCGGTGTCGGCCTCGTGCTGAAATATGACCTGGTCTGCATCAGGCCGAAGATCGCGGTGAAGGAAGAGCTGGTCCTCCCCGCCGGTTTTTCGGTCGAGGCCTTTTCGGCAGGCTTCCTCCAGGCCCTGAATGACGCCTGGCAATTGAGCGACGACCAGTATGACAATTTTCTCGAGAAGATCGCGGCCTACTCCGTGAACCGGACCAACGAATTGCTCCCCGTCGGCATTCGCCAGGCGCTGTGGGACAATTGGGATAAGCTGCTCACCATCCAAGTCTTTGCGGAAAATGCGCATATTCCCTGGGAGCTACTCTATGTCGACGATCCGACAGGCCAGAACCCCCGCACGGACGGCTTCCTCGGTCAGCGCGGGCTGATCCGCTGGGTCTACAATGCCCCCCTGCCCGACGAAGAGTTGCCCATGCGCGGCGCGGATGTCCGCTATGTCATTCCCGAATACCGCGATTCGCGCCACACGCTGCCGAATTCCAAGGATGAAAAGGAAATGCTGGAGGGCTATTTCCCCGGCTGCCGCCCGGTCGAGGCAACAACCGCGGGGGTGACGGAATTCCTGCGAACGGAAGCCGAGACCAGCAGTCTGCTCCACTTCACCTGTCATGGCGACACAGAAATGCGCGCCGTCATCTCGGCAGATCTGCTGATGGAAGGGATCGACGGGCGCGACGGGAAGATCGTGCAGGACCGGCTCTCGAGCGAAGTCGTGAAGCGTTATGCTCGCTTTGCCGAAATAAACCCGGCTGCCTTTGTCTTCGTCAATGCCTGCAAGACCGGCCAGACCGGGCCCAGTATCGCGGGCGTCACTGGCTTTGCCGACGCTTTCCTGCGGCCCAACGGCAAGCGCGGCGCGGCCGGCTTCATCGGTGCGCTTTGGTCGGTCGGCGACAAGTTGGCGCTCGATTTCGCCAAGAGCTTCTATGACGGCATGGTCAAGGAGCAGCTGACCTTGGTCGAAGCCGTCAAGCAGGCGAGAAAGGCCGCGATGGACCGATCGGACTTCACCTGGCTCGCTTACACGGTTTACGGCAACCCGCTGTCTCGTTTCGTCATGCCGGACACCGATGGTTGACGTCATCCCGGGCGGGTCGGGCTCGTCGCTCGATGTCGAACTGGTGGCCGCGCGGGCGGCCGCGCTCCCCGGCGAGATCCGCGCGGCCCTAGCCGATCGGGGCATTCGCATCGTGGCGTGCCGCGACAATGTGACCGACTATCAGCCGAACATGGCGGAGCTGCTGCCGCGAAACTGGCCCGCGGGGGTCACCTGGTCGGTCGTACCGGGATGCTTCATCCCCGCCCAAAGCGTCGTCGTGATCGCTACTCTGGGCGATGACGACGAGCGCCACATTCCCGCCAAAGGCGAGAAGCACGGCTCCTTCGACCTGGTGATCCATGAAGTGATGCACGCAGACGACATCCTGCTGCAGGACAATGTCTGGCGCCGGCGGAGCGACAATCCGCAGTTCCGCAGCGCCTGGGCAGCGGACATCGCGGCCCAGGGATTCGAGCGATATGCCTATGAAAGGGCGCAAGCCGAAGAGGCCTATGCCGAGAGCGCCGCACGGCATTTTGCCGGCGATGATCGGCTGGAGGTCGAATGGCCCGCAATGGCGGAATTCTGGCGATCGACGTCCTATCCGGTTGCGGTCGGCGAGACCCGCCGCGCCATCGTAAGCCGTGGTACCCATAGCGTGGGAACGGCGCGCGCCTTGGGAGAAGCCGGTTTCCAGCTCGATCTGGTGGCGACGAGCGAGGATGGGATTATCGGCCATGCGCTCGTCGCCCTTGAGCCGGGCGACGCCGGATATGATGCGGTAGACCGCCAATTTTCGCGCCGCCGGGATTTCGGCAGTGAGATCATCGTGCTGGAGCCGTTCTGAATCTCCGGCGTGCCCCCTTGTTTGATCGATCGTCCAGCTATGCGTTCACCGTCGATGCCTACATTCGCGGTATCAGCAGAACGCATTGGCAACCTGTACCCGCCGGGGCGTCGAGCAATTGGCTTCGAAAATCTGGGGCAAGCCAACTTGGATCGTCACGCATTTCTCTGGCGTTGTCGAACTTCGGCTTTGCGCGACATCGATGGGTGAGTTTGCCAGTCCAGGCTTGGGCCACCTGCCGAATAATATGATTGCTTTGTTCCATGCCTTACCGAAATCCCATGGTCAGCAGCCGACCCAATTGCGGACATAACATGGGGGTGGCAATAACGCCGTTATGGCAGGGCCACGATCAAAAAGCCGCAGCGAAAGAAGGCCCTGAGCTACGCCAAGGATCGTCGGAACGTTTATGGCGAGGATGACAAGGCATCTCGCAAGGCGATCCCGGCTCGCAAGGCGGTCGAGAACGGGAAGGTCAGGCGGAATGCTAACCAAGCCCTGGAAGCAGTTGAGCAATTGCACGAAGCCGCTTTGGATTTGATCGATAGCTCTCTCCGTTACGACATCACACGCGTTGGTGGATGGAAAAAGGGTGCCGATGCCCCGCTCGCTGAGTATATCGACCTTCAGGCGCGACGCCGCTCTTGGCGTGATCTTTCTCCCAATCGGCCTGGCCTGCTGCCGGTTTGGTGGACACCGAGATAGGCTCATTTAGGCTACCCCAGCTTCTCGCTCGAAGTCGATAGGGCTGAGGTAACCCAGGGTCGAGTGACGCCGGGTCGGATTGTAGAAGCACTCGATGTATTCGAACACGTCCGCCTTCGCCTGTGCCCTCGTGCGGTAGACCTTTTTCCCGATCCGCTCGGTCTTGAGCGAGGAGAAGAAGCTTTCCATCGCGGCGTTATCCCAGACGTTGCCGGACCTGCTCATCGAACAGGTGACGCCGTTGTCGGCCATGAGCCGCTGGAACTGCTCGCTGGTATATTGGCTACCCTGGTCCGAGTGATGCAGCAGGGCATCGGGCTTTCCGCGTCGCCAGATCGCCATGATGAGCGCATCGGTAACGAGCTGGGCGGTCATCGTGTCGCTCATCGACCGTACGACGCAACTCATGCTTTCCAGACTGCGGCTGCAGCTGCGGCGATATGGGTGAGGCTTTCGATCGCATCGCAAAGCAGGAGATGCGGGTACCGCTCAAACTGACCGACCTTTGCCGCCAAAACATCGGGTGGTACAGCGACCGCTCGCTGGAGCCGAGCGGTGTAAGCGGCTGGGGACTTGGCAAGCGCTCTGGCCTCTATTTCCTCTGGCACAAAGATGACTATTGCGATCAGCACGACCTATTCCACATGCGTGCGCTATACGTCGGCAAGGGGGCTTTTTCAGCCCGACTTAGGAAACATTGGGCAGCAAAGGATACGTCGGAAGAGATGTTGGTATATTTCACATACGTCGAACTGCCCAATCGGATCGCGAAATATGTCGAGCAGCTACTGCTAGACATATACCGACTGCCGTTGAACATCTCGGAGAACCGCGGAAAAGCAACGCTCTGCGCCTACTTCTCGCAGTGCGAGGTTGACTGAAATCGCCAACAAAGCCGATGCTCGACCGTTCGAAAGAGCTCCGTAAAACTTGCCCTTTGTTCATCTGGCTATCACGGCATAGTGATCGACCGCCCTTGGGACTTAACTGCCGTCCCAGAGCAAGAGTTCGGGCGACCGCTCTAATCAGGAGCCGACGTTCAGCGGTTGCCCAACCGGCACTAACCCACAAGCTTCTCTAAGCAGTCCCAATCGGTCGTGAAATCGAGCTCAGCGATGAACGCGACCGGACTAATCCAGTTGACGGCGCAATCGCCACAGACGTCGGGGACGTGTCGACGGGCACCCGTTCTCGTTGGCTTCGACACTTCGGCGGTGACGACGCAGCGATCATCCTTTCCGACGGCCGCTGCGATCAAGAAAGGGTCTTGCCCGATCGTGATCATGTCATCTTCCGTCAATGGATTTCCGTAGCAAGCCAGCACCATCTGGACCGAGTCCAGATCGCTGTCCTCGGCGAGCATCAGCGCCTTCTTCGTTGCAGCGTCGTGCATCCATGCCGCCAACTCGTCCTTGCCGGCCTCTACCTCGGCGTAAATCTCTTGCGGCAGTTTGATCGTGCCCGCTTCGCCATGATGTATTAGCCAACGCCAGAACTCAGGTACGCGCTTGTGCCCGTACCAGGTGTTGTGCGCGGTGATTAGCGCATTGGCGTCCAGTAAGTAGAGCATCAGGCGTTTGCCCGTCGCGGTTCAGCGAGAAGCGGGTAGACGTTCATTGGCTTCACCCCCAACATCCTCGCCGCGCGCGTCGGTGTCAGGGAGCCGTCGGCCATTCCTTGCCGCGCGACTGCCAAGATCGCGGAGCCAAGCCGGTGCCGACGCACGACATACCAGTTGGGGCCACCGTCTTTGCCTCGGTTTCTTTCGCGCTCGCGGTCCTTCTGCGTGACCCACAGGCGGCGGAAAGTGTCCCGCAGCTCGGTCCAACGAACCTCGTCGATCACGCCGACGCGAAACAATTGATACGCAACCATCGACTGGCTGATGCGAGCTTTATCGGCGAAAACTTCGATTACGTTGATGTCGCCATCACCGTCGCGGAGAAGCCGCTTCAAATCGACCACCTCCGCGCGGTCGACAAGGACTGCTGCGGCAGCATCATTGCATAGCTGCTCGATACCAGCCGCCGGTGTGCCGCCGCTGACACCGGTCTCGCCAATCAGTAGGTGGGCCAACTCGTGCAGAAGGGTAAAGGCCCAGGCGGACTTCGCGTCTTGGTCATTGATTACGATGAAGGGTGCCAAGCGATCGGCGATCGCGAAACCGCGGAAAATGCCGACCTCAATTGCGGTGGACCAGTGCCCGCAGTCACCTGCTAGCAGGACGAACACGCCTTTGCCCTCCACCAGCGTGCGGAGATACGCGAACGCCTCCTCGCCCTTTGCGTGTGCGCGGTATGCGGCTCGGTCAAAATCAATTGCGCGGGCGATCGCGGCACCTAGTTCGGCGGCGTTGCGGATACCTTTTGCGGATCCGACGAGGTCGACCTCCACAGCGTCTTCGTCTTCCTCAAGCGTCTCGCGCACTAGTGCCTGCCTTGCCTTGACGTCGCGTAGCAAGGTGGCGAGTAAAATGTTGGACTCGTCGCCTTGATCCGGCAGCGTACGAAAATCCTGCCCCAGCTGCGGCGGCGCGGGCACCGTCGGCAGGTAGAATGTCAGGATCGGGCGGTGGTATTTTTCCGCCATCCGGCGAAGCAGCGCTGCGCTCGGCATCACCTCGCCAGCCTCAATCGCTGCCAGCCGCTCAGCCCCGGACATACCGCGCGCGGCGTTGAGCGCGATCTTGCGGGCAGCCGTCTCCAGATCAAGACCAGCGGTCTTGCGTGCCCAGATCAGAATCTCGGGGTTTATCTCTGCCACGACGACACAATGCACAAGGACCGGTTAACGCGCTACTGCGATTATCAAGGATGGTGGTCCGAACGAACCGCAGATTCTGGCAGACGCTGCTGTTAGAAGCCCGACCAGCGAACGACACATGTTGGTCGCTTGCTGCCGGATGCGGAACGCCGCGAAGTGGGACAGGCCGTGTAAAAACGGCTTCACAGTAGCTGGTCGGTAGTTTCGGCGCGGCGCGTTAAAGGTTGAACGTTGGCGCTCAGCGCTGGATGGCTGCGATCAGTGGCTGGACACCGAGGATGCCGACCAGCCTTTTAAAGTTATAGGCCAGAATGTGGAGACTGGCTTCCGTTCTGACGTGTTTTAGCGTCTTCATTTGGAAGTGGGTCGAGCCCATCCAGGATTTCAGCGTGCCGAACGGATGCTCGACCGTCTGTCGGCGGATTCGCATCGCCTCTGGCCTACGATCGAGGCGGCGTTCCATTGCTTCAACGACGGCCTCATGCTCCCATCGTCTAACCCGCCGTTCCTTGCCGGTCGTGCATTGGTCATGAAGCGCGCAGGTCTGGCAGTTCGAGCTCCAGTAGCTATGGAGCGTCATGCCGTCCTCGACCGACGTGTACCGATAGATCAGATCTTTGCCTGCGGGACATCGATAGACGTTTTCCTGCTCCAGATAGAAGAAGTCCTGCTTTCCGAAGCGGCCTTGCGCTTTTGCCCCCGAGGTCAGCGGCCTGGGCACGAAGGCGGTAACGCCCATTCCCTCGCAGGTCCGGATGTCCTCGCCCTTGAAATAGCCCCTGTCGGCCATGGCATCCAAAGCCTCCACGCCCATGGCGTCCTTGGCTTTCGCCGCCATGGGAGCAAGTTGCCCGCGGTCATATCCGATATTCAAAAGCTCGTGCGCGACAATGAGGTGATGCTCGGCATCGACGGCCGCCTGCAAATTGTAGCCGACGATGCTCGTGCCGCGCCCCGCACTCGCCATGGCGCGGGCGTCCGGATCGGTCAGCGATACCTGCTGGTCCGGCGCATTCTGGACTTCCTCTTCGCGTGCGGCGAGATCGCGCAACTGCGCGCGCAACCGGGCAATCTTCTCCGTCAGGCGCTTCGCTTTCGGCTCGGCAATGTCGTTTTCTTCGCGATCGGTACGATCAAGCGCGTCGAGATATCGGTCGATATTGTCCTGCACCTGCTTCATCCGCGAGGCGACCTTCGCGGCCGTGTAGTTCTTGTCGCGGTTGTCGACCGCCTTCATCTTGCTGCCGTCGATCGCGACAACCGCGCGCTTGAACAGCCCCAACTGCCGGCACAGAACGATGAACTGGCTGCACACAGACTGGATCGCAGCGCCATTGGCCTGGCGGAAGTTGGCGATCGTCTTGAAGTCGGGCGCCAGTCGCCCCGTCAGCCACATCAGCTCAATGTTCCGTTGGGTTTCACGCTTGAGCCGTCGGCTCGATTGGACGCGGTTCAAATAGCCGTAGAGGTAAATCTTGAGCATCGTTGCTGGATGATAGGCAGGACGGCCCGTCTCAGCCGGCGTCATTCCAGCGAACTCCAGCGCCTTCAAATCGAGCGCATCGATGAACGCCTCGACCGCCCGAACCGGGTTGTCTGCCGACACGTAATCATCCAGCGATGCTGGCAGTAGATAGTCCTGCCGACGGTCTTCCCCCTGAACGAAACGGCTCATGCCCAAGCCTCCCGAAACGCCAAAGAACCATAGCAGATTCCAGCGTTTTTACACAGCCTCGGGACATTCCGGCCGGTCGGCATTGCGACTGAGAATGTCCGCGGACGCCGACACCGGACATTCCTAAAGCGCCGAAGCCCGCGCTACCATGACCAAGTTGTCGGACAGTCCGGAATGTCCGCTTCTGGCCCCAAGGTCTAACTTAGCGGTCGTCGCGCAGCGACTGAGGCTTCTCGCGATGCAATTGATAGGCATGTCGTTCGCCTTCCGTAAGCACAGCAATATGCATCGAGGCATGCTCGCCGAGCGGGCTCTCCCGAAAAGCCGGTGATCGATTTAGTTCTGCTAAATTGTCATTGTCTATCGAATCAGTAGAAAGAAAGCGTTCAACGTGAATGGAGGCTTGTGCGGTGGCACTGCAGGATATCGTGATCCTCGAAGATGAGGGAAAGCAATTTGGCGCGACGCTGGCCGTGCCCGCGAGCGGAGCGGGGCAGGCAGTCCTGCTGCTGCCCGAGGTCTATGGTGTGAACGAGGATATTCGCGGGATTGCGGCCTGGCTCGCCGAGGCCGGTTATGTCGTGCTCGTGCCGGATCTTTTCTGGCAACAGGACGCGGGCGTGACCTTTGCCTATGCCGACCGTGAGGCCGCGGGCGCCGCCTTCCGTGCACTCGGTGCGTTCGATGGCTATTATGCGCTGGTCGAACCGGCCCTTGCAGCACTCAAGGCGCGGCCGGAAGTGTCCGGCGAGCGGGTCGCCCTCCTGGGCATCGGCATGGGCGGCATCATCGCCTATCGCGCGCTGGCGAGCGGCCAGGGCGATCTGGGTGCCGTCTATTATCCGGCGCTGCTCGATCTCGCGCTGGCGCCGCAGTTCGACGCGCCCTTGCTCTACCAGGTTGCACAGAACGACAAGATCGCGCGACCGGGGCTTTATGACGACGCGAAGACGGCCTTTGCCGACCGCCCGAACGTCGAAATCGTGCTGCACGAAGGCGCCGAGCATGGCTTCGCGTCGCCGGGCCGGCCGGAATATGATCAGGCTGCCGCTGACCGCGCAAATGCGCTGACCCTGGCCTTTCTTGAAAAGGCCTTCGAGCGCGAGCTGAGCTGACCGCGGGTTCTTCCGCAGGGGACAATGGAAAACCAGTCGGGCCAAGGCCCGGCCACGCGCTGGAGTCCGGCAGCGGGAGGCTTCCCGTCGCCCGACCACCGCTGCGCGCGCCGCGAACCGGAATACCGGCACAACATATTGGCGATTATTCAATGAAAACAGATAATCATATATTTGTCGGGGCAACTTCGGCGCGTATTCGCTTCGCGTCATCCAGCGTTATCGCCGCCATGCTGGCCATGGGCCTGCCCGTGCTGGCGCAGGCCGAGGATGGCGCCGCGGCGCTTGCGCCAGCCGATACCGGCCTCGCCGCCGCAGATGACGGGAGCCGTGAGGCGGGCGATATCGTCGTCACGGCGGAGCGACGCGAGACCTCCATCCAGCGCACGCCGCTGGCCGTCACCGCCGTCGATGCCGAGACGCAGCGCGAGCGGGGTGTTGTGGCGCTGCGCGATCTGGTCGGCATCGCGCCCGGCCTCGAGGCGCCAGCAGGTCCGATGCGCGGCACGGAAAGCACCCAGCAGCTCTATATCCGCGGCATCGGCACGGCCAGCCCGGCTTATTATGGCGCGGTCGGCCTCTATCTGGACGACGTCTATATCCCGCGCATGTACGGGAATGGCGGCATCGATTTTCCCGATGTCGAGCGGATCGAGATCCTGCGCGGGCCGCAGGGCACGCTTTACGGGCAGAATACCAGCGCGGGCGCCATCAAGATCGTTTCGCGCAAGCCCTCCGAGGAAACATCGGGCTGGGTGCGCGGCGCTTATGGCACGTTCGATACGGTGGAACTCGCCGGCTACCTCACCGGCCCGCTGGCCGATGGCCTGTCCGCCAGCCTGGCGGCCAGCACCCGGCGCAACGACGGCTATGTCTATAACGAGACGCTCGGCAGGAACGTCCGCCGGGTCAATATCAGCCAGTATAGCGCCAAGCTTCGCTACAATCCTGACGACCGGCTGGATGCCGTCCTGTCGATCAACTTCACCCGCGACCGGTCGGACAATGGCGACATCATCGCCGAAGGCTATCGCGATTCCGGACCGCGGCGCACCTATGGCAATATCGATCCGCGCAACAGCAATGATGCGCTCGGGATCAATCTCAACGTCAGCTATGCGCTGAACGACCATCTGACGCTCCGGTCCATCACGGCCGGCCGAGGTTTCGACTATTATGGTCCCTGGGATTTCGACGGGCGGCCCGAGGATCTGAGCGGCTTCCTGCTGTTCGTGAATCAGCGGCAGTTCAGCCAGGAACTGCAGCTCATCGGGGATGCGGGACGCTTGTCCTACATCGTCGGCGGCCTGTTCTTCCATGAGGATTATGAGGCGTCGCGCCCGTCCTGGTTCAATCGCAACTATTCCGGGCTCCATTCACACACCGATACCTCGAATGTCGGCCTTTATGCACAGGTCGGCTATCAGGCCACGGACGCGCTCAAGCTGGTGCTCGGCGCCCGCCTGCACCATGAGTGGCAGACCTTCTCCGACTATGGTTTCGCCACGGACGCCAGCTTCAAGGAGCTGTCGCGGACCTGGTCGGTCAGCGATCTCAAATATGACAACACGGCCTTCACGCCCAGGATCGCCCTGGAATACCAGGCGACCCCGGACATCTTCGCCTATGTGAGCGTGACCAGGGGCTCGAAGTCGGGCGGCTACAATCCGCTGGCCGGCGCGCTCGTCGTGGCGGAATATCCGGTCGGCCCGGAAAAGGTGACTGCCTATGAGGGCGGGCTCAAGACGCGCCTTTTGGATCGGCGCCTGACCTTCAACGTGGCGGCCTTCTACAATGACTTCCGCGATTATCAGGCCTCGGTCCAGTCGCCGATCATCGACGGGCGGCCGGTCATCGGCAATGTCGTCGTCAATGCCGGCCGCGCCCATACCTATGGGCTGGAAATCGAGACGATCGCGCATCTCACCGACACGTTCACGCTGAACGGCAATGTCGCCATCCTGCGCACTAAGTTCGACAAGTTCATCAATCCGACCGGCAACGCCAATACGGATTATACCGGCAAGGAACTGACAGGGGCCCCGCGCCACAGCTTCGGCGTGCAGGCGAACTGGCAGCTACCGCTGCCGACGGAGGCCGAACTGCGCTTCAACGCCGGCCTTCGCTATGTGGAGAAGAGCTGGACCGATCAGGCCAACACCATCCCCACCAGCAACCAGACCTATGTCGACGCGGCGATCAGCTACACCGACCCGACCGGTCACTGGCTGCTGAGCGTGCGGGGCAAGAACCTGTTCGACAAGCAATATGTCCACAGCCGCACGTTCGACGCGATCGCCAACATCTCGACCGTCTCATACGCCCCGCCCCGCACGATCCTGGGCGAGGTCCGATACAGCTTCTGAGCAGGAGAATTTCCCATGGCACTGACGCACGAGGAAAATGAAGCGTTGACCCGGGTCGGGCCGGGCACGCTCATGGGCGATGCATTGCGCCAATATTGGCATCCGGTGCTCCGTTCCGAAAAGCTCGTGGCGGATGGGCCGCCGGTGCGCGTGCGTCTGCTCGGCGAGAATTTCGTGGCGTTCCGCGCCACGGACGGGCGCATCGGCTTCTTCGACGAAGGTTGCCCGCATCGCTGCGCCTCGCTCGCGCTGGCGCATAATGCGGGGAATGGCCTGCGCTGCATCTTCCACGGCTGGAAGATCGACGTCTCCGGCCAGATCGTCCATATCCCGACCGAGCCAAAGGAAAGCGCGCTCGAACTCGCCTCACGGGTCAAGGTGAAACATTATCCGACCTGGGAAGCGGGCGGGCTCGTCTGGGTGCATCTCAACACCAACGGCGCGCCGCCAAAACGGCCGGACTTCGCCTTCACGCATCTGCCCGACGCACATGTCGACGTGCGCGTCGGCAAGTTCAACTGCAACTGGCTGCAGGCGATGGAGGCCGTGCTGGACCCGGCACATCTGGGCCAGCTTCATCGCTCCTCCTTCGCGGAGAACCCCATCGGCGGGCGCAAGAACCCCAATCATGCGCTGGAGACATGGAAGGAGCAACCGGCGCTGACGTTCGAGGCGCTGTCCACGCCCTACGGTTTCCGCCAGGCGGCGATCCGGACCATGGCCGACGGCGCACGCCACCTCAATCTGCGCCAGTTCGCGGCGCCCTACTATTCCTTCCTGGGCTCGCTCGATCGGTACATCATCCTGTGCGTCTCGGTTCCGCATGACGATGAATGGACCTCGCAATTCTTCATCAGCTACAATGCGGCCCGCCCGCTCGATCCGGAATGGATGGAGGATCTCTGGCTCTACGCCAATCCCGACCCGGACGACATCGCCGGCAACATCGGCAGCATCGACAATATGTTCGGGCAGGACCGGGCCGCCATGCGGGCAGGCCATGCAAGCGGCTTCCCGGGCCGAAACTTCTTCCATGAGGATTTCATCGTCCAGCTCTCGATGGGCACGATCGTCGACCGGACAAAGGAGAATCTGGGCGTCAGCGACAGCCAGATCAGCTATGTGCGCCGGCACCTCCTCAAATCCGCCTACGACTTTCGCCACGGCCAGCAGCCCTGGGGGCTCGAGGAGGTCGATGCCTTCGATTATCGCAAGATCCAGTGCGGCGGGAAATTGCTGGCACCCGGCGAGGACTGGCGCGGCTATGACCCCTATACGGAATGGGCGGCCCGGATCGCGGCGGCGGCGGAAGCCGACCGCACCCCCGAAGAGCCGGCCGCCCATTCGGTTCGGGCATAGGAGGGAGCGATGCGTCCTTCTGTCCTGAGCGATGTCGAACGGCTGCGTGGTTTTGCCATCGTCGCCATCCTGTTCCTCTCCAGCGCCCTCAATGGTGGCACGACGCTCGCCAAGGGCGTGTTCTTCGATGGCCTGAGCCACGAGTTCGATCTCGGCTCGGCGGCGACGGCGGCGCTGCTCAGCACCACCCAGTTCGTCGGCATCGCCTCGACACTGCTCGGCGGCTGGTTCCTCCGTCACAACCGCACGCCGCAATATTGGCTGGCGGGCGCCGCGCTGCTCGACGGTCTGGGTTATGCCTGGGCGGGCGTGGCGCAGAGCTATTCGCAGCTTGTCGCAGCCTATTTCCTGATCGGCGCGGGCGCCGGTGCGGCTGTGATGATGCCGCTGGTGCTGCGCAACTGGTTCCCGCACCATACCGGCACCGTGCTCGGCATCACCATGGCGGGCATCACTGCGGGCGGTGTCATCGTCACCCCGCTCATCAACCTCGTGGTCGAGCAATGGGGCTGGCGCGCCGGCTATCTCGCGCTGGCGGTACCGGCGGTGCTTGTCCTCGTGCCGCTCTATCTGGCGGTGCTGCGCTTTGCCCCGGCATCGTCGCGACCTGTTGCGGTCGGGGCGGCCGCCGAGCGCAGCGCCGGTGCGGCCGATCCGGAACAGGACGGTTTCACCATCCTGCAGGCAACGGCAACGCCGACCTTCTGGCTTCTGCTGATCGCCAAGTTCATTTTCTTCGCCGTCTGCTTCTCCTTCTTTCTCTTCTTCGTGCCTTCCCTCAAGGAGGCGGGCTATTCGAGCTCGGAGGCGGTGCTGGCAATGAGCAGCATCTATTTCCTGGCGTCGCTCTCCAAGCTCGGATTCGGCTATGCGTCGGACCGGATCGGGGTCCGCAAGATCCTGATCGGCTCGTTGCTCGCGACCTCCGTCATCCTGCTGCTGATGATCCATATGGGTGGTCGCGCGCAGATCTATGGCTTCGTGCTGCTTTATGGCCTCGTCTATTCGGCGCCGCTGGTGCTGTTCACCGTCATCGTGCTCGATGTGTTCGGTCGCCGCCATTTCACGGCGCTGACCGCGGTGATCAACGTCGTGGCGAATGTCGGCAGCGCCGTCGGGCCCATAATCGGCGGATGGATCCTCGACCAGACCGATCGGTCCTTCACGACGCTCTATGCGGCCAGCGCGGTCGCATTCCTCATATCGGGCCTGCTCGTGCTCGCGTCCGGCCGTCCGGTCCGCCGTGCCGCGCGCACGGGCACCGACCAGCTCATCCTCACCGGAGAACCCACATGACCGTCCTCACCGCCCTGCGCCCCAAGGCCATCGACCGTAGTTTCGCCGAACCCAGCGACAAGGGCAGTCCGCTCGCCTTCGCGATTCCGCAGGCCGATCCCGATCCGGCCGTGGAACGCCTCTACCGCAAGCAGCGTCTGGCGGGCGCCTTGCGCATCTTCGCCCGGCAGGGCTTCGATTTCGGCATGGCCGGCCATTTTGTCGCGCGCGATCCGGAGTGGACCGATCATTTCTGGGTGAATGCCTGGGGCAAGCCCTTCTCGCTGACCAGAGTTTCCGATCTCGTGCTGGTCGGGCCCGATGGCGGCGTGGTCGGCAGCGATCGCACTTATAATCGCGCGGCCTATGCCATCCATTATCCGATCCTCCGCAAGCGGCCCGAGATCGTCTCGTCGGTCCATGTCCACTCGGTCTATGGCAAGACATGGTCCGCTGTAGGCCGCGAGATCCAGCCGCTCACGCAGGATCTGACGGCCTTTTACCAGGATCATGTCGTGTTCGATGCCTATGAGGGGCTGATGGGGCGCGGCGAAGGCGAGGCGATCGCCGAAACATTGGGGGCGCACAAGGCCGCCGTCCTGCTCAATCACGGCCTGCTCACGGTCGGCACGTCCGTCGAGGTCGCGGCCTGGTGGTTCATCGCCTTCGAGGATGCGTGCCGCGTGCAGTTGCTCGCCGAGGGGGCGGGCACGCCGAAGCCGCTGCCGCACGAGATGGCCCGCAAGCTCGGCTCGACCAAGCTCGGCATCGGCAACGACACCTTCGCCTGGGCCTCGTTTCACAATCTCTGGCAGGAGATTGTCCAGCGCGAACCGGATTTCCTCGAATGAAAGTGATAGCCCGTCAGGCGCCGGACATGATGCCGGGATCATGTGGCCGCGGGAGGCCGTCCTTGGCGGTCTCGCTCATCAGCCAGGAAATGAAGGCGCGAACCGGCGCGCGCAGCGTCCGGCCGCGCGGCCAGACGAGCCAATAGGCAAAGGCGAGCCGCGTTTCGTCCGGCAGCAGCGGGACGAGACGGCCGGCGTCGAGGTCCATCTCGGCAATGACGCGCCGCGCCAGCGCGATGCCCTTTCCGGCAACGGCTTCCTCGATGACGAGGCTGCTCTGGTTGTAGCGCGGGCCGATGCGCGTTTCAGCGCCGCGCACATTGCGCGCCTGGAACCACATCGGCCAGTCGGGGCAGGACGGGTCGCCTTCGTCGCTCGCGTCATGGAGCAGCGGCGCCCCGAGGAGCCGGTCTGGATTGTCGCCGAATCCGAGCTTCTCCGCCAGAGCTGGCGATGCGACCGGAAGGACCGTCTCCTCCAGCAGCTTTTCGGCGACAAGGCCATCATAAGCGCCGCCGCCATAGCGGATGGCAAGGTCGACATTGGTGTTCAGGAAATCGACCAGTTGCATGTCCGCCGACACCCAGACCTCGATACTGGGGTGCATCTCCCGGAACCGGTCCAACCTGGGCAACAGCCATTTCGACGCGAATGAGGGCGGGGCCGAGAGCGAGACGACGCGGCCGGACCGTCCGCCCGAGCGCAGGATTCGACCTGTCTCCGCAAGCCGGTCGAAGCCTTCGCGCAGCGTGGGAAGCGCTTCCTCGAGAAGCTCGGTCAGCAGCACCTCGCGACCGGTCCGCCTGAAGAGCGGTGTGCCGACCCAATCCTCGATCGTGCGGATATGCTGCGTGACCGCGCCTGGCGTGACGCCCAGTTCCTCGGCAGCCCTGGCGAAGCTGCGCAGCCGGCTGCAGGCTTCCAGCGCCCGAAGCGCCGTCAGCGGGGGCAAGCGGGGTTCGTTCATAGGGGAATGCTGGTGAACGGATCGCTCGAACTGTCCTGCCGCGCATAATCGGTTGCTGCCGACAGGCTTTCCCAGGCGTCGAGGTCTTCGCGCACGCTGCGCAACTTCGCGCGGGCAGTCTCCAACGCTAGGCGGCCCAGCGCGAGGCGCAGCGGCGGATCGGCACTGACGGCCGCGTGAATGATGGCGCGGGCGCCGCGTTCCGGATCACCGGGCTGATGGCCGCTGGAGGCGGACACCTGCCGTCGCCTTTGGCCTGCCGTCGCTTCATAAGCGGGCAGGTAGACCGGGGACTGATGCAAGGACCGACCGGCCCAATCCGTGCGGAACGGCCCCGGCTCGACGATCATCACCCGCAGGCCCAACGGCTCGACTTCGCGGGCCAGCGCCTCGGACAGCCCCTCGATCGCGAATTTGGACGCCGCATAATAGCCCGAGCCCGGCAAGCCGACGAAACCGCCCGCGGACGAGAGATTGATGATGACGCCCGAGCCCCCTTCACGCAGCGCCGGCAGTGCCGCGCGCGTGACCGCCGCGAGCCCGAAGACATTGGTCTCGAACAGGTCGCGGATCTCCCGATCCTCGCCTTCCTCCACCGCCGCGAGATAGCCATAGCCGGCATTGTTGACGAGCATGTCGATCCGGCCAAAGCGCTCGATGCCAAACGCGATCGAAGCGTCGATCTCGGATTGCCGCGTGACATCGAGCCGCGTCGTCGCGACCCGATCGCCATAGCGGCGGGCGAGCCAGGCGATCTGCTCGGGCGTGCGCGCCGTCGCGATCACCTTGTCCCCGCGCTCCAGTGCGGCGAGGGCGAGCGCCAGGCCGAAACCCGACGAAGCCCCGGTGATGAACCAGACGCGCGCGCCTGCCGCGGGATCAGTAGCCACGGGCGGCATCGACCAGATCTTCGAGCGCGTTGCCCGCGCGATAGTCCGCCAGATTGTCGACCAGCTTCCGGAGGACAGCGCGCGCGAAATCCGGTGTCGCGCTCGAACTGTGGCCCGTCAGGCGGACATTGGGCAATGCATAGAAGGAGTGGCCTTCCGGCAAAGGTTCGGGCTCGGTCGTATCCAGCGTCGCGAAACCGACGATGCCGCTTTCGAGCGCATCGTGCAGCGCATCATGATCGACGAGCGATCCCCGCCCGACATTGACGAGATGGAGGCCGCGCCGTGCGCTCGCCAGCACCGTGCGGTCGACGATGTGACGGGTCCGTGCGGTCGCGGGCGCTGCCAGCACGACGGCATCGGACGTGGCGAAGAGTTCGGCGGCGCTCGCCGCGCGCCAGACGCCCTCGATGCCAAAGGGTGCGTCGGACCGGCGAACGGCCCTCACGTTCATCCCCAGCGCGAGCGCGAACCGAGCCAGATGCCGATTGATCGGACCGAAGCCCAGCAGGCCGAGATCGAAGCCCCGGACGGCGCGCAGCGGACGCATTCGCCAGTCTTCGCGTGTCGACGCGTCATTGGTGCGAACCTGCTTGATCTCCGCAAGCAGCGCCGCGAGCGCGAATTCGGCGATCGGCTGGCCGGCCGGCCCGCGCATGCAGTTCACCACCGGGCCATCGCCCAGCCATGCGGGATAGCCGTCCGACCCGACCGTGACGAGCTGGACGAGCCGAAGACCGAACGGCCAGCCAGGCGGTGGCAGGCTGTCTCGGCGGATCCCCCAGGGAATGAGGACCTCGGCATCTGTCGGGAAGTCGGAGAATGAACCCGGCGCCAGGGCAGCGACGCTGCTGTTCGGCAGGCGATCGGGCAAGGTCGCGGCGATCTGCGACCCCAGTTGCGCCAGTGGTCCGCCGAGCTGCGACGCGACGACCAATGCGCGCGCCGGTCTCTCATATGTGTTCAGCCTGTCCACATCGATTGCGCCAGTCATAAAGTCTTCCGTTTCGATAGACTTTATGACTGGCGCAATTGGATGGATGGGTCAATTTAGCAAAACTAAATCGCGCATTGGTCTGACTTGTGCGGCCGACCCAGCGCAACGACCCCGTGCGGTAAAATCGAATCCATACTTCACGCCAGCCATGCAACCTCCGAGCCGTACCGTCGTAGATTGCTGCCCCCCCCCGGCGCCCCTCCAACCAAAGCCGCGCGAGAGCGGCGTGGGCGGGCTCTCAGAGTGACGTGAATGAATGGCCATTCTCAGACCTATACCCCTTTTCTCCAATGTCCGAGATGTTGGCGGCGGCAGTAGTCGCCCTTTCGTCGCCGCATAATTTCCACTCAGCCTTCACTTTCCGGACGTCAACTCTAGATGTTCAACGTTCCCATTCTGAAACCTATTGGAAAAGATATTCGATACTGGCCATAACCGCCCGACGATAGAACCAATCTACTCGGATGGCGCTGGATCGAACAAAGTCGCTTCCTTGCGTGTGTAGTGCGCGTCAAACTCCTTCAACACATTGGGGTTGAAGAAGGATTTCTTGGTTCCCTTGCGTTTGTCGGGGTCCAGATAGCGCTCATAGCACAGCTTCGCGTTGGGCTTCACCGCGTTCATCAATGTATGGAAATCGCCATTCTGTTTGAAGTCGGAATAGCGTTCCTGCAGCTTCTTGACGAGGTCCTGGTAAGTTAGGGTGAACCCGGCCGGGACCTTGTCCCCTTCGACCGTCACCGTCAGATCCGCTTCCGCCCCGCCGACAACGGCAGCTTTGACCGCCGCGCCGTCCTTCTTCTTGATCAGATCGAAGTCGACCCGGACTGTGAAGGAATAGGGCGATTGATCATTGGGCAAGGCCGCCTCGACCTTCTGCATATGTGCCAGGAATTTGGTCACCGCCTCCGCTGATTTCTTCGCCACGGCATCGACCTCCTTCTGGTCCAGGTCGAAGGAAATCGGGATCGAGGCGATGTTCAGATCGGAGAACGAAATCGAAAACCAAGACTGGGCCGCCTCTACGTAGTTGCGCACCGCCGCCAGGGAAATTTCGGTGAGCTTCTTGCGGAGCAGTGCGTCGGTAGCGACGAAGTGGGTGGCGCTGTCGCGGATTTCCATCAACGCCTCGATGTTGGCGATGCAGTGGGCGTCAATGCGGTGCTTCGAGTAATTTGACACCAAGTTCCAGCAACGGTCGATGCCGATCGTCATCGGCGCGCCGGATCGGGTGGTCTTCACCTCCCTGAATTTGCTCGGCGTCCCGTCCTTCTTCTTGCGTTGTCGATATTCATGAAGGGCGCTTGCCTTGCCACCATGTTCGCGCATGACCCGGGCCTTGAGCAGCAGCTCCCAGGCGTTGATCATCAGGATCGCGAAGGTTTCCTCGCGATACAGTGAGGACGCCCTGTTGTAGCTCTCGACGGCGGAAAGACAGGCAGCTCGGGACTTCGCAACCAACAACATGTATTTCGGGGTAGGCAATCCGGTCCCTCCGTCCGGTCAAAAACACCACCAGATTCAAGCTGCAGTTACAGCATTGTCATCTGGGTTACCGGGTTCGCCCGCAGGACGCCATTGATCAACCACTGACCTTCCCAGCGCCGGTGGGTGCCCATGGCCAGGACCATGCCCTTCCGCGGAAATTCGACACCGAACTTTTCGGCCATCCAGTCGAGCGCCGCCGCCTCGCTTCCGAGGTCGCGCCGGCGGTGAAGGAATGTCGCTTCCGTCTCCCAGTCCTGGCATGTGCCGATATGGATGCCGTCGGCGTCGCGATAGCGATACTTGAAGACGTGGGGACAGGCCTCCCTCGGAATCAGATTGCCCTTGCTGAAAAAGTCGTTCTGCCTCCGCATATTGTCATAGACATCCTCCTGCCGCCTGAGCTCTTCGGCGGTCTGAGGCTCATGCCAGAAATCGATGATTTCGCAGTTGAGGATGGCAAGGCTGCGACCTTGGTCCCATTCAGCCTTCAGAGAGGATACGGCCGCCCGGCTCAGGAAGGAATGGCGCTCGCCTTCCTTCAACTTACCCTTGATCTCGATGCTGTCCTGATCGACGCGCCGGGATTCCACCCGCTGATCTGAGGTTGCCTTACGCCAGCGATAAGAAATCCGATCCCACCGGCCGAATTTCTGCCCATCAGCCAGGTGTCGGAACGAGACCGGATAAAGACGAACCCATTTCCCGTTCATGTCGATGGCAGCAATGCAGACCGTTTCGCCATGTGACTGGCTCGCCCGGGGAGCGGCTTTCACTATGATGAAGGCTTCATCATCCTTGTGTTCATGTGATCCCTCGGGCGCCGACGACATTCACAGTTCTCCTCGTCGTTCAGCTTGGATGTACCCCCAAGTGAACAATTTCGACCGATACTATGTCGCGAATTCGTTCTGCCACAATAGATCTGTGGCAATCTTTGGGTGTCCGCTCGTAGCACATGAGCGCCACTGTCTCTTCTTGGGACACCGTGGCGGCATCCCGAATGGCGATCTGGGACTCCTCGGACTCCAAGTGGGCGCCGAAGATCGAACGGAATTCAGCCATGTCGCCGCGGCGTGCCGCATCGCGTCCCGGCTTGGGGTCGCCCAGCTGGCGCATGTGCCGATAGCCGATGCCTGCTTCCTCCAACGCTTCCGACAGCACTCGCTTCGAAAAGCCTGGGCGGCGGGACTGAGGCAGCTGACGCACATCAAGCAGCAGGGATATTCCGGCACGCTTCAAGGTCGCGATGAAATCCACGACATTGGCACCTTCATATCCCAGCGTGTAAATCTTGTTCAGCTCTACCTCCCCGGCAAATTGGCGATGGTCATCATCACCGGCGCCCTAAGCGAGAACCAGCCAAAATTCTATCGGTCATCGCCGCGCCGGGGCAATTAGCGACTCAGCCGTCCGATTGGCATCGGAGGCATTAAAATGGGGCGTGAACGACGGCTTATCCCAATTGACTGTGAGGAAGCGGACTGACCGTATAGTCCCAACGAGGGGCGATCGCCGCGCTGAGTTACCTATGAACGAACGGCAAGTTTCGATGGCACGATCCTACACTCGGAACGACAGTTATGTTGGCGGGAGCAGCATCCGACCAAAAAACCGTCCAGAATGCGGGCGTCATTACGAAACCGCCCTTGGTTGGACCGGCAAGATTGACCCGAGCCTCCTAGCTTGGCAATACCGATGCGGGATGATGGTGTAATGGAAACACGCCCCTCGGGGAGTCTATCCGGGTTCGATTCCCGGTCATCAAAGGGCATTCACTGAGTGCCCTTTGATGACCGGGGATGAATTGAATGCCAGCGACGCCAGAAAATCTCTACAAAGCTCACGTGAAGAATCTGCGTGCGGTTGATACTGCGCTTGAGCGAATGTTGCGTGAGCTGAACGCTTCTCTCTCACGATGCGACGAGACCACCTCCGATGCATTGCTTAAAACAACAATGCTTCTGCTCGGAGCGTGGGCCGAAGATCGTTTAAGAAAGATGCTGTTCGAGCCCAATGGGTTCACCCCTGCCGAGCGGCAGCAAATAACAAGCGCAGGATCACAAATTGAAATTTGGAAGGCAGCTTTGGAACGAGGGTTCAGGAAGCGATATCAAATTCCGTTGGCCGATCTTTCACAGACACTCCCGCTTACTCCACGAGCCCGTTATGCAGCGCTCCTGAGCGTCATCGAAGATGATCTAAGGCCGATAATCGAGGTGCGAAATAAGCTTGCCCACGGGCAGTGGATAAGGCCGCTTAATTCGGAAAATGATGATTACTCACCGGTCCATACGCAGCAAATTAACGGAGAGAACGCTCATTCGGTGAAATGTAAGCATCGGCTTCTCGAGTATCTTTCGCAGATCATCCATGACTTGGCCGTCGGCGGCCAGGCATTTGAGCGAGACTTCGATGGGCATTATTCTAAATTGGAACACGCGAAGCGCGAAACCACCTCACGCTCTTACCAAAAATGGCTCGCGGCGATGCGTGCCAAATACCAGCGAGGTCGGGCCCGGCGAACCGGGCAAGCGTGAGGCGACGTACTTGCGTCAGGAGGGCGCTTGGATGCTCATCGGCGCCCTCGTCATCCAAGCAGAACGTCTTCAATGTCGCCGGAGAGCGGCTGCACCGGAGATCGTGAACGAACGACCGCTTTCAGAAAATTCCGTGCCACCGTGGAACGACGGCTATGTTGGCGGTTGCGGCCGAGATGATCGGCCACATGCCAACGGCAAGTTTCGGCCTAAGCGGACGCTCAGCATGTCTAGGCTGAACGACCGGCTCTGGGTCGAACGCGACCGTAGGTGTTGAGCGGGCGAATGGCGGCTATCCCGTTTTCGCGGGCCATAAGCTGCCTTTCCGGTTCGTCCGCAATCTCGGTCGTGTCCTACCGGTTGTCCCCCTCAGATCGTGCGTAGTGTGGCAGCTAACTGCGAGCGTCCCTTTCCAGTTCGGCGATGCGCTCCGAGCAGACGGCGTGGACGACGCGTCCAAGTTCCTCAATATGGTCGGCCAGCCAGGTCAGCTCATCCATTGTGATCCGGTAATGCTTCGAATAGCGGGCCTTGACGTAGGCTTCCTTGAGCTTCGAAAAGATCGCACGCTCGCGGCGGTTATCCGACGGCCAGACCTGAGCCAGCCGCGCATCCAGCCTCTCAGCCTGACTGCGCAAAAAAGCGAGATTGTGGACATGGGGTGTATAGAAGGTCACCACTAGCAGCACACAATGATACAATTGCTCAGTGGCTTGATGCAGAAGAAACGCAGCACGTTTTGAACGGCCCTTGCTAATCAAATGGTCGGCACTATCCTTGAAATCTACTGCCGCCGGAAACCATTCCTCGTAATATTCCTCGGCCATCTCCAGCGCCTTTTCGGGCGTCTTGGGCACGGGCGTGCGCAGTTTCCGGTCATCGCTTTCGTAGAGGACGATCCCATCACGGGCGATATCCATGAAGAAGTAACGGCCATGCGCCAGCCCGTCGTTCACTTCCTGGAGCGAATGGACGATGAAATTGACGGGCGTACGCAGCCTGTTGACGATGCTGGTCTCGCGCATCAGCCGGTCATCGGCATTCGACCAGTAATCGACGCGATCGGTCAGCCGCTTGTCGTTGACGATCACCAGCAGATCGAAATCGGAGCGATATCCCTTTGCGGTATGCGGCTCGTCGACCCAGCCACCACGCGCATAGGAACCGTAGAGGATGACCTTGAGGATGCGCCCCTTCTTCTTCCAGTCCTGCGTCGCCAGGGCACGCGCCTCGTCGAACTCCTCGAACAGGATCTGGAGCACGCGCTCCAGCTCGCGGCGTTTCGCAGGGGGAAGATGATCAAGATCGGTCTGCATCGGAAAAGGAATCCTAACCGGGACCGGCGCTTATGCAACCGGATTGAGAAGGAAAGCGCTCCGGAACGTTGCCGGAACGGCCGGGGAGACGCTCACCCGTCGGGCGCGTTGCCCAGCGTCCGGCCGATCTGGACGATGGCGGCCCCGAGCTGACGTTCGACCTCGCACAGGCTGATGCCCAGCCGAATGCCGATCGTCGGATAGTCCAGCCCGTCTGCAGAGTGCAGCCTGAATACCGAGCGCATCGGTTCGGGGAGCGCTGCGACGGCTGCGCGTATCCGGTCGGGGTCCTCATCGATTCCGGTCATATCTGCCTGCTCCATTCTGCGGCGCCGCCGGGGCTGGCGGCAGGCAGCGATCCCAGGAGCGCGACGGAGTGAGGCGGACCGCACCCGCAGGGGCGCAGCGCCAGCGGAGCAGCCGGGCACCGGCTTGCGGTTCGCCGCGTCGTGCCCAGGGTCGGCCGCCACCCGCCCCGGCGATCCGCCTGCAGCAGGCAGTTCCGAGGGGAGATGAGGGGCAGCGACCGCCACGAATTGCATCGCCCGCCAATCTCGCGCAGGATGAAGGTGCAGCCGGACAAGGCCGGCAGCTGGCTGCGGAACTGACCGCCAGGCATCACGAGCGTCCATCCGTCCCGGTCGGACGACATATCCGAGGCATCGCCCGGCACGGGACCTGATCTCGTGCGATCCTTTTTGCGTGCCTCCGCTCCGGGCGGGTGCAGTTCACCGTGCAGCTGACGCAATGGCGCAGCCCCCAGACGATGACGATGTACCGCCCGCCGATGCCGGCAACGGTGTCAGGGCGCACCTCGATATCCTGTACCGCGATCAGGCCCCGCAGCTCCGCCGCCGGCTTCGCGGGCAGCTGCGCTCCTCCGAGGAAGCGCACGACCTCGTGCAGGACGCGTTCGTCAGGCTGCTGGGCGCGGCTGCGCGACAGGCACTGCGCGAGCCGGAGGCCTTTCTCAACCGGATCGTCCGTAACCTGCTCATCGACCGGTCGCGCCGTCTCGCTGCGCGCGCGGCGCATGTTCCGCTCGACGAGGACAGCGAACCGGGAGTGCGGCCCTCGCAGGCCGACACCATCGAGCTGGCACAGATGCGCGACCGCTACCAGGCCGCAGTGAACGCGCTTCCCGAACGGATGCGCGAGGTATTTCTGCTCCACCGGATCGAGGGGCTGGGCTACAGGGAAATCGCGACGCGGCTCGGGATCAGTCACCGGACGGTGGAATGGCATATCGCCGAGGCGATCGTCCGGATCGGCAAGGGCCTGGAGCAATGAACGAACCTGAAGCACCGCCGGCGGAGCCGCCCGAACAGCTCGCGCGCGAAGCCGCGACCTGGTTCGCCCGGATGCGCGGTCCTGATGCGGATGCGCACCGCGCGGCGTTCGATGCCTGGCTCGCGCAGGGTGCCGCGCACCGCAGTGCCTATAACCGGGCGGCCGAGATTTTCGCGTTGGGCAAGCTCCTTGCCGAACCCGAGACAGCCGCGAGTGTTCGCAGAGGGCGCAGGCCACGGATTGCCGCGCTGACGGCCGGCATCGCGCTTCTGCTCAGCGCCGCCGGCTGGTTCGCCCTGCACAGGTCAGGCCCTGACGGGCCGGCACCCGCCGTCGTGGCCGGTCGCGGCAACGACACGCGGCTGCTGTCGACCGTCGCGGGCGAGAGGCGGACGATCCGCCTTGCCGATGGCTCTGTCGTCCGGCTCGAGGGCGACAGCATGGTCAGGACCGGGTTCAGCGCGGACATGCGTCAGCTGCGCCTCGAACGCGGCAGCGCCAGGTTCGAGGTCGCGCATGAACGCCGGCCCTTTGTCGTTCTCGCCGGGGGCGGCAGCGTCACGGCGCGCGGCACGATCTTCGAGGTCGCCCTGACAGGCCGGGGACATGTCGACGTGCATCTGCTGCAGGGTGCGGTTGACGTCGCGCTGCCGGGCCGGAACAGCGAGAACAGGCCCGAAGCGGTCAGGCGGCTGGCGGCGGGCGAGCGCGTGTCGTTCGTGGCGAAGCCGCCGGCTTCCGGGACGGGGCTGTCGGTCCCGGGCGCGGCGAATCCGCCCCCGTCCCCCCTCCCCTCTCCTGCGCGCGATTTCACGGGCATTGCGGTTGCGGACCTGGTCGCCGAGGCGAACCGCGATGCCGTGCGTCCCATCCGGCTGGCTGACGCCTCGCTCGGCGCCCGTCGCGTATCGGGACGGTTCCGGGTCGACGACACGTCGCTGCTGGCGCGCCGCCTCGCGGCACTGTTCGACGGAACCGCAGATTCCAGCGATCCGCAGGAGATCGTGCTACGGCCGTAAGCCAGGATAAATTTTTTCGCCCCCGCGCCCCGTAGTTCCGCAATCACTGCGTCAAGCCCCCTGACGCCGGCCTGAAGCCGGCAGGAAAAGGGGTGACGATGACAATCAGCAAGGGGGCGTTCACGGCCGGCTGCCTCGTGGCGGCGGCAATCCAGGCAGGCATGCCAGCACCGGCGAAGGGGCAGACGGAGAGCGTCGCGACCTGGGATCTTCCCGCGCAGGCGCTGGGGGAGACATTGCGGGCGATCGCGCGCCGCTCGGGTCGTGATATCCTGTTCGCAGATGCGCTGGTCCGGGGGCGCCGGGCGCCGGCGGTACGGGGCAGTCTTACGGCCAGGGCCGCAGTGCGCGCGGCACTGGCCGGCAGCGACCTTATGGTCGAGGACCGTGAAGGCGCTTTGCTGGTGCGGGCCCGGCCGCATGCCGCCCGGCAGGACGATCCGGGGCCGGGCGAGATCGTGGTGACCGGTACGCGCATCCGTGGCGCGCAGAGCCCGTCGCCGCAGATCGTCGCGACACGGCAGGCGCTCGAGGATGCGGGCATCGACGATATGGCCGGCTTCTCGCGTATGCTGCCGCAGAATTTCTCGGGCGGGCAGAATCCCGGCGTGGCGGGCGGCGGCGACCAGGGCGGCCAGAGCAATATCAACAATTCGACGACGCTCAACCTGCGGGGGCTTGGTGCCGATGCGACGCTCACGCTGATCAATGGCCATCGCATCGCCTATGACGCGCTGAACCAGGGCGTCGATGTATCGGCCATTCCGCTCGCCGCGATCGACCGGATCGAGGTAATCGCCGACGGTGCCTCGGCGCTCTACGGCTCGGATGCGGTCGGCGGCGTAGTCAATCTGCGGCTGCGACGCGACTATAGCGGTCTGGAGACGACCGCCCGGTTCGGCGCCTCGACCGAAGGCGGCAATGTCCAGCAGCAATATAGCGCTGTGACCGGCGCGCGCTGGGGGTCGGGCGGGTTCATGGTCGCGGCGGACTATGACCATTCAACCCCGGTCCTGGCCTCGGACCGAAGCTATACGCGCAAGCTCAACGGATCGCAGACATTGCTCGCGCGACAGTCGCAGACCAGCGTTGTTCTCGCCGGCCACCAGCAGCTCATGCCGGGCGTCACCTTCGAGCTCGACGGGCAGTTTTCCGACCGCAGGCTTCAGAAGACGAATGCCTTCACGGCAACGACCGACGCATCCGTCAACGGCCTCGTCAACCGTCCTGCTGTCCGCTCATGGTCGGTCACGCCGACATTGCGCATCGATCTGTCTCCGGACTGGACCGCCTCGCTGGAGGCGACCCGCTCGGTCAGCAAAACGGATATCCGCTCGCGCAATTTCCGGAGTGGTATCGAGACCCCGGGGCGGCTGATCTACGAAAACAGGCTTGTCAATATCGAGGCCGGTGCCGAAGGCCCGCTCGTCCGGCTGCCTGGCGGCGACGCACGGCTGGCGCTCGGCGGCGGGTGGCGCCAGTTCGATCTCGGGATCGATGTCACGCAGACAAGTGCGGGCGTTACCCGGACGACGCGACGCGGGACCGAAACGCGCAGGAGCCTGTTCGCCTATGGCGAGCTTTCCGTGCCGCTGGTCGGGCCGGACAACCGCATGCCGCTTGTCGAGCAGCTGCAGCTCAGTGCGGCCGTGCGATATGAACGCTATCAGGGCATCGAACAGGTGGCGACGCCCAAGCTCGGCATCATCCATGCGCCGCATCGCGATGTGACGCTGCGGTTCAGCTGGGGCAAATCCTACAAAATTCCGACGCTCGATCAGGTCAACCGCGTCGAGGCCGGAGGGCTTCTGCCGGGCAGCCTGTTCGCGCCGCAGCCGGTACCGGCGCTTCCGTCCGGTGCGACGGTGCTGGTGCTGAGCGGGGGCAATCCCGACCTCCGCTCCGAGCGGGCGACGACCTGGACTGCGTCGTTCGAGGTGCGTCCGCAATTCCTCGAGGGCCTCAAACTGGGCGCGAGCTGGTTTGACGTCGATTATCGCGACCGCATCGCCTCGCCGATCTCGGATACGCTGTCGGCGCTCGCCAATCCGGCATTCGCCGATTTCGTCCTCATGGCCCCTTCAGCGGCAGCGGTGCAGGCCATCGTCGATGGTCTGCCGCAGGCAATCACCAATGCGACCGGACAGCCGTTCGATCCGGCAAGGGTCGGCGCGATCCTCGATGGACGTCTGCGCAATTCAGCGCATGAGCATGCCCGCGGCGTGGATCTCGACATCGAATACCGGATCAGTCCGGGTCCCCGGGAGAGGCTGACGCTCAGCGCGACTGCAAGCTATCTCGATGCCAGCCGGCAGCTCAGCCCCGGCCAGCCCGTGCTTGCGCGATCGGGGGTGATCTTCACGCCTCCCACGTGGCGCGTGCGGACAGGCGGTAGCTGGGATCGCGGCAACACCGGGTTCACGGCCTTCTTCAACTATTCCGGTGGGGTCTATGACAATCGCCTCGCGTCGCCGGGCGATATCCCGGCCTTCCCGACAGTGGATCTCAGCGCGCGCATCCGTACCACGGACGACCGGGGCCTGCTCCATGGCCTGGAATTCCGGCTGTCGGCGCTCAACGTCCTCGACGAGAAGCCGCACACCATCTTCACCTCCGACCCGGCGGCGATCCCCTATGATTCGACGAACCAGTCGTCGATCGGACGGTTCATCAGCCTGGCCGTGACCAAATCATGGTGAGCGCGATGCGGATGCTGCTGGCGGGCCTTGTGCTGCTCGCTCTCCTGCCCGGCAGGGCGCTTGCCGATACGGCAACGCCCTGCGGCGATATCGTTCCGCAGGCGGAGGGACCGTTTCCCGTGCGTCCGGTCACACCTGATGATCTCGTCAGGCTGCGCGACATCGGCCCGGTGGATGCTTCTTCGCTCGACGCGCGGCTGTTTACGCTGTCCCCCGACGGCAGGAGCGTCGCATTCCAGCTGCGCCGGGCCGACCCGGTCCGCAACGGCTATTGCCTGGCGATGGTCGTGCTTGATCTGCGGAAGGGCGCGCATCCACGTATCATCGATTCCGGCGGCGAATTCATCCGGATCCATTTCGACTTTCGCGACAAAGCGGATTTCCCGACCGGCATCGCCCGGCCGATCACCCCGCGATGGTCTCCGGACGGGCGCTGGATCGCGTATCTGAAGCGCGAACACGGCCTCACCCAGGTCTGGCGCGCCAACGTGGATGGGTCCGGCAGCATGCCCCTCACCCACAGCGCCAGCGATGTGGAGGATTTCCGGTTCGCTCCGGATGGTCATACGCTCGTCTTCTCGAGCCGTCCGGCACTCGATGCCGCCCGACGGGCGATCGACCGTGAGGGGCTGTCCGGCTTTCATTATGACGATCGCTATGCACCGATGGCCAGCGACCGCCCGTTTCCGACCGCGCCGCTCCCGCGCGAGGTCGTCGCACAGGAGCTCGGGACCGGGACAATCCGTCCGGCGACCGCAATCGAGACCGCATTGCTGCCGGGGTCCCCGGTCACGGAAGTCGCATGGACCGAAACGCGTGGTCGCGATGGACGAAAGGCGTGGCTCGCCATTCCGTCCGCGACATTCTGGGCATGGCGCGGGCGGCTGATGGCCGAAGACCGCAATGGCAAGGCAGTCACCTGCGCGGCACTCGTCTGCGCGGACGCGCGGCGGCCCTGGTGGACGCACAACGGGCGCGTCCGGTTCTTCCATCAGGAAGGCTGGGCAGATGGGTCGGTGGCCATCTACGAATGGACGCCCGGCGTCGGCGCACCACGTCGCCTCTACGTAACGGAGGATGTTCTGGCCGACTGCCAGCCCGATGGCGATACCCTGCTGTGTCTGCGCGAGGCGTCGCTGACGCCGCGGCGGCTTGAACGGCTCGATCCGGCGACCGGGCGCCGCACGGTCATCTTCGACCCCAATCCCGGCTTTGCCAGGCTGCAGAAGGGGCAGGTCGAACGGCTGCATCTGCGCAACGCCTTCGGCCTGCCATCGATCGCCGATCTCGTGCTGCCGGTCGGCTACCGGTCAGGCACACGCTATCCGCTGGTTGTTGTGCAATATGAGACGCGCGGTTTCCTGCGGGGCGGCACCGGTGACGATTATCCCATTCAGGCCTTTGCGGGTCGCGGCTACGCTGTCCTCAGCGTCAGCCGGCCGGCGTTCACGGGGTCGGAAAGCGGCAAGGCGGATGTCGTGAAACTCGAACGCGGCAATCTTGCCGATTTTTCCAACAGGAAGAGCGCCCTCTCCTCGATCGAGGCCGGTGTCCGGCTCGCCACAGAACGCGGGATCGCCGATCCCGGACGGGTCGGCCTTACCGGCATGAGCGACGGCGCGACGGTCGCCGCCTATGCGCTGCTGCACAGCCGGACCTTCGCCGCGATCGCCATGAGCAGCTGCTGCTTCGACACGACATTTCCGACGCGGGTCGGACCGGTCGCGGCACGGCATTTTTATGCGGTCGGCTATCCAAAGATGACCGACGAGGCCAGGGGAGCCTTCTGGGACCAGATCTCCCTTTCGCGGAATGCCCGGAAGATCCGGACGCCGATCCTCCTTCAGGTGGCGGACGATGAGTTTATGAGCGCGCTGGAAAGCTACACCGCCCTGCGCGAGGTGAACACGCCCATCGATCTGTTCATGTTCCCGGGCGAGCATCATGTGAAATGGCAGCCTGTCCATCGTCTTGCCATGTACCGCAGGTCGCTTGACTGGTTCGATTTCTGGCTGAAGGGCGAGAAATCGGCTGAGCCCGACCGGCAGGAGGACATCAGGCACTGGGAGGCCCTGCGTGATGCACCGCCGGCTGTGAAGTGAGGTCCGCCAGTTTCCGGCTCCATATCCCTGTCCATGCCTCGCTATCGAGCAGATCGAGAAGGCGTACCTGCTCTTCGCCCGTGAAAGGCATGTCGCTGCGAAACCGGCGGTCGACCGCATCGCGGTCGAGGATCTGCTGCCGGGCGAGATTGCCTTCGAGGAGCCGGGACCGGATCTGCTCGCGATGGTTACGAAGGATGGTCGCACTGACGCCGTCAGGACCACCCTTGGTCCGGCGAAAGAGCACGGCATCCGGCAGATCGGCGGCGAAGGCTTGTCGGGCGACGGCGCGATCGCGGCCGCCCGATCGCCATTGCCATGACGGAATGGCGAGGCAGGCCTCCACGAGGGGTTGCGAGACGAGCGGTGTCAGGACGGGCGCGAAAGCGCCCCGGCCAGGGTCGAGAACATGCTGTACGCGCAGCAGCGCCGCGATGTGCGCAGCCTTGCCTGGCAGGGCATCGGGCGGCGCCTCGAGCCAGGGATGCGCGATCTCCCCTGTCGCAAGGCAGGCATCGGAATCGAGAAACATCGCCGAGCATGGCCAGGGATAGCGCCGCCGTCGGCGGGTCCGCCAGGCGGCCTGGAGCGCTTCGCCCGGGCCGCATCCGGTCTGGCGGCAGACGTCCAGAAATGTCGTGAACAGACCGGCGGTGAAGCCACGGGCGAAATAGCGGTCGGTGATGGCGGCAGCGGACTGCGAATAGCCAAAGACATTGTCGCCGCCATTGCCGGTGATGAAGGCGTCGCTTCCTTCGGACCGGGCCACTTCCAGATGCGCCCGTTCATAGGCCTGAATGAGCGTGCGTCCGATCGGCCGTGGCAGATGCGGACTGACAGGCCTGTCGATGTCGATCTCCTCGACGGCATAGCGGCATTCCGTGAGGGGAAGACCGAGGTGGGCACAGAGCACCCGTGCATGGCTGCGTTCGTCGCCGGCGGGATCATCGGTGTACATGGTGATGCAGCGGACATCCCGGCCCGAACGGGCAAGACACGCCGCGACGATCGAGGAGTCGAGGCCGCCTGAAACGCTGACCAGCGGGCGCGAGCAGGTTGCGGCCCAGCTCCCGACGGTATGGAACACCAGGCGCCGGAGCCGTTCGGCAGCGGATGTGTCATGTTCGTCCTGACCGAAAGCGACATGCTGCCAGGGCGTCCACTCGGGTCGCTGGCCCGGCTCATGGCCGGGGACGCCAATCGAACATCCGGGCAGCAGTTCACGGATGCCATTGAGAGCCGTGCCGGCCTCCGGCAGACCGCGACTGTAATGGTGGCGCAGAAGCGCGCGCCAGTCGATCGCCGGTCGGACTTCTCCCGATGCCAGCAGGAGCTCGACGTCGGACGCGAACAGAGTCGCTGTCGGGGTCTCAGCATAATAGCAGGGCAGCAGGCCGGATGCATCGCGCAGCACGCGATATCCGCCAGCGTCGGGAAATATACCCGCCCAGGCGCCCCAGCAGCGCATCAGGGCAGAGTTGCCTCCGCCGGCAACGATCAGGCCGGCTTCGCCGTCGTCGATCACGCCGAACGGTCGTGCCGGTCCGTGCCGGGGAAACAGGGTGCCGACGATCACGCCCCGATCGTGAAGGAGTGGCCGTCCGCAGGTGCTACTCGCCAGCACGGCCAGGGAAGAATGTTCATGCAAGACCTCAAGACCGGTCCTGCGCGCAAGCAAGTTCGGGTCCGGCGCCGGGGCATGGCCGTGCGCGATGGCGAACAGGTAGCGGGGTTTCACGATATCACCCGGATCGGTGTGAACATGCGCGCTTCCTCGAGACCGCCGACAACGACGGCGTCGTTCCACTGCACCCAGCAATGGGCGGCGAACGGCTCGAGCCGCACGCCGAACACGATCGCAGGAGAAACACCGACACGGCGACAAAGCGCCCATGCCGCAAGCGCGCGCGGCAGGCATTGGTCCGCCTTGCGGAACGAGAGTGCAGTGGACGCGAAGGCGGCAGCGATGCGTGTGATGCGCGCTTCCGCATCGACGGTTCCGGGCACGGTTCCCGTGTCTGCTTCCATTTCACGTACGATGTCGGCCAGATGCCGTCGGCGGAGCGAAGCCGAAGAGCGGCGCCATGCCAGAAAGGCGCGGCCAATGTCGAAGCTGCGCACGGCACGCGGCAGGTCAGCGCCTGCGTCCCTCACCGGAAGCGGATACGACACAGCCGTCGGCGGGCGTGGTGCCCCGGCTGTCAGCAGGCCGCACCCGGCAAGTCGGTCGAGCTCCTTCGGTTCCGTGCCTGTGTTTGCCCATTGCAGGAACAGCGCATTCTGCTCCGGACGCAGGCGGACATAGCGGTCGCGCCGAAGGTCGAGAAAGACGGCCTGCCCGGCACAGACGCACCATGAGATATCGTCGGATATGTGGAAGGACATGACGGGGTCCCGCGAAAGGGTGCGCGCGCCGGTGGCACGCGCACCGGTATCGTCAGTCGTCGGTGAGGCCCGTCTGGAGACTGAGGCTCCCTTCATTGTCCTCGACGATGAAGGCACCGCCCTTCGTGTCGGTGCTCGCGGTGCCGAGTTCGATCAGATCGTCCGTCTCACGTTCGTAGTTCATGGCTTTCCTCCATTTGAGAGAAACGTCATGGCCATGACCGCTCCAAATGTAGCGCGTCCGATAGTTATACGAAGCTTATAATCCTGTTATTTTGCGATTATTCGGCGCCCGCGGTCCCGAACTTGCCATCTGCGCGAAGCCGGGTGTGAGAACATGCCTGGACATGCACCGTCGCCTTTAGTCGCACGACCTGGACATCCGCGACGGCCACCCGGCAGCGCACCGGTCGGGCGTGCCTCGAGTCGTCATTGAGGCATCGCGAATGATGCGTTGCAACATAATTGTCACAAACCGGAGACGCCAGACGTGTAAGCGTGCGGTTGTCGCCCTTCGGCCGCTGACATCCCAAATCTGATGAATGGCCGGATGCGCAATCTAATGACCCTGGCAATAGCCGAATCCAGTGCAGTCCAGCCTTGGGATCAGATTAATTCAATCAGCTCAACTGCATATGGTCGATCGCCGAACCTTGCCATGCTGATCGCATGGCAGCCGGCTTCAGCTTCGGCGCACCACGTCGGGCGACGACGGGTGCGACGGCTGATGGCGAAGATGGGCCTGGCGCCGATCTACCGGCGGCCGCGCCCGAGCGATCCCCACCCGCAGCACCGGGTCTATCCCTATCTGCTGCGCAAGCTGGCGATCGAGCGGCCCAACCATGTGTGGTGCGCCGACATGACCTACATTCCGATGCGCCGGGACTTCCTCTACCTCGTTGCGATCATGGACTGGGCGACCCGCAAGGTGCTGGCCTGGCGGCTGTCGAACATTCGGCATTCGAGCGACTGAACCAGTGGGAAAAACTACGCCCTTTCGCTGCTGCCGAGCCCTGTATGTTCTCAATTGGGGACTGACCTGATGGGATGGACGGCCCCTGCACCAACTGTGCGATGATGGCCGTAGAACCACGTCTAGAGGAGCCGTCCCATGCAGCAGGAGATAGTGACCGTCGGATTGGATCTGGCGAAGAACGTGTTTCAGGTTCACGCGATTGGCGCAGAAGGCAGGGTGATCGAGCGCCGGCAGTTGCGGCGCGCGGAGGTCTTGAAGTTCTTTAGCGGATTGCCGCCCTGCCTCGTCGGCATGGAAGCGTGCGCGTCGGCGCACTACTGGGGCCGGGAGCTGATGAAGCTGGGCCGCGATGTCCGGTTGATGCCGCCAGCTTATGTGAAGCCCTATGTAAAGCGCGGGAAGACCGATGCTGCCGACGCCGAGGCGATCTGTGAGGCGGTGACCCGGCCGACCATGCGCTTCGTCGCCGTGAAGACGCCGGAACCGCAGGCGGTACGGGACTGATGCTGCACAAGACCCGCGACCTTCTGGTGCGGCAGCGCACCGGTCTCATCAACGCTCTGCGCGCCCATCTGGGCGAGTTTGGCATCATCTCGAGCAAGGGCCTTGGCGGCGTGACCACGCTGGTAAAGCTTGTTCACGAAGCGTAGGATCTTGTTCCGCGCATGTCCGATCGGCGCTGCACACGATCGCCGCGCAGCTGCGAGCCCTCGCCAGCGAGATCGAGCGGCTTGAGATTCAGATCATCGCCTGGCATCGCAGCGACGCCGCGAGCCGGCGCCTGGTGACCATCCCCGGCATCGGTCCGATTACCGCCTCGGCAATCGCGGCAGCCGTGCCGGATGTCTCGATGTTCCGGTCGGGCCGCCAGTTCGCGGCATGGCTCGGGCTCACGCCCCGACCGCATAGCTCGGGTGGCAAGAAGCGCCTGGGCGGGATCAGCAAGCAGGGCGATGGCTATCTGCGCCGCCTGCTGGTCGTCGGCGCTACAGCGGTCATGCGCATGGTCCGCAAGGATGCCAGCAGACATCCCTGGGCTGCGCAGTTGCTCGAACGCAAGCAGGTGAAGATCGCTACAGTAGCCTTTGCCAACAAGACAGCGCGGGTTGCCTGGGCCGTGATGGCACGCGGCCAGACATACCAACCCGTATCCGCATGATCGCCGTCGCCTGACCTCGAGATGGCGTGAAGGGGCTTTGAAGTGATGACAGACCGGTCAGACCGGGGATCGCGATAACCCAGGGGAGCAGAGTGCCAGCGAGCACGATGACGTGATTAGGGAAGCGATTCGCGGATTACATCAGGGCCAACAGCCATGCGGTGCTGCATGAACAGGCCGAGCACAGGGATGCACCCGACCAGTGCTGCTCCTCACCCAAATACCTCTTGCGCCGCAGGGGCCGTTGACACATGGCTCTACGACCATCATCGCACAGTTGGTGCAGGGGCCGTCCATCCCATCACGTCATGTCCCGTCAAAAAATGTTGTGCAGACAACAGCTTACCACAACAGGGGGAGTTAATCCTTTAATCTTGCTATCTTCCAAAGGACTGACGCTTTCGGCTTAAGCGACGGCGGGTTGGGGCAACCGACGATATTTCAGCGGGATACAGTAACACCCGTCATTATGGTGGGACCGCAGAGATGCTCCACACAGATACCGTCTCGACCACATCCTTCAGCTTCCAAGGTACCAGTCAGCGTCACCCTTTTGCCAACAAGAGATTTAAAATCTTCCTTTTGGCTATCTGTTATTAGAATACCCACACACTCTTGATTATTTCTTGAGAAGAGATTGTAGTATCCGTTTCTTTCACGCAGAGTGCCGGACAGGATTATCACCTTTCCGTCATTATCTTTACGATGCTCTACCGCTACAACAACATCGTCTTGATGCGTTGCCGCACACGCCATGAGCGAGAACACCATTGAGGTGATGAACAGCATAGCTCTTACAGCCATTATCTTGATCCCCTCTGAAGCTGATTCAACTGCCTTCTGATTTCTCGCATCTCTCCCGCAGTGGGATTGCCTGAGACGACGCGCGCACGGAACTGACCCTGCGATCTTTCTATGACGATCGTGGCTCCGCTGTTGGTGATGTAATTGGGTCGCCCGGAATTAACCTGAACGTGATCACCGATGCGGCGATTCTCATATCCAGGAGCAAGGTTGGATCGCGTCCCCAGATCAAGATGCGAATGTCCGACTGCATCAGGATCCCCAATCGGCGTAGCCCGTCCTTGGGTGGTCTGGGAACCTTCGGAGGTCGTCGTGCTGAGCGGAGTGAAGGTCACAGTTGATCCGTTCTGATCGAACTGAGCAATGTTCTCGTTCGGCCCCTTGTCATTTGCGATGCTTGGCATGTTCGTGCGGGCAGATTGATCAATCTCGGGAGTGCTGACGACGGTCCGCGTTCCGTCTTTCTTCTCATTATAATTGGAAGCGTCGACACACGGCCCCGTTAGGCCAGCTTGGGTGTCCTTACCCGCGTCGCTACATCCCTGCATTCCAGTCGGGTCGCGCCCATTTACCGGATCGTTTGCTACATAGGCATAGAGGTTCATCTGATCGTCATAGCCGACCGGATCGGTCTGGAGGAACCGGCCGAGCGAAGGCGAGTATATGCGCGCCTTGTAGTGATAGAACCCCAGGTCCGGTAACCAGATCTGACCGGTATACGCAAACCGGCCGTAGGGAAGACGTTGGTTATCGACACTATTGAATGGAATACCGAACTCGTCGTAGCTATTGACCGCCAGCGAGTTTCCGGATGCATCGGCAACTGCGACGATCGAGCCCTGATGATTGGAACGCAGGAGGCGCCGTGCCGCAAGCGACGTGCCCTCGAACCAGAATAATGGCTCGTCTACGCCCGGGCCATGCACATAGCGGCGCTGCAGAACATTCGAGCCATTATACTCCGCGACAAGGACGTCCCCGTCATAGAGGAACTGTGTGGTCCCAGAGCCTCCACCACTGGTCTGGAACAGCCGGCCGAGAGGATCGTATACCAGTGCCGCTGTTGTTGCACCCGTTGTCCCACGTATCAACCGGTTCTCATGATCATATGCATAGGCCCAGGTCCCGTCCCCAGTCAGGTTTCCGTTGGCATCGTAGCTGAAGCTTGTCGGGCCGGCTGTTGTATACTGATTAAGACCATTGGTCGCGTAATTGCGATCTACAGCGACGTGGTTAGTCCACGCGTAGACACCGTTGCTGGTCGTGTGACTGAGCACCTGACTTGCCGGATTGTAGCTGGTGAAGCTGTAGTTGATGTCTCTATTCGTATTGGCGAGGTCGTGCGACAGGGATGCCAGCCGGCCGACACCGTCGTAGGTATAGGCTGTCGCGACGCCACCGGCCAGACCTGAACGCCGCCCTTCAGCATTGTAAGCAAGCGTGGCGATCTGCGAACTGCCACTTTGGCTGACCGATGTCATGCGGTCCAGACCATCATAGCCGTATGTAAAATACTGGCCATCCGGAAAGGTCACCCGCGTTCGGTTGCCATGCGCGTCATATTCATGGGAAAGCGTTCTGCTCACCCCGCCCATGTTGGTCGTACTGCTGGTTAGTCGCCCAAGGCCATCGTAAATGTTCGAAACCCCCTCCCCCGATGCCGCTCCAAAACGAGCGAAGGTCTGGAGCCCACGAAGATCGTAGCCATAGCAAACGTCGTTACTGTCGCTGGGAAGGCTGTAGCAATTTGCACTTGTCCCGGCATTGGGGCCGCCGGCGGGATTTGGAACACGCTTCTGGACGACGCGGTTAAACGCATCATAGGAAAAGGTCAGTGTAGAGGCATCGCGTTTGCGGTGGCTGATTCGATTGCCCTTCGCGTCGTAGGCATATTCCTCATAGTCGGCACTATTGACCGCACCGGCTGTTGCCAGAGCCGTGGCTTGCGTCGCGGGGTTGTATGCGGCGGGCTTAGCTGTGCCTGGAAACGTCCAGCGCACCTGCCTGTCAAATCCATCATAACCTAGACTTGCACGGTTGCCACTGGCGTCGATGACAAACTGCCGCTTGCCGTTCAGCGTGTAGCTATACGTCGCATAAGCATGCTCCAATGTCGTGCCGACCGCCTTGCGAATCTGCACAAGCTGACCAGCCGCATCATAAACGTTGCGCGTAATACGATCCGGCCCCTGCGCGCCTTCTGGGCCCAGAGCACAAGCATTACTGCCAGCAGCTGGAATGGAAGCGAGGTTCATTCGCACAGCGGTACATTGCAGGCGATTCAAGGCATCGTAGCTCATTTGCGTGACACCTTGCACCGCGCTGGTACCGGCAAACGTGCGGCTCTCGATAATCTGGCCACTGTCGTTGTAGCTGTTCTCTATAATCTGGTGGACGGTAAATCCGACCCAGTCTTTCGGAAGAATCTCGTGGGATTGCCAGGTGGCCAGCCTCCCCTCCTCACGCTTCGCCAGTTGCCCCCGAACATTGTAGGTAAGTCGAGTGGCAAGGAAGGGCCCGGCTACACCCGCAGGGCTGGGGCGGATATCGCCGACCGGACGTCGCGACGCATCCCATCGTTGGCCGGACGTATAAGCTGAAGGACTGGTTTGCGCCGCCAGGGGCGTCGAAACCACCCCTGAAGCTGCAGTCAGAACTGCCAGGACCCACCGAGTTGCGTGGCGCATGTCAAAGTCCCCCATGTCTCGTTACGGACAAGCCGTGAGGCCAGCACGCGCCCCTGTTTCGGATATCTTGTTTCCGTAGATGTCGTACCCGAAGCAGTTTCGGGTCGTGATGCCATTTGCTGTAGTCACAAGAGCCTTGAGCAACAGATTATTTGGTCCAGCGTTTGAGCCGTACTCGTAACTTGTGATCACTTCGTCGGACGCCCCACCGGCACACGCATTTCCAACGGTCGCAGTCGCCATACAGGTACGTTCTTCGGTTTTCACCCAAACTGGGGTAGCCGCCTGGACATAAGCGCCAGTTGAATTCTTGAACCAGGCATAACGCTGCGCATAGGCAAAGCGTGTAACTGGCTGGATGCCGTTCACTGCCGGCCCCGTCTCTGTCAGCACGCCTCCATGGGCCGAACTGTAAGTAAACGAAGTAACATTTCCTCTTGGGTCTGTAATAGTAAGTGGTTTGTTACATGTAAAGTATGCCGCAGGCAGAGAGCAATCCGTAGGGTAAGTTCTATTCTCCGCAACGGGGGCAAGACCAGACCCGGGCTTTGGATATGCTGTTTGATTGACAAGATATCCGCCAGGTCGATTTGTGAATATCGAATAGTTACCCTCCGGATGAACGGCCTTTGTCAAATATTTCGTCCACGCAAAATATTCGAACTCAGAAACTCTTAAAAGAGGATCAGTCCATTTAATAACACCATTCCCAGGATATTTTGCGACATAGACATTCGTTGCCGACAATGGCCCTGATGCAGTGACCGTCCAATGCTGCAAGGCACTGTTATTACTATAAGTGTAATTCGTCGTGACCCCATTTAATGTCGCGGACGTCACACGAAATGGCGACCCGCCCATACACCAGGACGGACCCGGGTGACATGGATTAATTATGTATGTCTGAGTGTACAGAATGTTGTCGGCCGCGTAGCCCGGCTCCTTTATCCTCATCCCTAAATTGGGAGCTGAATAACTGCTATATTTAGCCTCCCCTTCGTTGTTTGTCGCCGTTACGGTATTCACATTTCCCGACCCCGGCAATCCTGCCGAAGTGTAGGTATAATTAACTTCCGGCCACTGCATTGATAACGTGCAACCGTCCGCTAGAGGATCACAATATTCGTATGCATTATTAATAGCTATTGCCTTTGTTCTCTGCCGCCAAAGCCCGGAGTTAGAAAAATCTCCGTTCATAGCATTCGTCGCATACTGGAACTTAATCTGATATCCCGTATTTGACGTAACGGACTGAATCCTTAAATAATTAATTGTCGGACTTTGAACGGACTTGTAGTGAAAAATCCACTGAACTCCATTGGGATAAGTTACTTTATCAGCAGCATAAAATGCGGAAAAAAAAGCATCCTGCCATTGCTCAATTATGACAACTGGATACGTAATTAACGTTCCATCATTAAGTTTGTACCCTCCGCCAGATCCATAGGGCCCCACCTCATTTCCACTTGCGCTCTCATCTGGAAATTGGTCACTGTTATTCCCAAGCTGAGCCGAAAAACTGTAGACAGTTCCAAGTAAATTATCTATATTCACTGAGTACAGATTGGAATAATTGTCGCGAAGCGTGCCCCCACTATAAATTCGGTCGAGCTGTAGCCCCATATTTCCTTCCGGCCCGATCGAAAGCTCCCTTCGTGAGTACACGATGTTTCCGGAGGGCAGATCCACGCCATTTACGTCTACCTGAGGCTGCTTGGGGGGCGGAGCCAAGCCAATGGTTTGCGCCAAACCTCCAACTGCAGGCAGGAGGACAGTTGCTAAACCTAAAAGAATGATCCAATTTTTCATACAGAACATATCCTCTCCCACGCTGCGCCCAAAAAGCCGACGAAGATCGGGGAACGCACCGGAGAATTATCAAATGCAAAGAATAGCCGATATGTTCGGCGACCGCAGCTCATCATAGAAGATGGATATGCTCAATCACGCATCCATTATTCCTGCCAAAGAGCCGAACCTTTCTGTTCGCAGCCCTTGCCGCCATGAGCCCGGCCATTACCGACTGGATATTGATGTTCCGCGAGGCTGTGTCACTGCCCCTGATTTCCCAGCGCAACCACTGCCCGACTGCGCATGATCCACCTGCATTACTCACCATGAAGGGCAACTCGCTGGGCATATAGCTGCCTTCTATCGTTGTGACGTAGGTCTCGATCGACCAGTCGTAAGCCATGGACGGTGAGGCAGACAGAAAAAGGCCGGCACATGATAGCGATTTCCAAATCCTATTCACACGCATACAATACCCCCAAGAAATCGTTCGCTGTCAATTTGGCTAAAATTAAACTGCCGCAAGGTTCTCCTGTTTCAGCGATCCCAACACAGCTCAAAGGGCGTGAATGAACTCGATGGAACAGTTTGTATTGTTGCCGTGCAAACGCATCCTGATTCGGGAGAACTGCGAGGTCAGAAGAGCCGAAAAGACCGCCTGAAAATTCGCCTGCCTGGCATCTGTGTCAACACCTGTCGCTTCCCAGCGCAGCAGGCTGCCAGCTGGACAACTGCCAGCGCCGACATCAACTGTAAACAGGATCCGGACAGGTGCATAGCTCGGCTCGACCATCGTGACGGCACCCTCGACAGTCCAGTCGAAAGCGCTCGCCGGCGTGGTGACCGCCAGACATACCGCGGCTGCCAATGCCGGTTTCATGAATCCCATTGCCTCCCCCTTCGAAGAAAGTCTTCGTTAATGCCGCCTGCCTCTCCACCTGAGGGGCGGCACGGCCGCTCCTGGGACCTGCTCAATTAAGAGGAATGATTGTAAATCCGTTCAGCGGCAGGACCATAACCCGGACTGGGGCGTCAACAGTGACATTCGTCCGGTTGTCAGCCGCATCGTAGCTGTAGGTGCTCGTCGCTCCGTCAGCAGGACCACCCTCCTGCTTCACCTCAATGAGCCGGCCGCGGGCATCATATTTGTATTTCGTAGTTTCCGCTGCAGGCGAAGAGCTGGCCCAAAGAAGACCGAGAACTGGCAACCATTGGATCGATTTCATTGTCAGCCCCCGCCGCTCGCCTGCGTGCAATCACGCAGGGACAGATAAGCCTATTTTACTTCGCATCGCAACAGCTCATTAAATAGTATTGGAACCTCCACTTCATGCAGGCAAGCCGCAGCGTCTGAAGATATGCACATCCGAGTCCTGTTTGCGGAAGGAGGCATCACGGCCGGCCTGACGGTAGTATGCCTGAACCGCCCTGCGGATCTATCGCCCCCGCCGCAGGAGGCCGCCTGCGCCAGAGCGGGTGGCCAAGCCCTTTCTCGATCGATCATGTCAGTGCCTTTTCGTCCGCAGTGGCCAGCCACCCCAGGCCTGCGGCAGCCCATCGCGTGAGGCCTGGAGAATGTGACGCCTCGCGGAAAGAGCGGCCTCACCCTGAACGCCGACGGCGCTCGTGCAACGCCAACAGCTCATAGAAGCTCCTCGCTGCGTCCACAGAGCAATCGAGGCAACGCAACTCATAATTTTTGAAAAGCTTTCGCCAGCCGGTGACTTGACGCCAGAAAAAGAACGACCGAGGGTACATCCGATGTTAGCGGGGGATAAAACTATGCTTTTTGATGTCAGAGGATTGGGGACAAGACTGTTTGCCATATTGGGTTTCGCGATGTTGACCCCATGGTCAGAGGCCCACTCTGGCACCCTGAATAACGCAAAGGTTCTGGAACTGGTACCCTCTTCACAAGGCTTCAGTTTTGTCACCACAGGAGGCACCAGACAATCGACACCTCAGTGCGCGAGCGGGAACCCCGTCGGCTGGGCTGTCGACAACAGCACTCCCCAAGGCCAGGCCATCGCAGCTTCTATTATTACTGCATTCTCAACCGGAAAAAATATTTACATCTCCGGAACAGGAAGTTGCCCTGTCTGGAACAGCACAAGTGAGCAGGTTTTTTTCGTAGCAGTCAAGAATCCATAACATTCAATTGAGAATGGTTTTTGATACTTATCTGATTACTGAGGACATTCATGGAAATCTGCCTATCGATGAGAAGTTGCAGTAGGTTAGATTTGGCCCAAACCAGTCAAAATACTGACCCACTTCTTTCCCGCCCGAACCTCGCCCGGGAGAAGGCCGGCCTCAGGATAGCAGTGATCAATGGGAATGTTCCAAATGATGTCGGCCTTCTCACGGAAATCGCCCCATGTGCCGCTATGATCTGACCGACTTCGAGGGTCGCGTGTTCGAGCCGCTGTGCCCTGCAAGCCAAGAAGTGTGACGCGCGTCGATAGACCGGCGCGTACTGAACGGCGTCTTCTGGGTGCAGCGACCGGGAGCGCCATGACGCAACCTGCCCGAACGCCACGGCCCGCGCACCACCTGCTACAACCACTTCGTGCGGTGGCGAAACGCAGGCGCACGGGACCGGTTTATGGACGCCATCACTGCCGGGTTCGACGGCGACATCCAAATGATCGACAGCGCCGCCGTCCGGGCGCATCAGCAGGCCGCGACTGCAACAAGGGGAGACAGATTATGCCTCGCCCGCTCACGCGGCGGGTGATCAAAAAGCACTTGGTTGTCCACGCGCGAGGTCACCGACAAGCCACAGGCGATGGCACCGCCTGGCTACCCTCTTTATGTTGATCCCGTGGCGCTTGGCCAGAACCCTCGGGGTCTCTTGACTATCTTCTGTTGCTCGACGGGCTGCCGCTGTCTCCGTGCAGAACCTGACCCATAGTGCCCCCTTCCATTCCTGCAGGGACAAATGCGCCATCAAACTGCGTGACCAGACATCTAGCGCTCCACCGACGCGGCAGTGAGCTTGCCTACTCCATCGGTATCGCAGGAATCCAGCCAGACGGTGACCGTTTTGTCTGAAGCAAATGCGGTCATGAGCGTGGACGCTATGACGGCATAGTTCGCGGCCGTCAAAACGATCCGGACGGCGTCATTGCGCGAACACCTCATCGGACTCGAGATCGGCTGATCCGTGATGAGGTCCACAGCATGCTCGCGCGGAAATAACTTCGCAATCTTGAATGGAGTCGCGAGACCCGGCTCCGCCTCTGCAGAACCCACAGAACATATCAGAGAAATGGTCAGAAGCGCGGTTCTACGTTTTTTCATATCATCCCCCAATTCGATCAAAAGAATGCGCGACCGTGAAGAGCCGGTACAAGTCAAACGCAACGGCAGCAAGAATTTCCCGTAGCCGAGACTTCCGGTCTTCAACGACGAAATATCTCATGGTTTCAGCGTCCCTCCCAGTATCGCATGCGCCTGCATCTTGCACGGATAGCGCTTCCGAAAACTGTATGCCTTCAGGAGCGTGACCGCGACAGCTTGATCGCTCGGTGTTGAGGTACCGATGACCCAACACTGCAATCGCGTAGATGAAGGCGGACGAGCGACGAGCCCCTGTCCTGCCACCAGATTGGCATTTTTCTGTTCCCTTTGCGCGGGATGCGTGACTGGCTTCACCGAACTTCGCTTCACGGGAAGCCGGAGCATTTTCATTTTGAGGGTTGATAGCCGGCAGCCTGGAAGAGGTTAGCGCGATTAGCTGGAAGAAATCGATCGAGCATGCTGCCGATGCGCTCGATCAGGGCATCGACGGTTCGTGCGGCTTTTTGCCTCAGCAACGCCTTTAGCTTCGCGAACGTCATCTCCATCGGGTTCATGCGGGCTGTAGGGCAGCGGGAGAAGAGCTGGGTGCGACGGTCTGCGATCTCCTCGCGGATGCCGGCGACCCCGGGGCGAGCAGGTGGTCGAGCTCCACGACGTCGCGGGGCTTGAGCGGGGGGCCAGGACGTCGCGGACGTAGGTGCGGAAGGCATCGCCATCCATCGCGCCATCGGGCACCGCGGCGCGGTCATGTCGCTCAGCCTCGTCCGGCGATGAAGGTCATGTTTCTGCAAGGCCCGAACGGCACGCTGTCGTGGCACTGCCTGCCGACCGCCCCTCAGCCGTGCAGCCGCCCATCCTCGTGTCGACGCCCATGCCGTTGAGGAAGATGAGCCTCTCAGAATCGATGAACGTTTGCGCCGCTCTCCACAGCTTTCACTTCCCGGTGCCGTCGCGCAATCGTGCTCGGCTGCGCGCAGGACTATTCTTGAATGCGGACGGCACCAAGGCGATGCAGCCCGTTCCAGGTCGATCCGGTGCTGCGCTGCACAGCATGCTCGCCAGCAGCAAGCCCTATGCCTGCGCCAGCGTGATTCCTGATTGCGAGTGCATGGGCAATGCAAGTGATTGCTCCTGCTCGCCGGAGAGCTGACCCGGACCATGGCCGCGATCAGGGTTGATCCCGGCGTCGCCGGTCCAATACCGCCGCATCAGCGCCCTGCTGATGTACACGATGCTCACTGCAGACGTCCCCGCCATCGCGGGCCCCGATCCCGCCGTCCAGCGCACCAAGCACCCGATCGCGCAACTCCAGCGAGAAGCTTTGCCCAGATCGCCAACTCATCGCCGCCTCCTTCGTGACGGCATCCGATGAATCACACGATCACGAATCCCCCAGCGCTTCCGCTCAACATGAGGATGCTCTAGAACCTCGGCACAGAAGCGCCTGCATATGGGTCATAGGAAGGCAGCTGGGGCGGGACCGTCACGGGCGGTGGAGGCGGATCCATCCGGGCGACCTCTGCTTCAGGGGATATTTCGTTTCCTGCTATCGCAGACTGGGCTGACTGAATTCCGGCGGCGATCGCCGACGCACCGAAAAGAACGAAACAGCCCATGATCACCGTCGCGCCACGCCGGTAATCGACTCTCCCGGCAAGCAACATGAACCCGAGCGCTGCGACCGCGATAATCGCAACCGTTGTCGCCAGTGTTCCGAGCAGGGTATGCTCGAGCCAGCGAACCGCGGCCAGCAGAACGCTCTCATCTGCAGGCTCTGAAAGAGAGTAGATGATCTCCGGGTTCATGGCCCTCCCGCCGCCCCCCTCTCCTTCTTTTTGTCGGATCCGGACCAGAGGAGGACCTCGGATACCTCGCGCCTGCCACCAGTGCGCACGAGCTGCACGAAGATGTCAATCGTGGTGCGGACGTAATGGCGCACATCCGCGCGCGTGAGCTGTGTCCCGCCCTGCAGGACAAGCAGCGAAAGCTGTTCGACCGCGCGTTCTGCGCTATCTGCGTGGATGGTCGTCATGGAGCCTGGATGACCTGTGTTGACGGCCCGCAGAAAGGCAAAAGCCTCTTCGCCGCGAAGTTCGCCCAGGATGATGCGATCGGGGCGCATGCGCAAAGACGCGGCAACGAGATCATTGGCGCTCACCTGAGCCTCGCTGAGGTTGCTGCGACTTGCCAGAAGCCCGACGGCGTTGGCGTGACGAAGCTGAAGCTCAGGCGTGTCCTCAATGAGGATCAGCCGCTCATCTCCAGAAATTTCACGCAGGAGAGCATTGAGAAAGGTGGTCTTGCCGGTCGATGTGCCGCCCGAGATCAGGATGTTCTTGCGCGCCCGCACGGCCTGAGCAAGCATCCCTGCCACGTCTCCGCGGGCAAGAAGCGACTTCAGATGCTCGTCGATGCCTGAGGAGCGCGAGCTGGTTCCACTGTATGTGTTCTCAAAAGCCCCTTTGGCGACATAGTCGCTCAGTGAAAGCTCGGAAGAGACGTGCTTGCGGATTGCGAAAGCCATCCCGCCTCGCGTGGCAGGCGGCGCGACAATCTGCACGCGAGCACCGTCCGGAAGCCTGGCCGAGAGCAAGGGGTGCTCCCGACTGATCCCCTGGTGCGAGATGGCCGCTATCTGCCGGGCAAGCCGGCCAAGCATGACTTCATCAAGAGCAGAGATCAGGTGGCGCTCGATGTTCCCATGAAGGGATTCGGCCCAGACTTCGCCCGGACAGTTGATGTAGATGTCAGTGACGTCCTCCCGTTCAAGCAGAGGCTCGAGGGGCTCGAGGCAGCTTTGAAGATAGATCGGACGGGCCGCGTTCATTTTCGTTCAACATCGGTGAAATCGAGATCCCGTGCGACGAACACGCTGATGCCGGTCCCACGTTGCACGGTCAGGGTAGGTGCGATCTCTCGGGGCTGTATTGTCTGCGCGGCAACCCCGTTCATGGCACCGGGCAAAGCGATGATTGTGGCTCCGCCAGCCTCGCGTGTGGCCAGATTGACGCCGACATCGAGGGCAGATTGAAGGATGGCCCCCGAGAAACGCTCCCAGAAATGCGTGTTCACTTTCGCACGCACGCCGGTTCCGCCCAGAGTGTCACTCACAGGTGAATCCAGCGCAATCGTCACACCGTCGGGACGAATAAGCCTTGTCCAGTTGATAAGCGCCCGCTTCTGACCGGTCGTGGTGTCGGCCTCGACCTCGCCAATCAGACGACTGCCTCGCGGAATAAGAACTCTTGAGCCGTCAAAGCTACGGACATCGCGGGAAACGAGCGCACGCGCAAAGCCGGGCCTAGTCGTATCCAGCGCCGACTCCAGAACGGCAGCGATCAGCGTCCCCTGTACAACCGTTGTCGGGCGGTTGGCGAAAACCCCGGCCCGGGCCCGGTCGGTGTTCAACGGCTTCGCTCCGGTCGGACTCGAGGGACCTGCGCCCGCCGGCCCCGATTGCGGGGACGTCCCCGGGAACGAAGCAGAGGGGGACACAGGAATGTCGGATCCGGCCTGAAGCTCCCGCGGCAGGGCCATGCCGGTATCGATCACGAGCGCAGGTCCATTGCTCACCCGGGGCTGCACCGATGGCACAGGAGGTTCAGCCGGCTGTGGTGAATAGTTGCTTGAAGGTTCCAGCGGCTGAACCTGCTCAACAGGTGCCGCCGGAGGCGAAGCTGAAACGGACGGCTCGGAAGGTGGTATCATCGGCGAATATACCATCGGCGGCACAACCTCCGGAGGTATGAAGAGCGGAGGCGGCGAACGAAAGGCCGTACTGGTTGCAGTTTCAGTGCGCACCAACGGAGCCGTGAGAGATCGACGCCGGGCATCCAGCACCGCAAAAAGCGCTGCTGCCGCAACAACAGCAAAAAGCACCAGAAGCCAGGGAGGCAGGCCCTGGCCGGGAAGCGCAACCGAAGGCCGAATATCGGTTTCGCCCTTCGCTGCCGATGCAGAGGTTTCGCCGGCCATCACCGCCTGCTCTTCGGCAGTCGCCTGACAGCGCGGGCGCTGCGCCGGTCGATACGGAACACGAGACGCGGCGCCACCGCGTCGATAACGAAAAAGCCGTCCCGCATCATTCCATTCACAAGAGACTCCTTCCCCCGCTCATCCACCATGTAGATCGCGGGAATCGCTGCGCTGGCGGGCCATTCAATGTAGGTATGGACGCCATCATCGCTCACTTCGCTCGGACGCAGGGTTCTGTCGCCATGCAGGGTGTAATAGGCCTCTGCGACGTCTGCCGCAGCCGCCGGGAGATCTTCAGCCACGCCCTGGGGACGAGGATATACAAACCTCACGCGATAGGCCATGTCGGGCGTCACGCGATCGAGCGGATAGAGGTCGAACAGATATATCCGCGCATCCGTCACAACGGTCATGTTCGTGGTCGTACCGGCCTGGACAGTCTTGATGAACAGCTGATCGCCCCGTCGGTTCGGTGTCACCTGCCACGCCCCGCTATCGCCGATAGCAACGCTTTCTATCCGCTCATCGGGCGCGAATTCAATGCTGAGCTGATAGCCCGGCGCCGCCTGCAGCTGCACAACCTGTTCGGCCCGATAGTCGACCATCTGAAAGCGTGGATCGCCACCGGCTGAATAGGGACGCACCTGCGCGCGCCCCACGCCCGGCGAAAGAGCCAGTGCGGCAATGAGCAACCAAGTACCTCTCATGGCGCACCCGCCGCTGTGCCCGGGGGCGCTGGCTGCGGAGCCGTGGCGCTGGAGGAATTGGCAGGCGGCGCCACGCTCGGCGGGGACGGCAGGGCTTCGGGATCCTTGCGATAATGCACCACCTGGAACCCGAGCGGATTGAGATAGCGATCTTCTACTCTCATGGGCTCGCCCGAATAACGGAACCGGATAACCGCCACCCAGGGCGTCGCGCTCTGCGGCTGACCATTGCGATCCACGCGCCGCGTATCAAACCGGACAAGGGCGCTGTTCTGCCCCATCGGCGAAACGCTCTTGACCTGCGTTTCGATCTGCGTGGAGCGGGGATAACGATTGAGCGGACTGTCGGGATTGTTGACCTGGATCCCCGAGATGTAGGAAGTGCGGGCTGTATCCGCCGACCAGAGCGCCACTTTGCGGTACCGATCCTGAAGGGCACTGATATCAAAGCTCTCCCGGGCAATTACATACTGAACCAGAAAGGACTGCGTCAGCGCCGTATCGCCTGAGACCGTCCGCGCATCCAGCGGCTTCAGTGCCTCGACATAGCCGGTCTGGCGATCGACCAGCAGGGTATATGGCTCGACCGTCTTGAGAGGCGCAAGCAACATGAGCGCGAAGCCTTCGACAGCTGCAATGCTGCACGCCACGGACGCCACAATCCAGGCCACGCGCCGGGAGGAGCGCAGCGCATCCTGACGATCCTGGCTCCAGCTGGCGGCCTCGCGATAATATGTTTCGCGTCCGGCTTTGGTCTCTTCAATCATGCTCTGTCCCTGCGGCCGGCACTCGACGATATCCTTGAGCTGGTTCGGCGCCTGTAGCTCTGGCCAAGAGGTGTGCTGACCGGCATATGCATTTCCCGCGAGAGAAGCTGTGGCGTTGACCGTAAGGCGGCCGGATGCATTCCTGCCCCGATCAGCCCCGCCTCTCGTCGCTGACCTGCAGCAATGGCATCAGCCATCGCCGCAGCACGGGAGCGCCCTTCGACAGCCAGCGGACTGTAGTCCGGCCGGGCCAGGGATCCGCCGTGGACGGGTTCGCGCCGAGACCCCACGAATTGCGTCAGGGCCTGACCGTAGCTCCCTAATCTGAATCCGACGCTGAGGCGCGCAATGGTCCAGAGCACTGCAAGGAAAAGAAGGCAGAAGATGATCATGGCGACGAACAGCTCGACTGGCGCATTGGGGATGGCGCGCCTGGCGGCTCTCAGAGCCATGAGATCAGACAGCCAGGGCTCAAGCAAGGCAAGTTGCACGCCCAGCATCATTGTGGCTGCAAACGCCCCCAGTACGGCGCCGATCAGTCCTCGAAGCCAGCCTTCAAAAAGGCTCCTTGTTGCATCGAACAGCAGGAACGCCACGAACAATGGCGCTATGGCAAGCAGCAATCCGGCGACAAGGCGGGGCACTGCCAGGGCGCTGACCAGGCCAACGAGATAGAGGATGCGTGCGCCGCCGAAGGCAAAGGCATCGAAGCCTGGAAAGGGCGGAGGGTCGCGGTCTGCCATGTTGACAGGCCCCACGCCAGCGCCCGCAAGGGCCACAAGCGCCTGGTCAGCGGCGTCAAGACGGTTCACCATCCCGCCGCCCGTCCCCGGCAGCCCGGCAGCGTCTCCGATCTGCGCGGAGATCTCGGCCGGCGCCCGAAGGGCAACATCGTAGACCAATGTGCGATAGGCTGGCCAACTGGTCGTCAGAACGAGGACGATACCGATCTTGACCATCGCCAGCACACCCTCGCGAACGGTCGGAACATGTCCAAGCAACATCCGGTAGCCGAACAGGGCAATGAACAATGTCAGCAGTCCGGCCATGATGAGTGTGAAGGTGGAGCCCGGCGCGGATATGGCCTGATAACCTTGCGAACCGATCGACTGTGCCTGGCAGTCCACAAAAGCAACCATGCCTGCCACGAAATTGCCGCCTGAGCTGAGCGAAGGACAGGCCACTACGCCAGCTCCAGAAGGCGCGGCATCCATTGCGCAGGATCGTCGCCGGTCTGTTCGCGAATTTCATCGAGGAGCCGAACGGTGCGTTCGCGACCCGAAAGTATCGTGAGGATCTCGCGTTCTCCCGACAGGTTCAGGCGCGCCACCACGCTATCCCCACCATGCTTGATCAGGAAACAGTGCGAAGAATCGGGCAGCGTCCGGACCAGATCATATTCATGTCGCGTGAGACCAAAACCGTCGACATAGTCTTCCTCACGCGCCTTGGGGTTGATCATGAAGATCTGCGTCGCAGCCTGTTCGATGATCGCGCTGGCAATGCGGCTTTCCAGCGCATCCTGCGCGCTCTGTGTCGCGAAACCGACGATGCCGTTACGCTTGCGGATTGTCTTCTCCCAATCCTTGATGCGGCGCACGAAGACATCGTCGTCGAGCGCCTTCCAGCCCTCGTCGACCACGATGATGGCTGGGGTACCATCAAGCCGTTCTTCGACCCGATGGAAGAGATACATCATCGCCGGGGAGCGCGCGGCAGGATCATCGAGAATGGCGGTCATGTCGAACCCCACGACCTCTGCCGACAGGTCTGTCAGATCCTGAAGATTATCAAAGAGCCAGGCGCGTTCTCCGTCACCCCACCAGGGCCGGAGACGCGCCCAGAGGTCTCCGCCATGGGGGCGATGCCCGCCACGGAACAGCGCGACAAGATGCTGGAGGCGGCGATGCTGAAGCGGCTGCGCAAAATTGGCGTCGATCGCGTCCTTGATCTGGGCGATTTCATCGATGTCGGCGCCTCCGGCGAGCAGCGCGATCCAGTCGATCAGGAACTGACGATTTGCGGCATTGTCCTCCATCTGCAGCGGATTGAGCCCTGACGGTTCGCCGGGGCGCAGCAAATCATAGCGCCCCCCGATCGCGCGGATGAACAGTTCTGCGCCGCGATCCTTGTCGAAGAAGATGGTCCGGGGCCGAAACTTGCGCGCCTGCGCCAAAAGGAAATTGAGCACCACAGTCTTGCCCGACCCTGTAGGACCTATGATCGTGAAATTGCCCAGATCGCGCATGTGAAAATTAAAATAATAAGGCCCCGCCGCGGTGGTCTCCAGAAGGGAGACGGCCTGCCCCCAGTGGTTGCCCCCGGCCCTGTCCGAGCGGAAAGTTGTGACTGCTGGCGAGCCCTGCGAAATTGCTCGTCGAAACCAGACCACGCCGCGCGATATATTTGAAGTTGCCGGGGAACTGCGCCCAGAAGGCGGGTTCCAGTGCGATGTCCTCGCGGACGGCCACGATGCCCATATCTGCGAGCGCGGCCTGCACTTCGGCAATGCCTTCATCAACGGCTGCCGGCGTATCACCCTTTATCGCGATGGTCATATGGTGTTCGCCAAAGCCTGCCCGTCCGGCAGCAACCTCGTCCTTGGCCTGAGCGAGATCCCCGCGCAGGCTGACTGCTTCATCCTCTGCCGAGCGCATCCGTCGCAACGCGAGATTCATGCGCCCCAGCGCGGCCTGACGATCGACAAAGCCAAAGCTCTGCGTGATCGTCAGCTCAAATGGCAGGCGCAGCAGCTCATCGAACATGCCGGCGGCGGTTCGCGCGGGATAATCCTTGATCGAGACCAGTCCCTGGTAGCCTGGCTTGAGCTCGCCTGAGGCACCGAGTTCTACCGTTTCCTGGCCAAAGCTGACCCGGCGGAAAGGAAGATAGTGGCCGATATCCCCGGTTGGCAGCAACACTGGCCGCATCTCGCCGTTGAGAAGGCCGGACAGGAATTCGAGAGGCTCCGAACAGGGACCGTTCGCAGTCTCGTATACGCCCAGCAGGCGTGGCGCGTAGCTGCCCATCGCAGCAAGCAACGCGTCGCGCGCGGCATCGAGCTGGCGGCGCTCATGGACCGAGGCGGCTTCGCGGTCGAAATGCTCCCGGCCCAGCCATGACCGCGCCCGGTCCAGCAGCCCCACCCTTCCCTGCAGCGGGCGTCGCACGAGCGTGACGAAAAGCTCGTTGACGTAAAGGCTTCTGGTCGAGAGCCTGGCCCGCCATGCAGCATCGAGCCGCCGTGAAAACTCGTCCGGAAACTGTGCGGGGAGTTGCGCGTCGACCTTCCGCCGTACGACGTGATGATAGACCGCAAAGCGCGATGTGCCGATTGCCTGGAGCATCGCATCCCGCAGGCGCTTGCGATAGTTGAGCTCTTCGGTGTCCGCAGTCTCAAACAACAGTCCACGCAGGTGGATGGTCTGCATCAGCAGACCATCGCGTGTCTCGATTGTATGATCGTCGATATGGGCCGCGTAAGGAAGATGTGCACCGACCGGCTTTTCACGATCGACGACTTTGCGGTCTCTCGTCAGGGGCGGTAGGAGTTGCATCGCCAGATCGCGTAGTTGCGGACGCGCGGGCAGCGGCCCACGCGGGTGAGCCAGAGATCGAAAAAGCGCGGCTCTCGCAGGCACAGCAGCATGCCTGTGAGGTGTACCAGTATCGCGATCGCGACAGCCCAGACCGACCGGAAGATCAGGAAGAGTTCCGTCGCCAGCACGGCATTGGCCACGAAATAGCTGTATGTTACCCCGGCGAACATCTGCGGGCGCGTCAATGCCACGAACAGCGTGTCGCGCTCAATTCCTTCCATGATCAGTTACCGAGCGAGGCGGCAGACTGGATACCGGCCACGATGCTGGCGGCACCAAACAGAATGAAGCAACCCAGAATGACCGTGACGCCATAACGCCAGTTGATCCTGCCGGTGAGCATCATGAACCCCACAACCGCCACAGCGATCACAGCGACAACGGTGGCGATGGTTCCAAGCAGCGTGCCCTGAAGCCATTGCACGGCCGAAACGAGAACACCGGAACCTGCCGGATCGGCGAAAGCATCCTGAGCAAGTGCTACATCGGGAATAAAAACCCCGAGCACAACCTGCGCTGCAACCGAAATCCGGCAACGGAATCTAATCATTCACCCCCCAATCGCGACACGCCATTTTCTAGCATTGGGCCGACACTCATAGCAATGCGATTGTCAGTTTTTTTGCGATCAGGAAGCCCGTTATTTCAAGTGTTGCGAACCGGACGTTCGCCGGCATGCCCCACTTCAGGTCGACGACTGCTCCCGAGAGATCGACGTCTCCTCCAGAGGCGCTGCTCCGACTCAAAGACGAATATAGTGTGCGCTGAAGACAGTCGACCATCCATTGGCCGTCCTCATACGCAGCTATGCTCGAGCCGCGCTGCGCGGGCGCGCTCGGCTAGCAGCATCCTCTTGAGCTGCTCGACGTCGTTGGGAAGCTCGTCGTATCCGGCCTCCGGACCGGTCGCCGCAGGGATTTCGCTGATGCCCACCACGCCCGCATCCTAGCCGCTTTTGCCCTGCCGGGAACGGCTTTGCGCCAGGCGGATTCAGGCGCGCGGCCTACTGCGCGTGGAGCGGGTTTGGGAGCGCGGCACATGCACCCGCGACCAGTCGAGCCCCTCGACCAGCGCCGAAGCTTGCGCCGCCGACAGCTTCATCACCCCGTCTCCCGGCCGTGGCCAGCGGAACTTCTCGTCGTGCAAGCGCTTCGTCACAAGCACCAGCCCGGTGCCGTCCCAGACCAGGAGTTTTATTCGGTCCGCTCTACGGGCCCGGAAGATGAACAGCATGTCCGAGAACGGGTCGAGCCGAAGTTCGCGTTGCACCAAGGAGGCGAGTCCTACAATGCCCTTCCTGAAGTCCACGGGCTGCGTCGCAACCAGCACCTTCAACGGCCCGGGCGGGATGATCATGCGTTTACCTGCACTGCGAGCAGCACCCGCTCGATATGATCGGCACTCACATCGAACGGGATACGGATCGACAGGTTGCCCATCTCGATGACGATCTGACCGCCAACCGGCGGCACTGCCGTGCCGGACAACTCGCTGCCGTTGCCGCGCTCGACCATCGCTGGCACGAAGCTCATGGCTTCAGCGCGCTCCCGCAATCCACGCCGCCAGGTGTACAACTGCTGCGGATAAAGCCCGTGCTTACGCGCCACCGCCGACACGTTCGTCCCCGGCTCCAGGCTTTCCGCGATGATTCGCGCCCGCGCCTCCGGCGTCCAGTGCCGCTTGCCCCGCGGGCTCTCGATCACGTCGAGCCGCTCCACCCGGCCCGGTGTGTTCGTTTCGAAACAAGTTTCGAAATCAGTTTCATCACTCATTGGCCACCTCGCCGTCCAACACAGCGAAACTACCAACCTCAGAACACTTGAAAATGTGGGGGATTTTTACCGCTTACGCCCGAGATCGCGGTCGAGGAGATTGATCGCGTCGTTGCCGCCGGCGTGCGCTTCGGCTGTGTGCCGGCCGATGCCGGTTATGGGCTGTCGGCTCCGTTCCGGCAGGCGCTGAGTACACGTGGCCTTGCTGGGCTGTCGGCATCCCCAGGCACCAGAAAGTCTATCCGGCCGACGTGCAGCTGATCTTCCCGGTCGCAGGCGGCGGTCGCCCACGGGTGCGGCATGTGCCGGACGTCAAATCCATGGCCGAACACGCGATGCTCGAAAGCGCGAAGTGGCGGCAGGTCAGTTGGCGCAAGGGAACCAAGGGACGGCTGACGGTCCGCTTGGCGGCCATGCGCGTGCGCATTGCCGATGGTGCGCCTTAACGGATCGGCTCTGCCGGGGCTCAGCACATGCTGGGCGAGGAGGCCTGGCTGGTGGGTGAGCATCGCTTAAATGGCGAGCGAAAATACTATCTCTCCAATCTGCCCGGCGACACCCCAATCAAGGCTCTCGCTGGCGCGATCAAGGCGCGCTGGATCTGCGAACAAGCGCATCAGCAGCTCAAGGAGGAACTGGGGTTGGATCACTTCGAAGGACGATCCTGCACCGGACTTCACCGCCATGCCTTGATGTCGATGATGGCCTACGCCTTCCTGCAGTCCCAAAGGCTCGCTCAGGCGGGCCGAAAAAAAGAGTCCTTGGTCCGCCTCCCCAACCCATTACCGGCAGTGCGCCAAGCCATCCTTGATCGCCTGTCGCGCTCACCGCTAGAGCCTTGCCCTCACTGCGGATGCAGCCTCATCAGACAACCCAGCAAACTTCTGCCAAAGTAGTGCCAGAACACTTCATCGTCAAACCGGTCCAAAAGATGCGAGTGCTGAACAGATAGCGTTGAGGAGGAAATCAACACGATCTTTTATAGATGATATCGGCACTCAATCAAATAGATCACTTTTTACAAGCATCTCGGAGATGTCTTCCGACGTGTGCGGCATATCCGCGAAGTCTATCATCGCATCATCTTGAGCATGACAGACACGCAACAGTCCATCATCCTCAATAATCACGAATCTACAGGAAGTGTTCGATCTAATAGAGGCATATTCAGAGTAACAAACTACATCGGCACAAGATTGTATAAATGATCTCTCTATAATACCTCCGACCTGTTCAATATCTATTGCTTTTACAGCTAGCTTGTCGGGCTCTCCCTTGTCAACGTAGACTGCCCTGAGGGCCAAGTCCCGCTCGCGTTCAAAGAACGCTTGAACTGCATGCCCAATTAAAGAAGCGTTAGAAAGCGCATTCAAATTAAACCGGTATTGGATAAGTTTCATTTTCCGACCTTATTCAAGTTTTCGTCAAAAGTACCCAAACGCTGAGTACCAGTCCTATCATACAGTTTCCACGCCCCCCCATTGTGGCCGTCACGATCACGGGTCCAGAGATTGCCATTGTTGTCTCTATAGAACTTTCCACGACCACCGGGTGACATCTGGCTTGTCTCCTTCCAGCCATGTTTTTCCGCTGCCGATCGCGCTTCGCCTTCAGTGCCGTAGGTGGGGCCGGACCTTGCACCGAAGCCAATTGCTGCCATCGTTGAATTTGCGGCACCGGAAATCATCTGCCCAAGGGTAGGAGCACTAAATGTAATTTGTGTTTCCGATGTAAATCTGACGGCAATTCCAAAAGCGCCGTTCGCTTGCGCCTTAATTACACCAAAAATTCCCGCCCCAAAAGCCTGACTATAGGCAATACTACTAGCGCTATAGGACATATGAGATGAACTTGTTTGAACAACACCATCGACAGTCTTGGAGTACGTAAGATTAACATTGACATGCTTGCTATCACCATCATCTACCGAACTACATTTTCCCTTGTTGGTGTCGCCATTGAACGAACAGTTGATAGCCAAGGCACCGCTCGGATCGGCCTTATTCACCGGATCGTTGCCGACATAGGCATAGAGGTTCATCTGATCGTCATATCCGACCGGATCAGTCTGCAGGAACCGGCCGAGCGTGGGGGAGTAGATGCGGGCCTTGTAGTAGTACATGCCAAGCTCGGGCAGGAAGATCTGCCCTGTATAGGCGAACCGGCCCTGGTTGCCCGAGGCAGGAATGCCATATTCGTCATAGCTGTTGACCGCGATGGCCGTGCCCGCGCTGTTGGCGATCGCCACGATCGAGCCCTGATGATTGGCGCGCAGCAGTCGCCGCGTCGCCAGGGTCGCGCCTTCATACCAGAACAGCGGCTCGTCCACGCCATCTCCATGCACATAGCGCCGCAGCAGCGTGCCGGAGCCATTATACTCCGCCACCAGCGCGTCGTCATCATAGAGGTACTGCGTCGTCCCGGCACTGCCCCCGCTGCTCTGGAACAGGCGGCCCAGCGGGTCATAGGCCAGCGCCGCGCTCGTGCCGCCCGCCGCGCCCAGCAGGCGGTTCTCCCGGTCATAGGCGTAGGTCGAGCTTCCGTCCCCGGTCAGATTGCCATTGGCATCGTAGCTGAAGCTCGCCGGGCCGGCCCGCGCTGTACTGGTTCAGACCGTTGCTCGTGTAGTTGCGCGTGACGTTCATCGCCCCGGTCCAGGCATAGGCATCATTGCTGCGGCTCTGCGCCGCCAACTGGCCTGCCCCGTTGTAGCTCGTGAAGCTGAAGGTCACGTCGCGGTCCGTCCCCGCAAGATCGTGCGAGAGCGAGGCCGGCCGCCCGATCGCGTCATAGCCATAGGCCGTCGCGATGCCGCCCGTCAGCCCGGCACGCGCACCCTGAGCATTGTAGCTCAGCGCCGCGATCTGCGTGCTGCCATTCTCATGGATCGTCGTCATCCGGCCCATCGCATCGTAGCCATAAGCGACGTACTGGCCATCGGGAAAGGTCAGCCGCGTCCGGCGGCTCCCGGCATCATATTGATAGGAGAGCGTCCGGCTCACCCCGCCCATGTCCGTCGTTCTGCTCGTGAGGCGATCGAACCCGTCATAGCCATAGGCTGTGCCCCAGCCGCCCAGCGAGCCGAACCGCACCTCCGTCTGACGACCGCGCAGATCGTATCCGTAGCAGACATCATTGGTGTCGCTGGCAAGGCTGTAGCAGTTCGCCGAGCTGCCCGCATTGGGGCCACCGGCCGGATTGGGCACCCGCTTCTGGATCACGCGGTTCAGCGCGTCATAAGCGAATGTGATCGTGCTACCGTCCCGCTTGCGAAGGCTCGTGCGGTTGCCATTGGCATCATAGCCATAAAGTTCATAGTCGGTCCAGGTTGGCATGCTCGCCGTGGCTCCGTCCGAGGGATTGAATGCGGGAGCACCGGCCGGGTTTGGAAAGTCGAGACGGGACACCCGGTCATAGCCGTCATACATGTATTTGCTGCGGTTCCCGCTGGCATCGATACTGTTCTCGACCCGGCCATTGTTCGTGTAGCTATAGGTCGCATAAGCCTGCTCCAGCGGCGTACCGACTGCCTTGCGGATCTGCCGGACCTCACCGGAAGTAAAATAGATTCTCCGCGTGATCCGGTCGGGCCCGTTGGTCCCTTCCGGGCCCAGCGTGCAGGCGCTGCCCGGCAACGAACCGAACGCCGCAGGGTTCATTCGCACCGTCGAACAGACGAGACGGTTGCGATTGTCCCAGGACTTGTCATTCACGCTGTAGGTCGTGGTGCCAGACCAGAGGGTCTCGCGAACCGGATTGCGACGGACATCATAGGCGGTGGTCACATGCTTCTGCACAGTGAACGCGGTGCTCGAAGCATCGGGGACCGTGCCTGTCTCGACCAGCGTCACCTTGTCGTCCGAAGCACGATAGGTGAACCGCGTCGCAAGGCGCTGGCCGCCGCTCGCCGACACCGGCCCAATCTCCCAGGTCTTCCGGCCCACCGCATCATAACGATAGTGAACCGTATCGTCGCTGCCGGCCAGGGGACCGTCCACGGACAGCAGCCGCCCTGCACTGTCGTAGCTGTAGGTCGTGGTCAGCACCGTCGCGCCGTCATAGCGCCGCTGCACGCTCGGCAGAGATGTATTGCCCCAGTAATCGGTCTCCGTCCGGATACTCTGGTTCGAGGCCGTGTCGCAGGCAGACGTGCCGGGCACTACCCACTCGGCAACGGGGCGGAGCGGGCCAGCGCCTATGCCGGCACTCGTATAGGCGATGCAGGTCTTGCGGCGCACGCCCGATGCATCGGCCGGATCGATCCGCTCGGTCACAAGCCCGTTGCTGTTGTGCACATAATCGGTCTGCCGGCCAAGCGCATCCCGGCTCCACAACGGGCGATAGCACAGAACATTATAGGCATAAACGCAGCCGGTCGTGTTGTACCCGGCCGTCTCCACCAGATCCGGGAGGCCCGAGCCGGGTTTCGCCTTGGTGCGCTTCTCGGTCAGATTTCCCTGATTGTCATAGGTTACCGTAACCCCGTTCCCTTCAGGATAAGTGACCCCCGTCAGCCGAAGCAGAACATCGTAGGCCAGGAATGTCTGGCGCCCCAGTTCGTCCTTGAATGACGAGACGAATTTCTGGTTGGAGATAACGCCGATGGTATATTCCCGGGCGTAGCTGTCCGGGCCGGTGACGTTCACCTTGTCGTACTGATAACCACCCAGCGTGGTATTGACGGCAATATTGGCATAGGCATAGGACCATGTGCCTCCGTCTTTCGTAATCGTCGAGACCACGTCATAACTGGCATGTTTGCCGGACTGAACATGCGCCGTCGACTCTCCTGGCAAGGTCAGGGAGCTCGGATTGAAGACTTCAATGGTAGCGCCAACACTGTTCTGGCAGAAGCTGCACTGATAAACACGACCGAGCAGGTCTGTGATGGTCCCGCCGGAATAGGTGAACTGTGCAAGCGCGACAGTCGGCGCACTGTTCGCGTAAATTCCGACCTGGGCCGGCGCAAGCCAGCCCGTGGCGCCTCCCGTGTTGGTCTGATAGGTAATGCGAATCTGATAGCCGGTATTGCTCGTAACGACAGCCGGCCTGTAATAGGTACGGCTCAGAGCGCCTGCAGAATAATAATAAGAATCATAACTGATTGTAATTGATTCCCCATCAGCATAGCTGATCGACGATGCATAATATTGCCGAAGCGTATTCGAGAGATTGGCATCAATATGGGTGAGGTTAAATTCATAGAGAGCTCCCACCCCCCCCTCATAAAACTGGCGGCCGTTTGACTCAATGACTGAACCTGTACCTTTGATCGGCAGGCAGGCACCATCCACGCATTTGAAGAACTCCGCACCCCCTGCCCCCTTGTGAACAGACCAGGACGCGGTCTCGGCTGTTTCCGTGCGCCGGCCGGTCACATAAGGCGCCCAGTCCTGGACGCGCTGAAACCTGAGACGCGGCGCAGCCGGAATGGAGAGCACGGGGAGTTGCACGCTTGTCTTGCCGCTGGCCAGATTGAGGCCATTGGGATCCAGGTCAACCTGAAGGGGCGAGATCAGTTCGGGCGGAGCCGGCTGCGCATGGACTGCGGCACCAGATCCAAGCGAGGCGATCGCAGCCATGAGACCCCGGCCTATCCAGGAAGCAGCCGCCCGAACTGTCATCATATTGCTTACCCCCGGAAGACGTGATGCTGAAATATCGAAAAATCGTGATGCGCCGATGGTTTGCCCGCCCCTTGAACCACAGTCCCGGCTTCTCATCGCTAAACCCCGCAGTAGTTGACGTTACTGACGGTAATGGTGACGTTTCCGGTGGCGGTCGCGCCCAGACTGTCAGCTATGACATAAGTGAAGGTCTTCACCCCGGAACTGCCCAGGCTCTCCACCATGATCGTGCTTGCGCTGATGATGCTGAGCGACAGCCCGCTGCCGCCAGCAACGCTCTGGACCGCCAGAGGCAGATGGCCTTCCGGATCGGTATCATTCGCGGTGACATTGAGACTGACGATGGCGCAGCGCGCGATCGTCGTCGAATCAGGATTTGCAACGGGAGGCTGATTGACCGGCCCGGCACTGCAATTCGCCAGGGCGCCCCCGGAATCCGATTTGTAGACGGTACGGTTGCCGGCCGCATCGAAGCAGGTCGAACGCACCTGACCATTGTTCACCGTTCCCGATGACTGGGCAGACGCCAGACGACCCAATGCATCATAGCTGAAAGTTTGCGTTTCGGCGGAAAATCCGGAAGATACACAGAGAAACGACGACGCAAACAGCGTCGCCACCATGTGACGCAATTTCATCCTGCCCCCCGGCCCCAATGATTACTGGCCGATACCAAACATCTTTTGAGACACGCAAGTCATTTTAAGAAGAACATTGACGCAACCATGTTTTTTTAATGCCAGGGCGTACAGACCTCTTGTTATCTGCCGGCGAGCCAGAACGCGCGAGCGATTGCGGCTTCCTGCACGGCATCCATTCGCTGATCGCGCACTACAGCCAACCAGCGGCGGAAAAGCGGGGTTTTGACGCGGGCAAGAAGGTTGTCGGTCTTATACGGAACATTGCCGTCGACACCGATGGCCGATTGCTCATGGTCAATCTAACCACTGCCGACATCTCCGACAGCGCCGGCGCTCAGGCGATCGTCGTGGCCGTTCGCAAGCGATGGCCTTGGCTCAAACACCTGTTTGCTGATCGCGGACTCAAGAGGCCCCTCATTCACCCCGTGACCGAAGCTGAGGAGGCGATGGTTGTCGCATTCCGGCGGCACACGCTCCTGCGCCTCTCGACGATTGCGTCTATGCCCGGAAACCGACGATCCCGCATTTGACGCGCTCGGCACTGCATCGCTGCCTGCAGCGTCACGGCAGAGAACGCGTGCCGGATGTCGAGGGCGATAAGCCCAAACTGCAGCGGTCCAAGCGATATCCCATCGGCTTTTTCCACATGCTCATCACCGAGGTGCAGACCGGAAGCTCGCATCACGCCCGGATGAGAAACCGCGGGACCGTCAATCCCTGGACCAACGGCCAGGTCGAACGGATGAACCGCACAATCAAGGAAACCACCGTCAAACGCTTCCATATACGCAGCCACGATCTGTTACGTACGCATCTCGCCGCCTTCCTGAACGCTTAGCAACTTCGCACGCCACCTCAAGAGGTTCGGCGGCCTTACGCCCTACGAATACATTGCCAGAATCTGGACTCAGACCCAGATCGATTCATCGTCACCACGATCCACCAGATACCGGGACCAAGCCCCCGTGAAGCGAGTACGCCGATGGCGATAAGGGTGACGATGCGGATCGCCATCGGCGTACTCGCTTCACGGGACTGGACTTCGTCATTACCCCGGGGAGTGTGCAGGGGCGCCATTTCAGTCGAATGACGCCCTGCACATCCCTGCATTTACGTGGTGATCGGCGAGCCGGGATTGATGATCATATGACTGTGGATATTGCCCTGTGCTCCGATCGGGACCGTCGCCCGCGCAATCCGATTGGTGGCTCCCTGTACGCGCGTGACATCCAGCATATATTGGCTCGCACTGGCATCGAGCGCGATGCCATATGTCCAGGCACCACTTAGGCGCATAGTCGCCAGCGAAGCCTTGCTCCGGCGCCCGCCGATCAGGAGCATTGCCTGTTGCGAACTCGCGCCACTGGTGTTGACCGCCTTGATATCGAAATCACACGAAACTGCGCTGATCGCGTAAAACGCGGTGTTATAATCGACAAATCGGCCACTGATCGTGCACTCGGTGCCGTCAGCGATATAGGCGCCATAGACGCCCGGACTCAGTCCGCCGATGGCCTGGACGTTGGTAATGGCAACGCCATGCGAAGCTTCAAGCCGCAGCGCGTCGCCCGTCGCGCCACTGGCTCCCGCCACATAGGGGCTCTCGATATTCAGCGTTGAACCCAAAGGGGCATTGAGAATGTGGATGCCATTGTTGCGATAGCCATCGCAGACCGGATTGATGACCTTGACGTCCGCCCCCGCACTGCCGCCACCGTTCGTGAGGTCGAAAAAGATGCTTTTGTTCCCGCTGGCGGTTTCAGGCTGAACGAGCCACAGATCAGCCAGCGAGCCATTGCCATAGATACCATAGCCGCTACTTGGCGCGAAACCACATACCATGTTGATGTAGCTGACGGTCAGAGAGGGGTTGGGCGAAGGGCCGCCAAAAGTCCCGCCTGGCGTCAGCCCGTCAATCCAGGCGCCATACCACCGGTCGCCCGCGCCGCCGAGGGTGCGAACGCCGCGAATATGCTCAAAGCGTCCCGTCAACACGTTGCTGATGTAGACTTCGGCCAGTTATTGTAGGTATACACATTCTCGAAGATCGGATTGGAAACCATGAAGCAGTGAATGCCATGGCCCTGTGCATTGTCGTTGTTCGGGTTGGCGGGCGTTGCCGGATTGACCGAGCGGGAAATCGCAAAATTCGATCCTCGCGGGCATTCGAGATACCGGCTGTTGGCGACGCCTGAACAATTGATCAGATGATCGGTCGGATGGCTGATGCTGATCGAACTGTGATTTGGTCCTGCCCCTTCGATGACGCTGTAATCGGGCATCGATATTCCACGCGCGCAGAAATAGACGCCCTTGCTGAGTTGAACCCAGCCGTGGATCAAAAGCGCGCTGTTGATCGCCGGTGTACTGTCGTAAGCGCTGTTCCCGAGCTGTGCTCCGAACCATTCGGGCCTGGCGCCCCCTCCGTCCCATTTTCGGACCCAGCTTCCAGTGCCTGGCGCAACCGAGGTCGACGCGACATAGATGCCCTGCAAAGTATCGGCGGCGACCTGCGCACTGAAATTTCCAGCCTGAAACTCGAAGATGCCCTCCCGGCCATCCTCCATCAGGAATGCGACTTGTCCTGCAGGATTTGCTATCGCTGCAAGGGCCGCACGGGTCGTGACATTTACCATTGCCATAATATCTCCAAATTGCGTTCGATGGAACATTTGGAGAACATCTAAAATCCTACATTGCAATGGCTATTCGTCAGCCTCGCATCGCGATAATGTTTCGATCGCAATATTGCGGCAACTCGCCTTCCAGAGCGCAGAGAGAACTATCTAGGTGTTTAGTCCCAGCATGTGATGGGTTGGCTGAACGATAAATGCCTCTGGCTTTGATTTCGGAGTTCCTCTATGGCCTCGTAAGACGTCCTGAACCTGAGAGCTTTGAGCTGCCTAGCGAAGTTGTAGGCGCAGCCAGTCACCGACATGTCGCCGCAGTTCCTCGGTCGAGGCACAGTGTAAGAATTTGACGGTCGCTTCCTTGCTGGTTCGGACCATTCGCCTATCACAGCAAAGGCGACGACGCATCCATGCGAGTGTTTATCGTTGACGCCGGCTGCACGGTTGAGTTTATCCACCTTTGAGGTGCTTCGGTGGGCTCGAACCAGAAGGAGAGAGGATATTGGCCACCATTAAACGTGGATCCCCCGACCTGATTGTGGACGGGCGACGTCATCTGGAGGAATTGTCATGAAAAAATCTCTCGCGATGCTCGCCTCAGGAGCGTTGGCAACAGGCGCTGTGCCCGCGCAGGCGTCAACCGCCGATCCAGGATTTCTATCCGTTTTTCACGGAATGGCAGGCGGCCAGGTCATTTTCTTTTCGACGGGCACTCGGAGCGCAATGCCGGCATGTGCCACCACTGGAGCTAACAGGTGGGCAATCGATGGCTCCACCGCAGCCGGTCAGGTTAGGATGTCGATCCTGCTGACCGCGTGGGCTCAGCGAAAACGCGTTATTATCGTCGGGACAGGAAATTGCAGCGTCTGGGGCGACACTGAGACGGTCGATTTCTTTTACACAGAAAGCGAATGATAACTCAGGAACAAGATATTGTGATCTACGACCACTCACGTCATCTAGAATAAGCATAGTGATGACAGGCCTCGCTCACCACTATGAGCGAATACTGTATAGGCTTATATTCTTATCCCGAGCTAATGAATTCTGGATAACACCTCGATTAGATCTACTTGGAAATTGTCGGACGATTTTTTCGTAGTCGACATTGAATAATTTAGCGCCAATTTATTTGGCAGTAAGTGCCATTCTTAGAGGCTGACATATCAGCATTCATTAATCTATAATATAAAGATAATCTACCGCCTCCGAGTCAAACCAGGTCGAGCAGTCCCCTGTTCCCTGAATAACCACTTTCTTTCGCATCGAATACGCTGATAGAATAATTGCTACCATAGCTTTTCCCGCGTCTGTCGATGTATCTACCGCCCAACGATTCAGCGTTGAGCAACTGGGCTGAGCAGTTCTGGTGCCGTTCTGGCTAAAAATGAAAGGTCCTTGACGGATTTGCGTGATCGCGAGAACGTAACCCTGAGCGGAAGTGCTGGCTACACCTGATGTCGCAGTACAAAGCCCCATAATTACCATAACAAACGACGCCAACCGAATCATCTTCACCTCCAAGGGCATGTCAATCATGATTTCGTTATTTGACATACCGAAAATAGCGTTGGCAACATACGAATTGATGGAATGGATGAATTCTGCACAAGCGTAGCTTAGCTGTGCGATAATGGCCGTAAGATTATCGAGTGCCCCCAGTTGCTGCGCGGAGGCCTTGAAGTTCTTTGGCGAATTGCCGCCCTGCCTCGTCGGCATGGAAGCGTGGGCGTCGGCGCAGTACTGGCCCCGGGAGCTGATGAAGCTGGGCCATGAGGTGAGATTGATGCCGCCAGCTTATGTGAAATCCTACATGAAGCGCGGAAAGACCGATGCCACCGAGGCCAAAGCGGTCTGTGAGGCAGTGACCGACCGACCCTGGGCTTCGTAGCCGTGAAGACGCCTGAGCAGCAGGCGGTGCTGATGCTTCGCAACACGCGATCTGCTGGTCTCGCAGCATACCGGTCTCGCAACCATCCCCGGTTTCGGACTGTCACAGTTTCGGCGATTGCTGCTGCGGTGCCGGATGCATCGATGCTCTGATCCGGCCGCCAGTTCGCGGCATAGCTCGATCTTACCCTCAACCGCACAGCTCGGGCGGAGGAGCGCTTGCGCTGGATCAGTAAACAGGGAGATAGCTCTCTGCGACGCTCACTCGTCGTCGGCGCCACGGCGGTCATGCGGATGGTCCGCAAGAACATCACCGCGCTCCTTCGGACCGTTCATCTGACTTGTGGAACGGCCGCACCCCGGACTCGAACTGAGCATCCAGTTACACCCAGCCTTTTCCACGAATCCAGATTATGTTATAGTTGGCTTCGGCAATCAAAAGTCGATATTTTGGTTGATAGATCAGTCACTTGACCATGACCCCAACTTTATCTTCTGGGCACCATTTTCTGGCGCTAAGTGCGTCCAGCAAGCGACTGGTTTCACACCATAAATCGACTGATGATCGCCGGCTAAATTTCCGGTGACGTCCGGCCAGGACCACCAACAGCACCCCCACATTTGGGGTGCCTTTGATGGCCCCGGATCGACCCGGCTTGCTGGGATGAATCCAATGCTGACTTACATCAAGATCACGACCGCGAAGCCCTCAGAAAAGCTCTATAAGCTTCACGATGCCCTTGGCCTCTATCTCGCGGTCAACCCCAACGGCTCCAAGCTCTGGCGCGTGAACTACCGTTTCCTGGGGAAGCAGAAGACGCTTCACCTGGGAAAATGGCCTGCGGTCGGTCTCGCCGCCGCCCGTGCGAAGCGGGACGAGGCCCGCGAGCAGATTGCCGCCGGAATGGACCCCGCCACCGAAAAGAAGAGGGCGCGGATCGCCGCCAGGCATGCGGCAGCCACCACGTTCGAGCTGGTTGCGAAGGAATGGCTGGTGAAGTGCGAGCGCGATGGGCTGGCGCCAGTCACGATCGACAAGATCCGGTGGCTGCTCGAGAAGGCCTATCCGGTTATCGGCGAGCTACCGATCGCGCAGATCACGCCTCACGAGGCGCTGGCAGTCCTGCGCAAGATCGAGGCCACGGGCGCCTATGAGAGCGCCCGGCGCATGCGCAGCGTGCTCAGCCGGGTCTTCCGCTACGGTGTTGCCACTGTCCGATGCGACAAGGATGTGGCCGCGGATCTGCGCGGCGCAATCGCCACGCCAAAGCCCAGGCACTTCGCTGCGATCACGAGGCCCTCGGAGGTAGGAGCGCTGATGAGAGCGCTCGAGGACTACAAGGGCTATCCGGTGACGCGGATGGCGATGCGCTTGTCTCCGCATGTCTTGCTGCGGCCTGGGGAGTTGCGGGCGGCCGAATGGACCGACATCGACTGGGAGGAAGCCATCTGGTTCATCCCGGCCCGAGCGGATGAAGATGCGGCGGCCTCATCGGGTGCCGCTGTCGCGGCAAGTCCTCGCCATGCTGAAGGAACTCCACGAGCACACTCATTAGTGGAAGTACCTGTTTCCGTGCCTTGGGCATCCGCGCAGGCGCATGTCCGAGAATACGGTCAATGCCGGATTGCGCCGGCTCGGCTATACCAGCGACCAGATGACCGCCCATGGCTTCCGGGCAATGGCGGCCACGCTCCTCAACGAGATGGGAGAATGGCATCCCGATGCGATCGAACGCCAACTGGCGCATGTCGATACCAACCAGGTCCGACGCGCCTATGCACGGGGTGAATATTGGGACGAGCGCGTGAGGATGATGCAGCGCTGGTCGGACTATCTCGATACGCTGCGGGACGGCGGGAAAGTGCTGTGGGGCAGCTTCGGCAAAGACAGAACTTCCGGCTGAATTTTCTGTCCGGCGCTGCCACGGGGCAGTATCGTCTCGTGTCAGCGCCACTGACCGCTTTGCCGGTCACTCCCGACATTGCGACCGCAGTATCGGTCACTCCCCGTGTTTCGTACCGCTGCCTGACGCGGACATGGCTGAAGCCTCGTTGCCCGTCAGGACCTTCAGGCTCCGATAATGGACGAGCGTCGCGCGCCCGACCTTCGTTGTTTCAAGGTCACCGGACTGGATGAGCTCGTAGATCCGGGATCGGCTGAGACCTGTAATCCGGACGGCCGTGGACACACGCACCGTCAGGGGCTCAATCTTCTTTTCCCATCCCCGCTCGATCATTTCTGCCCCCTTAGCGCAGCGTCACGGGCCCTGAGAAATCCGCGATCGGTTTCAAGGAATGCCGCGAGCATCGCGGGAATGAGTTCGGTCAGCGGCTCGGGTGCGCCATAGGCTTGCTCATAGGCACTTGCATAAGCCTTGAGCGACTGATGCAGCTCGGGTGAGAGCGTGATGCCGAGCTTGACCGGCGTCCGATCGGGAAGCTTTCCCAGTTTCAGGTCCGCCATGTCAGTCTCCTTGTTCATGCCAGGGCGCCAGGATCAGATCCTTGTGAACGACCAGGCGCACGGGCGCGCCGGGCCGGATCGTGATAGTCGGCTGGATGTTGAGATTGCGCTGGGTGATCCGGTCGCCGGCGCGCGATACTGTATCCTGTGTCGCCATGCGGAGCGCCTTCACAAGATCGCTCTGACCGGAGAAGGCCAGCTCGGAACTGACGCCGAGCAAGGTCGACAGAGCGACGCCTTTCAATAGCTGCCAGGTGTGAAAATCCACCTTGTCCTGCAATCCGGCATAGCCGGAGGGATCGGTCGCCGGCACGTTGTCGATACGAAGCGAGCTGCCGTCTGGCAGCATGATCCGTTGCCAGACGGTTGAACCAGTCGACCCATTCGAGCGTGGCATATTCGACGGCTTCGAAGCTGCGCCATGGTCCACGCCTGTGGATCACCTCAGCCTTGTAAAGGGCCATTGATCGTCTCGGCCAAAGCGTTGTCGTAGCTATCGCCGACGCTGCCGGCCGACGATCGTGAAGCGCCTGCTCCAGAGCATCGAGCACGAAGCTGGCATGGGCTGTTCTGCTGGCCCGCCAACCGACAATCCGCCAAGCATAGGTATCGATGACGAAGGCAACGTAGACGAACCCCGCCCAGGTCGCGACGTAGGTGAAGTCCGACACCCACAGCATGTTCGGCGCTGGTGCGTAGAACCTGCGGTTGACGTGATCGAGAGGGCATGGCGCCGCCTTGTCACTGATAGTTGTGCGCACCGGCTTGCCCCGGATCACCCCTGCCAGGCCCATCTCCCGCAACAACCGCGCGACTGTGCAGCGGGCGACCGGAAAGCCTTCCCGCATCATCTGCCGCCAGACCTTGCGCACGCCGTAGACTGCGAAGTTCTCGGCGAATACGCGCGCGACCTCGGGCTTCAGGGCGACGTCCCGCTGTGCCCGCGCCGACAGGTGTGTCGGATCCTGCCGCTTTGCGACGCGCTCGTGGTAAGTGGATGGGGCGATCGGCAGGACACGGCAGATCGGCTCGACCCCATAGGCATCGCGGTGATCGTCGATGAAGGCGATCATCGCCGGAACGGGCGGTCGAGCTCCGCCTGGGCAAAATATACCGACGCCTTGCGCAGGATCTCGTTGGCTTGTCGCAGCTCGCGGACCTCGCGCTCCAGTGCCTTCATCTTGTCGGCCACCTCGGTCGGGACGCCCGCGCGCTTGCCGCTGTCGACCTCAGCCTTCTTCACCCACTCATGCAGCGTCTGCGGAACGCAGCCGATCTTCTCCGCAATCGAAACCACCGCTGCCCAGCGAGTGGGGTAATCACGTTCGTGATCGATCGCCATCCGCACCCCGCGCTCGCGGACTTCCGGCGCAAACTTGTTCGTTGTCTTGCTCATACAGGCTCCACCTTCTCAGGAGTTGGAGCCTCCGGCAGACCCGGCGCGGTTCATTCCGGTGGTGAGGGGCATGGTGACCACCGCATCCTCAAGGGCCTTCGTACGACTTGGCGCTGGCACCTCTACTCCGACTGGGCGAAGGCTCATCACCACCTTCGCTGGCGCCGATGTTTGACGCTTCGCCAATAATCGTCACGGCGGTCGATTGCCTCGTCCGCTGCCTCACACCGTCCTCGACATCCTGACCCTCAGAACGAAGATCAACCGGGCGCCCCTGCCTTGCTGGAACACAGGCGATTGGCATCTCGCAGAAGTAACGTTATCTCATATCACGAATCAGCCATAAGTTGGGGGTCGAAATTGCTTTTCCATAATAATGGCGCGTGCCTGCTCGCCGCGTCCTTGTCCGTTTGTTCCGTCGGCGTGCGTGCAGAGGAAGCGGGCGCCCCCGCGATCGCGTCGGACATTGTCGTCACGGCCAATCGCACGGAGGAACGGCGGGAGAATGTCGCTTCGTCCATGGAAGTGGTCGGCGAGGAACAGCTTGCCAATACGGTCGCCCTCAACTTCATCGATCAGCTCAAGAAGAATGCGAGCGTCGACGTCATCCAGTATCCCAACGGGCTGGGCGGCGTCGGCTTGCGCGGCTTGCGGCCAAGCTTCGAGTTCTCGATCAATCCGCAGGTGCTGGTCCTCGTCGACGGCCGCCCGTCAGGTTCGAGCAGCTTCACCACGATCGCGCCGGAAAGCATCACGCGCGTCGAAGTCCTGAAAGGCCCGGCCTCCGCGCTCTATGGGGCGTCCGCTGTGGGCGGCGTCATCAACATCATCACGCGCCGCTCGTCCGGGCCTCTGGGCGGCCAGTTCACGGTTGGCGGCGGATCTTTCCAGACGATTCGGTCCGGCGCCACGCTTGGCGGCGACCTGGTGCGCGGCGTCGATTTCGATCTTGATGTCGGCTACGTCAATCAGGATGGCGACTTCCGGCTCGGCAATGGCGCGCGCGCAGGGAACAGTTCCTTCCGGCGCGGCTCCGGCCGGTTCAGGGTGGGCAGCACGCTCTCGTCCATTGCCCGCCTTGATGCGAGTTTCGACTTCGCCAGCCTCGACAATGATGCGCCCGGGCCGCAATCCTATAATCCCAGGACGCCTTCCGGCAACCAGACGGACCGGATCACGGGCGACATTCGGCTGGAACTGACGCCGCAGGATCACGCGATCCGCCTGATCGGCTACGCCTCTCGGGAGAACTATGATTATTATACCGTGCCGCAACTGGCGTCCCGCTATGTCTCCAGCAGCACGCTCACGGAGTATCGCGGCGCTCAGGTGCAGGACAGCTGGCGTGTCCTGCCGGCCCTCCGCCTGACCTATGGCGGCGATTGGCAGAGAGTCGAGGCGAGTCGGCAGTCATGGAATGCCAATGGCACGGGGAAGGCGCCCTCGTCGCCGAACGAAAGCCGGGAGACGAAAGCCCTGTTCGCGGAAGCGGGCCTGAACCTTCTGGATGAAGGGCTGATCCTGACGGCTGGTGGCCGCTATGACTGGATCACCGTCCGGACCTATGAGACGCCCTATCGCATCAATTTCACGCCGGGATCGGCCAATTTCGGCGTCTTCAATCCACGCGGCGGCGCCGTGTTCAAGCTGGGTGGCGGTTTCCGTCTCCACGGCACGATCGGACGCGCGTTCGTGCCGCCACAGGCATTGCAGCTGGCGGGCGAGAGCGAGGAATTCGCGGGCATCCAGCGCCGCGTCACATATGGAAACGCCGATCTTCAACCGGAACGCAACACCACCTGGGATGCCGGCTTCGGTTTTGCGCATGGGGCGTTGTTCGCCGACATCACCTATTTCAACGCGCGCACCCGAAACCGGATCAAGACCGAGCTCGTCTCCGAGACGCCGACGCTCCGCCAGACAAGCTATGTCAACGCCGACAAATCCCGGATGGAAGGCGTGGAAGCCCAACTCGCACTCGACGCCGGGGCCGTTCTCGGGCTGGCGCCGGACCGGGTGCGTTTCAACGGCAGCGTGACGCACATCATCACCGCACAGGACCAGACGGCCGCCGGGGTGGCGACCGCCATCCGCAACGTCGCGGACTGGAAAGCGACCGGATCGCTCACCCTCTCTAACGGCAGCACGCTGTTTGGCACCGCTACCGTGCGCTTCAATGGCGACCGGGTCGATGCGGACAACAGCCAGGGACGCATCTTCACCAACGGTGCGGGCGGAGAGTTCACGCTCGCCCGCTTCACCACCGTCGATTTCAGCCTGCGCTGGCAGCCGACCCCCATGGACGGCTTCCGGCTGGAAATCGCCAACGCCTTCGACGTCCACTATTACGAGAAGGCCGATTACTGGATGCCCGGTCGCACGGCCTATGTCCGTTACGTGCGGAAGCTCTGAGCGATGTGGGCGAAGGACGCGCTTGGCGCGATTTCCGACCTGCTGTTCCTGCCCGTGGTGGTGGGACTGCTCGGCGTGGTTCTCTGGACGGTCCTCGCGCTTGGCCTGTTCCTGCGCAGCCTGATCGGGCGCTATCGCGGCCGTCGCCCCGCGCGGGATCGCTACCGCGCCGCGATCGATCAGGCATTGACCGGCCAACCGCATGACGACGAGCTGGCGATCGAGGAAATCGTCGCACGCGCGGAAGGCGATGCGGCCCGCTCGCTCAACGCAGTGCGTTTCGCCATCCGGATCGGCCCCTCGCTGGGGCTGATGGGCACGCTGATCCCGATGGCTACGGCCCTCTCGGGACTGGCGCGGGGCGATCTCCAGATCCTTGCCTCCAACATGGTGATCGCATTTTCCAGCACCGTGGTCGGGCTGGCGGTGGGCGTCGTCGCTTATCTGGTCGCGATGGTACGGGAAGGCTGGGCGCGCGCCGATCTCGACGCGGTGCGCTTTCATGCAGAGCGCGTATTGCGCCGGGAGGAGGCATGAGCCGCCGCCGCCCCGTCCGTTTCGTCCGCCGTCGCGATGAGGGAAGCTGGCAGGAAGATCCCCTCGCCGGCATTGCCAATCTGTTTGACGTCAGTCTCGCCTTCATCGTGGCGATGGTGGTGGCGCTCTATTCGATGATGGGCGCGCCGTCGCTGCTCGATCCCGCCAGCAACTGGACGATGACCCGCACCGGGGCGGATGGTCGCATGGAAATCATCCGCAAGGACGGCAAGCAGATCAAGGTGGAGAAGGTGAGCGACCGCAAGCTCAGCGGCAATGGCGACCGGCTCGGCGTCGCCTATCGCCTGCCGGATGGCAAGGTCGTCTATGTGCCGGAAGCGGAGGCGGAAGGGGTCGGCGGAGGGAAGAAATGAGCTGGCTTCCACTGGTCGCGCGACTTCTGCTGGCGCTGTGCATGATCGGCATAGGCGCGGCGGGCCATGCCCAGCCGGCCCCGCCGCGCCCGGACTTGCCACGTCCGGACCTGCCACGCATCGCCTTCGTGTCCATCCACATCGCCGAAATGCCGACGATCGCGAAGGCCGGCGCGCGGCGCGTGGCAGATGATGTCACGGTGGACTTCTTCGGCCTGGGCGGAGGGCTGGTGCCCTCGATCGAGGGGGTCGACCTTGGCCGCTATGATCTGGTTTTGCTCGATGCCGCCGGACCCCGCCTGCTCAACTTCACGCGCCAGATCGAGGATGCCAAGACGCGCACCAAGGTTCTGGTCGTGGGCCCCGGAACGCCGATCGCGGGTACGATCGACCCTGCTGCCCATCCCGATATCGCGCGCTACTGGACCAATGCGACCGAAGCGAATTTCGCCGGGCTGTTCGCTTATGCCGCTGCGCGGGTGCTGGGGCGGAGCATGGCCGTTCCGCCACCCGTCGATTTTCCACCACTCGCGCTTTGGCATCCCGATGCGCCGGCGCCCTTTGCCGCCATGGCCGACTATCTGGGCTGGGCCTCTGCGCGCTTTGCCGATGTAGGCGCACGGCCGAAAGTCGGCATTCTGTTCTATCGCAGCCTCGCGCTGGCGAACAACGCCCGGCTGGTTACGGCACTCGTCCGGGAAATCGAACGGCAAGGGGGCATGCCGGTTCCCATCTGGCGGGAGGGTGGCGGCGACCTTGCCTCCACCCTGCTCGGCGACACGCGGCTCGATGCCCTGATCCTGTGCGGCAACCGGATCGACTATGCATCGGCACAGGCCGGGGTGGCTGAGGCAGAGCGGCTGGGCGTGCCTCCTTTGATGTGCGCAACCGATTATCGCCGCGATGCGGATGCCTGGAGAAGCAGCCTGGGTGGCTTCGCGCCGGCTTCGACCGGCGAGCTGGCGATGAGCGAACTCGATGGCATCGTCGAGCCGATGATCGTGGCCGCCCGCGCCACCGCGCCGGACGGCACGGCGAGCTATGACCCCATTGCCGATCAAATCCGCTGGCGTGTCGCACGCGCCCTCGCCTGGGCGAATCTGCGCCGCCTGCCCAACGCGGACAAGCATGTGGTCGTCAGCTACCATAATGAGGAGCCGGGTGAGGCCGACGTCGGCAGCGATCCGGATTCCTATCTGGATGCGCAGGGCAGCATGGTCGCGCTGCTCGAGCGGCTTCGCGCGGAAGGGTATGATACGGGCGCCGCTCCCCTGCCTGACAGCGCGACGCTCGCTCGCCGTCTCGCCACGGAAGCGACCAATGTCGCCCAGGGCGATGACGAGGCCCTGCGGCGCAGGATCGCACAGGGAGCCATCGCAGTCCCGGTCCGGACATATCTCGCGTGGTATGCGGCTCTCCCCGCCGCGCTGAAGCAGGAGGTCGAGCGGGTCTGGGGTCCACCGCCGGGCAAGCTCATGACGGCGGACGGGCAGATCGTCGTCCCGGCCCTGCAGTTCGGCAAGGTCATCCTCGCTGCCCATCCGCTCTGGGGGCCCCAGACGGGTGGAAAGGCGCTGGAACAGCGCGGCGCGCTGCCGCCTCATCACCAGTATCTGGCCTTCTACCTGTGGATGCAGAAAAGCGGGCGGGCGGACGCCTATCTGCCGCTCTTCACTCAGTTGTCGCTGATGCCTGGCAAGCAGGAGGGCCCGGCCGCCACGGATGCAGTCGGTCTGCTGATCGGGGCGCTTCCGCACATCCAGCCCCAGCCGCTGCAAGCCAATGGCGGCGTGGGCAACAAGCGCCGCACGCAGGCCATGACGATCGGCTTCATGCCGCAATTCGTCCGTGCAGGCCTGTCGCCGCCGCTCGCCGGGATGAAGGCCATGCTGAACGCCGATCCGTCGGACGAGGTGGCGCTGCGGAGCGCGGTCGCCGCGGCGGGCCTGGCCGCTTCGCTCGGCCTTGATCCGGCCAGCGCGCCACTTGACGCGCTACGCGCGGCGCTGGCCACTTACCTTGCCGAGGCGGAAGCCGCGCCCATTCCGCTGGGCGGCCACATATTGGGACAGGCGCCCACGCCCGTTGTTGCCGCGAGGATGGTGCAGGCCATGCTGGCGGTCGGGCAGCCTGCGCCTCATCTGGAGGATGTGGCGCGCGCTCTTGGCGGCGAGGACGATGTGCTGGACGCGGAAAACACCCACCGCGCCCGGGAATATGCGGCACGAATCGCCAGCGCACCAAGCGAGATGGACGCGATCATTGCCGCGCTGGCTGGCGGGTATGTGCCCCCCGGTCCGATGCAGGACGCGATCCGCAATCCCGACGCGCTGCCGGCCGGCCGCAATCCCTATACGCTGGATGTGCGTGCGGTCCCGACGCCGCAGGCCTGGGACCGGGGCGTGACGTTGGCCGATGAGATGCTTGCCGATTATCGTGCGAAGCATGGCCGCTTGCCGCGCAAGGTCGCCTTCGTGCTCTGGTCCAGCGAGACCGCGCAGAACGGCGGAACCAACGAAGCCCAGATCCTGCATTTGCTCGGCGTGCGCCCGATCCGCGATGCGCGCGGCCATGTGGTGGACATCGCCCTTGTCGATCGCGCCGCGCTGGGCCGGGCGCGGGTCGACGTGCTGGTGACGACATCGGGCACATATCCCGATCATTTCGGCGAGAAGCTTGCCCTGATCGCCAGGGCGATCCGCCTCGCCGCGCAGGCTGAGGAGGCGGACAATCCCGTGCGCGCCGAAACGCAGGCCCGCGCCCGCGCCCTGCAAGCGCAGGGTGTCGCACCCGAAACGGCGGAGAAGCGGGCCCTGCGCCGTATCTTCTCCACCGCGCCCGGCGCCTATTCGCCCTCCACTCAGTTCGCCAACCGCGAGGGATGGAGCAAGGCCAAGCTCGATGAGCTCTATCGTGCCCGGATGGGCCATGCCTATGGCGACGGCGACGGCGACGATGGCGAGCCGGACAGTACGGCCTTCACCGCGAGTCTCGGCACGGTGGACGCGGCAGTCTTCAGCCGGTCTTCCAGCGCTTATGGCCTGCTCGATACGCCCATGCCCGCCGCCTATCTGGGCGGTCTCTCGATGGCCGTGCAGCAGCAAACCGGCCGCACCATCGAGAGCTACATCGCCAACGAGCAGGCCTCGGGCCAGCCGCATGTCGAAACCGTCGACCGCTTCTATGCCCGCGAGCGCGACAGCCGCTATCTCAACCCCGCCTGGATCAAGGCCATGCAGGCGAGCGGCTACAATGGCGCGCGCTACATGGCGGACCTCACCGACTCCATGTCACTCTGGGAACAGACCCGCCCGGATCTGGTGTCGGACCGGGACTGGGAGGCCGTGCGCGACGTGTATCTGCGTGATCGCTACCAGCTGGGCATGGACCGCTACTTCGCCGAGCATAATCCGGCGGCGCGCGAGAAGCTGGTCCGCACCATGCTGGATACGATCGACCGGGGCGACTGGAAGGCCGATGATGCCACGCGCGCCGAACTCCAGCGGACGAGCAACGTGCGACCGCCGACCAGTGGCCGGGAGATTGCGCCAGTAACCAGAAGCGAAAGTCCTGCATCCCGGGGGCCAATAACCGCGCAAAACCAGGTGCCGTCAGCAGCCCGCGCTCCACAAGCTCCTCTTGTGTCGGGATACGAGCTTGAGCCCGCCAAATCCAACGCGCCGATCCAACCTCCGGCGCGCCGGACAATGCTGGCGACGACAATCACCGCGGTCCTCGTCGCTTTGCTGCTCATCGGCGGCGCGGGGCTCAGGCCCCGTTGGTAGTTCCACCGCTGCCACGCGGCGGTGGGCATGAGGCGAACAGTCGCTTGCCGCCAACTAAGCAGCCGCTCGACCGCTCGAAACGACTCCCTGAAACCTGCCCTGCGTTCATCAGGAAGGCATGCGGCCGCGCAAGCCTGAACCTAGTCGGAATTCGCCGGTTCGAAAGAATAAGACACCGTGGCTGCAGCCTCCGACAAACTCGGCATTCGACGGCTTAAATCTGCTCTCCAGAACCCGCCCTTCATAAATCGTTGCACCGATCAGCAGTCCGCTTCATTCCCAGCCCCCGCCCAAAGCAAGGAAAAGATCGACTTGCCGATCCACGAGGGCAGCGCGCGCGTCGGACAGGCTGGCCTGCGCTTCGGCATAGGCCGCTTGTGCGGTCAATAGATCGAGGAAAGCCACGCGGCCAAAGCGTTGCAGCTTCTCCGCATCCGCGCTGGCCCTGCCTGCCGCTTCGGCAGCGCTTTGCAAATCTTCGAAGCGATCCCGTGCGCGGGCATAGGAAGAGAGCGCCGTCTCGGTCTGGCGAAGCGCCAGAAGCACCGCCCCGTCGAAGCGGGCGAGGCTGGCATCGGCATCCGCCCCTGCCTGGGCCATGCGCGCGCGCACGGCTTGCCTGTTCGGGAAGGACCAGGACAGAAGCGGCCCCAAGGTGAAGCCGAAGGACGAAGGCGCCAGCAGATGGCCGGTCGATGCCGCACTTCCTGCCGATGCCCCGATACTGACTTTGGGATAGAGCTCGCTCTCGACCACACCGATCGACGCAGTGGCGGAGGCGAGCTCGCGCTCAGCCATGCGAATATCGGGACGCCGCCTGAGCAGCATCGCGCCATCGCCGACGGGAATGGCACGCGAGATTGTCGGAATGGTGCTGCACGTCTCGGCCTCCTCGGGAAAATCCGCAGGCGGGCGCCCCATCAGCGCGGCGAGTTCGAACAACGCAGTGCGCCGTTCGGCAAGAAGGTCCGGTAGGGCAGCATCTGCGGCATGCGCGGCGGCGCGGGCGCGATCGACATCGAAGCGGGTGCCACGCCCGCCGCGCGCGAGGCGCTCCGCCACGTCGAGTGTCGTCTGCTGGATCACGGCGACGCGGCGCGCGGCGGCAAGCGAAATGTTGGCAGCGCAAATTCGCGCGTAGCTGCGCGTTACACCGGCAGCGACAACAACGCGCACCTGATCACGCGCTGCCACCGCCGCTTCTGCCTGCGCACTGGCCGCCTCTATTCCGCGACGGACGCTGCCCGCCAAATCGGGCGACCAGGCCGCGTCAAACCCGAGCGCATAGCTGAACGTGCCGGGAAGAGCCGCCTGCGGACCATGTGTGCGCGCACCGTAGCCCTGACCGGTAAGGGTTGTGCTGACTGTCCGGCCCGCCTCCGCCTCCTGCACAACCGCACTGGCACGCCGGAGATTTGCCTCGGCCATGCGCAGATCGGTGTTGGCGGCAAGCGCTTCCTCAACATAGGAATCGAGCCTGGGATTCTCGTAAAGCCGCCACCAGTGTGGGGGCAGCTCCTGTTCGGTCACTCCCGCATCCTTTTGGCCCAGGAACGGCGCGGCGAGGTCCGGACGCTGGGCCATAGCATCCTTCGGTACGCGATAATTGGGTCCCGCGACGCATCCGGCCATCAAGACGATCGGGATCAATGATAGAGCGCGTTTCATGAGTGGCTCCGGGAACTTGCAGCGACCCGGTTCACATCGGCGGGCAGGATCTCCACGCTTGCGGTTCTGCCAGCGATCAGGCGGACGCCGGGAGGCACCCGATCGATATATATGCGCACCGGAATGCGCTGGGCGAGCCGGACCCAGGAGAAAGTCGGCGCGACTTTGGGCAACAAATTGCCCGTCTCGTCCCGTTGGTCGTCCGCAATCGCAGCGGCGATGCTCTCGACATGGCCCGTGATCTCCGCATTGTCGCCCATCAGGCGGATGCGGGCGCTGTCGCCGATTGCCACATGATGCAGTTTGGTCTCCTCGAAATAGCCTTCGATACGCAGTGACGCGGTGTCGACCAGCGCCATGGCCTGCGTTCCAGCCGCAAGATAGTCACCCGCATGAATGTCGAGATTGGTGATGATGCCGCTCGCTGTCGCGCGAATCTCGGTCCGCTGCATGTCGACGCGCGCGACGTGGCGATCGGCCTCAGCGCGTTTCAGCGCTGCTTCCGCCGTCTTTACCTTCGCGACATTCTGTTCGCGCGCCTCCGTGGCCACGAGATCGCCCAGCGCGATGTCGCGCCGCGCTTCCTTGCGCGCTTGTTCAAGCGCTGCTCGTGCCTCGGCGATGGCAGCGTCGGCACGCGCGATCGTAGCGGCAATGCGCGGGCGGTCGAGCACCAGCAGGAGCTGCCCCACCTCGACGCGCTGGTTATCGCGCACGGCGACCTGCGTCACCAGCCCGCCAACGTCGGTCGAGACACGCACGATATCGGCACGCACGCGACCATCGCGGGTCCAGGGCGTGCTCTCGTAGCGCGTCCACGCCTGCCAGGCGACAAGCGAGGCTATAGCGACAATGGCGAGCGTGAAGGCGTAGCGCCCCAACAGCGGCAACAGCGATTTCATGACAATATTCCGATAGAGGGCAGGAACTGCACCAGCAGTCCATAGAGGAGGGTAAAGGTCGCGATTTCGAGCAAGGGTCGGAATCCGAACCGCTGAACCAGACCGGTGGACGTGAGCAGGCGGAGAACGGCGACAGTCCCGGCAAGCGAGATAATGGCGAGGACGAGCAAGCCTGGGAGCAGGACCCCGCCAATAGTGATGTCAGGAATCACGCGGCTTCCTCCGCATTGGGGGTTTCAGCTGATGAAAGCGCGAAACGAAGATCGATCAGCATGCTGAGCAGTCGCTCACGTTCGGGAAATGTGCTTCCGGTGACAGAAGTGATCAGAGCATTGATTTGCTCGACCGGGGCGTCACCACGAGTTGCGATTGTCGAAAGCAAGCTATGCAGGTCGCACCCGATTTTACCGCCAACGCTTTGGCTGAGCGAGAAGAGCTGACCCGCGACATGTCCCAGCCGGAGATGACGGATGGTTTCTGCCAGTACTTCGTCGGTTGAATGGCGCGAGGTTTCAAGCTTTGGCAGCAGCAAGGCGGTCCGATCGATCATCAGGCTCGTCCAGCCCGCTTCATCCGGACCGCGCCCACGGGCGCGTCGGGCCACGTCCGTGCGATTCAGATAGCGTAGCCGGTTGATCGCCGTTCCTGGCCGCACCGTTTGGAACATGCTCATGCTGACCACGGCGAACAGCAGGGCTGCGAACAGGGCAACGACGCTGTTGAGCGCTTCGGCAAAATCGGCGCCATAATGTGATCCGAGACCCGCAAGGATCGGAATCGTCAGGGTGATGCCGAGCGCCTTGTATGTCGTCGCCGGGCGCGCCTGAAGCGACCCGCCGAGCAAGAAAGCAGGCGCAAGCACTGCGACAAGCACGCCGAAATCCGTCACGCGCGGCAGGATTACGAAGCTGTAAGCGAGGCTGATCGCCACGCCATAGACCGATCCGCCGATATATTTGACCACGTTCGGCGCAGGCGCATCGACATTGCCGAACAACGCACACGCTACGCCGAGGAGCGAAACCGCCAGCCCGCCGTCGGGCCAGGCCGACCAGATCCAGAAAGCGCAGCCAATTACGATGCCGACTACCGCACCCAGCGCCGTGCGCCCTGCCATCCACGGATCGCGGTGATAGACATAGCCTCGCGCTTCTCCGGACCAGTTTAGGGGAACTTCCGGTCTGTTCCGGCCCCATGTCGCGATCGCTCTGCTCAGACAGTGGCAATCGTGCAGCAGCCCCACCAGTTCAGCGAGATGCCCAGCGAGATTGGCCGCAAGCAATTCGCGGATCGAGGCCTTCTGGTCAGCAAGCCTGGTTCCAATTGCGCGGGCACGCTCGATCAGTGGCAATGCCTGCTGATCGCGTTCCGCCATGTCAGTGAGAGCGATCCAATCGGCCGCATCGCGCAGCAGCACTTCCACTTCGCCGTCGGAAAGAGCGCCAGCCTTATCCAGTGCGTGGACCCGTTCCTCGACTTCGGTTGCGAGTGGAAGCAGTCGGGCAAGCCGATCATGGATATGCTGCAGCTTACGGTCACTCGGCGTTGTGGGCGCCGGATCGTATGGCAGATGCGTACCCAGCCCCTGCAACATGAGCAGGTCAGCGCTGAGCCGATACCGGTCCCGGCGGATTGCCGGTTTCGGCGCCCCTTTGAGCGCGTGGCTGGAGAGTTTCCGCGCATCGAGCAGAGTCGCATGCAACTTGCCAAGGAACTGACCGGTCATATGCTTCGGCAGGACAAAGCGATGCACCAGCACGGCGCAGAGGATGCCGATCGAAATCTCCTGAACCCTCAGCGAGGCGGTGTCGAATATCGCGCCGGGGTCGGCGACGCCGGGAAAGCCAATCAGGCTGGCGGTATAGCCGGCGAGGACGAAGGCATAGGCGCGCGGCGTGCGATCGAGCAGTGAGAAGAACAGGCAGAGGCCAATCCACCCGGCGAGCACCACGCTGCACACGAGGGGATGACTCACGAAAGCAGGTACGATCGCCACCGTCGCGACGGCTCCGATTATCGTTCCGGCGAGCCGATAGACTCCCCGGCTCAGCGAAGCGCCGGCCGAGGTCTGCGAAACGATGTAAACCGTAAGGACCGCCCAATAAGGACGCGGCAAGCCGATGCGCAGCGCAATATAGTAGGCGAGCATCGCCGCAGCGAAACTCTTCGCGGAAAAAAGCAGCGCATCGCGGTCTGCCTGTAACGCGGGGTTTCGCAGCAGGTGGAGGACAGAGGCTAGCCCATCAGCGAGCGGCAGCCTTTTCCCGAGTATCGCGATATTTCCATCAGCCATGGCTTATTGATAGCCATTTGCAACAATGAACAAAATTCAGTATCCTGACAGATAATCCCTATATCTGGTCAGAACGCATGCTCCCCTCCCAATCAGCCGTTTCCGTGTTCGATCCGGACCAGACCCGCTTGCCTGCGGTCGCCTATCAGCTCGATTTCGCCGATCATGTGGCAGAAGTGCCGGTGCATCGGCATCGCAAGGGTCAGTTGATCATCGCATTGCACGGTGCCGTCATTTGCACGGGGAACGAGGACATCTGGATCGTGCCGCCCAACTGCGGCGTGTGGATTCCCGGCGGCGTGTCACATAGCGCGCGAGCGACCGAAAACGCCCGGCTTAACTATCTGTTCGTCGAGCCGGGTGCCGCGCAGTTGCCGCAAGTGTGCTGCACGCTGGCTATCTCCCCGATGATCCGGGAGATGGTCGACCGACTTGCCCGCGAACGCGCGGACTATCCTGAAGACGGCCATATCGCCCGGCTTGCCAGAGTAGTGCTTGACGAATTGGCCGAGATGCCGCGCGAGCGCTTCAATCTCCCCGTCTCCTCACATCCCAAGATCCGTGCCATGGCGGACGCGCTGACAGCGCAGCCCTCTGACCGCAGTACGCTTAGCCAATGGGCGCAGCGCGTGGCGATGAGTGAGCGCTCATTGGCGCGGCTGATGGTGCGGGAAACAGGTCTGACCTTCGGCCGCTGGCGACAGCAGCTCCATCTCGTCATCGCGCTGCGGGACCTTGCGGGCGGAGCGCCGGTGCAGACGGTTGCAGCTGAGCTTGGCTATGAGTCGGTCAATGCGTTCATCACGATGTTCAAGAAAGCTCTGGGCGCCACGCCGGCACAGTATTTCGCGCGTGGCACAGCGGGCATCGGATCGTGAGCGGTCGGTAGCGAATAGGGCAAGTCATCCGATCCGGGTGATCCTTCTCGTCGGCAATCGCCAACATAGCAGTCGTCCGAGTGTCCAGATGCGAACTCCGAAAGCTGCCGGTCGGTCACGCCATCCCGCAAGCCAATCATATGCGCCGATCCAACCTAAGTGAGATATAACTTAGGGCGTCACCCTCTGCGGATATGTCATTCAGAATGCAGCCACTCACAGCGTAATCTGAAAGACGTTGCCGGTCGCTGGCTCTCGGTAGAAATCGACGCGAGACCCATTCCAATGATAGTCGAGATGCCGACCCTGGACAGGGTTGGCGGCGCGATCGGGGTAGAAGAGCGCAATGCATTCGCCCCCGGCCTGTCTCCGGCTTGGATAGACCAGGCCATCTGACCCGGCCGCTCGAAGATCGGCGCCCAGCTTCTGGCTCTCTGGCCTGCTGCCGGTTTGGTGGACACCGAGATAGGCTCATTTAGGCTACCCCAGCTTCTCGCTCGAAGTCGATAGGGCTGAGGTAACCCAGGGTCGAGTGACGCCGGGTCGGATTGTAGAAGCACTCGATGTAATCGAACACGTCCGCCTTCGCCTGCGCCCTCGTGCGGTAGACCTTTTTCCCGATCCGCTCGGTCTTGAGCGAGGAGAAGAAGCTTTCCATCGCGGCGTTATCCCAGACGTTGCCGGACCTGCTCATCGAACAGGTGACGCCGTTGTCGGCCATGAGCCGCTGGAACTGCTCGCTGGTATATTGGCTACCCTGGTCCGAGTGATGCAGCAGGGCATCGGGCTTTCCGCGTCGCCAGATCGCCATGATGAGCGCATCGGTAACGAGCTGGGCGGTCATCGTGTCGCTCATCGACCAGCCCACCACCCTGCGCGAGAACAGGTCGATGACGGCGGCCACGTAGAGCCATCCTTCGGCAGTCCAGACGTAGGTAAAATCTGCCACCCACTTCTGGTTGGGCCTGTCGGCCGTGAACTGGCGACCCAGAACGTTGCCGGCGATGACCGAGCGTTCGCCCTGATCCTTGGGCAGTCCACGGCGGCGTGGCCTGGCCCGCAGCCCTTGCGCTCGCATGAGCCGTTCGACCCGATGCAGACCGCAGGAGATGCCTTCGGCGAGCAGGTCGTGCCAGACACGCCGGGCGCCATAGGTGCGATAGCTGCCAACATGGCTGGCCCTGACCCTCGAGCCGATCACCTCGTCGTCGCGGGCACGCTGTGACGGCGCCCGGGTGAGCCAGGCATGGAAGCCGCTCCGCGAGACACCGAGCGCCCCGCACATCCATGCCACCGGCCAGATCCCTCGGTGCTTCGCGATGAAGGCGAACCTCATATCGAGTCCTTCGCGAAGTAGGCGGCGGCTTTTTTTAGAATGTCGCGCTCTGCCTTCAGCTTGGCCACTTCCCGGCGCAGACGGTCGATCTCCAACTGCTCCGGCTTCATCTGACCCTGCCCGGGAAAGGCATGGCCAGGATCAGCGGCCAACTCCTTTACCCATTTGCGCAGCAGGTTCTCGTGCACATCCAGATCGCGGGCCGCCTGCGCAACTGCCACACCGCGCTCACGGACCAACCTTACCGCCTCAAGCTTGAACTCGCGGCTGAACTTCCTTCGTTGCATTGTGGGCCTCCGATAGGTGAAAACACCCTATCTCGGTGTCCACCAAACCGGCAGCAGGCCATCCAAGTACATCCAGCCCTTTCCACGAATCCAAATTATGTTATAGTTGGCTTCGGCAATCAAAAGTCGATGATTTGGTTGATAGATCAGTCACTTGACCATGACTCCAACTTATCTTCTGGCACCACTTTCTAGCGCTAAGTGCGTCCAGCAAGCACCTGGTTTCACAGCATAAATCGACCGATGCTCGCCGGCTAAATTTCCGGTGACGTCCGGTCAGAACCATCACCAGCACAACATTCCTGATGGTGCTATTGATGGTCCCGGATCGACCCGGCCTGCTGGGAAGACTCCAATGCTGACTCACATCAGCATCACATCCGCCAGGCCCGCAACAAAAACCTATCTCCTGCGCGACACCCAGGGCCTGTATCTTGCCATTCAGCCTACAGGCTTGAAGCTGTGGCGCCTCAACTACCGGTACCTCGACAAGCATGAAGACTCTCTACCTCGGCCGCTGCGCGCGCTAGACGGGATGAGGCCCGATAGCAGATTGCGGAAGGCATCGATCCGGCGATTGAAAAGAAGCGACATTGCCAGGGTGACTTTCGTCGTCGAGCAAAGGCCCTGACGGTTAGATTCATACCTGAGCGGCGGACGCGGCGAGCCACTCCGCCATAGCTGCGGATCGGAACTGGCGCATCGTGTTTCGGCAGATCAGTGGCGCTGAAGTTTGAAGGTGTTGTAGATCGCTGTGGGTTGAGACGAACCGCTGGGCCGGCGCCGGGACTTGAAGCGCTGCATCTTTCGCTGTCGACGTCGGACTGGCAGCTGCGAGTTCTCGGCCCGGTTGTTGTCCCGTAGTCGCCCCGGCCGTTGACGATCCCGGCAGCCTATCTCGCGCATGGCCGCCTCGTGGAAAGCGAGGTCGTCGGTCACGATCGTATCCGGAATGAAGCCCTGGTTCATGAGCAGTTTTCGCAGCAATTTCATAGGTGCGATCTTGTTTCGCCGCTTCTGCACGAGGACATCGAGTACCCCGCCCTCCTTGTTCACGGTCCGCCACATGAACATGTGTGTGCCGTTGATCCGCACTATCATTTCGCCGAGATGCCGCTATCGGCACGGCCACGCCGCTTAATGTTAGCCGCGATCGCAGGACCGAACTTGTTGGCCTAGCAGCGAACTGTCTCGTAGGTCACGTCGATCCCGCGCTTGGCGAGCATCTCCTCAACGTCGCGCAGCTCGTCGTAAAGCGAAAGTAGAGCCATACCGCCAGCCGGATCGCATCCTGCGGGAACCTGTGGCGCTTGAAGCAAATGGATGGCATGGTGGTTTACTGCCGGAGACAAGGTAGCGTTTGCCTGACGGCACCACATCAGAGCTGCCTCAGCGATGAAGCTCAGCTCAGATAACCGCGTCGGACAGCGATGGTCACCGCGTGCGTGCGATCATCGACCTGCAGCTTCTCGAATATCGATTTCAGGTGCGACTTGACGGTCTCGATCGATATGCCGAGCTGCCAGGCGATCTGCTTGTTTGGCTGCCCCTCGGCCACCAGTTGCAGCACCGCGATCTCCTTTCCGGTCAGCCGATCCTCAAGGGCGTGGACGGCAAGCTCCAGCGCAACTTCGGGCGCGATCACGCGGCGCCTGGTGTGGACGGCGCGGATTGTGTCGACGAGCTCTTTGCGCAGGCATGATTTAAGCAAATAGCCCGCAGCGCCGGCGGCAAGAGCACGATGCGCCTGAGCATCGCCGGGATAGGTGGTGAGGATCAGCACAATGGCGTTACCATCTTCGGCGCGGATCGCCTCCAATGCCTCAATCCCTCCCACGCCCGGCATTTGTACATCCATCAGCACGACGTCAGGGCGCTTCTCCCGAAACATCGCCAACGCCTCGTGACCGTCCCCCGCCTCGCCGATCACGTCGATATCGTCCTGCCGGCCGAGCGTCGCGCAAATGCCTTCGCGCATCATGGGGTGATCATCGACCACCAGTACGCGAATGCGCCGCCGTTGCGCGGAGCCGCTTTCGGCGTTGCCGCCGCCTGTTCGCTCATTCTCGGTCACTGGGCTTTCGATATACCATCGCGGCGGGCGCCGCCACGGTCACTTCGGTACCACCTTCTCGCCGCCGGGCGATGCGCAGCGTGCCGCCGATGCGCGCGGCGCGCTCGCGCATGCCGGGAATGCCGTAATGGCCGCGGCGTCCTTCGCGCGCGACATCGGCGGGAATGCCGATCCCATCGTCAGCAATGGACAAGGCGACACCCGTCGAGCGGTATTGCAGATCGACGATCATGCTAGCGGCATGAGCGTGCCGGGCGACATTGAACATGACTTCGGCCGCGATACTGGCAAGTTCGTCCCATGCGACCGGATCGAGCGGGCGGCGCACGCCTGACGATCGCACCGTGGTCGCAATGGCGGTACCGGATAGTTGCCGCCCGGCAATCTCGCGCAGCGTGGCCTCGGGATCTTCCAGGCCGCTGCCGCGTCTCAGGTCGCGCAGCCGGTCGCGGCCTTCGGCCACGACTTCGTCAGCGCGGTCCATGGCATCCTCAAGTTCGCGTCGCGCCTTCGTATCTGACGGCAACCCATCGACCGCCAGCTGGAAGCGAAGCATCAGGGCCTGGATCGACTGCAACAGCGTGTCATGGATATCGCGGGCCACCCGCTCGCGCTCGCGCATCCTGTCGAGCATCCGGCTGCGGATACGGCGGGCCAGCACGCGCATGCGCAGCTGGTAGACAAACCACAGGAACAGCGCGGCCAAGGCGGCGCATAGCGCCTTGAACTTCCAGCTTTGCAGGAAGGTCGGCGGAATATCGATGGTGAGCCGCTGACCCTGCCGGTTCCAGTTCCCCTCGGCGTCCTGCGCGATCACCCGAAACTCGTGCCGGCCGGGATCGAGATTGGTGTAGCTCGCCTCGCGCCGTTGCCCGGCCGCTGTCCAGTCGGCGTCGGAGCCATCCATGCGATAGAATGCCGTGTTTCGCGTCGGCACGGCCAGGCTGTTGACCGCAAAGCCGATGCGCAAGCTGCGCGTGCCTGGCGGCAGTTCGAGATGCTGAGGCGGATCGCGCCAGAACCGCCGCCCCGTGCTGACAGTGCGAATGACAACCGGCGGAGCGGCCCTGGCGGCTCGCGCTTGCAACGGGTCGATCTGCAATAGACCGGCGCGTGAGGCGAGCAGGACGCGACCATCGCTCAACGCCTCGACCTGTGGGCCGCGAAAACTGATCGCCTGACCGCGGGTCTCATAACCATCGATATGATCGTACATGCGATGCTGCAGGGCCGCGCCCGGCCTGGCGAAACCGCGCTCGAGCTCGGTGCCGGCGACTCGTACGACGCCCAGCCGAACGAGGAACCATGCAGCATCGTCGCTACCGCGCGCCATCCCTCGCACGCCCACAAGCCAGGGGTTGGCGGCAGAGTCGATGCGCGCCATCCCCCGCGCACCGATCCGCACGACGCCGGTCGCGCCGCTAGCATAGACCGTGTCACCCGTCCGCCAGATGGTGGAAATCGGGCCGATCCCCAGGATGCGGGCGGGGATCGCGGCCCGATGCGTGGGGGTGAGGTGCAGCAGCCCGCCGTCGCCCGTGTTTGCAATGACCCCGTCTCGCGAGGGATCAGGGACGAGGTCGAGCACGTTTCTCATGCCGGTGTAACGCTCGACCCAGCGGTTGTCTTCACGCACCCACAAGCCATCCTCACCATCGATCCACAACCGGCCTGAGCGATCCTCCGCGCAGACCGTCGGTGCTACAGGGTCCGCAGGTCGTGAGAAACTGGCCGCGGCGGTCGAGCCGTAGCGCACGACCCGGTTGCCATGCACGGCCCACACCCCGCGGTTGCCGGCAGGGCACAGCGCTGCGATCCGCTCGCCGACGCGTCGGACTCGCGTGATCGAATCTTTCCCCATCCTGTAGAGATCATGCGCAGCGCCGACGTACACGCTGGTGTCGTTCGCCGCGAGTTTGATGCCGTCCTGCACATCGGGGGGAATGGCGGACAACGGGCTGATGGGGACGGGGCGGTAGCGGTCGATGCCCGCATCGGTCGCTACCCAGATGCTGCCTTCGCGATCGGCAAAGGCATCGATCGTGGCGTTCGATGTCAGCCGCCGCCCTGCTTCGATTCGCTCGACGGCGCCGGTGGCTTGCATGTCGCCGCGAAACAGGCCGACACCGCGCGTCGAACCCCACACGCCACCGCGACGATCGAACGCGAGCGAGGGGACGGCTGCGCCGGGCACTGCCGGCATCGCACGGGGCGAACCAGGCGCTGCGCCGCGCGCGTCGCGGATCGACCGCGTGCCGAACTGATCCGACACCCACAGCGATCCGTCCGGCGCGCGTGCGAGCATCGAGAAGCCGATTCGATCAGGCTCCAGCGTGAACCGCGCCGCTCCTGGTTTCAGGCGAGCCAGGCTGCCGCGCTCGCGGCTCTCGCCCAGCGTAACCCACAGGCTGTCGTCGGCCGTCACGACAAGTGATGCAATCTCACCCGGCGGCAGGCCGAGCGCACGGTCCACGGACTGCCACCGGTCCCCGCGCAAGCGGAACAGCCGCTCGCCCTGACCACCCCATGCAGCCCAGATCGTGCCGTCTGCGGATTGCGCGAACCGCATGACCGAGGGCGGCGGGGCGGGCATCGCGATCGGGTGCAGGCGCCCCGCGCGGTAGAGGGCAGGACCCGCACTCTGATTGAACCCGACCCACAGCCGCCCCTGCCGATCGACGAAAATCGCCGTCGGTATGGCATTGGCAAAGCGGGCGTCACCGGGATTGGCGATACGCTCAAAGGCCAGGCCGTCGAAACGGAACACGCCTTCCGCCGAGGCAAGCCACAGATAGCCATCCGGGGTCTGCGCGATACCGACCACATTGCCCGGTGCTCCTTGTTCGGGCGTCCAGCTGCTGTGCTTGAATCCCGCCATTTGCGTCGCGGCGACGGGGGCGCTTGCGAGCGTCGCGGTCATAGTCAGACAGGCAATGGCGTGACGCAATCGATGACTCCCCCGAGCCGCGTGGCGGCGCGGCTGGCTGAATAGCGCAACTGGAGGACCTTCGGCTCCCCCGAATGAGGGAGCGGTCTCCCCCCCGTGTCAGTGTGCCGCCGCCAATCCCATCGCGCTAGTCAATCTTCCGTCGGTCGCCGCTTGGGAGATCGACCGAGACAGGAGGTCGTAATGCGGCGAATGCCAAGGATGCAGGCAACATATCTGCCGCCGTCGAATCCGCCGCTTTCTGGCCGGCGCGATCGGCATCGTCAGCCTGCCCGCGGCCAGTTCCGCCATCGGCCAGTTGAACAGTCTCGCCGCATGCTTGCTCCACTGTCTGGCAAGCTTTGCCGCCGTGCTGCCCCTGACGTGGGCCGACCCGGACCGACGTAATCACTATTCAAAAAAATAGAACGATCCGATCAGTTTTATCCGGATTGGTCGCAAAGCATCTCGAACCTAACGTTGCCCAACACCGCGCACATTGTTTTGACAAGGGAGATTTTACCATGACGACCGCCACCGCTACCCCCGGCCCCACGCTGCTTTCGCCGACCGACCACGCGCTGGTCATGATCGACTTCCAGTCGCAGATGGCGTTCGCCACCAAGTCGATCGCGGCCGAACTGCTGCGCAACAACGCAGCGCTGGTCGCCAACGCAGCGGCCGGCTTCAAGGTGCCGACGATCCTCACCACCGTCGCCGAGAAGAGCTTCTCCGGCCCGATGTTCACCGAAGTGACCGACCCGTTCCCCGGTCAGGCGCTGCTCGACCGCACGTCCATGAACACCTGGGAAGACGCCGCGGTGATCGATGAGGTCAACCGCATCGGCAAGACCCGGCTCGTCTTCGCCGGGCTCTGGACCTCGGTCTGCATCGTCGGTCCGGTTCTTTCGGCGATCGACCAGGGCTTTGAGACCTATGTCATCACCGACGCCTGCGGCGACGTTTCGGAAGAAGCGCATGAGCGCGCGGTCGCCCGGATGATCCAGGCCGGTGCCCGCCCGATGACCGCGCTGCAATATCTACTCGAGCTGCAGCGCGACTGGGCGCGTGGCGAGACCTACGACCTGACAACCGGCATCGCCCGCAAATGGGGCGGCGCCTACGGCCTCGGCGTCACCTACGCCAAGACCATGTTCGGCGCGTCCGAAGGCGGTCACTGAAGCCCCCCCGGCCGGACCGCATCCCCCCTGCCCGCGGTCCGGCCACCCATCAGCAGCGCGAAGAAAGGAACCGACTCATGAGCACCATCACGACACAAGACGGCACCGAGATCTTCTACAAGGATTGGGGTCCCAAGGACGCGCAACCGATCATGTTCCACCATGGCTGGCCGCTGTCTTCGGACGATTGGGACAGCCAGATGCTGTTCTTCTACAATCAGGGTTTCCGCGTCGTCGCGCACGACCGCCGTGGGCATGGCCGCTCGGCGCAGGTCGATTTCGGTCATGACATGGACCATTACGCTTCGGACGCGGCCGCCGTCGTCGAGCATCTGGATCTCAGGAACGCCATCCACATCGGCCATTCGACCGGCGGTGGTGAAGTCGCCGCCTATGTCGCTCGCTACGGCATTCCGCAGGGTCGCGTCGCCAAGGCGATCCTCGTAGCATCGGTCCCGCCGATCATGCTCGACACCGAACGCTATCCTGATGGCCTGCCGATGTCTGTGTTCGACGGGCTGCGCGCTGCCCAAGCGGCCAACCGGTCCGCCTTCTTCCGTGAAGTCGCCGACTCCTCCTTCTACGGCTTCAACCGGCCCGGTGCGAAGGTGATCCCGGCGGTTGCCGACAATTGGTGGCGCCAGGGGATGATGGGCAGCATGCTCGCTCATTATCAGGGCATCAAGGCCTTCTCGGAAACCGACCAGACCGATGACCTGAAGGCGATGAGCGTCCCGACGCTAGTGCTGCAGGGCGATGACGATCAGCTCGTCCCCTACAAGCATGCCGCCGAGCTGCAGGCCCAGCTGCTGCCTGACGCCCAGCTCAAAATCTATCCCGGCTATTCGCACGGGATGCTGACGGTGGATGCCGACGAGCTGAACGCTGATATGCTGGCGTTCATTCGCGGCTGATGACGGGCAGGGGAGCAACGACATGAAACCCTATCTTCTTTCGCTGGGTGCCGGGCTGTTGATCGGCATCATCTACAGCCTGATGGGCGTCCGCTCCCCCGCACCACCGATCATCGCCCTGATCGGGCTCGCCGGCATCCTCGCCGGCGAGCAGATCGTGCCGCTCGCCAAGCGCTGGGTCGCTCCACCTGCCGCACAGGATCATCGACCATGACGCATATCACTCGCCGCCAGGCGCTTGCGGGCGCCGCCGTCACGACCGCCCTTCTCACCCGAACGGAGAGCTTCGCCATGTCGCCCAAACAGCCAGACCTCCTGATCACCAACGCCAGGGTAACGACGCTCGACCGCGCCAATCCGCAGGCGCAGGCCGTTGCGATCCGTGACGGCAAGTTCCTCGCGGTCGGTTCGGAAGCGGATGTGCGTGCCGCGATCGGCCGGGATGCACAGATAATCGACGCCAAGGGTCGCCGCCTGATCCCCGGCCTGATCGACAGCCACATCCACGTCATTCGCGGTGGCCTCAATTATAATATGGAGCTGCGCTGGGACGGCGTGCCGACGCTGGCCGATGCGATGGCGATGCTCAAGAAGCAGGCGCAGAATACCCCACCGCCCCAATGGGTGCGTGTCGTGGGCGGCTTTACCGAACATCAGTTCGCCGAGAAGCGCCTGCCGACGCTTGCCGAGATCAACGCTGCGGCGCCCGATACGCCAGTGTTCATCCTCCACCTTTACGATCGCGCGCTCCTCAACGCCGCGGCACTGCGAGCGGTGGGCTATACCAAGGACACACCCAATCCGCCGGGCGGAGAGATCGTGCGCGATGCCGCCGGCAACCCGACCGGGCTGCTGCTCGCCCAGCCTAACGCGACGATCCTCTATGCGACGCTGGCCAAGGGGCCGAAGCTGCCCGAAGAGTATCAGCTCAATTCGACCCGCCATTTCATGCGTGAACTGAACGGGCTGGGCGTCACGTCGGTGATCGATGCGGGGGGTGGCTTCCAGAATTATCCGGACGACTATCAGATCATCGAGAAGCTGCACGGCGACGGCCAATTGACCCTTCGGATCGCCTACAACCTCTTCACGCAGAAGCCGAAGGAGGAGCTCAAGGACTTCGCCACCTGGTCAGCGCAGGTGAAGCCCGGCGATGGCGACGACACCTATCGCCACAATGGCGCGGGCGAGATGCTGGTCTACTCTGCAGCGGATTTCGAGGATTTCCGCGTCGAGCGCCCCGACATGCCGGCGAGCATGGAAGGCGACCTGGAACCCGTCGTGCGCCTGCTGGCCGAGCGGCGCTGGCCGTGGCGGCTGCACGCCACCTACGACCAGACGATCGGCCGTGCACTCGACGTGTTCGAGAAGGTCAATCGCGACATTCCGCTGTCCGGCCTCAACTGGTTCTTCGACCATGCCGAGACGATCAGCGAACGCAATATAGATCGCATCGCCGCGCTCGGCGGCGGTATCGCGGTCCAGCACCGTATGGCGTTTCAGGGCGAGTATTTCATCGATCGCTATGGTGCCAAGGCGGCCGAGACAACCCCGCCGATCAAGCGGATGCTCGATGCAGGGGTGCCGGTCGGCGCTGGCACCGATGCCACGCGCGTCGCCAGCTACAACCCGTGGGTCTCGCTATCCTGGCTGGTCACCGGGCGTACGCTGGGCGGCACGACGCTCTATCCGGTGCGAAACCGCCTCGACCGCGAACTTGCATTGCGGCTCTGGACCGAGCGCAACACCTGGTTCTCGAACGAGGTGGGCAAAAAAGGACAGATCAAGGCGGGCCAGCTCGCCGATCTGGCGTTGCTGTCAGACGACTATTTCAGCGTCGCGGAAAGCGAGATCGTCCATCTGCGATCGGTCCTGACCCTGCTCGGCGGCAAGATCGTGCATGGCGAAGGTGATTATTCGAGCATCGCGCCCGCATTGCCCCGGCCGATGCCCGACTGGTCGCCGGTCGCGACCTTCGGCGGCTATCATCGCGCGCCGCAGACCGCGCAGAAGCTCGCCAGCGCCTGCGGTTGCCACTCGGCCTGCGCGGTGCACGGCCATGACCATGCCGCGGCGCTAGCGAGCAACGCGCCCGTGGCCGACGTCCAGAGCTTCTGGGGCGCGTTCGGCTGCGGCTGCTGGGCAGTCTGAGCGATGACGCCCGCGCCGATCGCCACGCTGCTCACCGACCGTCGCTTCGCGATCCTCGCCGCCGCGCTGCTCACATCGCCATACTGGACGAGCGCGCTTGCCAAGCTGCTCGATTGGAACAGCGCAGTTGCCGAGGCCGCACATTTCGGGCTGCAACCCGCCATGTTCGTGGCCGCGCTGACCATCTTGGTTCAGCTCGTCGGATCATTCGCGATCGTCTTCAGGCGCGGCGCGTGGCTCGGCGCGGGGGCGCTCGGCGTGTTCACCGCACTCGCCACGCTCGTCGCGCATCCATTCTGGACCATCGCCGAACCGATGGCGCGCTTCCATGAGCGCAACACCTTCCTCGAACATGTCGGGCTCATCGGCGGGCTGATGCTCGCCGCGATCCTGCGGGAGCGCACGCGATGACCACTGCCAGCGACCAGCCGCTCGCCAACAAGGTCTTCCGCGCGATCTGGATTGCCACGGTCGTTTCGAACATCGGCACCTGGATGCACGATGTCGGCGCGGGCTGGCTGATGACCTCGCTGTCGGCCGATCCATTGATGGTCGCGCTGGTCCAGGCCGCCACGACGCTGCCGATGTTCCTGCTGGCACTCCCCGCCGGCGCGCTTGCCGACATCGTCGACCGGCGCAAGCTGCTGATCGGCGCGCAGTTGTTCGGGCTGACCGCCGCCGCGATCCTCGCGCTCAGCACCTTTGCCGGCCTGACCAACGCCTGGATCCTGCTCGCCCTTACCGCCGCCATCGCGGTCGGCGCGGCGCTGTCGGCCCCCACCTTCCAGGCGATCGTGCCGGAGCTGGTGCCGCAGCCGGCCCTGCAACAGGCGGTCGCGCTCAACAGCCTGGGCGTCAACATCGCCCGCGCGATCGGCCCGGCGCTGGGCGGCGTGATCATTGCCGCGGCCGGCACCGGCGCGGTCTTCGCGCTCAATGCGGTGTCGGTCCTCGGCGTCATCGCTGTGCTGTGGCGCTGGCGGCGCGCGACATCCGAGCGCCATCTGCCCGCCGAGCATTTCGTTGGCGCGATGCGTGCAGGGCTGCGCTACGCGATGCGCGCGCCGGAGCTGCAGACCGTCCTGATCCGCTCGGCGGGCTTCTTCCTCTTCGCCAGCGCGCTCTGGGCGCTTCTGCCCATCATCGCGCGGCGCGATCTCGGCCTGGGTCCGGCCGGTTATGGCGGTCTGCTCACTTTCATGGGGCTGGGCGCCATCGCCGGCGCGATGCTGATGCCGCGCCTGCGCGGCAAGCTCGGTGCGAACCGCACGACGGTCGTCGCCTCGCTGTTGCTCGCCGCAGCAATGGGCGGGCTGTCGCAGGCCACCGGCTTCGCTACCGCCGCTATGGCCTTAGGCGTCGGCGGCTTCGCCTGGATTGCAATGATGGCATCCTTGAATGGCGGGGCGCAGGCCAGTTCGCCCGGTTGGGTGAAGGCGCGCGCGCTCGCCATCTACCTGCTCGTCTTCCAGGGATCCATGACCGCCGGCTCGACCCTATGGGGCAGCGTGGCCGGCCAGATCGGCGTACCGCTGACGTTGCTGGCGGCGGCCTGCCTGCTTGCCGCCGTCACGCTGGCACTCTCGCTGCTCTATCCGCTCGATGGGATGGCGAAGCTCGACCTCGCCCCCTCGCTACACTGGCCCGCTCCGCTCATCGACGGCGATATCGAGCATGATCGCGGACCGGTTCTGGTGACGATCGAATATCGTGTCGATCCGGCCCGAGTGCCCGATTTCTTCATCGCGATGCAGGATATGCACCGCATTCGCCGGCGTGACGGCGCGATCCATTGGGGCGTGTACGAGGACGCGGCGGAGCCGGGCCTCGTGCTCGAAATTTTCACCGTCGAAAGCTGGCTCGAACATCTGCGGCAGCATGAGCGCGTCACCAATGCCGATCGCGTCCAGCAGGATGCAGTCCGTGCCTTCCAGCGCGAGGATTCGCTCCCGGTTGTTCGCCACCTGATCGCGCGATGATGCGCACGGCAATCCTCGCGGCACTGCTTCTGTTGCCAGGCATGGCGCAGGCGCAGGTTGCGCAGACCAATGTCCGCTATGACGAGGATTGGTCTGCGCCATCCGCCACCGCCCCACGAGACGCGCATTGGTGGGAAAAGCTGAAGGCACGGCCACTCGACACCCAGGGCGACGTCTCGCTCACCCTGGGTGGCGAGGCGCGGGCACGATACGAGGGGTTCGCCGACAATCTGTGGGGCCAGTCCCCGACATCCGATGACGGTTATCTCTGGCTGCGTTTCATGCCGCTTGCCAGCGTGAAAGCCGGCCCGGCCCGCGCCTTCGTACAGGGGATTGCTGGTGATGCCGTCGGGGTGGCCGGCGGTCCGGGGCCGGCGGACCGCACGGGCATCGATCTGCTCCAGGGGTTTGTCGATGCGGAACTGCCCTTCGCCGGTGGAACGCTGATCCTGCGCGGCGGCCGGGAACTCGTCGCACTCGGATCCGAGCGGTTGGTGGGGACGCGCTACGGCCCGAACATCCCGCAGCCCTTTGATGGCGCACGCGTGAGCTGGCAGCGCGGCGCCCTGAAGCTCGAAGGGCTTCACCTGCGCCCGGTCGCGATCGGGCCGGGCAATTTCGACGATCGCAGCTCAACCAGCAAGCGGCTCGACGGCATTTATGCGACACTACCGCTCACCGATTTCGCCAAGGCCGATCTTTATTGGCTGCATTATGGCGACGCAGCTGCACGGTTCGGCGGGCGTATGGGATATGAACGGCGCGATACGTTTGGCGCGCGGCTGTTCGGTAAACAGGGCGCTCTCGCCTGGAACTGGGAGGCGATGCTCCAGCGGGGCAGCTTCGCTGGACAGAGCATCCGCGCTTGGTCGATCGCGACCGAAACGGCCTATATGCTGAACGGACGGATGCATCCGCGCCTTCGTCTGCGCGCCAACATCGCGAGCGGCGATCGTGACCCTGCCGACGGCCGGCTCGGCACGTTCAACGCGATGTTCCCGAAAGGCAAATATTTCGGCGAACTCTCGCCGATCGGCCCGCGCAACATCATGAATATCCATCCGAGCATCGATGCCGATCTCGGGTCGAACGTGACGGTCGAGGTTTCCGCCATCGCCTATTGGCGCTTCAGCCGCGCCGATGGTGTTTACGATGTGCCCGGCCAGTTGGTCCGCCCGAGTGGTGCGGCATCGGCCCGCCATATCGGCAACCAGGCGGAAATTTCATTGGGCTGGCAAGCGACGCCAATCCTTGGCTTCGCCGCTTCCGCCTCGATCTTCCAGCCCGGGAACTTCATTCGCCAGACCGGCAGCGCCCAAACGATCCAGATGATCGGGCTCGAGGCAATGCTTCGCTTCTAGATGGATGCGAATAGATGGACGCGAACCGCGCGATAGGCAGCAAGCCGACCGAAGGAGCCCGCGGCGTCGACCTGTCCGCCGCGGTTGAAGCGGAAAGCGATGGTGATTGAACGTACAGGGCCATTTCACCGGCCGCGCGGCATTTCGCAATCCGTTCGCGCGATGAAGCTCGGGGATTCCTGAACCATCCCGTGCTCGGGCCCCGTTGCCGTAAATGTGTTCGAGCGTTCGAGGATTTGCACTGGCGACCCGGCCCCCGTGCTTGGCGCAATGGAGGCGATAAAGCGGCGATCCTCGCTAACGTTGTCCAGACGGCCCAGCCCGATCTGTCAATCGCTGCTACTCCGGACCGCTGATCTGCGGCGTGCGCGATCCGCTGACGTTACGCTTTCTCGGCATTTCCAACGGCCGACCTGACGCAGACGCAACGTTCCGGACACCGTGACCAAGGAGATGATGCACACTCGCCCCGCAATTGAAGTTGACGACATCCCCCGAATCCACTTAAGTTGCTTTTATCATCTCGCCACGAAGCGGGTCAGAGGAGAGGTCATGATCAAGCTGCTGCACATCCAGTCGAGCCCCAATCTCACCAACTCGGTAACCCGCATCCTCAGCGACGAGTTCGTCGCGCAATGGCGCGCGAGCCACCCCGAGACAGAGGTGGAGACGCTCGATCTCGCGCTTGATCCGATTCCACACTGGGGGCCGGACGCCATTGGCGGCTTCATGGCGAAGGATGGGGAGCGGACGCCGGAGGGACAGGCCGCCGTCGACCTTTCCGAAAAGCTGATACGCCAGGTCGAAGATGCCAAGATCCTCGTCATCGCATGCCCGATGTACAACATGTCCATGCCGACGCAGCTCAAGAGCTGGGTCGATCATCTGACGCGAGCCGGCCGCACCTTCAGATTTACCGGCCAGGGGCAGTATAAGGGCCTGATCTGGAACAAGAAGGCCTTCGTCATCCTGTCGCGCGGCGGCGATTACAGCCAGCCCCCCGCGAGCGCCTCGGATTTCCAGGAACCCTTGCTGCGCGCCAATCTCGGCCTGATCGGCATCACGGATGTCACCTTCATCCGCGCGGAAGGCCAGCGCCTGCAGGAAGCGCCGAGCTACATCGCTAAGGCACGCGAAACCATCGCCTGGGTCGCAGGCTGAGGAGTCCGTCGCATGAGCACGCTCGTCAGAACCGCCTTTGCGCCCGACGATGTCGCGGCGAGCTGGCCCCCCGGATCCACCCTCACCAGCCGGATCGCGGAGCTGCTGCCGCGCATTGCCGAGCTGGCTCCCGAAACCGAAGCGCAGCGGCGCGTTTCGGACGAGATCATCGAGGCCCTGCGCCGCGCCGGCATGTGGCGCGTCTATGTGCCGAAGGAATATGGCGGCACGGAGGAAAGCATCCTCGAGGTCGCCCGGGCCATCCGCATGGTGGCCAGCGCGTGCGCCTCGACTGCCTGGGTCATCGGCGTGCTTTGCGCGCATCCCTTCATCACGAGCCTCTACTCGCGCAAGCTGCAAGACGAATTCTGGGCAGATGGCCCGGATACGCTGGCATCAACCTCGGGCTTGCCGATCACCCGGGCGAGGATCGTCGAGGGCGGGCTGCGGGTGACCGGAAAGTTTCCTTTCTCCTCCGGGTCGGTCAACGCGACATGGGCCATGGTGGGCGTTAGCGTCCCCGACATCTCGCAGACGAACAGCGAACGCTTCCGCATCCCCTATTTCTGCATCGTGCCGCGTTCGGATTATGAAATCGAGGACAATTGGCACGTCATGGGGCTGGCAGGCACGGCGAGCCGCATGCTCGTGCTCGACGACGTCTTCGTCCCCTCCCACCGCCTGGAAATGAGCGGGGCGATGGCCAATCGCTACACCAGGGGCGAGGGTCTGCATCAAGGCCCCCTGTGGAATGCGGGCTATGCCGCCACGATCGGCACCGCCCTCACCCCGGTCTTCCTTGGCATTGCCGACGCGATGCTGGACGTCGTGACGGGCAAGGTGCGCGGGCGCACCGCTCCGGGCACCCGCATACCCACCAATTCCATCCCCAATGCCATGCGTCTCGCCGAGTCCACGCTGGAGCTGCGCGCCGCCACGCTCCTGTGGGAAGATCATATCAGACGCATCGAGGAGCGCGCAGCCGCGGGCATCCTGCCCGATGAAGACTTCAGCGCAAACGCTGCGGCGACTGGCGTCTATGTGCAGGAGCTGGCGACCCGGACCATCGATCGCCTGTTCGCTGTCGCCGGCGGCACCTCGATCCGGCTAGACAGCCCCATCCAGCGCATGTGGCGCGATGCCCACGCCGGGCGAAGTCACATCGCCAATGAATATGACGCCGCCGCCCAGGCATTCGGACGTTACATATTGGGGCTGCCGCCGCTCGGCCGCTGGGGCAGCTGAACGCCCTGCCCCTCGGGAACAATGGAGTGATGAACATGACCAGCGCGAACCGACCGATCGCCTATCTGAAGCGGAGCTGCCCATTCTGCCTGAAGTTCCGGATCTTCCTGACCGAAGCCGGCCTTGCGGACAATTTCACTTTCGAGATTTTCGACGATGGCGATGAAACCCACCAGGCCCTGCGCGCCCGCATGGAAGCGGCAGGACAACAGCCCAGCTTCCCCGCCGTCGAAAGCACTCCCGGCACGATCGACACCGGCACCGACGACCTCATCGCCCGCTTCGCCGGGGAAGCAGGCGTGGCCCCCGTCAGCCTGCCACTGCTCGATTATTATGCGAATGGTGTTTTCAAGCGCCATGGCGAGATGTTTCGCGAGCTGCGGACCCTCAAGGCGCAACAGCCCGGCTGACCGCGCCCACCGGAAGGCGGCAGGCAGATCGCGATCGCCTGCGCGGGTCTGGCGTGCGCCGAAGCTTGCATGTCATCCAGCTATGCCTAGAGCATCGTCTGGTCGGATCGGCACATCCGGCGCCGGGGAGACGATGGCGCGGCACGAACATGAACCGGGGACTCTGGTGCGATCGAAGCACGAGGCACGCAGGCCGCGGCCCGGCCGCCCGTCGCGATGGACGGCACGCGCGCCCGACGATGCACATCGCTCGACCTGCAATCCGGGCCCGGCCGGGAGGCGGCCATGGCGTTAACGACGGGCACGGTGCCGACGGGCGGGGACAATGCAGCGAATGCAGGGGGCCGGGCGCGGCGCGACCTGCTCTATGCCCGCCTCATCACGCTCATGCAGCTTGCCGATGAAAGCGCCCGCATGGCCTATCCGCGGCAGCTGGACATGCCCGACATCCACCGCCAGCTCATCTTCATGCTCGGCATGCATGGCGGCATGGTTTCCCGCGATCTGGCCACCACGTCCGGGCGTGGCAAGGCGCAGATCAGCCGGGGCATCAAGGGGCTTCAGGAAGCCGGCATGATCGAACGGCACGGGCACCGCAGCGCCATCGGCCTGAATGCCCGCGGTCAGGCGGTCTTCAGCGACGTCATGGCCATCGCCCGCGCGCGGGACAGGCAATTATGCGAGGGCCTGCCCCCGCCCCGGGTCGCCCGTTTCATCGAAATGACGGAGATGCTGGTCGACCGCGCCTCCAGCATCTTCGTCGCGGACGAGGCCGGCACGGAGATCGATCTCGCCCAGCGATCGCTCGCGCATCACTTGCCGGGCCGGAAGCCGGGCCGGATCGACAACGATGCGGGTGACGCGGACGCGCCCCCGTTCCGCGACATGGTGCTGCCCTGGCTGCAGAGCCTCATCACATATATGCGGCGCAGCGGCACCGTGATCTTCCGACGTGAGGTGGGCCTCTCCAACTTCGAATGGCGCGTGCTTTCGCTCATCGAAGAGAACCAGCCGATCAATCTCTCCACGCTCATCGCTCGCACCCGGCGCGACAAGAGCCAGATCGCCCGCATGATCAAGCAGTTGCACCAGGCCGGGCTGGTGGACCGGCAGGATGAAGGCCGCATCAACACCTGCCTCGCGCTGACCGCTGCGGGCCGCCGGCGCTACGAGCAGATCTATGCCATCAGCCTCGAGCGGGATCGCCTGCTCTTCGCGGGCCATCCTCCCGAAGCGCGCGCTTTGTATCTCGACGTGATGGACCATCTCACTGCCAATGCGCAGCGGATGCTGAAGGACGAGCAGGTGGCGGGCGACCCTGCCCGTGATCGCACGCCTGCGCCTGCGCCGCCCGGCACATCGCCTCCGGCCCCACTGCCGTCGCGGGCACAGGAACTTCAGACACTGCGCGACGAGAATGTCCGGCTCAAGCGCCTCCTCGCCGAGGCGATGCTGGAAAACGCCGCTCTCAGGGAGCGCCTCCCCAAAGTCTGAACATCGGCGTAGCCCGGCTCAGTCTGCCGCGGTGGCCGCCTTGTAGGCCTCGCCATATGGCTTCACCGCGATCCACACGAGCGCCAGCGAAACCGGCCCCGCCAGCGCCGCGATCGTGACCATCGCATAACGAAGGTCCGCCTCCGACTGGAAGACGAAGTCGGTCATCAGCGCCACGACGGTCGGCCCGAGGCCTTGTCCGAGCACGCTCAGCGTGAAGAGGTACAGGGCATTGACCTGCCCCCGCAACTCGTTGGGCGTGACCACTTGCATCGCCGCAAGCAGAGAGGGAGCGCTCGCAATAGTGAGGAACGTGCTCATCAGGCTCACAGTGAGCGCCATTTCGAAGGTGGGCATCAGCGGGCTCACGATGCCGAGCGGAATGGCGCCGATATTGGCCCAGAGGACGATGCGCATGTTCGCATCGGCATGGCCCAGCCGCGCCAGCCGTTCGGACAGCATCGCCCCGGCGATCAGGGCAATGGGCGCCAGAATGAGGTTGGCGACGCCCATGATCGGCGCGAAGTCCGCAGGCCCCCATCCATAAGTGCGCTCATAGAAAGTCGGGCGCCACGAACCGATGCCGACCATCTCGATATTGTTCACGGCTGAGGCGAGAAGGATGGGGATGAGCACCGCGCCCGCCTTGCTGCGGAACAGGAAAGCAAAGACCTCCTTGAGCGGAACCGAACCCTTGATCTTCCTCCCGTGCCGCGCAGGTTCCTTGACTGTGGCCAGGAAGATGAGCGCGAAGACCAGCCCCGGAATGCCGAAGATCAGGAAGACCATGTGCCAGTCCCGCATGGGACCGATCAGCGGGATCTGGACCGTGCCCAGCGTCGCGAAATAGCCGATCAGCAAGCCGCCGATAATGAGTGCCAGCGCCTCGCCGAAGCGGATCGAGAAATTATAAGCCGCGTAGGCGCGAGGGAGCTGGTCCCGCGGAAACAGATCGGAGATCATCGAGACCGAGCAAGGCCCCTTTACCGACTCCCCGCCCCCCACGATCGACCGGGCAATGTAGAGCTGCCAGAAATTCGCGGAAACGGCGCAGAGCGCCGTTCCAAAGCTCCAGGCCGCCAGCGCGCATGGCAGGATATATTTGCGGGTCGCCACATCCGTCAGCCGCGCGATGGGCAGGCCAAAAAGGAAATAGGCGCCCGAATATGCCACGCCCATCAGCAGGCTCATCTGCGTGTCGGTAAACTGAAGGTCGCGCTTGATCGAATTGACCAGGAGATAGAAGATCGCGCGGTCCATCTGCCCGAGGATGGTGACCGTGCCGATCATCGAGAGCGTGAACCAGGCGGTGCGGGGGGATGCCCAGCCGGGAGCCGTCGTCTCGGGCGCGGCGCTCGATTGTCTGCTTCCCTCGTCACGCCCCGGCAGCACGCCCTGGCTGTCCGCCACCGGTTCAACCGTGCGCATTGGAGCGCCTGTCGCGGCTCTGTCCCGGCGCGCCACGCCCGGCGCCCGATGCGCGGGAAGAGCCCGTGGAACGAAGCCCTGAACCCGTGATGTCCTGCGCGCGCTTCGCCGGCCTTGGCTCAGTCATGCGCCATGGCCTCGAACTGGGCGGCATCGAACCGATCGGCGAAGCGCGGATCCATCACGACCGGCGGCGGCGGATAGGCCATCACCGTCGTCCGGCGCATGTCGCGGCGATGGTTCACGTCGTCATATTCCCCGCCCCGGTGCATGGTGCAGAAATTGTCCCAGATGACGAGGTCGCCTTCCTTCCAGTGATGGTCGAAGGTGAATTGCGGCTGGGTCGCGAACGCCAGAAGCTCCTTGATGAGCGCGCGGCCTTCCTCTTTCTCCATGCCTGTGATGCGCAGCGCGTGGCTGGCGATGTAGAGGCTCTTGCGGCCCGAGATCGGGTGCGTGTGCACCAGCGGATGGCGCGCGATCATGCCTTGCTCGACCTCCTCCTCGGTGATCGGGAAGCCCGCGAGCATCCGCGAGTAATTGTAGCTGTGCTCCGCCTGCAGGTCGGCGATGCGCTCCTTCATCTCCTGCGGCAAGGCATCATACGCGCCCCGCATGTCCGCGAAGCCGGTCTCGCCCCCCGAGACCGGCACTTCATGCGCCAGAAGCAGGGAATAAGTCGTGCGCTCCTTGGTAAAGCTGGAATCGGTGTGCCACAGCCGGTCGCCCTTGCGGCGCTTGCGCGCCATCTCGTCGTCGCTGATCGTGCCTTCCGCCGTGAGATTGCCGGCCTCGAAAAGCTGCGGGTAATCGAAGCGGGATCTGCGCGTCCCCTGCCCGCCGATCGTCCACAGATTGCCGAACATGCGGCTGAACCAGATGTGGCCCTCATCGGTCAGGCCGGTGTCCGGATAAACGCAGACACCATATTCCGCGATCGCCGAGACGATCTCGGCCTCCACGTCCGGCGTGAGGGGTTTTGTCAGGTCGACACCGGTAATCTCGGCGCCAAAGCTGGGCGTGATCTTCCTGATCTGCAACGTCATCGCTCCGTCCTCGCTTCCTGTTCTCAATAGTTCGCCGTGACGGTCAGGCCGATGGTCCGCGGGCGCACCGTCCGGCCGCGCGTGAGCGGATAGAAGGTCCCGTAAGTGGAGCATTCCAGGTCGCGGCAGGACGTCCTGCCAACCAGATCGTTCGGCAGCAGCGTCTTGTTGGCGAAGAGATTATCCACAAACAGGGATATGTCGAAGCGGCTGGTCGAGACGCCCACGCGCGCGGTGGCATTGTCCATGGAAGGCGCGTTGAACACATCGGGCGAATGGCTCAGCACGCCCGGGCCCAGGGTGGTGACATAGGAGCCGGTATACTGATAGGCGCCGAACGCATAGGCCCGCCATTCCGGAGAGAGGCGGAACTCGTAGCGAGCGGCGACCGAGCCGGTCCACTCCGGCACTTCCAGCAGCCGCATGCCTTCGCCCACGAGCAGACTGCGATCCCCCTGTGCGTTTGGCTCGGTCAGAACGTCCTGCGTGAATTTGGCGTCGGTATAGCCCAGCGCGAAGTCGATCGTCAGGCCCGGCGCTGCCCGCAGCGACCCCTGCAGATCGAACCCCCGGCTGTAGGCACCGCCGATATTGGTCACATATTCAAAATTGCAGGTCGGCAGACGGTAAGGCGTCTGCGGCTTGTTCCACTGCACATGGAACACTGTGCCGGTGAACTGCAGCGCCCTGTTGAAGAGGCGGACCTTGGCTCCCGCCTCATAGTTCCACACCGAGTCCGATCCGAACGCGCTCGGCGTCTCGGTGATGTTGAGCGCCGCCATGTCATTGGCGCAGATCGCCGGATTGGCCTGCCCCTGCACGCCGCCGGGACGATAGCCCTTGGACGCCGTGGCGTAGAAAAGGTTATCCGGCGTCGCCTGATAGGCGAGGCTGATCTTGGGCGTGATCGGCTTCTCCACCGTGCCGCCCTCGACATAGGTGCCCACGCCGAACGGCGCATTGGTGAGCAGGCCCCATGTCCGCAGCGAATAAGCGATGTCTTCCCGGGAGAAGCGGATGCCGGCAATGACTTTCAGCTTGTCGGTCAAGGCGTAAGTCGCTTCCCCATAGAGAGCCATCGAGGTCTCATCCAGGATCTGGACCTGCTCCTGCTGGTTGTTCGACGCGATCTGCTCGGCCGTATGAATCGGGAAGAATGTCTGGCCGATATTGAACACCGCTTCGCGCGGGGCGGACCGGTCGGAGATGTTCACATTCACCGATTCCGTCCGCGCATCCGAATAGTAGACGCCAGCGACGAAGCTCAGACCGTTGCGGTCCTCAGGATAAGTGAGGCGGATTTCCTGTGATTTGGCTTCGCGCTTGGCATCGAAGAAGAAAGTGCTGGTGATGGGACGCACCGTGTCGAACAGATAGGATGTATTGACCGAGGGATGATATCCCGGGATCGCCGTGACGCTGACCGAGGAAATCATGGCAGCGGGGAAGGCGCCCTCGCCCGTGTCCCGGAGATAGCTCGTCACCGACATGATCTGGGCAGGTCCCAGGTCCCAGTCCATCGAGACGCTGCCCAGATACATCTTGTTCACGCGCCCCGAAGGCTCGCGCGCGATGGGCCCGGTGTAATTGTCCCCCACATTGGTGACTTCGATGGTGTCATAGGGGCCAAGGACCAGGGCCGGATAGCTGTGTTCGGGATGGATGAAGACCGAGCGGCCTTCTGCCCCAGGAATATCCGTCACGATGCCGCCGCCCGGCGGAGGCACATATCCCGCCGGCAGCAGGCCGCCGCCCGGCCCCGTGCCGGTATAGCGGCCGAACAGGGGCGATCCGCGACCGGGCGTGCCGGGCGGGCTGCCTGCAGGCGCGGCATCCTGATAGGTGCCGAAGGCTGGCGTCGTATAGCCCGGCGAGGAGCGATACACCTCGCTCAGCGAATTGAGCTTGTCGCGGGCATAATAGAAGGAGGGCGTGATCCGCAGCGCGTCCGAGGGCTCCCAGGCCAGCGCGGCCCGGAACACCTGCTGCTCGCGCCAGTTGGCGTCCGCCTCTACCACCTTGCTCGTGTCGCGCCTGTCCTTGAAATCGATGAAACCGCCCAGATGGCGGTGGAAGCCACTCACGCGAAGCGCCAGCCGGTCGAGCACGAGCGGGAAATTGACCGCAATGCCGCCCTCATAGCCCATTTCACCCTGGTCCACGCTGTTCACCTCGGCGCGGGCCTTCACGGTGAAATCCCGCAGATTGGGTGCGGGCGTGATGAATCTCACCGTTCCGCCGAGCGAGGAGCCGCCGTAGAGCGTCCCCTGCGGGCCCTTGAGCACTTCCACGCGCTCCAGGTCGAAGATGGGCGGGAGGAACACGCCGCCGCCTGCCGCCGCGCCACGCAGGGCCCGCGCCTGCAGGGCCGTGTCGTCGATATAGACGCCGGTCGTCGCGGAGCCGGTCTCCGAGCGGACGCCGCGAATGGAGATGTTCGAGGAGGATGCGTTCACTTCCTCGATCCGCAGGGCCGGCACGAGGCGCGAGATATCCTGCGCGGTCTTCACGGCCTGCTGGTCCAGCAGTTCCTGGCTCTGCGCGACGATGCTCATGGGGACGCGATTGACCGAGACATCGCCCTGGCGCGTCGCGGTGACGATGATGTCCATGTCGTCCGCCGCGGCCGCCGGGGCTGAGCGTTCCTGCGCAGCCGGCACAGGACTTTCCTGCGCTGCCGCCGGCATCCAGCCGATGGTCAAGGCTGTGGTTCCCAGCAGAATTCGCACGTTACGCGACGTTGCCATATGCTTCACGTCTCTTCCCCTCCATCGTCATGCCCGGCGTCTTGCACCGGATCGTGTGACGGGAAGGTCGAGACAAAGGGATCTCGCCCCGGCCTGGCCCGTCTGCTCCTGCGAAAGGCAAAGGAAAGCCGTGCCCCGGCGCGGTGGCACGGGGGATCTTTCTCTTTTTGGCCGGGCGATGTCCGCGACTGCTTTTTCAGCATGTGCGGCGCGGGGTCCGCAGCCTCTCCTTCGCTTTATTTTCTTTTATGTTCGACAGATGAGGCAGGCCCCGGCAGGATGTCCACTGCATAATTGAACGAGAGTCATACCGAATCGACATGCCCTTCGATGATCGCACCCGAGACGCATTTCTCATCGTCGCCAGCCATGGCAGCATCGGCAGGGCCGCCGAGGTCCTGAACATGTCCCAGCCGACGCTGAGCCGAATGATCAAGCGTCTCGAAATGCGGCTGGGCGTCCCCTTGTTCGATCGCTTCGCAAGCGGGGTGACGCTGAATGTCTACGGCGAGGCCCTGTTGCCGTTCGCGAACCGGATCGATCTTGAATCCAGCCACGCGCGCGACGAGATCGAGCGTCTGAGGACGGGGTCGCTGGGCGTGCTGCGGATCGGGTCGGCGGTCAGCGTGGGCGCTCATCTCCTGCCGCCGATCTTCCATCGCATGGTCATCGAGAACCCGAATCTTCGGATCGAGATGCTGGAAGGCGTTCAGGATACGCTGGAGCCTGCGCTGCTGAACCGCCAGGTCGATATCATCATCGCTACGGAAATGCCGGTCAACGAGGACATGCTGAGGCTGGACCTGACCTTCTCGGATTATGGCTCGGTGATCGCGAGCCCGCATCATCCTGTGCGCGCACGCGGCCCGCTGACGGTGGCCGATCTCAAGGATGAGCTCTGGACCATGCCGCCGCAAGGCAGCCAGCCGCGCCGCGGCTTCGAGCGTATCCTGGCGGAGTTGGGCATCAGCCCGCCGCGCATCGCCGTGGAGACCTGGTCGACTTCCATGATGAAGGCGCTGGTGGCGGATTCCGGCTTCCTGAGCTGGCTTCCCGACACCGTCTACAAGGTCGAGGAGAAGGCAGGCCTCATCACGGATCTCGAGGTCGCGGGGATGACCGTGCCGCGTCGCATGGTCATGTATCGGCGCAGTCGCGGACTGGTGCCGCCGGTCGTCACCCGCTTCCTGGAGATCGCGCGGACGATGGCTAACTGAGGTGCCAACTGCGGGGAAGCGTCGCTCCCGGGAAACCGGAAGCGACCCGCCCTGTCATTGGGCTGCCTTCAGTCCCGCCGCTTTCCAGGCCGCGTCGATATCCAGCCCATAGAGCTTCGCCGCATTGCCAGAGGTAAGCTTGCGGACCGTGGCGGGCGGCAAATGCCCCATCTGGCGCTGGATTGCGGCGTGGGAGTTTGGCCAGATGCTGTCCGGATGCGGATAATCCGAGGCCCAGAGCAGATTGTCCGGCCCGTAGAAATCGAGCAGAGCCATGGCCGTCGGGCTTTCCTGGAAGGTCGCGTAGATCTGGCGCTTGAACAGTTCGGACGGTTTGCTCTTCAGCGGGATGCCGCCACGCGACTTCCAGAACTCCTCGCCCTCCCAGACGCGCCAGTGGCGATAGTCCAGTTCCTCGATCAGCCAGGGCAGCCAGCCCACACCGGATTCCGCGATCACGATCTTCAGCTTCGGGTGGCGTTCGAGAATGCCCCAAGCGAAGAGATCCACGAAGGGATCGATGAACTGGGAGACGAACGATTTGGCGTGGATGAGATGGCTGGCCACCTTGCCGGCCGCCGGATTGGGGCCTCGTCCGGCGAGGAACACCACGACATGGAAGGAGAGGATCATGCCCGTCTCTTCCACCGCGTTCCAGAACGGTTCCCAGCGTTCGTCGTGCAATCCCGGCCTGGCCACGGCGATCTGCATGTTCGCTTGCCGGAACACGCCCATGGCGGCGAGGCGACGGATCTCTTCGGTCGCGGATTCGGGATATTCCGGAAGCATCGGCACGCCGATCAGCCGGTCCGGCGCGGCGCGGCAATAATCGGCCAGCCAGTCGTTGTACGCGCGATAGCACGCATCCCGCAGTTCCTGATCCTCCAGGTTGATCGACGTGACGGGGCCGAAGATCACATGAGCGAAGACACCGTCGCGGTCCATGTCCGCCAGGCGCAGCGCGGGCACGGCCGGGCGGCGCTCCGATACGTCAGTGATGCCGCCGCGGTCGAAGGCGGTGAAGATCGGCTTGGGCCCGCTCGGCCCGGCCGCCCGGCCCGACCAGCTGCCCCAGACATCCCCTTCGCAGACCCAGACCGGCTTGCCGTCACGCTCCTCGATGTGCGGCGCGCGGTGACGCAGATGCTCCGGAAGCCGCGACGTCCAGAGATCTTCGGGAAGCATGTTGAGATCAAGATGATCGTCACAGGATATCAGTGGGTAATCCATGGTCTTCTCCTCTCCGCGACGGTCCGTCCTTTGTTCGACCTTATCGCATGATCGTCACGCGGCGTCTGTCTCGCGCGCGTTTCTGCCGCGCGCCGCCTCATCGGCCTGCGTCCGCAACATCCGCCGGATGATCATGCGCGCCCGGACCCCGCCGGAATCGATATTGAAGTTCAGCATCCTGAGATCGGGATTGCGCGCAAGGGAACGCTGCTGGGCCTCGAGCACATCCAGATCCTCGGCGAACACCTGGCGCTGCACCTCCTTGGTGCGCTGGGTGCGCTCGTCATTGCCGATGTCCGTGTTCCGCGCCGCGCCCCAGTAATAATAAGTCGTCGTCTCGGTCTCGGGGCTCATCGCGTCTATCACGAAGCTGCGCACGGGATGGTTCTCCAGCGTCGCGCCTTCCTCCACCGGGGCGACCCCCACATCGATCACGACGCTTGAGGGCGGCAGAAAATAGCATATCTGCCAGCGGTCGACATTGCCGGAGAGATGGGGCTGGCGATAGGCGGGCGGCGTCGGCACGTTGGGCATCCAGCGCTCGACCACGACCTTCCCGTCCTCGACGCGCGTATTGATCGGCGTATCCATGAGCTCCTGTTGGCCGATGGTCGTGGCATGGACATATGTCTCGTGCGTGAGATCCATCAGATTATCGACGAGCAGCTGGTAATTGCACCGCACGAAATAGGTGTCGCCGTCAAACACCCAGCCTTCCTTCTCGCACATCCAGTAATCGGGAAGCAGCGAAGGATCGGCCCTGGCGGCGTCGCCGATCCAGACCCAGACGAAGCTGTAGCGTTCCACCACCGGGTATCGACGCGCGCACAGGGCTGGATTGACCCGGTCCGACCGCAGCGGCATCTCGACCGCACGGCCCTCCGCATCGAGCATTAGCCCGTGATAGCGGCAGCGGATATTGTCGCCTTCCTTGATCCCCATGGAGAGCGGCAGGAGGCGATGGGGACAGGCATCCCGCATGGCCGTCACTTCGCCATTCTGCTTGCGATAGACCAATATGGGCTCCCCGCACACCGTGCGCGCATAGGGTTCGGGGCCGATGTCGCGAGACCAGCCGATAACATACCACTGATTTTGAACAAAAACGTTGTCAGGCACTGCAGCTCCGGCCGCCTGCTGCCCGGTCCCCGCCATGCTCATGCGCGCACGCCCGGCTCAGCGCCGCCCCAGACTGCGAAGGCCGTGCCGACCCCGGTTCCGGCCGGCGTGCGGTAGGCGGGATAATATTCCACCCAGTTCAGTGGCAAATGGTCGACCGCGCCGGCGGTCAGGACCCAGTTGAGGATCTCCGACGATCCGGACATCAGCGCGCCTCTGGGAAGATTGCGCAAAATTTCCGCTTTTTCGGGCGCGAAGCCCTTGAGGACCTGCCGGTCCAGCGCCTCGTCCACGATGAAGTGGCTGAGTCCGCCCGATGCGATGATCGCCACGCGCAGATCCTCGTCATGGCCCTCGATGGCGGCCCGCAGCGCCCGGCCCATGTCATGGCAGCGCCATGCCGGCGGCACGTTGGGCGGATAATATGTATTGAGCAGGATCGGCACGACCGGCACGGGCTTATCCCCCATCAGGCGCCGGATCACGAAACCGAAGGCATGGCCGAAGCCGGCCCTGTGGGGATCGTCCACGCGCGCCGCGCTGGAGACGTCGATGCCACGCTCCACCATGGCTTCGATCAGGGCGCGGGCGAAATGCGGCGCGCCGGGGAAGCTGTAGACCGCGTCCATCGCGTAGCCTTTGCCCATCTGGCGCGCCCAATCGGGATAGCTCGCCGCCCCCCAGCGATCATGCGTGACGACTTCCTCGCCATAGAAGATCGAGAGAACAGGCATGTTCTGCGGCCCGAACAGCTCGGACTGATCGTCACCGACGATCAGGATCACGTCCGGCGCCGCCGCGGCAATCTCCTGCTTCAGACGGTCCAGGGCCCGCTGGCATTGCCTGCTCAGCGTCTCCAGCGCGTCCGGCGCAACCCGGTCCGCATGAAGGGGCCCCCTCTGCTCGAGCAGATCCGCATAGCTGATCCAAGTGCCGTCCGACTGGTTGAGCTTCTCGTTCTTGAGGTCATCGGCGGCGCGATGGATCCAGTCCTCGCTGCCCAATGTCAGCATCGGCGTATGCGATGTTCCCACTCCCAATATGATCTGAGCCATCAGGTTGTCCTGATCTCCTAAGCGATGATCCAAGAAACGCAGCTCAATCCGCGAGCGCGCTGATCCGCAGCAGGAAAACCGTCCACACCCGGCGGGTTCAACGGCAACCTGACGGGTCCCCCAAAAACTGATGCCTCGCACCCCGCATTGTCCATTACATAATTGAAAAGGAGGCATACAGAATGGGTATGACCATTTGGAGCGGAGAAGAGGAGGCCAGCGGCTTCTTCAATCAGCGGCGCTGCGGCGAATCTCGGGAAGGCCGCGCAAGGTGGTAACCTTGCCGGAGCAAGCGATGAAGGTCGCGATCGTCGGTGCGGGGTTTACGCCGGTCGAGGCCGATCAACTGCGCCGCGCCATGGCGACCTTCAAGCTCACCGGGGCGTCAGTCATTTCTACGACAAGCTCGTCAACGGCATGGTCGAGCGCGGCTATCCCAGAGATTTTGCCGAGCGGACCTTCAATCAGATCGAAGAGAGTTCGGCTCGTATGGTTTTCCCGAAAGCCACGCTGCCTCCTTCGCCAAGATCGCCTGTGCGTCTTGCTGGATGAAGCATCATCATCCCGAGGTCTTCTGCGCGGCGTTGCTCAACGCCCAGCCCATGGGCTTCTACGCGACTGCCCAGCTCGTGGGTAATGCGCGCGATCATGGCGTCGAGATCCGCCCGGTTTCTATCAATCACAGCCATTGGGATTGCACGCTCGAGCCGTCCGGGGGGCGCCATGTTGCAGTCCGGCTCGGCTTTCGCCAGGTGCGCGGCCTCGCCAATGTTCATGGCGCCGCGATCGCGAGCACGCGTGGCCCGGTGCCTTATGACAGCGTAGAAGATGTCTGGCGGAAGCCGATGCCTTCCACGTCATTGCTGATGACCGGCGCCAGGGCCTCTGGAAAGTGAAAGGCTTAGGCGAAGCGCCATTGCCTCTGTTCGCTGCAGCAGATGCCCGCGAGGGCGCGGTCCGCGCAGAAGGGATCGAATCTAACGTGGCTTTGCGCCCGTTGACCGCTGGCCGCGAGCTTGCCGAAGACTATCGGTCGACCCAGCTTTCGCTGCGCGGACATCCGGTGAGCTTCCTTCGTGAAGAGCTGGATCGAATGGGCATCGCGCGGTGCGGCGACCTCGCCGGCATCCGCGATGGTCGGAATGTCGAGGTCGCGGGGGGTCGTGAGGCAGCGCCCAGGCTCGGCAAAAGACGTCCTGTTCGTCACGATCGAGGACGAAACTGGAATCGCCAACGGCATCCTGTGGCCCGACCGGTTCGTCGATCTATCGCCGGCCGATCATGTCGAGTTCGATGATCACCATGCGCGGTCGACTGCAGAAGGAAGGCGAGGTCATTCATGTGATTTGCGACCGGATTCTCAACCAGGATGATATGCTCCGCTCGATCGGCCGGACGGATTTCCTCATCGCGCCCGGCAGAGGCGATGGCGCATCAAATGGCGGCGGGCCTGATCCACGCGATCCGGCATTCCCGCGCGGTCGGCCCCTCACCTCCCCGCCCTGCGGCGCAGCGGCCGAACAGGATGAGATCGTTCGCATCAGAAGTCACGACCTTCATTAAACGCGCGATCCTGATTGGGCAGAGCTGCGTCGCTGCCCATGTGATCTGACGTCGCATTCCCAGCGACCGGGACAGCAACTGTCAAACCTTCCGCCCCCGCGGGCAAAGCTCTCCTTTATTGACGGACACCGATACTCCTGCTTCAGACTAGGCCGGCTTTGGCAAGCGCGAGAGATGCTTGTCTAGGGTCATCGGATAATCGCGTAATCGCACGCCGGTCGCATTGTAAATGGCATTGGCGATCGCCGCTCCCACCCCGCAGATTCCTAATTCTCCGACGCCCTTCGCCTTCATCGGAGTGGACCAGGGATCGGTGGTATCAAGGAAGATGACGTCCTGGTGCGGGATATCGGCATGGACCGGTACTTCGTAACCCGCGAGGTCATGATTGACGAAGAAGCCGAACCGCTTGTCGACCACGAGTTCCTCCATCAGCGCCGCGCCTGCGCCCATGGTCATGGCACCGATCACCTGGCTTCGCGCTGACTTTGGATTGAGGATGCGCCCGGCATCGCACACGGCGAGCATCCGCCTGATGCGGGTTTCGCCCGTGAAGGCGTCGACGGCGACCTTGACGAAATGGCCGGCGAAAGTGGATTGCTGCGCACGGTCGGCAAAGTCGTCCGCATAGTCGATACCATCTTCGGCGACGAGTTCCCCATCATGTGCAGCGTTGCGCAAAGGCAAGGCTCGATCGCCCGAGCGGACTTCTCCCTCGGAAAAAATCACATCCGCGTTGTTCAGCCCCAGGCGCGTCGCCACCTGGTGGCGCATCTTGATGCACGCGGCATAGACGCCGGCCGTCGAGTTGGCTGCGCCCCATTGGCCGCCAGAGCCGGCTGAGGCAGGAAAGTCCGAGTCGCCCAACTTCACAATGACGTCATCCAGGTCCACGCCCATCATCTCCGCAGCGGTCTGTGCGATGATCGTGTAAGTGCCGGTCCCGATATCTGTCATATCGGTCTCGACGGTGATCTTGCCATCGCGCGACAGCCGGACCCGTGCCGCGGATCTGGTCAGCTGATTGTTGCGAAAACCGCCCGCGACGCCCATCCCGATGAGCCAGCGGCCTTCACGCACGGAGCCCGGGGTCGCCTTGCGCTTTTGCCATCCGAAGCGCTCCGCTCCGGTCCTGAGGCATTCGACGAAATGACGCGCCGAAAAGGGACGCTCAGGCTTCATCGGATCGACCTGCGTATCGTTCAGGATACGAAACTCCACAGGGTCCAGCCCCAGCTTTTCAGCCATCTCATCCATGGCGATCTCAAGCGCCATCAGCCCGGGCGCTTCACCGGGCGCGCGCATCGCATTGCCTTCCGGCAGATCGAGCTGCGCCAGTTTCATGGAGACTTCCCGACTTTCCCCCGCGTAGAAAAGTCTGGTTTGCTGGACAGCAGTCTCCGGCTCCCCATCCGGGAGATTCCCCGAGATGCTCTCATGCGAGATTGCGAGAATCCGCCCATCCCTGTTCGCGCCGATCCTGATATGCTGAAGCGTAGCCGGCCGATGGGTCGTGTTGTTGATCATGAGCGGCCGCGTGAGGGCGACTTTCACCGCCCGCCCAACGGTCCTGGCCCCCAGCGCCGCGAGAACGACATCGGCGCGCAGAAACAGTTTTCCGCCAAAGCCACCCCCGACATAAGGCGAGTCAAGGCGTACCTGCTCGGGCTTGAGCGATAGGGCCCTGGCAAGATCGCGCTTGCCCCAGGCAATCATCTGGTTCGACGTCCAGACGGTGAGCTTCTCCCCTTCCCACGCGGCGATGGTGGCGTGCGGCTCCATCATCGCATGGCTCTCGTCCGGCGTGCTATAGCGCTGGTCGAGCTTGACCTCGGACCTGGCGTAGCTGGCTGCAAAATCGCCGGCTTCGTTGGTCTCGTCCTCATCCGGAACAGGCTTGGCCCGGGCAGCCTCGCGCTCGAGATCGAACTTGCCGTCTTCCCGGGCATAATCGACCTGAATCAGCGATGCGGCGGCGCGGGCCTGCTCGAACGTCTCGGCGACCACCAGCGCGATTGCCTGATGATAATGCTGGATCTTCGCTCCGCCGAACAGGTTTGCGGTGTTCTGGCCGCCGAGGGGCAGCGGCTCGTAGTCGAGCGTGGTGATGATAGAGAGGACACCGGGCGCGGCCCTGGCGTCGACCAGATCGAACGACCGGATGGTCCCCTTGGCGATGGCCGCTCCGACGACGAAACCATAGGCCTGGTTCGCTGCGACGTCATGCCTTTCATAGGCATAGGGTGCGCGGCCCGTCGTCTTGAGCGGCCCGTCGATCCGGTCGGTGGACTTGCCGACGACCTTGAGCTGGTCGATCGGGTTCTGGGTAGCGGGGGCATCGAACTTCACGGCATCAACCCTTCGCGTCGTGCAAGATGCCGGCGAGCGTCCGCTCCACCAGCTCGATCTTGAATGCATTGTCCCTGGTCGGCGTGGCGCCGGCGAGGAGGTGCCGCGCCACTGCCTCCGCCCCTTGCGGAAGCGCGGCATCCGCAGCATCTATGCGCCAGGGCTTGGGCGCGATCCCGCCCACGGCAACACGGCCTGAACCATTCCGCTCGAGGATCACCGCTACCGACACGAGAGCAAAGGCGTAAGAGGCCCGATCACGCACCTTGTGATAGAAATGCAGACCGCCAACCGGCTTGGGCAGCAGCACGGCCGTGATCAGTTCGCCGGGCGCCAGCGCGGTTTCCACATGCGGCGTCTTGCCGGGCAATTTGTGGAAGTCGGCGATGTTGATCGACCGGACATTGCCCTGTGCATCGACCGTCTCCACGCGCGCATCCAGCAGCCGCAACGCAACTGCCATGTCGCTGGGGTTCGTCGCGATACAGGCAGCGCTGCCGCCAATCACCGCCAACTGGCGGGAGACCCCCTCGATGGCCGCGCAGCCGGTCCCGGGCTGACGTTTGTTGCAGGGCTGGTTGGTATCGTAGAAATAGGGGCAGCGCGTCCGCTGCAGCAGATTGCCGCCGGTGGTCGCCTTGTTGCGCAGCTGTCCCGACGCGCCGGCCAGAATGGCCCGGCTCAGGACAGCATAATCGCTGCGCACGCGCCGATCTGCCGCCAGCGCCGTATTGGTGACGAGCGCGCCGATCCGCAGGCCGCCATCGGGCTCCTGCGTAATCTGATCGAGCTTCAGATCCTGAACATCGACCAGATGGGTCGGCGTTTCGATTTGCAGCTTCATGAGGTCCAGCAGATTTGTGCCGCCAGCAATGAAGCGCGCGCCCTGCTGGCGGAACACGGCCGTCGCGGCCTGAGCGGGCGAGGTCGCGCGCTCATAGGTGAACGGCCTCATCCCTTCGCCTCCGCGACTTCGGTGATCGCCTCGGCAATGTTGGAATAGGCACCGCAGCGGCAGATATTGCCGCTCATCCGCTCGCGCAGTTCCGCATTGCTGAGTTGCGGCTTGGCCGACAGATCATTGGCGACGTGGCTGGGCACACCGGCTGCGATCTCGTCCAGCACGGCCACCGCAGAGCAGATCTGGCCCGGCGTGCAATAGCCGCACTGATAGCCATCATGCCTGACGAAGGCGCGCTGCATGGGGTGGAGCTGGTCCGGCGTGCCCAGCCCTTCGATGGTGGTGACCTCGTCGCCATCGTGCATCACTGCAAGCGTGAGGCAGCTGTTGATCCGGACACCGTCGACCAGCACGGTGCAGGCGCCGCACTGGCCATGATCGCAGCCTTTCTTCGTGCCGGTGAGTTTGAGCTCTTCGCGCAGCGCATCGAGCAATGTTGTGCGTGTATCAGTCGTGAACCTGCGCAGCGTGCCATTCACGCTCAGCGCGACCTCGACCATCGCCGCGGGAGGTTGCGGCAAGGGGCGCCGGGCATCGGCCTTTTTCAAGCTCATGGCTGCCGCTGTTGCCGAGCTGCCAACGAGCATGCCCCGTCGGGAGACGCGCCACTCCTCCGGTCGATCCATGGCTTCATCGTCCTTCGCAACTGCTGACTGGATAGTCCCATGCTGGCCGAACGCAGCAACCGCGAATTGGCTTCCAGACGACCCCGCATCGCAAACAGGCGTGGCCCCGCTTGCACTTCCATGCGACCGTATCCATGCATCTCCGCCTGTCGCGACGATCGCCATCGCAGACTTTAGGTCGCGCGCGGACGTGCTTTAATCGCTCCCCCAAACTTTGTACGAGCACCGGATGTGTTGCTTCAATCGCCTCGCGTCCGTGCCGGGCAGCTCGTATCCGGATTGCGTATCACAATGAATTATCGCCACTCTTTCCACGCAGGCAACAGCGCCGATGTCGTGAAGCACAGCCTGCTGATCGCCCTCGTACGGTCCCTGCAGCAAAAACCGGGCGCGCTGACGCTGATCGACACCCATGCCGGCTGCGGGCTGTACGACCTTGGCGGCGAGGAGGCCGGACGGACCGGCGAGGCCATGCAGGGCGTGCTGCGGGCCTTTTCCGATCCGAATCCCTTGCTGAACGACTACCGCGCCGCCGTACAGGCGGTAAATGCCGGGGCCGAGCCACGGCTCTACCCCGGCTCGCCGCAAATCCTGGCGCAGCTTCTGCGTCCGCAGGATGTCCTGATTCTCAACGAGAAACATCCCGAAGACGCCCGTGCCCTGCGCAAGGTGATGCGCGGCACATCGGCTGCCGTGCACGAGCGCGACGCCTACGAGCTGTGGCTGGCGATGGTGCCGCCCCGCACCGCGCGCGGCGTGGTGGTCGTCGATCCACCCTACGAGCAGCCGGACGAACGCGCCCGCGTCACAGCCAGCCTCGCCGCCGCGCACCGCAAATGGGCGCATGGTGTGACGGTGATCTGGTATCCCTTGAAAGACCGCGCCATGCATCAGCGCTGGAAGGGGCAGTTACGCAGGCTCGGCATCCCGAAATTCCTGTGCATCGAGCATTGGTTGTACGATGCCGATCAGCCCGGCATCTACAACGGCGCGGGCCTTTATATCGTCAACCAGCCCTACGCCTTCACGCAGGCGCTGCCGGCTCTGCTGGAAGCCCTGCGCGCCACGCTGGCGCCGGAGGGGCACAGGGGCGAGATCACGACCGATTGGCTGGGCGATTAATGTAGCCCCTCCGACGCCACCGCGCGGCTCGGCTTCAGCTGCAAGACCGACCTCACGCAGCGTTTCGACAAGCTGGTGCGGGGCTATGCCCGCTATGTCGGCAAGTCGATGCTCGGGGTCGGGCCGATCCTCGGCCAGCTTCAGGGCAATTATGTCGACAGCGGACTGGAACTGCGGGTGGGCGACGAGACGCGCAGCATCAGCCTGAGTCTCACCAATCTGCTCGACACCCGCGGCAACCGCTTCGCCTTCGGTTCGCCCTTCTCGCTGCGGGACGGCAATCAGATCAACCCGCTCCAGCCGCGCAGCATAAGGCTCGGTTTCGATCTGGCTTTTTGATCGGGGACGTCACCGGCCCGACAGCGCTCTTCGCAAGGTCGCAAACCGACCTCCCGGCGGCGGCGCAAGGGAATGCCGCCGCCGGGTGCGCCGCGCTCACTCGTAGCGCAGCGCCTTGATGGGGTTGGTGCGCGCCACCCGCACGGCATGGGCGGCGATCGTCACCACCGCAATCAGCAGCGCGAGCAGGCCAGCCAGCAGGAAGGGCGTCGGCCCCAAAGGCATGCGCGCGTCGAACTGGTTGAGCCAGTCGCGCATCGCCCACCAGGCGATGGGCCAGGCGATGAGGTTGGCGATCACCACCGGCCGCGTGAACTGCCACACGAGCAGCCGCACGATGTCGAACGTGCCCGCGCCCAGTACCTTGCGGATGCCGATCTCCTTGGTCCGCCGCTCCGCCGTGAAGGCGGCGAGACCGAACAGGCCGAGGCAGCCAATCACCACCGCCAGCAGCGCGAACATGCCGAACATCTGCGCCCGCGCGTCGATCCGCTGGTAGGTGCGCGCCATGATGGCATCGCTGAACTCTGCCTTGAAGGGCACATCCGGTGCAAAGCTGCGCCAGACGCGTTCCACGCCCGCGCGCACCTCCGCCGGATTGCCATCGTAGCGCACATCGAGCCAGTTGGTGTTGTTGGTGTTCACGAAGAACATGATCGGCTCGATCGGCGTGCGGACGCTGCGGAAGCGGGAATCGGTCACCACGCCGATGATCGTGAGTTTCATGATGCCGCCCTCGTCGCCGCGATCATAGTCGATGATCTTGCCCACCGCGTCCTGCGGGCTGGTGTAGCCGAGGCGACGCACGCCGGATTCGTTGAGGACGATATTGGCGCCGCGTGCCCCCATGGCCCGCGCCGCTTCGGGATCGGGCACGGCCGGCTCGGTCGCGTCGTCCGCAGGACGATTGCGATCGAAAATGCGGCCCGCGACCGTCCGGATCTGCATGGTCGGAAAATAGTCCGCGTCGATCGCATAGATGCCGATCTGGACCGGCTCGGGCTGACCCGGCACGCCCACCACGGTGCTGGAGGTGTTGCCGGTGTTGACGCCGATCCCCGTGCGCGCCGCCGCGGTCACGCCGGGCACCTTGCGAATCTGCTGGATCAGCGCTTCCTCGCGGCCCTGCAGGCTGGTCGCGCCGATGCCGTTCACCTGCAGCAGCCCGTCCCGCTTGAAACCGGGGTCAGCGGAGCGGGCATAGAGCGTCTGACCATAGACGATGGCGGTGCAGGCCATCAGCCCGATTGAAACCGCGAACTGGACCACGACCAATATGCCGCGCAGCCGCCCCGATCCTTCCGCCTCCGATGCCGACTTGTTGGCCTTGAGCACGCGCGCCGGCTGGAAGCGCGAGAGATACAGCCCGGGATAGAGGCCGCCGGCCGCGCCGACCAGCAGCACCAGCGCCAGGATCGGCAGCAGGAGACCGCCGTGCCCGAAATAGTGCAGCGCTATGTCCGCATCGAGAAAATGCGCGAACCAGGGCACCGCGATCTCGGCCAGCGCCAGCGCGACCAGCGTGGCGATGGCAGTGAGCAGGATGGATTCGCCCAGAAACTGCATGATCAGCTGCTTGCGCGTGGCGCCCAGCACCTTGCGCAGCGCCACCTCACGCGCCCGCTGCCCGGCCCGGGCGGTAGCGAGATTGGTGAAGTTCATGCAGGCCATTGCCAGGATCAGCACGGCAATCACGGAAAAGGTAACGATCGAGGTCCGGTCGTTGCCCGGCGTCATGTCCGAGTTCTGCGCCTTGCCCAGATGCACGTCGCGCACATTCACCAGCGCATAGGTCCGTCCGTCGCCCTCGTTGCTGCGCTGGCCGTTGGTCGTGCTGTCGGGGATGTTGCGCTTCTTCCAGGCGTCGAACTGGCTATTGACCGTCGCCACGTCCACGCCGGGCTTCAGCTTTACATAGACCCAGCCGGCGGTCCATCCCCAGCTCTCCAGGAACGCCTCATTATGGCCCTGAGCATAAAGGCTGGGCATGTCGGCGCGCAGCAGCATGCCGAACGCCATATGCGTGTTCTTGGGCAGATCCTTGAAGACCCCCGTGACGCGATAGTCCGCCTTCACGCCCATGATGATCGTGGTGAGCGTGCGGCCGACCGCATTGGTCGTGCCGAAGAAGCGGATCGCCTGCTTCTCGCTCAGGATCGCCGAGCCGGGATTGGCCAGCGCCCGGTCATTGCCGTGGAGCATCGGCAGCGCCACCACATCGAGGAAGCGGCTGTCGACCAGTTGCGCGTCCTCGGGCGTGTAGGCCTGCCCATCCTTGAGGACGGTGATCCCGACGCCGCCGCCCACATAGGTCGCCGCCTCGATCTGCGGGAAATCCTTGAGCAGCGCGCCCTTGGTCACATAGGGCACGCCCTGATTGTCGAATTTGTCGGACGACGTCAGGCTCTGATAATAGCTCTGGAACTGGAACACCCGGTCATTGTCCGGCAGCCAGTCGTCATAGCTGCTCTCATAGCGGACATAGAGCAGGATCATCAGGCAGGCGGCGATGCCGATCGCCAGGCCGAAGATGTTGATGAAGGCATAGACCTTGTTCTTGGCCAGGGCCCGCACGCCCACCGTCAGATAATTGCGCCACATTGCTGCGTCCTTCCCGTTCCCGTCCCGTCTTTCCTCACGCCGCCCGGCGGCGCTCCTGCAGGATGCGCCCGTCGAGCATGTTGACGATGCGCCCGGCATAGTCGGCATGGGCGGGCGAGTGAGTGACCATGACGATGTTCGAGCCTTCCGCGTTGAGCTGCTGGAGCATGCGCATCACTTCCTCGCCATGCTGGGTGTCGAGATTCCCGGTCGGCTCGTCTGCCAGGATGAGCTTGGGCTCGGCGACGAGCGCGCGGGCGACTGCCACGCGCTGCTGCTGGCCGCCGGACAGCTGGCTGGGGAAATGCTTGGCCCGATGAGCGATGCCGACCCGGTCCATCACAGCTTCCACGCGCGCTTTGCGCTCGGAGGGCGCCACCTTGTGATAGAGCAGCGCCAGTTCGATATTGTCGCGCACTGAGAGCTCGTCGACCAGATTGAAGCTCTGGAAGATGAAGCCGATATTCTCCTTGCGCACGACCGCCAGCTTCGTCTCGGACAGGCCGGCGACTTCCTGCCCGTCGAACAGGTAGGAGCCGCCTGTGGGGCTGTCGAGCATGCCGATCATGTTGAGCAGGGTGGACTTGCCACAGCCCGAGGGGCCCATGATTGCGACGAACTCGCCGGTCGCGATGTCGAGATCAATGGCATCGAGGGCCGTAGTCTGCACCGTGTCGGTGCGATAGACGCGGGAGAGTTCGCGCATGCGCAGCATCATGGATGTCCTTTCATTTCGCGAGGTCGAGGCGGCTCTTGTCGGTGAAGCCGGTATAGGGTGAGGTGATGACGCGCTCGCGGGGGCTGAGACCGTCGAGCACTTCGATATACTCGCTGTTGCGCCGGCCGAGCCGCACATTGCGTCGTTCCGCGCTGCGCCCGTTCGGCGCCACCACGAACACCCAGGCGCCCTGCGTGTCGTTGTAGAAGCCGCCGCTTGGCAGCAGCAGCGCGGGGGTGGGATCGCTGAGCGTCAGCCGCGCCTGCAGGCTCTGGCCGCGCTGGATCTGCTCCGGCTCGGCTCCGATGAACTGGAGGTCGACCTGGAACTGGCCGTTCTGCACCTGCGGATAGATCTTGGTTACGCGGGCCGTGTAATGTTTGCCGCCCCAGTCGATGGCGGCGCGCTGGCCCAGCGAGACGCGGCCGAGATAATATTCGTCAACGCCGGCCTGCAGCTTGTTGTGGCCGGGAGAATCGATCTGGCCGATGCGCTCGCCGCGCTGGAGCGACTGGCCGACCTGGATGTTGAAGCCGGAGAGCTGGCCATCCACCGGCGCGCGCAGGTTGAGCGCTTCCAGGTTCATATGGGCCAGTTGCAGGCTAGATTGCAGCGATTCCACGGATTCGCGCAGCTGGGCGAGCTGGCGGCCCTGCATCTGCGTGTTGGATTGCTGGGTGCGGCGCAGCACGGCGGCGCGCCGCACCTCGAAATCATATTGGTCCTGCGTGTCGGCGAACTGCCGCCGCGAGACGAAGCCCTGCTCGGCGAGCGGCGATTCCAGGTCGAGCTGGCGCTTGGCCTTCTCCATCGCGAGGCGAGATTCGAGCACGGCGCGCTCATCGGCGAGCTGGGTCTGGGAGAGCGCCAACTCCTGGCTGCGCATCGCATTGATCTGCTGCTCCACTTCCGCCTGGTCGCGCAGCGTGGAAAGCTGGAGATCGGCATTGGAGAGCACGGCGATGAGCTGCCCCTTGCCGACCACCGCGCCATCCTCGACCAGTATCCTGTCGACCCGCCCGCCCTCCAGGGAATCGATAAACACGGTGAGCAGCGGCGTCACCTTGGCGCGCAGCGGGATGAAATCGTCGAATGTGCCGCGCTTCACTTCCGAGATGGCGAGCTGGGCGCTCTGCACCGTCTGGCTCGCCCCGCTCGGCGCGAACCACCAGAAGCCGGCGCCCAGCAGCGCCAGCGCCACCGCGCCGCCGTTCAGCTTGAGCCGCGCGGGCAGGCGGCGGCTCTCCACCACCTGATCCATGCCGCTGCCGCTCGCCGGTCCCGCGGATGCGTCCTCCTTCCTGTCCGTCCTGATCCGCACGATGCTCATGCCACCGCTCGTCGCAAGCTTCATGCCATTCGCCGCGCGTGCCACAATGTCCCGCCCGATCACGAGAAACCGCCCCGCCCACTGTCCGTTTTCGGACGATGGTGTTCGAAATCGAACGCCAGCCGGATGACGGCGGCGGTCAGCACGATGCGGGTGCGCTCCTGCCCGATGTCAAGATCGAGCCCCAGCGGGCGATAGCCTCCTGCTCCCGGCACCCCAAGCAACAGCAGGGACAGCCCCGCCAGAACGGCGAGAATGCTGCTGCGTTTTTTGTCCATGAGAGCGTTCCTTTCGGCTCTTGGCATTGCGGTTGCCTCTCAGGGAGCATGAGCCGTGCCAGTTTCGGTTTTTCGCGAAAATCCATGAGACTGGGGAACTGGCACGCATTTTGATTGTCCGAAATCGCACAGTCACCTTATGGGAACGGACAGATGGAGCGCAGCCACGAATTCGATCTCTGCATCGTCGTCGACGATGACGAGGACATCCTCATGGCGGCGCGCATGCTGCTGCGGGGCCTGTTCGCCGAGGTCGTCACCGTCCGCACGCCGCAGGAGGCGATGCCCCTGCTCGCCCGCAAGCCCGAGGTGGTGCTGCTCGACGCCAATTTCGCGCGCGGCGCCACCGATGCCGCGGAGGGTCTCGCCTGGCTGGACCGGATGCTGCTTGCCGATCCCGATCTGGTGGTGGTGATGATCACGGCCCATGCCGGCGTGCAGATCGCCGTCGCCGCCATGAAGCGCGGCGCGACCGATTTCGTCTCCAAGCCCTGGGCGAACGAGCGGCTGCTCGCCACGGTACGCACCGCCGCCATGCTTCGCCGCTCCCGCTCGGCGGTCTCGACCGAGCGCGGCAAGGTGGCCACCGTCGCCAGCTCCGGCACCGGCGAGACCCCGCTGCTCGGCGACGCGCCCGCCATGGCCCGCGTCCACAGCCTGATCGCGCGCGCGGGGCCGACCGACGCCAATGTCCTCATACTGGGCGAGAATGGCACAGGCAAGGAACTGGTCGCCCGCGCCCTGCACCGCGCCTCGCTGCGCGCTGAGCGGGCGATGGTGACGGTGGATCTGGGCGCCATCTCCGAGGAACTGATCGATTCCGAGCTGTTCGGCCATTTGAAGGGCGCCTTCACCGATGCGCGCGCCGACCGCGTCGGCCGGATCGAGGCCGCGGACGGCGGCACGCTGTTCCTGGACGAGATCGGCAACTTGCCGCTGCATCTCCAGCCCAAGCTGCTGACCGCGCTCGAACAGCGCAAGGTGACGCCGGTGGGCGCCAACAAGCCGGTGCCGGTGGATATCCGCGTGATCGCCGCGACCAATATGAGCCGGGACCGTCTCACGGACGAGGGCCATTTCCGGCAGGACCTGCTGTTCCGCCTCAACACAGTAGAGATCGACCTGCCGCCGCTGCGCGAGCGGCGCGAGGACATCCCCCTGCTCGTCGCGCATTTCCTCGCCCTTTACGCGCGGCGCTACGACCGGCCGCCGCCCGAGCTGAGCGACGGGGCCCGTGCGGCGCTGATGGCGCATGACTGGCCCGGCAATGTCCGCGCGCTGCGTCATGCCGTCGAGCGCGCGGTGATCCTTTCGAATGGCGGCCCGCTCCAGCCCGACGATTTCCCGCTGAGCGCCAGCGCGCCCCGCGTGCCGGTGACCGCGCTTACCGCGGCGACGCCTGCCGAGGCCGGCGACCTCAATCTCGACCGGGCGGAAAAGCGCATGGTCGAGGAAGCGCTGCGCAAGCATGGCTACAATATCTCGCTGGCAGCGGCCGAACTGGGCCTGTCCCGCGCGGCGCTCTATCGGCGCATGGAAAAACATGGGCTCTGACCGCCGCTTCACATTCGCGCTGGCGGGCTGGATCGCGCTGCTCGGCGCCGCGCTGGCGGCCAGCGTGGGCGCTTTCATGCTGCCGGGGCTGGGCGCCGGGCGGATCGTCGCGCTGCTCGGCGTGGCCGGCGCCACGGCGGGCCTGTGGCTGCATGTCCGCCAGACCAATCGCACGGTCGCGCGCTTCGTCGAGGCCCTGCGCTTCGGCGACAGCGCGACCCGTTTCGGGCTCGAGCAGGGCGCGGGCTTTCGCGAGCTGGGCGAGGCGCTGGACGCCGCCATGACGCGCGCCCATGCCCGACAGGAGGCGATGGCGGGCGAGCTGCGCTTCCTGGAGGCGCTGGTCGACGACATGCCCATCGCGCTGCTCACCATCGACGCGGAGGGTCAGGTGACGCTCGCCAACAAGGCCGCGCGGCGCCTGTTCCGCGATGTGCAGGGTGCCCGTGCGGAGGATTATGTCCGCTACAGCGCCACGCTGGCGCGCCAGCTCGCCGAAGGCCGGCCGGGCGAGACCATGCTGCTGATCGCGCTCGACGGCATGCCGCAGAATGTGCTGGTCCGCCGGGCCAGCCTGGACCGGCTGGGCCGCCGCATCAGCGTCGTCACCGTCCAGCCCGTGCAGGGCATGCTGAATGCCGTGGAGGCCGCTGCCCAGACCGATCTGGTGCGCGTGCTGACGCATGAGATCCTCAATTCGCTGACCCCCGTCACCTCGCTGGCCGAGACCGCGGCGGGGCTGCTCGAGGCACCGGACCTCGCCGCCGAGCCGCGCGTCGCCGATGCCCGCGCCGCCGTTTCCGCGCTCGCCCGGCGCGCATCGGGCCTGTCCCATTTCATCGAGGCCTATCGCGCCGTCGCCCGTTCGCCCGAGGTACGCCGCCAGCGCTTCCTTGCCCTGCCCTGGGCCGAGGAACTGGTCCGCATCTTCGCGGCTGAAGCGGCCGAGCTGCCGATCAGGCTGATCGTCGAGCCGCAGGATCTGCCGCTGGACGCGGACCCGGACCTGCTGGCGCAAGTGGTCATCAACCTGCTGCGCAATGCCCGGCAGGCGATGGATGGCCACACCGACGCGCCCCACATCACGCTGCGCGTCAAGCCCTATGGGCAGGCCGTGCTGCTTGAAGTGGAGGATTGCGGCCCCGGCGTCCCGCCCGCGCTGCGCCACGACATCTTCCTGCCCTTCTTCACCACCCGCGCCAACGGCACCGGCGTCGGCCTCAATCTCGCCCGCCAGATCGCCATCGCGCATGGCGGCACGATCGAGGTGCGTGACGCTCCGGACGGCGGCGCTCTCATTTGCCTCGCCTTGCCCCACGCCTGATCGCCCATTTTCAGCCACCGATGCGACCCGGCGCATTTTTACTTACCTCCGCGGACAGCGCACGGCATAGGCGCCGGACCTGAAAACGAACCCCGGGCCGACATCGTGAATCGATGCCAGAAGCGTGCGATTATCAGAATAATCACGCTATGGGCTGTGTAGTCAGAGAACGTGTTTCGCAGGCGCGCAGCAGATTCCGCCCGCCGCTGTAACCTCAGATGTGGTCGTTCACCGCCAACATCTCGGACATTCCCGCCTCAATTCTGACGTCCCGATAGCCGCTATTCGTTCATCCCGCTCGTCATGACGTGAAGGTCGGACGATTCGGAAAGGCGACAACGAGAATGGCATAACTGCCAATCGTTCATAGGCCATTCTGGTTGCTGGCACTCGCGCTCGCACTTGCCTGCGTACCATTGCAAAAGATGTCAGCGTGCCATTGAAGTCCGGCAGCCCGAATAAAGCAAAAGGCCAGCTCAAATCAGTCGCCTGCGATCCGATATCGCTGAGGATTCTGCAGCAATACGGGCACTTGCCCTCGCAACGCGAGGCGATAGTTCTCGAGTTGAGGATCAATCGTTCGCTCCATCTCCTCCAGCATGAGCCGCTTCATCCGCTCTGCAATCGGACGATGGGCTTCGTCGTAGACAAGATTGACGCGCTGTCCCGGATCGACCTGCATGTCATAGAGTGCGAGAAGGCGACCGTGAACATATTGGTCAACCCGTTCCGCAATCCGGGCGTCACTCTGCGCCGCTTTTTCCATGGCGGGATAGGTCAGGCCCCACATGCTTTCCAGCTTGAGTTTGGTCTTGCCGTCCGCCCAGGCCGTGAAGTGCAGCGCATATCGGCGATCCTGCAGGGTTCGTGATGGATAGAGCCAGCCACTGGACACATAATCGACGTAGGACATGACGAACGGCTGCTGGACGGCGCCTGTCCCTTTCATCAGCGGTACCCAGCTATGGCCGTCGAGGTTGACCGGGCGTTCGATCCCGAGAAGCTCAAGCAGCGTCGGCAGGATGTCGAGGTTGCTCGCAAGATTGTCTAAGCGGCACGGCGAGGTCATGCCGGGCGAGCGCAAAATGACGGGTGTTCTGATGCCGTGATCGTAACAGGTTGCCTTGGCGAACGGGAAAGGCATTCCGTGATCCGAAACGAACAGGACGATGGTGTCATCAGCCGCACCGCTCTCCTCGAGCGCTTTGAGGATATTGCCGACGGCGATGTCGAGCCTTTGAGCAGAGTTCCAGTATTGGGCGATCTCCTGCCGTACCTCGGGAAGATCCTCCAGATTGGCCGGGACAATGACGTCGTCGGGACCGAGCGGATTGGGAATGCGGTAAGGGCCCTCCTGCCCGTGATCCAGTTCCTCAGCATCCCGGCTGCCATAAAATGGCCGATGGGGATCGTTGATATTGCAGTTGATGAAGAACGGTTTGTACTGGGCCTGCGCCTCGGCAATCGCGAGCCGGGTCATATCGGCATGGACCATCGGATGCCGGTCCTTCCCTTCCTGCATCATGTGCCACGGGAAAGACGTCGCAGGCTGCATGTGCCCGATCTTGTGGCTCGCCGCACAATAATAACCCTCTGACGCCAGCAAGGAGCAGAGCGTGGGCGTTCCTTCATGCATGGGGAAGAAGCCATTGCCCCCGTTCCGATGTGGCAACAATCCGCTCATGAATGCCTGGCGCGACGGCATACAGATCGGAGCGACGGTCCGGACCTGTTCGAAAACGTGGCTCTGGCTCGCCAGACGGTCCAGATTCGGTGTCAGGTCGCGTCGCCCGTTCATGAAGCCGAGCGCCGTCCAATCGATATCGTCGGCGGTGATGAGGAGCAGGTTCGTGCGCTTGCGCTTGTCGCGCTTCACATAATCGCGATCCTGAGCCAGCCCTGGCAAGGAAATGAGGGCGCCCGAGGCAATGCCGGCCATCAGAAGCTGGCGTTTTGAGAAACTGATCACGAGGCCATCCTTAATAAACGAACTCTGTCTTCCGGCCGCCGATCACCATCTCCCGCGTGGATTTGAGCGGCCACATGGCCTCCGGCAAGGAGGCGTCAAATCGATCGACCTTCTCCTTCATCGCCCGGACGCGATCCGGCATGGCGGACGAGAGATCGTTCACTTCCCAAGGGTCGGCTTCGATGTCGTACAGCCGCGTCTGTGCCCAGTCGTCGGAATGCCAGAGCTTGAAACGACCCTCCCGAATGGCCCGCACAGGCCGCTGACTCCACATCAAGGTTCGCTCGGGGCCCATGGGTCGCGCGACGGTCGCAAGGAGGTCGAGCCCTTCCAGCTCCTGCGGGACCGCCTGCCTGGGCGCAGCCGCCTTGAGAATGGTGGGCAGAATGTCGAGCGCGCTGACGGGCGCGTCGACCCTGCCTCGCTGCTTGAGGCCGTTGGGCCACGACAAGAGGAAGGGGACACGGGTTCCTCCCTCAAGATAGGTGAATTTGCCGGCGCCCCACGGGTGATATTCCGGGCAGTAGCCGAACTGCACGGGGCAACCATTGTCCGACAGGAAAATCACGATCGTATCGTCGCGCACGCCTGCGTCGCTTAACGCCTTGAGGATCTGCCCCACGCCAGCGTCGAGCGCGTCGATCATCGCCACATAGGTGCGCCGGACGGGATCGGCGATTTCAGTGCGATTGTCATAATAGACCTTGGGCACCTGCAGCGGCCAATGCGGGGCGTTGTAGGCCACGTAGCCGAAGAAGGGCTCGCCCGATGCTGCACTGCGCCGAATGAAGTCGACGGTGCGTTCTGTGATCGTTTCCGTCAGATACTGGTTGGGCTGCTCCACAATCTGCATGTCCGGCCCCTCGAAGAGGCGGCCGCCGCCCTCCCGCTTGGTTGGCTCATAGCGATCGGCTTTGGTCGGTGTGGTGACGAGCCCGGGCGTATCCGGCTCGGCATAAATTGTTTCACCAGCCAGAAAACCGAAGAACTCGTCGAAGCCCCGGCGGGTTGGATAGAATTGCGGTTCCGCACCCTGATGCCATTTGCCGAAAACAGCCGTCCGATAGCCCATCGGCTTTAGACGCTCCGCGATCGTCGGCACGTTGGTAGGAAGACCTGCGCCTGCATCCAGATTGCCGCGATCATTGATGTTGTACATGAAGCCGTAGCGCGCCGGGGTTCGTCCCGTCAAAAGCGCCGCGCGTGATACGGCGCAAACGGAAGCGGCAACATAACCCGCGGAGAACGTCACCCCCTGCTCGCCGATGCTGTCTATATTGGGCGTGTTGATGGTGCCCGCCTTATTGATGGAGACGTCCGTCCATGGGAGGTCGTCCACGAGGATGACGATCACATTCGGCGTCTTCTTCTCCTGCTGAGCTTGCACTTTGCTCGCCGGTGCGACGGGTGGGACCGGAGCACCTGTGCAACCCGCAATCCCGAAGACGCTGGCGGCGGCCATCAGTTTCATCAGGGTCTTCATGATCAGCCTTCGATGTTGGATTGTTTGCCCAGTCGATCGAGTTCGAAGATCGGCATGGACGGTTGGTAGCGATCCGTCAGTTTGGCCTCGAGATAGAGGGCGCAGCTACGAACAAACAGATAAGGATCACTTTTTGCAGCGGAAATTTGCGAGAGCACCTGCCTGGCCAGAACCGGCGCGCAGAAGGTGAGTCCATTGATGGCCTGGAGCCGCACCGCGTCGGACTGGCTCGCATCCAGAAGACCTGCAAGCGTCCGGACGCCCTCTTCTCCAAAGCCGAGATGCGTTGCTGCCTCGGCCGCCGCGATGCGAACCTGGGGGCACGGATCCGCCGCCATGGCAGACTGAACCAGCGCTGCTGCCGGCGTAGCGGTCGACCCGATGATGAGAAGGCCAGTCGCGGCCCAGTAGCGCATTACGGCATCCGGATGGGAAAGGAGCTTGCCAAAGCGATCGGCATTTGCCGGGTCGCCTTGCGCCGCATCGGCTGCCAGCGCCATGATGTTCTTGAGCGGATAGGCACCCGCGACACGGCTGGCTTCATAGCCTTCGACGGACATGCCTTCCGGGATGAAGCCATTGTCATGAATAGCGAGCATGTGGGCATCGAGCGCCCGGCTCATGCCCCTCATACGGTTCTTGTATTCGGAACGGGCAGCCAGATTCTCAACCTGATCAGGGTCGTTCTTCAGATCGTAGAATTCTTCAGCAGGACGGGGTTCGAAAAAGCGCCTTTGCTTGCTGCTGCATTGGCCCACCAGAAACGCCCGCTCATAGGACTGATAGCCTTTGGCGAGCCATGCGAAGGCTTGATGCTGACCGCAAGGCCGATGCGGCGCGTAGTTCCGTATGTACCTGTACCGGCCCTCCGTCACGGTACGGACGAAGTCGTAGCGCTCGTCCATCCGATTCCGCATGCCGAAGGCAAAGCTCTTCGAAGGCACGCGGCGCTTCCCAAGAAACGCGCTTCCCTGCATCGTCGCAGGCGCACGCTGGCCCGCCAGGGAAAGCACGGTCGGCGCAAGGTCGATGAAGCTGACCGCCGTGTCGACCACTGTTGCGGAACGATGCGGCGACAGATGGGCAAATTTGGGCGGTACGCGCACCACCAGTGCGCAGCGCAATCCCTCATCATAGCAATAGCGCTTGGAACGAGGGAGCGAGCCGCCATTGTCAGAATAGTAAAAGACGATCGTGTCGTCCGCGAGGCCATCCGCCTCCAGCGCATCGAGCAGCCTCCCGACCTGGGCGTCCATCTGCTCCATGAGATTATAGTAAGTGGCATAATCCTGCCGGATTTCGGACGTGTCCGGCAAATGCGTGGGGACGCGGATATCGGACGGGGTGACGCGGCCGGCCACCGGGTTGAAAAGCCGAGACTCATGCGTGGTCATCATGTTGAAGACCGACATGAATGGAGCGCCTTCCGGCCGGTCACGCCAGTGCGCTTGCGCTCCCTGAGCGCTCCAGATCGTGTCCGATTCGACATCGCAATTGTAATCGGTTTTGGCGTTGTTGGAGCAGAAGTAGCCTGCGTCGCGCATCAGTTCCGGGTAGGTTCGGATAAAGCCCGGCAGGTGGGCGCGGGCCCGCATGTGATGCGCCGGGCCGCAACTTTCAGGATAGACTCCCGTCAAAATACCAAAGCGAGAGGGCGCGCAGACCGGGGCATTGGAGTAGACATTCCGGTACAGAATGCCCTCGTTCGCCAGCCTGTCGATTGCCGGCGTGTGGGCCAGAGGATCGCCATAAGCGCCGATGAACGGGTTATTATCCTCGCTGACGATCCACAGGATGTTCGGCAGGTCCCCCTTCGGGGCACGGACGGCCGACCGCGCCCCCGCTGCTGTTGCAAGGGCAGCGATGCCAGCGACGATCTGTCGTCGCGTAGAGTGCCCTCCGCCCGTCAAATGTTGCCTGCCATCAGGAGTTTGGCGGCCACTCCCGATCGGGAAGGAGTAAAATCGAGAACTGGCTTCTGCTGCGCCCAGTAAACATGGACACACGGGAAGCGCGCCGAGACGAGCGGCTTCTCACCTACCGCTTGATTTGCAGTGATCATCGCGGCTGCCCCCTCTCCCGTCATCGACCCATGTCTTCGCAATTCAAATACATGATTTACCGCTAAATCATACGTCTCTATGCGCCCTTGTCAATCAGTGCTCAAACCGCATAGGGATTTGCCATGACCAAACGCCCCCGTCGCCGAAGCAAGAATGTCGTGACGATGGCGGAGGTGGCCAACCTCGCCGGCGTCTCGACGATGACGGTTTCCAACGTCCTCAACAACAAGCCAAGCGTGTTGCCTGAGAGGCGACGGGCAGTCCTCGAAGCCATGGACAAGCTGAACTATCGCCCCAATGTGGCAGCACGTGCGCTAGCCAGCGCAGGCTCTATCAGGATCGGCCTACTTTATCGTGACGTGGAGAACGCCCTTCTCGGCGCCATGTTGGTCGGCGCGCTGAAGGCGTCCGCACGCTTCGGCTTTCAGCTCATCATTCGCAGTTATGACGAGACAAAACCTCTCGACGATGTGGCAGCCTTTGCGGTGAGCGAAATCGACGGCCTCCTGCTCCCTCCTCCGCTTTGTGAGCTGGTCAGCTTCAGCGGCATCTCGGCGAAGCTCAGCATCCCCATGATCGGCCTCGCGCCCGGAACGAACCTGTCTGACATTCCTGCCGTGCGGATCGACGATGAGGTGGCCGCTTATGAAGTCACACACCTGCTGCTGGAGAAAGGGCACCGCCGGATCGGCTTTGTGAAACTTCCCGGAGCCATGGTGGGGCAGACGCGCCTGGCCGGCGTTCAGCGGGCCCTCGCCGAGCACGGGGAAGTGCTGGAAGAGCGGTTCATCTGGGAAGCCCGTCCGATTTATGAGGCCGGTCTCGCCCTGGCGGATATGGTTTGCAAGATGGAAGAACGGCCAACCGCCATCCTGGCCGGCAGTGATGACATCGCCGCAGCCTTCGTCAACGTGATGCATCGTTGCGGACTGCACGTCCCGGAGGATATCTCGATTGTCGGCTTTGACGACACACCGATTGCGGTGAAAATCTGGCCAGCTCTGACGACCGTACGCCAGCCACTGGCGCGCATTGCCGAACAGGCGACCGAGCGGCTCATTCAGATGATCCGCAACCCGGAGCAATATACCAACGACGTGATCTATATACCCCATGAGATCATTCAGCGGGCGTCGGTGTCCGAACGTCCTTTACAGGACTGACAAGAAAGGCGGTGAATCGCTTCACCGCCTTTCGATAGATTTCCAGGGAAGCCCAGCCCCTCAGCGCATCAGAAGTGCACGGCTGCGCGCACGCCCCAGTAACGCTCGGCGTCACGCAGGACCTGCTGGTACACCCGGCCACCATTGAAGGTGGAGTTGAAGAGGTTGCCCGTGAAGTTCTTGTCGAACAGGTTCCTCACGAACACCGACACCGAATAGGTGCCGTCCTTGCTTTCCAGGCCCACGGCCCCGTTTACGACGGCATAACCATCCTGGATCGTCTTGGGATCCTGATCGAGACTGTATTGCACCTTGGTCTGGTACACCACGTTCGACTGAATGAAACCATCGAAAGGTGCGCTGTCGCCAAAGGGCACGGTCTGACGCACGTAGAATGTGCCGCGGAAATCCGGGGCATTGGGCAGTGCGCCACCGCTCAGGTCCTGAGATCCGCCCACGCAACCTTGCGCTGCCGTCTGGCCCACATGGCAGGGGCCGATCGGGAACTCGTCGATACGCGCGTCCGTCCAGGTTCCGCCCAGCGAAATGTCGAGAAGCCGGGTGGGCCTAAGGGTGGCTTCGAGTTCGATGCCACGCGTCGAAACGGTGCCTGCGTTCAGCAGGTAGAACGAGATATCGCCGGGCAGGCGCGCTTGGGACTGATAACCCCGATACTTGGTGTAGAACAACGCGGCATTGAGCGAGAGCTTGCGGTCCAGTGTCTGAATTTTCGCCCCTACCTCGAAGGCGTCAGACAGCTCGGGATTCACAGGCTGGTCGGTCGGTTGGGTAGCAAAGATCAGGTTGAAGCCCTTGCCTTTGTAGCCGCGTGCGTAACTGGCATAGACATTGCCGAGGTCCGTCAGGCTTTGACGAATGCCGATCTTCCCGACCACCGCCGTATCGCTCGTGGAGTTCGAGAAACTGGCGGCCGTACCCGTCGCGCCGGTCAGCGGCAAATCACCGGGAACGAGTATGTCGGCGGGATCGCGATCTGCGCTCCACTCGAGCGTCTCGTGCAGCAGGCGTAGACCGCCGAAAAGTTGGGTGTTCGCCGTCAGATCGATGTTCGTGCCGATGAACGCCGCCACATTCGAACTGGATGTGCTTCCGGAGAACTGCCCGCTGCGGGGCCCCGCCACAAAGACCTGGCGACGCTCAAACGTCGTGTCGATGTCCACCTTGGACGCGAAAGCGCCCACAAGCAGATCGAAGCCGCCCAGATCACCGGAAACCAGGCGAACTTCCTGCGTCAACTGCTGCAGAGAGGTGGTGCCGCTGTTGATGTCCCACAGGCTGACACCTGCAACAGGTGTCGTCAGCGAGGTGTAGTCGGTGTCGCCGCGACCAGTGAAATCCCACTTCCTGATCGCGCTGATCGAGACCAGCTCGAAATTGTCGTTGAGACGGGCCTTGATGCGTGCGGAAATACCCCACTGCTCGCTGTCGTTGGTATTGTCGGCATTCAGGTTGACCTGCCGGTTTTCGGCAGACGGGACGACGGGCGCCACGGCATTGGCATAAGCCGCTGTTCCAAGCTCGCGCAGCGTCGGAACGGTCGTGTCGCTGCCCTTGCTATAGTCGCCGATAATGGTGACTTCGAGATCGTTCGTGGGCTCGAAGCGCAATTTCCCTCGCGTTCCCCAGACATGGTAACCTGAGAGCTTGCTGTCGCCGATGCCGGAAACGTTGTCCACGAAACCGTCATAATCCTTGAAGAAGCCGCTGAGACTGAAACCCAGTACGTCATTGATCGGACCGGAGATTGAGCCGCGGAGCTGCAACTCGCCGCCTTCTGCGTACATCGCATCGAAATCGCCCGTAAGCGTGCGACCCGGCGCTTTGGTCGTAACCGACACAAGGCCGGCGGATGCGTTCTTTCCGAAAAGCGTGGATTGTGGACCACGCAGAACTTCAACCCGCTGGACATCGATCAGATCCTGGAAGCCCTGACCGGATCGGGCCATCGGCACATCGTCCACAATCACCGAGACGGCCGGTTCAGTTGCCGCGGAAAACACAGTCGTCCCGATGCCGCGGATGCTAAGCGAGCTGTTGGACTGATTGCTGCCCTTGGTGAACGTCAGGGACGGAGAAGCGTTGGCGACTGCTTCCATGGACGACGCGCCAATCGCATCCAGCTGCTCACCGCTCACGACGGACACGGCGACCGGAACCTGCTGGAGGGTCTGCTCACGCAACGTTGCGGTAACGACGATGTCGCCAACCTCGGCGGCTGCCTCTTCTTGGGGAGCCGCAGCTTCCTGACCGGCCTGTGCCATCGCGGCATGCGGCAGGGCGGTAGCGAGAGCACTGATACTGCACAGCGCGAGGATTCTAAAATGGCGGATCATGAAACTCCTCCCCTTATTCATCACGGGTATTTACAAAATTTAGCGCTACATATCGTTCGCTCTGCACGGCGTCAACCTGGGCGCGATCACCTCCGCAGCGCTTTGGACGCCCCCTGTTTCTCGCGCAGCAGGCGGTGCCATTGACGCTTGTCACTGCGCCGAGCGACCGCAACCGCGCTCTCCCCTACCCCGGGGAAATTCGGCCGGCGGGTGATCAGTGGATCGAGCGCAGGTCCGGTCGCGCGAAAAGCCGTGCGCGACTTATCTTTTCATCGCGATCGCCTGATGGGTGCGATCGCCAAGGCGCCAAGCAGGGCGAAGAGGGTGCCAGCGATGAAGACGGCGGCGTAATTCTCGCCGTCCGCACTGCCCAAAACGAGAATGATTGGTGCCAGGGCCGGCGCCAACGACTGGGGCAGCGAATTTGCGATCTGGAAAACACCCATGTCCTTGGCACGCTCTTCCTTGTTCGGAAGGATGGCCGCAAGCAGGGCAAGATCCACAGCGAAGTAGAGACCCTTCCCCAGCCCGGCGACCGCAACGCCGACAAGGAATTGCGGCACCGAAGGCGCCAGGGCGACGAGCAGGAAACCTGTCGCTTCAATGACAGCGGCCAGAGCGACGAACGGCTTGCGACGCCCTGACCAGTCCGAGATAAACCCACCGACGATTGAAACGCTGATGGTCGCTACGGCGATAATCGCCATCGACCGCACCATGACCTGTGTGGCGTCGGCCCGTTCGAGCGAAAGCTGATCGGTGAGAAAAAACAGCTGATAGGTCAGCAGGAACGACCATGCCATCATGATGAGGAAGCGGCTGACGAAGGCCCAGCTGAAATCCCGATCGAGAAAAGGCTTGATCAGCGCGCGCGGTATTGCTGCGAGATCAGCCCGATGGCCGTTCTCTGCAGACGATGCCCGGTCAGGCAGGATCAGAACGAGAGCCAGGACACCAAACACGGTGACGCCGAAAGGGGCGAGGAACATCAGCAACGTGGAAGTCTGCGTAAACTGGGTGATCCAGCTTCCGGCGAAAGTTGCCGCGGTGGAGGTCATGCCGAGCATGCCTGCGACTCGGCCCTGCAAACGGAATGGAACGACATCCGGCAGAATCGGCAGGCAGGCGGCCTGCATGGCATTGAAACCGGCCTGGCAGATCATCCAGCCCAACCCAAGCAAAAGCAGGTTGGGCGCGGTTCCTAATATGGTGAGGCCGACCGCACTTACAGCCAGGCCGCCCACCAACCATGGCCGCCGACGTCCAAAGCGGCTTCGGGTTCGGTCCGAAAGTGCACCGCAAACAGGAGCGGCAAGGAGTGCCACAAAAGCGCCCGTCGCGAGGATAATGCCCAGCCACTGCCCCTTCTCGGCCTCGGTCGCGATCTCGCCCACCCGCAGGGCGATGGTCAGAACAACCGGCGTAAGCAGGGCCACCCAGATACCGAACTGGGCGAGCACATACACCGCGATGAAGCCGCCCGAGACGTGGCGGACGTCTTCCGCAGGCGCATCGAGTCCTGTCGTCATCTTAGTCTCCGAAAGGCGCCCCGGGGGGCTTTAAGGCCGGTACGACCGCTTTTCGGCATCGGCTTTGGCCTTCGCCGCGCTGTCGGGGAACAGGCCGTTCATCTTGGATGGCAGGTTCGGCTCGATGTACCAGTCGTCGGGAAAATCAGCGGCTCGGGAGCCGCCGATCTTGCGGCTGACGAGACCCGTGCTGGTCTTTTCCGAGAAGGGAACCACGTGCTGACCCTGATTATTTGCAAGCTGCTCGAAAAGCGCCTTGCGAAGGGTGATCTTGATATCGAGCCAAGCTGGATCGTTGATGAGGTTATGCCGTTCATCGGGATCGGCCTTGAGGTCATACAGTTCCTCAAGGTCCCATACGCCGTGATACTGAATGTACTTAACCCGATTGCGCTGGATGGCGAAGGTCGTGGGGGTCTGCGGGAAGCTCCACTCCCAGTAATATTCGTAGACGAAGTCTCCAGCACCCCAGGCCTTCTCATCGATCTTACCTTCTGCCAGTGGCAGTAAGCTTTTGCCTTCCATCTGGGCTGGCTTGCCAAGCTGCGCGACATCGAGGAACGTCGGCGCCAGATCGAGATTACGCACCACGGCGGGGTTGGTCACGCCCTTGGGCAGGGTGCCAGGCGCCCAGACGATCATCGGCACCCGAACCGAAGGCTCATAGGCATTGCGCTTGTCGATCAGGCCGTGCTCGCCGATCAGAAAGCCATTGTCCGAATAGAAGACGACCATCGTGTTCTTTTCGAGGCCGTTCTTCTTCAGATAGGCCATGATCCGACCCAGGCTTTCATCCACCGGGCTCAGCGTGCGGTAGTAATCGCGCACCTGCTCCACCATGGAACGATCGGTGTGATAGGGGAAATCCGCGCCATGCCAGCTGTTGCGCTGATTGCGGACCCACATCGGCTTGCCGGCATTGTTTTCCGGCGTATTCGGCATGGTCGCCGGCAGTTCGATCTTCAGGTCAGCATATTGGTTCTTGTAGCGCGCGGGCGGCACCGGGTCGGAATGGACCGCCTTATGGCTGAGATAGAGGAAGAATGGCTTGCTCCGGTCCCTCCCCTTCTCCAGCCAGTTCATCGCATAGTCGGTGAGCTCGTCGGTGATGTATCCCTTCTGCTGAACAGGCTTGCCGTCCACATTCAGCATCTGGCGCTCGCCAGCGGCGATCCGCTCAGGCGACAGCAGGTCCGTGGGGAAGTAGGTCCCCTGCCCCTTGAAGCTGACCCAGCGATTGAATCCGGGCCGTGGCGCGTCAGTATCCGCCCCCATGTGCCACTTGCCGAAGAAGCCGGTCTGATATCCCGCCTGCTGGAGATAGGCTGGGAAAAAGGTCAGATGTTCCTCAGATGAATCATGATTGTCGACCACGCCGTGATTGCGCGTGCTCTGGCCGGTCAGGATCGTTGCCCGGCTCGGCGAACAGAGCGAGGAGGTCACAACGGCGTTCGGGAAGTACACCCCTTCCTTTGCAAGCCGGTCGATATTGGGCGTGTTGAGGCCAGGCTTGAGAAAACCCATCGCATCGTAGCGGAGGTCATCGACCAGCACGAAGACGATGTTCATCGGCTTCCTGTCGTGAGCATCCGTCTGCAGGGAGCCACCCGCGTCGGCGGTCGATGTGGTCTGACCGGCCCACGCGGCCGTGGTCAGCAGGATACAGGCCGAGAAAGCGGCGGCGCGCAGGGCAATGTGGGAGCGGGAGCGGGTCATGAGGGCATGTCCTCCTTGTTGTCCCTGATGATGCAACGAAAGCCGATATGGCTGGTCGAACTGTCCACCGGCTGCGGATGCCGCGCTGCCGGTCGGTAGCGCTGGCAATAATTGGGCGCACAAAGATGTGAGCCGCCCTTGAGGACCTTGCGGCCGATCGGGACATGCGGTGCACAGGGATCGAGGCTCTCCCGCTCCGTGCCTCCGCGGGGATTGGATGGCACGCAACAGGCACCGGCAGGTTTCTGCCCGGCCTTGGGCAAGGCGTACCAATCGGCCGTCCATTCCCAGACGTTGCCGATCATATCGAAAAGGCCGTAATCATTGGGTGGATAGGCACCCACCGGAGACGTGCGCAGATAACCGTCTGCCATGAGATTCTGGTACGGAAACTGACCCTGCCAGTAATTGGCCAGGACACTTCCCTCCGGAGCCAGCTCCTCGCCCCAGGCATATTCCATGCCCGCAAGCCCGCCGCGTGCTGCGTATTCCCACTCCGCTTCCGTCGGCAAGGCCTTGCCGGCCCAATCGGCATAAGCCTGCGCGTCCTTATAGGCGATGTGAACGACGGGATGATCCCACAGGCCGTCGAGCGAGCTGTCCGGTCCGTGCGGATGTCGCCAATCCGTACCGAAGCTGAACTGCCACCATTCGCGGAAATCCCGAAGATCGACTGGCCCACTCGTTGGCATGAACAACAATGAGCCCGGCTGAGCGAACTCGGCCGGCATGCCCGGATAATCGGCAGGATCGGGCGCGATCTCCGCCAGGGTCCGGTGCCCCGTCGCCTTCACGAATTCTGCGAAGGCCCGGTTGGTGACCGGCGTTTCGTCGGTCCAGAAGCTGTCGACGCGCACCTGTCGAACGGGTCGTTCCTCCGGATAGAAGCGCTCTGATCCCATGGCAAAGACGCCACCGGGAATGTGCCGCATGTTTTCGGTGGACGGGGTGCTGGCATCCCTCATCTGTGGGCGCCGATCGCTGGGGAAGCTGCCACAGGTCGCGGACCGATGCAGGCGGGGCGTGGAGAGCCGTTCCCGATTACCACCGCAACTGCTCCATGCCGCAGAAGGGATCGACGGGACTGTCGCCTGTGAATGACTGCCGGCCGAAGAGGCGCAGGGCCAGCTCTTCCTGAACGACGGGCAGTGCACTGTACGCATTGATGCAGGTCGACATATTCGGCACGTCGTAGAGATAATAAGGCTGTCCAAACGACACCAGAAGCGTCGGAATTTCGCGATTGAACTGGACCATGGCGAGGCGCGATCCGCCATGCAGCCTGGTGAAGTCAAGGTAGATGTGACTGATCGCCGGGGTCGCCTCCTGACCGACAAGATAGAGAAGCAGGTCGCAATCCTCGCGGGTCGGCAGGCTTTCCGGGTCGTAAAAGCGGACCTCGTGCCCGTTCGCTTTCATCGCCCCGAGCAGCGGGTCGAAGCTCCGGGGTGCAGCACCGGACACGAAATTCCAGCCTTCGTCGGCGATCACGACGATGCGTCGGTGGCGCTGGGCGTCCAGTGGAAGGAGAGCCTGGCTGTCCTTCACGAGAGTAATACTTTTGCCAGCAGCCTGCTTGGCGGTTTCGCGATGATCGTCGTCGGCAAGCTTCGCCCTCAACGCGTCGAGCGGCGGCAAACGATCTTCCGGCATTGCGCGGTGGAGACCAAGCGCGGCCTTCAGGGAAAGCATGCGCGTGACCGCCTCCTCGAGCCGCTGCTCCGAGAGCCGTCCTTCCCGCAAGCCTCTGAGCATGCGGTCCATATCCTCGCGAGGCTCCCGGCTGAACAGGAACACATCGCATCCATTCTCGATCACCGCTGGAACGGCCGCCTCGCGGTCCATCCAGCTGGTCAGCCCGCCCATCACCGTCGCGTCGGAGACGATGACGCCGCGAAAGCCGAGTTCGTCGCGAAGAAGATCCTGATTGAGCAAGCGCGAAACGGCGGCAGGCGCAAAAGCGTCCCGCCCGAGGTCTGGAAAACGCGCCCGAGCAAATGCCGGCAAAGCAATGTGCCCTGACATGATCGTCATCACCCCGGCACCGATCATCGCGCGGAAGATGCGGCCGAAGCTTTGCTCCCACGCGTCCATGGACAGGGAATTTACCGACGTGCTCAGATGCTGATCGCGATCGTCGATCCCGTCACCCGGCCAGTGCTTTGCGCAGGCTGCCAGACCTTCCGACTGCAAGGTCCGGATATAGGTCGAGGCATGACTGATGATCCGGTCCGGGCCGGCCCCGTAAGACCGCGTGCCGACCACGGCGTTACGGAAAGCGTGATTAATGTCGACAACCGGGGTGAACGACCAGTTATACCCAAGCGCCCGGCTCTCTTTCCCAACAATATGGGCAAGTCGTTCCGTTAGATCGAGGTCATTACAGGCAGCAATGCCCATCTGGTTCGGGATCTGCGTCGCGAAGGGTGCGCTCAGCATCCCGCCCTCGATATCCCCCGAAAGGATCAGCGGCACGTCCGAACGATCGAGTTGCGCCCGCGTTGCCGACCAGGCGGCTTCGAGGTCGTGGGTCGGGAAGCGGTGAACACCGCCTGGTGCAAAGCCGGCCAGCCAGTCCACCTCTTCCAGCGTGTCCTGCCGGGACGAAAGAATGAAGAGCTGCGCGACCTTCTGCTCGACGCTCAAACCGTCGCGCGTTCGCTCCACCCAAATGCGGTCTTGAGGCGAAAGGGACAGGGGATCGTTTGATGAGGCGCGATTGATGTTCATAATACCCGAAAATTCGTTGAGGGCCCCTCTGAGGGTTGCCCCCAAAGCTTGCCGGCCGTTGGATGTCCGGTGCCTGCCTGGAGAGAGGAGAGGCAGGCACCGGGAACTAGGGCGCCGCGGGTCATAGCTCGGCGCCCATGCAAAAGGTCATCGTTGAAGGGGCAGCTGACGCTCGGCGCGACATTTGCAGGCGCCGTCCTTGAGTTGCGCGTAGCCAAGATGGTGTCGCGTGCGTCGATCGCACAGCGAACGCCCGTGACCAGCTCGCGCTTGATCGATGCGTCACTGGACAGATCAACATACTTACCAGGTTCGTTGCGCGTATAACTACGACGATCTGAGGCACGCATGGCGACGAGGGCGGAAACATCGGCGTTCTGGCAGCTCTCGGCGAACTGCGTCCCGGGCTGGCCCAGGTGGTCTCTCTTTCGAAATACTGGCCGTGCGGCACGACGGGTGATGGTTGATTTCGGTATCAGGGCATTAGGATTAAGGCTTAGACAGCTCGCCGAGCCGCCGCGCTTCCCGGTACCAGCGTCAGTGAGGAAAGGCCCGTTGCCATTTACACTGAAAGCCATCCCTCAACCTCCCCGGCCCAAGCCTTCACGGCCTGCCATGGCGCATGCCTCCATGCCATCATCTTGATGTAGCGCTACATATCGTCTCTTCTGTTAGAGTCAAATGATGCAATTGCGAGATCCAGGCGAGCGATGGCGGATCGAGCGTGGGGACGTGGGTGGTCGGGCTTCTATCTTGATGAACACTAGGTTGTGTGGACAGTTATCGGAGCCATAGAACGGTAGCAGCGAGAGCGACGACGGCGAGGTAGTTCCTGGCGGTTTTCTTGAAGCGGGTGGCGACACGGCGGAACTGTTTGAGCTTGCTGAAGCAGCATTCGACGAGATGTCGCTGGGCGTAGAGATGCTTGTCAAGCGGGTATTTCCGAGTGCGCGACGGGTTGTTCGGGATGACGGCGACAGCGCCTTTTTTCAGCGATGAGCTGACGGAATGTGGTCGGCATCATAGGCAGTGTCGGCCATGACGACCTGGGCGGGCATGTCATCGATTAGCGGCGCGGCGTGTGGCACATCGCCACGATGACCGGCGGTGAGAGCGAACCGTACGGGACAGCCCAGGCCGCGAACCGCAAGGTGGATCTTGGTGCTCAGGCCGCCGCGGGAACGACCAATGGCTTGATCTTCAAGCCCCCCTTTTTGGCCCCCGCCGCATGTTGGTGGGCGCGAACCACGGTGGAATCGACAATCAGATACTCAAAGTCCGGATCATCGGACATCGCCTCGAATATTCGCCACCACACGCCTTTCGCGCTCCAGCGACTGAAGCACCGGAACACGCTGTTCCAGTCCCCGAAAACTCGGGAAAATCACGCCAGGGCGAGCTCGTCCGAACGATCCAGAGCACCGCTTCAACAAACATCCGGTTGTTCCGCCCCGTCGACCCCTTCTGATCAGGACGACCGATGATCAACGGCGCCATCCGCTCCCAAGCCCCATCGCTCAGTACCAATCGATCCATCACACCCAACGCTGCCTCCAAAAGACAGCCTTGAATCAGACTTCAACACAAATGAGAATCCCAAGAGTCCACACAACCTAGCGCCTGCGCGGTTATGGGCTCAAGATCAAGACGGCAACGCTCTGTCAGCCCTTCCGGAGTTCGCATGGGCACGCCGGGCAGAGGCTGCATCGCCAATGCGCCCGAGCGCTTTTTGCGTTTGCGCTGCTCTTCGTCGCTCTGGCATTTGGCGCGAGGTTTCCGGAAAGAAAACGACCATTCGTTGCGCGCCGTGCTGCGGAGCTCGGGGCGCGGCAAGTATGTCCGAAGGTTACTCTGTAGCGACGCCCGGCAGACTGATGAACGGAGGGTGGCTCCAGGGCGCCATTCAGAGTTGCCGAGCGCCTGGTATGACGGCGAAGCTTGCCCGTGCTTCACGGCCTACGTACCGGGTCCAATGATGGCCAGGACCGTCCGAGTGCCTGCGGGCGGGTGGTCAGGAATGCATTGATCGAATGGATCTTGCCGCCCCAGACCTTGAAGGCTTCGAAGGTGATCAGCGCATTGCCCGGCTCATAAGACCCGGTGTCGCCGAAATTCATCCAAAGGAGTACGATACCCTGTTCTTCGTCAACGGCCGCTACGCTTGCGAGAATGGCGGGATGGACGAAGATGTTCTGTGCATAGAGGCCGCAATCGGCCCGTCCGCAACCTTCACCGGCTGTGACAACCCCATTTTCGACCCGATAGGTCTCGGCTGCGAACGGCGTGTCGGCGTCCGTGAAATTGCCGACTCTCAGACCTTCAGTATAGGTCAGCGCAGTCTCGATCATCGATTGCCGAGACTGCTTTCCGCTCGCCGGCACGGGATCGTTCATGCCTTTGATCGGGCTGCCGAGCACCTTGGGCTGAAAGCGCGAATTGGGCGTGAAGCGTTGGACGAGCGTCTCAACGCCGGCAATGCGGCCGCCCTCGACATGCAGCACCACCGAGAGGAGAACGGGATTCTTCCCCTCCCGCATTTCGACATGGGCGGCAGCGACCTGCTTGCGCAGATCGATATAGTCCTGCCGGAAGCCCCCCTTGCCGGTCACCGATTTCCACAGGCCTTCGCCGGGCTTCATATCCTGAGAATCTTCGGTGAATCGCGCGCGCGGCGCCAGCGGCAGCTTCGAGGGATCGCCCGCCGCCAGCGCATCGACATAGCTAGTGAGCAGGCCGGTCAGGCAGGCCCTGTCACAGGCATCGATGGACTGCGCATCCGCGGGCCGCGCCGCCGCCGCCGCCGGCAACAGGCTCGCCCATGCAAACGCCACCGCGCTGAAGCCGAGCATCACATGATGTCCAATCCGCATTGCTTTATCCCCTCCTGATTCATCCTTTATTGGTTCGGGCGTTCACATGACGAAGCGGAAGCCCACCCGGAACGAGCGGCCGACACGTTCGTAATTCGGTCCGCCCGAAAACACGAAGACGGCTGGCGGGCGCTCGTTGAAGAGGTTCGACACGTTGAAGAAGATCTCGCGCTTGTGCTTGCCCTCCCCGGCATCGAGGCTGGCCTGAAGGCCGACATAGGTGCGTGACGAGATGCTGTTGTCGTTGATGTCGGTCGGCAGGACGAACGTGTTGTCATACTTGCCGCCGCCAATATAGCTGATGTCCGCAAAGACGTTGAACGGGCTCATCTGGAAACCGAGCGTGGCGTTGCCGGTCCATTTGGGCTGCGCATTCGAGATATCGCCCGCGCGCTCGACCGCGGTCACGCCATCGCTGACCTTGTAGGAGAAGGTCCGGTTGGCGAGGAACCGCGCCGAGGCTGTGCCGGCGCCGACCGGAATATGATAGCTCACTTCGATGTCGAGGCCATCGGTCTTCAGCGATTGCAGATTGAGATAGGGATTGTCGATCCGGGTGATCGCGCCATTGGTCCGCGTGATGAGTGCGCAGAGGTTCTGGTTGCCGGCAACGCAGCGATTGACGATGTCCTGTAGCGACAGGGTCGAAATCGCGCTGATGATGTTGATCTTGTAGTAATCGACCGAGAATTCGAGCCCCCGAAAGAACGGAGGACGCACCACCACGCCGGCGGCGGTGGTGTCCGCACGCTCCGGACGCAGGTTCGGATTACCGAGCGAATAGGTCTGGAATGTCGGCGAAGTGTTGGTGACGGGATCGATCACGCCGGCCGTCGATAGCACGGGCGAGGTAAACAACTCGACGATATTGGGCGCACGGATATCGCGCGATCGGGTCGCGCGGAAGCGTATCCCGTCGACCGGTTCCCAGTTGGCACCCACCTTCCAGGTCGTGATCGATCCGCTGGTGCTATAGTCGGTCACGCGAATGGCCCCATTCAGATCGAGCGATCGCAAGAAAGGCACGTCCTTCGCGAGCGGCACGACGGTCTCGGCGAAGACCTCCTTCATATTGAGATTGCCAGATAATGGCTTGGGATTGCCGAGACCGAAGGCATTGGCCTGAGACAGGGAATCCGACGTCTGGCGAGCAGATTCCTCACGATATTCGCCACCGGCGACGACGGACACCGGTCCGGCCCAGGTCGAGAAGGGCTCACCGGAGAGGCTCGCCGCGACGACCTTCTGCGTCACCGTCAGATCGGCGCGGGAGGTCCCGAAGACATAGGCGGCAGCAGCTGGAGATACCGGGGCGAAGCGCGTTGCGGTCGGCCCGAAGATGTTGAGCGGAATGCAGCCATTATTCGGATTGGTGATCGTCGAACGGCAAACGATCTTGCCGCTGGCCACGCCGGTGAGGATCAGGCCCTCATCGACCGCATCCGAAGCCAAGGCGAGATTGGCACGGATCGAGTTGTTCTCGATCAGGAGCTTTTGCTTGTTCTCGCCATATTCGCCATAGACATCGAGATACCAGCTGCCGCCGATATTGCCCTGAAGTCCGATCACGGCACGGAAGGTGTCATTCGTGCGGCTCACCTGGGACGCCCCGAAATCCTCGGAATAACGCCCGACGCTGATCGTCTGCAGGCCAAGCGTCTCCATCAGGGTCTTCACCGACTGCGGAAGGTAGGCATTGTCGCGCTGAATGACGAAATTGCCTGTAATCAGCGTATTGGCCGGGGAACTGAAGAATGGGCCGGGCTTGTTGCGCGCGATCACGCCGGTCGCATAGGCGGTGAGGCCGTCCGTCACGTCCCAGCTGATGCGGCCATAGCCCGTCGCCTTTTCCTGCGGCAATGCGGAGAGCGAGACCGACAGGTCCCAGGCCTCGCCGTCGAACCGGCCGGGCAGGACATGGTTGGATGTGCCCACATAGGTGCCGACGGGCTGCTGGAAGGTCGTGCCGCCCGACCCGAATTCGAGCCCGGCCAGCGGCCCGCCCACGATGACACCGCCGAGCGTGGCTGTCCGCGTGTAATTATAGGGCACGATCAGGCGGCGGAACTGGCCGTTGGTCGGCGTCCACGCCGGATTGGTAATCAATCGGGCGATCGGATACTCGGTGTCCGGCCGCGCATTGATCGGCACGCCATTGGCCCGCACATATTCGCCGCTCAGCAGGACATGGCCGCGCTCGGCGAAGCGGAAGCCGCCGCTGAGCGATGCGCGGACGGTGCGGTTGTCGCCATAGGTCGAGATGCCGATCTCCGCCGCGCCCTTGAGGCCCGTGAAGCGATTGTCGAGAACGAAGTTCACCACGCCAGCCACAGCATCGGAACCATATGCGGCCGAGGCGCCACCGGTTACCACGTCGACGCGCTGGATCAGTGCACTCGGAATGACGCCGATGTCGACCGTGCCGATGGAGGTACTGGGCACGAAGCGTTGCCCGTCGAGCAGCACGAGCGTCCGATTGGCGCCGAGGCCGCGCAGATTGGCGAAGCTCTGCCCGGAGGAGCCAGCCTGGCCGACGCCCGCCGTCTGGGCGGTCGAGCTGTTCTTGAAAACCGGGAGCGTGATCAGCGCATCGATGATTGTCGTTGGCGCCTTGGAATCGATGAGTGTGCTGCCGATCACGGTCGTGGGGGTCGGCGCATCATAGCCGTCGCGGACCACGCGCGTGCCGGTGACGACGATCTCGCCCGCGACGGGATCCCCGGAGCCGTTCCCGAAGAGGTCGCTGGTGGCCTCCGGAGTCCCTCCGGGCTGGCCGGCCTCATTTCCTTGTCCGTTTCCCAGGCGCGCCACCGCCAACGCTCCGGAGGTGTCCACGCGCATGCCGAAGCCGGTGCCGCGCAGGAGCGCCTCAAGCGCCTCTTGCGGGGAGGCCTTGCCGCGATAGCCCTTCGAACGGAGGCCCTGCATCTCGCCGCCCTGATAGATGATCGGTGTTCCCGCCTGACGGCTGAACGCATCGAGCACGGTCTTAAGGTTGCCCGCCGCAATGTTGAACTGCCGGTCTTGTGCCTGCGCGGGCACGGCCATTGCCATGATGCAAACGCCCGTCGCAAACGCCGCCATCAAATTCCGCGTCATGAAATCCTCCCCCGTTTTTATTCCTGCCTGTTGAGACAAACGGGCGGCGCTTTTGTGTAGAAAGACATTCGCATTCAGCAGCGAAGAATGAGTGCCGCCACCAGGAAATGGCGCACACGGGGTGCTCCGCAGGCGTGCCGGGTCGTCAGCAGACCTTCATTTCGTCGGGCTGGGATTGGTGATCAGAGGGAAGTTTCCGTCATAGGGCGGCCAGTTCGGTAGCGGTTGATCGGGCGGCGCGTAAAACATCGCCGCGTGAACGCTGCGGATGCGACCGGCATCGACCCCGAACACCTCCATGAAGTGATTGCGGCGCCGCGGATCGCCCGCCTTGCGCACGAAGACCGCCGAGGCAAGTACCACCTGCGCCTCCTCGTCGATCAGCGGATAACGCCGGGCCGCGACCAGCCCCCCCAGCGTCGGATAGCCGGAGGTGCAATCCTGCTTGCCCTGGAAGCCATCCTGCTCCTGCCCGGGCTTCAGCGGCCCACCAAAGGCGGGAAAGCCGTTTTCGTAGCGAGTACAGCCGCCATGCGCGAGGACGGCACGTCCATTCTCCGCGACGATGCCGTCGAAATAGCTGTTCACGACGGCCACCAGCGTCTCGCGCGGCAGGCGCTGGTCAGGCGCGACGACGCGCTCGGGCGGCGGATCGGCGGCTAGTCTTGCAAGATTGAAGACCACCTTGCTGCCCTTCCCGTAGATGCCGGGATCGCCCTCATGCGCGATATGCCATTCGCCCTCGGTGATCTTGCCGTTCCTGACCTGGAGGCGAACCGAGGCGACCGCCTGCGTGCCATTGTCCGTCACGATGCCGAAGAAGGCCGCATTGCCAGTGACCACATCGAAATAGCGCCGTTGCAGCGGCCCCAGCGACGAGAGCGTCTTCCAGACGCCCGCGTCGGTCAGCGTCAGCCTGGCATTTTGGGTCTGGCGAAAGCCGATCGCCAACGGCGCGCGCGCCGGGTCCTTGGCGATCACTGCCGCCAGGAAGGCATCGAGCGTGCTGCGCAGGCAGGCTCGATCGCAGGACACGGGCTGTGCCTGCGCCGAGCCAAGTGGCAGAACGAGCGCGGCGCCAAGCCCCGCCAGATATGGAAATTTCAATAGTCCCTCCCCTTTTCAGCGCCTGCCCCGCTCAGCGGGACACGCGAATTTCAGTCTCGCGTTCATCGATGGCGATGCCATAGGCATCGCGGAGCAACCGCGCGAAGGCATCGGGCTTGTCCGATGGGAAGGTCCCCGTGATCCTGATCGCCGCTACGGACGGGCCAACGAGAACGAGTTTTCTCTCATTGTAGCGATTGAATTCCGCAGCGATGGCCGGCAGCGGCTTCTCGTCGAACGTCAGCATGCCTGTGCGCCAGGAGAGCGCGCTCTCCACCTTGTCTTCCGAGCGCGCCGTCACCAGCGTCGCCGCGCCTTCCGCCATCGCGATGTCGCCGCCGACGATGATCGAAGATCGCATCAGTCGATTGTCCTTCATCTCATCGACCCGCACGCGTCCTTCGAGCACCGACACGACCACTTTGCCGCCATCGCGCCACACCGAGAATTTAGTTCCGAGCACGGTAATCTGGCGATCACCGGCATAGACGATGAAGGGCTGGTCCTTTCGGTGCGCGACCTCAAAAAAGGCTTCACCCTGATCGAGCCAGACCTGACGGCGCGCAGCCGTGAACGCGGTGCGGACCTTCGACTGGGTGTTGAGCTGCATGCGGCTCCCGTCCTCCAGGCCGACCAGGCGCTTGCCGCCCACGGGCGTCGTAAAGGATTGGGCGGAGGTGTCCGGAACGGGCTTGCCTATAGTCATGGACGCCCTTTGCGTCGCAAATTGCCAGCTGCCTACGACCAGCGCGATCGACGCGGCGATGGCCATGGGCACCCACCAACGCGACCATCGCGCAGGACGCAGCTCTTCTTCTGAATCGACAGTGTCCGGGCCGAGCGCGCCGATCCGGTCTGCCTGCTCCCAGCCATATTCGAGACGCCAATAGGCGGCCTTGTTGCCATCGGACTCAGCCATCCAGGTCTCGAACCGCGACTGTTCGCCCGGCGACAGCGGCCCGTCCTGCCGGGCGATCAGCCAGTCGGCCGCCTCCAGGTTCGTCTGGCGGGCGCGGCTCATGCATCGCCTCCTGTCTCACGGCGGTCGGGGGGAGCGACTCTGGCGGTTCCCCCGCCCCCTCCGCCCAGCATATGATCGGTCAGCGCGCGCATGCCGATGCTTGTCTGCTGCCGCACGGCATCACTGCCGATACCGAGCCTCTCGGCCGTCTCCCTGATGTTGAGCCCCTCGATCTTGCGAAGTTGGACGATCTGTCGGACGCGCGGCGTGAGTTTCGCCAGCCCCTCCTGCACGCGGCGCAGGGCTTCGCGCGCGCCCAAATGACGCTCCGCGTCGAACAGGCCGAAGTCGCTGTCCACAAGCTCAAGATCCGCGACCAGTTCGAAGGAAACGATGCGCGCCCGCTTGGCGCGATTGATAAGATGGTTGCGCGCAATGACGAACATATAAGGACGCGTCGCGAGCGGCAGACCCTGCCGAGCGCCGGCAATTACCAGTTCATACACATCGTGCCTCAGGTCCATCACGTCGTCTTCAACCCTCCAGTTGTGACGGATGAAGTGGGTCAGCTGCCCTTCGAGCGGCAACACCTCCCGACGAAACCACTCCCTGATTTCAGCATCGTCCAGCATGAGCCGGCCTGTCTCTCCTTCGAAGGCGCATGTTATCACCCCTTGAGACAATCGACGGAACAACATGTGTAAGAGGAAATTGATGATGCGATTTTTTGATGAATGAAGGGCTGCTTTCAGTCTTTGGCGGAAGGTGCGTCGAACGACCGCAAGGTCGGCGTTAGGCGCCCAAAGCCCTGGCCGAGGCGCTGGCCACCGCCCACCGGAAACGTGCCCGCGACGTTGAGCCCGGCGTAGCGAGTCTGCTCTGGATGCTGGGTTTCGACACCTGCCTCTGTTCATCGGCCCGCTGGCAGGAAGCCATCGTCTGGCTTTGGGCTTCCCCGCCGGTGTCTACAGTCACCATATGCGGAAAATCCGACCGCGCAGCGTCTTCAGGTTGATCTGAGGCGTCTTCCATTCGCAGGATTCTCAGTTCCAGGTAGAACAGTCGGATGTCAGCCCCTGTTCTCTTCTGCCACCATATCGTCGGCGAGTTCCAGACCCGCCCTTCCGTCGGCGGCAGTGTGGGCGGGGGCTTTGGGGCGGGCGAGGTACTCGGGCTCCTCGACCTCGAGCATGCCTTCCCACCGCGTCACCACCGATGTCGCGATGGCATTGCCCAGCACATTGGTCGCGGTGCGGCCCATGTCCATGAAGTGATCGACCGCGAGGATGAACGCGATGCCTTCGACCGGCAGGTTGAACTGACCCAGCGTCGCGGCAACCACCACCAGGCTCGCTCGCGGCACCGCGGCAATGCCCTTGCTCGTCACCATCAGCACCAGCAGGATGGTGATCTGCGTGAGGATCGGGAGATCGATGCCATAGGCCTGCGCGATGAAGATCGTCGCGAAGCTGGCATACATCATCGAGCCGTCGAGATTGAAGCTGTAGCCCAGCGGCAGCACGAAGCTGTAGATGCGGCGCGGCACGCCGAACCGGTCGAGCTGCTCCAGCATCTTGGGATAGGCCGCTTCCGAGGACGCGGTGGAGAAGGCCAGCAGCACCGGCTCGCGTACATAGCGCAGCAGCGTGAGGATGCGCCGCCCCAGGAAGAACGCGCCGGCCAGGATCAGCAGCCCCCACAGGAGGAACAGCGCGATGTAGAACTCGCCGACCAGCTCGCCATAGGTCAGCAGCACGCCGGGCCCTTCCCGCGTGATCGAGGCGGCCAGCGCGCCGAACACCGCGATCGGCGAGACCCGCATCACATAGCCGGTCACCTGCAGCATCAGCTCGACCAGCGATTCCACCAGCGTGACGATCGGTTTGCCCTTCTCCCCGATCGCGGTGAGCGCCACCCCGACGAACAGCGAGAAGACCGATCTGGTTGTCCGCCATGGCCTGCACCATCGACGTGGGGAAGATGTGCAGGATGAAATCGCGCAGGTTGAGCCCGCCGGTCTCGATGCCCGCCGCGCCGCCGGCCGCACCGGCCTCCGCCGCCGTGCGCGTGAGGTTGAGCCCCTCCCCCGGTGCCAGCAGGTTCACCATCACAAGGCCCAGGCCGACCGAGATCAGGCTGGCGACCAGGAACCAGCCGATCGCCCGTCCCCCGATCCGCCCCAGCGCCGCGCTGTCGCCCATATGCGCGATCCCCGCCACCAGCGTCGAGAACACCAGCGGCGCGATGATCATCTTGATGAGATGCAGGAACACATCCGCCGGCAGATGGAGATAGCCCGCCACCCGACCCGACAGCGCCGCATTCTCCCCAAACGCAAAATGCGCCCCCGTCCCGGCCGCAACGCCGAGCACCATGCCCATGATGATATAACGCGTAAGGCGCGGTGCCATGCTTATCTTCCCGTCAGGCAAGAGAACGCACACGGCGCGACTGGGCCGTGTGCGCCGTTCATGAAGATGATTGAGGGACGGATCAGCCGGCCGTCTGGTTCTTGCGGTAGTCGAGGGCCGGGGGATTATCGCCCAGCAACGATTTGTAGACAAAGTCCCCGCCGCGCCGCTTCTCCAGTTCGGCCTGTGCAGCGGCGAGCACGTCAGGGCTCTGGAACAGCTCCGCCGCGGTCAGCGCCATCGCTTTCGCAGCCACGACCGCTCCCTTGACGCCCACGCTGTGGCCACTGGCCGCGACGGCCTGCCAGCTGTGCGCGGGTGTCCCGGGTGCCCAGGTGGCGGCGGACATGCCGACCGTCGGCGTGGTGTAGCTGACATCGCCGACATCGGACGAAGCCGGGATGACTATCCCGCTCGCATAAGGCTCCACAGCCCGGCTCGTGCGCCGGGCGGCTGCCGGGAAGGTCGCGCTCACCTGATCGATGAAAGCCTGTTCCTTGGCGCTGTAGCTCGGCGCCGCCACCTTGAGCAGATTGCCGTGCATCACATGGCCGAGCACGTCGTTGGGTAGCGTATCGAAAGTGCCACCAGTCTGGTCGAACGCCACGGTGGTGCCGGTGCCTAGCGCAGCACCCTCGGCCGCTCTTTTAACGCGCTCAACGATCTGCGCGACAGTGCGCTGATCCGGGTGCCGAATGTAATAATAGACTTCAGCCGTTTCAGGCACCACGTTCGGAGCCTTTCCACCATCGGTGATGACGTAGTGGATACGCGTTTCCTGCGGCACATGCTCGCGCATCATGTTGACCATGTTGTTCATGGCCTCCACCCCGTCCAGCGCGGAGCGCCCCCGGTCGGGCGCGGCGGCAGCGTGGGCAGAGAGGCCCTTGAACCGGAACTTGCCGCTGACATTGGCCAAGGTTCGACCCTGTGAAGCACTGTTGCGATCGCCCGGGTGCCAGTGCAGCATGGCCGAGACATCCTTCGTCAGCCCGGCGCGGACGAGGAAGACCTTGCCGGATCCGCCTTCTTCTGCAGGTGAGCCATAGACGCGGATCTCGCCCTGGACGTTGTTGGCTATCATCCAGCGCTTCGTGGCGATCGCCGCCGCGACCGAGGCCGCGCCGAAAAGATTGTGGCCGCAACCATGGCCGTTCTCCATATCGGGCTGGGCGGCGCGCTCGGCCGCGGCGGCCTGACTCATGCCCGGCAATGCATCAAACTCGGCAAGGATACCGATCACCGGGCCCTTGCCGGTCCGAAAACTGGCGACAAAGGCCGTCGGCATGCCCGCTACGCCCGCTTCAACCTTGAAGCCGGCATCTTGCAGCTCCTTCTGCAGCAGGGCCGAGCTCTTCGTCTCCTGAAAACCCACTTCCCCATAATGCCAGATGTCCAGTGCCGTCTTGCTCAGAACCGGCGCGTCCCGATCAATGTCCACCATGATCGACTGGCTCGCCATATCGGATAGCGGGGCAGCCAGCAGGGGCGTGCCGATGGCGCCGGACAGGAGCAGCAGCGAGCGAAGGATGAGTTTCAAGACGACGACCTCATGATTTTGGGGCGGAGAACTTGCGGATGATGACAGTATGGCGCGCGAAAAGCTTGCTCTCCGCGCGCCGGTTATTTTCAGCGCTTCCCGAAGGCGACGCGAAGCTGCACGCCGAAGGTGCGGGGCTCGTTGTACACCAGGGTGGTCGACGTGATCGACGGTGTGACGACGCCGCCGGCAGCCGCATAGGTCACGTCGAAGACGTTCCGGACGAACACACCCAGGTCGATACCACGACCTTCGATATTGTTCAGGTCAAGTTTGACGTTGACGAGGTCGTAGGCGTCCTGGATGCCGTTGGTGTCCAGCGGACGCTCCACATACCAGACCTTCGTGCTGTGGAACCAGTTGGCGTTCAGCACCAGTTCGCCTGCATTGCCCAGATAGTGCGCGTACCGCGCATTCGCACCCACCGTCCAGGTCGGGGTGTAGGAGAACTTGTTGTTCACCGGGTTACTGCCGAGCAGCGGGACGAAGGCTGCCGGTGCATCATATTTGTCGTACTTTGCATCTGTATATGCGCCGAAGCCGGACAGCGTGAAACCGCGCACCGGCGTGACCGACGCATCGATTTCCACGCCCTTGATCGTCGCTTCCGCTGCATTGATGATCAGCGTAGTCGGATCGTTCGACGGATCGTTGTCACCATCGAAATTGGCGCCGGGGAAGATCGAGCGCTGGATGTTCTTGTACTTGCTCGTGTAGGCCGAGACGTTGAAGCGACCGCGCATCTCACCCAACCGCCAACTGCTCTTCAGGCCGGCTTCATAGTCGGTGACCTTCTCCGGCTCGAAGGTTTCGAAGCCGTCGAAGTAGGAAGACAGGCCGCTCTGGTTGTAGCCGGCCGCCCGGTAGCCGCGACGGTTCGTGACGTAGAGGAACACATCATCATTGACCTGATAATCGAGACCCAGCGTCCAGGTCGGCGCCTTGGACTTTTCCGTGCCGGTGCGGCCACCCGAGGTGCTGCAGGCATCCGGCCCGACGCGTGAAAGCGTCTCAAGCCGGGCGACGCTGCACCCGCTGGATTCATCCCAGGTGTAGCGGAACCCGGCGTTGAACTTCAGGCCCTCCAGGAAGGGGAAGGCATAGCCGATCTGGCCGAACAGTGCCTTGCTCTCGCTGCTGTTATAGTTCTCGTTGAACGTGAAGGTAGAACCCGGGCGCACTGCCGAATAGGTGACGCCGCCGTTCACGCCGGTCGGCTTGCTCTTCAGGTAGAAAGCACCCACGATCCAGTCGAGGCTGTTGTTGAAGGACGTGCCAAGGATCTGGAACTCGTCCGAGAACTGCTCGACATTGGTTTCGGTGATGCCGTCATTCAGGCGGAGGCCGGTGCCGTCCATGTCGCGCGCCGTCGAAAGCTCGGTACGACGATAGCCAAAGATGTTCTTGAACGTCACGTCGCCCACTTCGAGCGTGGTGGTGTTCGCAACGCCCCAGAAGGTACGGTTCGAGCGCGGTGCGATGCTCGTTTCAACGACGCGGGGACCGCGTGCGTTCTGCTGTGCGAGCGCAATGTCCACGTCGCAGCCGGCGACGCCGCAATCGAAGTACGGGCGGTTGACCGCCGAACGCGCATTGCCGCCGCCGGCCACGGCCGGATTGGGATAGACGCCGTTATTGACCAGCCCGGTGCCGTTCTCCCGCGCGCGATAATAATCGAACACGGTCACGTTCTTGAGGCCGGCAAGGGGCTCGAGCAGGAGCGAGGCGCGGAAGGCATCATTGTGGCGATCGTCGAGATCGCCGCCGACGCCGATGTTCTTGGTGTAGCCGTCCCGGCGAGTGAGCTGCCCGGAAAGGCGAACGGCTGCAACGCTATCTGCCAGGGGGACATTGACCGCACCTTCAAGGGTGCGCTCGCGGAAGGAGCGGGCAGTCTCGGAGACACGTGCCATTTTCGCTCAGCGTCAGTCAGGCCCGATAGCGGGTGACTTGTCGGCCTATGTGCCGGCACTGCGGCGCTATTTCTCCAAGCGCGCGGACATCGTCGACATCGACGATCTCGTGCAGGATGTCCTGTTGCGGATGCATGTTCGAAGGCAACATGCGGCAGGCGAAGACGAAGAGATCGCCAATATTGAAGGCTATCTCTTTCAGGTTGCCGCGAGCGTCCTGACCGACCGCGCCCGCCGCGATCAGGCGCGCCAGCGCAACGCACACTTTGCGCTGACCGATGAGTTCCATCCGGTCGAAGAATTGACCCCTGAACGGGTTCTGGGCGGACAGGAAGACTTCAGCAGGCTTGCCGATGCTCTGGAAGAAATGCCGGACCTCACGCGAGATGCCTTCGTGCTGCATCGCTTCGAGGACATGTCCTACGACATGATCGCCCAGCATCTGGGAATTTCGGTCGGGGCTGTGGGACGGCATCTCATGAAGGCCGTGCGCTTTCTGGCTGAGAGAGATCTGCCATGAGCCACGCTTTCGACGCCCGCGCGCTTGAGAAGATCGATTCGCCCGAAGCGACCGCCGCCGCCTATTTCAGCCATCTTCGCTCCCCAATGGCGACCCCGGAGGATTATCTCGCGTTCGACAGCTGGTTCGCGCGAGACGAGCGAAACCGGGCGGCGTGGGCGAAAGTGGAACGTGCCTGGGAGGGCGCGGGCCGGGCAGCGGACGATCCCCGTATTGCCGCATTTCGGGAGCACGCGCGGACGAGCAGCCGGCCTGCGCCACTATGGCGACGGCCGATGCCTGCTCTTGCAGCAGTCCTGGCGCTCGTTGCTATCGTCAGCGCGCCGTTCATGTACCGCATCGCGACTGATCGCCAGCCGGCAGCATCGTCCGCTCTGGCGGGTCACACGATCGCCGCCGGCATCGGCCAACAGGCCTCGTTTCATATGACCGATGGCTCGGTGGTCACCGTGAACACGGCCTCCAAGGTCGTCGTCGCCGAGTCCGAATTGCGCCGCCTGGCCAGGTTGGACTATGGAGAAGCGTTTTTCGAGGTTGCCAAGAACGCACGCAAGCCTTTTGTCGTGGAGGTCGGCAAGGTGTCGGTCACGGCGCTCGGTACGGCCTTTTCGGTGCGTAATTTGGATGGCGCAATCCATGTCGCATTGGCTGAGGGTCGGGTCCGCGTCGACGTTCCCGGCAAGGACAGTGCAGCGAAATCGGTCATTCTGGAACCGGGCACCTCGCTCAGTTTTGCCAGGGGTGTCCTCTCGGAAAGCAAGAGCGATGTTACGCGGATGTTGGCGTGGCGACAGGGTATGCTGAGTTTCGATCGCACGCCGCTGGCCGAGGCCGTGGCAGAGATCAACCGCTACACCCAGCAGGAAATAGCGATTGTCAGTCCGGAGATCGCAGAGCGGCGCATCAGCGGCAGTTTCCGGATCGGAATTACGCGCGGTTTCCTCCAGAGCCTCGAAGCAGCCGGCATTGCACATGTACGCAGCGAGACACCCGCGCGGGTCGAACTCGCTGCCCCCTGATCCGGCCTAGTCGAAGCTGTAGCGCAGCCTCAGTCCCCATGTGCGCGGCGGACCGGGAATGACCGAAGCTACGCTGAAAGTCGGGTTCAGCATCACGCCGCCGCTCGCATAAGACTTGTCGGTGAGGTTGCGGACCCACAGATTGGCATCGAGCGACGTGCCGGCAATGCGGTACCAGGTGATACCCGCGCCTAGCAGCCCGTAGCCCGGCTGGACGGCAAAGCGGTCCTCCACGCGCTCGGCATAACGGGAAAGACTGCGGTAGCTATAATCGCCACTGATTTCGATCGACCCAAGCGTGTCAGGCAGCCTAACGCGGTGCGAAGCCCAGATGGAAGCGCTCAAACCGGGCGCGTAGGAAAAACGGTTGTTTCGCGGATCGCTGCCCAGGAGAGGGTCGAGTGCGGCGGGCGCATAGACGCGATCATAGCCACCGCTGACGTAGGACAGGCTGAGGCCGGCCTTCACATTCCGGCCGAGCCGCGCCGTGAACTCCCCATCCAAGCCGGAAATGCGCGCTTGAGCGAGATTGACGTACAGGGTGATGGGGTCGTTCGTGGGGTCATCGTCACCATCAAACCCCGGCGGCGCGAAGAGCGCGCGCTGAATGTTGGCATAGAAGCCCGTATAGGCGGCAATGGCATAGTCGCCGGAAAGTATCGGCCCCGACCAGCTTCCCTTTACGCCTGCCTCAACATCCGTGAGTGTTTCGGGTTGGAAGACCTGGAATGGCTCGAGCGTTCCACCCAGTTGAGGGCTGTTATAGCCACCCGAACGAAAGGCCTTTCGACTGGTCAGGTAAAAGGTCGCGTTGTCCACCTTCTGGCTAAGGGCGACGGTCCAGGTGAGTTGTCCCGTGGCGATCCGCGCCAGTGATCCGCCGGTCGCTGCGCAGGCAGCGGAGCTCTGCGACGCCTCCGTGATCGAACGCAATGAGCAACCCTTGATCGTTTCGCTGGTATAGCGAAGCCCGATATCCACGCTCCGTCCGCCACTCAGATCCACGGTGGCTTGTCCAAACAGGGCTGCACTCCGAAAGCTCTGGTAGTTGGCGATATTGGTTGCCGGATTTCCAGGCCGCTCGAACTGCGCAGCGTGCTGAAGCATGGGGCCGCTTGGCGCACTGCCGAGGTAGAATGCGCCCGCAATGTACCGCACGGCGGCGCTGCGTCCCTGCACCTGAAATTCCTCGCTCCACTGGTGCAGGTTGGTGATTGTCGTGACATCGTTGATCGGCAAGGGGGTCGCATCGCCATCCAGGGCGGTCTCCTGCTGGACGGACCGCCAGCCCACGATGTTCCGCAGCATCAAATTGGCGTCGCCATATTCGGTGATGTTCGTGAAACTGCGGAAGCGACGCCGGAATTGCGGCTTGAGGCCGGACTGCGACGTGCGGCCGCCCAACATTGCCTGCCGTTCTACATAGCTGTCGATATCGCAGTTCCCCTCCCCACAATCGAAATAGGGCGCGTTGGCCGCTGTGCGGGCATTGCCCGCCGGATAAGCGCCGACAAGAATTTGCGTCGAGCCGGTCTCGTCGCCGTTTAGGAGCTCGAACGTACTTGTCGACCGCAAGTCATCCAGCGGCTGGACTTTAAGGATAGCCCGGATGGCATCCGTATGAGCATCGTCTGCACGTCCGTCGTGGACCAGGCGGAAGAAGCCATCGCGCCGCTGCATCTGCCCCGCAACGCGCAGGCTGACAGCGGGTGCAATATCCGCATCCATGGCTCCCTCAAGCCGATGCTGCCCGTAGTTGCCGACATCATACTCGACATAGCTCGGTACGCCGTCCTCGGGCATGGCGGAACGAACCAGCACGGCGCCGGCCGTGGCGCTGCGACCGAACAGTGTGCCCTGCGGCCCGCGCAGCACCTCGACCGAGGCGACATCGAACAGTGGAGACAGGGCTGCCTGATTGGGCAAGGGCACCTCGTCGACGTAGACCACGAGAGGCAGTCGGTTCTCCTCCGCGAATGAACGTCTTTGCCCGCGCATCACCAGAAGCGGCGTTGCGCTCGACCCTTGTCCCGTGGCTACGAAACCGGGGAGGATGCGCGACAAGTCCGCAAGGCTGTGCGTCTGCTGTTGCACCATCTGCGATGCGGTGACCCGCGTAACCGCGAGAGGTACGTCCATAGCCCGTTCGACGCGACGCCTCGCCGTCACGACAATGTCCGACCCTTCGACACCCTCACTGTTTTTCGCCGCAGACAGAGCGGGAGAGCGCGACCGCGATGCTCCTCCCGGCTCTATCAAATAGATGCTGGCCGAAAGCGGTCGAAACGTGAGCCTTTTATCCCTGAGCAGCTGTTTGAGCGCTTCCTCGACCGTCATGCGACCTCGGATCGCCGGGGTCCTGCTATTTTCCTGACCCGGCGCATTCAGGAGGATCTCCACCTGAGCTTGCTTCCCCAACTCAGCGATCGCCGTGGCCAATCGGGTTTCTGGAATATCAATAGGGCTTATGGAGGCTTGCGCTGGCACCGCCATGCCGACGAGGGCGATTCCGATACACCGCGTAGCCACGATCCAGGCTCATGCATCAGGCCAAGGGCATCAGCAACTCCATAGAAGCTCGCAAAGTGCCCTCCCCGCCAATCGAGTGCGTGCCAGTTACGATGCACCGCAATTATTCAACCAACGCGAGGCTGAGGGTTCTGGCGTTAAGAACACCGCCTAGGTCGCTCACCGCCGACGAGTCGGATATTCCCATGGCGAGATGCTCGCCTCCAAAGCGGACGCCCGTTCAGCTAACTTCTTACACCAGTCGGACGGCGCCAGTCGGCCCTCAGTCTAGAAAATCGCCTCACAGAACGTCCTGAAGCTCCTCTGCCCGCTCGTCACTGGCGAGCGTCGGACGACATTGTCGATGCCCTCGTCCTTTGCGCGATACATGTCGACGTATCCCTGCGCGAAGGATTCGCTCGCGCCACGATCGAGGAACTGTTTCCTGAACTGGTCGAACGAGATCTGCTGGTAGCGCACCGGGCGACCGATCACTTCGGAGAGGATCACCGCCTGATCATCGAACGACAGATCCTGCGGGCCGAGCACAGGCAGGTCCGACTGGCCGGTCCAGTCCAGGTCGGTGAGCAGCCGAGCGGCGGCCGTCGCCATGTCGCGGGTCGCGGTCAAGGGGAGCTTGCGGTCGGGCCGGATCGGGCCGAAGAACAGGCCCTTCTCGCGGATGACGCCGGCCTGACGGGCCGTATTCTCCATGAAGGAGGGCATCGCCAGGCCGCGATAGGCGGCACCGCTCGCCATCAGCAGATCGTCCATCCGGAGCGAGGTCGTGACGAGACCGGCGCGATCCTGCCAGGGCGTGCCGCGTCCCAGCGCTGTGATCGCGACCACGCGCGGGACGGCGTGGCGGCGGATCGCCTCCGCAGCCGGTCGGGTGAAGTCGAGATAGGCCTGCTCCTGCGTCTTCGTCACGTCCGGCGGGACGAGCCAGAACAGGGCGTCTGCCCCGTCGAACGCGCGATCGACGATGGCGGGGTCACCATGCGATCCCTTGAGTAGCTCGACACGGTCGCGAACGCCCTCGGGCAGCTTGCCGGCATCACGGACAATGAGACGGAGAGACGCGCCGGCGTCCAGCAGCGTGCCGACGAGCTTGCTACCGATCTGGCTGGTCGGTGCGGTGATGACGATCATCTTGAATCTCCAATCTGTCCGAATAGGGGCCGGTCGCTCAGAGCCGGATCGACAGCTCGACCTCGTCGGTGAATGGCAGGGTGATGTAGCCATTCTCGGTCGCGCTCACATGGGCGAGATAGTCCGGGCAATAATCGGCATTGTCGGCCAAGATGACCGCGCCCGGGCGCAGCCGGTCCTCGACCAGCATTAGAATGTCGCCATAGAGCGCTTTGGCGCCGTCGAGCAGGAGCAGGTCTATGGTCTCGGGCAGGTTGCTTGCCAGCGTCTCCAGCGCATCGCCCTCGCGAACCTCGACGAGGTCGGAAAGGCCGCCTGCGGCGATGTTCGCTTTGGCCGCCGCCACTTTGGACGGTTCGAACTCGCTGGTGATTAGTCGTCCGCCCCCATTGTCGCGCAGCGCCGCCGCCAGATGCAGCGTCGAGAGACCAAAGGACGTCCCGAACTCGACGATGGTCTCTGCCCGCATGGCGCGCGCCAGCATATATAGCAGTCGGCCGGCATCGCGGGACACCGGCAGCGCGTAGTCCCTGAGCTCAGCATAAAAGGAGCGATAGTCCGTCTTGCTGCGCATCAGCCGCTTTTGCTCCTCCTTCGAAATCGCGGCGAACACCGGGCTGGCAAGCGGAGAATGGGCGTCGGCCTCTGCAAAGAGGCGATCGAGCAGTGGCGCCACCGGGGCGCTGACGAGCGTGGTCATGATAAGTCTCCGATGATCGAGCGACTTGGATGTTGCTCGACCGGGAAAATACGAATAATTCATCGCCTTTTCTATTCGCATTGATCGGATGCCCTGGTGCCGAGTCCCGAAACTGCCAGTGTTTCCTCGAGAAAACAGCCGAAACAGGCACGCTCGAACGACCTTGTTGCAGCAGTGCTGGATGCTGCTGTTCAGGTTTTGACGGCCGAAGGCGCGCAGCGATTCACCACCGCTCGCGTCGCGGAGCGCGCCGGTGTTAGCGTCGGGTCGCTTTACCAATATTTCCCCAACAAGGCGTCAATCCTCTTCCGCCTACAGAGCGACGAGTGGCGCCGCACGTCCGATTTGCTACGCGGCATCCTGGCGGACAGAAACAAGCCCCCGATGGTCCGGGTGCGCACGCTCGTCCATGCCTTTCTGCGGTCCGAGTGCGAGGAGGCGTCGATCCGCGGCGCGCTTCACGACGCGGCACCGCTCTATCGCGATGCGCCGGAAGCGATTGAATTCCGCGCCGCCTCGGCGGACATTGTCGACGATTTCATGCGCGAAGTGCTGCCGAATGCGACCGAGGAAGGGCGCCAGCGCGCCGGCGATCTCATCAAGACAACACTCAGCGAAGTTGGCAGCAGCTTTTCCTCGACGCCACGAAGCGACGCAGAGATTATCGACTATGCGGATGCGCTCGCCGACATGTTCTGCGCTTATCTGGAGCGGCTAGTGAAACGATAGTGGTATCGCAATGCGGGGGCTTCCCGAGGCTGCTACCGCCGACAGAGCGTCCGCTCGGAACCCATATTTGGCTTTTCCTTAGCTGCCTTTCGTTCAGCACATCCAAATTGGTAACTTACACTCACATCAGGCGCGCTCGATCCCCGGCTTGCCATGCGGCACCACGAAGCGGGCATAGCTTGAGAGTTGTCCGTTCGGCTGACTTGCCCGATAGCTGCCATTCATTCATTTCTTACGAGGTTTTCGATGGAAGGGATGGGTCATCCACGTTGATGAAAAGCATCCATCGCGCAGAATAGGTGCTCGCATAAGGCGAGGCTGAATCCAGTTTCCGCGAACGCCTCCCTGATTTGTCAGCCTTGTGAAATTTTCACGACGGGCCAAGCCGCTCTCGCCAACATAGCCGAGGTTCGCGGCGCCTTGCTCAATCGTCGAAGCCGGCCGTCCGTTCATGATCGAACAGAGCTGAGACCGAAAATTATGAGCTGCGCGCCAACGGCATCTCACCGATGGTCGTACCGCAGCCGTGCTTTGCACTAGGCGGGCTGGTTGGCGAGTACTGCGTCCAAAAGCCCCGGAAACCGCCGGTCGAATTCGCTGCGACGCAGCGTGTTGATCATCTCGCGCCCGGCCTGCGTCGTCTCGACCAGCCCCGCAGCCCGCAGCAGCTTGAGATGATTCGACAGCGTGCTCTTGGGAATTGAGGCGCAAGGCGCCGCGTCGGTGCAGCTCAGCCGTTCGGTGCCGGCCAGGCGCGCGACCATGGCCAGCCGGTTGGGATCGGCGAGCGCGTGGAGCGCCAGCTCGAGCGGGACGTCCTCCAGCCTAGGATGGGTGAAGCGAGGCATGAGCAATATATAGGCCCAAATGGAAAATTTAATAGTTCGGGAATATTGAACTGTTGGATCGGCGATCCATCTTGCTCCCTGCCGGCAGCGCACGACGCCGTGATCGCGGGCATCATTTTGGAGAATTCACATGTCACTTCAGGGCAAGAAGGCGCTCGTTACCGGCGGATCGCGCGGTATCGGTTCGGCGATCGCCAGGCGCCTCGCGGCCGATGGCGCGGCAGTCGCGATCACCTATGCAGGGAACAAGGCGGCGGCGGATGAAACCGTGGCCGCGATCGAGCGCGCGGGCGGTACGGCCTTCGCCTTTCAGGCCGATGCGTCCCAGCCCGACTCGCAACGCGCCGGCATCGAGCAGGCAGCGGCCGCGCTCGGCGGGATCGACATCCTGGTCCACAATGCCGGCGTCGCCGAATTCTCCACCATCACCGACGACACCGACGAGACCTACGATCGTCAGTTCGGGGTCAACGTGAAGGGCCTGCACGTTGGCACGCGCGCGGCAATGCCGCACCTTCGCGATGGGGGACGGATCATCCTGATCGGCAGCATCTCAGGCGAGATGGCGTTCCCCGCGACCTCGATCTACAGCGCGACCAAGGCGGCGGTGGCGGCGCTGGCGCGCGGCTGGGCCAAGGACCTCGCCTCGCGCAACATCCTCGTCAACACCGTGCAACCGGGGCCCATCGACACTGACATGAACCCCGCTGACAGCGAGTTCGCGCAACAAATGATCGGCGTCATTCCGCTCGGCCGCTACGGCCGGGTCGAGGAGATTGCCGGTGCGGTCTCGTTCCTTGCCGGGCCCGATGCGAGCTACATCACCGGCACTACGCTCAATATCGACGGCGGCGCGTCGGCTTAGCTGCGGGATCGCCCCCTCCGCCTAGGGTCAGGACCTATTAAATTGCTTGCGCGGGATCGGGAAAGTTGATTCAAGGTGGCGGGAGAATGCCGCCATGGACGATCTTTTGTTGTTGAGCGAGGCGCAGATGCGCCGAATTGAGCCCTATTTCCCATTGTCGCATGGTGTACCGCGGGTCGATGATCGCCGAGTGCTGAGCGGGATTTTGTTCGTGATCCGCAATGGTCTGCGCTGGCGGGACGCGCCATCCGCCTATGGACCTCACAAGGCAATATACAACCGCTTCATCCGCTGGAGCAGGCTGGGTGTATTCAACCGCATTTTGGCGGAACTGGCCGCGCAAGGCGGCAGCGCGGATCTATTGATGATCGATGCGACCCATCTCAAGGCACACCGCACCGCCGCCAGTCTGCTCAAAAAGGGGCTCTACCCCGATTTATCGGACGCAGCCGAGGCGGACTAACGACCAAGCTGCATGTCGTGTGCGACGGTGATGGACGGCCCTTGCTTGTGCGCCTAACCGAAGGCCAGGCGGGCGATCACCCAACCGCCCTGCGCATGTCTCAGGATATGCCGCCCGCCCGGCACTGCTCGCTGACCGCGCCTACAGTTCCATAGCGTTCCGACACACATTGGAAGAACGCGGCATCGCGCCTTGCATCCCGCCCCATCCCAAGCACCGTATCCAGCATAGTTACGACGCCAGGCTCTATCGACAACGCCACAAGATCGAGAACCTCTTCGCCCGCCTCAAAGACTGGCGGCGCATCCATACTCGATGCGATCGATGCGCTCACACATTCCTGTCAGCCATCTCGTTCGCCGCCGCTTTCCTCTTCTGGCTCAATCAATGAGTCCTGACCCTAGCGGAGGGGGCGTTAGTGCTAAACTCATGGCGACCGCGAAACCGCCGCCCGGCCTCTTTCCGTCGAGTTTGACACCCGACAGTTTCCATGGATTTTCGAGCGAGCGAAGCGGATACTACACGGTGCTGAGCAGCAAGCTCGTTTCGCTGTTGGCGACGCCGTCGATCATGCGCACTTCCCGCAGAATGCGATCGAATTCCGACAGGTTTGCGACTTGGATATCCGCGACCAGATCCCAGTTTCCGTTCGTGGTATGCAGCGTTCGGATCTCGGCGATGCCACGCAGCCGCTTAATGACCTGCGTCGTCGATTTGCCGATTACCTCGACGAGCATAACGGCACGGATCGCCTGCTCTTCATAGTCTTCGCGGACGCGCACCGTGAAACCAAGCAGGGTGCCGGTCTCAATCAAGCGATCGAGCCTGTTCTGAACGGTCCCGCGCGCCACACCCAGCGCTTCTGCCAGTTTCGCCAGTGAGGCCCGCCCATCGACGCGCAGGTGGGAGATGATGCGGCGATCGAGTTCGTCGGGAATGAACTTGGCAATATGCATGATCGGCATCCTTGACATCTTGCGCAATCATACAGGGCAAATTGTATAAAAGCACGACAGTTTCGATGTCGAGCTGCCATTTCCGTCGTTACCGCGATGAGGCAAATCTGCCCAAGACATTCCATCGCAAGAGGTTTAATCAATGCCACCGCCAGCGTCCCCCCTCGCCTACATTCCGTTCGTAAGCGTCGAAAACATGATGCGATTGGTTCACCATCACGGCATCGAACAAGTCCTGCGGGACCTCACGGACGAGATCGAAGCCGACTACCGGCGCTGGGACTTGTTCGAGAAGGCGCCGCGCCTGGCCTCACACTCGAACGACGGCGTGATCGAATTAATGCCGACGTCAGATGGTGAGGTTTTCAGCTTCAAATATGTGAACGGCCATCCGAGCAATACGGCAAAGGGGTTTCAGACGGTCGCCGCCTTCGGACTGCTGGCGCGGGTGGACACCGGCTATCCGCTGATGCTGTCCGAGATGACCCTGCTAACCGCACTGCGCACCGCCGCGACATCGGCGATGGTTGCCCGCCATCTCGCGCCGAAGGAGGCGCGGACGATGGCGATGATCGGGAATGGCGCGCAGGCCGAGTTCCAGGCGTTGGCGATGAAGGCCGTGATCGGCGTGCGCGAAGTTCGCCTGTACGATATCGATCCGGCCGCGACGCGCAAAGCTGCGGCGAATCTTCGCGGCAGAGGGTTGACCGTCGTTTCGTGCGAAAGCGCTCAGACCGCGATCGAGGGTGCGCAGATCATCACAACCTGCACGGCGGACAAGGCGTATGCGACGATCCTGACCGACAACATGGTCGGTGCGGGCATCCACATCAACGCGATCGGCGGCGATTGTCCCGGCAAGACCGAACTGCATCGAGACATACTGGGTCGCGCTGCGACTTTCGTCGAGTTCGAACCGCAGACGCGGATCGAAGGCGAGATCCAGCAGATGCCCGCGGATTATCCGGTGACCGAGTTCTGGCGAGTGCTGCGCGGCGAAGCGCCAGGGCGCACCGATGCGCGTCAGATCACGCTATTCGACAGCGTCGGCTTCGCCATCGAGGACTTCTCGGCGCTGCGCTACATACATGGCAAGCTTCATGGCAGCGATTTCTTTCATCAACTCGATATGCTGGCTGATCCTGACGATCCTCGCGACCTGTTCGGCATGCTGCAACGCGCCGCCTGACCTAGTTCAGCCGCGCATCGCGAGGTACAGTGCGTCGACCGCGTGCCGTGCCTCAGCCATATTGAGGCTGGCAAAGCCGATGCGCAGACCGCGTGAAGCATCTTCACCTGCCATGAAGGATCGCGATGAGGCGAAGCGCAGCCCCGCCGCCTGCGCTCGCGCCTCCATCGCGTCGAGATCCACGCCTGGAAACTGGAGCCAGAACGCCAGACCGCCGTCGGGTAGACTGAACGCGATGTCGTCCCCGAATCGAGCAGTCAGCAGTTCGGCGAACTGGCTGCGGCGCTGGGCATAGATCTTGCGGACCTTATGGGCGTGGCGCTGTAGTTCGCCGCTGACGATCAGATCGGCAGCAGCATCTTCCGTCAGCCGATTGCCCATGCCGTCGGCCACCGAAATCGCGTGCGCCAGCGCGGGCATGACCTGACGCGGCGCGACGATATATCCGATGCGCAAGGTCGGCAGCAAAAGCTTGGACAGCGAACCGAGATACAGGACATGCTCCGGCGCATACGCGGCCATCGGCAGCAACGGCTGCGAGGCGAAATGAAATTCGTGATCATAGTCGTCTTCCAGCACGGCGAAGCCGAATTGCTGGGCGAGCTCAAGCACGCGCAGCCGTCGTTCGGGGCGGAGCGCGACTGTTGTCGGGAACTGATGATGCGGCGTCAGGAATAGTGCGCGGACGTGATGCTCGCGGCACGCCCGCTCGATGCTGTCGACATCGATCCCGCCCTTGTCGAGCGGCACTACGACAATGCGCGCACCGGCTGCGCGAAACGCTGCAATCGTGGGTTCGTGAGTGAGCGTCTCGACGATCACGGTGTCGCTGGGCTTGAGCAGGATGCGCGTGGCTAGAAACAAGGCGTTCTGGCTGCCGCGGGTGATGCAGACCTCGTCCGGTGTCACGGTCAGGGCGCGCTGGTTGCGCAACATGTCCGCAATCGCCTGACGCAACCGCATCGACCCCAGAGGGTCGCGATATTGCAGCCGGTTTTCCGCCGACGCGCCGTGGATCGCCCGACGATAGGCGCGGGCAAGTACGTCGGGCGGGAACAGCCGCCCATCGGGTGCGCCCTCGTCCAGCTTCAACCCTTCCCCTGCCGGCAGCGCAATCGAGCGATCGGGCGGGGGAAGGACGCGATAATAGGGTGCGACATCACGGCCGGCGCGCGAACCATCCTTGCGATCACCGCCGGGCGGGACCGGAAACACCGGCGAGACGATCGTGCCCTTGGTCCCTGCAGTGCTGAGCCAGCCCTGCGCGATCAACTCTTCATACGCGACCACCACGGTCTTGCGATTGACGCCGAGCTCCATCGCGAGCTGCCGGCTGCTGGGCAAGTACATACCCGCCGTCAATCGCCCCGACTTGATGTCGCGCACGATCGCGCGGATCACCTGAATGTACAACGGCACATCCTTTTCCGGCGAAATCCTTTCTGACAGCGTGATGGGTAACGGACGTAGCACGACGCAAATCCTTGGACCTGTATGACGCCGCAATCTTGGCCCTTGAATGGACCAAGGCGCAAGGCCAAGCTTTCCGCTCAAGCACTTCTGAAGGCCAAACGGTAATGAGCGATTCATTCGCAGATTTCTCGTCCGACGACGTACGGTTGCTGATAGCCAACCATCGGCTGGCTTGGGTGTGTTCGGTCAGGGCGGGAGCTCCGGAAGCTGCGCAGCTGCCGCTGATTGGCGAATATGACGAGGCGGGCCGGCTGATTTCCCTGATCGGGCATCTGGCACGCGGTAATCCGCTTTGCGAACGGCTTCAGGCCGAGCGCGCGGCGCTGATCTTGTTCAACGGCCCCAACGCTTATGTGTCGCCCGAACATGCCGGGCTGCGCGACTGGGCTCCGACGTGGAACTACGCCAATCTGCGCATCCGTGCCGAGGTGCGCGTGGACGAAGCGCTGACCGACGAGGCGATCGACACCCTTGCGGCGGCGATGGAGCAGGGCCGGGCAGACCCATGGACTCGCGGGGCGATCGCACACCGCTATGCGTCGATGGCGCGCGCGATCATCGGCTTTCGCGCCACCGTCACCGAGATCGCCGGCCGCTTCAAGTTCGGCCAGGATGAGCGTGACGAGGTCTATGCCAACATCATCGCTCGCCTGCCCGATCCGGAGGTCACCGAATGGATGGCGCGGCTCAACAATCGCTGAGGGCGCCGATAGGGCCTAGCGCAGCGCGGACGGTCGGGTCCGCGCGATCCACGGTGACGCCTGTTCATAGGCATGGCCCAGTTGCAGCACGGCAAGGTCGGCATTGCGTGGTCCGATCAGCTGGATGCCCATCGGCAGGCCGTCACGCCCCCCGAATCCTGCCGGTATGGCGAGCGTCGGCAGTCCCGCCATCGTCGGCGGCAAGGTCACCTCCATCCAGCGATGATAGGAGTCCATCGTCTTCCCGGCAATTTCACGTGGCCAATGCTGCGCGATGTCGAAGGGAAACACCTGAGCGGTCGGCATGGCAAGAAAATCGAAGGTTTCGAAAGCCTTACGAAAAGCCTCGTAGATACGCGTACGTCCCTCCGACGCCTTTGCCAGTTGCGGCCCGGTCAGCTTCATGCCGCCCTCCACCTCCCAGATCGCTTCCGGCTTGAGCTGCGCGCGTTTGGCAGGATCGTCGTAAAAACCCTGCAGATCCGCGCCCACCGACCAGTGACGCAGGGTGACAGCCGTACGCCACATCGCTTCGGCGCTTTCGGACAACCCGGCTTCGTCGACGGTCATGCCGATCGCGCGAAAGGCGGCCAGCGCCTTCACACAGGTCTGCATCACGCCCGGCTCCATGGCCAGCGCACCGCCCAGATCGCCGAGCCAGCCGATACGCCTGCCCTTCCACGAGCGGTCGAGCGGCTGGGCGAAGTTCGCGGGATCGTCCATTTGGGCGAAGGGCGCGCGGGGGTCCGGTCCCGCCTGTACCGACATGAGCAGCGCCACATCGGCGACGCTGCGCGCCATCGGCCCCGACGTCGCGAAATTCTGCCAGAACAAGTCGCTGTTCGGGATCGAGGGCACCCTGCCCCATGAGGGGCGGAAGCCGAAAACATTGTTCCAGCCCGCCGGGTTACGCAGCGAGCCGCCGAAATCGCTGCCATCGGCCAGCGGCACCATGCGCAGCGCGAGCGCCACGGCACCGCCCCCCGTGCTGCCCCCCGCCGACTTGCGCGGATCAAAGGCATTGCGCGTCGTGCCGAACAGCGGATTGTACGAGTGCGAACCGAGCGCGAATTCGGGCACGTTGGTCTTGCCCACGAAGATCGCGCCGGCATCCCGCATCCGTGCGACCACGAGCGAATCCGTGGTCGGAATGTTGTTGCGCAACAGCGGCGAGCCTTGCGTGCTGGCAATCCCTTTCGTCGGCGCCGTGTCCTTTACCGCATGGGGGAAGCCATGCAGGATGCCATGAAAGCGACCGGCGACGGCGTCCTCATCCGCCTTCGCCGCCTGCTTCAGCGCCGCATCGCGATCAATACGCGAGACGATCGCCGTGAAGCGTGGATTGAGCGCATCGACCCGAGCCCAATGCGCGAGCATCAATTCGCGCGCCGACAGATCCCTGCGCCGCAGCGACGCGGCGAGCGACACGGCGCTCATCTCGAGCATGTCGGCATCCTTCCCGGTCGCGAGCGCAGGCGCTGCGGCCGCAAGCGCCGGGGCTGCCGCCAGCATCTCGCGACGGGTCAGTTCGAAAACGGGTGTCTTGATCGTCATGTTTCGGTTGTCCGTCGTCAAAGATGTTCGTCAAACCAGTCCAGCACGCGCCGCTGGACGTCGAGCTGATGTTCGCGCTCGCGGATCCAGTGCGGCTCTCGCGGGTAGCTCACCATTCGCGCTTCCTTGCCCTGCAATCGCAGCCCCTGATAGAAAGCCAGTCCCTGGGTCAGCGGCACCCGTCGATCTTCCTGACCGTGCAGCACCAGCACCGGCCCCTGCGCCCGGTCGATCGCGCGAAGCGGCGAGACCGCGTCCATTTTCGCAATACTGGCCGGCGACAGGCCATAATAGCCGGCGAACCAGTCCGGCGTGTCCGTCCCCAGCGACAGGTTGAACAGATCGGTGACGCCGGCCCCGACGATCGCCGTCTTGAAGCGCGTATCGTGCGTGATCGCATAGGCGGACATGAACCCGCCATAGCTCCATCCCCCGATGCCGATCCGTGCCGGATCGGTCACCTTGCGCGCGATCAGCATGTCGATGCCGTCGACGATATCCTGATAGTCGGCAATGCCCCAACCATCTTTCACACCGCGGCTGAACGCGCTGCCCTGCCCTTCCGAACCGCGCGGGTTCGGCAGCAGCACGGCATAGCCGCGCGCGGCGAGGATCTGCGCCCAGTCAGTCCAGCTGCCCTGCCACGACGCCGTCCATACGCCCTGCGGTCCACCATGGGGCTGCACCACCGTCTTGATCGGCACGTCCGGCTTCGCATCCGGCGGCGTGAATAATAGGCCATAGATCGGCTTGCCGTCACGACTGCTGGACCAGCGGACCTTTTCGACCTTTGCAAGGCGCCAGTTGCGCATCTGCGGATTGATATCGGTCAGCCGGCGCAGCTTGCCCCGGCGAGAGATCCAGGCGTCGGCCGGGCGATCGACCTGACTGCCGACGAACGCGATCGTACCATCGTCGGCGACGGAATAGTCGCGGATATGACCATCGAAATCGATCAATGGGCTAAAGCGGCCGGTCGCGACATCGATCCGGGACACGATCGTGCGGTCGTGGACGATGGTCCGTGCCAGTATGGTCCCGTTCACACGCGACCAGTCCAGTCGCTTGAGCGTACCATCGAACGTTGCCCCCACTTCCCGCGTGGCACCGGTCGCGACATCCGCCACGAAACCGCGAATACCGATATTGCCCTGGTCCGGCGCGATGAAGACGATCCGCCGTCCATCGGGAGACCAACTCGCGGTGCCATAGACGCCCTTGAACACGGTGCGTTCGACCGTTCCGCTGGCGGCGTCGACCAACACCAAGTCCGATCGGTAGAAGAAGTCATTGAGACCGGCCGTCGCCGCGACGCGCAATGCAAGCTGCTTGCCGTCGGGCGACCAACTGAGATCGCTGGCATCCCGATCGGGAACCGCGATGCGGCGCAGGCCGCGCGAAGCAAGGTCGAGGATCCAGACACGGTTGAACTCGCGCGGGACATCGGCCTCAACCCAGTCGCGCTTCGCGGCACGATCGGCGCGCACCTGTGCCGTCAATGGATCCGGCGCGAGCAATGCGATGCTGTGCCCATCGGGCGACCAGCGGAAACTGCGGATGTCCCGGCCGATCGCCGTCAGCGGCTGCGCCTCCCCGCCTGACAGCGAGATCGTCCATAACTGCCGTGTCGGCTCGCCAGCGATGGGCTGATCCGGGCCGAACGTGGCTGGGCGGAGATTGCGGTCTGCCTCCTCACGGACGCCCGGTTGCGGGCGGTTGGACAGAAAGGCGATCGTGCGCCCGTCGGGCGACCATTGCGGAGCGTCGTCAAGCGACGCGCTGACAGTCAAGGGCCGGGCCGGTGCGCTACCATCGGTCGGCACGATCCAGATTGCCGAATGGCTGTCGCGCTGGCCGATCCCGGGTCGCGTGACATAGAGCAGGTGCCGGCCGTCCGGCGAAATCTCCGCATCGGCAAGGTCTGTCAGATCGGCGATGTCAGCCGGCGTAATGACTCGAGCGACGGTTCGAGCTGTGACCCGATCGACGGATACCGCTGGACCGGCGGCACCCATGGCGACGGCCAGGCAGACGCCGATCATCCAGGAGTATGCCCGGCCGGCCCGCATCACAGCGCCAGACGCGCGCCAACCGAGAGATAGCGGCCGATCACGTCATAATAGGGCGTGAAGGTCGAATGTTTTGGCGGATCCTTGTCGAACAGATTGGTCACGCTGCCATAGATTTCGAACGCCCTGCTCTCCCCGATCCGCACCTTCTGGCTCAGCTGCAGATCAACATAGGTGAAGGCGGGGATAGCGTTGTCTCGAAGCGTGGTGCGCGTGCGGTCCCAATAGCCCGACGAGATGTAGCGCGCACGGACCAGCCCGCTGAAGCCGTCGCTGGCATAGCCGACCGTGGCGTTGACGCGAATGCGCGGCGTCCCTTCGGCGAAGGCGTATCCCTGCGTCCCGACATATTCGATCTTGGTGATACCGTCATTGACCGTGAAGCTGTTGACCCACGTGCCGACGAGCCGCAGCTGGAAACGGCCATTGGCTGCATCGTTGAGCGACCGGATATAGCCGATCTCGACATCGACCCCGTCCGTTTTGAGCCGGGACAGGTTGAGCTGCGCGGAAGTGATGCTCTGGATCACGCCGGCGGCGTTACGGTCGATGAACCGGCACAAGTCCGCATTCCCCGCCTGGCAGCGATTGACGATATTCTGCGCGCCAAGCGTGGTGATCACATCCTCGACCGAGATATTGAAATAGTCGATCGAGGCGGTCAGCCCCCGCACAGGCGCGGCGGTGATACCGGCCGTCCAGGTATCGGCCAGTTCGGGCCGCAGGATCGTGCTGCCGCCGCCATAGATCAGCGTGCTCGAGGTGCCGAGCTGCGGATTGCGTGGGTCGACGATGCCCGAGAACGAGACCGTGCGCGCGGTGAACAACTCGGCCAGGTTCGGCGCGCGAATGTCGCGCGACCGGGCGACACGACCGATCACGCCGGGAAGGAATTCGTTTGTAAGGCCGAGCTTCCACGACCAGAGCGAACCGGTAAGGCTGTAATCCGACACGCGCGCCGCACCGTTCAGCTCCAGCTTGCGCAGCAGCGGCAAATCGCGAACGACCGGCACCACGACCTCGCCGAACGCTTCCTTGACGTCGGTATTGCCGGAAAAGCCGGTAAAATAGAATGTGCTATAGGCGGCAGCCGCATCGAGCTCGCCGATCGTGGCGCGGGTCGAGACATTACGCCCCTCTGCACCGATCGCGATCGACACCGGGCCGGCAGGCAGCTCGAACGGCTCACCACGCAACGTGACGCCATACGTGTCGAGCTTGTCGAGAATGTCGCTCCGCGGGGTGCCGGTGACGTAATCGATCGCAGCCTGGCTGGGCGCACCGACACCGAAGAGGTTGATCGGCACGCAGGCGCTGCCGGGGTTGGTCAGCGCGATGCGGCACACCGGCTGATTGGTCGCGGGGTTGATTACCGCGTCGACCGCATTGGCGAAGTTTTGCGTGATCAGGAAGCCCGGCGCGCGCAGGTTGTTTCGGTACTGCCCATGGCTGTAAAAGGCGGTGTAGCGCCAGTCGCCGCCTCCAAAACTGCCGTCGAGCGCGATCGACCCCTGGATGTTGCGCCGATCAACGTCGAGGTTGGCGAACGCGAAATCGCCGTTGAAGCGAGAGAGCAGGAAGCTTGTCTCGTTCGCGGCGGCAAGCTGGGTCTTGATCTCCTGCCGCAGAAACGCATTGTCGTTGCGGATCGTCAGATTGTCGCTGTGGCTGCCGAACCAGGCGTAGCTGTTGTAATAGCGGGAATAGCGCAGGTCCGCGCTCAGCTTCACATTGTCCGCCAGGTCGAACGATGCCTTGCCCATCACCGCATAGCGGCGCTGCGGCACGATCAGCACGCCCTGGTCGTCGTTCGACGGCCCTTCGCCCCCAATCATACTGCTACCGATGACCGTGCCGAGATTGGGTGTCCGCAAACTGCCGTCCGGGTTGAAGCCCAGACCGCGCAGGACGCCCGAATTGATATAGCCGCCGCGGAGGCGCGTCGAATAGCCGACATCAGGCGTCAGCGCGACGTTTCCGTTAGTCGACCAGCGACCCGTGTTCTCACGGTCGATGCGGCGCGGGATGCCACTATTATCTACATATTCCGCGCCGATCACGACATGCCCGCGACCATCGGCGAAGCTGGTGCCGAACTTGCCCTGAAACTGATATTGCTGTGCATCGCCGCGCGATGAGACGCCGGATTCCGCACCCAGACGCAAGCCTTCATAGCGCCCATCGGTGAGTAAATTGACCACGCCGCCGACCGCATCGGAGCCCCACGCCGCAGATGCGCCGCCGGTCACGACATCGACCTTGTCGATCATGATCGACGGCACCGTATTCAAGTCCGAACTGACCAGCCGCCGGCCGTCAAGCAGCAGCAAAGACCGCTTGTCGCCCAGTCCACGGATGTTGATGGGAAACCGCCCCGCCCCGACATTGGAGCTGGACGTCACCGGCGATTCCGCAGCCTTGAACTGCGGTAGATCGGCCAGCGCCGCCCCCACATTGGCGCGAGGAACCACTTGCAATTCCTCCTGCGTAACGCGCAGCAGCGGCGTAGGCGATTCATAGCCCGGACGATCGACGCGCGAACCGGTGACGACGATGTCGGCAGCGCGAGCGCTTTGCACTGCCTCATCAGTCGAAGCCGATTGGGCCATGGCCGACGCGGGCACCAAGCCCATTAGCAAGGCGAGCGAGCATCCACCCAGCAGCTTAACCCTACCCGGCGTCCGCAATGCATTCTTTAACATTCAATCCCCCTCTGCTCACCGATCGGCTGCTCGAAAGACCACACCCGCCCAGTCAGACCGTCACCAACAAGGTTCTAATAGTGTGACTTTCGTCATTTCAATGTAAGTTGATTACAATCAATGACGGAAACGCGATACAATTCGACAACGATGTCAGCCAAATCGTCAATTCCAGTAAGTTGCAGCCGCAGTTGGTTGGCGATCGAGGGCGCCAATTAAACATCCAATTTTTCCTTGTGCCGAGGGTCCAATGGCAAGAGGGGCGCCGGTGGCTCAGAGGGCTCTTACCCGACTGCGTCGCCCTTCCTGCGCGCGGCAACCATCGACGACCTGCCGGGCTATGGTCAGGACCCGTTGATCAAGCCAGAAGATGACGGTGGCAGCGAGGGCGATGGCAGAGAAGAAGGCAGTGGGACACCTGTCGTAGCGAGTGGCGACCCGCCGCCAGTCCTTCACGCGGAGCCGTAACTTAGGAGGCCGCGAGTTCTTTTCGGACAATGCCCGCGCCAGCGCTCAGAGCGTTGAGCTTGCCCCTTGCCACGCGACGGGAAAGAGGCGCCATGCCGCAGTTGGTCGAAGGATAAAGCTTGTCGGCATCGACAAATTGGAGGGCCTTCCGCAGGGTATCGGCGACGTCCTCCGGCGTCTCTATGGTGTCGGTTGCCACATCAATGGCTCCCACCATGACTTTTTTGCCTCGAATGAGTTCGATCAAGTCCAGCGGCACACGAGAATTGTGGCACTCCAGGGAGATGATATCGATCCTGGATTTCTGCAGTTTGGGGAAGGCTTCCTCATATTGCCGCCACTCCAAGCCCAGGCTCTTCTTCCAATCAGTGTTGGCCTTGATGCCGTACCCATAGCAGATGTGTACGGCAGTTTCGCATCGAAGCCCTTCCATCGCCTTTTCCAACGTGGCGACTCCCCAATCGTTCACCTCATCGAAGAAGACGTTGAATGCGGGTTCGTCGAACTGAATGATGTCGATGCCAGCTGCCTCCAGTTCTCTGGCTTCCTGATTAAGGAGCTTGGCGAATTCCTGGGCCAGTTTCTCACGGCTTTTATAATGGTCATCGTACAGCGTATCGATCATGGTCATGGGGCCCGGCAGCGCCCATTTGATCGGCCGATCAGTCTGCTGACGCAGAAACTTCGCGTCCTCGACAAAGACCGGCTTCGGGCGCTCGACGGTGCCCACGACTGTCGGGACGCTCGCATCATAGCGATCGCGAATCCGAACAGTCTCGCGTTTCTCGAAATCAACGCCGCTGAGTTGCTCGATGAAGGTCGTGACGAAATGCTGGCGCGTCTGCTCGCCATCGCTGACAATATCGATGCCCGCCTCAAGCTGATCTGCCAGCGACAGGCGCAACGCATCCTGCTTGCCTTCGACCAATTCGTCGTCCTGCAATCTCCAGGGGGACCAAAGTGTCTCGGGCTGCGCAAGCCAGGAGGGCTTTGGCAAGCTGCCAGCCGTCGAAGTCGGCAATAGTGCTTTCATACATGGATGACCTTGTTAAGCAGCCAGATTAGCGCACAGTCTGTCCAGAATGGCCTGATATGGTTTGATGAAGTGCTCCTGAGCAAACTTGCCTTGCTCGACCGCCAGCCTGCTACGCTCTTCCCGATCATAATTGATTCGAGTGAGCGAATAGTCCTGATATTTGAGGCTCGGCTTATACATCTCCGCCGCCACGGAGTTGGCGTTGTATATCTCCGGACGATAGATTTTCTGGAAAGTTTCCATCGTGCTGATCGTGCTGGCAAGCTCGAGATTGGTGTAATCGCTAAGCAAATCGCTGATATGATAGAGGGCGAAAGGCGCGACACTGTGTCTGGGCATGAAATAGCGAACCTTCATGCCCATCTTCGCGAAGTAATCATCCGTCGCAGAAAATTCGTCGTTCCGATATTCCAAACCCAGCAAGGGATGCTCGTTTCCGGTGCGATAGTAGGTCTTGCTGCTCGACACGCTCAGGCAGATGACCGGCAGCTTTCTGAAATTGTCCCTGTAAGCCTCTGAACTCAGGAACAGCTTGAACAAGTTTCCATGCAGGTCGCCGAACCCCTCCGGCGGACCGGAATTCGCGTGCTTCTTGCTGTGTTCCAGCAGGAGCACACTGAAATCATAGTCCCGGACATAGGATGAGAAGTTGTTCCCGACGATCCCGTCGATGCGCTCGCCGGTCCTTTTGTCGACGATCGTTGTGTGAAGAATCTCGATCAGCGGGAAGAAATCTTTGCTTCCGGAGGCGCTGATATCGATCTCGACCGTGATGATCTCAAGCTCGACCGAATAGCGATCGCCTGTGGGATTGTCCCAATGCGCAAGGGAATTGAACCGGTTGTCGATCATCCGCAGGGTGTTGCGCAAATTCTCCTGACGACCCTCCCCCCTTGCCAGATTGGCGAAATTGGTGGTCACACGCGTATTTTCGGCAGGGCGATAATCCTCGTTGAAGGGCGTGCGCTGTATGGAGAATGCAAAGGCGCTGTGGGTCATGGCCGAATATCCTGGTTTCTGGGATGGGCTCTGGCTGAAGGGGACATGGAAGGTCATGCTGGAACGGCCCGCAGATGGGCGGAGCGAGGCTCTGCCGACCAGATCGTCACGGTAAGCGTGCCGCCGGCGAGATGGTCGACCACCCTGCCCTTCAGAGTCGCCGCCTTCATGAAGTCGAGAACCTCATCATCTCCAAAACCGAGCCGCGCATGGGCATGTTCGCGGCGCAGTTCCTCGCGATCATGCGGCGCGACGTCGATGACGATCAGCTTCCCGGTCGGCTTCAGAATCCGTGCGGATTCGGCGATGACCGCGGCCGGCCGCTGCGCATAGTGCAGGACCTGGTGGAGGACGACCGTATCCGCCGAGCCGGAAGGCAGATCGAGGGCGTTCATGTCGCCTTGGCGCAGCTCGGCATTGGTGACGCCCGCCTGCAACAGCTTCGCCCGGCCAAAGCGCAGCATCTCGGGTGATCGGTCGATGCCGATCATGGAGTCAGCACGACCAGCAAGAAGATGAACCATCGTGCCGGTCCCGGTTCCGATATCGACAAGCGTGCCCACATGATGATCACCGATTGCCAGCAGGATCGCCTCGTCGACATCCTCTGTAGGAACATGGAGCGCGCGGAGCCGGTCCCACTCCGCGGCGTGCGCAGCAAAATAGGCGGCCGCTTCGGCTGAGCGATCCGCGTTGATCGCTTTGAGCCGGGTCGCATCTGCCGCAAGCCAGGGATTTCGGCCATGCACCTCCGCCCAGCGATCGAGCAATGCGAAGACAGGGTCGACGAGCGAAGCCGCGCCAAGCCTGAGGAAAACCCAGTTTCCCTCCTTGCGCCGGCCAACCAGACCGCAGTCGATCAGCATTTTGAGGTGCTTGGAAACCGTGGGCTGCCCCTGAGCGAGCGTGTGAGCGAGTTCTCCCACGGACAGCTCCATCTCCTGAAGCAGATAGAGGATTCTGATGCGGACAGGATCCGCCAGAGCCTGGAGCATGAGGACATCTCGATTCATACATGTCTATATGCCAATATAGGAATATATCGTCAACGCACTTCTCTCCGGCACGCTGATGCGCACAACCCGGAGGCGTGAACGAACCTGACAGCCTCAGAAGCTCAAAACCCGGGTCTCAGGCCCAGAAACCAAGGTAGCGCGAAGCACGCTACAATGAGGCAGCATCAGGCGCTCATTCGGAGCGCTGCAGCGTTACAGCCAGGTCCGGGACCAGAGGCGATAAAAACGGTCGGCTATCGTGGCGCGACCCCACCTGCCTGACGGCACCAGCGTCAAACGAGACCGGGCAATCGATCAGGAAAAGCGGCAAGGCGCCACCTGCCGTTTCGCTTCTCGACAACGCCAGCTCCTGTGATTAGTTTTCGTGGAACGTCCCGCGATTTTTCCAACGATGGAGGGCGGCATGAGCAAGGCCAGCGCGCGTCATGGCGAGGCGGTTCTGGAAGCCGTACGGTCGCCAAGCAGCGCAGGCGTGTCTGCGATTGCGGCCTCATGGTGCCGGTCTGTTCTGAATCACGGGCTTGATCCCGAGCGGCGTGATCAGCGTGAGCGGATCGCCAGCGGTGCATTGTCAGCGCTAAGGGCTGAGCATGAGGGCATGCTGGCGGTTGCCGCGCCAGTCCTCGATCATATGTTTCGGTCGGTTGGGCGGTCGGGCTGTGCAGTGATCCTGAGCGACGCGCGCGGCGTCATCCTGGAGCGCCGTGCGGGCGATGGCGATGCAAAGGGCTTCGCTGCCGCGGGTCTCGTCGAGGGCGCGATGTGGGGCGAAGCCGAGGAAGGGACCAATGGTATCGGCACCTGCCTCTTCGAAGACAAGCCGGTCATCATCCATCGCAATCAGCATTTCGCCAGCCGTAATGTCGGCATCAGTTGCATGGATGCCCCTGTTCACGATCCGCACGGGCGGCTTGTGGGCGCGCTCGATGTGTCGACCTGTCGTGATGACCATGGCCCGGCAATGGCCGAGATGATTGCTGCGCTGGTCCGTGACGCAGCGCGCAAGATCGAGCGTGATTATTTCTGCCGCCATTTCGAAGGGAACCGCATCATATTCCTGTCCGACGATACCGTCGCAGGCACCGCGCTGCTGGCCGTCGATCGCGACGACCTGGTGATCGGTGCCAGCCGGGCGGCCCGACTGCGGCTGGGGCTGAACGACGCCGCTCTGGCTGCGCCGCGCGTGCTTGCTCAGCTGCTTGGAGAAGGCGCCCCGCCCTCATTCGAGGATGCCGACCGGGCGGTGCTTCGCCAGGCATTGGCGCAAGCCGATGGTAATGCCAGCAAAGCCGCACGCTTGCTCGGCATCGGCCGGGCAACCCTGTATCGGCGGATGGCACGGGCCGGGCTGACGCATTGACAGATTGTTGGCTTGACCTGTCTCGCTAGCGAGACAGAAGCCGCTCGCCTCAGGCCCCACCCCTCTTTCCTGTCGCTGGGGCGCTCCTAGCTTTGCTGACAGACGCCCTCCCAACGGCGCCTTACCAGCAAAGGAAGAGGATCAGGCACAATGGCCTCCATCGTTCAGGATCGACCAATCACGAGACTCAAGTCGCCATTCGCGGCGCGCTATGACAATTTCATCGGCGGTCAATGGGTCGCTCCCAAAGCGGGGCGCTATTTCGAGAATGTCTCGCCGGTCACCGGCAACCCGGTGGGCGAAATCGCCCGATCGCAAGCCGAAGATATCGCTGCCGCGCTCGATGCCGCGCATGCCGCCAAAGATGCATGGGGCCAGACCTCCGTCACGGAACGCGCGCTGATCCTCAACCGCATCGCGGACCGGATGGAGGCCAATCTCGAAAAGCTCGCCACGGCCGAGACATGGGACAATGGCAAGCCGATCCGCGAGACCATGGCCGCCGATCTCCCGCTCGCCATCGATCATTTCCGCTATTTCGCCGGCGCCATCCGCGCACAGGAGGGTTCCCTTGGCGAGATCGATCATGACATGGTCGCTTATCATTTCCATGAGCCGCTGGGCGTGGTCGGCCAGATCATTCCGTGGAATTTCCCATTGCTGATGGCCGCCTGGAAAATGGCGCCCGCGCTCGCCGCAGGCAATTGCATCGTGCTGAAGCCGGCCGAACAGACCCCGGCCTCCATCATGGTGTGGATCGATCTGGTAGGCGACCTGCTGCCGCCCGGCGTGCTCAACATCGTCAACGGCTTCGGGCTTGAAGCGGGCAAGCCGCTGGCCACCTCACCGCGGATTTCAAAGATCGCGTTCACCGGCGAGACAACGACCGGCCGCCTCATCATGCAGTATGCCAGCGAGAACCTCATCCCGGTGACGCTGGAACTGGGCGGCAAGTCGCCCAACATCTTCTTCGAGGATGTCGTGCGCGAGGATGATGACTATCTCGACAAGGCAATCGAGGGCTTCGTCATGTTCGCGCTCAATCAGGGCGAGGTGTGCACCTGCCCCAGCCGCGCGCTGATCCATGAAAAGATCTACGACCGCTTCATGGAAAAAGCCCTGAAAAGGGTGGCCGCCATCGTGCAGGGTAGCCCGCTCGATCCGGCCACGATGATTGGGGCGCAGGCATCATCGGAACAACGCGAGAAGATCCTCTCCTATATCGATATCGGCAAGCAGGAAGGCGCCGAACTGCTGATCGGCGGCGGGGCGGCGGATCTGGGCGGCGAGCTGTCGGGCGGCTACTATGTCCAGCCGACGGTCTTCAGAGGCCACAACAAGATGCGGATCTTCCAGGAGGAGATCTTCGGCCCGGTCCTGTCGGTCACCACTTTCAAGGATGAGGCCCAAGCGCTGGAGATCGCCAACGACACGCTTTACGGCCTTGGCGCCGGCGTGTGGAGCCGCGAAGCCAACACCTGCTATCGCTTCGGCCGCGCCATACAGGCCGGGCGCGTCTGGACCAACTGCTACCATGCCTATCCCGCTCATGCGGCCTTCGGTGGCTACAAGCAGTCCGGCATCGGACGCGAGAATCACAAGATGATGCTCGATCACTATCAGCAGACCAAGAATATGCTGGTCAGCTACAGCCCCAGGAAGCTCGGCTTCTTCTGAACGCCCCCCTGCCCGCGCGCCCCTCCTCTTCCGGCGCGCGGGCCCCTCGATCTTAGGAGAAAAGCAATGGCCAAGACCATGAAAGCAGCGGTCGTCCGTGAATTCGGCAAGCCTCTCATCATCGACGAAGTGCCGATCCCGCAAGTCGGCCCCGGCCAGATCCAGGTCGCAATCCAGGCCTCGGGCGTGTGCCACACCGATCTCCATGCCGCCGAGGGCGACTGGCCGGTCAAGCCCAATCCGCCCTTCATCCCCGGACATGAGGGCGTGGGCTTCGTTTCCGCTGTAGGTGCGGGCGTCAAGCATGTGAAGGAAGGCGACCGGGTCGGCGTGCCCTGGCTTTACTCCGCTTGCGGTCACTGTGTGCATTGCCTGGGCGGCTGGGAGACGCTGTGCGAGGCGCAGCAGAACACCGGCTATTCGGTCAATGGCGGTTTTGCAGACTATGTGATCGCCGATCCCAATTATGTCGGTCACCTCCCCGCCAATCTGAGCTTCAACGAGCTGGCTCCGGTGCTCTGTGCCGGTGTGACGGTCTATAAGGGCCTCAAGATGACGGACACCAAGCCGGGCGATTATGTCGCCATTTCCGGCATTGGTGGCCTCGGCCATATGGCGGTGCAATATGCCAAGGCGATGGGCCTGAACGTCGCCGCCATCGACATTGACGACCGCAAGCTCGCACTGGCCCGCAAGCTGGGCGCGGACCTGACGGTCCACGCCCGCCATGAAGACCCTGCCACCATCATCAAGAAGGCCACCGGAGGCGGCGTGAACGGTGTGCTGGTCACGGCGGTCAGTCCCAAGGCGTTCGAGCAGGCGGTCGGCGTCGTCGCGCGTGGCGGCACGGTGGCCCTCAATGGGCTTCCGCCGGGCACCTTCCCGCTCGACATTTTCGGCATGGTGCTGAACGGCATCACGGTGCGCGGTTCCATTGTCGGCACCCGGCTGGACCTGCAGGAAAGCATCGACTTCGCGGCGGAAGGCAAAGTCAAGGCGACCATCGAGACCGCAAAGCTGGAAGACATCAACACCGTCTTCGATCGCATGCACAAGGGCCAGATCGACGGGCGAATCGTGCTGGAAATCGCGAGCTGAGGAGTTCAGCCATGTCCGACGGGTTGAAAAAGGTGCAGCGCGTCGTCGCCACCCCGGCGGCGCTCGACCTGATCGCCGAAATCCGTGCCGAACACGGCCCCTTGCTGTTCCACCAGTCGGGCGGATGCTGCGACGGCTCGTCGCCAATGTGCTATCCGGCGGGCGAGTTCCGCATCGGGGACGGAGACATATTGCTTGGCGAAGCCGGAGGTGCACCCGTCTATATTGGCCGTGCGCAGGGCGCTGCGTGGGCGCACACGCAGTTGATCCTCGATGTCGTGGCCGGGCGGGGCGGCATGTTCAGTCTGGATAACGGACGCGAAAAGCGGTTCCTGACGCGCGGTCGGGTATTCGATGACGCGGAACAGGCATGGTTGCGCGACAACCTCTGACGTGAGCGGCAACTTTCAAAAATCCCAACGCCCCTCGGCCGCCTGCACCCGGGCGATGTCGATGTGAAAGTAGTCGATCGGATGAGCCCTGAAGCGCTTCTTCCAAGCGTCTGCCGCGCTTTCCAGCGCGGCAGACGACCGATGCCGTGGCGTTGCAGGCAGCGATGTAGCGAGAATCGCGTCAGGTGCGGAAGCGATGGTTGCAATGCACAGAGGCAATCCTCCAGGGGCAACAGCGTGCAGCGGCGGAACGCCACGGCCATCGCCTCTTCCTCGGGCGTGAGGACGGTGAAATGAGTGGCCCTGGCCCTCATCGGCGGTTCGCTGAAATGGGTCCGCTTGCGCCACTTCTGTACCGTCGTCGAGCTGATCCCATACCGATCGGCCAGTGCTCTCACGCCCTCTTCACTATGCCGTATCGCTCGACGGACTGTCTGTCGTTGGGGCGCTGCCCATGATGATCAATCGTACCACCATATTGCGGGAGCAGACGCCTAAAGCACTTCGAAAAATCTTATCAGCGCAGAAGCGTCGTTCGGCTCCTCTATCACGCCGACGAAAAACAGGCCGAGCACCCAATTATGGTCGCTGCGCACATCGACATCCATCCAGCTCGTGACGCGCTGGTACCCATCGAGGCGCGCGTAGCCGATGTTACGAATATAGAGCCATTCACCTTTCTTGTCGCGCAGGACGATGTGCGTGTTGAGATCGGTTACGCCGTCGGTCCGTTTGAGCGAGTAGTCGCCTCCGCCGCTCGGATAGACTGCGCCCTCGATCTTGCCCGATATGGCGCCCCCGACGATCTTGCGCATGCGGCGCTCGCCATGCGGGGTCTGCTCAATGCGCACGGGCTCGAACTCCAGGCGGACCTCGAAGGCGGGCGCGAAACCGATTTTGGCAATGAACTGTGGCTCACGATCGAGCGCAATGGACAACTCAGTCATTACAACACCTCGTAATAGGTGAAGACGGTCCGATCGGGATCGGTCCTGCGCAGCCCGTGGCCGATGATCAAGCTGTGATTCAGCCAGTCATGCGGGCTATCCTTAGGCGCATCGAAAAAGGGCGAGGTCCTCATTCTGAGCGGCACGTCCTTGTCTGGTGGCGCGACGAAGTCCTGATTGATCGGCGCGCCAGCTTCCCGCGGTGGCAGCCCCCGGTCGAGCGCAGTCGCCGGATCCCAGTCGACCCGGCGCATATAGCCGCGATTGTTGATGTAGATCTGGTGCCCATCGTTCGCCTCGAACATGTAGTGCGCGTCCAGCGGACCACCGCCGCCGCCAAAGTCCGCACCGCCATAAGGCACGACCTTGCCCTGCAGACGCGGCCCCCAGATATCGCCGCCAATCGTCGGCACGAAGGCACGCCGGAAGGGCGCCTCGATCATGATGCGCTCGCGGAAGAACACGCTGACGGAGAAGGCCCAGCGATAGGAGACGCCACTCATCGTTTCGATGGGCGAAAGGGGCGGAGATATCTGCGGATCGCTCATGTCATGACCTTCCTCTCGAGGGTTGGAGCGGCACTGTATTGATCCGTTGCCGGACCGGAAATTTTGCGGGAGGCACCACTGGACATGCGGCGCTCAACCGCTCATTCAGGCGTCCATGAGTGGCGCCAAACCGACCGAAACTCGCGCTGTTGGAAATAGCCAGCGGCCTGCGCGAGCCAGCCGACTGAGCGCGGTCCATCGTGGCGATGTCACCTTGCCGGCGGAACTCAGCAACGCCGTGGGCTTCCAGATCAGGCGTGCGACGGGCGTTGCCGATGCGCTGTTCGCCGAGACATTTGGCGACATGGAAATCAACGCGGCACAATATGCCATTCTGATGGTCGTTCGCCACAATCCGGGTTGTCCGACTTCGGCGGCAGGAAGCATGGTCGGCATTGCCCCCAATAATTTCGTTCCCCTGCTCGATAGCCTGACGGCGCGGGGCTATATCCGCCGGACTCTGAGCACCAAGGACCGCCGCGTCCGGCACCTGCGGCTCACCCCGCGCGGCGAGGAGTTCTGCGAGGCGCTGGTGGCGCGGCACGAGGCGATCCAGGCCAGGATCGAAGAGCGCATGGGGCATGGGTCTGTCGCCGAGTTTCTGAGGTTGCTGAAGCTCTATTGCGGCGCCTGATCGGCGGCCAGGCCATCGCCCAGATGTTCGATCATCGCGGCATTGAAGGCCTGCGGATTTTCGACATTGCTGAGATGCGCCGCGTTCGGCAGGACGACGCTGCGGCCGTTCCGCACGCTCTGCGTGATGAGTGGCAGCGCGGCGCCGCGCGGGCCGTCTTCCGCTCCGCCGATGACGAGGGTCGGCGCGGAAATCGATGGCAGAGCGTCACGCAGATCGACATCGCGCAGGGCGCTTGCGTTGCCCGCATAACCCGCGACCGGCATCCCGGCCATGGCCGCCACGAGCCTCTCCACGGCATCTTTCCGTCCGGCGCGAAAGCCCTCGCTCAACCAGCTCTCGATGGTCGTGCGGGCGATGTCCGCCATACCTTCGGCGCGCGCCCGCGCGGCGAGATCGTCCCACATCTGCTTGTTCGGGATGAAGGGCGTCGTATTGGCGAGCACCAGACGGCCAATGCGCTCGGGATGATGCGCAGCCAGCCACATGCCCGTCATGCCGCCCTGCGAAACGCCGATGAAATCGGCGCGCGCGATGCCGAGGGCGTCCATGATCGCGAGGACGTCGCTCCCGAGGAGCGCGACGGAATAGTCGCCCTCCGGAGCCTCGCTCGCCCCCTGCCCGCGTGTATCGAAGCGCACGACGCGCCGCCCGGCGAGCGCGGGCATCTGGGCATCAAAGCAGGCAATATCGCCGCCGATATGGTGGGACAGTATGACGGGGACGCCATCCGGCGGACCTTCGACGAGAACATTGAGGCGGCAATCGCCACTGGCGATGAAGGGCATTGATCGGCTCCAGCTCAAAGGGTGGTCGAGCCCCAGCGGGCCGCGGGTGCCCATGGGGTTTCCATATAATAGGGAACGGCGATGAAGGTCGCCTCGACCGCCGTGATCCGGCCGGCCTTGATCTTGAACAGCTCCAGCAGGTGCCAGCTATGCGGCTCGCGGAAGATCGACTTCATCGCCGTCCCGTCGGTCAGCACATAATCGTCGAGAATGCCCTTATGGTCGATGAACCCCCGTGCCATCACGAGGCCCCTTGCCTCATCGACCACGACAAAGTCCCGGTCGCGCACACGCTCGTTGAAGCGATAGCGGCCTAGCCGGAACAGCTTCTCGACATCGGCATAGGCCTTGCCATTCTCGTAGCGCACGCAGTCCTCGGTGAAGGCGGTGTTGCGGATCGCGCCGTCATTCTGCTCCAGCGTCTCGAAATAGCCGTTCGCGATGCCGATCAGCGCGGAGCGGTCCATCCGCTCATGGTCGGCGACCGGCTGCGCGAGATCGAGATCATGCCGGAACTCGTCGACCGGCCCGATGGGCGTGGGAGGACCCGACAGGTTGCGCGGGGTGCTGAAGACATGCTCGGCCTCGATAATTTCGTCTCCTTCGAGGCGCAGGCGAATGGCGAGATATCCGGCAACATCGAGCGTGCGGATCGCCGTGAAGATGCCGATGCTGCGCTGCACCGTGTCGACCAGCGTCAGCGCCGGCCCCAGTTCCTCGGAGATGCTGTCCCAGGTTCCATCGGGAAACGGCAAGGCAACGCTGTTTTCGCTGAAGCGGATCGTCGCGGCGATCGGCGCCCGCGAAGGGTCTCGCGCGGCATAGGCCGCTCGATAGGCGTCGGCGATGCGATGAAGCCTGCCTTCCTCGGCCAGATCGGTCATGGGGTCGGTCCTTTCGCGGGCGTGAAGATACGCGCAGCCTCCAGGTCGTCGCGCAGACGGCCGGATGCGAGCACCATGAGAATGGAAGCGATCACGACGCAGATGGTGGCCACGATCATCGAATAGCGCACGGCCTCGTCGCCATAGAGGCCGGCCCAGCGATCGTTCAGCCAGCCGATCGCCAGAGGGCCGATGATCTGCCCGACCATGTTGACGCAGAACAGAAAGATGGCGGCCGTCGTGGCGCGCATCGAGGGCGGGACGATGGCGACCATGGCCGCATAACTCGGGCCGAAATGCATGGCGCCGGCAAGCGAGGCGAGCCCAAGGCCGGTCAGGGCAATCGGCAAGTCGTCCGACAGCAGGAACAATAGCTCCGCCGGCACCGAGATCGCTGCCCCGATGGCGGGGAGAAGAAGCAGCCAGCGCGGGTTCCTGCGCGCGGCCCAGCCGGCCAGCGCGCCGCCGCCGATCACGCCGACGATGCTCGAGAGCCCCCGGATCGGACCGAAAGCGGCCGCCGCCTCGCCTGGCGTCAGGCCGTGCACGCGCATCAGGAAAGTCGGTGTCCAGGTGATCATGGCATAGGTCGTGACGGCGAGGCAGGCGCCCGAGGCGCACATCAGGCCGAAGCTGCGCCGCGTGCGCAGCCAGGCCCAGACCGTGCCGAAGGACGGCGCGTCGGCCTTGCCGTCCTTGCCGAGCCGCTGCGGCTCGGGAACGGTCAGGAAGAGCAGGATGGCGATGACGATGCCGAAGGAGCCGGCCACGAAATAGGCCGAGCGCCAGCCATGATGCTGGGCAATATAGCCCGCGACGGGGAGCATTAGCAGCGCCGAGAGGCCCGACCCGGAGGTCATGATCGAGAGCGCCAACGGCCGGCCGCGCGGGCCGAACCGGTCGGACAGCATGGCCGTGGTGGGGGCGATGCCCGCCGCTTCCGCCGCGCCCATCAGAAAGCGCGTCAGGGCAAGTTGCGCGACATTGGTGACGGCGCCGGTCAGCACCGTCATGAGGCTCCAGGCCGCGCAACCGAGCGCAAGGATGTTCCGCCGGTTGCCGCGATCGGCCAGCCGCGCGATCGGCACGCCGAGGCCGGAATAGAGCAGCACGAAGGCGAAGCCGGTGATGAGGCCGAGCATCGTGTCCGAGATGTGCAGTTCCTGCTTGATGAGTGGCAGGACGATACTGAGGATGCTGCGATCCAGGAAGCTCAGCGCATAGATGATGGTCACGACGACCAGCGTGTAGATGGAGATCGGCGTCCAGTCGCCGCCTGGCTCCGCCCAGCCGGGCGGGGTTTGCTGAGTGGCCTCACCAGACATTGAGTTGCGCATCGCTATACCACCGGGCATGGACCTGAACATTGGCGCGGAAGGGCAGGATGACCCGGCCGACCGCACCATCCTCCGGATGCCGTGCATCCGCCACCACCAGTTCGGTGCGCATCTCGGCATAGTTACTGGCGGTTCCGATCAGCCAGCCATCCCCTTCCTCGGCCTGATCATGTCGCGGCACGAATGTCACCTCCTGCAGGGCGTGGGTTGGCCCGGCGTAGAAGGCGCGCATCGTGCGGTCCTTCATATCGAACACGCCATAGCTGTTCGTCAGGCGCCGCGCGCCGGTGCCGAGGCGATCCCGGTCGACCGGCTTGGTCGGGTCGTTGAACGAGGTATAGGCATAGCGCGTCTCGCGCCCCACGAACCGTTCGTCGACGCGTCCCAGATCGACCACGGCCAGATCCGGGAACAGGACCTCCTCCCGGAAGCTCTCATCGCTGGAATTGAGATCGAAGGTCAGCCGCCGGATCAGCGCGCGGCTCTTGAAGGGATCCCATCTGGAGCCATCCGCGAACGGGAAGAAGGGGAACGGATTGTCCTCGAACATCGGCGCATCAAGGATGACCTTGTCGCCCGCCGTCCAGGCATTGAACGTGTGGATGACAGCGCGGGTCGGCCCCTTGAACCAGCGCAGGTCCTTCGCCTCGCCATCGCGCGGGATGATGCCGTAATAGCTGGGCCTCGTCCCGTCCCAGTGCCAGTGGATCTTGCCTGCCTTGAGCCGCTCCAGATCGGTCACATAGCCGAACACAGGGAAAATCACATGTTTCTCGGTGATCGCGAAATCATGGATCATGCTGACATAGGGCATTTTGAGCCGGGTCTCGCGCGTCACCGCGCCGGCGCGATCAATGGTATAGAGGAACACGTCGTTGGTCGCGGGGCCGGTCGCTTCATAGCCGAAGGTGACCATCTCGCCGGTCACCGGATCGACCTTGGGGTGGGCAGTGAAGGTCTGGCTGCGATAGCGCCCGCCGAAATTGTGAAAGCCCCTGGTTTCGAGCGTGACCGGGTCGATCTGCGTCGGCGGCGCGTCTTCCTTGAGCGCGAACAGGCGTCCGGCATTCACTTCGACATTGGTGTTGGCCACCGTATTGCGCCACGGCTCGTCGACGTGACGGACCGACGGATCGGTATCGAAGGGGTTGCGATAATAGCCGTAAAGCTGACGGTCGGCGGCGCGATTGTTGCGATACCGCTCCGTGTCGATCCAGCGGCCCTTATAGTCGACGCGGCCATTGCGGAACCGGAACCGGCTCACATAACCGTCCTGGCTGAAGGGTGAATCATCCTTGTGCGCCGGTGGATAGGCCCAGTCGCCTCCGACACGAATGAAGGCGCCGTTCAGCCCGTCGGGGATAGTCCCCTCGATCTGGCAACGGGGCACCTCCGCCTCGAAACCCTGCGGGGCAAAAAAGTCTGATGTTTGGGACATTTGGGGGATGACTCTCGATCCGGCAGCTGGGTTGGAGGAAAGGTGAGGATGGTGGGCAAAAGGCTGGTTCAACCTGGATAGCGGGTGGCGCGCGAAAGAAGCGCCGCGAAGGAGGCCATGTCGCGCTCCTTCTCGACCTCCCCGATCCGCTGGCGCAGTTCATCGGCCAGGCCCTTCGGGACGTTTCCGGCAAACGCCACCTGCTGGTAGAATTTCCGCTCCACCTCCTCGACGGTGCTGCCCGCGTAACGGCGGGGCCGGCCGATCAGCCTTTCGGTCAACACGGTGCCATCCCGGCGTCGAACACCGAGCCGGATTCCCGTCTCGCCCGCCGGGAGCTGGGTCAGCGTCGTGCGCTCGATGAGGCTGACCAGGGCCGGATCGGCAATCGCCGGGAGGGCATAATCTTCCTGCCGCAGATCGCCGCGCAGCAGCGCGGTCGCACAGGCAAAGGCCAGGCTGAAATTGGTCTGCGAATGCAACGACGGCCCGGCGCGCAACGGCTTGGAGATGAACAGCCCAAGGATACGGGGCTCGACCTCGATCGTCACGGAATCGATCGTCGCGGGATCGAGCTTTTCCCGCGCGCGCAGGGTCAGCGCGCTTTCGATCGCGGGGTGCGTGGCCGCGCAGGATGGCCAGGGCTTGAAATAGATCTCACCATTCCATTCCTGCCCCAACCCGCCGGTCAGCAGATCGGGCCGGGCACAACCCGCCGTGAACTGCGCATAGAAGCCGCACGGCGAGAGCAACGGATCGGTCATGCCGCTCCAGCCGATTTCGGCGAAGCGCGCCGCCAGGACGCCGTTGCGCGCCGCCGTGCCTTGCAGGATCTTCCAGCTATTGGCTCCATCCCAGACATTCTGGACCGTGCCGCCGATCTGATCGGCGGCGATGCCGAGCGCCTGCCGCGCCTTTTCCGGCGAGAGCTTTCTCGAATGCGCGGCGATTGCGGCGGCTGCCATGGTGACATGGAGCGGAACGCCGTCCCAGCCGTCATTGAAATCGAGGCCCGACGCCGCGATGGACCGGGCGGCGAGATCGTCGCCGAGCGCAAGCGATGTCAGGAACGCCTTGCCATCGGACTTGGCCGCTTCCGCCAGCGCCAGCGCCGTCATGACGGTCGTCGGCGCATTGTGGGAGGGTGAGATGACATCCCGCACCTTCACCGTCATGACCTCGAAGTCGAACGCGCGCGCGAGCATCGCATTGGCCATTGCCGCATCGGGAACCGACGCCTTGCGATCAAGGCCGAAGACGGTCGCGTCGCCGCCGCTGTCGCTGGCGAGCAGTTCGGACATCGACCTTTGATTTTCGCCGCGCAGGCCGCCAATGGCGCAGCCGATGACATCGAGAAGCCGCAGCTTGGTGCGTTCGCGGGCGCCGGCGTCCAACTGGTCGAAGCGGGCGGACGCGACATGATTTGCGATGACCGCGCTGAGGCCGCCATCCTCGCGGCTGGGCGCGGGCTTCTGCCGCGCGGCCCTGGTGGGCGCCGGCGCCGGGGGCGGCGTCGATGCGGCCAGCGTGGCGGCCGGCAGCGCCAGAGCTGCGCCGGCCAGGACGGTGCGGCGGCCGAGCGCCATGCGATCAGAAGCGGACATTGACGCCCACCGTGAAGGTGCGACCGATCGTGTCATAATAGATCCCGTTCGTCAGGGTGAAGACCGTTGTCGATGGCAGGGCCGGCGGCGCGGTGTTGAACAGGTTGTTCACGCCCGCGAACAGCCGGAACCTCTCCCCCACCTCCTGGCTCGCCTGCAGGTTGAGATATTGATAGGCCGGGACGTGGTTGTTGTTGATCGACGTCGCGGCATTCAGGTTTGCCGTATTGTCGATATTGCCCGCCGAGATCGTGGTGACTTGCCCGGTCAGCGAGAAGCCGCCGCTCTGATAGGTGAGAGACGTGTTCGACCGGAAACGCGGCAGGCCGGCCGGGCTGTTGTCCTTCACATAGTCGATCGTCGCCGAGCCGTTGCCGAGATTGCTGTAATAGTGGAAGACATAAGTTCCGCTGAAGCTCAGCGTGAGCGACCCGTTCCAACCATCCCTGATGTCACTGAGCGGCAAACGATAGCTGCCGGCAATGTCCAGTCCGTTGGTGCGCAGCGACGCGGCGTTGAGATAGCGGGCATTATAGGCCGTCGGCGTCGTCCCTGCGAAGGTGAAGAGCGAGCAGAAATAGGTCTGCCCCGCCGAGCACAGATTGCCCGCGACCGTGCCCGACACCGTCGTCACGGCATCCTTCAGATCAATATTATAATAGTCGACCGAGAGGGTGAAGCGCGGCGCGAAGCTGGGATTGATCACGGCGCCGATCGTCAGCGTGTCGGCCTTTTCCGGCCGCAGCGCCGCATTGCCGATCGTGGCGTTTTGCGGGATCAGCGCTGCGGTTACGCCATTGACGGTCGCCGAGAGATTGGTGACCGCGCCGGCGGAGAACAGCTCGAAGATGGCAGGCGCGCGGATATCGCGCGAACGGGTGGCGCGAAAACGAAGGCCGTCAAACGGTTCCCACACCGCCCCGCCCTTCCAGGTCGTCTGGGTGCCGGCCGTGCTGTAGTCGGCAACGCGCAGAGCGCCGTTCAGGTCCAGCGAGCGCAGGCCGGGCAGATCCCGGGCGAGCGGGACGATCGCCTCGACATAGCCTTCCTTGACATTGAACCGGCCGCTGTAGGGCGCCGCGTTCGACGTCTCATAGAGCCCGGCTGCGGCGACCGCATCGGCACCGACCACTTCCTTCTCGCGGCGATATTCGGCACCGAGCGCGACCGAGACCGGCCCGGCCCAGGTCGAAAAGGGCGTGCCGCGCAGGTTGGCCGCGGCCGTCACCTGATCATATTTGGCGGTCGCGACCGAACGATCCAGAATATAGTCGATAGCAGCGGCAGACGGCGTACCGTTGCCGAACAGATTGATGGGCACACAGCCGGCTGCATTGGCATTGAAGGACGGACCCGGCAGCGTCGCGCGGCAAACGATGTCATTGCCCGATTGCACCGCATCCGTCGCAAAGCGGAACTTGGTGAGATTGCGGTTGTTGGGAACCGTCTGCCGATAGTCATTCTCGGCCCAGGTGACATGCGCATCCCATGACCAGCCGCCGCCGATCTTGCCCGAGGCCCCGGCCATCAGGCGCGGAGTGCGATTGGTGACGTGGACCTTGAACAGGCCGATATCATAATCGAGACGCGAGATGGTGAAGCTCGGCAGGGCGCCCATCGCGCTGCGCACGACCGCCGGAATATAGGGATTGCTGGCGAGGATCGTCACCGCCGCATCGCGCGGTGGCAGCGCCGTCATCTGCGCGCGCGTCTCGGAATAGGAGGCCTCGGCTTTCAGGGTCAGCGCGTCGCTGAACTCATATTCGGCATGGAGATAGGGATTGAAGCGCTCGATCCCGGGCGCCAGCGAGACACCGCGCGCCAGCGACTGGCCCTGGCCGCCGATCTGGAGGGAGGCATTGCGAATGCCTCCCCCGTCGAAAGGCGCCACGGTCGTCGCCGATGTGAACTCGTAATTGCGCAGGGAGAAGGTCGCTGGGCCGGTGATGAGTCCCCCGAGCGACGAGCCTGCGTGGACGTTGGTGGCGATGATGTTCGCGGGCTGCCCATTGGTCGCAAAGGCAGGATTGGCGACGCGGCCATATTCATTGGCACCCCAGGGTCGCGTGTAGATGTCCCCGACTTCGTCGTTCTTCACATAGTCGATGCCGGCGACGATATGACCACCCTCACCGAACGCGGCCCCGCCCAGAGCCGCAAGGCGATAATTGCCGGCGTCGCCATATTTGCTGACGCCGGCCTGAGCGCGCAGCTCCAGCCCGGTGAACCGGTTTTTGAGGATGATGTTGACGACGCCCGCCACCGCATCCGAGCCCCACTGCGCCGAGGCACCGCCAGTCACGACCTCGACACGTTCTACCATGAGCGTCGGGATGGTGTTGAGATCCGGCGCGCTCGGCGTCGTGCCCGTGCCATTACTGGCGGGAGCCAGTGGAGGAACACGCGCGCCGTTGACCAGAACCAATGTACGCGCGGCCCCCAGGCCACGCAGATCGGCGGTTGAGGCGCCGGGGGTCTGGGTGCGAATGGCATTCGCGCTCGGGCTGGTGGTTGCCCGGAAGACGGGCTGTTCGTTCAGCAACTGAGCGACGTTGGTCACCTGGCGATTGTCAATCGCATCCGAGCCAATAACGGCGGTCGGTGTCGGTGCGTCCGCTCCGTGGGGGGCAGCGCGCGAGGCAGTCACGATAATGTCCGCTGCCGTGGCTTGGCTGCCGATCTCGGCTTGCTCGACCTGAGGTGTGGGCTGCGCCATTGCCGCACTCGGCAGTGTGAGAGCGCTTGCCGCCGAACTCATGAGCAGCGTCCTGCGCAGGCGTCGTCCACCCCGACAGAAAAATTCCGTCATCTTCCCTCTCCATATGATTCTTATTTAGTTCTTGAGAAAGAACTATTCTGAAAAAAGCACTTCTGTCAACAGGGAGCGGTATTGGGCGAACGAGAGAAGGGTGGCTCTACGGCCGTCATCGCACAGCTAAGCTACGCTGATGCGGGGGCCGTCCATCCCATCAGGTCAGCTTCACCGAGCTTTCAAGCAGCCCCGCTTGCTCGAAGTGCTTCTTTGAACAGTTCGAAGGCCGTCGTTCCCCTTCGATCGGGGTAATAGAGGTGGTAGCCGGAGAAACTCCAGCAGGCGTGTGAGGCGGCCATCGGCAATCGGGGACGCCACCAGATCCTCCAGAATATAGAGAATGCCGAAGCCCTCCAGTGCGGCGGCCACCAGCAGGTCGGCATCGTTGAACACTGGCCCGCGTCCCGGCGCGACCGTCATCGCATGACCGTCGCGCTGGAACGACCAGGGAGACGGATCCCCATGGGCATCGCGATAGGGGATGCAGCGATGCGCCGTGAGGTCGGCGGGTTCCATCGGCGCCGAATGGTCGCGCAGAAAGCCTGGCGCGGCCACCACCGCGACGCGAAGCGGCGGCCCGACTGCCAGCGCAATCATTTCCTTCTCCAAATGCTCGCCAAGTCGGATGCCCGCATCGTAGCGACCCGCCACGATGTCGGTCATTCCGTTCTCCACGCAGATCTCCACGTCGATGCCCGGGTGAATGTGCATGAACGGCGGCAGCATCGACCATAGCAAGGTGTCCGAGGCGTGTTTGCCCGTCGTGATCCGGACGGTGCCGATCGCCGCGCCGCTTGCATGGGACAGCGTCTCGATCGCAGCATCCAACCCAGCCAGTGCTGGCGACAAAGTGGCGAGCAGGCGGCACCCGAGCTGGCCCTCCAGCCGCTTCATGGTCTGGCTCAATGCCGACTGCGTGACCCCGAGCCGCTTCGCAGCACGCGTAAAGCTCCGGTCGGCGGCAATCGCAGCAAAAACGGCGAGGTCACCGAGCCGATCCGGACGCATTGATGATCCATCGAGCCGTTGATCAAGTCAGATAGTCTGGCGGTCACGCTACTTGCATCATCGTCGGCACGACCTTGCGCCAGCGGAAAGAGATCGCAAGCAATCCCAGGCCGATCAGGCAAATGGAAGCATCGACGATCAGGGCCATGCCGTCATCGACGCCGAGCACGATAGAATGCCCCACCGCAAGGGCGATCAGCAACGCGCCTGTTCCGGCTCGACCGATCCGCGTCAGACTGGTGGGCGAGAGGACAAGCGCTGCGCCAAGCGAGGCGAGGCTGATCCCGGCCCAAATCCAGATCGGTAAGGTGACTGCAGGGGTGAACAACGCTGCCAGGGCCGCCCCGGCCAATGCGAGCGGCTGCCCCCAGACGGTCGCCGCCCAGACACGCTCCCAGCCTGGCACCGGTCTGCCCTTGTCGCGTCGTCGCGCCAGCCAGATATTTACACCGCCGGCTGCAAGATAAGTGAGGCCGAGCCCCAGCAGCGCATAGGCAATCTTGACGATGCCCCCGCCGAACCAGCCAAAATGCAGCGGACCAAGCGACCCCAGAATCTGCTGGCCCACATTGTTCTGCGCTGCTTTCTGCTCGTAATAAAGCCTCCCGGCGCGATCGAAGGCGTAAACGTCGCTGCTGGCGATACGGGATGTGCCGCTCTCCACTTCGAACATGGCGGCGGCGCCCTGCTCGGTCGGATGCTCGACAATGAGATAAGTGACGGGAGCGCCCTGCGCCCGTTCGGCGATGCTGGCAAACAGCGGTCGCAGATCGATCGGCGGGGCCGGCCGCTTGTCTTCTGCCGGATGGGGGGGCGTGAATATGGCGTAGACCTTGGCGGTATCGCCCTGGAACACGGCAAGGCCGATCGCGCCGATAATGACCGTGCTGAGGCCCAGCAATGCACCGGTCAGCGAGACGGTGACGTGGAAAGGCAATGCCCATACGCCAAGGCGATTGTGCAGGTCGGCTTCCTGCAGCCGCCGCGATCCCGCAAGCCGCAGATGGAACGCATCGCGGAAGATACGCGGATGAGCCAGCAATCCGGAAATCAATGAGGAGAGCAGCGCAACGCCGCTCAGCCCGACGATGAAGATGCCCCAGCTCTGCGGCAGGTGCAGGTTGATGTGCAGGCGCGTCAGGAAATGCGTCCAGCTTTCGCGCAATTCCCCGGTGATCCGCCCTGCACTGTCAGCAATCCAGGTGGTCCGCGTGCCGTCCTCGGCATCGACCCGCACCGTCGGCCAGGGCCGGTCCTCGCTGGGCATCAGGATGAGGACGTGCTCGACAGCCCCCTCGGTACGCGCCATCGCTTCGCGATAGGCCGCCTGAACGGCTTCGCCGGAGATACGCTCCATGCGCTCCGCGCCCGGATTCTCCCAGCGATAGAATTCATTGGCAAAAACGGCGATCGCCCCAGTGAGGCAGACAAGATAAAGAAGGGCAGCGAAGGCAAGGCCCAGGCCACTATGTCCCTTGAGCACAGCGCGCACGAGATCGGGCGACGGGAAGGACGCCCGCTTTTTCGTTTTTGTCATGTCAGCCCCTTCAACATGGCTGCGCCAAAGCCGACAATCGCCGTACCCACGAGCACGGCCATCGCGCGGAGGATCCGGCTGTCGGCCAGGGTCCAGGCCATCGCACTGCCCCAGGCCAGCGGCACGATCAGTCCACCGATCAGCAGCCGCGTCTGTATCTCACCGGGCGCCCAGACAGCATAGCTGATCCCCAGTCCCATGGCTGCCACCATGCCGATGGGGCCGGCGAGCGACCAGCGCAAGGTGGTGCGCCACGCGCTTGGTGCCCGCTCTGCAGGCTCCGGGGCCAGCCCTTCCCGCACGGCACGGCCTGCCCGGGCGGGACGGAGCGTATAGCCCGAAGCGATGACTCCGAGCGCCACGACGGACAGCAGTGTCACCGCCACAAACGGGCCACGTGCCTCGCCGATCGCCCACGCTGGCCACAGCAATGTGACGACGAGCAGAGCAAGCCCCACCGAGCGCCAACGAGCCTTGCTTTGTTTGAGGCGCCATGCGCGGCGCAGCGACCAGGCGCCAGCAAAGCTGCCAGCGATGATTGCAGCGATGGCTGTCAGGAATCCCGCGTCACTCAAAACCCGGCCTCCAGCACCACGCCGATGCTGCGCGGCGCGCCGATTACAGCGAAGTTGGTGAAGTCATTGACGTACTGGTCATATTTTTCGTCGAACAGATTGTTGGCGAAGAGCGAAAGCCTCCAGTGGTCGGCTTCATAGCCGATCCGCGCATTGACCAGCGTGCGCGCGCCAACGCGGCTGTCCGCCTGCGGGATCGATACATCGGTCATCACCGCACTGCGATAGCTCGCGTTGACATTGGCATTGAAGCCGCCCCCAAACCGCACATTGGCCCCGCCGGAGAGCGTCCAATTCGGCGCATATGGGAACTCCAGACCCGAGAGGTCGGTGATCGAGCCGACATCGGTCACGAACTCGTCGAACTTCGTGCGGGTATGCCCCACGCTCGCGTACCAGTCGAAGCTCCGCGAGACCCGGTGCGCCACTTCGAGCTCGAAACCGTAGATGTGCGACTTGCCGGCGTTGACCGTGTGCGTGTCATAGGTTCCATTGCCGAAATTGGCGGTGGTCTGCTGCTCGGTCCAGTCGATGTAGAAGGCATTGGCGTTGAGAGTCAGCCGACCATCCAGCCACGCCGAGCGCAGGGACAGCTCATAATTCCAGGTAAATTCCGGATCATAGGCGAACAGCTGTGATCGCGCCGTGTTGAAGCTGCTGCCGCCCGAACGATAGCCGCGTTGCACGACGAAGGCAGTCGAAAGATCGGGCGTCCACGCCATTTCGATCCCACCCTTGGGCAGGAACGCGTTAAATTTGCGGGTGCCGACCGGCGCAGAGCCGTTGGCATCTTCCACCAGCCCCAGCACAAAGCCGTTCAGGGCCGTGATCGCGCCCTCGAGCGGCGCCGGGTAGAGCGTTGCGTCCGGCAACGTGCCGACGAATGTCGCGATCGCCTCGCCGCCGATCTTGTTGCGCTCATGATCATAGCGGAAGCCGCCGATCAGCGACAGCTGATCCGTCAGCCGATACCGGGCGTCGGCGAACACCGCCATGGTTTCGACCTGCGTCGGGAAATCCGACGTATAGTCAACCGGGATGCTGGGCAGCGCAGCGGTGTAGATCGCCGCCACCTGCTGCGCGGTTGCGGCGCCAAGACTGGGCGTGAGCGCATTGATAATCGTGCTGGCTGGGGTCGGCACCAGTGTGACCTGATGTGACCTGCGATATTGATCGCGATTATAGTAGAACAGGCCGACAAGTCCGCTCAGCCGATCGCTCTCATAGTTGAGCCGCAATTCCTGCGTGAAGGTTTTCGCGCCGCCTGCGATGTCACTATAGGCGATGCTGGCGGCCGATGAATCTCCGTCATATTTGCGGATGAAATCGGTGTCGGTCCACGTGCCGAGTGCGCTGAGAGACAGGCCACCGCCCAGATCATAGCGCAAATCCAGCGTCACCTGATCATTATCGACATCGCTGCTGTTGGGATAATCGGACGGGTTCGTTCGCGTATCGAAATAATTGCCGTTCGCACGGTCGACATAAACGAACAGATAGCCGCCCTGCGTCTCGAAATGATGGTAGTTCAGGCGCGCCTCGAAACCCGGGAGAGCCGAAGGCGTCCAGAGCAGCTTGCCGCGCACCGAAACCGAGTCGACGGGGTTTTCGGGCGCCTTGCGAGTGGGATTGTAAATATATCCGTCGGAATCGCGCTTTTCGGCGGACATGCGGAAGGCCAGCTCGTTCGCCACCAGCGGTCCGCCGCCGGCTATGGCGAACTGAGTGGTGTCAAAGGATGACACGAGCGCGCGGCCTTTCACGCCCCAGTCGAAGGTCGGGTCCTGGGTGCGGATATGCACTGCACCGGCGAGCGCGTTGAGGCCCTGGATGGTGGACTGCGGTCCACGAAAGATCTCGACTTGTGCAACATCCCACATGTCGGTGGGCCCGTTGGAGAGGATATCCTGCTGAACCGGCGCGCCATCCACGAACACGGTCGCCGTCGCAGCATCGCCGCCGCCCGAAACACCGCGCTGATCGATTCCGCGGATCGAGAAGCCGGAAGCACCGTAGGTCTCGGAGACGTTGGCAGTGCGCTGATAAATTTCCTGAATGGTGAGGACATTCTCATCCTCGAGACGCTCAGCGGTCACGACGCCCACGGACGCCGTCGTTTCCTGCAAGCTGCGCGACGCCTTTTCGCCCGTGACGATGATTTCCATCGGCTGATCAGCAGGCGCGACATCCTGTGCGAGTGCCGCAGCAGGCCAAGCGAGAACGGTGAGCAGCGACGTGGATAGCAGGCAATTGGCGTTCATGGGTCCCCCTGACGTTCGTAAGGGGAGCCTCTATTTTTCTCGCTAATGCGAGTCAAATGCAAATAGATGCTGTCCCGCCCTTGCGAGGCAGAATCTTCATGTGATGAGCCACGCTCAGGTGTCCCGCCTGCTGTTATCCGCCGGCCGCGTCACGGGCGTCGAGGTCCAGCCGAATGGACGGATCGAACAGATACAGGCTGACGGCGAGGTCATCCTTTCGTCCGGTGCGATTGGCTCTCCGGACATTGTTCGGCCGGCGCGTTCTGAAAGGAGGATCCCATCTCTGCGCGGAGAATTATTGCCAGCGCTATCGCCCGGCGGCACGCTATCCCCAGACCATCGACACGGCGACGTCCCACATCGGCTTCCGCTGCGCGCGCGACTTGTCCTCGCACTGATCGTTAGCGCGGATTTCCAAATCCAACCGTCCCAGCTGTAGCTCGGACGGTTCCTCCATAGCCGCCGGTTGAATCAGGAACCGGCTGTTCCCAGATAATGTCTGTCTAGGGACGAAGGAATCGAGATGGCCGGTGGATGGTCACGCGATGGCGCGGTACAAGATCAGATCGACGATACAATCAACGACGCAGTCCGTGCCGCCCGGTCACGCATACACACGGGCGAAGGCAGCGAGCATTGCATCGATTGCGGCGAACGCATCCCTGCCCGCCGACGCGAGGCGCTTCCTGGCGTACGTACCTGTGTGCTTTGCCAGAGCGAACAGGATAAAGCGGTGGTTCATTCGACGATCAACCGACGCGGAAGCAAGGACAGTCAGTTGCGGTAAACCTGTCGGAATGAGGCGGGTGTGCGAGGCGTTGCCAGTCAGTTCCGTTCACATTCTTCCCTGACAGACCCATCTGGCGAATTTCGGTAGGCCACTCCCCTGTCACCGCTTCACTTTGCGGTCCAATCATTTTGCATCGCTCTCCTCTCCGCGTCGGCATCCAGGGGATCTCCGCTGATCTGGGTATCGATGTAGGCCATGATGGCGGCATTCCCGCTGCTCGCCATGCGATAGTCAGCCTGGGTCTGGGGCTGATATGCGACCAGCGCGCGCACGGCCCAACTGCCTTCCTCGCGGCAGGCCACGCCTGCGGTGGAAGAGGTCTCGAAGCTCCGACATAGATTGCCGCCAGCGTCACGGAACGTCAGGCGGACCTGCACCTGCTGATCAGATCCATCCTCGTGGCTTGCGCTCGCCAGCTGTGTATCGAGCGCGGCGAGCACCTGCGCGTTGACAGCAAGCCCATGCTGCGGCGCTGTATCACCGCCAGTGAACATATACCCCACCATGAATCCCGCAACAAGGGCCGCCGCCACGCCAGCCCAGCGCGGCAAACCAGAGCCGGGGACGACGCGCTTCATGCGCGCGCTTGCCAGACCCGCCACCCTGCCATCCTCTCGCGCCACAGCGCTGATCCCGGCGGGTACCGGCGCTGTGGCTATCGGACCGAAAGCCGCGCGCAGCTGCGCCTGCAACTGGCGTTGCGCTTCCAGCTTTTCGCCCAGCGCCGGAGTCGCTGCGACCAGCGCCGCCACGCGCTTCGCCTCGGCCTCGGGCAACTCGCCGTCCAGCCAGGCGTAAAGGGTCTCATCGTCAATTATCGGGTCAGTCATTACCTCATCCTTCGCCGACAAGCGCCAGCAGCGCATTGCGTCCTCGCACCAGCCGACTGGACAAAGTGCCAACGGGTATGTCCAGTATCTCCGCAGCTTCACGGTAGCCGCACCCTTCGATCAGCACGAGCGCGACTGCCTCACGCTGGTCTTCCGGAAGGCGGGCCATGGCAGCCATCAGACTGTCGAGGTCCAGCCGCGCCTCGAGTCCCGGGCGTGGATCTTCGCCCACCTGTTCACCAACCTCTTCCGGCAGCAGCCGCGCCATCTCCCTGCTCCGCGCACGCGCCGTGTCGATCCAGGCATTGCGCGTGATCCTGTACAGCCAGCTATCGAGCCGCGTGCCCGGTTGCCACTGGCTGCGAGCCCGCAGCGCGCGCTCAACGGCGATCTGCACCAGATCGTCTGCATCGGCAGAACTGCGCGAAAGCCCGTGCGCAAAACGCCGCAGGCGCGGCAACATGGTGGAGAGGCCTTCTTCGAATGCGTCCAAGCCCTTTCCTTTCAGCGTCGTGGATGAAACGACCCTTGCTCTGCGTTTCATCCATAGCCGGAAAAAAATGATAAGGACCGACCATGGGAAGACAATCAACTGCAATTCTCGTCATGACCGCGCTGCTCGCCGGTGCGGCACAGGCACAGCTGCTCCCGGGGAATATCGGCGCACTGCCGGGGCAGGTGGCAGGTCGGGTGATCGATCCGCTTCTGGGGGATGCCCCTGCGAGCCTTGGCAACACAGTAAACGGCCCTGTAGATACGCTGAGCGTGCGCGCCGCCCAGACGCTGAACCGCACCTCGCTGCGCGATCTGCGCCTCGAGCGCCTGCAGGCGCTCATCCGCGCGAACCGCGAGGTGTTGGAGGCCGATGACGATGGCCAGCCGGTGCGACGCGGAGAAATCATCGCGCTCGATGCCTCACCGGCCTTGCTCGCGCGGGTCCAGGCCGCCGGTTTTTCGATGTTGCGCGAAGATGAGATGGAAGGGATCGGCGTGCGCGTCCATGTGCTGAGCGTCCCGCGGGGGGAGTCCGGGCGCAAGGCGCTGGAACGTTTGCACAAACTCGCACCGGAGGGCGCTTTCGATCTCAATCATGTGTTCGAGCCAGCCGGCAGCGCGCTGGGCGCGGCGGCGGACGCTGCTGCAGCGGCCGCTCGCAGCGTCAGGGATCGTGGTGATAGCATCGGCATGATCGACGGCGGCGTCGCCGCTCATCCAGCGCTTGCCGGCGCCTCGATCCACCAGCGCGGTTTCGCGAACGGCGGGCTGAAAGGAAGCGGGCATGGCACGGCCATTGCCTCGCTGCTCGTCGGCGAGGAGGGGGCTTTTCGCGGCGCCGCTGTCAGCCGTTCGCTGCTCGCCGCTGATGTCTACGGCGGTAACCCGGCCTCAGGATCGGCTGAGGTCATCGCGCGGGCGCTGGGCTGGCTGGTAGCCGGCGGTGCACGGGTCATCAACATTTCGCTCGTCGGCCCGCCTAACCGGCTGCTGGCCCGCGCCATCGAACTGGCTCATGAGCGTGGCGTCACTATCGTCGCCGCCGTGGGCAATGATGGACCGGCTGCCCCGCCCATGTATCCGGCGTCCTATCACGGCGTGATTTCCGTAACGGGCGTGGATGCGCGTGACCGGGCGCTGGTCGAGGCCGGGCGCGCCGCCCATCTCGATTTCGCTGCCCCCGGCGCGGACATGGTCGCCGCCATGCCCGGCAAGGGCTATACCAAAGTGCGCGGCACCTCCTTCGCGGCCCCGCTCGTTGCGGCGAGACTGGCGGCGGCAGGTGGTTCGCCGGCAAATCGGGTCGACATTGTGGCTGACGAGGCCGTCAGCGGGCACGGAAAAGTGGGGCGCGGCATCGTGTGCAACACGTGCCGCACGGTGCCCGCAACCACTCCCTGACAAAAAATTCGGGCGCTCGGGGATGAAGTCGCAGACCCTCATCGTTCTTCTTTCGACGGGCGGCCATCGAGCGGCCCGCATCTTGAAGGAGATGAGACATGAAACGGATTTTGATCACTACTCTCGTCGCTGCCGCTTTCTCGCTGCCTGTGCAAGCGCAACTCCTCGGCAACGTCGGTGGCTCGCTCGGCGGCACGCTGGGCGGTGCCGGCAATCTCGGTGGCACGCTGGGTTCAGCCTCGCAGAATGTGAACGGTACACTGTCCGGTTCGGGTCGGGCACACACCAGCCGGTCGGTCGACACGCGCTCGGGCTCGGCGAGCGCCAGTGCCGGGCTTGCCGGAACGGTTACCGGAACGGTCGATAGCGCGACTTCGGCGACTGGCCCGGCAGGAACGTCGGCCAGTGGTGGCGGCAAGCCCGGCACCAGCCAGAGCATCGACAAGAGCGCCAGCGCCTCAATCCAGGGTGTCGGTTCGGATGACGCCCGCAGGACTGCCGGCGACGTCGTCGGCGCCACTCGCGATACGGCGCGCGGAACCTCCGATACGGCGCGCAACACTGCTCTGGGAGCTGCAGATAAGGCGCGCAGCGCGGCCCGAGGCGCGGCTGAAACCGCTCGCGGTACGGCGTGGGGTGCTGCCAGCACGGCGACGCGCGACGCCGTCGACGCGGCTCGCACGGTTGAAGTCAGCGGGTCAGTCGAGGGTTCGGGTTCCGGTGCGTTCGGTCAGCCCGCCAGCACCAGCGACGAATAAAGTCCCTGCGTCGCCGTCGGGCAACACCGCGCGGGACAGGTTGTTCGGGGAAATGCCCCCCGGCTTCAATGAAGCCGGGGCATCTTTCTTCGAATGACCATCTGGTCAGGCCAAATCCTGACCGCCACGAGGAGGGTTCCAGCGCGGGGTCGAGGGGAGAGCGATCGAAGGATGATCGGCCATAAGCGTGTAGACATTGCTGCCATATCCATAGTCCAACATTGCTTTATTGAAGTGCGCAAAAGCTTCTTCCTGGTTTTGCGCGCTTGGATCGATGCATTCTTGTCTTCCAGCGTACCCATCTCGCTATGGTTTGCGTTCGATGGTGAAGACCGCGATAATACTCAATCACGGCAGTGCAACTATTCGCCAGTCTATGACCATGGCGGATTCTTGATGTGAATCCGCATTACCGCTAACCGCGCGAGGCTCCGAAGGCGGCAAGGCTTTCTTGCATGTCAATCCCGCTTTCGGACACGCCCAATGAAATCGCGCTTGCCAATCTGCACGCCTTTCATGCGCAGGATGTCATAAGCGGTCGTGGCGTGAAAATAGAAATTCGGCTGGGAGAAGGAGAGCAGGAATTCCTCGGCGGAAAAGTCTATGGCATTGGAGCCAAATTCAAAGCGCATGTCCTGCCCGATGAAGCTTTCGACTTCCTCGGCACTTGTCGCTTCAAGTTCAGCGATAGCTCCGGCGACGCGTTCGCGCAGGCCGTCGAATGTGGTGGGCGGTATGGAGGTGTCCGGCGAGAAGGTCCCATTTCTGACGCCCTCGATGGCACCGATCGAATGCACGGTGGTCGATTTGACCTGATAGGCGAAAGGAAGCATGTCGTCCGCAAGACGTGCCTGAATGAGTGTCTCGGGTTCAATGCCTTGGTCGCCACAAAAGGCCTCGGCTTTGCCGATCAGGCTCGAGATCGAATTGAGGATCTGCAAATAGGACGGGATTGTCGCGGCATAGAGTGTGAAGGCCATTGCGCTGACTCCTGCAAAGGTTGGGCATTCCTGCGCGCGGTTGGCGGGCGACGTCAATTTGAAACCTAGCCCAACGCCGGTCGGTCGAGCAACGGTCCTGCCGGAGGTCAGCGCGTCTGGTCCACTTCGCCGACAAAGCGGGCGTCCCCCTTCCCGAGCCTGCGCGTTTCGAGAAGGTTGATCAGCCTAGATACTCGCTTCTCCCGGAAGTTCGCGAATGGCAGACGCGCCGAGCTGTTGCCTGAGGCGCGTGACGTCGCGCCACACGGTCGACAGCCGAGAACAAATAGTCGGCAGGGGATCGACAGCAGCCATGTCTGCGGCACCAGACACCAGTTCAGCCAATACGGCCATGATCGATGTGGCCGAGATACTTCGGGTTTCCGCCTTTGGGCGGTACCATCTCTGGATTCTCATCCTCTCATGCGCCGTCACGTTTTTCGACGGGCTGGACTTTCTGCTGATTGCCTACACGCTTCCCTATATTCGCGATGAGATGCATCTGAGCGAAACGGCGATGGGCTATGTCAGCGCCGCCGCTTTTGTCGGCCAGATGATCGGCGCCCTCGCTGGCGCTTATCTCGCCGATCTGCTGGGCCGGAAGCCCATAATCCTGACATGCACGGTGCTCAGCGCTTTCCTGACCTTCTCGACCGGCTTTGCACAAACGCCCGAAACCCTCATGATCCTGCGCCTGCTTGCCGGGCTGACCATCGGCGGACTGCTTGCCCCGGCATGGTCGCTCAACGTCGAGGTGATGCCGCGCGCGATGAGGGCGACATCTGTCACCATCATCATGCTCGGCTTCAGCCTCGGCGCGTCTGCCAGCGGTGCACTCACGAACCTGATCGCGCCCCACCTGGGGTGGCATGCCGTCTTTTTCCTGTGCGGCGCATTGACGCTGATCCTGGCCCTGGTCCTGCTGTTCACGCTGCCTGAATCCGTCCGCTGGATGGTTGCTAAAGGAAAACCGGCCAGCGCCGTCCTCTCGGCCCTCCAACGTCTCGCGCCGAACGAGCCTCTCGATCGCTCCAGTAGCTTCTATTTGTCCGACGAAGCGTCCTCCTCGGAACGCACCTCACCCGCCGCCATGTTCCAGCAGCTGTTCAAGGGCTGGCTGGCCTATATCACGCCGCTGATCTGGGTCGCATACTTCTGCTCCTCTTTTGCGATCTATCTCAAAACGAGCTTCGGGGTGCTTTTTCTTGAAGAGCTGGGGCTTTCCGTACCCGATGCCACCTGGCTGGGCGCCGTGACCGGCCTGCTCGGTGCGCTTGGCGGTGTGCTGCTGCTCGCGTTGACCGAAAAGCGCGGACCCGCCTGGATTGCGCTGGCTCCGGCCATCGGAGCGCCCTTCACGCTCCTTCTCGGCCTCGGCCTTGTCCTGAACGGACCATTCTTCATTCCCGTCGTCCTGATGAGCTCCATCATGGTCGGGACGGGCCATGCTGCGGTGGTTGCGATGACCGGCATCTATTACCCCAGCGCGATCCGCGCCACCGGCGGTGGCTGGGCGAGCTTCGTGGCAAAATTCGCGTCCGTGGCAGCTCCGATCATCGGCGCCCATTTCTTTCTGGGAACCAAGGAACGCGTGTTGCACGGCTACCTCTTTTCGGCAGCTTGCCTGCTTGGGGTCATTGTCTGCGTGCTGGCTCTGGCGAAATTCGCGGCGCGATTGACCGAGCAGAAGCCGGACGCTTAGAGTCTGTCCTGTTTAGATTGAAGCATAGCCACTATTCCTGAGGTAGTTGGCGCACTCATGGGGTGGGAAGGCATTGAGCAGTTTGCCTATCCGCTGCCATGTGGCTTCGACGGTGCGCTCGGCGGCTTTTCGCAGTAGCAGCTTGAGCTTGGCGAAGACCTGTTCGATTGGATTGAGGTCAGGGCTGTAGGGCGGCAGGAACAGGAGCTTGGCCCCTGCCGCACGGATTGCCTTGCGCACGGCCTGACCCTTGTGACTGCCGAGGTTATCCATGATGACGATGTCGCCGGGCACGAGGGTGGGCACGAGGAACTGCTCGACATAGGCGAGGAAGAGCTGGCCGTTGATCGGGCCGTCGAGGACGCAGGGCGCATCGATCCGGTCGTGACGAAGCGCCGCCACAAAGGTCAGCGTCTTCCATTTGCCGAACGGCGCCTTGGCGATCAGCTTGTCGCCGCGTTTTGCCCAGCCCCGCAACGGGGTCATGTTGGTCTTGGCCCAGGTCTCGTCGATGAAGACCAGCCTGCGAGGGTCAAGCCGGCCCTGGTACTTCTTCCACTGCGTCCGCCGCCGAGCTACCTGCGGGCGGTCCTGCTCGCTGGCGAACAGGCTTTTTTTTGAAGCTGTGGCCAGCCTTGCGCAGCAGCGACCACACCGTGTTGGGGCTGACTCGGTGACCGCGCCCGGCCAGCTCGACCGCCAGCCCGCGCACCGTCAGATGCGGACATTCCTCAAGACGAAGCAGCATCCATTCCTGCTCCCCCGCCAATACCCGTTGCTTGTGGCCTCCCATCGGACGTGAACCGGCGTTGCCCGTATCACGCAGACGCTGCGACCACTTCACTGCGCTCGCCACGCTCACACCGAACGCACCAGCAACCTCGCGAACCGAGCGGCCCGACAAAACTGCCGCTGCAACCCGATCTCGCAAATCGTCAGAATAGGCTCGTGCCATCGCTGCTGGCCTCCTCCCCAGCAAGCAGCTTGAATCACAACAAAGCCACCTTGGGAATCCCCAAACGATTCAATCTAATCAGGACAGACTCTAGGCTATTCCGCGACGCTGGCGAGGCCATGCGAGCCGCACGCGTCCCAGCGCAACCTTGCCGTTAACGAGGATCGCGCCGGACATGGATGGGCCAGGAAGACCCCGGCAATCCTGTCTGCGCTCAGCTCCGCACCGCCCGCCCCACGACGGATTCGATCACGGCCCGATGCGCTTCGACGACAGGCTCCAGCAATGCTGCGTCGACCTTGTCGATCGTGTCATCGGCCACGTGGCACCAGCGATGAATGCCAAGACCTGCAAAGGCATTCGCATAGCCGCGGTCGATGATGGAGGACAGCTCTCCCGCTCCGCCCACGACTTCGATCGGCTGCTCATAACCTGCAAGGCCGCGAAATGCGGATGTCGCGTCTGCCATCAGGCTGTGCGAAGACATGAGAACCCGCTGCGGATCCGCGGTCGACAGGAGCTGGCGATTGCGGCCGAGCACCTCATAGGCGTCGCGCGTCGCGAGGCCGGCGCCCAGATGGGTCCAGACTTGCGTCTGGGCCGGAGGCGGCCCTTCCGAAAGGGAGTGATGCGCGCCGGCAAAGTCCAGCTCATGACCGCCCGCATTGATCGCGAAGAGGGAGTGATCGGGATAGCGAATAGCGACCCAGCGGCACAGCTCCAGGAACGCTGCCGTGCCCGGGGCGCGCTCCCCGACACAAAGCCCCCAGCCTGAGCGCGGCGTCGAGAATGCGAGCCACTTTGGCCCTGCCAGGCGACGGGCAAGGATGTTGCAGCTATTGCCGGTCGCGCTCTTCCCGGTGAGCACCAGGGTTAGAGGCCGCTGCGCTGCCACTGCCTCGACAACGGCCGGCAGGTCACGCGGCGCCATGAGGGCAATGGGGACCTCAGCAATCGGCTTCAAACGCGTGTTAAGAGCAATGATGTTTCCAGTCGGGCCCGTGGTGACGATCACGATGGCCGCCGGCTTGTGAGGAATGACCTGATCAAGCATCAGCTTGGCGTCACCGGTGAAGATGGCCGCATGGCGGCCATAAGGCAGCACGACGATAGCGATCTTGCCCGTTACGGCGCGGGCCTCAAAGGCGTCACGGACCAGAACAGCCAGCGCCGTGAGCCCGGCCGGGGGCGTCGTGATGACGACTGGCTGGGCTGCGACCGGCACATGCTTGCTCCCGAAGCGCAACTCCGACACGCCGGGCTCGAACACCGGGATCGGGAAGTCGACCTGGTTCACGGCGAATCCTGCGGTGCCAAGCCGCTCACCGATCCATCTGGCTGCGGCCAGATCTCCCGGCGATCCCGACAATTTGCTACCAAAGGCCGCATAAGTTTCCATGTCTTCGCGCAATTGCTTCTGGAGCGGAGATGCTGGTTCATTAAGACCCGAAGAGGTCGCGTTGACGGGCCCGGGTGTTGCCGAAGCCGGAGATGCGCCGCCCAGTGCCGCTACGCCGACCAGCCCGACAGAAGCCTGAAGCATATCGCGCCTGCTTTGCATCGTTTCCGTTCCTTCTCCGAGCCCCTGTGGGGCGTTTTCAATCCGACGGGTCTTCGCGATCCCATGGCGCCACTGGCTGGGTAAAAGCGACGATGTCTTCCACCAGTGCCTGAACCAGCGGCTGAGACATCTTCACATTCGGGACTAGTGCTTTGAGCCACAATGATTTTGCGGGAAATTCGGGCATCAGCCGCACGAGCCGGCCGGTACGCACAGCGTCGCGGGAGACGAATTCACTGAGCATGGCAATTCCCGCGCCCCGCAGCGCCGCATCGCGCAGAACCATGGCTGTATTGACAGCAAAGCGCGATGTCACATTGACGGCCAGATCGCCGGATTCGCTCTCGAAAACCCAGGTTCCGCCGATCGATTGGGACCCCAGGCAATCATGCTCGACCAGCTCGCGGGGATGCTTTGGATGTCCCTCGCGCGCAAGATATGAGGGGGCTGCACAGATCACCATCGGATGTTCACATAATGGCACGTCGATCACGCCGGCATAGGAAGCGGCCATCGCCCCGATTGCGAGGTCAAAACCTTCCTCGATAGGGTTCACGGATCGATCGACGAGCACGAGATCGATACTGACGCCGGCGTGGCTTTGAACGAAATCCGCGAAAAACCGCCCGAAATAGCTACTGGCCACGGTTGTGGGGCATTTGATCCTCAAATGCCCATCTAGTGCCTGGCGTGACCGGCGTGCACCGGAAATGACCTCATCTGTCTGCCGTACAAGGGCGCGAATGCGAGGCAGCTGCCGCTCGCCGAAAGAGGTAAGCTCGGCCTTGCGGGGCGTCCTGATGAACAAGACGGCGCCCAGTTCATCCTCCAGACGCCCGATCCGCTTCGTGACCACGGACGGTGCGATGTTGAACTTGCGCGCAGCGCCCGCGAGACTGCCGCATTCAACCACGGCCAGAAAGGCGCGCATGTTGAGCAGCGTATCCATCAGTGAGCCATGGGAGGAAGCATCGGAGGCGGCATCATTTGAAGGTTACCCGCGCGACCGCAATCCCTTTCTCCCCGGCAACCGAGTAATAGAGATAGATGCGGCCATCGTCATTGAGAACGCCAGGGTCACGCAGGGCATGCTCGAAGCCGGAAGCCATGCCGCCGCGTGATGACACGAGCGGCAGATCCGCCCCTTCATAAGGCCGTTCCGGGCGGAGAACTTCAATGGGTGTTGACGCTGTCCATTCTGACCAGTCGGAACGCAGGTCGACGCTGGAATGGAAGATGCGCTCGGGCGAGTCCCCAACGTTGGTGTAGAAAATATGGAGCGTATCGCCGATCCGGGTCACCCCCGCATGGCGCATCTCGTCAAGGATGCGCGGCCCTGCCTCGAAAGGCGGCAAAAAGGAGGATGAACGGAAGAACTGGCCGCTGCGCAGCCAGGTCGGATAGGCAGTGGCCTTATCCGCCATGCCCAGCCCGTAATAGGCTCCCTTGTAGTCGAAGACCCGAATATAGGGCGCACCGAATGCCCCGGATGCAGCCGTGAAGTTCAGCCCATCCGATGACGTCGCGACGAAGCTCCGCTGCGCATACGGTCGCCCGCCATAATCGCCGCCCGGCATTTCGGTTGCCCCGTGATAATAGAGCACGATCCGCTTGTTCTCCTCATCCACGACTGCGTCGGGTGAGGCGATATGATGCAGGGCCGAGGTCTGCTCCAGACGCAGCGTGCCGGCCTTGTAGACGGTCCACGGCCCCTCGGGGTGGTCGGCATAAGCGAGCCGGATGTAACCGCCCCGATGATGGCCGAAATACATATAATATTTCCCGAGGGGATTTTTGAGCCAGCTCGGCGCCTTGATGACCGACGGGCCATCGATATTGTTCCCGAGTTCACCTTCCAGACCGGGCATGTCCGGGTAAATGATGGGACGGTTTCCCAGTCGCTCGGCAGTCACCGCAGAAATCTTCACGCTCTCGTTCGATCGCGATTCGGGGGCCGGAGCGGTCCCTGGCGCTGTGCTGGCCAGGACAGGGCTCGCGAGGACAGGAAGGGTCAGCAGACAAGCCAGCACGCCCGCAAGTCTGCGCCGCATCGTCCGTGCCATCGACATGTCCCTCATCCTCTCAATAAATGCCCGTACATTCAGCTTTTCTGTACGGTTCCCTGTTCAGCTTCCGGCACCTTACCGGCCTAGTCATGGAGGAATACGCCCTGCCGGCGCAACTCGGCTTGGAGACTTTTCACGTCGAGCGCCCGCGGCTGGACGCCCGCGCCGACCGAGAGCGCGGCTGCGGCGCCTGCGGCCTGTCCGGTGAGCCAGCATTGCGGGATCTCGCGCATGAAGCCGTGCGAGTTGGCATCGCAGCTGATGTGCTTGCCGCCGGCCAGCAGGCCATCCAGCTTGCGCGGCACCAGCGCGCCATAAGGCACGGAGATCACCGGATATTTGAGGCTGACCGATGGACTGACACCGATCTCGTCCGGCAGCGCGATGCCATCGGCCCACTGGCTGCGCAGCACCTTGCCGACCCCGCCCAGACGCCGCGTGTGCCGCACGCCGAGTTGCGAGCCGCTCTGCAACATGTAGCATTGCTCAAACCCCGGCGCATGCTCCAGGAAGAACTCGCAATGCGTCTGCATGAAGCGGTGCGAACGGATCTCCAGCTCGGTCTGGTCGTCGACATCCAGCGCCGAAAGGCCGGACTGGCGCGGGCCCAGGAACAGCGCGATGTCATTGCGCCAGGAGACATAAGGCGGCTGGAAGAAGCCCAGCCGCTCGCGGCCCAGCTTCGCGAATTCGGCATATTGCTCGGGCTCATTGCCGCGGAACGCCAGCCAGCGGTCCATGTCCACACCGCCCAGCATGAAGCCGGTGTTGGCGCTGTGATGGACGTCGCCTTCCTCGATGTCGGTGTCGAACTCGGCGCCGGCGCGCGCGAAGATGTCCCCATCGCCGGTGGTATCGACGACCACCTTGGCGCGCAGGGCCTGACGCCCGGCCTTGGATTCGAACACCACGCCCTCGACCTTGCCATCGGCCACCATCGGCACCGCCGCCCAGCTGTGGAACACCAGCCGCACGCCCGCGCCCAGCAGCATTTCCTGGCTGATGAGCTTGAGCCGCTCGGGATCGAGCGTGGGCGACCAGCAGACCGTGCCATGGAAGGCCGCGGTGCGCTGGCCCCAGTAGCTGGCCTTCTTGGGATCGCGCGAACCCCAGTCGGCGCGCGGCGGCCCGGCCAGGCCGGCCGCGGGCAAGCGCCCCAGCACATCATTGGCGAAGCCCTGGATCACTTGCCGGCCGGTCCAGTCGGTCATCCGGTCGATCCAGATCACCAGCCCGCCGGTCGAGAGACCGCCCAGATGATTATAGCGCTCCATGAGCACCACGTCCGCGCCCGCCTGCGCCGCCGCCCAGGCGGCCGCCGTGCCTGCCGGCCCGCCACCCACCACCAGCACGTCGCATGTGTGATAGACCGGGATCTCGCGCGCCGGCTCCATCCACGTCCCCGTGCCATTGGCGCGCGGCAGCACCCGACCGCCCGTCTCGAAGACGTCGGATGCCAGAAAACGATCCTCCGACTGGCGGACTTCTTGAACTTTAGGGCGATCCATGACGGACGAACCATTTCCTTTCTGCAGGATGGTGCTCATCGCACCATCCCATCATGACTGACGAAGGGCTTTTGCCCCTCTCAGAGCTTGAACCTCAGACCGACACGGAACGATCGGCCAACCTGATCGAACAATGGCGACGCCTGATCCGGGAACGGCGGCGCGACATTGAAGATGTTGTTGAGACGGATGAACATCTCCCGACTGCGATCAGCGTCCCTGGAAACATCGACCGTGAACGTGGCGTTGGTGTAGAAGATGTTCTTCGTGTCGTTGAAGTTGATCGTGTTGAGCGCCCCCGTGCCGACAACGAAATCATTGTCGATCTTGCCACCCTGCAGCCAGCGGAGATCCAGCGTGCTCGTCAGGCGACCTAGCTCATGCGTGATCAGACCGGAGACGCGCCAGTGCGGTGTCACATACTCGCCTGCCCGCTCTTCGGTGCTGGCCGTGGCCACGGCCGTCGTCGCCAGGGTGTCGAGATAAGTGCCCAACAGGCGAACGGAGAGCGTACCTGCCCCTTCGCCGAAGATGTTCTCCAGCGAAGAGCGATAGGCAGCCTCGATGTCGACGCCCTTCGTCTTCAGGCGATCCAGGTTCTCGAAGCGTACCGTGATGCCGCTGATGTCGCCATTCGGCGCACCGCCGGCGGTGGTGACAAGGTCGCAGAAGTCGGAAATACCATCGACATAGCAACGCTCGAGCACTTCATTGGCCGAGATCGTACCGATCAATCCCTTGATGTCGATGTCGTAATAGTCGACCGAGAGACGCAGGCCATCCAGCCAGCTGGGCTGGTAGACGATGCCGGCCGTCAACGTATTGGCCGTCTCGGGATCGAGATTGGAATTACCCAGAGACGTGACCTCGACGGTATAGTTCGTCGAACGCCGTGGATCGCGAATATTCTGACGCGACACCGTCGTCGGAGCGAACAGCTCCGCAAAATTGCCGGCCCGGATATCGCGCGACCGCGTCGCACGGAGCCGCAGTTCCCTCGACAATTCCCAGGTCGCACCGATCTTCCAGGTCGTCACGCCACCTGACGTGCTGTAATCCGTGTAGCGCGCCGCGAGGTTGAGATCGAACGAACGAACGAGCGGCAGATCCTTCAACAGCGGGATCGCCAGCTCGCCGAACACTTCCTTCACATTGTAGCTGCCGGCGATCGGCTGACGCGAGCCGCTTTGCCACTGCCCGGCCTGCGAAATGGCATCCACCGTCGCGTCGATCGATTCCTCGCGATATTCCGCGCCAAACGCCGCGTTGATCGGACCGGCCCAGCCTTCAAACAACGCACCATTAGCACTGAATGCTGCCACTTGCTGCTTGGTGGTGAGGTCGAACCTGGACGTGCCGGTGATGTATGAAATGGCTTCCTGCGATGGCGACCCGAAGCCGAACAGATTGAGCGGCGCGCACGCCGGATCGTCATTGGCAGGATTGGAATCGGCATTCACGCGGCAGACAATGTCGTCGCCCGAGCGCACGGCGTCGATCGCCTTGCGATAATTGATCATGTTGATCTGACCGACATACTCCTGAACGAAGTGATTGCGGCCATATTGATAATAAGCGTCGAACGACCACTCGCCGAGCTTGCCTTCGACGCCGACGACGCCCCGGTAGACCGAAGGCGAGCCCACACGTCCGCGCACGGCACCAAGGCCGGGCTCCCGGTAGGAGCGACCGAAGTTGAAGCATGAGACCCCCGCGGCGATGGCGCGCTCGCGGAATTCGTCGCTCAGATAGGGGTTGGTGATCGGCACCAGAACGTTGCCGGTCTGACCGCCAGGAATGATCGTCGCGGAGCACGTCGGATTACCCGTGACCGAACCCTGCTGACGCGGCTCGGCGAAATAGCCGTTGGTCACAGAATGAGCGAACGTTCCTTCCGCAAACAGGGAGAGATTGTCGAACACTTCGTAGGAGACGCGCGCCATTGCCGAATAGCGCTCCACCGGCTGCTGCAGATTGCCGCCCGGATTGATGATTTCGGTATAGTTATCGGTCCCGGCGATCATCCGGTTACCGAAGACCTCGCCATAGCCGAACTGACCCGTTTGCCCGCCCGGCAGGAATGCGGTCCCGCGCAGCGGACCGCTGGTGATCAGGCCACCTTCCCAAAGATCGGTGCGGCGCACATCATCCGCGTAAATGTTCGCGGGCAAGCCATTCGCGGCATAGTTGGAATTGCCGGCGAGGCCACGGCTAGCCCATGGGCGAGGACGATAAGGGGTCTGGCCGATCCCGTCATTCTTCGAATATTCCCCGCCGATGAGAATGTGACCACGCCCGCCGCCGAAGCGCGTTCCGGCCGCTAGCCCGGCAAGCACGTTCTGGGCATCACCATATTGGGAAATACCGCTCTGCACCGTGCCCTCTACGCCTTCGAGATCCGATTTGAGAATGAGATTGATCACACCGGAGACAGCGTCGGACCCCCAGGATGCCGAGGCGCCGCCCGTCACGACCTCAGTGCGTGCGATGAGAATGGAAGGGATGACGCCAAGGTCCACCGTGCCATCGGGCGCTGTGGCGACGTGCCGGCGGCCATCGAGGAGAACCAACGTCCGCTGAGGACCGACATTCCGCAGATCAGCCGTCACGGTCGCAGAGGACAGGGCACGCGCCACACCGCTGCCGGTTGTAGAGAATGCCGGAATGAGGCGCAGGATATCATCCACGCGCGTCGGAGCGACGGATTGAATCTGCGCCGTGCTGATGACAGAAGTCGGCGTAGGGGCCGTAAACCCGCCGGCCTGAATGCGCGAGCCGGTTATCACGATGTCCTGAGCGGGCGCCGCAGCGCTTCCAGCAGCAGCGCTTTCCGGTGTGACCTCAGCCGCCACGGGCGCATCGGCGGGCTGCTCGCTGCTCTGAGCCGTCGCGGCGCTGAACGGGCACACCACCGCGGCGATGCAAACACCCACAAGAAGGCGCCATGGCGCTGCGTTGAAAGATTTCATCTGATCCTCTCCCTGCTTCAACTTTTTATGACCCCAAGGGTGAGGCGCCATTGCTCCGCGGGCTAGATACGCGAGCTGAGCGGCTCCACCCTGAAGTGATGGGCAGCGTCTTAGGTCGGGCCTGGATCGTCAGGAAGACAAGCTCCGTTAGGAGATGCATTCTCAAATCGAGAATGGTCGGGCTGTATGCGCACTGGGCGCTGGAGCATTGAAGCTCATCGCGCCTGAGAACCGAGATCGAGGCGGACGGCCAGGGCAGAGCCGTTCGACCAGATCAAGGCCGACAGACGACTTGTGCAATGGCCCAAGCTCGCGAGCATGAAGCTGATATAAAAGTACACAATCTTGCGAGAACTGCCTGCCCCCGCGATAGCGGCCGTTCGCTACCCCGAAGGAAATCGCCGAAAGCTGTCAGAGGTTCATAAATCTGACTGGGGCGCTATTAGCCAGAGCTTGTCCCGTGCGTCAGTCAAATTTTGAAGCGCAATGGCAATTTGCCGGCTTTTGACCGACATCAAGCAAACTGCACTTTCGCCAGGTCCAGGGACAGCTCCCACAGACGCGCGGCGGCGGCGTCATCCAGCGCCTGCCTGGGCGGTTGCTCATCGGTTGGATATCCTCGCGTGCCGCCAAGCCGGTCGGGTCCATAATAGCCGCCGTCTCGCGCCGAGGGATCGGTTGCCGCGAAAAGTGTCGGCAAGGCGCCTTGCCAGGCGGGCTGGAACAGGAACCAGAGGTAGCGACGCAGCCGGCCATGAAGGCTGGATCGGCCCGAGCCGTTCACGATGAGGTCCGTGCGCGTGATGCCCGGATGCGCCGCGAGGCTCTCGATGCCCCAGCCGGCCGCCTTGCTGCGCCGGCTCAGCTCGAGCGCGAACATGAGGCAGGCGAGCTTGGACTGGGCATAGACATGCATCGAGCGGTAGCTGCGCTCGGCCTGCAGGTCCTCGAAGTCGATCGCTCCCTGGCGCGCCGCGACGCTGCTGAGCGTCACGACCCGTGGTTCCTGCCCTTTCCTCAGCAGCGGCAACAGATGCGCAGTAAGCGCGAAATGCCCGAGATAGTTGGTGCCGAATTGCAGTTCAAAGCCGTCGCGCGTTTCACGACGTTCCGGCGGGCGCATGACCGCCGCATTGTTGATGAGCAGATCAAGACTGTCCTGTTCCTGCGCAAGCTGCCCCGCGAAGGCCGCGACCGAGCCGAGATCGGCGAGGTCCAGCTTCCCGAACCGCACCTGTGCGCCAGGCACGGCGCGCTTGATCGCCGCGACTGCCGCAGCGCCCTTCTCGGGATTGCGCCCGGCGATCACGACATTGGCGCCGGCGGTGGCCAGGGCAAGCGCATCTTGGAAGCCAAGCCCCCCGGTGCCCGTCACGATCACATCGCGGTTCCATTGGGGCGGGATGTCACTGCTCGTCCAGTTCGTCATTGATGATCCTTGCCTTCCCAACGCGGGCGGGCGCCGCGGGCAATCGCAACCCGCGATGCCCTTGCCGCGCCGTCCTGCTCCATGATGCCGGTGGCCCGGAAAACCGCCATGCCGGAACGCGCAAAAAACCTGCCCATTCCTCCAGGAGGTTGACAACCGTATGGCACCTTACATATTTGTATGGTGGCTTACGAATTAAGGGAGGCATCCTTGCCGGACAAACAGGAAGGCACAGCGCAGGACAGTATCGGCGCCTGGGCGAAGCGCTGCTATTTCGCCGGTCGGGACGTCATGGATTCCGTTCTGCGTCCCCATGGCCTTGGCTCCGTGCAATGGTATGTTCTGCACCGGCTTGCCACGGTGGGCCCAGTCATCCAGCGCGATCTGGGACGGCTGCTGGAGATCGAACGGGCGACCATGAGCGGCATCGTCGCCACGCTCGTGCGCAAGGGGCTGGTCGAGCAGGTGCCCGATCAGGCCGACCAGCGGCAGAAGCTGCTGCGCCTTACCGATGCCGGCGCGAAGCTGTGGACCACCCTGCCCGACCTGTCCTTCATTCGCGCCGTGGCGTTCGGCGGAATGGACGCGGCCGATATCGAGACCGCGATCGGCGTGCTCCGCACGGCAACCGAACGGCTCGAAAGCCTGCTTGAGAAAGGAAACAGACCATGACCATCCTGGTAACCGGCGCGAGCGGACTGGTCGGCGCCCGGCTTCTTCCGCGTCTGGTGCAAGCGGGGCTGGACTGCCGGGCACTGGCCCGGCCGGGCAGTGGCGTGCCTGCAGGCGTGTCGATAGCGACTGGCGACCTGCTCGATCCCGCCTCGCTGGCATCGGCCGTGCAGGGCGTTTCGGCCGTCATCCACCTCGCGGCCGTCTTCCGTACAACCGATGCCGACCTCATCTGGAAAGTGAATCTCGACGGGACGCGCAACCTCATCGCCGCGATGAAAGCCCATGCGGCGGACGCGCGGCTCATCATGGCCAGCACGTCCCACGTCTATGACGCCGACGCCCCGCGACCCGGCGCAGAAGAGGATCGCTGTTCCCCCACGCTCGACTATCCAGCGAGCAAGCTGGCCGCCGAGATGGACCTGCGGGACAGCGGCCTCAACTGGTCCATCCAGCGCTTCGGCTTCGTCTATGGCGATGGGGACGGCCATATCGAGTCGCTTCCCCGGCATCTCGCCCAAGTGAAGCTTCACCCCGCCCAGCGGATGAGCATGGTCCATCATCGCGACATTGCGACCGCCATGATGCTGGCGCTGAATGGCGCGATGGACGGGCGGATCGTCAATATCGGCGATGATGCCCCCACATCGATCCATGAACTGGTGCAGCTGGCGGGAGGCGCAATCGAGCCCTCCTCCGCGCCGCTGACCAATCCCTGGCGCCTGCATATGGACGGCGCGCTTGCCCGCCGGCTCGGCTTTCAGCCCGCCGTGAGGAGTGTCCACCAGGCCGCACACGAAGGGCTGCTGTAACGCGCGGCCATGTGAAGGCGCGCTTGCCAAGCCGGCGCCACCGCGCCGCGCCTATGCCTCTTGCAGCGTGCGGCTGGCATATCGGCTATATTGGCGGCGCATATCCAGCACGTCCCGCTTGGGCGCGGCACCGAACATCCGCGTATATTCCCGACTGAACTGCGACGCGCTTTCATAGCCCACCTGATAGGCAGCCTCGCTCACATTGACCCCGTCGACCACCATCAGTCGCCTGGCTTCCAGCAAGCGCAGCTGCTTCTGGTACTGAAGCGGCGTCATGGACGTGAGTGCCTTGAAATGCTGATGAAATGACGACGTGCTCATGCGCGCGGTCTCGGCCAGTTGCTCCACTCGCAGTGTCTGCGCAAAGCTGTTCTGCAGCTGGAATATCGCCTTGCTGACTCGCTCGCTGCTCGATTCCGGCAAGCCAAGGTTGCGCAGTTCGCCGCCATTCGGACTCGTCAGCAGCCAGTAGCAGATCTCGCGCATCACGGACGGGTAGAGGATCGGGATCGCCTCGGGCGTCTCGGACAGCCGGAGCAGGCGCAGCATGCAATCGGCCAGAGGTGCATCGACCTTCCCGACGAACAGGCAGGGCCCTGACCCGCTGGTCGGCACGGGCGGCGTTTCGAGCTGTCCCAGCACCTCGCGCATGATCGTCATGTCGAGATCGATGGTGATGCCGATATAAGGCGCGTCCGCGCTTGCCTCGATGACCCGTCCGCTGGCGGGAAGATCAAGGCCGATCGCCAGACATTCCATCACGCCATAGCGAAAGGTCTCCTCACCGAAGAGAATTTCCTTTGCGCCCTGGATCACGACGCAAAGCCCCGGCCGATAGACCTGCCGCATCGGCATCCGGGCCTCGAAGGACCGCATGATGTGCATGCCGGCAAGCCGCGTCGGAAAACGGCCCTCGCCGCCGCCCTGGGCATCGATATGAGCGGCGACCGCCGCGTGAAGGGCTGAAGGCACGCGTTTCTCCGCCTGGGCGAGCGGCCAGCGCAGGACCTGCCCATCTCTGCTCACCCTATCGGCGCTTGGAGGATTGGGCAAGTTTATTGAGGTATTCGGCATTCTGATCATGGGTCGCTCCATCTAACTTGCTGGCACCAACCCAAGTGAGGAGCGTCACGATCATGGCAGAAATTGCCACGCGATCAACAGAAATATCCAGCGCTTCTTTCCAGATCGGCGAGGAAAGTTCGAATGAACATGCGAATGGATGGCGCTCCGTTCTAATACTTTTTGCCCTGTTCCTCGTCAGCCTGATCTCGCAGATTGATCGGATGCTGCCCTTCATCATGGCAGAAGCGATCAAGATTGATCTTTCTCTCAGCGATACACAGATCGGACTGCTCACAGGCCTTGCTTTCGCGGTCTGTTATACGCTTCTTTCCCTGCCGCTTGCCCGCGTTTCAGACCGGGGGTCGCCCCGTTTCGTGCTTGTTTTCTGCGCTCTGGTCTGGAGCGCGATGACAGCGCTCGGAGGTCTTGCCGCGAGTTTCCTGGTCCTGGCGTTCACGCGCTTCGGCGTGGCCTTCGGGGAGGCCGGCGCGATCCCGGCCGGACATGCGATCATCGCCCGGAAAATCCGGCCGGAGCGAAGAGGCCTGGCGATCGGGCTGTTCGCTCTGGGCATCCCTCTTGGCACCATGGTGGGGTTTGCGGCCGGCGGCGCGCTCAGCGACACGGTCGGCTGGCGCACGGCGCTGGTCGGCGCAGGCGCCCTTGGCGGCGTGATCGCTCTCATTGCCTTCGTCGCCGTCGGGCCCACGCCGCCGCTGCAACGCATGGCGGCCTCTGCAGAACCCTTCATGCGCACAAGCATGCGCCTGCTGTCGGCACCCGGCTTTCGCTGGCTGTTCATCGGCGCGATCGCCAGTGGCTTTGCCGCGGCGCCCTTTTATGCCTTCGCCGCACCCTTCCTCATCCGTACCCATGGCTTCACCGCCAGCGAGGCCGGCCTCGCCTTCGGGTTGCCGCAGGGTCTGCTGGGCATCGTGGGCACGCTGCTGGGCGGGCGCTGGTTCGACCGGGTGGTGCGCTCGGGCACCGGACGCGTGCTGGGTCCCCCTGCCATCCTGTTCATCATTGCCGCGGTGACGACGACGGCAGGCCTGTTCGCCCCTGTCGGCTGGCTCTCGATCCTGCTGTTCCTGCCGAGCATGCTGTCCTTCGCCTTCCTGCTGCCATGGGGTTTCGGCGCCGCGCACCTCGTGGCCGGCCAGGGCCGCGAGGCCATGGCGTCGAGCCTCGTCCTGATCGGGTCGGGCCTGCTTGGCCCTGCGCTAGGTCCGCTCATCGTCGGCCTGATCAGCGATGCGGGAAGCGCGGCGCACATGCCCAACAGCCTCGGGCTCGGCCTGCTGACCGTGCCCGTCGCCAGCATCCTCAGCGGCCTCGCAATTCTGATGGCAAACCACAGGATCGCTGCCTTGCTTCGGCAGCGCTGACTCCAGGGGGTCGCCAATCTCACCCGCCCCGCCGCGACCCCCGGCCACCGAAGGACAATTTTCCGGAAACGGAGCGCCTTCGGTGGCCCCCTCAAAAAGAAGGAAATCGGCTATGCGACTTCTCGTCTCGACCCTGCTTGTCTGCGGCACGGCCCTGTCGGCCACCGGCGTCCATGCGCAGGAGGCCTCCCCGGACACCCCCTCGCGCGGCATTGTCGCGGTCGGTGCCGGTATCGTGCCCGAATATGATGGCGCGAGCGACATGCGCGTGCTCCCCTTCGTCACGGGGGAGATCCGCCTCGGCATCGTCAGCCTCGAAATGCGTGGCCAGCGCCTGCGCCTCGATCTCAACCCGGGGTCGCGCCTCTCCTTCGGCCCGGCCATCGGCCTGCGCCTGCCGCGTGACGATGCCGACGGTTCCGTCGGCCTCCTGCCGGAAATCGACACCGCGATCGAGGCGGGTGGCTTCGTGGGCTACAGGATCGGCGGCGATCGCTTCGGCCAGGGATCGGTGCAGATGGACCTCACCGTCGTTCACGACGTGTCGGACACGCATAAGGGCCTGATCGCGACGGCGACCGCCAGCTATGCCGCGATCCGCAACCCCGTCTTCTCCCTCTCGCTCGATGCGCAGGCCGGCTGGGCCAATGCGGATTATGCCCGCACCTATTTCGGTATCGACGAAGCCGCCGCCGCTGCCAGCGGTTTGCCAGCCTATCGCCCCGGCGCCGGCTTCCGGGACGTGGGCGCCGGCGTGACGGCATCCTACTGGTTCAACCGCCGCCTCGGCGTGGTCGCCCGCGCCGGCGCGAGCTATCTCATCGGCGATCTCGCCGACAGCCCCGTCACCCAGGAGGGCAGCCGCTGGCAACCGGCCGCCGGCCTGGCCCTCGCCTATCGCTTCTGAAGTCCGTGCAAGACGGGCGGCCCCGGCGACGATACTGTACGGCGCCGCCCCTTTCGCAGCTCAGGCCGCCACGGACGAATAGTCCATTCGCTCGAGATCCCCGATCAGGCCCGGTCCACTCGGCTCCCAGCCGAGCAGTGCTCGGGTTCGGGCGCCGGATGCTGACATGTCGGTGGCTGCGAACATCGCGAACCAGCCGAAATGATGAGACGCTTCTTCAGAAGACAGCGAACAGAGCGGAAGGTCGAGACCAGCGGCAACGCTCGCCGCAATCTCGCGAAGGGTGACACCTTCCTCCGCGACCGCATGGTAGCGTGCCCCGGGCTCAGCCCGCTCCACCGCGAGGCGATAGAGCTGCGCCACGTCGAGAACATGCGCGGCGGACCAGCGGTTCTCGCCTTCGCCGACATAGGCAACGACGCCCTTCTCCCGTGCCAGTTCCACATAAGGCGTGATCAGGCCCTGCTTCACCGTGTCATGCACTTGCGGAAGGCGAACGACCGACAGGATCACGCCCCTTTCAAGCAGCGCCTCGCCAGCCAGCTCAGAACTCGACCGGGGGTGGTGGCGGACTGTGAATAACGTCTCGACGGCCGGGCTGCCATCATCAGACGCACCCATGATCACTGCCGAGGTGATGAGCAGTGGCCGCTCAGAGCCCGCGAGCACCGCGCCAAGCGCATCGATCACGTGACGATCCTGTTCGCAGCTCGCCGCATATTTTGAGAAGTCATGATCGAAGGCAGTGTGGATGACAGCGTCGGCGCGCTCGGCGCCGGCGCGGATGCTCGCAAGGTCTTCCAGATTGCCGAGATGGGCCTGCGCGCCAGCGGCGGTCAGCGCGCGTACGCCGGCCTCCGAGCGCGTCAGGCCGATCACCTCATGTCCCGCACCCAGAAGCTCAGGCATGATTCGCGAACCGATAAAGCCGGTGGCACCAGTGAGAAAGATACGCATGGGGAACTCCTCCAGATTGACGGACCGTCCCATTCGGTGAGAAGGTATTCCTGTTAAAGTAGTGACTTTATCCTGGTATAATTATCGACAGGATTCGGATGCCCCTCCAAGGCGAGAACCAGCTCGGCACATTCCTGCGCGATCGGCGCATGCGCCTGGACCCGGCGACCTTCGGCTTTCAGCCGGGGCGCCGGCGCACCCCCGGCCTGCGCCGGGAGGAGGTCGCCCAGCGTGCGAACATCAGCCCCACCTGGTATACCTGGCTGGAGCAGGGTCGTGGCGGCGCACCGTCCGCCGATGTGCTGGACCGGATCGCTACCGGCCTGATGCTCACCCAGCCGGAGCGCGATCATCTCCACATCCTCGCGTTCGGACATCCTCCTGAGGCGCGCTATCGCCAGCACGAAGGCATCACGCCGCGCCTGCAGCGCGTGCTGGACGCCATGCCGCACAGCCCCGCCATCATCCGGACCGCGACCTGGGATGTCGTCGCCTGGAACAAGGCGGCGACGCTGGTGCTGGCCAACTATGCCGAGCTGCCGCGCGAGGGACGCAATATCCTGCGCCTGATCTTCGCCGACGAGCGCGTCCGCGCCGCGCAGGACGACTGGCGCAACGTGGCGCGCTATGTCGTCGGCACCTTCCGAGCCGATGCCGCGCGCGCTGGGGCCGGTCAGGAGATCCGACAACTTGTCGATGAGCTGTCTGCCTCCAGCGCCGAATTCAGGGCGCTGTGGAATGACAATGAAGTCATGGGACACGGCGAAGGCACCAAACGACTTCATCACCCCGTCCTGGGCACCGTCGACCTGGAATTCTCCACCTTCGCGGTCGAAGGACGGTCCGATCTCATCATGATGGTCTATAATCCGACGATGCCGCGAACGATCGAGCGCATTCAGGCGCTGGTTGCGGAGGCATGAAGTGGAGATTTCGAACGGACATTCGAACATCGATCTCCGCTTCCCGACAACGGACGCCCGTTCATCACCTGTTGAAAGTGGCGCGAGCTTGGCGGATCCGCGACAGCGATGGCATCAGCCCCCCAAACTGAACCCTCCAAAAAGTAGATTGCAACCTAATATTCTAATCAGTAGATTGCTACCGGAATAAAAATAACTGGGAGAGTGAAGCATGAGGGATTCCGTCAAGCGGCTGCTCGCACATTCGAGCGTGGCAGCCTTTGCAGCCGTATTGTGCGCGGGTGTTCAGCCTGTGCACGCTCAGGCGCAGGAAAGCGCGACTGACGGTCCGGCCGAGAGTGGTACGTCAAACGAAGCGATCATCGTGACGGGATCGCGCATCGTGTCCGGTTTCGATCGGCCTACACCGGTCTCTGTGATGGACGGGGCGAGGCTCGAGCAGCGAGGCGCCGCGAATATCGGCGATGCCCTTGCGGAAATGCCCGCATTCCGCGCGACAAACACGCCGGCCTCGACTGGCCTTTCAGCAGCGGCAGGCTATGTCGGTGGCCGCATCCTCGATTTGCGTGGCCTTGGCGCCGTTCGCACACTGACGCTGGTCGACGGCAAACGCTTCGTTCCCTCGACCACGCAGGCGACGGTCGACACCAACATGATTCCGTCGATCCTGCTTCAGCGCGCCGAGGTCGTCACCGGCGGCGCCTCTGCCGTTTATGGATCGGACGCGGTTTCCGGCGTCGTCAACCTTCTGATCGACAAGAATCTGACGGGCTATAAACTAGCCGGCCAGATCGGCTTTTCCGAATATGGCGACAATTATACGCGTCAGTTCGGCGGCGCCGCGGGCTGGGCACTGGGCGACCGGCTGCACCTCGTGATCGGAGGCGAATATGAGCGCAGCAGCGGCGTGGAAGCCTGCCCGGAGCGCGAATGGTGCGCCAACGGCTTCATCAACGTAGGCCGCAATCCGCTTCGCCCAGGTCAGACGGCCACCATTCCGGCCAATAATATGCGCCGCGCCGCGACGCCCTGGAGCGCTTCGTATAATGGTGTAACCACCCCGCCCTCTTCTGCATATGTCGGCAACTTCGTGCCCTCGCTGCGCCCGATCGACGGCATTACTTTCGGCGCGGACGGCACCCCGCGCCGCTTCCAATTCGGCACGCACGTCAATTCACTCTACCAGTTTGGCGGCGAGAGCGACGGGCCGGGCGAGAATATCTATTTCGACTTCCCCATTGTTTCGCCGACCGAACGCTGGGCAGCAATGGGCTATCTCACCTTCGAGGCCACGCCCGCACTCACGCTGGAGCTCGGCGTCAATTACGGCCATGGCGAAGGTGACCACCGTGCGCCGGCCTATCGCAACACCGCAATCACCATCCGTGACGACAATGCTTTCCTGCCGCGCTCGTCCGACCCGACGCTCGATATCCCGACAATTCTCGCGCAAAGCGGCCTCACCAGCTTCACGCTGGGCAAGGGTTTCAAGGATATCGGCTCCTCGCCGATCCACGTGCGCAACAATGTCCTGCGCATTGTCGGCTCGGCCGCCTATGAGATCGACAGCAACTGGCGCGCGGATCTTTATTATCAGTTCGGCCGCAATGATTTCCGCAGCGACCTGACCAACGGTGTCGTGACGAGCCGCATGCTGAACGCCCTGGATTCGGTCCGGAATTCCTCAGGTCAGGCAGTATGCCGGATCAACGCGGATGGCATCACGACCAATGACGATCCGAGCTGCGTCGCGCTCAATCCGTTCGGTTTTGCAAACCAGCCGAATTTTGAAGACGCCAAGGCCTATGTGACGGCCAACGCCTTCCAGACCAACATCACGACGGAGCATGTCGTTGCTGCGAATCTGACGGGATCTCTGATCGATCTTCCCGCCGGCAAGCTTGGCATCGCGATCGGCGGCGAATATCGCAGCGACAATGTCGAGGGCGACACGGATGCACTCTCGCAGGCGGGCCGCTTCTTCACCGGCGGCGGTTCGACCATCTCCGGCAAGATCGACGTTGCCGAAGTCTATGCCGAAGCGGAAGTGCCCTTGCTGGCCGATATGACCGCGTTCCAGGAACTGGGCATCAGCGGCGCCATCCGCCGGACCCATTACAATCGCTCGAGCGCGACTGCGGAGAGCAGCAGCGTGAATGCCACGACCTGGAAGGTGGGCGGCACGTGGGCGCCGATCGATGCCATTCGCTTCCGCGTAACCCGCTCGCGTGACATTCGCGCGCCCAACGTCGCGGAACTGTTCGGGCCGCTCACCAACACACAGGGCATTGTCACCGACGTCGGCCGTGGCGGCATTCAGGCCGTAGTCCCGATCACACTGGGCTCCAATCCCGATCTGCGTCCGGAGAAGGCCGATACCTTCACGGTGGGCGTCGTCCTGGCGCCGAGGGGCGGGTTCCTAGGCCGCTTCCGCTTGTCCGTCGATTATTATGACATTCAGATCGATGATGCGATCAGCACGCTTGGTCAGCAGAATATCGTCGCTCGCTGCGCCGATGGCGATGCGCAGAGCTGCGGCTTGGTAACGCGCGATGCAGATGACGTGATCACGAATATTCGCGATACATTCCAGAATGTTAACGAGCTGATTGCACGGGGTTACGACATCGAGCTGGCTTATCGTCAGCCGCTTGGTGGCAATATGCTGAATCTGCGCGTGCTCGCATCCCATGTGAAGGATCTGATCACGGTGGATGCCGTCGGGCCAACCGAACGCGCAGGGCAGACTGGCCTGCGCGGCGGCACGCCTCCGGGTATTCCCGACTGGACGATCGACGGCACGGCCACGCTCGATATCGGCGAGCGCTTCTCGATGACCGCGAATGCCCGCTGGATCAATGACGGCTTCTACAACGCTGCTTTCGTGGGCCCCGAGCAACCCGGCTTTGCCATCGGGTCGGCGAACAGTTCCAACACCAATGCCATGCCCGGCCGCATCTATCTGAACCTGCTCGGCACGGTGAAAGTGCCGATCAGTCAGGATAACCGGATGGACGTGTATTTCGGCGTCGACAATGTGTTCGACAAGGATCCGCCGAACTATCCAGGTGCGAACGGCAGCGGTAACAACGTGCTGTTCAATCCCGTCGGTCGGATGTTCAAGGCCGGCGTGCGCGCAGCATTCTGATCCATTCAGGCGACGGGCCTGCGAAGGTCCGGCGCCTCCTGGCCATCCACCGCGAGGCAGTCATGTTCGATCGATGCTCCAGTAACAGGCCATACATTCTGCAGATCGAGGCGTTTACCCCTGCTCTCGGGCCAGCCCCCCATTGTCGGGCCCGGGGCGCGGTCCGTCGGGTGGATCCGCACGCGCGTCGCAGCGCAAACCGGGACGCCTGATCATGGCCAGCACGCCCCGCTCGATCGACATCGCGTCGTTCATCAATAATCGCAAGCTTGGCCCGTTCAATTACAAGCTGATCGTGCTCTCATGGCTGATCACCGTGTTCGACGGGTTCGACATGATGCTCATCAGCTTCACCGCACCCTGGATGCGGGACGATCTGGGCCTCTCCACCCACATGCTGGGTAATGTCTTCTCCGCGGGTCTGGTCGGCATGATGGTGGGCGGTTTCGCCCTGGCCTATATCGGGGACAAGATCGGGCGGCGGCAGACGATCATCTGGGCCGCCTTCGCCTTTGGCATTCTCACCGCCGCGACCAGCTTCGCGCAGAACTACGAACAACTGCTGGTGCTGCGCTTTCTCGATGGGTTCGCGATCGGCGGCATGCTGCCGCTCGCATGGGCGCTGAACATCGAATATGTACCGGCCAGATATCGCTCCACGGTCGTGACCGTCATCATGATGGGGTATAGCATCGGCTCCTCGCTCGCGGGGCCGGTCACGGTGTGGCTCGCGCCCGACTACGGATGGGAGGGCGTGTTCATCTTCGGCGGTATCGGCACCATCGCCTGCGCCTTCGGCCTGCTCTTGTGGCTACCGGAATCCGTGCGCTTTCTTGCCTCCAAGAACCTCAAGCCGCAGGTGATCGCCGCGACCCTCAACAAGATCGACCCGGCGCTGAAAGCCACGCCGCAGGACCGTTTCCTGCTGTCGGACGAGAAGAAGGACGAGGGCAACTTCACAGTCGGCAAACTGTTCACCGGCGATCTCAAATGGCTGACCCCCCTTTTGTGGATCGGCTACATCGCCAGCACGCTCGCGGTCTATTTCAAGGCCAACTGGGGACCGATCGTTTATGAGGATCTGCAGTTCTCGCGCGAGACGGCTGCCTATGTCTCGTCCATCGGCGGCGTGGCAGGCGCTGTGTTGGGACTGTTGCTGATGCGCTTTACCGATGGCAAGGGCCCCTATGCGGTCGCCTTCTATCCGGCCATCGCCTTCCCCCTGCTGCTGCTCGTCGGCCTCGTGCCGATGGACCCCACGGTCTTCCTTGCCGTCTCGGTGGCGGCGACCAGCTTTGTAGGCGGCGCGCATTTCGGCATTCTTTCGATCGCGGGCGTTTTCTACCCCTCCTCGATCCGCGCGAACGGCGCCGGCTGGGCCACCTCCATCGCCAAGATCGGCGGCATCGCCGGGCCGATCGTCGGCGCTTATGTGCTCTCCAGCGGCCTTCCCATCGTGCGCAGCTTCGCTATCCTGGCGCTGTGTCCCGCCGCGCTAGCCCTGTGCGCCTTCGGCATCGGCGCCATCGTGAAACGGCGCCGGGCGCCGACGCCCCCCCCGGCTCCCCATCTGGCTGAGGCGAACTGAGCATCATGGTCCTGCTGGCATCCCGCATGAGACAAACGGGTCGCAGAGGGCGTCGCCCGTGAAAGAGCAGCGACGCACCAAGAAGGCGGAAGGCGGAGAGAGCCCCGAGCAGTCATCCGGCGTTGCGAAGAACGGCTTCTACGGCGGCTATCCCAAGGATCAGGCCGAGCGCCATTTGCGGAACTTTTACACGACCACCGTTCCGGATGCGCAGGATGTGTTCAATTTTCGCACGACGCGAGCGCTCGTTGTCGCTGGGCGACGCTGGCGCAAGCTGGCGAACGACCGGCTCAAGCCGATCGGGCAGAACATGGCGCGTTGGGAAACGCTCTACCTCATGGCGAGCTCCGAGGAGGAGATCAGCCAGGGTGAACTCGCCCGCGTGGTCGGCGTCGAAGGGCCGACCATGGTATCGATGCTGAACTCGCTCGCGCGTGATGAACTCATTGATCGTTACCAGAGCAAGATTGATCGCCGCATCACGCACAACCGCATCACGGAGAAGGGCATCCAGGTGGCGCAGAACATCATGGCCATCACGAACAAGCTGCGCAGCGAAGTGCTCCGGGACATCGATCCGGCCAAGCTTGCGGTGACGCTGGAAGTGCTGGAGCAGATCCATTTCCGGTTGGACGAACTGAGCTAACTGAGAAGCATTCATTGGAATGATGTCGGAGACGGAAAGATGGTCAAACTGACAGATGCGGAACAGGCGATGCTTGATGGGCAAGCCGGGGCGGCAACAAGCAAAGCCATGGAATTGCTCATCCGCTATGCCGATGCGCTGGGTGCCGAGCGCTTTGTCGAGACCAACAATGTCGCGGGCGTTCCCGGCTCCGCGCCGCAATGGGTGAAGGACCATTATGCGGCCGACGGTGGCGACTATCGCGCTGTCTTCTCGCGCTTTGACCTGGATTCCGACGAGGTCGTGGACGTGCCGCGCATGAACGCCTTCTCCTGTCATCTGCAGGGCGGGATGGACCCCGCACTGTGGCAGGAGCAAGGCATGAGCGCGGACGCTCATGCCAATTTCGTGTCGGATGAAGCCGAGGTGGCCGCGCACGGCATTCAGATCCTCAAGACCTGCACGCCATATCTGGCCGGAAATGTGCCCGTCATGGGAGAGCATTGCGCATGGATGGAATCAAGTGCTGTCGTCTTCGCCAATTCGGTGATCGGCGCGCGCACCAATTGCGAAGGCCGCGAATCCACCAGCGCCGCGATGCTGGCCAAGCGCATTCCGGACTGGGGCTTCCATCGGGATGACTTCCGGAAGGGGCAGCATCGCGTCAGCGTGGAGATGCCGGTGGACTCGATCTTCGAGTGGGGCATGCTCGGCTATTTCGTGGGTGACGTCGTGCAGGATACCATCCCGGTCATTACCGGCGACATCAGCAATCCAAGTCTCATTCGCCACAAGCATTTTGGCGCAGCGGCCGCATCGTCCGGCGGGGTCGAGATGTATCACATGGTCGGCATCACGCCGGAAGCACCCAGCGTCGAGCACGCCTTTGGTGGTGCGGCGCGCGGCGAGCATTTCGTCTATGACGCCGCTGCCAGGCGGCGCATCTATGAGACGCTCAACAGCGTCGGCCAGAGCGAGGATGTCGACTATGTCATGCTCGGCTGTCCGCATTATTCCATTGAACAGATCGCTCAGGCCGCCGCGCTCATCGAGGGGCGAAAAGTGCATGAAAATTGTGCGCTGTGGATCTTCACGAGCCGCGCCGTCAAGGCGACGGCGGACGCGAACGGCTACACCAGGATCCTGCGTGACGCGGGCGCCTATCTGATGACCGACACGTGCTCCGCGATCAGCCAGGCCGTCCCGAAAGGCACGAAAGTCGCCGCCCTCGATAGCGCCAAGCAGGTCCATTATCTGCCCGCGATGATGGGCATCGAAGGTTGGTACGGCACGACGGCCGAATGCATCGACGCTGCCTGTACCGGCAAGTGGAAAGGAAAACTGGCATGACCCAGCTTCTGGAGAAGCCTCGGATCGTCCTGCGCGGCCGCAAGGTCGTGGGCGGCGTCGCTGAGGGCGAGGCGCTTGTGACGCGACAGACCATCTCTGGCTGGGGTGGCGTCAATCTCATGAACGGAACTGTCATCGAAACCCGGCACGAGCTCAAGGGTCAGAGCTTCGCGGGCAAGGTTCTCGTTTTTCCCGGCGCCAAGGGCTCGTCTGGCTGGTCCGGCATCTTCCACATGGCCAAGCTGCGCGGCATGGCCCCGGTCGCAATGGTGTTCAACATCATGACAACCAAGGCTGCGCTGGGCGCGGTGGTCATGCGAACACCTGCCGTCACGGACTGCGACCAGGATCCGCTGGATCATATCCGGACCGGCGACTGGGTCCGCGTCGATGGCGACGCGGGGACAATCACTATATGGGACCGCAAGCCGGATTGAAGCGATCGCTGCTTCATTTTCGGCTGAGGGCGGGCCTTTATGCGCTGCCGAGTGCTGAGGAGGCAGGCCGACAAATTGAGCATAATCTCTGAGCCGATCTTTCTCCGTCCCGGATGGGACCTGGCGAAAGACCGACCCAGAGATGACCGGTGTCGGCGATGACGACGCCGTCTAAGTCTCAGAACTTCTTCCGAACAGTGACTGCCCATTCCCGAGGACGCCCGGGCTGGCCACTGGAATAGCCCTGCCCGCCGACCGTCTGATCGTAGATCGTGAGCAGATAATATTCGTCGAAGAGATTTGTCACTTCGAGCGAGACATCAAGATCCTCGTCATCGTTGCGCCAGGTGAGCCGCGCATTTGCGACTGTGTAAGCGTCGATGCGATTGCTCGAACGGTTTGCGGACACAGTGTAGATCTTGCTCTGGAACGAGGCATCGATACGCGGGGTCAGCGAGCCCGCCGTACCGAGGTCGATCTCATATTGCGCGCCGGTGCTCCACTTCCATTTCGGCGTGTAGGGCGCATAGTCGCCGAATTGCGGGCCGTTCAGATTGGTCGGGCCGCCCACAGCCACCGTGGTTGTGCCGACGGTATAGGTTCCAAAGCGCGTATACTCGAAATCAAGATAGCTGACCGCACCATCGATGAGCAGACCATCTACCGGACGGATGGTCGCCTCCACTTCGATGCCCTTGATATCCGCATCACCGGCGTTGACCGGCAGAGCGCATGGCGCGCCGAACCCTGCGCCCGTGATGGCCGTGCAATTGCTGAGCGAAAGCTGGATCCCCTTGTACTTGCTCAAGAATGTTGCGACGTTCAGGCGCAGCCGTCGATCGAAGAAGTCGGTCTTCAAGCCCAGTTCATAGGCGTTCAGCGTTTCCGGGCCGAAAGAAAGCGCCTGCTGAACAAAGAATGGCCGCGGATTTACGCCGCCGCCCTTGAAGCCCGTCGAGAACTGAGCGTAGGCCATGACGTCGTTGGAAAAGGCATATTGCACATTTGCGCGATAATCCACGCGCTCCCCGCTGAACTTCCCGATCGTTCCATTAAGCGGGAGAACGCCGTTTGCCGTTACCGAGGTCGGATCAAGATAGGGCCGTTGGCGGACATACTGGTAGGTCTTGCTCTCCTTGGTGTACCGGATGCCGCCTGTGAAAGTCAGCGGGTCGATCGGGTTCCACGACAGATGAGCAAACACGGCCTTGCTGTCTGCGTCCACGGGGTCACTTTGCTGGAACTGGAGATTTGAAGAACGCAGATCCTGGAACGAGGTATAGACGGACTTCTGGTCGCTGTAATAGGCGCCAACCGTATAGTCGATCGTGCTACCTATCTGACCGTTCAGCCTGAGCTCCTGACTGAAGAAGCGAAAGGTCAGCGGCCCATAACCAAGGCTGTGAGCCATGGGCGAGACGTCATTATCGTTCGAGAAATTTGACGTGTAGCGCCGGAATGCCGTGATCGAGTTGAGCTGCAGATGATCGGCGAGCTGCCATTCGACCTGGCCCGATACGCCCCAGCCTTTGAATCTCACCCGGCCATCGCCGCTTGATGCCCGAAAATTCCCGTCGGCAGGCATGTCGTAGGTGCCGAAGTTGCAATATTGGCCGCAAACAAAGCGATTATCATAAGCCAGCAGCGTATCCGGGGCTGCGAATGGGTTTATGTCGCGGCCCGGGGGCGAAGCGGCGGCGTAGTTTTGCGGCGGCGATGATCCTGCCGCCGGAATGAGCGGCAAGGGGAAACGGGGACTTGCCACCGCGCCATTGGGATATTGGCGCAGCAGCAGCACCGACCCTGCCGCGACGCGATCATCATCGGTATAGTCGCCGATGATGTTGATATCGAGCGTATCTGTCGGTCGCACGCGAAGCTGGCCGCGCACGGCGACATAGCCGACCTCTCCCTCCTTCGCGAGAACACAGTCACTGCGATTGGTGCGCGCCGGGATGCCGCCAACGGGGTTCATCAGCATGGGCGTTTGGTTGGGATTGGAAGCCGTTGGAAAGGCCGGGGTGAAGGTCGCCGGGCCACCGGCCGGATAGAGGCAACCGAAATCGAGCCGATCCACATAGCCTTCCTGCTTCTTCGCGACGCCCGAGATGCGCGCATCGATCCCGTTTGCGACATGGAAATCCGCGCTTCCACGCAGGTCGAGCCGATTGCGGATGCCATATGTCGCGGCCACAGAGCCGGTGTTGCTGCCTTCGGGCTTCTTGGAATACAGTTTGACCGCGCCGCCGATGGAGTTTCGGCCGGCCAGCGTCCCTTGCGGACCACGCAGCACCTCGACGCGATCAAGGTCGAGCAGATCCATGATCGAACCGGTCAGTGTCGCATAATAGACATCATCGACATAGAAGCCCACGCCCGGTTCGAGTGCCGGGTTGAAGTCGGTCTGGCCAACGCCGCGAATATTGGCACTCAGGGAAGGACCATAAGCGGCTCCCTGCGGTTTGAGCGTGACTGAAGGAGCCTGATTGGCCACCTGACTGATATCGGTTTGACTGCGCGCTTCCAGCATTCCCGCATTGACGGCCGTAATCGCGATTGGCGTGTCCTGGAGATTTTGAGCCCGGAACTGCGCCGTCACGACGATATCGGTCTCGGAAGCTTCGCTCCCTGTCTGTGCGGTTTGCCCGTTTGCCGAAGATGTCGCGAGCAAGGCCATGGCCGTGCCGCCGATCAAGAGTGTCCTGCTATTCATTTTTGCCTCTCCCTTCCGTCTTTATCTTTTCATCACGACAGGTCCTGCGCTCGCCGAGCGAAGGCGCGTCTCACGTCATTGCCGCTGCTCCCTGGTGGTGGCTCTTCCAGCGATGAAGAAGCACAGGCCAGCCAGGACCGCTGTTCCGGCGACGATGAGCATCGAGTATCGAATGGCCTGGAGACCGAATGCGGGCTCCAGCAGGTCGTTCATGACCCCGACAAGAAGTGGGCCGACCGCTTGCCCGAACATGGCCGAGCAGAAGAGCAGGATGGAGGTCGCCACCGCTCGGGTGCGCAGCGGCGCGACAGCAACCACCCCGGCGAACACCGGGCCCTGATGGACAAGCAGGAGAAAGGCGCTGACGGCGAAGCCGCCGAGCCAGACCACATGATGGTCGCTCAGAGCGAATGCCGCCTCGGCCGGCCCCACTAGAATGCAGGCGATCGCAGGGAGCGTCATGCGCCAATGCGCGTGACGACGCCCGAGCCTGTCGATGAGGAGGCCGCCGAGCAGGACGCCCGCCACGCCGCAAGCGCCGCGCAACGGGCCGATGGTCGCAGCAATCTCGCCCAGGGAAAGGCCATGGACGCGGGTGAGGAATGTGGGGGTCCAGACCGAGGAGGCGAAGACATTGAGACCCATGAAGGTGGATCCGGCCAGAAGCGCAAGATAAGCGCGCGAACCCAGCAGGAGCCGGAGGCTCTGCCAGAAACGGACAGTGCCTTTGTCCTTGCTCGAGGTCGCATCGCTGCGGGCCGTCCTGCTTTCCGAGGCTCCGCGACGAGGCTCACGGACCGTCAGGAAGAAGAGCAAGGCCAGCCCCAGCCCGGGCAGCCCCGCGACGATGAACATCTGGCGCCATCCATAATGCTGCCCAACCCAGCCTGCGATGGGAAAGAAGAGAATGGACGAGATCGAGGCGGCTGTCGCGAAGATCGAATAGGCGAGCGGTCGGCGTTCGGCCCGAAACAGATCCGCAGTCATCGAGTTTGACGGCGCGATACCGCAAGCCTCGCCCGCACCCATGAGGAAGCGGGCAATCGCGAGCTGCCAGATGTTGCCAACCCAGGCCGTGGCGAGGGTCATGAAACTCCAGAACGCAAAGCCCACTGCGATGATGTTGCGTCGGTTCCACCGATCCGCTGCCCAGGCGATCGGTACGCTCATGATCGAATAGAACAGGACGAAGGCCAGCCCTGACACGAGCCCCATCACCGTGTCCGAAATATGCATTTCGGCCTTGATCTGGGGCAACGCCAGGCCAAGCAGTGAGCGGTCGAGATAGTTGAATGAAGAGACCAGCGTCAGGAACCCCAGGCTATATATTGCCTGGGCTGACCAGTCACCGCGCGGGTTCGTCTCAAGCTCGCGAGCATTTTCGGCATTGGCCGCGGGCGTGGAGCCGTCAGGGATCGGAAGGCCCCTCACAGCCGCGACGCTCTCTTTTCCTTGGCGGTGATGAATTCGATCAGCGCCGGTTGACCGGCTTGCGTCGCGGCGATGCCGCGTCTGATTGCGTCGGCGATATCGGCGGGACGTTCGACACGCTCGCCATATCCGCCAAGCGCGCGCGCAAAAGCAGCATAGTCTCCTGAGATGTCGGTCGCACGGTAGCGCTCCGTGGCGGCCGGCATGATATCAAGCTCGATCGCCATGGCGCTGTTGTTGAGAAGGATGGAGAGGATCGGCAAACGTTCGCGGACTGCGGTCTCGAAGTCCATGCCCGTGAAACCGATTGCCGCGTCGCCCCACACGTTGATGCACAGCTTGTCCGGGCAGGCCAGCTTTGCGCCCATCGCCAGGCCAAGCCCATAGCCAAGCTGCGTCGACTTCCCCCAGCCGATATAGGAGAGCGGCGTCCTGCTTTTCCAGAATGGGGTGAGTTGGTCTCGGGGTGAGCCCGCGTCATGTGTGATGATGGTGTTGGCCACATCCACCGTCTGCTGAAGCTCCCAGAGCACCCGATAGGGTGTCATCGGGACACTGTCGCTGGTGAGGATCGGCAGCCACTCGGCCATCCATGACCGTTCGACCTGCGCAATCTCCGCTGCGATCGGGGCCATATCCCGGGGACCGTCGATCAGTCCCCGACTTGCGTCGAGCAACATTGAAAGGGTGAGCTTTGCATCTCCGACAAGGGCGAGTTCGCAGGGCACCGACTTGTTGATGTCCGCCGGGTCGAGCGTCGCATGAATGATGCGTTTGCCCTCTGGCATACGTACCCCGAAGGCCGTTTCCGAGAAACTGCAGCCGATGCCGAGAATGACGTCGGCCTCGTCAAGGAAATGCCGAAGCTGGCCGGGAATAGCCGCGCCACCCGAGCCCAGCGCGAGGGGATGCGTCTCATCAAAACAGCTCTTGCCTTCAAGGCTCGTCGCGACGGGCACGGCCAGCACCTCGGCCAGAGCCCGCAGTTCATCATAGGCCTCTGCCCAGTGCACGCCCTGCCCGGCATAAATGACGGGACGTTTCGCCGATGTGAGCAGCGTTGCGGCGGCCCGAACGCCGGCCGGATCGGGTGCACTTTTCGCGCTGACCGAGGGATGGTAGACAAGGGGTTCTTCTACCTCCTCGGGTAGAACGTCCCAGGGCAATTCGATGATGACCGGCCGCAAGCGACCGTTGCGCAATTGCGTGAACGCGCGACGCATGACGTTGCCGACTTCCTCGGCCACGTTCAACGGTTCTGCATGCTTGCTGACGTCTCGCATCGAAACTGTCGCATTGTAGTTGTCGGGCAGGTGCGCGATGCGGCGCGCATAGCCCTGCGGAAGAACAAGGACCGGAACGGATTCCGAATAGGCCTGGGCGACACCGCCATAGGCATTCTCGGTGCCTGGGCCATGTTGCATGGCGAAGACACCGAGGCGCTTGCCCCGGCTCAAGCGGGACAGCGCATCCGCCATATGGACGCCAGTCCGCTCCTGCCGGACGATGACCGGCCGGATACCGATCTCGGCCGCCGTCTCCAGCACGGCATTACGCGGATAGCCGAAGATGACCTCCACGCCCTCTTTCGCGAGGATCTCCGCGATGGCTCTGCTGACCTTCATCTCAGGCTTTTGGGCTGAAGTCGCCAGGACCGAGGGGGCGTTCGCCCTTCACGGTCGTCCGGACGAGGTGACGGCGCTCGAATTTGAAATCATGAACACCGCGATGAAGCGTGAAGCGATTATCCCAGACGATCAGCGTGTCCTTCTTCCATTTCACCCGGCAGTGATAATGGAGGTGCTGGGCGAGGGACTGGAGGTAATTCAGCAGAGCGCGGCTTTCTGCTTCATTCCATCCGACGAAATGCTTGAAATAGGCGCTTGTCGCGAAGAGGGCCTTGCGGCCGGTGACCGGATGGACACGCACTGCAGGATGCGTGTTGGTCAACTGATCTTCGGTGAAGTCATGGCTCTCGCGCAGGCGGAGGCGTTTTTCCGGCGGCAGGTTTTCATTCTTCGACCAGATTTCTGCGCCAGAATAAACCACCTGGAGCCCGTCCAGGAGCGCCTTCATCCCGTCCGAGAGATGTTCATAGACAAGATAGGCATTGGAAAACGCGGTGTCGCCGCCCCATCGCGGCACTTCGAGCGCTCGCATGACGATGCATTTGGGCGGCTGCAGCAGAAACGGGCTGTCCGTATGAAAATGCTCGAATGACGGAACGACATTCTCGGGCTCGAACGCCTCGCGACGCACTTCCTGCATATCCCGGTGCTCGCCATAGATGGGAGCCTGGGGCAGTTCAGTGATTTCACCAAAATGACGAGAGAAAGCCTTGTGCTGCTCGGGAGACAGGTTCTGGTCGCGCAGCACGATCACGGTGAAATGTTCAAAAGCCTTCATGATCTCCGCGAGCGTCTCGGAATCCAGAGGCTCGCGCAGATCGACGCCGCTGATTTCACACCCACAGGCACCACTGATTGGTTCGACACCAATGCGCTTGAACTGGGGCATCGGAAGGCCCGCGACGATCGGGGGAGGCAGCGTTGCGTCGTCGGGCATTGTCTTTGAAACCATTGCTATTTCCTTGAAACAGGCGCGCGAACGCAGCTGGCGCGCTTAAGGTCTAAAATTCCTCACTGGGAATGCCCCGACGGCCCGTCACGTGGACCGCTTGCGAGCGTCGCGCGTTCACTCGTTCCTGTCGCCGAGCGCGCGTGGCCGAGCCGACCAACATCCTCCCCCTCATATTTTTTCCGAAGCCGTTCGCCGGCTCACCTTGGTGATTGGCTAAACCCGCGCGCGCGCTTTCGTCAACATAATTTCCGATATACGTAATTACTTTTCCGATATACGGAAAATCTCCGCGCTTTTTCTTTCTTGGCACGATTGAACCGGGCTATGGATGAAGGGTGGGCCAAGGAAACGGTGGGGCAATGACAGAAGACGATCGCGGAGCAGGTGCACGGACAATTGCCCTGCTCAAGATTGTGGCGGAGAGCGGGGCCACATTCACATTGACTCAGCTCGGAGCGCAGGCCGCCTTGCCGCCCAGCAGCGTCCATCGCCTTCTTCAGCCGCTGATCCGCTCAGGCATGGTCGAGCGCGGGACGGGACAGGCCTATCGCGTCGGCAGCGAGTTCCATCGGGTGGCATCGCTCATCATGCAGCATGTCGATCCGGGTCGGCTGGCGGATCCGATCTTGCGTCGCCTGTGGTCGCAGTGGGAAGAAACCTGCTCCCTTTGTGTCTACAAGCCATCAACTCATACGGCCGTCGTCGTTGCCACGATACAGACGCCGCATCCTCTGCGCTTCATGATCGAACGTCACACGGAACTCTCACTGAGTTGGGGATCGCTCGGGCGCGCCATTCTGGCTTCACTTCCAGATGCAGATGCGGCCGAAGCGATGAAGAATCACGCCCTGGGCCCGCTGAGCGGCCAGGCCATGCCCTCCGCCGCTCAAATGGCATCGGTCATCGAGAAGGTGCGCACGGACGGCGTGGCAAACTACAGGAACGAGGAAATGGATGTTGCCGGTGTCGCGGCTCCCGTCTTCCGCGCCGACGGGACGGTTTTGGGGAGTTTAGGCGTCACAGCACCGGCCAGACGGCTGCTGCCCCACATAGCGCTCGACATAGAGAGCTCGGTGAAGAGTGCGGCTCGGGAGCTGTCTGCTCTGCTGGGTTATAAAGCCCGCGATGTGTTGCCTTCAAGTCGGTGATACTCATCACTGGGCAAACAAGGAAGAAGCACCGATGCGCCGAACGAAGCTCCAGCCGCAGAGCCCGACGCTGAAGGCGTTGACCTGCTAGCCGCTTATCGCTGCGCGGCCGGCGGCCTCTTTCACAATCCCTTCGCCAGAGCTTGCGGCAAGCCCGCAGTGGACGGCTTCGCCGATCAGCAGAAGCGTCGGATCGTCCTGGCCGATTGCCCGGACGAGGAAGGCCAGGGCATCAAGGCGGCCACGCAGCAGCCGTTCGTTCGGCAGCGAGACATTGACGGCAATGAGCACGGGCGTGGCCGGGTCGCGGCCCGCTGCGATGAGATTTCGCGCGATGTCCGCAGCGGCCGCGCGGCCCATGTAGATGGCGAGCGTGCCTTTGGCACGGCCGAGCGCCTCCCAGTCGTGCTCGATTGCCTCACCTCGTCGTGCATGAGCGGTCAGGAAGGTCAGTTGTCTCGCCATGCCGCGCAACGTAAGCGACGCAAGCCCCTGCGCCGCCGCGGCACTGGCGGCGGTAATGCCGGGACAGATACGCACCGGCACGCCATGCTCAGCGCAGGCAGCGATTTCCTCCGTCGAACGACCGAAGATCGAAGGATCCCCACCCTTCAGCCGCAGGACATGGCGGCCGGCCAGCGCCGCCTCGACGATCAGCCTGTCGATCGTGCGCTGATCCTTGGAATGCCGCCCGGCGCGCTTGCCGACATTCACCATTTCCGCCTGAGGCGCCATCGCAAGGATCGATCTGCCGACGAGTGCATCGTGGAAAATGATGTCGGCGCGGCCCAGCAGGCGTTCCGCCTTGCGGCTGAGCAGGTCGGGATCGCCCGGCCCCGCTCCGACCAGCCAGACCATCCCGGCGGGAAATTCCTCAACCATTGGCAGCTTCCTTTCGTTCATCGGCAATGAGGCGGGCGATCGCGGGCCGGCATGAACCACAATTGGTGCCAGCTCCCAGAGCCACCCCGATGGCTGCGATATCGGCCAGCCCTTCATCGCGGATCGCCGCGACGATGGCGCGCATCCCGACATCGAAGCACGCGCAGACGATCGCGCCTCTCTCCAGCTGTCCGCCAGGCGCGCGACCGGCGAGCACCCGCGGCCCCTGCGGCTGCTGGAGCTGGCCGATCAGCCAGTCCCGCGAAGGCAATTCGCCGCTACGCGTCACGAACAGCGCGGCGACGAGGCGCCCCTCATGCAGGATGGCGACACGACGCGTGCCCCGGGCAGGATCGCTCGCCTCGACCCGTTCGCCGCGCGGCAAGGCGCGATCGAGCGCAAGCGGATCGCCCAGCCCCGCGATCTCGTAGAGCGTGCCGCCCGGCACCGTGATCCGCGTCGCCCACAGACAGTCGGGCAGCGGCACTTCGCCATGCACGATCAGGAAGCCATGCAAGTCGACAGAAACCGACGCGATGCGCGCGGGCGTCATCTTGAAACCCGGCTGACCGCTGTGCGGATCGACGAGGGGCCGCGGCAACAGACCGGCGCGGCCGCCGGTCGATTGCCGGTCAGTCCAGTGAATCGGCACGAACAACTCGCCACGCCGCTGTCCCGGTTGATGGGCAACCCGAAACACGCTCTCGCCCTGCGGCGTCGAAACCCGCGCCAGCGCCCGATCAGCGAGGCCGAGCGAAGCCGCATCATCGGGATGGATCTCGACCAGCGGCTCCTCGCGATGCCGCGCCAGCCTGGGGCTGAGCCCCGTGCGCGTCATCGTGTGCCAATGGTCCCGATAGCGCCCGGTGTTGAGCGTCATCGGCCAGTCCGCGAGGCTTGCCTCGGCGTCGCGCTGGGCCACGGACACCAGCCGCGCCTTACCGTCCGGCGTGGGAAAGCGCCCGTCCGCGAAAGGCCGCCCGCCCCACTGGAACGGCGCCAGAGCATCATAGGCTTCGTTTCCGATCGCGGCCTTGCCCCGCAGGTCAAGCGCCCGCGCGCCCTCGTTGCGATAAGCGGTCAGACGGGCATGCTCGCGCCAGATCTCCGCGGGGCGATCATAGCCGAAGGCCGTGCGCCAGCCCATGCGGCGGGCGACTTCCTTGATGATCCACCAGTCCGGCCTCGCCTCCCCGGGCAGCGGCATCAGCGCACGCTGGCGGCTGATCATGCGCTCGGAATTGGTGACGGTGCCGTCCTTCTCACCCCAGGCGGCGGCGGGGAGCCGAACATGCGCAAACCGGCCCGTATCGGTATCGGCAATCACATCGGAGACGACGACGAAAGGACATTCGGCGAGGGCTTCGCGGACACGACCAACATCAGGCAGCGACACCGCCGGATTGGTTGCCATGATCCACACCGCCTTGATCCGGCCCTCGCCCATGGCGCGGAACAGGTCCACCGCCTTGAGCCCCGGCTTCGTCGCCATGCGTTCCGCTGCCCAGAAACGGCCGACATCGGCGATGTCCTCATCGGAAAAGTTGCGATGCGCCGCCAATGTCGAAGCCAGTCCACCGACTTCCCGCCCCCCCATCGCATTGGGCTGCCCCGTGATCGAGAACGGCGCGGCGCCGGTCTTGCCGATCCGGCCGGTCGCAAGATGGACGTTGATGATCGCGTTCACCTGGTCGGTTCCACGGATCGACTGGTTGATCCCCTGGCTGAACAGCGTGACCGTGCGCGGCGTGGCTGCGAACAGCTCATAGAAGCCCTGCAGGTCCGCGGGGGCGAGATCGCACAGGCGTGCCACGCTCCACAGGTCGTTGTCCGTTTCCAGAGCGCTCCAGAACCCGTCCGGCACGCTGACATGCGCTGAAAGATAGGCCTCGTCGACCAGCCCCTCGCGCCGCATGTGGGCGAGCAGGCCGTTCATCAGCGCCACGTCCGTGCCGGGGCGCAGCGGCAAGTGAAGGTCCGCCTCCTCGCAGGTCTCGGTACGGCGGGGATCGATGACGACAAGCTTCGTGCCCCGTGCCGCACGCGCAGCCATGATGCGCTGATAAACAACCGGGTGGCACCAGGCCGTATTGGAACCCACGAGCACGATGAGATCGGCCGCGTCGAGATCGTCATAGCTCGCCGGGACGACATCCTCCCCGAACGCCCGCTGATGACCGGCCACGGCGCTCGACATGCAGAGGCGCGAATTGGTGTCGATATTGGCCGAGCCGATGAAGCCCTTCATCAGCTTGTTGGCGACATAATAATCCTCGGTCAGCAACTGGCCGGAGACGTAGAAGGCGACGCTGTCCGGCCCGTGGCGGGCAATGATGTCGCGAAAGCGCTTCGCCACCAGGTTGAGCGCCTTGTCCCAGCTTGTGCGACGGTTGCCGATCATGGGGTGGAGCAGCCGGCCCTCAAGGCCGACCGTCTCGCCCAGATGCGTGCCCTTGGAGCAGAGACGGCCGGCATTGGCGGGATGATCGGGATCGCCCTCGATCTCGACTTTGCGCTCGCCGGTCACACGCGCGAGGATGCCGCAGCCGACACCGCAATAAGCGCAGGTCGTTCGGACAGCCACTAGACCCTTCCCTTCCGGAATAGGGCTTGGATGGAGCGGGGCTTGCGGTGGTTTTCGCTCACGCCGCCGCCTTCAATGTGCTTGCCCGGCAGATCAGCACCCGCCCGCCATCGATCTTGACCGGGATGACCGGCGTGCAGCCCTTGTCCTCGCCTTGCGCTTCCCCGGTGGCGAGGGCGATGTTCCAGTTGTGGAGGGGGCAGGCGACGCTGTGGCCATGGACGATGCCCTGGCTGAGCGGCCCGTGTTTGTGCGGGCAGCGATTGACCAGCGCGAAGATCCTGTCGTCACTGGTGCGGAAAACGGCGATCTCTTCGCCGCCCTCGACGGGCACGGTGCGGCTGCCGCGCACCGGAATCTCATTCACCCAGCCGATGTCGAGCCATTCGCCGATCATGCCATTTCCTCCAGCCGTGCAGGTCTGAACTGCGCCATGTGCGCATGCTGCTCGCGTGCCACGCCTTCGGCGCGCTGCGCCCAGGGATCGTCCTGACTGAAGCCCTGCGAGAAGAGAAAGCGCGCGCGCAGCGCCTCGCGACCGATCTCATCCTCGACGATGCGCTGCTTCACATAATCGATGCCGACCCGCTCGATCCAGGGCGCGGTCCGCTCCAGATACCGGGCCTCCTCGCGATAGAGCTGGATGAAGGCGGCGCAATAATCGAGCGCCTCCTGTTCCGTCGCCACCCTGCAAAGCAGATCGGTTGCCCGAACCTTGATGCCGCCATTGCCGCCGACGCTGAGCTCGTAGCCCGAATCCAGGCAGACCACGCCAAAGTCCTTGATGGTCGCTTCCGCGCAGTTGCGCGGGCAGCCCGAGACGGCGATCTTGAACTTGTGGGGCATCCAGGAGCCCCATGTCATCCGCTCGATCCTGACGCCGAGGCCGGTCGAATCCTGCGTGCCGAAGCGGCACCACTCGCTGCCGACACAGGTCTTCACCGTGCGCAGCGACTTGCCATAGGCATGGCCCGAGACCATGCCCGCAGCGTTGAGGTCAGCCCAGACCGCGGGCAGATCCTCCTTGCGGATGCCGAATATGTCCAGCCGCTGCCCGCCCGTCACCTTGACCATCGGCGCGTTATATTTCTCGACCACATCGGCGATGGCCCGCAGCTCACGCGGATTAGTGAGGCCGCCCCACATGCGCGGCACGACGGAATAAGTGCCGTCCTTCTGGATGTTGGCGTGCATCCGCTCGTTGACGAAGCGGCTCTGCTGATCGTCGATATATTCACCGGGCAATGCGCACAGCAGATAATAATTGAGCGCCGGACGGCAGGACGAGCAACCATCAGGCGTGGACCAATGGAGCTTCTGCATTACCTCGGGGATTGATCGCATGTCCTGGGCCACGATCTCGCGCCGGACATCGTCATGCGTGAAGGTCGTGCATTTGCACATGGTCTTGGAGCCGGCCTGAACATCGTCGCCCAGCGTGATCGCCAGCAATGTTTCGACCAGGCCGGTGCAGGACCCGCAACTGGCGGACGCCTTGCAGGTGACGCGCACGGCGTCGAGACTGTGCGCCCCCCTCGCGATGGAGGAAAGCACTTGCCCCTTGGAGACGCCGTTGCAGCCGCAAATCTCGGCATCGTCCGAGAGCGCTGCAACGGCAGCCTTAGGGTCCGCCGCGCCCCCTCCCGAGGCGAATGCCTGGCCGAAGATCAGGACGTCACGCAGGTCTGCGACGCATTCGCCTTTCCTCAGAAGATCGAAATACCAGCTTCCGTCCGCAGTATCGCCGTACAGGACCGCACCGATGATGCGGTCGTCCTGCAGCACCAGACGCTTGTAGATGCCCCGGCTGGCGTCTCGCAGGACGATATCCTCGCAACCACCGCCGACGCCCGAAAAGTCGCCCGCCGAGAAGACATCCAGCCCGGCGACCTTGAGCTTGGTCGAGGTCGCCGAACATCGATAGGGGTTCGCCTTGCCGGTCAGGCCGTCCGCGAAGCTGCGGCACATGTCCCACAGCGGCGCCACGAGGCCATAGACGTTGCCGTCATGTTCGGCGCACTCTCCCACGGCCAGGATCGACGGGTCGCTCGTGACCATATGGTCGTCGACCTTGATACCGCGCCCGACCTCCAGCCCCGCCTCGCGCGCCAGGGCGACCGAAGGGCGAATGCCGACTGCCATGACAACGAGACTGGCCGGGATCTCCCGCCCGTCCTTGAGCCGCACGCCTTCCACCTTGCCGTCACCATAAATCTCGGCTGTGTCGGCGCCCGTGAGGATCGTCTGTCCACGTTCTTCAAGGGCCGTCTTGAGCAGCCAGCCCGCAGCCTCGTCGAGCTGACGCTCCATCAGGCTGCCCGGCAGATGCAGCACCGTCACGTTCATGCCGCGCAGCGCAAGGCCATGCGCTGCCTCGAGACCGAGCAGGCCGCCGCCGATCACCACGGCCGCACCGCCCTTTGCTGCAGCGGCGAGCATGGTGTCGACATCCTTCATGTCGCGAAAACTGACGACGCCGGGAAGGTCCTTGCCCGGCACGGGAATGATGAAGGGGTCCGACCCCGTCGCGATCAGCAGGCGATCATAGCCCAGCGTGCGGCCGGACCGGCTGGTGACGGCTGCGGACGCGCGATCGATGGAGACAATGGGATCGTCCGTGATCAGCGTGATCCCGTTGTCGCGATACCAGTCACGCCCGTTGATGATGATCTCGTCGAACGTCTTCTCGCCCGCGAGCACCGGGGAGAGCATGATCCGGTTGTAATTCACATGCGGCTCGGCGCCGAAGATAGTGATGCGATAGCGCCCCGCGTCACGCGCCAGCAGTTCCTCGACCGCCCGGCAGCCCGCCATGCCGTTTCCCACTACGACGAGATGCTCGCGCGGATCGCCGGAGAACCGATCTGCAGGCTCGTCGGTCCCTTCGCGGGGTTGATAGTCCTGGAAGTCCATGTCCCATGCTCCAAAACAAAAAAAAGCCGCCACCCAGGCTCCGGCTTTGGCCGGAAGCTGGATGGCGGCTTTGCCATCATGACACGCCTTGACGGTCCATCCTCGGACCGTCGCGGCTATAAGAACAGGGCAACCTTGCCCTTCGCACTGCAGCATGACCGGGATCGCTTCCCGGCGCAAGCGTCAAAATATCCAGTCGACCTGCAACCAGAACTTGCTGGTATCGGTCGCGAGCGCATCGGCCTCATAGCGCGCGAATCGTGCCGAAAAGACGGTGCGCTTTATCTTCATGCTGGCCAGCAGATCGATCTCGTCGCCATAATGCTGATCGAGGCGATCGCTCTCGAAACGATGCCAGGTGGCCTGCAGCGAGACCGAATCGATCCTGCCGGCGCCGGCCCAGCCATGGCCTGCGCCCACATAGAGATCACGTACGCCATTGGGCGGCGTGGTCAGCAATTTGTCGGCCCAGCCCTGAAACTTGAAGTTCGTGCCCAACGGGATCTGGAAGCTGGTGAGCGTCATGCCCTCGTCCGCGCCAAGCACCTCATAGCCGGCGTTCAGCTTGAATGGCTTCACATCCAGCGCGAGGTCCACAAGCCAGTAATCGGCAGCATAGCTATTGGGATTGCGGCGATAATCGCCCTGGCGCGCATAGCTCAAGCCATAGCTCAGCCTGGCCGCCCGGGAGAGGCTCCGCGATCCGGAAAGACGGAACCCATAAGTCTGGCTGGAGAGACGATAGCCCTGCACATCGGCCTCCTTCTGATCGACCAGATAGGCAAATCCGGTGACCTTCCCAACGGGCGTTGCATAGGAGAGGTTCACGAAGACATTCTCGCCGCCAATGCTTCGCGGACGTGCGCCCCTGCCGTCCACACCCCAGATCGTGCGGACACTCCACGCATAGCTGAGGTCCAGCTTGAGTCCGCCTAAGCCTGTCCATTCGGCGCGGACCGCGTCGAAGCTCTGGGCATTCTGGCGAAACGCGACATTGCCGACGAACCGCTCGTCATCCAACGCGATGCGCTGTCGCCCCGCGGTAACCATCAGGGCATCCGTCTTGTACTGAAGCTGCGCCCGGTAGAGCGCGACATTTTCCGGATCAGCGACGAGCGGGCGCGAAGCCGACCCATGGAGGCCGTCATGATAGCTGCCGGCCAGCGCCAGCGTCCCTTGCACCTCTGCAAGTGCCGACCAGGAGCCCATACCCGCCTGTGCCCCGGTGCGAAGGCGGATCGTCGCGGCATGAGCCTCGTCGGGAAGCCCAGTCTGCTCCACGACTTCATAGCGCAATCGCGCATCGATGAGGGACTGGACCGTCACGGTCTGGGCGCAAGCGGGTCCGGCAGCGGCCAGCCCGGCCGCCGCGAAAAGACAAGACTTCATGGACTATCCCCCGATGAGGAAGCCGGCGGAGCCGTATTCCGGACGCCGGCTTCGCCTCTCCAGCTCAGATGCGAGCGCCAGTGCTCCAGTTGGCGCGCCATTTTCCCTTCACGAGCGTAATCCCCACCAGCGCCAGCAGGGCGAGACCCGCGAAGATGAGAAAACCGGACCCGAAACTGCCGGTGAACTGCCTCGCGAAACCGAGCGACGACGCGAGATAGAAGCCCCCCACCCCGCCGGCCATCCCGACGAGCCCGGTCATGATGCCGATTTCGGACTGAAAGCGCTGGGGAACCAGCTGGAAGACCGCGCCGTTGCCGGTACCAAGCGCCAGCATCGCAATCACGAACAGCGTGAGCGCAGTTGCCAGTGTCGGCGCCATGCTGACCCCGGCAAGCGCGAGAGCCGCGACGATGAACACAATCGTCAGGCTGTTGATGCCTCCGATCCGATCCGCCAGAGCGCCGCCCATGGGCCGCACCAGCGAGCCGGCGAAGACACAGGCGGCCGTGCAATAGCCGGCCAGGATCGTGGTCAGGCCGAACTGGTCGGTGAAGTAGATCGTCAAGGAAGAGGCAAGGCCCGAGAAGCCGCCGAAGGTGACCGCATAGAAGCCCATCAGCCACCAGGCGTCGGCGGTCTTGAGGGACGTGAAATAGTCCGCGAATTTCTTCGGCGCGGGAGCGTCAGGCGCATCCTTGGCCAGGATAAGGTAAATGACGAGGACGATCGTGAGCGGAATGCAGGCGAGGCCCAGCACGGCGTTCCAACCAAAGAGCTTGGCCAGGACCGGCGCGAACAGCGAGGCAAGAACGGTTCCAGAGTTGCCCATGCCGGCCAGTCCCATAGCCTTGCCCTGATGCTCCGGCGGATACCAGCGACTGGCGAGCGGCAATGCGATGGCGAAGCTGGCACCGGCAAACCCGAGAATGATCCCCAGGACAAGCGTGCCGACAAAGCTGTTGACGCCCAGAAACCACGCCACGAGCAGGCCCGCGATCACGATCAGCTGATTGAGGGCACCGGAGAGCTTGGGGCCGATCCGGTCGACCAGCAGACCGTTCGCCACGCGAAGCAAGGCACCCATCAAGGTGGGCGTCGCGACCATCAGGCCTTTTTCGGCGGGAGTCAGGGACAGCGTCCTGGCGATTTCCGGCGCGAGCGGCCCCAGCAGAACCCACACCATGAAGGCGAGATCGAAATAAAGGAAAGCAGCAATGAGCGTCGGTTTGTGGCCGACGCGCCAGAAGTTGCTTTTCGCGGTGGCTGCGTCCGGCATTACGGTGCCGGAAATGTCCTGAATGACTGTAGCCATGTCACGTCCCCCTCTTTGGACGATGAAAACGAAAAAAGCCGCTCGACGGATTTGCGCGCATGGGCGCGAAATCCGGTCAGCGGCTTTGCTGCGAAAATGGGGAGGGCAGTGGGCTCCGTCTGTGGAGCATACCGTCCAAAAGGCCACGCCTCGTCGCGTAGCCCCCGCACTATCTCGCGATTCGTTTCATGTTGCAAGGCACAATTCTGGGCGCATCAACGCGGCACCTCGAAGCCCTCCAGATAGTCCTCGATCCGATCCGGATCGAACATGCGTCCGTCGAAAAAACGGTCCGGTCCCAAGGTGATAGCGCCTTTTGGCGCCCCGATGGCGAGGGGCTGGGCCAGCGCGCCTTCGACCTTCATGCTCGCACCGGGCATCGGCGCCTCGCTGCTGGCCAGGGCACGGCGATAAATGTCGGGGCGGAACACCGCCGCTGCGCGCGCCTGCGCATCGGCACTCGATTCGACCATGCGCCACCGCACGAACTGGGAATAGATCCACAGCGCCTGGCTCCGCCAGGGGAAGGGCGTCGCTTCACGCGCGAAGAGCAGGAAATCCGGCAGATCGACCGGCGGCTCCCCGCGACGCGCCACAATGTGTCCGGAAAGCGCCCGTTCGATGAGGTCATGCGGCTGATCGACATAGGCGGGATGAGACAGCAGGCGCGCCAGCTCCTCCCGGTTGGCCGGATCGTCGCACCAGCTTGCCGCTGCCACCAGTGCGCGGAGCAGCCTGTCGACCGTGTCGGCATTGTCTTCCATCCAGTCCGTGCGCAGGGCCAGCACCTTCTCGACGCCGCGTTGCCAGAGGCGCTCGCTGGCGGCGACCGCCTCGGCGAGACCCGCTTCGATGGCACTGCTGCCCCATGGCTCGCCTGCCGTAAAACCGTCGATTTCCCGCGCGCGCATCGCTTCGACCATCAGCGAGGGCGGCAAGACCCTCAGCACCACGTCCCGATCAGGGTCGACGCCGGCGCTGGCGAGAAAATAGCGCAGGATCAGGGCGTGGCTGGAGAAGCGATGGACGACACCGATGATGGGCTTGCGATGGTAAAGGCCGATCGCATTCGCAAAATCATGGGCGGTCGCGAGCGGATCGCCAAGCCGCGCGGCGGCGTCCGGTTCCAGAGCCGCCGCAAAATCCGGGTTCATCACCAGCAGGTTGCCATTGACGTTGAGCTTGCAGGGCGCGGAGAGTGCGCAAGGCTGCTGGCTCAGCCCAAGCGTCACGGCGACGGCCAGCGGCGCCAGCATATGCGCTGCCTGTACCTGGCCATAGACGAGCCGGTCGCGCAGCGTTGCCCAGCTTGTGTCACGCAAGAGCTCCAGCGCGATCCCTTCGGCCTCGGCAAAGCCCTTTTCGAGCGCGACGACCAGCGGCGCGGCATCCGTGAGCCCGAGAAAGGCGATGCGAATGGGCGTCACGACATCCCTCCCAACAGGTCGCTGGCGGTAATCAGGGCGGCCGCGACGTCGACCATCTTCTTGCCCTGATTCATGGCGGTGGTGCGCAACAGCGCATAAGCGTCCGGCTCGGACAGGTCGCGGGTGCGCATCAGGATCGCCTTGGCGCGATCGATCGTCTTGCGATCGGCAAGCTGGGTGAGCGCCTCGTCGCGTTCCGCCTGCATCCTCGCGAAGGCATTGAAGCGACGGATGGCGAGATCCAGTATGGGCTTCACCCGCTCCTTGCGCAGACCGTCCACGACATAGGCCGACACGCCGGCATCGATGGCCGCGCCGATCATGCTGTCATCCGACTGATCGACAAACATCGCAATCGGCTTTGCCAGAGCCCGGCTGACGATCAGCATCTCTTCCAGGGAATCGCGGCTGGGATTGCCCAGATCGATGAGCACCACATCCGGTGCCATGCGCTCCAGCCGCGCAACGAAAGCCCCGCGTGGCGGCACCACGTGAATGTCATCATAGCCGGCGTCACGCAGCCCTTCCTCGAGGACCGTGGCCCGCGCACCGCTGTCGTCGATGATGACGATTCGCACATGATCTCCTTCGCATCCGCAACATGCTTGGCTCTGAAGTCCGGGAAGGTCAAACCCCCGCCGGACAAACGCCGCGTGAGAGATCACCGGGCAGGCATGCCGCAAGAGCGCTCAATCCAGCTTGAGCGCATCCCGCACGATGTAATGGAGATCGGTCTGGTCGAGCAGGCCGCTGACATTGACGGCCTGAGGCCCATAAGCGGCGATGCGCAGCTGCGCGCCTGTGTGGCCTTGCGAGCCTTCCTCCGCGGTGCCGTAGTTCACTGTCATGACACCGCCCTCCCGCGTGTTCAGTGCCGCCGTCACGCCGGCCCGCGATGCGCTCCACCCTCTGACGGGCGAGCAGCTGGTGGAGACGCCGCAGCACAACTGGTTCCGGGTGCCCAAGCTCACCGAGATGGAACTGCGCGATCCCTCTTGGCTCCCCATAAAATGCAATTCGACGGAGCCCATTACGCGCGTCGCGCTAAAGGAACTTCAAAAATCACACCTCCGCCAAAGTAGTGATCGGTACCGCACCGCCCCCCTCCCGGCCCCCCGCTATCCCCGCACGAAGGCCCAGCTCATGATCGGCCCGGTCGCCGTCGCGGACCGGCCTGGGCGGTAGGCCGGGCCGAGGCCTGCGGCGATCTCGGCGAAGACGAGTGGCCATTGATCGCCGGCGATCCTGGCGAGGGCGCCGGCGGAGCGCATGGGCTGGTGGCGGGGCTGGACCACGGATCGGTCGGCGCGATGCTGCACGGCCAGTTCGGCGCGATAGCCATGTTCCCGCAGGATGTCGGCGGCCAGCAACTGGTCCGCATGACGGGAGAGGCCCCACAGGGAGGCCGGTCTTTCGGCCAGCACGCGCTGCAGCAGCCGCACCCGGTCCTGATCGAGGGCGATTGCCGGGAGGCCAAGGGCACGCGCGCGCTGGGCGAACAGGCGACCGGCCGCCAGCCCCGGATCATAAAGGGCGATCCGCGCGGCGGACGGCCTGTCCAGCCCGCAGGCGCCCAGCAGCGGCACGGTGGCGGCTGCGGTGACGAAGCCGCGTCGGCTGACGCGCGTCATGGCGCCGCTGGTCCCTTGCCGCTGGCGAGATAGGTCGCGATCTGCTGCATCTCCGCGTCGCTCACTTCGCCCCGGGGAATGGGCGGCATGTTGCCGATGCCGGTGCGCGCGGCCTGCACGACATAATCGACGCTTAGGTCCTTGCGCGCCTCCAGCAGCGGCTCGTCGGTGCGGCGCGCGAGCAGGCCCGAGCCCATGCCGCCGGGGCCATGGCACATGCCGCAATGCTGGATGTACAGGCGCTCGCCGCCGGTTGCGTCCGGTCTTGCGGCGACCGTCAGTGGCGGCGGTGGGGGCGGCGGGCCTCCTTTCACGGCGTCGCTCTTCTGGTCGGGTGCCTGCTGGCCGCAGGCCGCGAGGACCAGCGGGAGAAGCGCCAGCGGGAAAGCACCCGCAATCCGGACGCGCACCTTCATGAAGGCTCTCCCGCCTGCGCCTGCCGGGTCACGGAGCCGATCCCGCTCTTGCCGGGCGCGATCACCCCATGGGGATCGAGCGCGGCCTTCACCCGGTCGTTCAGCTTCCCCAGCGCGCCATCGTTGAAATCATAAGTGGAGGCGACCAGGTCCATATAATCGAGATGCGTGCGATATTCGCCGTAGCCCTGCGCCTTCGCGTCGGCGACCAATGCGCGGATGAAGGGATCGACGCGGGCCATCATGGCGGGATCGTCCTTGTCCAGCAGGATGGCATTGACGTTGATGAGGTGGCGCTCGCCAAAGGCGAAGCTCGCCTGATAGTCCATGCCATATTCTTTGTAGCGCTCGTAGGTCCGGCGGAACTGCGCCATGGCCGCGCTGCCCGATTGCGGCAGGACCGGGGAGAAGCCGATATGCCCGCCCCGGCCGCCATGCCAGTTGGCATTCTGCATGGGAAAGGTGATCGGCGTGCCGGTCCAGCCGGTCATTTCCAGCGGATCGCCGCGTTTCCAGTTCGTCGGCTTCATGCTCAGCGGCTTGAGCTTGTTCATCTCGCGTTCGAGAATGGCATAGGCTTCGCGGTTGATGGTCTCGCGTCCGTAGAGCCGCAGACTGACGCCCCACCAGCCCATCTGGAACTTCTTGCGGATCGCCGCGATGACCGCGTCCGACAGCGCGCCTTTCTGGTCCGTCCACTCGTTGCGCGTGGTCAGAATGGCGGCGGCGCGCAGCCAGTTGCCGATCGTCGGTGATTGCTGGAGGACGCCTTCCCGGCGCAGGGGTGCGATGGCATCGATCAGCGGGCCGAGATCGTCCGGCTTGTCGAATTCCAGGTCCATGCCCATCAGCGATTCCGGCTCGGGCATGAGCCAGAGGCCCGCCTTGGTGACGATGCCGAAATTGGATTGCACGAACATCTGGTCCCAGGCCGGCCCGAAGCCGAAGCGATAGAGCTGCCAGGTCGGCGAGTTGGTGAGCGCGCCCATGCCGGTGCGGACCAGCGTGCCGTCGGCCAGCACCACTTCCATGCCGCACAGCTTCGTCGTGTGCTCGCCATAGGGCGTGTATCCCACGCCCCGGTCCAGCGCATTGCCGATCACCGAGCCCCAGCTGTTGCCCGGCGTCGAGAGCCAGTGCTTGAGGCCGCGCGCCTTCAGGAAATCGTAGAGATCGTAGAAGCCGACGCCGGGCTCCAGCAGCACCGTGCCGTTCTCCTCGTCATATTCGATCTTCTTCATCCGCGAGAGGTCGAGAATGACGGAGCCCGCCAGCACGGGTGCCGAGCCGCCATAACCGAGATTCTTGCCCCGGCTGATCGGCCAGAGCGCGATCCTGTGCTCGGCCGCGATGCGCACGATCGCCTGGATCTGCTCCACCGTGTCCGGCGCGATGGCACCGGCCGGGCGATGCAGATTGTCGTCGACCGCGAAGGCATCGGCGTAGGCCTCCTGGTCCTGCGCATCGAAGAACAGATTTTGCGCACCGACCACGGCGGCGAAGCTGCGGCGCGCGGCGGCCATCTGTTCCGGGCTGGTGGTGTGGCGTGTGGATGACGGCATGGCTTTATCCGGTCTGTGCACCCCCTTGCTGACGCCTCGGTGACCTTGCTCGCCCCTCCCGGTGCGGCCGGCCGTTGTCCCGCGCGTTCAGCAAGACGATCTGTGAGTTGTAACGATCGTTATATGTTCGACGGCTTGTCCCTGACGCGCCCCGGCCTCCTATGCTGGTTTGTCGAGGCGACGTTCGTTCGGGTCAAGCTTCAGCATCTCCGGGCTCTTGAGGGCCGGGTCCCAATGCTCGACGATCTTGCCGTCCTCGATCCTGAACAGGTCGAACCAGCTCGTATGATAAGGCTCGCCTTCCGCGTCGCGCTCGGGACGAACGAACGTGAACTGCACCATGTCCCGCTCGGCGACGATGGAGACCAGCGGCAGTTCGATCGTCGGCTTGATGTCGCGTTCGGGGCGCGATGCCCGGATGAAGGCGCTCAGGGCATCCCGGCCGCTCACCACATTGGGATTGTGCTGGATATAGTCCGGCCCGATGAAATCGCTCACCCGATCCGCGCGCCCGGCCTGCAGGACGATGCGGTACATGTCATAGCACAGCCGCTTGTTCCGCGCGATCGCGGGATCGGCGCTGGCGAGCATCGCGTCGTGATCGGCCGCGACGACCGGGGTCGTCTGGCCCGGAATCGGCTCGGCGGCCGCGACCAGCACTGTCCTGCCGCTCAAGAGGGCTGCTCCTCGTTCCAGGGGCGCGGCCATTTGCGCGTGTCATCCCAATGCTCGACGATCAGGCCGTCCTCGAGCCGGAACATGTCGAAGGCATGGCCCATATAGGTCTCGCCCGGCCGGGTCGGGTCGGGCTGCGCCTGTTCCCAGATGGCCACGACATAGTCGCCCTGGGCCACCGTGCGCAGCAGTTCCTTGCGAGCGGGCGGCGTGAAGCCTTCCGGCAGATTGCGGATGATCTTGACCAGATGCAGGATATGCTCCCGGCCGGAGGGCATGTTCACATTGTGCTGGATATAGTCGGGGTGGATATATTTGAGGACCGCTTCCGGGTCGCCTTCGTAGATCACGCCCTTCCACATCTCCATCACGATCGCGGCATTGCGCTCTTCAAGGGTGGGTTGGTCTGTCATGCCTGCCTCATGTCAGCGCGTAGTAACGCAGCACATTGCCTTCGACATGGCGCTCGCCCACGCCGATGAAGACATGTTTGGTGAGCCAGTCATGCTTGCCGACCGGCGTCTCGAAGCTCGGCTGGCCGCGAAGATAATATTCCTGCTGCTCGACCGGCGCCCCGCCGCGGAACGCCCAGTCGCGGATCCGTTCCATCGTCTCGGGCTTGCGGCCCCATAGGAAACCCTTGTTGTTGAGGAGGATGAGCGTGCCGTCTTCCTCCTCAAGCATGTAGCGCGCATCGAACACGGCGACGTCGTCCGGTCGGAAAAAGGCATAGTCGCCGCCCGAGCCCGGCACGGCCTTGCCGCGCAGGCGCGGCCCCTCGAAGGTGCCGCTTTCCACATAGACCGCGCCGCGATTGCCGCCCCAGGGCGTGTTGTTGATCATCTGGACGCGCGGAAAGGTGAGCCGCACTTCCATCACGAACTCCAGCCGGGGGTTGTCCAGGGTGGAGAAGGGTCCCGTGAAGGCGTCAGTCATGGGACAGCCTCCGGGCCGGCGCGGCGGCCGTCGGGGACATCGCGTTCATGCCGGTCGGGCGGCAGGATGGTGGAACTGGGCGCAAGGCTAGCCTCTCCTTTTTATCTTCGTTGGGAGGCATGGTAACGATCGTTATTATGCCCTGCAAGAGGCGATGCGCACCCTCGCGCCGGACCCGAAGGCATCGTGCGTCGCCCGAAGGCGCCGGACAGAGCCGGATCCGGACGGGCTTTCCGCGCGATGTCGCGGTGACGCGCGGATCATCAACGGCCTTGACGAAATCGAACGCGCCGCCGCAGATAGCCCCCATGTCAAACCCATCCGACCCGTCCGAGACGCCGCAGACGTTACAGTCCAACCTGAGCGAAGAAGCCGAAATGCTTCACAATATCCTCAAGCTGGCAAACCGGCTGATGGCGCCTTTTTCGACGTTTCTTGCCCATGAACATCGCATCAGCCTCAACGAATTCCGGGTGATGATGCAGATCGGATTCTACAACACGACCGCGAGTCACGAGCTGGTCGAGCTGACCGGCGTCAATGCGATGAGTATCTCGCGCGCGGTCGCCACGCTCGAGCGGCATGGCCGCGTGGTCACGGTCCCCGATCCGACCAATCGCCGACGCAAGCGACTGACCCTGACGGCCGAGGGCGAGCGGCTGTTCCGCGCGATGCGTCCGGCCACGGATCTTGTCGCCCAGTATCTCCTGTCGCGACTCAAGCCCCATGAGAAGGCGGCGCTCGATCATATCCTGCGCACGCTCATCGACACGCTGGAAGCGAAGGACGAAGAAGGTCGCTCGCTGTTCCTGGAGCACACCCGCCCGGATCGCGCGGTCGAGCCCTGAATGCGAAGACGGATCGACATTCAACCTCTGAAGCGCATTGCCTCCCTGTAAAACGTCATGCTGAACTTGTTTCAGCATCCATTTCGCGTCCGAGACCGGAGCTTGAAGGCACGATGGATGCTGAAACAAGTTCAGCATGACGAAAATATTGGCAGGAAGAGTCCTGTTCAACGGACGAAATGAACGTCGATACCCCCTAGGGCTGATCGACATTCAGATGATGGCGTGGCGAAAATGGTGGTTTCTCGGGACCCGGCGCGCAGCGTACTCAAGGTACGTGAGCACCGGAAGACCGAGAAAGCGCCATTTGCAGTCCGCCAGCGCTGGATGTCGACCAGCCCTAGCCCATGCCGCGCCCGCTTGCGGTGGTGACCGGCACGGGCTGCGCCACGTCCCAATGCTCGACGATCAGGCCATCCTCGAATCGGAAAATGTTCATCAGCGCATGGCCCGGGTCTTCCGGTCCCTGGCGGCCGATGAGGTGCGCGACGGCATAGTCGCCGTCCACCAGGATGCGCCGCACGTCCATGGTGACGGTGGGCCGGGCCAACAGGCCTTCGAGATGCGCAATGGCGGCTTCCCGGCCATCGGTGACCGCGGGATTATGCTGCATATAGTCGACATGAACGTAACGTTCGAAGGCTTCGCGAACCTTCATTTCGTCATAATATAATCGCACGAAGTCCAGAAATGCAGCGCGCGTGCGGTTCGTGCGGGCGGCATATTCGGGCGTGGAAGCTTCTGTAAGCTCGGCGGTTCGCATGTTCATGGCCTATCCTCCTCCTTGATCCGCTCGTTTCGCGCGGTTTGCCGGATTTTTCGATGTGGTCGCGAGGCTGATGTCAGCTCGATTGACCAATTGTAACGTTCGTTATATTGTTCTGCGTCTGGCTTCAAACCACTTTCAAGGTGGGAGGGCAAGGAGAGGAAGCGATGCGGGCAAGCGATATCCTGATCGAATGGTGCGTCGGCGCGGCTTCCGGCCTTGCGCGAGGTGAGGCTGCGGCCGCGCCTGGCTTGCGGAGCGGCGCCGCGATTGCAGGCGACGCCACTCCGGCTCTCGTCGCCGAGTCAGACCATTGGCTCTTGTCCGCATGATCCGCGGCGGGCCGGCACGACAATCGACACAGATAAGCATCAACAGAAAAGAAGGGGAGGAAGCATGAACACCATATTTTTGCGCGGCTGCACCAGCGCGTTCGTGATCGCTGCGGCGAGCTTGGGCGCGAGCCAGGGATGGGCGCAGGACGCCGCCGCCGGGGCGCCCGCGCCTCAGGACGAGCGCGTCGACGCGGCCGAGGGCGATATCGTCGTCACGGCGCAGCGCCGTTCGGAGCGTTTGCAGGATGTCCCGATTTCCGTCTCGGTGGTCGGCGGCGAGCGGCTCGCCCGTGACAATCTGACGAGCCTGTCCGCGGTCGCCGATCGCCTCGCCAATGTGCGCATCACGCCCGGGCCGTTCGACCAGTTGAACATTCGCGGCATCGGCTCGTCCAACAACACCGGCTTCGAACAGTCGGTGGCGACCTTCGTCGACGGTGTCTATCGCTCGCGTCCGCGCGCCATCCGCGCCGCCTTGTTCGATGTCGAGCGGGTCGAGGTGCTCAAGGGGCCGCAGACCACCTTCTTCGGCAATAACGCGATCGCGGGCGCGCTCAACATCACCACGCGCAAGCCGGGCAACGCCTTCGAGGCCAATGCCTCCGCGCTTTACGGCACTTATGGCGAATATAATGTCGAGGCCGGCGTGACCGCGCCGCTCGGCGAGATGCTGAGCGTGCGCCTGGCCGGCCGGCTTTCGGGGATGGACGGCTTCGTGAAGAACGAGTTCACGGGCAAGGATGGGCCAAGGGAGCGCAACCGGGTCGGGCGCGCGTCGATCGCCTTCACGCCGAGCGCCAACTTCCGTTCGGATCTTCGCTTCGACACCGGCAAGATGTCGGCGCAGGATTTCCTGCCTTTCGAGCTAGAGCATTGTCCCCCGCCCTCGCCTTTCCCGGTCGGCGGCAGCTGCGCCAACTATATCGCGGCCAATGGCGGCCCCGTCGACGACGAGTTGAACTGGCGCAATTCCAGCCGCCCCGGCAAGCTGGACTATGCCTTCAACGAGCTGGGCTGGACCAACTCGCTCAGCATCGGCGATTACACGCTGAACGCCATCACTGGCTATTTCGATCATGATACGGAATATCTGCAGCAGCTCATCCCCTCGCCCGTTCCCGGGATCGGCGGGGGCAGCCTGCTGCCGGTCTTCCAGCGCGAGACGTTCAGCCAATGGTCGCAGGAAATTCGCCTCGTCTCCCCCACGGGGGGCTTCCTCGAATGGCAGCTGGGCGCCTATTATGGCAGCAGCAAGATGCGCAACAATGGCGTGACGGGCTTCTTCTTCGCGCCCTTCGGCGCGTCCGCGCCGCCCTATACCGCCCAGACGCCCGTTGCCGGGCGCCTGACGGTGCATGAGGATGCCACCACCAAATCGGTGTTCGGCGCCGCCACGCTGCGGCCGGTGGACCGGGTCAAGCTCAACCTCGGCCTGCGTTACTCGGTGGTCTCGAAGGACGCTTTCCGCGCCCTGCACAACGGCACGGCGGACCCGAACTTCCCGACACCGGAGAACTATGTGCCGGCCAGCAAGGCCGTCAGCGATACGCTGAACGCCATCCTCGGCTCGAACAACATGGATTTCCCGGATCCCTCGCGCGAGGATGATAAGCTCATGCCGTCCGTGAGCGTACAGTTCGATGCGACACCGGACCTCACGGCTTACGCGAGCTACACTAAGGGCTTCAAGGCCGGCGGCTACAGCGGCGGCTCGGCCGGCGGGGATTTCGGGCCTGAGACGGTCAATGCCTATGAAGTCGGCCTGAAGGGCAATCTCTTCGCCCGGCAGGTCACATTCTCGCTGAGCGCGTTCCGGGGCGATTATTCGGGCCTTCAGGAATCCGTGTCGGAGACCCTGCCCAGCGGCACGGTGCGCGTCAGCGTCGCCAATGCCGCGTCCGCCCGATCACAAGGCGTGGAATTCTCGGCGAGCTGGCGCATGACCAGCTGGCTCACTGCGAGCACGGACCTTGCTTATCTGGACGCGATCTACCTCAATTATGACGGTGCACCCTGTTCGTCGATCCAGACGCTGCTCGGCGCCTCGGCCGGCTGCGTCGGCCGGCGGCAGGACCTCTCCGGCAAGCGGCGCGGCTTCGCACCCGAATGGACCGGCAATTTTCGCCTCGATGCGACCATTCCGGCCGGAGACATGCAGGTGCGGATCTCGCCGCTCCTCTATTTCAGCTCCTGGTACTTCCAGTCCTCCACGGCGGACGACCTGATCCGGCAGAAAGGCTTCGCGAAAGTCGATCTGCGCGTCGGCGTCGGGCCGCAGGATGATCGCTGGAGCGTGGCGGTGATCGGCCAGAACCTGACCGACCGCGCCACCGCCGGGTTCCGCCAGACGGTGAGCGGCGCCAATGGCTCGGTCTCGGCCCTGGCCGAGCGTCCGCGCACGGTCGCGGTCCAGCTGACCGCGCGCTACTGAGATGGGAGGGCGGCGGGGCCTTGCTCCGCCGCCCGACACGGGCCCGCCGCAGGGCCGGCACAGGGTAGAGACAGGAGAGCCTCGCGCATGAAGTCGCCCTTGATGATGATGCTGGTCGCCTTCGCCGCCACGTCCATGAGCCATGCCCAGACCGTCACCACGGCCGAAGGGCAGGCAGCGCTGCTCGCCAGCGCGGACAGCAAGCTCCAAGCCAACAAGAAGCTCGTCTATGACATGTATCGCGAGGTGCTGCTCGGCGGCCGCGCCGATCTGGTCGATCGCTACTTCACGGTCGAATATCTGCAGCATAATCCCAACGTCGCATCGGGCCGCGATGCGCTGGCAAAGTTCATTCGCGGGTCGCGGCCCGAGCGTCCGGTCAATCCCACGATCACGCTGCCGCTCATCACCATCATGGCCGAGCGCGACCTCGTTCTGGTCGTGACGCAGCGCCCGATGCGCGACGAAGGCGGTGAAGGCTATGTGACGAGCTGGTTCGATCTTTTCCGCATTGCCGATGGCAGGATCGCCGAGCATTGGGATCCGGCGCTGAAGTCCGCCGCAATGCTTCGGTTCGATCCCAACAGCGTGCCCGAGGCGCTGTCGGCGATCGAAGCGGAGACCGCGAAGGATGAAAAGAAACCCGGGGGCGACCCCGAACGCTGATATCATGCAAGCCGGTGCGACCGATCGCCCGGAGTCGGCCACGACGTCATCTGGAGGAACGATATGGACCATGAATTCAAGCTGCTGATCGACGGCAAGGCCGTCGATGGCGCAAGCAGTTTCGATGTCATCAATCCTGCGACCGGAGAAGCGTTCGCGCAATGCCCGAAGGCGGACGCGGCGATGCTCGAGGACGCGGTGGCCGCTGCCCGGCGGGCTTTCCCCGCATGGTCCGCCCTGCCCATCGAGGAGCGCGCCGCGCGGGTCAACGCGCTTGCCGATGCGCTGGAAGCGCGCGCCAGCGAGTTCGCGAGCCTGCTGACGCGCGAGCAGGGCAAGCCGATCGATCAGGCCATGTACGAGATCATGGGCAGCGTGTTCACGCTGCGCGCCTTCGCGGACATGCGGATCGAAACGAAGGTCCTGCGCGAGGGCGAGGGCAACACGGTCATCGAGCATCGCACGCCGCTCGGGGTCGTCGGCGCGATCACGCCGTGGAATTTCCCGGTGATCCTGCTGATGAACAAGCTCGGCCCGGCGCTGGTGACGGGCAATTGCGTGGTCGCCAAGCCGGCGCCCACGACGCCGCTCACCACGCTTCTCTTCGGGGAGCTCGCGAAGGACATTCTGCCGCCGGGCGTGTTCAATGTGCTGTGCGACGAGAATGAGCTGGGCCCGCTCCTCACCAGCCATCCCGACATCGCGAAGATCGCCTTCACCGGATCGACGGCGACCGGCAAGAAAGTCATGGCTTCGGCTGCGGACAGCGTGAAGCGCGTGACGCTGGAACTGGGCGGCAATGATGCCGCGATCGTGCTTGACGATGTCGATCCGCGGGCGGTGGCCGGCAAAGTCTATCAGGGTGCAATGGCCAATGCCGGCCAGATCTGCGTGGCGATCAAGCGGGCCTATGTGCCATCCTCCATGTATGACGAGTTCTGCGACGAGCTGGCCCGGCTGGCCGGCGAGGCCGTGGTGGATGACGGTGCCCGGCAAGGCGCGACGATCGGCCCGATCCAGAACAGGATGCAGTTCGAGAAGGTCAAGGCGCTGCTCGACAGCGCCCGGGCGGAGGGCACCATCCTGTCCGGCGGCGAAGCGCTCGACCGACCCGGCTATTTCATTCCGCCAACCATCGTGCGCGATCTCGACGATGATGCGCCGCTGGTCCGGGAGGAACAGTTCGGCCCGGTGCTGCCGGTCCTCAAATATGACGATATCGATGATGTGATCGCCCGTGCGAATGACAGCGATTACGGGCTCGGCGGCACCGTCTGGGGCCGGGACGTCGCGCGCGCGACGGAAGTCGCCAAGCGCATCGATACCGGCACCGTCTGGGTGAACCAGCATCTCGCCATCGACGCCAACATCCCCTTCCGCGGATCGAAGCAGTCCGGCCTTGGCGGCGAACTCGGCGAGGCGGGCCTGTTTGAATATACGCAGGCGCACATCATCAACGCGGTTCCGCTCGAGGACCGCTGACCCGCACGATCGGCGGCCCGGCCTCCCTGCTGGACGGGGAGGCCGGGCCGCCTTTTTTGCTCAGAGCTGCGCGGGCATCGCGTCCAGCAGCACGGTCTTGGTCTCGAGATAGGCCTGCAGGCCTTCGACCCCGCCTTCCCGGCCGATCCCGGATTGCTTGAACCCGCCGAAGGGCATGCCGAATTCGAGACGCATGCCGTTCTGGCCCACGCCGCCCGTGCGCATTTGCCGGGCGATGCGATAGGCGGCATCGGCATCATTGGTCAGCACTGAGCCGTTCAGCCCGTACTGGCTTTCATTGGCGATGCGGATGGCGTCGTCCTCGTCCTCCGCCGGAATGAGGGCCAGCACCGGGCCGAAGATCTCCTCCTGCGCGATGCGGCTGCGATTATCGACATTCGCGAACAGGGTCGGTTCGATGAAATAGCCCTTGTTGAACGCGGCGGGCCGTCCGCCGCCGGTCACCAAGTCGGCGCTTTCCCGGCCGAGCGCGATATAGTCCTCCACCCGGTCGAGCTGGCGCTTCATGGCGAGCGGGCCGAGCTGGGTATCGGGCGCATCGCTGTGCCCGATCTTGATGCCCTCCATCACGCGGGCGATGGCGTCCGCCAGCTCGTCATGGCGTTTCTTGGGCACGATGGCGCGGCTCAGCATGGCGCAGACCTGGCCGGACATGATGGTGATCGTGTTGCCCAGGATGGCGGCTGCGGCCTCGATGGGGAAATCGTCGCGCACGATGGCGGCGGACTTGCCGCCCAGTTCCAGCGTGCAGCGCGCCACCCGGCTCGCGCAGACCTGCCCGATCCGCTTGCCCGCGGCCGTGGAGCCAGTGAAGCTGACCTTGTCCACATCCGGGTTGTTCACCAGATGATCGGAGGCGTCGCGATCGGCGCAGACGAGGTTGAGCACCCCGGCCGGGAAGCCCGCCGCCTCCGCGGCCTCGGCCATGATATAGGCCTCGAGCGGCGTTTCCGGCGAGGGCTTCATGACGACCGTGCAGCCCGCCACCAGCGCATAGGCGACCTTGCTGGACATCGTGGCGAACGGCGCATTCCATGGTGCAATGCAGACCGTCACGCCCACCGGCTCGCGGACCACGAGGGCGGTGTCCACCTGCGCGCTCGGCCGGCGCTCGACGAAGGGATAGCTCTCGCCCAGTGACGCGATGAACTCGAGCGTCGCGACGCCGCCGCCATGCATGATCGGCGCGAAGCTGGCGAGACCGCCGACCTGCGCCGTCCAGGCAGCCGACAATTCGCCGATGCGGTCCTTGAGGATCGCGGCCCAGCGGCCGACGAGCGCGCCGCGCTCGGCGGGGCTCATGCCGCTCCAGGCACCATTGTCGAAAGCGCGCCGGGCCGCCGCCACGGCGCTGTCCATATCCTCGTTCGTGGCCTCGGCGACGCGCGCGACCACTTCCTCGCTGTTAGGCGATACGATCTCGATCCTGCCGCCGCGTGCGGGAGCGACCCACTGGCCGTCAATGAAAAGCTTGTCTGGATGCGCGATCCGGATGCCGTCAGGGGTCATGTCCCATTCTCTCCTGCACGTTAAAAATTATCGGGGTTCTTGCAATAATTCTAACGACCGTTACGATGATGCGCAACGAGATTGTCGCCAGAGCGGCTGATAGGAGAGTTGGGATGTCTGATGAAATCGCGTCGCTGCGCGAGTCGATCGAGGCCTTGCGGGCGGAAGTCCACACGCTGAGAGACAGGACGTCGCAGGCCGAATCCCATCTCGCCATCGCCAATCTCCAGGCCGCTTACGGCTATTATGTCGACAAGGGCCTGTGGGACGAGGCGGCCGACATGTTCACGGCGGACGGCACGCTCGAGATCGCCGGGCGCGGGGTCTATGTCGGGCAGGATCGGGTGCGGCAATATCTCCACGCGCTGCCGCCTTATGAACGCGGCGTCCTGTTCAATCACATGCAGCTCCAGCCCGTCATCCATGTCGATGCCGATGGCGAGCGGGCGCAGGGCCGCTGGCGCGCCTTCATCCTCATTGCCTGGCTCGGCGGCGAGTCTCGCTGGGGTGAGGCGATCTATGAGAACCGCTACCGCAAGGTCGATGGCGTCTGGCGCATTGCCGCGCTGCACGCTTTCATCACTTTCTATTGCGAGTATGATCGCGGCCTCAATCATGGCGGCGTTCCGATGGTCCGCAGCATCGACGGCCTCCAGCCGGACAAGCCCTCAACGCACGACTATGAGGCTTTCCCGGAAGTCTTCGTCCCGCCCTTCCATTATCCCAATCCCGTGAGCGGCCGGACATGGTGAGCGCGATGCCGGTCGTCCACGAGAGGGCCGCGCTCTATGCGGTCATGGATCGGTTCATGGAGGCGCTCGTCGCGCGCGATCCGGGCCGGGTGCGCTGGGCCGATGACCTCCGCGTGACCGAGAACAACGTGGCCCTGATGATGGGCGACGGCATCTGGGGCACGGCGACGGCGCGCGGCGACTATGACCTGCGCTTCGCCGATCCGCAGACCGGTCAGGTCGGCCTGTTCACGACGATCACCGAGACGGTCGAGGAGTCGGCTTTCACTGTCCGGCTCGGCGTCGATCCCTCAGGCGCGATCACGCAGGTCGAGACGCTGGTCGTCCGCCAGAGCGACGAGGCGCTGGTGTTCGCGAACCCGCGCTTCGAGAGAAAGCCGGTGCTGGAAGCCATCGTGCCGGAAGCGGAGCGGATGAGCCGCGAGCGGCTGCGCGCCGTTGCGGATGGCTATTTCAACACGCTCGAGCAGAATGACGGGCAGCTCTTCACGCGCTTTCATCCCGAGTGCAATCGCGTCGAGAATGGCGTGCAGACGACCAACAATCCCGATTTCATGCTGCCCATCGCCGGTCTTCCCTGCGAGGAGCAGTTCAGGCTGGGCTGGTATCGCTATGACGATCGCCTGCGCGGCCGTCGCTTCCCGCTCGTAGACGTCGAGCGGGGGCTGGTGCTGGCTTATGGCTTCATCGATCATTGCGGGCGGCTTGCGGACTATACGCTGACCAATGGCGAGCATGTCTCCTCGCTGATCCGCCGTCCGCATACCTTCTATCTCGCCGAACTGTTCAAGATCGAGAATGGCGCGCTGCGCCAGATCGAGGCGAACTTCATTACCGTGCCTTATCATATGCCCTCCCCATGGGATCGCCCGTGAGCGCGCGGCTGATAGAGACGGTCGCCTTCGTGACCGGCGGCGGGCGCGGCCTTGGCGCGGGCATCGCGACCGCACTGGCCGAGGCGGGCGCGTCGGTCGTCGTGGCGGCGCGCACCCTGCCGCAGGTCGAGGAGACGGTGCAGGCCATCACCCGTGCCGGCGGACGGGCGATCGGGGTGCGCTGCGACGTTACCGTTCGTGACAGTGTGGCGGCTGCCTATGCGGAGGCGAAGGCGGCGTTCGGCATGCCGGATCTGCTGGTCAACAATGCCGGCGTGCAGGGTCCGCTCGGCCCGGTCGGCCTGGTCGATACGCAGGCCTGGTGGGATACGCAGGCGGTCCACGTCCTGGGCGCCCTGCACTGCATTTCGACGGCACTGCCCGACATGATCGAGCGCGGCCATGGCCGCATCCTCAACATCGCCTCGCAGGCGGGCACCTTCGTCGCGCCCTTCGCCTCGGCTTACGCCGTGGCCAAGGCCAGCCTCATTCGCCTTACCGAGCATCTCGATTTCGAGCAGAAGGCGGCCGGCGTGCGCGCCTTCGCCATCCAGCCGGGCACGATCATGACGGCGATGGCGCAGGAGACCCTGAAGTCCCCGGAGGCCCATGCCTTCGCCAAGCCGCTGGTCGCCTTGCTCGAATCCACCACGGCGGAGGAGAGTGCGCAGGGCATGGCCCGGCTGTGCCGGTTCGTGGTGGCGCTCGCCGCCGGTGAGCATGATGCGATGGCCGGCCGCTATCTGGATATCGAGAAGGATATCCCCGATGCGGCCACGGGGTCTCAGCCGTCGTGACGTCCGCGACCTTATCCGCCGATCGGCGGACCTTCATGCCGCTGCTCCTGTGCGCGCTGATCATGTTCATCGACGGGTACGATCTCTATGCCCTGCCGCTGGTCGTGCCTTATCTGTCGGCGGAGCTTGGCATTCCTCCCCAGCAGTTCGGCGTGGCGCTTTCCGCGGTCCTGCTCGGCCTCGGCCTGGGCGCGGTGCTGATCGCGCCAATGGGCGACAGGATCGGGCGCAGGCCGGTCATCCTCACCGCGACCGCCATGATGGGGCTGACCTGCCTCGGCACCGCCACCGGCTCGACCGTCACGGAGTTCACTTTGTGGCGGCTCGCGACCGGCCTTTCGCTCGGTGCCTGCCTGCCCAACGTGACGGCGCTGGTGGCCGAACTCGCGCCGCAGGGCAAAAGCGCGCGGACCCTGACAGTCGTCTCCATGGGCATTTCCGGCGGCGGCATCGTGGCGGGGCTGGTGGCACCGCCGCTCATATCGCTCGGCGGCTGGGAGTCGCTGTTCGTGGCCGGCGGCATCGCGACGCTGATCCTGCTGGTCGCGCTCGCCTGGAAGCTGCCCGAATCCCCGACATTCAGGAAATCGGCCGGGCAAGTGCAGGAGAGGAAGTCCATTGCCTTCGTCCAGCTGCTCAGCCCGCCCTTGCTCTTCTCGACCGTCCTGTTCGCCGGGCTTTATGCGGTCAATGCGCTGGTGCTCTATTATGTGACGAGCTGGGTGCCGACGATCCTGCCCAATGCCGGCTTCGCCATGGACACGGCGTCGCGCTTCCTCTCGCTGATCCAGCTCGGCGGCCTGCTGATCGGCCTCGGCCTCTCGCTGCTGCTGGATCGCGGCTGGGCCGTGCCGGCGATCGTGGGTACCTATGCCAGCGTCGTGGTCGCGCTGCTTCTGCTGGGCGTCGTGGCGCCGGGCCTGTGGAGCTGGGGCTTCCTGCTGCTGGTCGCGGGCGGCGGCATTTCCGCGGCACATCTGGTCATCATGGCTGTCGCGGTCGGCTTCTTCCCGCCGCATCTGCGCTCCTCCGCGATCGGCATCGCGGTGGCCGTGGCCCGGCTCGGCGCCATTGGCGGGCCGATGCTGGGCGGCCTCGCGATCGGCGCGGGCGCCAGCACGTCGACATTCTTCGCGCTGGCGGTGCTTCCGGCCTGCCTGTGCATTGGCGGGGCCTTGCTGATCCCGAGAGCGCAACGCACCGCCAAGGCGGTCACGCCCCCCGCTGTTGTCGGGGCCGGCGCCTGATCCACGCGGAAACGCCCGGCGGGCAGGACCGGCCGGGCGTTCATGCCTCGGAAGAGCGGACCGGGCGTGGCGACATTGCTGCTGTTGCTCTCTCCCCTCCCTTGAGGGGAGAGAAACGGAGGCTTGTCAGCGTGGCAGGCGCCAGCCATTCCGCGCGAATGACTTTGTAGCCATCACAATCAGCAAGGAACAGCGGGAGACAGCGCATCGACAATCCGTGTCGTTACCTTGGCCTTGAACAAAACGATGTCACAAAAAAGCCCGAAGATCAGCAATAGCCAAAGACCATAAGTCCAGCCCACGAAATCGCCGTAAAGGAGGGTAAAAAACCAGTTCTGGCCAAACAAATAGATGACGCTCCCCGTCGCGACGGTCACCCCGAGCAGGATGCCCGGCACAAACAGCTGGCGCGTATAGCTAGGCCTCGCAATTGAAAGGACTAACAGAAGAACGAAGGCGAGCATGCTGGTGCTAAGGTAAATACGCAAATCGCGTAGCAGATCGGTGACGATCTCGCTGTACTTTCCCTGAATTATTCTGCGCAGTTGAGGATCGGCGTGCTGCAAGTTCGAAAGGCGCGATTGACCAACTCTATCTAGACCTCGTCGCATAAATTCACGGCATTCGCAATCGGCATCCTGCATCTTTGCCAAGGTGTCTGCAATCTGCGCGTCGAGGCCACTTGCCAGATACTGCCGCAGCACGCTGATCTCCTCTTTGTTCCGCTGCGCCAAAACCTCGGCCATACCGCCGACTCCGACCTCCCGAGCTTCTCGTGGGTGGATGCCGAGTTCATTTTTGATTTGCCGCTTTATCTGGCTCTGGACGAAGACGCGCGCGGCGCGCTCGACATGGATCGGCGACACATACGTCAGGACCAGAACCGAACCAAAAATGGCTAAGCCCGCAAAGCCCATTAATCCTAGCGTCCACTTCATCCCAACCCTTTCGGCATGCGACGAAGTTAGACAGCCCGGTTGGCAGCCGCAACGGAACTTGTGATGAGGCTCGACTCCTGCCGTTCGCTCCGCATCGAGGGCTTCTGAAAGCCGACGTTCATTCGGGCTGGAATTTGTCCAAGTGCCCTACGCCGCCGCAGCGCGGCCCCGGGCCTGCGCCAGTCGCTCGCGTGACACCCAGGCGCCATGGATCTGCGCGCGCATCGGAACGGGGATCAGCACTCGCGCCACCGGTCCCGCCGCGATGTCCCCGGCGTTCACCACCCACAGTTCCGAAGCGAAGCGACCGGCGTCGAGCTGACGGTCGATCACCGCCAGCAGCCACCCCTCATGGTCCGGCTCGGACGAGGGGACGTGCACCGGCTCGCTGATCGCCAGGCCGGGCTCCAGCGGCATCATGTCGATCCGGCCATTGCCCGGCTCGATGCGCAGCATGGCGTTGAATGCGGCGCCGACCGGGCCGCCCGGAAGCGGTGCGCCGCCTTGCGGATTGATGGTGAGATACCAGGCCGCGCGATAGGCCCGGCCCTGATCGGCATCGCGCAGCCGGGGCATGTCGCCCGGCGGGCCGATCACCCGGGATTCGAAGCCCTCCTCGTCGCTCGCCAGATTGAAGGTCCAGCGGACGAGGCCGCCCCCGAGCTCGTTCTGCGCCCGGTGGATGCCGCCCGCCTCGCGCATGAAGGCGAAGGCATTGGTGTCGGACAGGCAGATGTCGAGATGCACCAGATCGCCATCGTCATAGGCGTTGACGAAATGGAAGGCGGAAACGCCCTTGGGTCCCTTGAACCAGCGCATCTCCTCGACCTTGCCATAGCGCGGCATGATGCCCACCCAGCTTTCCAGCTCCTGCTGATGCGCCCAGTGGGCACCGCCGGCCTTCAGCCGGTCGAGGTCGGCCGTGGTCGGGAAAATGGGGAAGACCGCATATTTGCCGGTGATCGCGAAATCATGGATGGTCGAGCAATAAGGCTGCTGGAACCACTGTTCGGAGACCAGATTGCCATCCTTGTCGGCGATGCAATAGGCGACGTCCGGCGTGCAGAGGCCCCCGGCCTCATAGCCGAAGAAGAACATCTCGCCGGTCGCCGGATCGACGCGGGGATGCGCAGTGAAGGTCTGCGACTTCAGCGCACCATGATAGTCCCAGCGCCCGATCGTCTCGAGCGTCTCGGGATCGATCTCGTAAGCAAGGCCATCCTCCTTGGTCATGAACAGGCGCCCCGCATGCCAGACCGGCGTCGTGTTCGAGACCGTCCCGTCTATGCCCTGAACCTCCGCATCGTCCGTGAACGGATTGCGATATTTGCCGAACAGGGAGCGGCCCGCCGCCTTCTCGGCCTTGTAGCGCGCCGTCTCGACATAGCGGATGGCGAAATCCACCTTGCCGTCGCGAATGCCGAACCGGGAGATCATGCCGTCGCCCGAGAGCACGATCTCGTCATCGAACTTCGGCGGATAGGCGGGGTCGGGCACGGCACGGAAGAAGGCGCCGTCGATCTCGCGCGGGATCTCGCCGATCACGTCCAGATCATGCGCGTTCCATTCGATGCGGACGGGCGTGTTGAGCCCGGTGAAGTGAATGGTGTCGGGAAAACTCGCCATGGGCTGATCCTCTCATATTGTCATTGATCGTTCGCGGCAGCGCACCGGCCAAAAGCGTATTTCAGGACGGCTCTCGGACGTCGCCCTCTCAGGCGTTGCGCCGCAGCGTCCGCAGGACATGATCCGCGCCCTTGTCGCCCACCATGATGGCCGTCGCATTGGTGTTGCCTGCCGTCAGGGATGGGAAGATCGAGGCATCGGCGACCCACAGACCGTCCACGCCGATCACTTTCAGGTCCGGATCGATGACGGCCATGGGGTCGTCCGCAGCGCCCATCCTGGCCGTGCCGACCGGGTGGAACATGGGGATGGCCGCGACCCGGACATAATCGCGCAGCTCGGCGGGATCGGTGAGCGCGGGGCCTGGGCGCACTTCGCTGGTGATATGCTCGGCCACGGGCGGGCGCGTCAGGATATCCCGCGCGATCCCGATGCCTTCGACGATCTGGTCGATATCGTCGTCGCAGGACAATTGCTGGTGATGGATGACCGGCGGCGCGAGCGGATCGGCCGATCCAAGCGTGATCTGCCCGCGATAGCTCGGCCGCATCAGGCCGACCAGTGTCGAGACCGAGGCGGTCTTGCCCAGCACGAGGCGGCCCTGCTCGTCGAAATCGAAGGCAAAGGCCGCGAACGAGATCTGGATATTGGGCGCCGGCAAGCCCGGCCGGGTCTTCACGAAGGCCTGGGCATGGCCGATGGAGGTGCTGAGCGCGCCGCGCCGCGACACGGCATAGCGCAGCACCGAGAGCGCGCCGCGCAGGCCGCGCGCATCGTCATTGAGCGTGTGCGCGGTGACGGTGTTGACCACATGCGTGCCGACATGATCCTGCAGGTTGCGGCCGACGCCCGGGCGATCGCACAGCACCGGCACGCCGACCGAGGCCAGATGGGCGGCCGGGCCGATGCCGGAGAGCATCAGCAGGCGCGGCGTGTTCATGGCGCCGGCGCTCAGCACGACGCCGTGCTTCGCGTGCAGCGTCTTGTGCGCCCCGTCCTGAATATAGGCGATGCCGGTCGCGCGGCCATCCTCGATCAGGATGCGCAGCACCTGGGCGCCCAGCAGCGTCTGCGGCGGCGTTGCGCCCTTGAACTCATGGAGATAGCCGCGCGCGGACGAGCAGCGCGTGCCGTTCCGCTGGGAGACCTGGACATAATCGACCCCTTCGGCCTTCTCGCCGTTGAGGTCGCGTCTTTCGATGCCGGCCTGCTCCGCTGCGGCGATCCACGCATCGGTGATGGGGTAATGCGCGCGCCCTTCGGACACCGCGATGGGGCCACCTGTGCCGCGCCAGGCATCCGCACCGCGTTCATTGTCCTCCATGCGCCGGAAATAGGGAAGCACGGATTCATAGTCCCAGCCGGCCGCGCCGAGCGCTTGCCAGTTGTCATAGTCCCAGCGATGTCCCCGGATGAACATCATCCCGTTGAGCGCGCTGCCGCCGCCCAGCATCTTGCCTGCCGGCCAGATGTCGGCCCGGCCGCCCCGGGATTCGTCCGGCTCCACCTGGTAGCACCAGTCATAGGCGGGGTTCTGGACGATGGAACTGGTGAGCGCGGGGACGCGGGACCGGAAATGCCGGTCCGACTGGCCCGCCTCAACGAGCGTTACGTTCAATCCGGCCTCGGCGAGCCGGCCGGTCATGGCTGCGCCCGCCGATCCGCCGCCGATCACGATGATGTCAGTGTCGCTCACGCGCTGCTTCTCTCTTCTTTGAGTGAGTGGAGTTTCCGGGAGCCCGGGCGTGTTTTTCCGGGATGTCAGCGCTGCGTGCAGCTCGTCTCACCAGCCGATGCCACGCATCGCATGCGGTGGATTCACCATCAAGCTCCTCTCGATTTTGGTCCTGCGCCCTTGTCATGAACCATAACGAATGTTACGATTGTGTCAACAGAATGGAGAGGAACGACATGGATCTTTCGGTTGAGGATCGCTTTGCCCTGGAGGACCTGCTCGCGGCTTATGCCTGGGCGCTGGACACCGGTGATGTGGAGGGGCTGGTCGCCTGCTTCACGCCGGATGCGCGGATGGTCGAGGAGGTTTTCGAGGAGCCCGACATCTGGGAGGGCCATGAGGGCATTCGCGGCATCGCCGAACATTATCGCAATGCGGAGGGTTTTCCCGGGCGCCAGCACCACGTCACGCAGGTGCAGTATATGCCGCAGGCGGATGGGACGGTGAAGATGCGCTCCTTCGCCTTCGTGACCGAATGCGAAGGCGAGACGCCCTTCCTGCTCCGCTTCGTCGGCTATTATGAGGACCATGCGGTCAAGGGCGACGATGGCCGCTGGCGCCTCCACCGGCGCGTCGCGCGTCTCTGGGATGGCGAGATCCTCAAGAATTTCCCCGGCCGGGGCCAATGGACCCCCCGCAAGCGCCCGGATTCCCTCATCATCAGGAAGCCGTAGGGGGCGAGCATATGCCGCCCCGGGACTGGCCGGCTCCGCCGATGTGCGCTGGTCGCCGGCGCGGAACTGCGTGGTCAACGGGGGAGCCATTGCCCGAAGCCCGCACTGCGGGGCGGAGCGCGTCGGATCTGATGATCCGCGCACGCCAGCCGCCCCACCGAACACTCGCGACCTTGCCGGAAGAGCGCTCAATCCAGCTTGAGCGCGTTCCGCACGATGTAGTGGAGATCGGTTTGATCGAGCAGGCCGCTGACATTGACGGCCTGAGGCCCATAAGCGGCGATGCGCAACTGCGCGCCTGTGTGACCTTGCGAGCCTTCCTCCGCGGTGCCGTAGTTCACTGTCATGACACCGCCCTCCCGCGTGTTCAGTGCCGCCGTCAGACCGGACGAGCGCGTGCCGTTGCCCACGATCTGGCTGGTATGGGCATGGTCCGCCGTGACGATGACCAGCGTGTGGCCATCCGCCCGCGCGAAGGCCAGCGCGACCTGGACCGCCTCGTCCAGATCGACCGTCTCGCCGATCTGCCCGCAGGGATTGGCCGCATGATCCTGCTTGTCGATGGACGCGCCTTCGACCTGAAGGAAGAAGCCTTTGGGCTTGTCCTTCAGGAGCGCGATCGCCTTGCCGGTCATCGTCGCGAGTGTCGGCGTGCTTTCCGTGCGCGCGGGATTGGGCTGGCAAGTGATGGCCGGCTTGTCGATGTTGCCGTGAAGGCTGGCGCGCGGCCCCGTCCAGCGGACCGGCATATTGCCCTCGGCGAACAGGCCGATCAGCGGCTGCCTGTCATCGGCGCGCGTGACGGCCTCGAGTTCGGCGGCGTTGCGGACGATCCGGTAGCCCCGCGCGCTGGCCTGCTCGAAAAGCGTCTTGCCTTTCCATCGCCCCGCCTTCGCCATCTCCGCGAAACTCGCCGCGCCGCCGCCGAGCACGAGATCGGCGCGGGTATCGAGCAGTTGCTCGGTGATCGAGCCGGCCCCGCCATTTTCCAGGGCATTCTGCGGGCAGGTCTTACTGGTCGCGGTCGGCCCATAGCAGCTGCGGAAAGCGACGTGAGCCAGCAGCGCGGCGGGCGTTGCATCCTGGATCTCGGCGGTCGAGACATTGCCGGTGGCAAGACCGGCTTTCCTGGCCAGCTCGATCAGCGTTGCATGGGGCTTGCCATGGATATCGACGCCGATCGCGCCGTTATAGCTTTTCACGCCCGACGCCCAGGCGGTGGCGGAGGCAGCACTGTCCGTCACATAATCGGGTTTGCCGGTCTCGCGCTCGAGCGAATAATGGGTGTACTGGCCAGTGAAAGGCAGGGCGTCGATGCCCTTGAAATAGCCGCCAGCCCCCTCGGCATAATTGCGCGCGATGGTGATCTCCGAATCCCCCATGCCATCGCCGATCAGCAGGATGACGTTGCGCACTTCGCCCTCGGCAGTCAGCCTGCGATAGGCCGCGCGCATATCACCGGCGAGGCGCCGCGCCCCGCCCGGTTCGCGCAGATCGCCCCGCGCCGCGCGCGCCAGATCCGGCGCCTGCTCCTGTGCGAGAGCTGGCTGGGCCGCGAGCACGAGTGCGGCAGTCAGAGCGATACGGGTCATCATGGCAGGTCTCCGGGAGAAAAATGGGCCAGCGAGCGGTGCGCATGGTCGAGCACGTCGGCGCTGGTCGCGTCCGTCACGCTCGACCGCAGGCCGGCCCGCAGAACGTTGATCAGAGCTGGGCGCGGATGCCCAGGCTGATGCGGCTTCCCGACAATTCATAAGTGGTCGGGAAAGACGGATCCATCGTGTAGCCGGTGGTCTTGGCATTGCCGACGTTGATGCCCTGCACCTCGACGCGGACATTGCGGGTCAACTGATAGCTCGCCGCAAAGTCGAACTGGCCATAGGCATCGCGATAGACCGGATACATGTTCCGCTCGATCCGCTCCACATATTTGCCCCTGCGATTGTAGGACAGGCGCAGCGAGAGCGGGCCTTTGTCGTAGAAGACCGTCGCGTTGTAGGCGTTGTCGGACAGGCCGATCGGCGAGGTCGGGATGTCGAGGCTCGACTCGCCGGTCAGCGAACTGTCGAGGAACGTGGCATTGGCGTTGATGCCGAAGCCGTCCGCCCATTCGGCAAACATGCCGAAGGGGATCACCGCGTTGAGCTCGACGCCGCTGACCTTGTAGGAGCCTTCGGCATTGACCGGCTGATAGACGTCGAAGTCATAGACGCCGTTCACCGTGCCATTGGCATTGTAAACCGTCACGTCGGGCACGACGCCGGTCAGCTGGCTCTGGACCACCCCCTTGATCTTCTTCCAGAAGTAGGACGCGGAGAGGATGCCGCCACGGCCGAGATACTTCTCGACGCCCACTTCCCACTGATCGGCATAAGTGGGCTTCAGGCCGGGATTGCCATCGGTGTATCGGAAGCTGCTGTAGCTCGCCGTGCGCTTGTAGGCGAGATCGGTCAGCGCCGGGCGGATCAGCGTCTGCGAGGCGGCGGCGCGCAGGAGCAGGCTTTCGGTCAGCTCGGCATGGGCATTGAACGAGGGCAGGAACTTCTCGTAGCGACCTTCGCTCGACACCGGCGTCGGCGTAAGCCCGGTCGTGCCGTCCGGGTTCTGGACCTGGTGGAAGCCTTCGGAATGGATGGTGGTGCGCAGATAACGGCCGCCGAGATTGACGAACACGGGCACCGCAATGTCGAACTGGAAATCGGCCATCGCATAGCCGGCGATCGTCTCTTCCTTCACCTTGGCATAATTGGCATCGGCGAACGGCGTCACGAAACCGGCGGGGCGGAAGAAGTCGCGCGCATAGTCGTTGGAGATCTGGGCCCAGCTGAGATCGCGGGCCTGGTAGGCCTTGCCGCCAACGATGTCCGTCACATCGGTGAGCGGGCTGGCACCCAGCGTGCGCGTGTTGACATAAGCGGTGCTGCCGCGCGTCGGACCCTGGATCTTCTCCTCGCCATATTGGCGTTCGTTGCTCTTGTTGGTGTAGCGGCCACCGAAGTTGAGGCGCTTGAGGATCGAGGATGCAAAGCCATAGCTCACATCGACCTGCGCGGCGTATTTGTCGTCCTTGATCTGCTCGCGGGTCGTTTCATAAGCCTCGAACAGATAAGCATCTGGCGCATTGTACATGTCGATCGTGCGCGGGTTGCTGCTGGGGATCGTCTCGCCGCCATTCTCGGTGTAGCGGCTGCGCGAGGGCGCATAGGCGACATGCTTGAGATTGGCGTAATCGAGCGTCTTCTCCGCGCCCGAATAGCCGCCCAGCGCATTGATCGTCCAATTGCCGGTTTCCCAGTTCAGCTCGCCGCCGAACTGTCGATAGTCGGTCTCGTTGATATATTCCTTGCTCAGAAATTCATGCTGGGTGTTGGTGTAGGACACGTCGCGCAGCACGATGATGCCGGCGTCGGACAAGGTCTTGTCGTCATAGGCATGGATGGTTTCCAGCGTTGAGTTGCTCGAAGCCGAATAGGCAGCCGCGTCATATTCGTCCTCGGTCGTGTCGTAGGAGCCGACGAACGCATCGAAAGCGAGGCTGAAACTGCTGCTGGGCTTGTACTGGATCGAGCCTGACAGGCCGAGGCGGTCCTGATCGTTCTGATAGACGCGGTCGCCAACCTTATCGAGGAAGACGATCTTGTTCTTCATCGCGTCCGTGAATGTCACGCCGGCGTCACGCTGCAGCACGGCGATCGCCTGATTGCGGTAGGTCGTCCCCGCACGGTCGGTCCAGCGGGCGATCGGACGGAAATTGATGCCGGAGTTGGAATCGGTCCGGTTGGTGCGCTGCTGCTTGGCGACCGACACGAGCACGCCGAAATCGCCGAAAGTGTTGCTGGCGAGGACAGAGAAACTCGGATCGATCTTCTCGGAAATCGAATTATACGCGCCCTCGGCGCTGCCGACGAGGCGCAGGCCGGGGTTGTCGAACGGGCGCGCGGTGCGGATCGAGACGGACCCTGCGATGCCGCCTTCCTCATCGGCCGCGGTCGGCGACTTCTGGACAGTGACGGACTGGATCAGTTCCGAGGCGAAGATGTCGAACTCGACATCGCGGCCACCCGAGCCCGAGGCCGTGGCCAGTTTGTTGATGAAGACGAAGGTGAACTCGGTCGGCAGGCCGCGCACGTTGACGCGCGTGCCCAGCCCCTTGTCACGCTCGATCGTAACGCCCGGTACGCGCTGCAGGGCTTCGGAGAGGTTTTGCTCGGGGAAATCGGCAATGTCGGTCGCGACGATGGAATCGGAGAATCCCACTGTCACGCGCTTCATGTCGATCGCTTCCTCGATACTGCGACGATAGCCGGAGACGACGATCTCCTCGCCCGCACCGTCCTCGCTCGCCGGATCCACCGTCGTGGTCTGCGCCATGCCGGGGGCGGCCGTCAAAGCCGCCAATGCAACGCCGATGAGAAAAGGCGCTGTGCGCACCGAGCGGTTGAATTTGCTGTTCATCATTGGACCCCTTTTCAAATATCCCGACGTCGGCTCGCAGCGCCCGATCGCTGGGCGCGCGCCTGGGTTTCCCGATCTCCTGGAGACCGGGATTGCGGCGCTTCTTGCGAGCTTGTTCTGTGCAGGCGTAGCCACGGCCTTCCGGCCCCAGCGCGCGCCTACCTCCCCCCACCCGACGGGCGGCGACGCATCGCAGCCTGTAGCGACGACGAATGGCGCGTTGCCAGTTTCGCCGTCCCGTCCGGTTGGCGGGTGCGATGGAGAAGAGATATTACATGGCTGTGACGGGACGCGATTTGTCAGCCGCCATGCGGCGTGAAAGCAACGCAGGCCGGAAGGCGCCGATCGAAACGACAGACGACCGCCTCCCCGCTTCAAATCTGTGCGGAAACGCGGGATTAAGACGCGCGCGAAAATCTCTACAGCATGGCGGCATGGCACTGCAGCGATCGACGACGACAATTCCGGAATCCGGATCGCCGAGCCCGGACCACGGTCAAGCCGGCTCCGCCACGCGTCGGCAAGTCATTCGGGCCGGAGCCATGCTGCCCTTCCTCGCAATGGCAGGCACCGTAAGGCCGGCGACAGCCACAGCTTCCAAGCTGATGGCGATGATCGCGCGCCCGCCCGAGCTTGGCGAGGAGCAGTTCCGTATCCGCTGGTTCGGCTTCCATGCCGCCCTCGCTCGCAGCCTGCCGGGCCTGCGGACGCTGATCTACTCGGAGACCCTCGGTGCCGGGGGAGCGGACCAGCCGCAGGCCGCTTATCCGTCGCGGATCGACGGAATGGTGCAATGCGCTTTCGAGAGCGAGGACGCGCGACTGGCCGCGCTCTCCTCAGAGACTGGCGAGGCGCTGTTCGCATCCGGCGGGCGCATCATGGATCGCGCGGAGTGGCGCCGGTGGACGGTCCGCGAGAATGTCGTCATCGCGCCGGACCGGGCGGCCGTGGGCATCAAGCGCACCCTGCTGCTCGCGCGCAAGCCCGGCCTTTCCCGTGCGGATTTCGAGCTTCACTGGCTCGGCCGCCACGCCGAACTCGCGCATGAGGTGCCGGGCCTCAAGGGCGTCGTGTTCAACACGATCCTCGAAGGGGACGCGGGCAACGGTCCCGGGATCGACGGCATCACCGAGACATGGTGGGCGAGCGGCAGCGATGAGCCGGGCGGCAAGGTGCCCTCGCCGCAGGCAGATGCCTGGATGGCCGATGGCGAGCATTTCCTCGATCTGCCCCGGTGCCGCACGATCGTGACCATCGAATATCCCTTCATCCTTCCCGATCAATCAGCGGGCTAACCTCACAAGGGCCTCTCCATGGCAAACAAGATCCATCCAGATCCGGCGTCCGCGCTGAGCGGCCTCCTGTTCGGTGGCATGACCATCATGTCCGGCGGGTTCGGCCTCTCCGGCAACCCGGAAAGCCTGATCCCCGAAATCCGCCGGGCCGGCGTCAAGGACCTCACCGTCATTTCCAACAATGCCGGCGCGGACGGCTTCGGCCTCTGGATGCTGCTGGAGAGCCGCCAGATCAGGAAGATGATCAGTTCCTATGTCGGCGAGAACAAGCTGTTCGAAGCGCAGTATCTGGCCGGCGAGCTGGAACTGGAACTCACGCCGCAGGGCACGCTTGCCGAGCGCATCCGCGCCGGGGGCGCCGGCATTCCCGCCTTCTACACGAAGACCGGCGTCGGCACGCTGGTCGCGCAGGGCAAGCCGACCGAGTTCTTCGATGGCGAGGAATATGTGCGCGAGACCTGGCTGCGGGCCGATCTCTCGATCATCAAGGCGTGGCGGGCGGATAGCGCCGGCAATCTGATGTTCCGCAAGACCGCGCGCAACTTCAATCCCAACATGGCCACGGCAGGCCGGGTGACGGTCGCGGAAGTCGAGGAGATCGTGCCCGCAGGCACGTTCGATCCGGACTGCATCCACACGCCCGGCATCTATGTGGACCGTATCGTGCTGAGTACGATCAACGAGAAACGCATCGAGAAGCGCACCACGCGCCCCCGCGAGGTCGCATGACCGGGGCCTTCATCTGCGATGCGGCGCGTACCGCCATCGGGCGCCTGGGCGGCGCGCTCGCGCCCGTGCGGGCGGACGACCTCGCCGCAGCGCCGATCCGTGCCCTGATGACGCGCAACCCGGGTCTCCATCCCGCCGCGATCGGGGAAGTGATCCTCGGCTGCGCCAATCAGGCGGGCGAGGACAATCGCAACGTGGCGCGCATGGCGGTGCTGCTCGCGGGACTGCCCATCAGCGTCCCCGGCGTGACGGTCAACCGCCTCTGCGCAAGCGGCGCCGAAGCCGTGGGTCAGGCGGCCCGCGCGATCGCCACGGGCGAGATCGACATCGCCATCGCCGGAGGCATCGAGAGCATGACTCGCGCGCCGCTGGTGATGGGCAAGGCCGAACAGGCCTTCGCGCGAACGCAGCAGGTCGAGGACACGACCATTGGCTGGCGCTTCGTCAATCCCGCCATGCAGCGCCTCTACGGCACCGCCTCGATGCCCCAGACGGCCGAGAATGTCGCGACCCGTTACGGCATCACCCGCGAAGAGCAGGACGCCTATGCCACGCAGAGCCAGCAACGCGCCGCCGATGCGCGGGCCCGGGGCTACTTCGCGGCCGAGATCATCCCGGTCACGATCAGCGGCCGCAGAGGCGATATCATCGTGGATACGGATGAGCATCCCCGCCCCGGCACCAGCCTTCAGGCACTCGCCGCGCTGCGGCCAGTGGTGCATGCGCAAGGGACGGTGACGGCCGGCAACGCATCGGGCGTGAACGATGGCGCGGCCGCGCTGATCATCGCATCCGAAGCAGCGGCGGCGCGCCATGACCTGACGCCGCGCGCCCGCATCCTCGGCATGGCGAGCGCGGGCGTGGAGCCCGATGTCATGGGCATCGGCCCCGTGCCTGCCAGCCGTCGGCTGATGGACCGGCTGGGGCTCACGCTTGCGGATTTCGACATCATCGAGATCAACGAGGCCTTTGCCAGCCAGGTCATCGCCTCGCTGCGCGAGCTGGGCGGCGACCCGGCGTCGACGCAGGTCAATCCCAATGGCGGCGCCATCGCGCTCGGACACCCGCTCGGCATGTCCGGCGCAAGGCTGGCGATGACGGCGGCCCATGCGCTGGAAGAGACGGGCGGCAGGCGCGCGCTGGTCACCATGTGCATCGGCGTCGGCCAGGGGCTTGCGCTCGCCATAGAGCGCTGCTGAAGCCCTAACCCTGATCGAAGGCGCGCCGATAGAGCGCGTGCATCTCCGCCTCGGTCGGGACGCGCGGATTGTTGGCGGGGGAGCCGGAAGCGATCGCCTGCTCGACCATGACGGGGATCATCTCTTCCCAGCGTTCTCGCGTGACGCCATAGGCATTGGGGCTCGGCACAGCGAGATCACGATTGACGGCCGCCAGCTCCTCGACGAGCCGGCTCACCGCCATCTGATCCCCTTCCCCGTCCGATGCGACGCCCATGACCTTGGCGCAGCGGGCATAGCGCGCGACATTGCCGGGCGCTGAGAACTCCGTGACGAGCGGCAGCAGCATGGCATTGGAAAGGCCGTGGGGCACATGGAAATGCGCGCCGATCGGCCGGCTCATGCCATGCACGAGCGCCACGGAACTGTTGGAGAAGGCGACGCCCGCATAAGTCGCGCCCAGCATCAGCTGCTCGCGCGCCTCCATGTCGCTCCCGTCCGCCCAGACGCGGCGGAGATTGGGCGCGATCGCCTCGATCGCCGCCAGCGCGAACAGATCCGACACCGGCGTGGCGCGGCGGGACACATAGGCCTCGATGGCATGGGTCAGCGCGTCGATGCCCGTGTCCGCCGTCAGCCGCGCCGGCTTGGTAAGCGTGACCTCGAAATCCACCAGCGCCGCGACCGGCAGATAGGCGAGACCCGCGCACAGCATCTTCTCGTCCCGCTCGGTATCGGTAATGACGGTGAAGCGCGTCGCCTCGCTGCCGGTGCCGGCCGTGGTGGGAATGGCAATGACAGGCAACCCCGCGTCATTCTGCAGGTGCGGCGCCTTGTAGTCCGAGATATGCCCGCCATGCCTCGCCAGCACGGCCACCGCCTTGGCGCTGTCGATGGGACTGCCGCCCCCGAAGGCGACGATGCAATCATGCTCATCCAGCAGCAGATCCGCCAATGCCCGCTCGATCGAGGGCACGTCCGGCTCGGGCACCGTATCGAGGAAGAATCGTGCGCGAATGCCGGCCTGATCGAGCGCGTCCCGGATGGCATCGAGCCGGCCATTGTCCCACAGGAAGCGGTCCGTCATCACGAACGGCCGGGACAGGCCGATCTGTTGCAGCATATCCGGCAATTGACGGGAGACACCCGCACCAAAGCGCATACTGCGCGGGAATCCGACCGAAAATTCCATATGTCCGCTCCTGTTCACCCGTTCGGCTTCGGAGGCTCCCCCAAAGCTCGGTCGCACCGGCATATGGTGAGGGAGGCACAGAGCATATAAACAAAGATGCATGCCTGCTGTGCGCTTGTGCGGCATCGGTTTGGGATGGGCCCGCGTCGGGGGAGATCATCACGGCGGATGTGCTGTGAAACAGGCGCTCATGGAAGCCGGGAGCCGGAGGTACGGACCAGATCGGCGGGGCAGGCGCGATTACCCGACGGATCGGTGCGCGGGGCATGGGCCGTGCGGGGCCGAGAAACGGTCGGATGCTCAGGGACTTGGGGGGAAATTAAGCTCAGCGCCCGGCGGGAAAGCGGACATTCTAGGACACATAGACACGCGCATTGCCCTTGAGCATGGCAGCCTTCCGCTCATGCATCTAGATATGTGATAATATATTGATAATTAACAACTTTATTCCAAGACCGCTGTTTCAAGCACCGGCCGGCCGGGAAAGCCTCCCGCTACACCGCGGCACACATCCCCGGGAGAGAAGAAGCGCGCCTATTCGCCCAGGAACAGGCCTCGCTCGGCCTCGGCCTGCGCCCGGATGAAGCGCCGCACCGCCTGCACGCGCGGGCTGGGCGCCACATCCGCGCTGGCGACCATCCAGTAGCTGCGCTGCAGACGGATCTCTTCCTTGAGGACCGGAACGAGCCCGGGCGTGCGCGACCCGATGAAGGCGGGCAATACGCACAGGCCATAGCCGGCGCGCGCGGCTTCGGTCTGTGCGTGCAGGCTGGAGCTTTGCAGGCGGGCGCGGATGCCCTTGCCCACCTCGTCGAGATAATCGAGGCCCCTCAGAAAGACCAGATCATCGATATAGCCGCAGAACACATGATCCCGCAGGTCAGCCGGCTTGCGGATCGGCGGACTGGCTTCCAGATATTCCTGCGAGCCGTAGACGAACAGCCAGTAGTCGGTCAGCTTCTCGCGATAGAAGCGCCCCGTCTCGGGCGGCTGGAGGCTGATCGCGAGATCGGCCTCGCGGCGCGAGAGCGCGACGATCTGCTGGAGCGTCAGCAGCTCGATGGTGAGATTGGGATATTCCGCCGCGAACTTGGGCAGACGGCTGGACAGAAAGAAATTCCCGAAGCCCTCCAGCGTGCTGATCCGCACCACGCCGCCGACGCCGCGGCTGCTCGAGATCTGCTCCCGCCCGATCTTGCGGGCTTCCTGCTGGATGAGCTCGGCGGAAGGCAGCAGCCGTTCGCCGCCCTGCGTCAGATAATAGCCCCGGGGGCTGCGCTCGAAGAGCTTGACACCCATCGCCCGCTCCAGCGCATCCACCCTGCGGATCACCGTGGCATGGTCGACGCCCAGCCGGCGGGCGGCCTGCGACACCGTGCCCGACCGGGCCACACTCAGGAAGTAGCGCAAATCATCCCAGTCAAACGGTCGCATCGCTCCACCCCCTCCACAAAACTGCACAATGCTCATGCGATATTGCTAGTTTGACCGCACAGCTTAAGTGCTCCACTAACGTCGTCAAGAGCAGCAATTGCCGTCGGGCGGAACGGGGCAGCGCCGCATGCCCTCGCGATGAAGAGTGGAGGATGTAATGAAGGACCGGGGGGGGCGCGGCCTCAGAAAATGGGTGAATCTGTTACTGCTTGCACCCTTCATAGCCGTGCTCTGGGTGCCGTTCTATAACAGCGTCGAACCCAGATTCTTCGGCATTCCCTATTTCTATGCCTATCAGCTTGCCTGGATCTGGATCGGCGCCGGGCTGACCTGGATCGTCTACCTCGTGGACTGGCGCGGGTCGGACAGATGAGCTCTTTCATCGATCCGGTCGCAACCGGCGTTTTCATCACCCTCTTCTTCCTCATCTCCTCGCTGGGCTTTGTCGCGTCCCGCTGGAAACGGGCCGATCTCGGCCATATCGAGGAATGGGGTCTGGGCGGCCGGCGTTTCGGCCCATTGCTCGTGTGGTTCCTGCTGGGCGGCGACCTCTACACGGCCTATACTTTCGTGGCCTTGCCGGCGCTCATGTATGCGGCGGGCGGATCGGGCTTCTTCGCGGTGCCCTATTCCATCATCGTGTTCCCGATCGTCTTCGCGGTCTTCCCGAAGGTCTGGGGAGTCTGCGCCAAGCACGGCTATGTGACGGCCGCCGACATGGTGGCGGGCCTCTACCGCAATCGCACGCTGGCGCTGATGATCGCGCTGACCGGCATCGTGGCGACCATGCCCTATCTCTCGCTGCAGCTGGTGGGTCTGGAAGCGATTTTCGCCGGGCTCGGCCTGCATGCGAGCATCACCATCTTCGGCAGCGAGATGGAATTGCCGCTCTTCGTCGCTTTCCTCGTGATGGCCGGCTTCACCTATAATAGTGGCCTGCGCGCCCCGGCGATGATCGCGATCGTCAAGGATATCCTGATCTACACCACGCTCATCGCGGCGATCCTGATCGTCCCGGCCAAGCTGGGCGGCTATGGCGCGGTGTTCGATGCAGTGCCGCCGGAAAAGCTGCTCATCCCGGACGCGGAACCCGGCAGCCTGGGCCCGCAATTCGCTTATGCGACGCTGGCACTGGGCGGTGCGCTGGGCCTGTTCCTCTATCCCCATGCGCTCACGGGCCTGCTGTCCGCATCCAGCCGCGACGCGATCCGCCGCAATGCCGTCTTCATGCCCATCTATGCCTTCGCGCTGGCGCTGCTGCTGCTGCTCGGCTTCATGGCGCTGGCGGCGGGCGTGAAGGACATGCCGCAATATGCAGACGGCTTCGCCCGCTTCGGCAACATCTACGCGGTGCCGGCGCTGTTCAAGCACCTCTTCCCGTCCTGGTTCGTGGGCGTCGCCTTCGCGGCCATCGCGATCGGTGCGCTGGTCCCGGGCGCGATCATGTCGATCGCCGCGGCCAACCTGTTCACCCGCAACGTCTATCGCGCCTATATCCGCCCCGAATGCTCGGAAGCGCATGAGACACAGGTCGCCAAGATCTTCTCGCTGCTGGTCAAGGCAGGCGCGCTCGGCTTCGTCACTTTCTTTCCCGAGACATCGGTCGTCCAGCTCCAGCTCATCGGGGGAATCTGGATGTGCCAGACGCTGCCTGCCGTGCTGATGGGCCTCTATGTCCGCTGGCTGGATTCCCGAGCGCTGCTCACCGGCTGGATCGCGGGCATGGGCGCCGGCACGCTGATGGCCGGGGCCACGGGGTTCAAGGATTCGGTCTATACGCTGACGATCCCCGGGCTCGAGATTCCGTGCTACTCGGCGGTCAGCGCCCTGGTGCTGAACATCATGGTCACGCTCGCTCTCAGCCTCATCATTCGCCTCAGGACAGGCGCGGCGCCCTCCTCCCCGCCCGCGCCTGTCCGCCCCGCCCTGCAGGATTGAAGGAACCGCCGCCATGAAGCTTCACTGGGGAAAAATGTCCCCCTTCGCCCGCAAGGTGATGGTCACCGCGCATGAAACGGGCACCGACGGGCGGATCGAGCTCATCGATACGCGCGTGGACATGGCCAGCGTCAATCCGCAGGTCCAGCTTGCCAATCCGCTGAGCAAGGTCCCCACGCTGCTGCTCGATGACGGCACGGCGCTCTACGACAGCCGGGTGATCTGCGAATATCTGGACAGTCTTGCGCCGGAGCCGGTCCTGTTTCCGCAAGGCGCGGCGCGCTGGGAAGCCCTGCGCCTCCACGCGCTGGGCGACGGCATCATGGATGCGCTGATCCTCTGGCGGCAGGAGCGCCTGAAGCCCGAGGAACGGCGTACGCCCGCCTGGATGGACGCCTTCGCCGACAAGCTGGCGGTCGCGCTGGACCAGCTCGAAAGGGAGGCCGCGCAACTTTCCGCCGCGCCCTTCCACATCGGCCACGCCGCGCTCGGCTGCGCGCTCGGCTATCTCGACGCGCGCTTCGACGACCTGAACTGGCGCAATGGCCATGACCGGCTCGCGGATTGGCATGCCGGCTTCGAAGCGCGCCCGTCCGCCATCGCAACCCATCCCGCCGCACTGACCTAGGCGCGTGCCAGCGCCTGCCAAAGGAGTACAGATGTCCGAGATCGAAACCGTCATTCCCCGCATGCCGACGGCCCCGACGAACCGGCAGCCCGACAATGCCGTCGACTGCCACAGCCATGTGTTCGGCCCCTATGACCGGTACAGCCTCGTCAATCCGCCCAATTACGCGCCGCCCCAGGCGCCGGTCGAGCGGCATCTCGCCATGCTGGATACGGTCGGCAACCGCTATGGCGTGCTTGTCCAGCCCGCGGCCTACGGCCTTGATCCAACGCTGATCGCGGACGCCATCGCCGCCTCGGGCGGGCGCCTGCGCGGCATCGCGCTGGGCGGCGCGGAACTCACCCCGGCCCGCATCGCGGAACTGGACGGCCAGGGCTTCAAGGGCCTGCGGTTCGTCGACATGCTCGATCCGCAGGGACGGCCCTATATCGGGGCGATCTCCGCCAATGTGGCCATCGAGATGGCGCCATTGCTGGCCGATGCGGGCTGGCACCCGGAATTGTGGGCCGGGATCGACCATCATGTCGAGGTGATCCCCAAGCTCATCCCCTTCGGCATCCCGATCGTGCTCGATCATCTGGCGGGGTTCAGCGTGGCGCGCGGCGTGAATGATCCGGCCTTCCAGCAGCTCCTGCGCTTCATGGGCGACGGGCATGTCTGGGTGAAGACCAGCCTGTGCCGGCAATCCGCCGCCTATCCGCGCTACGAGGAATTGAAGCCGTTCCACGATGCGCTCGTCGCCGCCAATCCGGAGCGGCTGCTGTGGGGATCGGACTGGCCCTATCTCGCGATGGGGGACGCCTCGCCCGACGTCGGGGTGATGATCGATCTCGTGCATGAATGGGTCGGCGATGCCGCGACGATCAAGCGCATCTTCGTCGACAATCCAGCGTTCGTCTATGGCTTCTAGGGTCCTCTGCCTGGCGGCGCTGTGCCTCGCTCCTCTGGGGCTCGCGGCCGGTGCGATGCCGGCCATCGCGCAGGAAGCGGCGCCCACCATCGCGGAGCGGGCTGCCCTGCTGGCGCGCGACACGCAGAGCGTCACCGCCCTGCGCGACGTGCGCCGGCTGCACATCGCCTACACGCAGTTCGCCGAAGTCGGCCTGTGGGACGAGATGGCCGATCTCTTCGCGCCCGATGCCGAGATGATCGTGGGCGATCGCACCATGCGCGGCAAGGCGGCGATCCGCCAATGGATCGTGCGGGAGCTGGGTGGCGGCCGCGCCGGCCTCGCGCCCGGCGAGGTCCGCACGCTGCTGCCCGCAACGCCCGTGGCCAGCCTCGGCCCGGACGGGACCAGCGCGAAGATACGCTGGCATGAGCTGGCGATGCTGGGCTCGCAGGGCGGAAACGCCCGCTGGACGGGTGGCATCTACGAGAATGACTATGTGAGGCGGGATGGCGTCTGGCTGATCGCCCGGATGCATTATTATCCCCAGTTCGACGGCAGCTACGAAGAGGGCTGGCGAAATGTGGAGGCGGACCTCAAGGTCGTGCCTTATCATTACACGCCCCGATCCGCCGGCATTCCGATCCCGGAGCTGGCGGCGCCGGCGCCACTGGAGGATGCCGCCGGGACGGTGGCGGCATTGGACGCGCCCCTCACCCAAATGATCGCGGAGAATGCCGTGCGCAATCTCCAGAATGCTTATGGCTATTATGTCGACCGGCGCATGTGGGACGATGTGAGCGACCTGTTCGAGACGGACGGCACGCTGGACATCGCCGGGCTGGGCGCGTGGAACGGACAGGCCAGCATCCGGCGCGGACTGGAGCGGCAGGGACCGGCGGGGATTGGCGCAGGCGAACTCAACGAGCATGTCCAGGTCGCCATGATCGTCACGGTCGATCCCGATGGGACGCAGGCGCGCGCGCGCGGCCTGGAACTGGCGATGACCGGCCGGAACGACGACAAGGGCTATTGGGCCGTCTCCATCTTCGAGAATGTCTATCGCAAGCGTGACGGGATCTGGCGCATCGCCGCCATGAACCTCCATCCGCGCTTCCGCGCAGACTATGAGCAAGGCTGGGCGAAGAGCCGGCTCGATCCCGTGCCGCCCGCCGCCGCGCAGGCACCCGATGCGCCCTCGGCCGCGCCGAAAGGGAGCGTCCCGGCCTTCAGCTACATGCATCCCGTCACCGGCAAGCGCATCGACCTTTCCGGCGCGGTGTCTCGCGAGATCGCGGCGGCGGGGGCCGGACAAGCACCGGCGTCTACTGGGTCCACCGCCCTCGTCGACCGCCTGTTCGAGGGCGAGCGCAAGGTGCGGCTGCTCCATGCCGACATTGGCGCTGAGAATGTCTCCAACGCGTTCGGCAATTATATCGACGATTTCGAGTGGAAGCTGCTCGGCGATCTCTTCGCGCGCAAGGGCGCGCGCGAGATGCCTTATGCCGGCTTCTACATCGGCCCGGACCGCATCACCGAGGCGGAAGTCACCAAATGGGGCCAGCGCCGGTCGCCGCGCCGGTCCATCCCCATCCATCTGCGGATCCAGCCGGTGATGAATATCGCGCCGGACGGACGCTCCGCGCGGTTCCGCACGCGCCTGTTCTCGATCGGCAGCAGCTACGACCGGGCAAGCACTTTCTCCGGCGGCGTCTATCCCAACGATCAGGCCGTTCTGGAGGACGGGGTCTGGAAGCTCTGGAGCGTGGCGATCGACGAATTCTATTATCGCTCCTCAAGCTATGCCAAGGGCTGGACCGGGGTGGAGGCGGAACCCGCCGAAATGAAGCCCAACATGCTCATCACGGCCTATCCGCCGGACATCCCGCTGACGGAGCTCGGCCAGCGCCAGCAGGGCTACATACCCGGCAGCCAGATGTTCAATCCCTATGTCTTCAACGGGCCGGCCTATCCGGGCTATCCCTCCGCCACGCCCATGTGGTTCAGCTACGTCAATCCGGTGAGCGGGCGCGTGCCGCCGCATTACTGGCCGGACTGCGTCACTTGCGCCACACACCCGGACACGAGGCTGGACCGGAATGGCTACTGACCGGGCGAAGCGCGCGCGGGCGGCCATCGCGGCGCTTTGCCTGGCGGTGGCGCCGGCAGCAGGACACGCGGCCCAACCGCCCGTCCCCCTCGCTCTCGCGCTGGAGCGCACCGAGGCGATCCGCGCCGTGCGAGACCTGCAGACCCTGCTGGCTCATCATGTCGAGGCCGGCGACTGGGCCGCTGCCTCGGCGCTGTTCACGCGCGATGCGGCGCTCGACTGGGGCAACGGCACGGCCGCGAAGGGGCGCGCGGCCATCCGCGACAGTCTCAGGACCCGGCTCGGCGGCGCGGAGAGCGGCGGTCCCAACCGCCTGCACGCCACGCTGCCGATGGCGCCCGTGCTGACGCTCTCGCCCGACGGCCGGAGCGCGAAAGGGCGCTGGCACGAGGTGGGGCTGTTCGGTGGCGCGCGGCGGGAGGACAACTGGACCGGCGGCATCCACGAAAACGACTATGTGCGCGAGGCGGACGGCTGGCGGATCCGCCGCATGGCCTATCATCCCCAGTTCCGCGGCACCTATGCGAAGGGCTGGCACAGCGCGAAGGACGATCTGCCGGTCGTGCCCTATCATTATGAGGCGGCCAGCGTCGGCGCGCCGGTGACGATGACGGGCGCGGTCGACGCGGAGGGCCCCGCCCTGGCGCCGCGCGTCCTCGCCGCGCGCGCCGCGCGGCTGGCGGACGAGGATGCGGTGCGCAACCTCCAGAATATCTACGGCTATTATCTCGACCGGCGGATGTGGGACGACGCGCTCGACCTCTTCGCGCCGGACGGCAGCCATGCCAGTGCCGGGACCGGCCTGCATCGCGGGCGCGAGGGCATCCGCGCGATGCTGGAGCGCGACGGGCCGGCCGGCCTCAACCATGGCGATCTCAACGATCATGTGATGCTCGATCTGATCGTCTGCGTCGCGCCGGACGGACGCAGCGCCCGGGCCCGGGGCTTCGACTTCGGCATGAGCGGCAACAATGCCGGCAAGGCCTTCTGGTCGCTGACCCTCTTCGACAATCTGTTCGAGAAGCAGGATGGCATCTGGCGGCTGAAGGCGGTGCGCGAATATCCCAGGATGCGCACGACCCATGATGCAAGCTGGGACCTGCCGACGCAGCCCCGCCCCCTCCCGGCCCGCGCCGCCGATGCACCGGCTCCCGCCGAGCCGCCATTGCTCGCGACCTGCGCGCCGGCCGATCCGGTTCCGGGAGACGCGCCCGACATGGCGCAGCTTCGCGCCCGGGTGGAGGCTGCCGCCGCGTCGATCGCGATCGACAATGTCTCCAATGCCTTCGCCAATTATATCGATGATTTCCGCTGGCAGGACCTCGCCGCCACCTTCACGCGCGACGGGCGACGGGAAGCGCCCGGCGTGGGCTTCTATGTCGGGCGCGAGCGCATCCATGCCATGCAGTCCGGTCGCTATGGCCCGCTGGCATCGCCGCGCACCTTCATTCCCATCCATGCCCGCATCCAGCCGGTCATCCATGTCGCGGCCGACGGCAAGAGCGCGAAGCTGCGCACCCGCCTGCTGCAGTTCAACGCCGCGCTCGATCGGCCGGGCTCGATGATGGCCGGGATCTATGAGGACGAAGCCCGGCTGGAAGATGGCGTGTGGCGGCTCGCTCATGTCGAGATCGACCATTATCTCCAGACGCGCAGCTACAGGGATGCCTGGACGCGCATTCCCGAGGGCCTCGGCCACCGCATGATCCCGCGTGCCGATGCGCTGCTGCGGGACAATCCGCCGGACGCGCCGCTGCTGGGCGAGATCTATGCGCCCTTCCCCACCATCGGGCTGATGTGGTTCCATTATGCGAACCCGGTGAGCGGCCGGCGCCCGTCCTATCTCACCCCCAAGACGGCCGCCGTCATGTCGCGGACCGAGGAACCGCTGGACCCATGACTGCCACACCCGATATCTGGCTGCGTTTCGAGACACCGCAAGGCGCGCGCGCGGGCTATGTCGCGGGCGAGAGCATCGTGCCCATCGCCGGCGACATGTTCGGCGACTGGGCAGCGGATGGAGACCCGGTGCCGCTCGCCACGGCCCGTCTGCTGCCCCCTGTTATCCCGCCGACCTTCTATGCCTGCGGGATCAACTATGCCGGGCACTGCCGCACGGCGGCCGACGAGTTCGGCCTCGATCATGACAAGACCTGGCCGCGCACGCCGGAAATCGGCTATCGCGCGCAGAGCGCCATCATCGGCCCGGACGAGCCGATCGTCCTGCCGGCGGACGTGCCGCCCAATGTGCAGGTGGAAGCCGAGCTTGCCGTGGTGATCGGCAAAAGGTGCAAGCATGCCACGCTCGCCAACGCGCTGGATCATGTGTTCGGCTACACCATCGCCAATGATGTGAGCGCGCGCGGCTGGCAATTCGCCGACCGCACTTTCTGGCGCTCCAAGAATGCCGACACGTTCAAGCCGCTCGGCCCCTGGATCCGCCGGGATGTCGATCTCGACGCGCTGGTCACGCGCGTGCTGGTGAACGGGGACCTGCGCGAGAGCTTCCCCACCAACGCCATGATCTTCTCCATCGCCGACTATATCGTGGCCATGACGCGCTACATCACGCTGGTGCCCGGCGATGTCATCATCATGGGCACGGACGGCCATGCCCCGCAGATCCACGCCGGGGACAGAGTCACGATCGAGATCGAGGGGATCGGGACACTCAGCAATCCCGTGCAGGCCGAAGCCGCCTGAGAGCGGCGCGCAAAATCCAGAGGAGAGCGGAATGACAACAGGGAAGTTTGGCCGCGGGCGTCGCATCGGCGCGCTGCTGTGCCTGGGCATGGCGCCCATGCACATGCCGGCGCACGCGGCGGAGATCGACACATCCACGGCCGAGCGCATCGGGCGACTGGACCATGAGCTCTCCCGCACCGAGGGATTGCGACAGGCGAAGCGATTGCAGATCGCCTACAGCCATTATGCGCAATTCGGCCTGTGGAACGAGATGGCCGACCTGTTCGCGCGGCAAGGCGAACTGGTGGTCGGCACGGACAAGGCCAAGGGCCGCAACGCCATCCTTGCCTATTTGCGCCAGCATTTTGGCGGCGGACGCATGGGCCTGCTCCCCGGCGAGGTCGCCACGCGCATGCAGCTCACGCCGGTGATTTCCCTCGCGCCGGACGGACGCAGCGCGAAGGGGCGCTGGCACGAAGTCTCCATGCTCGGCAAGGCCGGCGGCGAGGCGCGCTGGGAAGGCGGCATCTCCGAGAACGACTATGTGCTGGAGGATGGCGTGTGGAAGATCGCACGCCTCCATCTCTACCCCATGTATGCCGGCAGCTACGAGGATGGCTGGCGCAACATCCAGGACGACCTGCCGGTCGTGCCCTTCCATTACACGGCGCGGAGCGCCGGCATCCCCATCCCGCCCACGCCTGCCGGCGCGCGGATCGGCGCGGCCCCGACGGATCAGGCGGCCGCCCTCGCCCGCCTGCGCGAAATCGAGGCGCGGCTGGCGCGGCTCTCGGCCGAAGATGCCGTCATGCGGCTGCAGAATGCCTATGGCTATTATGTCGACCAGAAGATGTGGACCGATGTCACCGACCTGTTCGCGAAGGACGGCACGCTCGAAATCGCCGGCACCGGCATCTACCGGGGCGAGCAGAGCATCCGGCGCTCGTTCGGAGCCATCGCGTCCAACGGCCTGCTGAAGGGCGAAGTGAACGAGCATCTGCAAATGGAGATGATCGTGACGGTGGCGCCCGGCGGCGAGGAAGCCTGGGCACGCGGTTTCCAGCTCGGCATGCTGGGCCAGAACCATGTCGGCGGCTGGTGGACGCAGGCGATCTTCGAGAACCATTATGTCCGGGAAGGCGGCCTGTGGCGCATCAAGGCGATGCGGCTCTTCCCCAGGCTGCGCTCCGATTATTATCAGGGCTGGACGAAAAGCCAGTTGCCCGAGCCGGTGCCGGCCAAGGGCTATGAGCCCGATTCCGCCTCGACCATCGCGCTCCCGGCCGGGCGAAGCTGGATCCCCGCGTTCAATTATCCCAATCCCGTGACCGGCAAGGCGCCGAGCTATCCGGACGGCGCGGCCGTGCTGGCGGCGGCGCCGCAGGCAGCGAGCGCTTCATCCGGCAAGGCGGCCACCGCGCCCGACGGGATCGATGCCGCGCATCTGGATCGGCTCGAAACCGAGCTGGCCCATGCGCGCGCGCGAGACGGGGCCGAGAATATCTCGCACGCGTTCGGCTATTATCTGGACGATTTCAACTGGGACGGATCGAGCGCCCTGTTCGCGCGGACGGGACGGCGCGGCAAATATCAGGTGGGCTTCTATGTCGGCCCGGAACGCATCCGCACGGCCGAGCTGACCCAATATGGCCCGCCGCGGACGCCGCGCAATTTCATCCAGATCCATCTGCGCATCCAGCCCGTCATCGATGTCGAGCCAAGCGGCCTCGGCGCGAAGCTGCGCACGCGCCTGTTCTCGTTCAGCAGCCGCAATGACGGGCCGGGCAGCTTCCAGAGCGGCATGTATCCCAATGACAGGATCGTGCTGGAGGACGGGGTCTGGAAGTTCCAGCACCAGTCCATCGACGAGCTGTATTTCCGGTCCGACGGCTACAAGAATGGCTGGGCGAAAGTGCCGGACCCCAACCCCAAGCAGTTCGCGCCCGATCGCACGCCAAGCGTGATGGACAAGCTCCGCGCCGCCTATCCGCCCGACGTGGACATTCTCGACATGGGCATCCGGGCGGTCGGCTTCGGGCCGGGCCCGGAATTCATCGACTTTCCGAACGTCAAGCCGATGTGGTTCCATTATGCGAACCCGGTGAGCGGCCGCCTGCCGCCCAATTACTGCCCGGACCATTCGACCTGCTATCAGGCAAAGCCGCTGTTCGAGGATCAGGCCCCCACGCGATAAAAGGATCGGGCGCGGGCACAAGGCCCGCGCCCGCCACGGCTTGCGCCGGGCCGGACGGCTTGCGCCATCCGGCCGAAGACAGGACTCATTTCTGGGTCGGCATCAGGAAATCGGCGCCCGCGCTCGGTTCCACCGGCCAGCGGCTCGTGCTGGTTTTGAGGCGCGTATAGAAGCGCACGCCCTCGGGCCCGTGCATATGATGATCGCCGAACAGGGACTGCTTCCAGCCGCCAAAGGCATGGAAGGCCATCGGCACCGGGATCGGCACGTTGATGCCCACCATGCCGGCCTGCACCCGATGCAGATAATCCTGCGCGGTCCGGCCGTCCCGCGTGAAGATGGCCGTGCCATTGCCGAAGGGATGCGCATCCACCAGTGCCAGCGCCTCCTCGAAGTTCGCGGCGCGCACCACGGAGAGGACGGGACCGAAAATCTCCTCCTGATAGATGCGCATCTGCGGCGTCACATGATCGAACAGGCTCGCGCCGATGAAATAGCCATTCTCATGCCCGGGCAGGGAGAAATCCCGCCCGTCGAGCAGCAGCGTCGCGCCTTCCGCCACCCCGGCATCGATATAGCCGCGCACCTTGTCCCGGTGCTGGGCCGTGATGAGCGGCCCCATGTCATTCGCCGGATCGCTGCCCGGGCCGATCCGCAGCGCGCGGACGCGCTCGATCAGCTTCGCCACGAGCCGGTCAGCCGTTTCCGCGCCCACCGGCACGGCCACGGAAATGGCCATGCAACGCTCGCCGGCCGAGCCATAAGCCGCGCCGATCAGGGCGTCGGCCGCCTGATCGAGATCAGCGTCGGGCATGACCACCATGTGGTTCTTCGCCCCGCCCAGCGCCTGCACGCGCTTGCCATTGCCCGTGCCCCGCCTGAAGACATGATCGGCCACGGGCGTGGAACCCACGAAGCTGATCGCGGCGATATCCGGATGGTCCAGCAGGGCATTGACGGCGACGGCATCGCCATGGACCACATTGAACACGCCGTCCGGCAGGCCCGCTTGCTGCAACAGAAGCGCCAGCTCCACGCCGAGGGTGGGATCGCGCTCGGACGGCTTGAGCACGAAGCAGTTGCCGCAACCCAGCGCGACCGGGAACATCCACATCGGCACCATCGCGGGGAAATTGAACGGCGTGATGCCTGCGACGACGCCGAGCGGCTGGCGGAAGGAATGCGCCTCGATGCCCCGGCCGACCTGGGCGCTGAAATCGCCCTTGAGCAGCTCGGGAATTCCGCAGGCGAACTCGACCACTTCCAGCCCGCGCTGGATTTCGCCTTTCGCATCCGTCACGATCTTGCCGTGCTCGCGACTGATGATGGCGGCGAGCCGGTCCATGTTCTGCTCGATGAGATCGCGGAACCGGAACAGGACGCGGGCGCGGACATGAGGCGGGGTCGCGGCCCATTCGGGAAAGGCCGCTTTCGCGCTCGCCACCGCGTCGTCCACGGTCGCGACATCAGCCAGAGCCAGGACGCCCGACTGGATGCCTGTCGCGGGATCGAACAGGGCGGCATGGCGCGGCGCGCTATCCTTGCGGAACTTGCCGTTGATGAAATGAGTGATCTCGGCGGTTTCGGTCATTGTTGCCTTTCGGTCAGCTTGCCTGACGCTTGAAGAAATCGAGCAGGGCCTGGTTGAACGCGGCGGGCCGCTCCCAATAGGCCGAATGCCCGCATTCGGTGAGGATGGTCAGCGCGCTTCCCGGGATGGCGGCCTGAAGCTTGCGCGCGATCGGCGGGGGCGAAATGAGGTCCGCGTCGCCGTAGATCAGCTGCGTTGGAACGGTGATCCGCGACATGGTATCGAGCGAGGCCACAAGGCCCGCCGGCTGGTTGACCTCCGGATTGTCCCCCCGCGAAAGATCATGCAGTTCGTTCCAGCGCGCATGGCCCGCGCGATTGGTGGCGCGATAGGACGGGCTGAGCTCGCGCAGATCATGGGCAAGCGCGTTCCACCAGGCCTCGTAAAGCCAGGGCACCAGCGCCCGCACCTGCGGATCGGCGACGGAGACGATCGAGCAGGCGATGGTCAGGCTCTTCAGCCGTTCCGGCTGCGCCAGCGCGAAGCCTCCGGCCAGGAAGCCCCCGGCCGCCGTGCCGACAAGGTGAAAATCCCGCAGGCCGAGATGGTCGACCAGCATCCGCAGATCCTCGACGCCCGTGCCGGGCGCGGCCGGATCGACCGGGCTTGAACCGCGATGGCCACGCCGCGAATAGCCGATCACGCGATAGCCGGCCTCGGCCAGCGCTGCCTGCTGATAGCCCCAGACATGGCCGCTGCCGGTCGCCGGGTGGAGCAGCACGACGGCCGGCCCCGCCCCGCCCGTGTCCCAGTACCAGAGATCGACGCCATCGAGCCGCGCGACGGACCCGGGAAGCGTGACCTCCATGGGCGGCAGATCGGGCTGCGGCGCGCCGGTCACATAATGTTCCGAGCCGCTCCCCCCATCCCGGCCCCCGTCACGGCCTGCCGCACGCGGGCCGGTCAGCGCCGTGCCGATGCCGGCCATGCCCATCGCGCCGCCCGCAACGAGGAAGGCGCGGCGATTCCAGGAAAAGTCGTTCATCTCCGCCTCCCGGATGAGCGGGCAATCCCTGCCGGCTCCTGCTTCTCGGCCTTGCGTCGGGTTCTCATAGGCCTTCGACTTTCCCAAAAGAAGCGGAGGCCTCGCCCGGCGAGGCCTCCATGCGATCCATCATGCGCCTCAGAATTGCTTCCGGAGCGTCAGCGCCCATTCGCGGGGCACGGACGGCTGTGCATTGGTGTTGGGGAAACCGAGGCCCGAATAATCGAGCAGGCTCACATAATAGAATTTGTTGAAGACGTTGGTGACCGCCAGCGAGACCGAGAAATCATGGACCTCGTTCTTGTAGGTCAGGCGCGCATTGAAGAGCGAATAAGGATCGGCGATCAACTCCCGGCGGGCCGCGCTGAAACTGATGGCACCCTGATAATACCAGTCGACGCGCGGGGTGATCGTCCCCGCCAGCGCGGGCACCTCGGCCTCATACTGGACACCGGCACTGGCATTCCATTCCGGCACGCCGATGAGGCGATCCGTGACGCGACTGAGCGCCTTGAGGTCGGGAGAGTCGAACTTGGCATAGCCCAGCGAACCGTCGATCGTCAGGCCATCGACCGGCTCGGCCCGCAGCTCCAGCTCGATGCCATAGACCTTGCCCGGCGTATTGGTAGCATATGTGCGGGGCACGCATGCAAAGCCCGGCACACCCGCACTGATTTCCGCCGGGGTGCGCGTGCGGCAGCGCGTGGAGCCGGCAGGACCGCCCGGCAGCGGCTCGGTCACCTGGGTGCCCGGCAGCGGATTGCCCTGCGGATCGAGCTGATATTCCGAGCCGCTGGTGGAGGTCGTGCGCTGCTTGTAGTCGGTATAGAAGGCAGCACCGTTCAGACGGAGCCGGCGATCGAAGAAATCACCCTTCATGCCGAACTCATAGGCCACCAGCTCATCGCCCGGCGTCTGGTAGATCTGCGACGGCTGGAAGGGGCGCGAGTTGAACGAAGGCAGGCGGAAGCCCGTGGCGGCCGAAGCATAAGCCAGCAGCGAATTGTTCAGCTCGTAGCTCAGGCCCGCCTTCCAGTCGAACCGCTTGGTCGAAAGCACCTGATCGAAGACGATGTCGTTCGTCGGCACCGCGTCCTGGCGATTATCGAACTGCAGCGGCTTGCTGTCGTCCGAGTAGCGGCCGCCCAGATTGATGCCGAGGCGATCGCCGAACGGGCGCAGCGTGACGTTCGCATAGATGGAGTCGTTCTTCGGCTGGTAATAGTCGTTCCGGTAGCGCTGGAGATTGGAGAAGGGCGCGATGATCACACGCCTCTCGTTCTCCTCCGCGCGATAATGGAAGGCGCCGACGACCCAGTCGATCCAGTCCATCCGGCCGGCCAGCCGGGCTTCGAGCGTATGCTGGGTGTGCGTGGTCAGATTGCGCGTCAACTCGACCGTCAGCGGCGACTGATCGACATCGAACGTATAGCCTACGCTCACGTCGCGATAACCGGCGATGAAGGTGAAATCGATCTGGTCGGTCAGGCCATAGACCAGCTTGCCGGTGACGCCCCACATCTTGACCGGGTTGATCGGCTCGTAGCCAATGCCGCCGCGACGCACCGAGCCATTGTAGAAGGTGCCGGGAATGACCGTGCCGGAGGGAATCGCATCCCGATAGGTCGCGTAAGTCTTGTAGGGATCGCCCGTGACGAAACGGGAATCGTAGATGAATGGCGTTTCCCCGGGGACGGAGAAATAGGCCCCCTGCCCGGCCAGTCCCGGATTGCTGATGGAGCGGCTCGCATCCACCGAGAGGAGCTGGTCCGGCTGCACCGGGGACGTGTCATTGCTGTAATCGCCGATCAGCGAGATTGCGAGATTGTGCGCGGGTTCCCATTTCAGGGCACCGCGCATCCCGTAGGCCCGCGTGCCGCCGTTATGGCCCACGACGCAGCTGTCCGGATCATTGCTGGCGGGCGCGATATTCTCGCCCACGAGGAAGGGCAGATTGCCTGCCAGCTCCGGCGTGCCGCGACGGATCATCTCGCAGCGGAAATCCAGCCGCTCCTGGAACCCGCGCTGGTTCTTGGAGAAGCCCGAGACGCGCAGGGCGAGCGTATCGGTCAGCGGCACGTTGAAGCCCGCCCGCACGTCGAAGCGCTCGCGGATGCCGGTGGTCAGCTCGACATAAGCGGAGGTATCCTGCTCCGGCTCCCGGCTCACCAGATTGATGGCGCCGGCAAGGGAGTTGCGGCCAAAGAGCGTCCCCTGCGGACCGCGCAGGACCTCGACATGCTGCAGGTCCAGCAGATCGAAGATGGAGCCGTGGATCAGCGGATAATAGACATCATCCACATAGAAGGCGACGCCGGGCTCCTGAGAGACCGCCGTATCGGCCTGCCCGATGCCGCGCATGAACGCCGAGAGGCCGCGGCCATAAGCGCCACCGGTCTGGCGGAAGGTGGCGTTCGGCACGATCGCGCCCAGATCGGCGCTGGATGTGATGCTTCTCTGCATGAGGGTTTCGGCCGTGACCGCGGTGATCGCGATGGGCACATCCTGCACATTGGTCGCCATCTTCGTGGCCGTGACGATGATATCGTCCGGCATCGCGCGGGACGCTTCCTCCTGCGCCATGGCTGCGCCGGATATGGCAAGCGACAGCAGCGATGCCGACGCGAGCGTGACCTTCTTCATATACCCCTCTCCTGATTCATGTTCTGATTGCTGAAACTGTCTGCGCGCGCCGAGCGATTGAACCATATTGGATCAACGGCTTGGGCAACGCTCAAATCTGAATAACCTCGACATCCATCTCCAGGCGCACCCTGAGCGCCTTGAGCGCGTCACCTCGATGTCGCGCTCACTTGCTCGGTTCGATCTACTGAGAGATCGCACTATCCGTTCGAAAAAACCGCAGCAAATCCAAATGTCGCTTATCTTCTGTGCAAAATCGCACAACCGGTTGAAAGGTCTCCAGCCTGAAGAGCGCTTGACTGGAAAAGAGAAAACGGCCGATCCCGCTGCATTGAAGATCGCCGGGTTCGGAGGGTTTGAGAAAATTGAAGGAAGCGGGATCCCGGATCAGGTCCGGGAAGACGTCGTGAATGATGGGTCAGGGCGCGCCGCCATCGCCTCGGAATCTCTTCACGCCGCTCCGGGGCCGGGACAGGGACGGTCCGTCAGGCCAAGCGCCTTTTCAGGAAATCCAGGATCGCCTGATTGAACAACGCCGGCCGTTCCCAATAAGCCGAGTGACCGCATTCCGGGAGCACGACCAGCTCGCTTCCTTTCACCGTATTGGCGAACAGTCGGGCCACGGGCGGCGGCGTGATGAGATCGGCATCGCCGGAGATGAACAGGGCCGGCATCGTCAGGCGTGCAATGGCCGCCACTGTGGCCGGCTCCCCGGCCGGCTGGTTGCCCGGGGGATGGTCTCCGCGCGACTGGGCGTAAAGCGACTTCCAGAGCGCTTCGCCTTCCTTGTTGATGCCGCGATAGGAGGGGCTGAGCTCCTGGAACTCATGGGGCAGGCCCTTCCACCAGGGCTCCCTCACGGAGGGCATGAGTGCTAGGACCCGCGGGTCCGCGGACAGCAATGTGCAGGCGAGCGTGACGGTGCGCACGCGCGCGGGCCATGTCAGCGCGAAGGAAGCGGCGGTAAATCCACCCGCCGCGCTGCCGACCAGATGCGCGCGCTCGATCCGCAGATGGTCCATCAGCTGACGCAGATCGTCCGCGCTGGTCCCCGGGCGCTCGGCGTTCATGGCCGACGATCCGCGATGGCCCCGCCGCGAATAGCCGATCACCCGGTAGCCCGCGGCGGCAAAAGCCGCCTGCTGGTAGCCCCAGATGTGACCGCTGCCGGTCGAAGGATGCAGGAGGATGATGGCAGGCCCCGAACCGCCCGTATCCCAGTACCACAGATCGAAACCGTCCAGCCGCGCCAGCTGCGCGGGCGCCGTCAGATCCGGCGGGAGCGGCTCGGGCTCCAGCGGCGCGACATCGAACGTGCAGCCCTTGGCAGGCGCCGCTTCGGCCCGCTCGCCGCCCAGCAGAAGGGCAGCGCCGCCGATTCCTCCCGACAGGATGACCTTGCGACGGCCTGGCTGGAACATGTCCATTCTGTTTCCTCTCCCCTGGTGCCGGGCTTCGTACCGGGCGTTTCTGTCGTGGGATGCGGCACCCCATCCCCGGTTGATAGCCACGCTAGGCGCTCTGCTCCACGCCTGAAAACAGGAAAAACGCGGACAATCCGTGCTGGAATGCACGACATGGGCGTCCCGCGGTGCCCTCGACCGCGCCCCTTGCGCGCGGCCTCCGCGCTGTCCGGCGGCTTTCCTCTCGGGCCTTCAAACCGACGGTTCCGTGCTTGATAGGGCCGGGCGCGTCCTGAATGACCGGCCTGCCTGCGGTGTCGGCGGACGATTGCCCCCACCTCTCGCCCCCGGGAGGTGATGGGCAACTATGCACAGCTGCTCCGCATCAATGCTGCAGGCCTTCACAGGGCCAAGTGGATATATGCCGCCGGGAACACCGAGGTCGGGACGCAAGTCATCCGGTTGACGGCCGCCAGCCGCTCTCCGAATGACGATCGCCAAAACAGACCGAGGACAACAGGAGAGGACGTCCATGAATTCGCGACCCGTGCGCTGCATATTTTCCAGGAAAGCCAACGGCATACCGTCGGCCTCCGTGATCGCCTTGACCGCCGCCCTTGCCGCCGCCCTGCCATCCGTGCCGGCCATGGCGCAGGAAAGCACCGCACCCCAGGAGGCCAGCGAGGAGGCCGATCCCGGAACGGTGATCGTCACCGGCTCGCGCATCAAGCGCAACGGTTTCAACGAACCCACCCCGGCGACCGTGATGAGCGGCGAGCTGATGGCCAATCTCGGGCAGGTCAATATTTCCGAGACGCTCAAGCTGATCCCGCAGAATTCGTCCTTCCAGTCCGATGCCACCGCCGGCACGACGGCCGGCGCGAATGTCGGCGCATCCTTCGCCAATCTTCGCGGCCTCAATCCGTTCAACGGCACGCGCACGCTGACGCTGGTGAATTCCCGCCGCTTCATTCCCACGTCGGATGGCGGCGCGATCGACCTCAACATCATTCCCTCGGCGATGATCCAGCGGGTCGAAACCGTGACCGGCGGCGCCTCGGCGGCCTATGGCTCGGACGCCATTGCCGGCGTCGTGAACGTCATTCTGGAAAACAACTTCCAGGGCATCAAGGCGCAGGTCGATTATGGCCAGACGACGCGGAACGACGGCAAGAGCTTCCACGCCTCACTGATGGGCGGCACGAGCTTCGGCGACGGACGCGGCCATTTCGTGGCCGGCATCGAATATCAGAAGAATGAAGGCATTGGCGATTGCGCCAAGGTGCGCCTGTGGTGCGCGGAGAGCTATGACATCTTCGTCAATTCCAACTCGATCCTGCCCGGCACGACGGCGCGGAGCGGCTTCAACATCCCCGGCTCGCCCACTTACGGCCTGCCCCATTATGTCATCGGCCCGGACTCCAAGCAGGCCTATAACGAACCGCGCGGCGTGCTGCGCAATCGCGGGCCGGCGCCCGTGCAGGCCCGCAACCTGCGGTTCAACGAGGACGGCACCGCGGTGGTCCAGTTCGACCCCGGCCGCTTCGTCGGCGAGGCGCAGATCGGCCCGCGGCAAGGCGGCGACGGCGTCTCGACTTATGACGACAGCGACATCCAGACGCCGTTGCGGCGCTGGGTCGGCTATGTCTACGGTCAGTATGACCTGACCGACGCGCTGCAGGTGCAGACCGAATTCACTTATGCGCGCCGCACCGCCTCCAGCACCAACGCCGTGGTGCCGCCGCGCTCGACCAATTTCTTCAACGCAGACAACGCCTTCCTGCCCGAGTCCGTCCGGACCTTGCTCAACGGCGCCCAGTTCAGCTTCGGCAAGGATATGGACGGCCTGCTCCAGGCCTATAACGAATCCGACGCCACGGTGTTTCGCGGCCTTCTCGGCCTGTCCGGCCCGCTGTTCGGCGACTGGACCTGGGACGCTTATTATCAATATGGCCGGAACGACCGCCACCAGCAGCGCACCGGCACGCGCGTCAACACGCCCTTCATCTATGCGACGGACGCCGTGGACGAAGGCCTGGTCAAGACGGGCGTCGCCAATGGCAATATCGTCTGCCGGGAACTGACCAAGGCGAACCCCGATCCCCGCGCCCAGGGCTGCGTCGCGCTCAATCTCTTCGGCCTCAACAATGCCGATCCCCGCGCGCTGGCCTATGCCTACCGGCCAGTGATGCAGGACTTCAAATACAGCCAGCATGTGCTCTCCGGATCGGTGCAGGGCACGATCTTCGACGGTTGGGGCGCAGGCCCCATCTCCGCCGCGGCCGGCGCCGACTATCGCGTCGAGAGCGGGGACGTGTGGCATGGCGACATCCCCGATTATAATGACTACGCCTTCACGTTCGGCCTCGATTATGCCGGCGAGATCAAGGTGCTCGAAGGGTTCGGCGAGCTGAACGTCCCGGTGTTCCGCGATTCCGCCATCGGCGATCTGCTCGAGCTGAACGGCGCCATCCGCTACACCCGCAATCACGCGAAGAACAGGGACAGCGGCGAGCAGAAGACCTCGGGCACGACGAGCTGGAAAGTCTCGGCCGTCTATGACGTCATCCCGGATTTCCGCATTCGCGCCTCGCGCTCGCGCGACATTCGCGCGGCGGGCTTCCGCGAACTCTTCCTGCGCAATGTGCCGACCGAACCCTGGTCGACCAGCGGCATCGTCAACAACTGGTGGCTCAACCCTGTGGCCTCGCAGACCGGCAATGACGGCACGCCCATCCTCAATGGCGGCAGCTTCGCGCTGACGCCGGAAAAGGCGGACACGACCACGTTGGGCGCGGTGTTCCAGCCCCGCTTCGTGCCCGGCCTGCGCTTCTCGGTCGACTGGTACCAGATCAAGATCAACGACGCGGTCACGACCTTGCCCGGCCAGCGCATCGTCGACTTCTGCCACCAGTTCGACATCTTCTGCGATCGGATCACCTTCGCCGGGGCAGACCGCAAGGACATCACCTTCATCGATGCCCGCCAGGTCAATCTCGCCAAGCTCGAGGTGCGCGGTATCGACGTGGAGCTCGATTATCGCCTCAATCTGTCCGACATCGCATCGAGCTGGAATGGCGCGCTCAATTTCCGCATCCTGGGCAATCACCAATATGACTTCATCAGCCAGGCCAACCCGGCCGCCTCGCCACGCGATTATGGCGGCCAGTCCGGTCCCGTCGTCGATGGCGGCGACTTCAACCCCGCGCCGCCGTGGATCTGGAACGCGTTCGTCACTTATGACAATGCCGGGTTCAACACGACCCTCACATGGCGGCGGATCAGCCAGGGCATCTACAATGTCGAGCGCATCGGCCCGGAAGATGAGGGCTATGATCCCACCCAGCCCAACAGCATCAACACCAACCGCGTGAAGGGAGCGACCTACTTCAACCTGGCCATGTCCTATCGGCTGCCGATGGGCCAGTCGGACACGCGGCATATCGAGCTGTTCGCATCGATGGACAATATCTTCGACCGCAAGCCCCCGGTGGCGCCCGGCGGCGGCGGTGGCGGCGGGTCCAACTACCCGACGAACCCCGTCTATTTCGACACGTTCGGGTCGAAATGGCGCGCCGGCATCCGGGTTCGCTACTGATCGCGGATAGCAGGCCTGTCGAAAGGGGGCTGGGGCATCGAAATTCCGACGTGAATTTCGGTGCCCCGGGCGGCGTGGACAGGTTCGCGGGCTGTGAGGGATCCCGAAGCCAGCTTTTCAGTCTTTTCGTTTGTCATCCCGGGCTCGACCGGGATCCCGCTGCCTTGAAGATCGCCGGGGCCACCCGGTTTGAGAAAAAGGAAGAAGCGGGATCCCGGATCGAGTCCGGGATGACGTCGTTCGTGACGATATGGTGCGCCATCGTGGCCTCGCCATTGGCAGCTTGATCCTAAATGCAGGCTGTCCGGACCCCGATGACTTAGGAGATGATCTCCTCCCTCCCACATCGTCATTCCCGCGCACGCGGGAATCCAGTTACACCGCGGCGCTTGGACGCGATGTTTCAGCTGGATTCCCGCGTGCGCGGGAATGACGGAAAGTCGGAAAAGCACGGATTCGTCCCCGCCGCCGGGACCCCTTCGGTCGCAGCCTCGCAACGCGCCATCGTGCCGCTGCGGGCGACTAACCTGGATCAGTCATTCTCCCGGCTCCTATTTTCCGGCCACGCGTTGCCTGTTCAACCCGATCCCGGAACGCTGACGGCCTGCCGCAGCATGAACATGGAGCAAGGTGATGAATCTTCAGGACGATGCCCCGCTCAGCACGTCGAAAGCGCGCGAGGCTGATCGCGCGGAGCAGGAACTGGCCGACCCCAAGGGCGACAATCTCGTCGGGCGATCGGTCACGATCAACCGCCCGCGCGAGGAGTTGTACGCCTTCTGGCGCGATTTCTCCAATCTGCCGCGGTTCATGGACAATATCGAGCGCGTGGACGTGAAGGATGCGCGGACCAGCCACTGGGTCGTCAAGGCGCCCGGTGGAAAGACGGTCGAATGGGACGCGGTCGTCACCGAGGAGCGGCCGGGCGAGGTCCTGGCCTGGACTTCGTCCGAAGATGCCGACGTCCCCAACAGCGGGCGGATCGAATTCCGCGATGCCATCGGCCGCGGAACGGTGGTCACCGCGACGATCGCTTATGATCCTCCGGCCGGCTTCATCGGCAAGGTAATCGCCAAGATCTTCCAGCGGGAGCCGGCCATTCAGGCGCGCCGCGACTTGCGGCGGTTCAAGCAGCTCATGGAGACCGGCGAGGTGGCCACGGCCGCCCGGACACACAAGCAACTGGAAGAGGAGCAAGGCTGATGCGCGCCCTGACATGGCACGGCAAGCATGACGTCCGCGTCGACACGGTCGACGATCCCGAGATCATCAACCCGCGCGACGCTATCATCAAGGTCACCTCGACGGCGATCTGCGGCTCGGACCTCCATCTTTATGACGGCTATATCCCGACCATGCAGTCGGGGGACATTCTCGGCCATGAGTTCATGGGCGAGGTTGTGGATGTCGGGCCCGGATCGACGCTCAAGAAAGGGCAGCGGGTCGTCGTTCCCTTCACCATCGCCTGCGGCGCCTGCTACCATTGCGGCAAGCAGCAATATTCGGCCTGTGACAACGGCAATCCGGCCGACAATCAGGACATCGCCCAGGAACTTTACGGGCAGCCGATGGCCGCCCTCTTCGGCTACAGCCACATGACCGGCGGCTATGCGGGCGGCCAGGCCGAATATGTCCGCGTGCCATTCAGCGACGTGGGGCCGATCGTGATCCCCGATGGGGTGGACGACGACAAGGTTCTGTTCCTGTCGGACATCCTGCCGACCGGCTGGATGGCGGCGGAAAATGCCGAGATCGAACCCGGCGACACCGTTGCCGTCTGGGGTTGCGGTCCCGTGGGCCTGTTCGCGGTGCAATCGGCCTTCCTGATGGGCGCGGCGCGCGTGATCGCCATCGATCACTTCCCCCGCCGCCTCGAACTCGCCAAGCGGTTCGGTGCCGAGACGATCAACTACAAGGAAAGCAAGACCTACGAAGCGCTGATGGAAATGACGGGCGGGATCGGGCCGGATGCGTGCATCGATGCCGTCGGCCTCGAAGCGCATGGCTTCTTCGTGGATAACGTCATCGATCAGGTGAAGGCATCGATGTTCCTGGGGACCGACCGGATCCACTCGATCCGCCAGGCGATCATCGCCTGCCGCAAGGGCGGACGGGTTTCCATGCCGGCCGTCTATGGCGGGTTCGTCGACAAGTTCCCCCTGGGCGCGCTGATGGAAAAGGGTCTGACGCTCAAGACCGGCCAGACGCACGTCCAGCGTTATCTGCCCGGCCTGCTCAACGCGATCATGGAGGAAAAGATCGATACGACCTTCCTCATCAGCCACCGCCTGCCGCTGGAGAAGGCCCCGGACGGCTACAAGATGTTCCATGACGAGCAGAACGAGGTGACGAAAGTCGTGCTCAAGCCCGGCCTGGACCGCATCGCGGCCTGAGGCCCTCTTCAGGAGAAGGAAAATGGCAGCGAAACTCGCAGTGGTGACAGGCGCATCGACCGGGATCGGCTTCGAACTGGCCCATGTCATCGCGGAAGACGGATATGATCTGCTGGTCGTGGCCGACGAGCCGCTGATCGAGGCTTCGGCAAGGGACTTCGAGCGCCATGGCGGCGCAGTGCAGGCCCTGCAGGCGGACTTGTCCACCATCGAGGGTGTCGACCAGCTGCTGGCTGCGACCGGCGGTCGGCAAATCGATATCCTGTGCGCGAATGCCGGCGTCGGCACCGGCCGGGCCTTTCTCGATCAGGACGTGGCCATGTGGCGCCGCGCGATCGACACCAACATAACGGGCACCGTGTACCTGCTGCAAAAGGTGCTGTCGGCCATGGTGGCGCGGCAGGAGGGCAAGGTGCTCGTGACGGGCTCAATCGCGGGCTATATTCCGGGGAGTTTCAACGCCGTCTACAATGGCACCAAGGCCTTCATCGACAATTTCACGGAAGCCCTGCGCAATGAGCTGAAGGACGTCGAGGGCGTCACGCTCACCACGCTGATGCCGGGACCGACGGATACCGAATTTTTCGCGCGGGCCGACATGCTCGATACGAAGGTCGGGCAGGACGAAAAGGCGGACGCCGCGAAAGTGGCGCGCGATGGCTGGAAAGCGCTTCTCTCCGGCGAGGGACATATCGTCTCGGGATTGTCCAACAAGCTGCAGGTGGCCGGGGCCGGCGTTCTTCCACAATCCGTGCTGGCCGAGCGCCATCGCAAGATGGCAGAGCCCGGCACCGCGGGGAGATGACCGATGGCAGGCCGCAAATGGTCCCAGGACGTGACCGAGCATAGCGATGCGCTGGACCTCGACGACGGCGTGTTCGCGCAGGACGATCCCGCGAAGATCGCCGCCTCGCTGAAGCGATCGGCCGAACACAGCCACCGCCGCAAGGGCACACCCTTCCAGTCGGCGATGAGCATGCTCACTTTCTACATCAACCGGGCCGGCAAGAACCTCGGCAAGGAGCAGCGGGACATTCTCGAGAAAGCCAAGGACGAGCTGCGCGCGGCGTTCGACGAGAAGGAGGATAGCCATGCCTCGCGGTGACAAATCGAGCTATACCGACAAGCAGAAGCGCAAGGCCGAGCATATCGAGCAAGGCTATGAGGAGCGCGGCGTCAGCGAGAAGGAAGCCGAGCGGCGCGCCTGGGCGACGGTGAACAAGGAATCCGGTGGCGGCAACAAGTCCGGCTCCGGCCGCGGGAAGAAGGACAATCATGCCTCCTCCCGCAAGGGCGGACATATCGGTGGTTCGAGCCAGAGCCATGAGAAGCGTTCCGCCGCTGCCAGGAAGGGATGGGAAACCCGCCGCAAGCGCGCGAGCAGCTGAGCGCCCCCCGAGCAACAGGGTGGCTGTGTTTGATGCAGGAGCAAGAGAGATGGCCATTGCGACGACACCCCTGATCGAGCGCGTTGCGCGTGTGCTGGCCGCGCAGCAACTCAGCGCCAATGCCGGCGGGATGTCCACATCCGCCGCGCTGGACGTCGACATCGAATGGATCGACCACAAGGATGACGCGCTCGCCATCCTGAAGGCGCTGCGCGAGCCCGATCACGCCATGGCTGACGCGGGCGATGCGGCGATCTGGGAACGGATGATCGCTGTGGCGATCCATGCAGGCGAGGATCTCGACTCCAGCCATGACAGGATGCACCGATGACGGAAGAGCCGCGCAGCAGGCGCCATGTCCCCACGGAGCAGGGCAAAAGTCCGAACATCTCCACGGAAAACCAGCCGGAAGGTGCCGCCCGGCGGCCGAGCGACACGCTCGATCGCGAACCACGGCGCGATCCCGTGAGCGGGGGCGCCATACCCTCCAATTACAATCCCGAGACGATGACGCGTAAGGGCGAGGAACAGGATAGCCGGGCGGGACGGGAAGGCGCCGGGCGGAGGACGTCGGAGGATTAGGTTGCGCGGGCAGATGCGCGGACTTTGAGGGAGCCGTAAGCGCCCATTTCAGCCCTTTTCGTTGTCATCCCGGGCTTGACCCGGGATCTCGCTGTCTTGGAGATCGGCGGGTCCGGAGGGATTGAGAAAAAGAAGAAGCGGGATCCCGGATCGAGTCCGGGATGACGTTGTTCAGGACGACATAAGGTGCGCTGCCATTGCCTTGGAATTTATCCACGCCGCTCTCTCTCAAACGGGGCGCGCGCGCGCTTATTCCATATGCGCGAGAATGTCGCTGATGTCGGCGAAGGCGAACGCCACGCAGCTGTCCGCGAGGCCATAAGGGAGGAAGAGCTTGGTCCCCAGCCGCATCGCGCCGCAGGTGTAGACGACATTGGGGACATAGCCTTCGCGCTCATTGTCGACGGCCGCCATGAGCGGCTGGGGCGTGCGGGCAAGCACCTTCAGGGGATTGTCCTTGTCGAGCAGCGCGGCCCCGAGCGCATATTTGCGCATGGGGCCCACGCCATGCGTGAGCAGGAGCCAGCCCTCGTCGAGCTCGATGGGCGCCCCGCAATTCCCGATCTGCACGAATTCCCAGGGATATCTGGGTTCGAGCAGGCGCGCGCCGCCGGACCATTCGGTGAGGTCGCCGGACTCCAGCAGGAAGAGATTCTTGCCGTCCTGCCGGCCGATCATCCGATATTGCCCGCCCACGCGCCGGGGGAAGAGCGCCATCCCCTTGTTGACGGCGGCCGAGCCTTCCATCGGTACGAGCGCGAAGGTCCGGAAATCCCGGGTGCGCAGCAGTTCGGACCGGATTTCCCGGCCGCTATAGGCCGTGTAGGTGCCGATCCACTCGCGCGTGCCGTCGTCATGCACGAAGGGCGTCAGCCGCAAGTCTTCGAGCCCGTTGGCTTGCGCCGGCGTCACCGGAAAGATGACGGTGCCGGACAAGGTGCTGTCCCGGTCCCGCTCCACCGCCACCGCGCCGTCGGTATCCCCGATCTGCAGGCATGCCGTCGCCGCCGTGGCGATCCGGGGCTCGGGCGACAGCTCGAACCGCCCGTTCTCACCGACCAGCCCGTCGCGGAAGGTGATGGAGCTGATATGCCCCTCCCCCACTGCCCGGAGCGACATGATGAACCGCACGATGCCCGGGCCGAGATTCGACTGGTCGGGATGCGGCACGATCGAGGGATTCATCAGCGCGGCGGCCTGGAAGCTGTATTCATGCGAGAAATAGGCGCCGATGAGCTGACGCCGGGCTGCGCTGAGCGCGGCACGATCGAGCTTCAGTTCCGCCGCGACCTGATCGAAACGCGTCTCGAACACGCGCTCGATCTGCCAGTGCCGCTGCTCGAAATCATGGAAAACGCCCACCAGCGCCTGCTCGACCGCAGGTTCGTCCATCTCCATGATATCGCTGACGAGACGCGCGCCCCGGCTGGACGCATGACCCGAGGCTTGCCAGGACAGATGGAAGGGGCGCACGACGACGCGTGATGCGTCCGCCGTGAGGCGCTGGTCGAGGCGGCGAAAGATCGGCGAGGTCTGTTCGTCCCGGACAACCCCGGATGGCTCAGCCGCTGCGCCCGAAGGCGCTCTGGTCGGTTCATCAAGCACAGGATGGGCTATAGCACCACAGCGAGCTGGGGTCTTTCCTCATATTCCGCCATCAAGGCGGCCATGCTGTGCCGCGCCATCTGCAGGGCGAGAATGGACTCCGCCCCGCGATTGAGATTGACCCCGTCGCGCGTCAGCCCGTCATAGCAGAGCGTGCGGTCCTCATTGGCAAGCGGCATCGCCAGATCATTGTCGCCCGCGAACCAGCCAAAGGCCTTGCTCGCCGCCGCCATCCACACCGGGTCAGCATCGCAGCGCCGGGCGGACAGACAGGCCTCGATCGTGGCGGTTGCTTCCAGCGGCTGCTGGTCGAAGGAGGCGGGCTCCTCGAACGGCTTGCCGAAGCTCTCCGTGCCGACCGGGCGGAAGTGCCCTTCCGGCGCGCGCTGCTTGCCGAGCAGCCAGCGCAACGTATCGAGACCGAGATCGATTGCCGCCTGATCCTGCAGGACGCGCCCCGCCTCGATCATCGCCTGCGAGAGGCGCGCATTGTCATAGGACAGGACGATCTCGAACCATGGCCAGGACGGCCGATGGGCATCGGCGAGCAGGCGCGTGAAGAGATCGACCGAACGGCGCAACAGCGCGCGGCACCGCTCATGGCCCGGCTCGACCTCCAGGACGGCCGCCATGCCCAGCATCGTGAAGGCGATCGCCCGGGGGGACTGCATCGCCTCTGCCAGGGGGAGCGCCTTGTCGAACAGCTCCCGCGCCCAGCGGCGCATGAAATCATCCGGGGCGGACCGCAGCACATGGCCCAGGGTCCAGAGCGTGCGGCCGTTGGAATCCTCCGACCCTTCCTCTTCCAGCCATTGCCGGTCATAGCCCATGAAATTGCGGAACCGCCCCCGTTCATCGTTCCAGGCGTGCTCGATGAAGGCAGCGTAGATCAGCGCCAGCCGACGACGTTCCTCCGGGTCGCCCGCCCGCGTTTCGCACATCAGCTTGAGGGCGCGCGCATTGTCATCAATGCAATAGCCGTTCCGGCGATCGGGCACGCCGAGCACACTGTGCTGGATGATCCCGACATCATCGGTCATCGCGGCGATGCCTTCCAGCCGGACATGCTTGTTCTCGGCGAGCGCCTGACCCGTTGTTATGGCCGTGGGGTGGCCCCGTTTCGCATCGCAAAAGACATCCATGACAACTCTCGCATTCTCTTCCCAGATGGTCGATCGCGCGGCCTGCCATATCCTGCGCGCATGAGCGGAAAGGCTGAGCGGATCGTTCAGAAGGTCCGTGATGGCGCTTGCTATGGCGTCGGAATCGCCGAAGGGCACGAAGGTCCCGATGCCATCGGCAAGCGCTTCCTCGGCGTGGATATAGGGCGTGGAGACGACAGGCCGCCCCATCGCCAGCGCATAGGCCAGCGTTCCGGACGTCACCTGCTCCCGCCCCGGATAAGGCGTCAAATAGACGTCGGCGGCCTGGAGATAATCGAGCAGATCCTCGTCTTCGAGAAAATCGCCGACGAAGCGGACATGCTCCTGAAGGCCGAGTTCGGCAGCGAGGCCCTTCAGCCGTTCCCGATAAGCCTCCCCCTCGCGACGCAGGAGCACCGGGTGCGTGGCACCGACGACGAGATAGAGAAGCTCGGGATGCTTCGACACGATGCGCGGCATCGCCTGAATGGCGGTCTCGATGCCTTTGCCGGGCGAGAGCAGCCCGAAGGTCAGCACTACGGGGCCGGAACCCAGCCGCAGCCTGCTCTTCATGACGCTGGTGTCGAGCAAGGCCCGGTCCGGCGCGCCATGCGGAATGACGACGATCCGCTCGGCACTCACGCCATAGACCGTCTCCAGCAGGCGCGCCGCCTCGCGCGCCATCACGATCAGCCGGTCGGCCTTCGCCACAAGGGCCTGCATCACGCGAAGCTGATCGGGATCGGGCCGGGCGAGAACCGTGTGGAGCGTCACGACCAGCGGAAGATCGACATGCCGGAGCAGCGCGAGCAGATGGTCGCCCGCTGCGCCGCCGAAAATGCCGAACTCGTGGTGAATCCACAGCAGCTCCGCGCCCGAACGCTGGATGGCAGAGGCCGCGCGCACATAGGATGATATGTCCGCCGCCGGGATCGCCATGGCCACCTCGGGCCCGTAGGTCACGCCGAAGCCGTCATCCATGGCATAATGATCGATCCGCAACCGGGGGAAGGACGCACGCAGGGCCTTCACGCTATGGCTGGTATAGGTGGCGAGACCGCACTGGCGGGGCAAAGCATTTCCAAGCACGGCGACATGCGAAATCGGTTGGTCGATCGGCCGACAGGACATCCCTTGATCCCCGAACGCAAGGCAGGATGCCTCGCATGCTGCAGTGCAAACTGAAATAGGCCCGGTCCGTTCCCGGCAAAAAAGGGCTTCGTCGCAAAAATGGCGGCGACAGGGCGATCGGGCGACGGGATCACCCTGAAACGGGACGGACAGCGCGGGTTTGGGACCGTCGGCGTCGAGCCAATGGCGAACGCGTCAGAGCCCGAAGCAGGCCTTGGGGATATGCGTGATCCGGCAGGCAAGATCGGCCTCGCCGGACGCGACGATGAAATGATCGCCGGCATCGGCAATGCCGGTGGTGAAGACGACGTCCTGCACGTACATTTGATCGGCAAGCGGCGCGGTCAGTGCTTTATTGGCTTCGAGCAAGGCCCCGTGGTCGGTCGCGACAGTGATGCTGGGGTCCTTGGCATCCAGCAGGGACCAGTAGGTCCGGTAGATCCCCACCACCCCGCTGGGCGCAACGCCGTGCCACAAGGTCAGCCAGCCCTTCTCCGTCAGCACCGGCGGCGTGCCCCCGCCCATGCGGGTCGTGGCAGCGGCGGCGACATGGGGGCGAAGGCCAGGCTTGATATAGGGTTTCCAGTGCCGCGCGTCCGGCGATGTCGCCAGATTGATGGAAGGACCAGCGCGCCACTCGCTTTCCGGCGGATAAGCGAAGTAGAGATCACCCAGCGGCCGCGTCTGCGCCCAGTACTGGCCGCCGATCCGCCCCTCGAAAATCAGCATGTCCTTGTTCTGGTGGTCGAGCACGATGTCGGCGAACTGCCAGTCGAGGCCATTTTCGGAAATGTAGAGCGTGGTGGAATGGCGCTCGGGACTGACCGAGCAGGTCGTCATGAGATAAAGGCCATCGACCAGGCTGATGCGCGCATCCTCCACGCCATAGCATTGCCAGTCCCCCTGCGGCGCAATCGCCCGGTCATAATGGATGGCGACGATGTCCAGACCGTCAGGCGTGCATTCCACCGGCAGGAGCCAGGACAGGGAAGTGAGCGCCATCACTTTCCAGCCCTGCCCCCGGATCATGAACTTGCGGGGATCCATCGTGTCGACGAGGTCGAGCGGCCAGGCATCCAGCCTGTAGCGGCCGGCGTGCAAGCGGATGGCGCGGATATAGCCGTCCGCTTCCGGCTGTCGCAGGGCTTCCGCTACCCGCACCATCATCAGCAGATTGCCGTTCGGCAAGCGCGTGAGCCCGGGATTGAAGGTCCCCAGCACATAGGTCTCGGCCGGCAGCTGACCCGCGAGCGGCGAACGGGAGAGGTCCACGTCCTTCGGCAGGAAAACCAGCCGATCCTCCGGGAAGCGCGCGCTCATCGCCTGAGCCTGCTTTCGACGCGCATCAGGGACACCGCGCAGCGGCGCGGCTGCGTGAGCATGAAGTGCGTCGCCACGGCTATGTCCTCCGCCCTCAGCATCTCGTCGCGCCGGATGAGCGCGCGCTGTTCCTCGGGCGGCAGGTCGGGATATTGGAAATCGGCGCCGGTCAGCCCCGGCTCGATCAGGCCCACCTTGATATCGCGGTCCGCCACTTCTCCGCGAAGGGCATGCGCGAAACCCTCGATGCCGGTCTTGGCCGCGACATAGACCGATCCGCCGGGCGACTGGGACACCGCCGACATCGAGCCGATCAGCACGATGTCGCTTCCCGCGCCCATCCGGCCGATCGCCGCCTGCGCACTGTGCAGATAGGCCGAGAAATCCACCGCGATGCGATAGGCAAGATCATCCTCGTCTTCATCCATGAGGGCGTCAGCGGGCACGGCCGCATTGATGACCGCGATGTCGAGGCCACCCAGATAAGCCTCGGCAGCCGAGAAGAAGCGCGCGACATTCTCGCGCTCGGCAAGGTCCAGCGCGAGACCGTCGCCATCCCCGACTTCCCGGATGCGGGCGAGCGCGTCGGCGAGATGCGCGCTGTCCCGTCCGCAGACGAAGACCCGGGCCCCTTCGCTAGCGAGCAGCACGGCGATGGCGCGCCCGATGCCGGTCGTCCCGCCCGTGACGGCCACCTTGCGGCCGGCAAGGCCGGGTTGGCGGGTGTGGGCGTCGGCAGCGCCGCTCGCGGCCGTGTCGGCGCCTCGCGCCGCCGGGTCTTGCGGATCGGCCATGATGCTCCCTTATGCTGATCGAAGGTCGAGGAGCCAACGCATGGAGGGCGGATTGGGTGCCCGGACGCGATGGCGCGAGGGCTCGGCGGCCTCGACCGGGGGCACAGGGAACGGACGATGCAAAACGCCCGGGAAGCAGGTCCCCGGGCGTTCTGTCTGTTCGATCCGTCGTCGGCTCAGGCGAAATAGACCGCCTTGGTCTCCAGATAATTCTCCAGCCCCTCGAGGCCGCCGTCACGGCCGATGCCGGACTGCTTGAAGCCGCCGAAGGGCATGTGGATATCCACCATCATGCCGTTGATGGTGACGGAACCGGCGCGATACTCCCGGGCCACCGCGAAGCCGCGCTCGGCGTCCTGCGTGTAGACCGCGCCGTGCAGGCCGTAGATCGTGTCATTGGCCTTGGCGATCATGTCCGCCTCATTGTCATAATCGACGAACGAGACGACCGGGCCGAAGATTTCTTCCTTGAAGATCGTCATGTTCGGATCGACGTCCGTGAACACGGTCGGTTCGACGAAGAAGCCACGGTTGAGATCGGCAGGACGCCCGCCGCCCAGCGCGAGCGTCGCGCCCTCGGCCTTGCCCTTCTCGATATAGCCCTGCACGCGCTCAAGCTGGCGCTGCATGGTGAGCGGCCCCATGCCGACATCGGCCTGGAAGGGATCGCCCACCTTCACTTTCGAGACGGCGCTGGTGTAGGCGTCGACGATCTCGGCCTTGCGGCTCTTGGGCACGAGAACGCGGGTCAGCGAGAAGCAGACCTGGCCCGTGATCGGCATGGAATAAGGCACGAGGCTCTTGAGGACATGATCCATGTCCGCATCCTCGAGGATCATCGCCGCCGACTTGCCGCCCAGCTCCAGCGAGACGCGGGCAAGCCGCTCGGAGGCCACGCCCGCGATATGCTTGCCGGCCGCCGTGGAGCCGGTGAAGCTGATCTTGTCCACGCCGGGATGGCGGATCAGATGATCGCCCACTTCGCGGCCCGCCGGCAGCATGTTGAAGACACCGGCCGGGATGCCGGCATCCTTGATGCACTCGGCGAGGATGTGCGCGTCGATCGGCGTTTCCGGGCTCGGCTTGCACACCATGGTGCAGCCCGCCGCCAGCGCGGCCGCGACCTTGTAGACCAGCAGCACGAGCGGCGCGTTCCACGGCGTGACCGCCGCGACGACGCCCACGGGCTCCTGCACCACGCGCACCTTGTTGCCGCCCATGGAGCCGATGCGCTCCTCGATGAACGGATAGCTGTCGTTCAGCTCGCCATAGAATTTGAACAGGCCCGGAACCTGATAGCTGGCCTTGCTGGTGAAGCCGATGACGGCGCCGACCTGACCCGTCCAGGCTTCGGCGAGCTCGGGCATCCGCGCCATCAGAAGATCGGACACTTTCTTGAGATAGGTGCCACGCTCGGCCGGCGACATGCGCGGCCAGGGGCCCTGATCGAACGCCTTGCGCGCGGCGGCCACGGCAATGTCGACGTCCGCTATCGTCGGCTCGATATAAGTGAGGACCGTTTCCTCATTATGGGGCGTGACGACGGTCAGCTCGTTGCTGCCGCTGCTTGCGCGCCATTCACCATCGATGAAGAGCTGCGCCGCGCCCCGATCCTTGATGCCTTTGATCGTCTTGTTGAACTGATCCATCCTGCGGTCTCCTAAGAACGATTCGCCTGAGCTTCCCCTTTGCACTGGCGATTTACGCCTTTTCGCGCAAGGCTTTGCGGGGGCAATTTCCGCCTCGGGCAGGCATTCGTCCTTCTGATCCCGTCATTCGCCGCGCCGTCGCTCCAGATCCGCGGGCAGGAAGGTCTGGCCGCTGCGCATCTTCACGGCCGGCAGGTCGGAAACACGCGCCTGCCAGTCCGCAAGAGCGCGCAGGCCCGGGTCGACCGGTAGCCCCGCCCCCCTGGCGAAGGCGAGCGCGGCGAAGAGCGAAATATCGGGCAGGGTGAAGCGATCACCGGACAGAAAAGGAGAGCCGGACAGGACTTCATCGAAATAGGGCAGGTTCACCACCGCCTGCTGGCCACGGCGACGGCCCCATTCCGCCGCGCCCGCCCAGTCCGGCTGGCGCCAGGGCCGCAGGGCCGGGCCGAGGCCGGGCGTGCCATAATGGAAATAATCGTCGACCGGATCGAGCAGCATGATCTCGACGCGGCGTTGCATCATGTGGATCAGCCCCTTTTCGCGCGCCGTGCGCCCGGTGAGCGTGGGCGGACCGGCGAGATTGTCGAGATATTCGGTGATCGCGGTGCATTCCGAGAGGAGGAGACCGTCATCCAGCACCAGCACCGGCGTCTTGCCGATCGGGTTCATCGCGAGGAACCAGTCCTGCTTCTGCTCGGCGGCGATCAGGTCGACCGTGACGAACTCGACCTGATCCTCCAGCCCCTTCTCGGCGAGGACGATGCGGATGCGGGCGGCGTTCGGCGTGCCCTGGCGATCATAGAGCTTCATGGCCACTCCCTAAGGCTGATCGCCATTCAGATGATGGCGTGGCGAAAATGGTGGTTTTTCGGGACCTGGCGCGCAGCGTACTCAAAGTACGTGAGCACCGGAAGCCCGGGAAAGCGCCATTTGCAGTCCGCCAGCGCTGAATGTCGATTAGCCTTAGTCGATCACCGGCATGGCGAATAGCCTGTCCACCGTCTCGCGCCGGAAGCGCTCGAAAGCGGCGCGAGCGGCCGGCACGGGCAGCTCGGTGAGAAAGGCGTCCTCGATCGTGCGATGGCGCTCCTGCACTTCCTCCAGGAACTCGGCATGAGTGAGGATGTGGAAGCGGTTCTCGCGGATCGCGTCCACCACCAGCCGGCCCATGTCCATGGGATCGACGGCGACGCGCATGGCGGCCCAGAGATTGCGGATGAAATCGCCTTCCTCGCCCGGCGGCGCACTGGCGTCATCCTCCGGGATCGCCATCAACGCCGTCTTCACCGCGCCGGGATAAAGGCAGGAGACGCCGATGCCATGCGGCGCGAGATCGAGACGCAGCGCCTGCGTGAAGCCGCGCACGGCATATTTGCCCGCGGAATAAGCGCCCATGCCCGGCAGCGGGACGACGCCGGCCATGGACGAGGTGTTGACGACATGCCCACCCTCCCCCTGCGCCTTGATGATCGGCACGATGATCTTGGTGCCATTGACCACGCCGCCAAGATTGATGCCGATCGAGCGGTCCCATTCCTCGAAATCGGGATCGTCGGCATTGCCGCCGCCGCCCACGCCGGCATTGTTGGCAAGCAGATGGATCTTGCCGAAGACGTCCAGCGCCTCCTGCGCCGCGGCGCGCAGATTCTCCCGATCCGCCACGTCCACCCGGATGAGATGCGTGGCATTGTTCCCCCGCAGGATCTCGCGGGCCTGATCGAGATGATCCTCATTATAGTCGGCAATGACGACCTTCATGCCCTCGGCCAGAAAGTTGCGCGCCATGCCGAGCCCGATGCCACTGGCGCCGCCGGTGACGAAGGCCACCTTGCCCGCGAAATTCCTCATGCTTCCTCTCCTTCCTGCGCCGGGACGCGTCGCCCGGTCGCCGCGCCGCCAAGCCCGGTCAGGAATGGATAATATAGGAAGCGAAGGATCGGGGAGACAGGATCGGGCGGCGTTGCATTATTCGATGATCCGCCATTTAATGATTTATTTTCAATATCTTGTAGATAGACACTTACATAAGATGGCAGAAATCAACCGCTGCCGCGCCAGCGCGAAACAGGCGGAATAGGGACGCCGGCCCGGACGCGCGACGCTTGACCGGCATTGCCCGCCGCCCCTAGGTGCCCGCGAAACGGCGAGGCCATGCGCGCGGGGCCGCCCCACGGGAAGGCGCGGCGGAACGGGCGACGGGAGAACAGATATGCGGAACATCATCGTGATCGGCGCGGGGTCCATGGGATGCCTGTTCGCCGCGCGCATCGCGCAGAGCGGCGCGGACGTGACCCTGATCGACGTGGACCGCGAGCGGCTGGAGCGCATCGGGCGCGAAGGCATCCATCTGACCGATGACGATGGCACGCGCACCGTGCCGCTGCGCGCCGCGCTGGCGCAGGACGTGGAAGCGCCCGCTGATCTTGCGCTGCTCTTCACCAAGGGCATGCACAGCGCCGCCGCGATCCGCTCCATTGCCCATCTCGCCGGCTCGGGCATGCATGTGCTCACGCTCCAGAACGGCCTCGGCAACCCGGAAATCGTGTCGGAGACCTTTCCCGCCGATCAGATACTCAAAGGCATCGCCGCGCTCCCGGCCGACCTGCACGGCCCGAACAGCGTCGAATCCCATGGCAGCGGCCATATCGAACTGGGGGCGATGACGCCCGCCGGCACGCCGGCCGCGCAGGCCGCCGTCGCCCTGCTCGCCCGGGCCGGCTTCGATGCGCGCCATGCCGAGGACATCGATGTCGCGATCTGGGAGAAGGTGGCCTTCAACGCGGCGCTCAACGCGCTGGGCGCCGTGACCGGCCAGCCCAATGCCGGCATCGACAATGCGCCCGGCCGCCGCATCGTCGCAGCGATGGTGGACGAAGTGGTGGCCACCGCAAGCGCCTGTGGCGTGGCCGTGGACAAGGCGCGGATCGCCGGCGCGATCGATTTCGCGCTCACTGCCCATCGCGGCCACAAGGCCTCGATGCTCCAGGACATGATCGCCGGCCGGGCCAGCGAGATCGAGTTCATCAACGGCGCCATCTGCACGCGCGCCCGCGCCGCCGGCGTGCCCGCGCCCGTCAACGAGACCATGGCCGATCTGGTGCGCCTCATGGAACTGACGCGGGGCTGAGGCGAGGCCCTTCTCGCGGCCTTGTGGAAACCGAAAAGCGCCTGCGCGACCGTCCGAGGCCGACCGGCTGCGAGCGGCGGCGCAGGCGGCGTGGACAGATCCGAGGCCATGGCGGCGACCCTGTCTCGTCACTTACGATGTCATCCCGGACTTGCTCCGGGATCCCGCTGCCTTGAAGATCGCCGGAGCCGGCCAGTTTAGGAAGCCGAAAGAAGCGGGATCCCGGGTCAGGCCCGGGATGACGAACGAAAATGGCTGAAAAGCGCGCTTCGCCCCTGACAGGCTGCCTCTGGATCAAAATGCCGGATGACCGCTCTTTTCGCAGGAGCATCGAACTGGTGGCTCGCCCGCAGTTGCCGGATATCGCGGACTGCCGCCTCAGCCCCCGGACTTTTTGCAACATGGATTAGTCGTCGGGCGTTCCGTCGCAACGCCGCGCGGGCAACGGATGTTGTTTTCCTGAGAGAGGCGTCCGCCGCTCCATAGCCGGCCGCCGGCTTCCGGGGGGCGGATGTGCAGAAGCTGAGAGGAATTGTCCATGCAAAGACCCCCTGTCCTCATCGCCACCATGACCGCGGCGTTCGCCTTGAGCGCCTGCAACCAGCAGACGGCCAGCGACGTCGACCCCGCGGAGGGGCCCGGACGCGGGAACGTCTCGACCGACGTCATCAATCAGGTGCAGGGCGGCGGGGGCCCCGACGAGATACCGCTGTCGGCGCGTCCGGGCCCGGCGGGATCGGCGCCGCTGGCCGGGCCGGTGGACAACGCCGCCGCCAATGGGAGTGAACAGCCATGAGATATGTTTCGGGCACAGGAACAGGCCTGGGCGTGGCGCTTCTGGCGCTGCTTCTCGCCGGCTGCAACGATCGGCAGAAGCCTTCCGAAGGCGACGGCACTGTGGCGCGCGATCATGAAGGCGTGCGGCCCGAGGGCGTCTCGAGCACCGATGCGCCGCTCACCAGCACCTATTATATCCCGCAGGCGACGATCGGCGACATGTATGAAGTCGAGGCCGCCGGGATCGCGTCCGAGCGGACGCGCAATCCGGCAATCCGCGCTTTCGCGGCCCGGATGACCGAAGATCACGGAAAGACGATGAGTGAGCTCCAGTCATTCGTGGCGGCCAATCCGGTCAACCGGGCGCCCGCGCAGAGCCTCGATCCCCGCCGACGCGCCATGATCGACAATCTGAAGAACGCGAGCGACGCGGAGTTCGATGAGGTCTATCTCGGCCAGCAGGCCGCCGCGCATGACGAGGCCTTCTACCTGCACAGCAGCTTCGCGAACAACGGCGATGACCCAAAGTTACAGGAGCTTGCTGGACGAACTGCAGAACTGATCCAGCATCATAAGCGGATGCTGACCGAGCTGGGCAGCGGGGGCGCGCAAGAAACGCAGTGAGACGGGGCGTACCCGGGACCAGCCACGAGCGCACGGCCCTCGCCTTCCCGCGGCGAACGGTCCGCGCGGCGTCAGGCCCAAATCACTAAAGCAGGATAAGGAATCCCCGTCTGGCGCGGGTTCCCGGCCCGGCTGGAGGAACGAAAGCGCCGCCCGGGTTTTTCTACCCCACTGTAAACGGACAAGGGAATGGAAGCCGCCTTCATGTTGATCTCACCAGCGGAAGAACGGCGTCTGCGTCAAGCGTTCGAAACCTTCATCATGGACAGGCGCTTCCCCTGTGTGGGCGCCAAGTCGGCCCTTTCGCGCGGGACGCTGCATGTCCTCGTCGGCTGGTCGATCGACAGCGGGTGGGACGATGTGCGGCTGCACCGGGAGCTGCTTGCCTGGGCCGATTCCTACAGCGCGGACCCCGGCCTGTTCCGCAGCCTCGCGATCATTTTCGCCAAGCCCGTCCCGCTGGACGAGGAAGCCTTCGAGCGCGCGATGTGGGACCGGCTGCAGTCCCTCGCGGACAAGGACGCCTGGCTCGGCGTGCCGTTCGACGAGCGGGTGAGCGGCGATCCTGACGATCCGCATTTCTCGCTCAGCTTCGGCGGGGAAGCCTTTTTCGCGGTGGGCCTGCATCCTGCCGCCAGCCGGCCGGCTCGCCGCTTCGAGCGCCCGGTGATCGTCTTCAACCTGCATGACCAGTTCGAGCAGTTGCGGCAGGAGGGACGCTACGAGAAGATACGCGAGACCATCATCGGCCGGGATACCGACCTTGCCGGCTCGCCCAACCCCATGCTCTCCCGCCACGGCGAGTCGAGCGAAGCGGCGCAGTATAGCGGCCGGTTGGTCGGGAACGACTGGAAATGCCCCTTCCACGATCCGCGAGCGGCGGTATGACGCCGCAGCGCATCCCCCCGCGCTCGGGCGTGGCGTTCGAGCTTCTCAAGGGCCAGCGCCTGACGGTCATCGACCCGGAAGGAACACAGGTCGCGGACCTGCTCGCCTATAACCGCGCCGACGTGCGCGAGGTGCTGAGCAACGGGCGCACGCTCGATTATGAAGAGACGATCCGCCTGACGACCGGCAACCGGCTCTGGTCCAACCGGTCCAACGTGCTGCTCACCATCGAGCGGGACACGGTCGGCTGCCACGACTTTCTGCTCACGCCGTGCAGCGTCGACACCTTCCTGCATTTCTATCCCGACAAGCCGGTCGCGCCCGGATGCTTCGGCAATCTCGCCGCCGCGCTCGCGCCCTACGGCATCGAGGAGGACATGATTCCGGTCGCGTTCAACTGCTTCATGAACGTGCCGGTGGGGCCGGATGGCAAGATCAGCGTGCTGCCTCCGCTGAGCCGCGCAGGCGACAGGATCGTGTTGCGCGCGGAAATGGACCTCGTCATCGGCCTGACGGCCTGCTCCGCTTATGCGAGCAATGGCGGCAGCTTCAAGCCGATCGACTATCTCATCGAGGACCCGGGCTGAACGTGCGCGCGGCCTGAGCCGGCGGCGCGCGCGCCATCCGACCTGAAGGCCCAGCGGACCGTCTGCGCGAGCGCGAAGGCACTGCCGCGCACGAGGGGACCGGAGAAAGGCGGCCGCGCGAAGCCGTGGAGCCGCCTTGCCCAGCGCGGCATGATCTCGACCGCCGCCTGCATGACGAGCTTCTGCGTCGGCAGCATCGCAAGGGTCGGCGGCGGATGATCCAGGATCATGCGGGCGACGGCGCGGGTCCGCCCAGTCACGCGCAGGTCCGGGCGGAAGCTCTCGATCAGCGCCTCCGCCTCCGCGCGACTCTCGGGCACCGGCGCGGCACCGAGCGCGCGGGCGATGCGGGCATGCTGCGCGAAATAGCGGTCCTGCGCGGTGCGGGTCATGCCCGGCTCGCCAAAGGCGCGCCATGCCTCCAGAAACGCCATCGCCTCGCAGACATGGACCCAGGCGAGCAGGCGGGGATCGCTCGCCCGATAAGCTGTTCCGTCGTCCAGCGCGCCGCTGATCCGCGCATGGACGTCCCGGACCCGCGCGATCGCCGCCTCGGCTTGCGTCCGTTCGCCGAAGGTCGTGACGGCAATGAAGCGCGCGGTGCGGCGCAGGCGGCCGAGCATGTCGCTGCGGAAGCTGCTGTGATCCCATACGCCCGCCAGCGCGGCGGGATGGAGCATCTGCAATAGCAGCGCGGTCACGCCGCCGATCATCATGGTGGTGACGTCCCCATGCACGCGCCAGATCTCCGATCCACGATCGAACAGCGCATCATTGGACCGGACCACCGGCGCCTCGCCCCGCGCGCGATCGTTGAACACGTCCTGTATCTGGCGCACCAGCAAGCCGCGCACCATCTGCGAGGGGCGGCGCATCATATCCGCCGGTCGCGCCGCGCCAGCCGCCGGTCATTGGCAGTGACCGCCTTGTGATAGGGCGCCAGAACCTTGGCAGGGATCGCAAACCAGCTGGTCATCGCGGCGGTGTTGCGGTTCATGATGGCAAGCCAGTCCTGCGGGCCCAGCATGGCGCCGCCGGCCAGCCGCCCCATGTCCCGCGCATTGGCGGACCAGGCATCCCGGATCGAGGCATCGTCCCTTGCCCGCGCCACGGACGCCTTGCCGAACGCATCCACCTTCTCGCTCACCATCAGGCTGAGCTCGCGATGATCGGCGGTCAGGGGCGAATGGAAAGCCGCGGCAATGACCGGCAGCCGGGCCATGACGACATTCTGCGTCCCGCTGATCGTCTGGGCGATGTCCATGCCCGTGCGGACCATGTCCAGCCAGAGGGAGAACGGGTTGACCAGCATGGGCATGTTCCTTCGCGGGGCGGAGTGCCCCTCGCCCACCCTAATGCATCAGACGCCGTTCGGCTTCTGACAAAGCGCCGAGCAGAGGAGGAATGGATGCCCGGAACGGAGTCCCGGCGCGGACTGTGGATCGAAGCTCGGCGGCGTGGACCAATCCGCGGACTTTGGGGGAGCCAGAAGCGCGCTTTTCAACTATTTTTCGTTGGTCATCCCGGGCCTGACCCGGGATCCCGCTTCTTCCGGTTTTCTCAAACCAACCGGACCAAGCGATCGTCAAGGCAGCGGGATGACGGCGTGCGTGACGAGATGGTACGCCGCCAGGGCTGGAGCCGAAGGCGTCCGCAGGACAATGTCGATCGCTCCTAGGCGATCCAGAGGCGCAGCAGCCATGCCACCGCGCCGAGCACGACGACGCTGGCGGCCCAGATCGCGGCCATCCAGGCGAGGCGCTGCCAGAGCGGAGCCTCGTCCGCATCACGCATCAATGATAGCCCTCATGCCCGACCTTGCCCCGGAACACCCAATAGGCCCAGCCGGTATAGGCAAGGATCAGCGGCAAGGTGAGCGCCACGCCGACGAGCATGAAGATCTGGCTCGATTCCGGCGCGGCGGCGTCCCAGATCGTGATCTGGGCGGGCACGACATAAGGCCAGATGGTGACGCCGATGCCCGCCATGCCGAGCAGGAACAGCGCGAGCGCCAGAAGGAAGGGCATCAGGTCGCGGCGCGTCTTCAGCGCATAGAACAGCCCGAATGCCACGATGGCGGTGAGCAGCGGCACCTGGCTGGCGAAGAGGATATTGGGCATGTCCAACCAGCGCTCCCGATACTGGTCGAGCAGGAGCAGATTGTAGACGCTGACCGCGCCCATCAGCAGCAGCGTGGCGATCGCGGCGCGCACGGCGAGGCGATAGGCATGCTCCTGCACGTCCCCTTCCAGCTTCCAGATCATCCAGCACGCGCCGAGCAGCGCATAGCCGGCGACGACCCCCAGCCCGGTGAGCAGCGTATAGGGCGTGAGCCAGTCCCACCAGCTCCCGTCATAAGCGCGGCCGGTGACGTCTATGCCCTGCAGCAGCGCGCCCAGGATCATGCCCTGCGAGAGCGCGGCGATGACCGAGCCGCCGAAGAAGGCGGTATCCCAGAAGGCCCGGTGCGCCGGATCGCGCCAGCGGAACTCGAAAGCGACGCCGCGAAACACGAGGCCGAGCAGCATGGCGATGATGAGCGGATAGGTCGCCGGCAGGATCACCGCATAAGCGAGCGGGAAAGCGGCCATGAGCCCGCCGCCGCCAAGCACCAGCCAGGTCTCGTTCCCATCCCAGACCGGCGCGATCGAGTTCATCGCGCGATTGCGGCCATGGCCCACACGCAGAGTGGGGAACAGGATGCCGATGCCGAGATCGAACCCGTCCATCACCACATAAGCGAAGACGGCGAAGGCGATGATGAACGCCCAGATCATCGTGAGATCGATCATGCTTCGTCCTCCCGCGTTGCGGCGGGCCCGGCCGTGCCCGCTCCCCTGTTCTGGGCCGGGCCGGGCGTGATGCCGGCACTGCGGATCGGGCCGCGCTCTTCCGTCTCCACACCCGATTCATGGGGTCGCGGCGGCGTGTTCATGAGCCGCAGGATATACCAGGTGCCGACGCCGAACACCGCGAAATAGATGATGACGAAAGCCAGCAGCGAGGCCGCGACGGCCGGCGCGCCCAGCGGCGAAGCAGCGTCCGCGGTGCGCAGCAGGCCGTAGATCACATAAGGCTGGCGCCCCACCTCCGTCGTCACCCACCCGGCAATGACGGCGACGAAGCCCGCCGGCCCCATCACCAGCGCGAAGCGATGGAGGAGCGGCCAGTTGTAGAGGCCCTTGCGCCAGCGGGCCCACAGGCTCGCCACGCCGAGCGTGAGCATGAGAACCCCGAGCCCCACCATGATGCGGAACGACCAGAAGACGACGGCGACGGGCGGACGCTCGTCGGCCGGAAAGGTCTTGAGCCCCTCGATCGGTGCCTTGAAGTCATGCTCCAGCAGCAGCGAGGTCAGCCCCGGGATCTCCACCGCGTAATCGACGCGCTCGCCGCGATCGCTCGGCAGGCCGAACAGGATGAAAGGCGCCCCTTCGGGATAGCTTTCGAAATGACCTTCCATCGCCAGCACCTTGGCCGGCTGATGCTCCCAGCTGTTGAGGCCGTGCATGTCCCCCACGAAAATCTGCACCGGCGCGACCAGCGCGACCATCCACATGGCCATCGAGAACATCTTGCGGGCATGCTCGCTTGCCCGCCCCTTCAGCAGATGCCACGCGCCGGTCGCCCCCACAACGAGCGCCGTGGTGAGATAGGCAGCCGTGACGGTATGGACGAGCCGATAGGGGAAGCTGGGATTGAAGATGATCGGCAGCCAGCTGTCACCGGGGAGGAACTGGCCGTTGTCACCCAGGATATGCCCCTGCGGCGTCTGCATCCAGCTGTTGACCGAGAGGATCCAGAAAGCGGACACGAACGTGCCCAGCGCCACCATGACCGTGGCGAAGAAATGCAGCTTCCTGCCGACGCGGTTCATGCCGAACAGCATCACGCCGAGGAAGCCGGCTTCCAGGAAGAAGGCGGTGAGCACCTCATAGGCCATGAGCGGCCCGATGACCGGGCCCGCCACATCCGAAAAGACCGACCAGTTGGTGCCGAACTGGTAGGACATGACGATGCCGGAGACCACGCCCATCGCGAAGGTGATGGCGAAGATCTTGAGCCAGTAGCGAAACAGGTCGAGATAGACGGCCTTGCCGGTCTTCAGCCACAAGCCTTCGAGCACCGCGAGATAGCTTGCGAGCCCGATGGAGAAGGCCGGAAAGATGAAGTGGAAGCTCACTGTGAAAGCGAACTGAATGCGCGCCAGCAGGACCGCGTCGACCTCGGCAAACATAGCATCACCCCAGACATAAAAGCGCTGGCCTGCCAGCATCGGGACGTGTCGATGGCGGCCCCCTAGCACCTCGGGGCAAGGAGGAGAAGGAGAATTCCGGGCGATTTCCCGATTTCGCGCCCGGGCAGGACCGGTTCTCAGGGCGTGGCGGCCGGCTCTTCCAGCATGATGCGCAATCGGGCCAAATCATCCTGAAAGCGCGCCTCTTCCCGGTCCCGCGCGGCGCCCTCGAGTCGAAGCAGATAACTGGGATGGACCGTCAGCCAGAGGCCGGCGCCGTCCGCCAGACGCATCGCCGTGCCGCGCTCGTCGGCCAGCCGCGGCGCGCGGCCCAGCAGGGCCCGTCCCGCACTGGCACCCAGCGCAAGGACCATGTCCGGCTTCACGAGCCGCCGCTCCGCCTCCAGCCACCAGCGGCAGAGGTCGATCTGCCCCGCCGTGGGCGTCTGGTGAATGCGCCGCTTGCCGCGCGGCTCGAACCTGAAATGCTTCACCGCGTTGGTCAGCCGGATCGATGCGCGATCGAGCCCCGCCTGCCGGAGATGGCGATCGAGAAGCTGCCCCGCCGGCCCGACAAAGGGCCGGCCGGCGCACTCCTCGCTATCCCCGGGCTGCTCGCCCACGATCAGAAGCCGCGCCCGTGCCGGCCCCTCCCCCGGCACGGCGCGCGTGCCGTTGCAGCCGATGGGGCAGCGGCGGCAGGCGGCGATCCCCTGCGCGATCTCCTCCAGCGTCTCGGGCGGCGCGGCCGGAAAGGGATCGGCGCCCTGCGCCACCATGGCCGCTTCGCGCGCCTGCGCACCGGCGATGAGCTGCGGGATCAATTGCGCCTCGGGCAAATTCTTCCAGTAGCGGCGCGGCATCTCCTTCACCATCATGCCGACCTTCAGGCGCGCGGGATTGAAGATCGACGCATAATAACGCTGCCAGAGATCCTCCGTGGCATCCTCCCGGGGCGCATCGCGCGGGTCGGCCCCCGGTGCCTCGACCAGTGACTCGCCATCCCAGTGGAGGCAGAGGTCGGGCGTGAGGATCGACCAGCGCTGACTGGCGAAGCGATCAAGAAAGAAGCGGGCATTGGCGCGCACCACATGATGCTCCGGCTCGAACCAGGCGATGTAGCGATCGCCCCCGTCCGGCTCCGTCACGGCCCGGAACCGCACGAATGCGCGCATCTTGTGGATGTCCCGCCGGACCTGCCGGCCCATGGCCATGGCGCAATGAACATCGGAATCGGCCGGCTTTTCCATCAGCCGGCGATCTCCCTGCAGCCGCCAGAGCAGGCGATAGAGCAAGGCGAAACGGGCCGGATCGCGATGCCGGATCACGCTCTCCGCGAGCCCGAGAAAGGCTTCGTTCGCGCGCACGGCAAGGGGCGCCGCCGGTGATGGAAGGCAGGCGGCGGGCGCTGCGGCGCCCCCGAACAGATCGGCCGCGCCGGAGGACTGCAAGGACCATATGACATGCTCGGGCACCACGCCGGCCGCAGCCAGCGCCCGCGCCTGTTCGCGCCAGGCTTCCAGGTCATCGGGCCGCTCGACGAGAATGCAATGCTGCCGGCTGGTGGCGCCGGGCCGCGCGGTCAACCGAACAGCTCCATCTGACGCGGCGGCGGGGCGAGACGCGCGCGAAGATCGACGCTGTCCGTGATCGAGGCCGGCCGCCAGTCGGCCGTGACGATGAAGGGGCGCAGCCGGGCAATCGAACGCGTGAGGCGCCCCAGATCCTCGAGCCGCAGCCGATGATGCCGGCGCGCCTGCAGGATGGCCGCCACCGCGCGCGTGCCCAGCCCCGGGACGCGCAGCAGCTGCTCGCGCGTGGCCAGATTGATGTCGATCGGGAAGCTTTCCCGATGTTTCAGCGCCCATGCCAGCTTCGGATCGATATCGAGCGCCAGCATGCCTTCCGCGTCGGTCGCCTGCTGCACCTCGGTGGCCGAGAAACCGTAGAAACGCACCAGCCAGTCCGACTGGTACAGCCGATGCTCGCGCATCAGCGGCGGCCGTCGGAGCGGCAGCACGGCGCTGGCATCCGGAATGGGGCTGAAAGCGGAATAATAGACGCGGCGCAGCCCGAACCGATCATAAAGGCCGTTCGCCCGGCCGATGATCTGGCTGTCGCTCGCGCCGTCCGCGCCGACGATCATCTGCGTGGACTGGCCGGCAGGCGCGAAGCGCGGCGCATGGCGGAAGCGCTTGCGCGCATCCTTCGCCTCGACGATGGCATCGCCGATGCGGCCGATCGCGCTCTCGATCTGCCCGCTGTCCTTGTCCGGCGCGAGCCTCGCCAGCCCTGCGTCGGTAGGCAGCTCGACATTGATCGACACCCGGTCCGCCCACAGGCCCGCGCGCTCGACCAGCTGCGGATCGGCTTCCGGGATCGTCTTGAGATGGATGTAGCCGCGAAACGCGTGATCCTCCCGCAGGGACCGCGCCACTTCGATCAGCTGCTCCATCGTGTGGCTGGAAGAGCGAACGATGCCGGAGGAGAGAAACAGGCCTTCAATATAATTGCGCCGATAGAAGCTGAGCGTCAGGTCCACCACTTCGCGCGGCGTGAACCGGGCCCGGCGCACATTCGAGCTCTTGCGGTTCACGCAATAATGGCAATCGAAGATGCAGTGATTGGTCAGCAGGATCTTGAGCAGCGAGATGCAGCGGCCGTCGGGCGCATAGGCATGGCAAATGCCCATCCCTTCCGTCGAGCCCAGCCCCTTCCCGTCCCGACTGTTCCGCTTGCTCGTGCCGGACGAGGCGCAGGACGCATCATATTTTGCCGCGTCCGCCAGGATTTCGAGCCGCTCGGCGAGGGATAGACGGGCCATTTGTTCCTTATATGTTCCGTCCGCTCAGGGAGCAAGCCGGAAGTTGACGGGTCGTGCCGCCGGGGCGACCGGCTGTCGGGCGACCGGAACAAAAAATGCCGGGCGAGGTTGGTTCTCGCCCGGCATTCCCCCTCTCCTCGCCCGCCATGGACGGGGCCCGCGCGCCGTCGTCCCGGTGGCGTGGATGGGATCGCTCAGCTGCTCGCGCCGATCAGCGCGCGGGCATCATGGATCATCTGCTTGTTCGTCGCCCGCAGCTTCAGATTGCGCATGATGACGACCGTCAGGAGGCCGATCGCGCCAAGAAAGAGCAGAAGCTCGCCGCCCAGGAGATAGCCCAGACCGCCGCCGACCAGCACGGCGAGGATCAGCATGCCGCACCCGTTGCCGCCCGCCACATCGATGACGCCGTTATAGACGCGCTCGTCATTGCTCGCGTGGTTCCTGAACAGCACGGGATAGCCGCTCGTCGTGCCCCGGCGTCTGACATAGACCACGCTGGCGGACTGCCCGTCCCGCAAGGGCACGGCGCCGGTCAGCGAGATCGCCGCTTCCTTGCCGCCGTCGACAAGGAAGAACTCGTTGCGCGTCGTGACATGGGTGCTGATGTTGACGGGCGTGTTGTTGTGGCCGCCGCTGCCGCTCACACGGCTCTCGCTCCAGGTCTTCACCCCCGCGGCGGCGCCATGCTCCCGCCACAGCTCGAAATCATCCACGCTCACATTGAAGAAGGATATCATCCGCCCTTTCCTCCACTTCCATCTCCCGCTCGGCCGGCTGGCCGTGTCCCGGACCCATGCCGGGCCTCATTGCGGCACCGTCACGCGGGCAATGGTGGTGCCCGAATTGTTGTTCTTGAGTTCGTAGGAGATCACGCGCGTGCGGATCGTGCCGCCGTCCCGTTCCGGCGCGGCGCCGGTGATCTGCAGCAGCGCATCCACGGCAACGGCGGACGGGTACTGGATGCGATCCCGGATGGACTGAGCCTCGGTCGTCGGGACGCTCCAGCGCTGCGCGGCCTGCGCATTGTCGAACTTCACATGGATGCGCTCGCCCGAGCGATTGAAGATGAGCGACGAACTGGGCGCGAAGACACGCACGCTATATTCGCCATAGCTCGGATCATAATCGCTCAGATTGGCATTCGACGTGATGCGAAGCCGCCCGACATCCTTGACCGACTGCAGGCCGGACGCGAACCGGGCGCGAACCGCGTCCCGCGCGGCGGCCTTGTCGGCGGGCGCCGCGGTGCGCACGCTCATGTCATCCTCCACCCATTTGTCGATGGGCGGCTGCAGGCCGGTGAGGCTGTAATAGAGCATCACCATCGCGAAATCGTCCGGCGCGGTCAGCTCGCCCGTGCGCGCGGCGATCTCGGCCGGCACGGGCGGCGCCGGGGGTGTCGCGGCATCCGTCGGGGATGCTCCTGCGACTGGCGAGGACAAGGCATCGCCCCCGGCCGGCGCAGCGGAGGGATCGGTCTGGTTGTCGCTCCCGGACTCGACCACCGAGCAGGCGGCGAGCAGGGCGAGCGGGGCCAGCGCCGGCAGGAACGCCCGGCGGTGCGTGATACCCCCGCTCACAGCTTGGGCCTCGCGGCGCCCTGATCGGCCTGCTGCAATTCGCTGGCCTGCCGCTCCTGATCGGCACGCGCCAGGGCCTGCTCGGTATTCTCGATGGCGGCATAGCCGGCCGCGCCGTTCTGCGACGCCACCGCAAGGCTGTGCGCCAGCCCCGGATTGTCGGTGGAGCGCCGGATGTCGGCCGCCACCGTCACCCCGCAATCGGGGGAAAGGCTGGTGCCGGAATCGGGCGAGGGATTGAGGGAGCAGCTGTGGTAGAGCGGCGACGTTTCCGTCACGAGGCGCCCGGTCGGATCATATTTCCAGGAGAGCGAGCGGCGGGGACCATTGTCCGCCTGGCTGGTGGGCGTGCCATATTTGGCGATGAGCGCCTGCTCCACGCTCGCGACGGTCGGCGATTGCCCCTCCGGATAATATTCCTCGCGCGCGACCGAGATCACCCGCTCCTGCCCCGGCAGGCCCATCGTGCCGACATAATAGCGGGTCTGGCCCGGCTGGAGCGGCGCCTCATAGGCATTGTTGGCGCGGCGCATCGCATTGCGCTGCATCTCGCGGACGATCTCCTGCCCCGTCTTCTCCACCCGCGCCTCGGCGAACTTCGCGTCGAACCCGTGGCGGATCTTCGCGCCGTGAGTCTCGATCCGGTATTTGCGCGAGCTATTCTCGGTGACGACCAGCATCGGGTTGTCGCACTGGACGACATTGGCCGCCTCGTCCCAGCTCATGCCGGGGCGCACGCCGACCACGTCGTCGACCGGCGCGCCGGCCGGGCGCTGTGTGGCGATGCGTGGCGGGCAGGAGACATTGCCCCGGGTCGCTTCCGCCACTTCCTCGGCCGAGGCATTGCCCGAAAGCGTGCGGCCCGCCGCGCCGGCCTCGTCACCGGCCTCCGCTCCGTCGCCGCCGCCGCCGCATCCGGCGAGCGTCAGCGCCATGGCCGAACACATAATGAGTCGCTTCACGATCCTGTCCTCCTTCATGCGTGAGATTTGTCGGCCCACCCCGGCCGCGCCGTTCAGCCCCGTGCCTCTCAGCCCCGTGCCGCCAGCGGATTTCGAACGATGCCAAGCGCGGCCAGCACCAGCGCGACGCCGATGAGGCCCATCAGCCATGTGCCGATCGCCACCGAGATCGCGGCTTCGAGATTGGCTGAGACCATCGCCCCGATCGCGTTCTCGCCCGCGCCGGCGAATGTCACGATCGACTGCCGATAGGCGAAGACGGCGATCGCCGTGACGATCGAGACCCCGCCCGTGACGAGCGCGATCGTCCGCGTGGACTTGCCCATCCAGCAGAACCACAAAAGCAGCGCGGCGAGCAGCGGCACCAGCCAGCGCAGACCGAGCAGGGCATTGGCCGTCCTCGCCATGCGCGCGGCGCTCAGCCGGGCCTCCATGCTGGCGCGCGCTTCTGCGACGCGCTGCAGGGCGGGACCATTGTCGATCGGCATGCCGCCGAAGCCGGTCATGGGCCGCTGCAATGCGGCTTCCCGCGCATCGAGTTCCGCCAGCGCACGCTCGGCGCCCGCGACATTGCCGTTGCCGAGGAACGGATTGGCGCTCACTTGCCGTTGCAGCGTGCCGAGGCTCCAGAGCGAGAAACTGCCCTGGATGGTGCTCACCATCGGCAGCAGGGTCGCGACCAGCAGCAGCGCTGCCAGCGGAAAGACCAGCGTCGTCATCCCCAGCGCGCGGATCTTCTGTACGGCAGGCGAGGCAGCAAGGTGCGACAGGTCGACGGGCACCTCAAGGCCCTTCCCCACCGGATAGATCTCCGTCGCGACTCCCGACATCGGCTCGAAGTCGACTGTCAGGCCATTCTGAATGGCTTGCTGCCCCCGCCATTGCGCGGCGACGAACGTAAACCGCTCGCCACTCTCGCTCGTGATCGCTCCCGACCCGGTCGATGCATCGAAGCCCAGTATCCTGCCCTTCATGTCGCTGTCCCCCTTCACCGACTGCGCGCGACCGATCGATCGCTGGCGGTCCATCCGCCCGGCCGGATGGACATGAAGGACATGGCGGGTTGCGCGACGGGCGTCTTGATGGAATTCTCAAGATATTCTGAAGTCATGGTGATGTGGGGGCAGCATGGAAGAAGGAGCCGGGGAACGGCCTGAAACGAGCCGTCGTCGGCGGCGGCGTTGGACATTCGGCACGGTCGTCTTCGACGAGGCGAGCTGGACGCTGCTGGTCGACGGGGCGCCGGTCACGCTCGAGGCCAAGCCGCTCGAATTGCTGCTGGAACTCTGCCTGCGCGCCGGCGAAATCGTCTCCAAGGACGAGTTGCTCGACACGGTGTGGAACGGCATCAACGTCGTCGAAAGCTCCATCCCCACGGCCATCGCCAAGCTGCGGCGCGCGCTCGGCCCGCGCAACCAGGATGCGATCGCCACGGTCACGCGCATCGGCTATCGGCTCACCGCGCCGGTCACGGTCGAGACGCTGACCACGCCGGCGCCGCCACGTTTCGCCTTCACGCCCGGCGACATCGTGCCCGGCCGGCCGCAATGGCGCCTGATCGAACCGCTCGGCGACAAGCCCGAGAACGATGTCTGGCGCAGCCGGCATGAGAAGACCGGCGAGACGCGCGTCTTCAAGTTCGCCGACACGCCCGATGGCCTGCGCCAACTCCGGCGCGAGGCCATGGTCGCCCGGCTGCTGCTTTCCGCGCTGGGGCCGGACGGGCCATTCGTCCCGCTGCTCGAATGGAATTTCGAGACCGCGCCTTATTTTCTGGAGAGCCGCGACAGCGGCATGAGCCTCATCGACTGGGCCCGGGCGGCGGGCGATCTCAAGGCCATTCCGCTCGCCAGGCGCATCGAGATCGCCGCGCGCAGTGCCCGGGCGCTGGCGGCAGTGCATGACGTGGGCGTGCTGCACAAGGATGTGAAGCCCGCCAATATCCTGATCGAGGCGGCCGGCAACGACGCGCGCGTCCGCCTCGCCGATTTCGGCAGCGGACAGGTGGTCGACGAGGATCTGCTCAGCCCCTATGCCATCACGCCGCAGCCCGCCGATGCCTCGGGCGAGCCGGGCCTATCCGGCACGCCCTTCTATCGCGCGCCGGAACTGGCGGTGGGCTCCGTGCCGACGGTCAAGTCGGACGTCTATTCCATGGGCCTCATCCTGTTCCAGCTCGCGGTGGGCGATTTCGGCCGCGTGCCGGCTCCCGGCTGGGAGCGCGAGATCGAGGACCCGCTGCTGCGCGAGGACATCGCGGCTGCAGCCGCCGGCAATCCCGCCGAGCGGATCGACTCCGCCGCCCTGCTCGCAGACCGGCTCGAGCGGATCGAGGAACGGCGGCAGGAAGCAGCGGCGGCCGAGGCGGCAGCGCAGCGCTTCGAGGATCTGGCGCGGCAGGATACGCGGCGGCGCGCTCGCCGGCCATGGGTGCTCGCGGCCAGCGCGGCGGCGGCGGTCGGCATCATCGGCACCTCCGCCGCGGCCTTCATTGCCGCCGAGCAGCGGGACGAGGCGCGGCACCAGCGCGAGATCGCCGAAGCCTCCTACAGCTTCCTCATCGACGATCTTCTGGGCCGGGCCGATCCCGCCAAGGCCTCCTCCGCCGAGGAGACGATCGCCGAGGCATCCCGCCGCGCCAGCGCCGAGATCGATATCCGCTTCCGCGCGGCGCCCCTGATCGCGGGGCGGCTGCATGCCGCGCTCGCGCGCGCCTTCGACCAGCGCACCGACCTTGCCGCTGCCCGCGTCGAATATGCCAAGGCGGACGCGGCTTATGGCCGTGCCGGAAACGCGGGCCAGCAGGAACAGGCGATCACCCGGCTGCATCTCGCTGAGATGGAAGCGCTGAGCGGAGACCCGAACCTGCTGCCCAATGCCCGCAAACTACTCGTCGAGGCACGCGGGATGCTGGGCACGGCCAGCGGCGTCCCGGCGGTCTGGCTCGCTTCGACCGAAGGCTCGATCGCGCTGGCATCCGAGGATGTGCCGGCTGCCGGCGTCGCTTTCCGGCGCGCCTCGGAGATCGCCGAGACCCTGCCGGACGACTTCACGCTGCGGCAGCGGCTGAACATGCGCCAGCGCGTCGCCTTCATGGCGATCCGCATGGGCGACGGCGAGGAGGCTGCGCGGCAGTTCCGTCCGCTCGTCGAGGAATTCACCCGGCTGAGTGGGCCCGAAAGCCCGGACGCGCTCAACATCCGGCTCAATCTCATCCAGGCGCTGATGATCCAGAAGCGCCATGCCGAGGTGGTGGAGGCCGCCACCGCGCTGCTGCCACTGATGGAGAAGCGCTACGGCACCCGTCACCGCCGCACCATGCAGCTGCTTGCGGTGCGCCAGCAATCGCTCGGCACTCTGGAGCGCTATGCCGAGGCGGCCGCCGATGGCGAGCGCGTGTGGCGCACTTCAGCCGAGCATGAAGGCGCCAACGCTTTCCAGGCCATTGCCGGGCGCGCGGACACGGCGACGTCCCAGTGCCGCGCCGGGCTGCATGAGGCGGGCATCGCCAATGCCCGTGCCGCCGCGCAGGCCGCCCGCGCCGTGCCGGGGCCGGAGACCGCGCTTTCCATGGGCGTGCGGGCCGCTCTCGCCGATTGCCTCATCGCTGCCGGAAAGCCGGCCGAGGCCGGGCCGCTGCTCGCCGGTATCGACCGCCGCAAAGTCTCCGAGCTGGTCGGCGATCAGAACTGGCCAGCCAATCTCGACCTGGCCCTGGCCGAGGTGGCGCTGGCCGCCGGCGACCGGGCCGAGGCACTGCAGCGGCTGGCGGCGGCGCGGCCGGTCTTCGCGAACAGCGCGGCCGATCCCTACCAGTCGCGCAAGCTGGCGGCGCTGGAGCGGACCCTGACGCTAGCTTCCCGTTGAGGTCGGACGGCGCAGACACATTCGCGGACCTTGAGGGCGCCGGGAGCGCTCTTTTCAGTCCTTTTCGTTTGTCATCCCGGAGTCGATCCGGGATCCCGCTGCCTTGAAAATCGCCGGGCCAGCAGGTTTGAGAAACAGGAAGAAGCGGGATCCCGGATCGAGTCCGGGATGACCTGGTCCATGACGATATGGCGCGCCGCCATGGTCGCGAACGTGTCCACGCCGCCGGTCCCGCACGACCCTATAGTCGTGGAAGCCGGGCGGCGCGGGGCAGCCCGGCTTCGCGAGAATGGCAGCGCAGCGCCGTTTCAGATGCGTCGCGCGGGCGCCTGCTCAGCTTTCGATGAAGGCGAGCAGATCGGCATTGATGGTGTCCGCATTCACGGTCGCCATGCCGTGGGGGAGCCCCGGATAAACCTTGAGCTCGCCCTTGCTGAGGAGCTCGATCCCGAGCCGTGCGCTATGGTCGATGGGGACGATCTGGTCGTCATCGCCGTGCATGAGCAGCGTCGGCACGTCGATCGCCTTGAGATCGTCCGTGAAGTCGGTCTCGGAGAAGGCCTTGATCCCGTCATAATGGGCCTTGGCGCTGCCCATCATGCCCTGCCGCCACCAGTTGTCGACCACGGCGGGAAGCACGTTCGCGCCGGGGCGGTTAAAGCCGTAGAACGGCCCGGAGGCGACGTCCCGATAGAAGCTCGCGCGGTCGGCGGCGAGCGCGGCGCGGAAGCCGTCGAACACTTCGATGGGCAATCCGCCGGGATAGGCCGGCGTGTTCAGCATGATCGGCGGCACGGCACCGATCAGCACGGCCTTCGCCACGCGGCCCGGCTCGGCGCGCGCCACATAATGGGCGACTTCACCGCCGCCGGTGGAGTGGCCGACATGGATCGCGCCCCGCAGGTCCAGCGCCTCGACGACGGCCGCGGCATCCGCTGCATAATGGTCCATGTCATGACCATCGGAGACCTGCGAGGAGCGGCCATGGCCACGGCGATCATGCGCGATCACGCGGTAGCCCTTGTTCACGAAGAACAGCATCTGCGCATCCCAGTCGTCCGCGCTGAGCGGCCAGCCATGATGGAACATGATCGGCTGGGCGTCCTTCGGTCCCCAGTCCTTGTAGAAGATCTCAACACCATCCTTGGTCGTTACGTAAGCCATGGTCCTGTCTCCGTCCTTCGAGGTTGATGAGGTAGCCGTCATTTGTTGCGGTTTGTCGTTTGCGAGAGGCTGCGCGCTGCGTCGTCGATCACGTCGGCGACCGCTGCCGGCTGGGTGATGAAAGCGGCGTGGCTCCCGGGTATCTCGACAATCGTCGCCCCGATGCGCCGCGCCATGCCGGACAGCATGCCTTCCCCGAACGCGCGATCCTCTGTCGCGATGATCGCCCAGCTCGGCCTGGAACGCCAGGCGGCATTCTTCAGGCGGGTCTCGAAGGCGGACATGCGGATGGGGACCTGCGAATCCCGCAGAAACGCGGCGTCCGCATCGGCGAGATCGGCGGCGAAGCCGGACTGGAAGCGATCGGGACGCACGACGCCAAATCCATCGGCGCCGATATCGATGACGAACTGCGACGCGGCCGGATAGCCTTCATACTGGCCGGCGGTATTCTCGCCCGCGTCGGGCGCCAGCGCGGACAGATAGACGAGCCCGGCGACATTGGGATGCACGCCGGCTTCGGTGATGACCGTCCCGCCCCAGCTGTGACCGACCAGAATGGCCGGGCCGCTCAGCCCGGAGAGAACCCGATCGGTCGCCGCGACATCGTCCTCCAGCGAGGTGAGCGGGTTCTGCACGATGCTGACGCGATAGCCTCGCGCTGTCAGGTCCTCGTAAACGCCGCGCCAGCCGGACCCGTCGACGAACGCGCCATGCACGAGCACGACATTGCGAACGGGCTGGTCGGCGGGGATCGCCCGCACGGGCTGCGCCTGCACGCCACCGGCGAGAGCGCCCGCTGCGGCGGCCGCGATCATCATTTTGCGAACCTTGTCGATCATGGGAATCTCCATTCAATCGGATACGATTAGATCGTGCGCGATTTATATAGGCGATTCGCATGAAACGAGTCAATCGCTTGCGATTGAATTGCGCGCGACTATGTAGAGGCTGACTGCAACCTCTTGTGCGAGACCGGATTTTGACGAAGAGCGATGACCTGCCCGAGCCCGAACTGGCCGCGAAGCTGCCAGATTTCCTCTGTTTTGCGGTCTATTCAGCCAATCTCGCCTTTCACCGGGCCTACAAGCCGCTGTTCGACGAACTCGGGCTGACCTACCCGCAATATGCGACCCTGATCGCGCTCAACGAGGAAGGCGACCAGACCGTGAGCCAGCTCGGCGAGAAGCTGTTCCTCGAGTCGAGCACCCTGACGCCGATGCTCAAGCGCCTCGAGGCCTCCGGCTATGTGACGCGCCGCCGTGACACGCAGGACGAGCGGCAGGTCCGCGTGAACCTCACCCCGCAGGGCAAGGCGATGTTCGAGAAGGCATTTTGCGGCCGGGAGACCGTGCTGGAAGCGACGGGGCTCGAACCGGAGCCCTATGTCCGCCTGCAGAACGACCTGATCAGGTTGCGGGACAATCTGCTGGCGGCGGCTGCCTCAAGGAAGTGAGGGCGCGCGCGCCCGGATGCGGGCGGACGCGAGCCAGATCAGGGCGCCTGCGACGAGCGGCGTCGGCGCCATGGTCGCGAGCGCATAGCGCAGCGAGTCGTTCTGATACTGCGGCGCGAGCACATCGCTCACCCAGCCCACGACCAGCGGCGCCACCGCACCCCCGATGATGCCCAGCGCGAGCAGCATGAGCGTGGAGGACACCGCGCGCATGCGCGTGGGCGCGATGCCGACCGCCACGGCGATGCATGGCCCCACGGCACTCGACAGCAGGAAGTTCATGACGGCGGCGGAGGACATGGCGAGCGTCAGCGACTGCGCGGAAATGAAGACGAGGTAGAAAGGCGCGGCGAGCGGGATCGCGATCATCGGCACGAGCAGTCCGTGCACGTCAGCGCCGCGCTTGCGCACGAGGTGGCTGGCGAGCATGCCCGCGGCAATCGTCCCGGTGATCCCGCCCAGCCCCACGGCCGGGCCGATGAGCGCGCCGACGGCCGCCAGTGGCACGCCATGGCTGCGCAGCAGGAAGGCCGGCGCCCAGGTCGGCAGCACCGAAACCGCCATGCCCGCAAACGCCATGCCGAGCGACAGCGCAACGAAGCCGGGCAGCCGGACCAGATGGCCGATGGCCCGCAGGAGATTGCCTTCCTGTGCCGCTTCGCCCGCCGGTTCCCGCACCCGCTCGGGCTCGCGCATGCTCGCCATCATGAGCGCCACCAGCAGGAAGCCGGAGAGGCCGCAGATCACGAACATGGCACGCCAGCCATGCGCCGCGGCCAGCACGCCCGCGAGAATGGAGCCGACGACAAGGCCGACGAACGTGCTTGCCTGAAAGATCGAGATCGAACGCGGTCGGCGCGCCGGGGAGAACAGGTCCGAGATCATCGAGATCGCCACCGGGAAGGCCGTCGCCTCGCCCACACCGACGAGGACGCGCGTCAGGCCCAGCGTCCAGAAGCCCGTCGCGAGCCCGGTCAGCGCGGTCGCGCCCGACCAGAGCGCGATGCCCAGGATCAGGATGCGCTTGCGATGGCCGTGATCGACCCAGCGCGCGATGAAGATGCCGACGAGCAGGTTGAACAGCACGAAGGCCGTGCCCGAGACGATGCTCATCTGCGTGTCGCTGAGCGCCAGGTCCGCCTTCACCGGATCGACGACGATGCCGAGCAGGGCGCGATCGGCAACGTTCAGGAAGTTCGCGAGGAACAGCAGGAAAAGCGTGTACCCCGCGCCGCGCACAGGCGCGCCGAGCGCCTCCGGTCTCTCAGCCATGCTCGCCATCTTCCTCTCCCCTTCCCTGTCGTCTTTTCGATTATCTTGTCAGCGCTCCATCCTGAGCCCGAGCAGTTCGGCCGCGTTGAGGCCGAGGATCTTCGCCTTCGCCGCCTCGTCCAGTCGCGCATGGAAGCCGACGGGATCGGGCTCCGACATGTCGAACGGATAATCGGTGCCGAGGCAGAGCCGGTCCGCGCCATGCGTGCGTACGAGGCTGTCCAGCTCGTCCTGGTCGAACACCAGCGTGTCCAGCCAGAGCTTGCGCAGATAGCTCGACGGCGGATGCGCGCAATGCTCGGAGCAATCGGCGCGGGCGCGCCAGCCATGGTCCATGCGGCCCCAATAGCCGGGGATATAGCCCCCACCGTGCGCCACGCAGATCTTCAGGCCAGGATAGCGATCCAGGACGCCGCCGAAGATCAGATGGCCGACGGCGAGCGTGGATTCGAGCGGATTGCCGATGAGATTGTTGAAATAATATTCGCTCATCCGCTGCGCATGGGTGAAGCCGAGCGGATGGATGAAGAGCAGGATGCCCAGTTCCTCGGCCGCCGCGAAGAAGGGGCGGAACTCTTCGGCATGAAAATCCTTGCCATTGACGTTCGAGCTGATCTCGATGCCGCGCAGGTCGAGCTCGCGCACGCAGCGGGTCATCTCGGCGACGGCCATTTCGACATTCTGGAGCGGCACGGTACCCATGCCGACGAACCGGTCGGGATGCTGCGCCACGGCCGCCGCCATGCCGTCATTGACGATCCGGGCTGCATCACGGCCCACCTCGGGATCGGCGTAATAGAAATATTGCCCGGGGCTCGGCGAAAGCGCCTGCACGTCGATGCCAAGCCGGTCCATGTCTTCCAGGCGCTGGTCGAGCGTGTTGAGCGTCCGCCCCATCGTGGCGAACTGGGCGCGATTGACCTCGGTCGACTTGGCGCTGGTGAAATCGTTGATGCCCGGCGGCGGCCCGGGATGCTTCGCCTGCACGACCGCATCGGCGGCGGGGATGCCCAGATGGCAATGGATGTCGACGACAAGATGCTTGCCGCGCGCTTCGACCGGGATGGGCTTGCGATCGCCGCAGGTGGTGATCGTCATGCCGTTGCCCTCACCGCAGCCATCGCAGGCACGATGGTGCCGCTGCAATCGCCGAAGCCGATGGGCACATAGCCCGGCGCCTGCGCCTTGCCGCGCAGGGTGAGCGTGTCGCCGTCCTCCAGCCATGTGCGGCTCGATCCGTCCGGCAGCGTGATGGTGTCGCCGCCCCGGAAGGTGATCTCGGCAAGGCAGGCCCTCGCCTCTTCCGCCGCGCCGGAGACAGTGCCGGTCGCGACGAGATCGCCCCGCTCCAGCGGCGCGCCGTTGGAGGCCTGATGCGCGACCATCTGCGCCAGCGTCCAGAACAGCTCCTTGAGGTTCGTGCGCACGATCCGCTGGCCCGCGAGTTCGGCGATCAGCTCGATGTCGATGGCGCCATGGCTGCGGTCCGCGGGATCGAGGAGATAGGCGGGTACGTCCGGCTCGCCCGCGTCCCGCCCGCGCGCGGCGAGGCGGAAGGGCGCGAGCGCTTCCATCGTCACGATCCACGGGCTGATCGTGGTGGCGAAGCTCTTGCCCAGATGCGGGCCGAGGATGGACTCGAAGAACTGGATGCCGCGCGCCGACCAGTCGTTGACGAGGCAGCAGCCGAACAGGGCGCGCTCCGCGTCCGCCATGCCGATCGGCTGGCCAAGCGAATTGCCCTCGCGCAGCCACACGCCGAACTCCAGCTCGAAATCGAGCATCGGCTCGGGAGCGAAGCGAATGTCGCTGCTACCCGGCGCCGCAGCGAACTGGCCGCTCGGGCGCATCACGGGCGTCCCGCTGACCATCACCGAGCTCGCGCGGCCATTATAAGCGACCGGCAGCGCCATGGCGGCGAGCGGCGCGGCGCCCTGGGCCATGCGCTTGATATGATCGAGCGACGTGCAGAAATCCGTGAAGGCGGTGGGCTTGAGCGGCAGCAGCAGCTCTGCCGAGGCCATCGGCACCAGCAACGGCTCCATCACGGCGCGATCCGCCGCGCCGCCTTCGCGCAGCAGCTCGGACAATTCGGCGCGCAGGGCACTCACGGCGCTCGGCGCGCAGGCCAGCAGCGGCGCCAGATCCGGCCCCGCCGCTGCCTGCGCAGCCCCGGCCGCCGCCCCACTCAGCAGGCCGGTATCCAGCAAGGCGGCCAGATCGACGATGCGATCCCCGATCGCGACGCCGCCGCGGACATGATCGCCGGTACGGAAGAGGCCGAAAGGCAGGTTCTGGATCGGAAAATCCGTGTCCGGTGCATAGGCGCTCTCGACCCAGCTGCGGCGCGCCGGATCGTGCGTGGCGTTGATCTCAATGCTCATGGTCGCAAGCCTCGTGATGGGCGGCCAGTTCCTTGTGGTAGCGGCCCATCGCGCCGAACAGGTCGCGCTGCTGCTCGGGCGTGAACTGCGCACCCCACTGGCGGTAAAGGGAGAAGACATTGGCGACGATCCGCTCGGGATCGCTCCAGCCCCGATATTCCTGCATGTTGATGTCCCGCGCGGCCTCGTCGAATCCCATGCCGGCATCGAAGCGGGCGCGCGCCTCGTCCCGGACATATTCGAAATAGCCCTTCATGGCGGCGACGGCTGTCCTCTCGGTGATGGGCCCGTGGCCGGGCACGACCACCTGCGGATCGAGGTCGATGATGTGCTTGCAGGCGGCGATCCAGTTCTCGACCGGCCCCGCCCACATGATCGGATGGCCCTCGTTGAACAGCAGGTCGCCGGTGAACACCACGCGGTCCTCCGGCACCCAGACGATCGTGTCGGAATCGGTGTGTGCCGGGCCGAGATCGGTGAGCTCGACCTGCTTGTCCCCCACGGTGAGCGTCAGATGCTTCTCGAAGGTGCGGTTGGGCAGCGTGACGTCGTCGACGCCGGAAAAGTCGAACTTGCGGCCCATCGTCTCGTACAGGAACGCGCCCGCATCGCCCATATTCTGGTAATTGTCGCGCAGCGCGGCCAGCGCCCTGGGATTGAACCCGGCCATCTCCTTCTTCGCTTCGACGGTGCCGATGATCTCGGCATCTGCAACCAGGCCGTTGCCGAAGAAATGGTCGGGATTGGCATGGGTGTTGACCAGCCGGTCGATCTTCGCTGCCTCGGGCACACGGGCCTTGAACTGGTCCAGCATCTCGCGCGTGAGCGGCACGCTCATCAGCGTATCGACCAGCAGCGTCTCGCCGCCGCTGGCGATCAGCCCGGCATTCGACCAGCCCCAGGTGCCGTCCGGCTGGACATAGCCATAGAGGCCATTGCCGATATCATGGATGCCTTGCGTGAACGGCCAGTTTGCCATTTTCCTCTCCTTGTGAGCCGGACCTTATCGATCTGCGCCGCCCGCGCAATTCCTAATTCCGGGAATTTTGTCAGCCTGCTTGCCGCGGGCCGAAAAAAAGCGGAATAGCGGGCGCATGACGAGGATTTCGAAGAGAAAGCGCGGCCAGGGCCGGCCGGCGGACGCGGTGGGCAAGGAGGCGGTGCTGAGCAAGGCCACCGAGCTGCTGCAGGACCTGCCCCCGGCGCGCGTGACGACCTCGTTGATCGCGCGGGAGGCAGGCGTCGATCCGGCCCTGATCCGTTACTATTTCGGCGACCGGGAAAAGCTGCTGCTCGAAGTGGTGAAGCAGCTCATCGCCGACGCGCCGACCGAGAAAGCGACGCTGGCCGCCCCCCTCGCCCGGCTGGAGCACACCATTCGCCACGCCGCGCACTTCACGCGGTCCACCAAGCATGTCCACCGCCTGATGGTCGATGAACTGGCGGATGCGAAGTCGCCGGAAGTGCGCAAGCTGCAGGGCGAGATGAACATGGGCGCGGTCGAGCGTCTCGCCCAGATGATGGCACAGGATGGCGGCACGGAGCTGCGGTCGGTCAATCCCCTGTTCCTTCACCTCACGCTGGTCGGCCTGTTCGACTTCTTCGTTTCCGCGCAGCCGGTGGTGCGCAATCTCGTGCCGGACGATACCGACATGGACGCGCTCGGCGTCGCGTTCGAGGACTTCGTCGTCGACCTGCTCCTCAACGGCCTGCGCAAGCGCGAGGACTGATCGGGCAAGCGCCACGATTCAGCCTTCCGCGACGCACGGATTGCGCTGGGTGCCGAGGCCGGTGATCGTGCCTTCCATCACGTCGCCCGGCTGGAGGAACACGCCGAACGCCGAGCCATTGCCATAAGGCGAGCCGGTGCAGATGACGTCGCCGGGCATCAGCTCGACCCGGTCGGACAGATAAGCCAGCTGCCGCTCGATATTGATCATCATGTCGCGCGTGGATTCGTCCTGATAGACCTTGCCATTGACCGCGAGCCGGATGGTCAGGTCATAGGGGTCCGCCACGAACTGGCGGGGCACGATCATCGGGCCGAGGGGCAGGAAGGTCGGGAAGCATTTGCCCGAGAGCCAGTCCGCGCCGATGGCACTGTTGTCGCGGCGGAAGATATGCTCGCGGGCCGTGACGTCGTTCACCACCACGAAGCCAGCGACATGATCCATGGCCTGTTCGGGCGTCACATGGCGCGCGCGCTTGCCGATCACAACGCCCAGTTCCAGCTCCCAGTCGGGCTTCTGCACATTGCGCGGCAGCACCACCGCGTCATTCGGCCCGACCACGCAGGAGGGGAGCTTGATGAAGCAGAAAGGCAGCGTCGCATAGGCCCGCTCGTCCATCATCTTCTCGACGCGGGCGAGGCGCTCTTCATCCGTCTCGCCCTCGTCCGCCGCGGTGCGCATGGAGGGATCGCCCATGATGAGCCCGATCACATGCTTGCGGTAATTGGCGCCGGTGCAGAAGATCTGGCGCGGCACATAAGGCGCCGCGAGCGCGCGTTCGTCGAGCGGAACGGCCCCTTCCCCGGCTGCGGCGATCGCCTCGAGCCGGGGCAGCGTCGCCTCCCAGTCATCGAGCAGGGCAAGCACGTCGCCGGCCCCCGTGACGGGCACCATCCTCTCGCCCGTCACCAGCACCACGCCGCCATCCCGCAGCTTCGCCAGACCGAATGTCATGTCCCGTCCTCTTCCTGTCTCAGTAAGGCGCCTGCAGCTGGCCCATGGTGGCGCCGAGCATCGCCGGCCCCTTGTTGGAGAGGTCGCCGGCCATCTCCATGTCGCCGATCATCACGCTGTTCTCGACGACGAGGCGCGCCCGCTCGAACCGGCGCTCCATGAAGCCATGCAGCGCCTCGGTGATCGCGTCGTGGCGCTTGAGTTCCTCGGCGAGCACGAGCCCGTCCTCGGCGGCGATGCCCGCGCCGCTCGCCATGTGCGGCGTGGTCGCATGCGCCGCATCGCCGATCAGCACCACGCGGCCATTGTACCAGGGCTTGGGCAGCAGCAGCCATTCGAGCGGACGGTAATTGATCTGCTTGGGATCGGTGAGGCTCTCCCGCACAGCCGGGACCGCCCCGCCGAACGGCGCCAGCAGCGCGCGGACATGCTCGACCATCTCCGTCTCGGCGAAGAACGGATTGTCCGGCACATGCTCCAGGATGAACATGTACATCTGGTCGGCCGAGACGGGGTTGATCCCGAGCTTGACCGGCCCGCCGAAATACATCTCCGCACGGTCGACTTCGGGCGGGCGCGCCGCGACGACGCGCCAGCAGCCCTGCCCGGTGAAGCGGGGCCTGGGCGCATCCGGGAAGATCATGCCGCGGATCTGCGAATAGATGCCGTCCGCCCCGATGACCAGATCGTAGCGGCCGGCGCTGCCGTCATCGAACGTCACGTCGACGCCCTGCGCGTCCTGCGCCAGCGTCTCCACCCTGAGGCCGAGCCGCACGTCGATGCCCTCGGCCCGCACCGTGGCGGAGAGGATATCGTGCAGCACCGGGCGCATGATGCCGCCGCCCTGCTGGATCGGCGTCGGGTTGTCCGGGACGGGCGGTTCCATGACCGTCTGCCCCCCGACGGTCTTGCCGCGCATGCCGGCGCCGACATGCCCGCGCGCCCGGATCTGATCGAGGATGCCGAGTGCATCGAAGGCCCGCAGCGAGATGCCGGTGACGCTGATGCCTGCGCCATAGACCCGCCATTGCGGGTCCGCGTCGATCAGCACCACATCGACGCCGATGCGCCTCAGCGAGATCGCCGCCGTCATGCCGCCGACGCCGCCGCCGACGACAAGCGCGCTGCGGATCATGCGGGCACCTGCCACAGGCCCTTGTCAGGCGTCATCTCGGCATGCGGCACATTGCCCGGAATGATGCGGCCGGTGCCCCATTGATCGGTGATGCTCGGGCTGAATTCATAGACGGTCGGCTGCCAGCTCGCCTCGTCCACTTCCTCGAGATCGGACGTATATTCGACGGCATTGCCGTTCGGCGTCAGATAATAAGTGAAGGTGTTGTTGCCGGCCGTGTGACGGCCCGGCCCCCAGGAGAGCGTGATGCCCTTCTCATGCATGCGGGCAAGGCCGCGCATCATCTCGTCCACCGAGGAGACATCGAAAGCGACATGGTTGAGCGCCGGCGGCCCGGGCAGGATCGCGAGCCGGTGATGAACCGGATTGCAGCGCAGGAAGGCCATGAACGTGCCGATCCAGTCGGTCAGCCGGAAGCCGAGCGCCGCTTCGTAGAAGGCCACCAGCTTGGCCGGGTCGGGCGTATGCAGCACGATGTGGCTGAGCCCGGTCGGGATCGCCTCGCCCTTGGCGAGCCTGCGGTGGGCGCGCTGGTTGGTATCGCAGATCACTTCGATCGCGCGGCCGTCCGGATCGAAAAAGCGGAAGGCATAGCCCCCCGCCGGGCCGTCCGCCGCGCCGGGCTGCGAGATGATCTTGCTTCCCGCCGCCTGCACCTGTGCGAAGAGGGCATCGACATCGGCCCGCGAACTTGCGGAAAAGCCGATCAGGTCAGTCTTGCGCTCATCGTCCTGGCGCAGGCGAATGACGAAAGGATGCGGCGATCCCTCCGCCGCGAAATAGACCTTGCCATCCTGCTCGCCGACTTCCGTCAGCCCCCAGGTCTCGCCGAAGAACGCCCGCTCGGCCGCCAGATCGGGCACCGCCAGTGCGACATAATGAAGATCGTTGACCGACGCGGGCATATTTCCTCCGACTCTAAAATTCCTACACTCAGGAATAAACATGTTTGGATGGGATGGAAAGCAGGCGTTTCCTAGAACTTGCCCCCGACGCGCACGCCCCAGGTGCGCGGCTGCTCGGCCGAGGCCGAGATGAGCCCGGCCGAATTGGCCGTGCCGCCCACCAGCCGCTGATTGTCCTCGATGTTGAAGACATAGAGGCTGGCGAACCAGCGATCATCCGCGCTCGACAGCGTGATCGAGGCATTGCTCACGAACGCCGCCTCGGAGCGGAGATAGGGCAGATAGTCCGCCGAGGAGTAGCTCTCGCTGCGGTAGCGCGTCCCGCCCTGCAGCATCAGCTTGTAGGCGCCGAGCGGGATCGTCTGCTGCGCGTCGAGATTGAACGACCATTCCGGCGAATTGAAGGCCTGCTTGCCCGAGCAGTCGACGCGGAACACGTTGAGCGTCGCGCCGCCCGGCGTCGTCTGGGTGGTGGGCGCAAAGGCGCAGGTCGTGTTGGGCGGCAGTCCCTGGTTCGGCGCGAAATAGACGAAGCTGTCATATTCGGTGTCGAGATACTGCACGCTGGCCGACAGCAGGGTGTTGCGCGTGGCGAGGAACTCGACATCAAGATCGATGCCCTGGATGGTGCTGTCGCCGATGTTGCGGGTCAGGAAGACGGTCGAGGGCGGGTTGCCCAGATCATAGCCGAACTGGCTGTATTGCTGGTTCTTGTACTTCCAGATGAACCCCTCGACATTGACCTGCAGCCGGTTGCCCAGGAAGCGGTTCTTGCTGCCGATGGTATAGGCCTTGATCGTCTCGGGCTCGTAGCTTTCCACGCCGCGCGCGAAGGAAAAGCCGCCGGCATGATAGCCGGTCTCGAAGCTCGCATAGACCATGCTGCGCGGTGTGAAATCATATTGCGCCGCGAGCCGATAAGTGAATTTCTCGTTGGTCAGCCCGGCATTGATCGCGATCGGCGAGCGCAGCACGAACGGCGCCGTCTGCGATCCGCCCGCCACCGGGGGCAGCGCGTAGAGCGGCACGGGCGTCACGGGAATGCCACGCGAGGTGTAGAATTCCTCCAGTTCCGCCGCGCTGCCGGCGAGCGGCGTGAACGGAAGCGTCGGGCAAAAATCCTGCGGCGGTGCGGGATTGCCGCAGAAGACGATATAGACCTGCGACAGGCCATCGAACCGCTTCTTGTCCGACGTATAGCGCCCGGCCGCCGTCAGGCTGAGCTTCTCCACCGGGCGCACGGTGAGCTTGCCGAAGCCGGCCCAGCTCTCGGTCGCGGTCGTGAAGCTCTGATAGGGCGTCAGGGTCGACTGGTTATAATAAGCGAACGGGACGTCGATATTCTCGTCGAAATACATGCCGCCGACGAGATAGTCGATCGCGGGCCCGACATTGCCGGCCCAGCGCGCCTCGACACTGGTCTGCTTGTCCGTCTCCTTCACGCCGCCGCCACGAAACACCCCGTTGAAGGTATAATCGAGCTTGCCCTCGCGATAGGCCGGCTGGACCGTGAGCGTGCCCGCCGCCGTCTCGTAATTGAGCTCGGCCGTGACGCCCCAATAATTATTGTCATTGTACGGGCGGCCATCGACGACGGCGCCCGTGCGGCCGACCTGCCCGACGAAGCGGCTGCCCAGCAAGGCATTGGAGCGCGGATCGAGCAGGCCCTGCGTGCGGTCGAAACCGGTCGGCACATAGCTGTAGCCCGCAAAGCCGGTCGGGCCGAAGGTCGGGTTGACTGCCCCGAGATAGAAGCCAGAGGCCCCGCTCCCGCCCTGATGCGCATAGTCGACCCCCAGGCGCAGGGTCAGCGCGGGCGTCGCCTCGACCAGAAGCTGCCCGCGAAACGCATATTCGCGCTGCTTGCCGGTCCCGTCGCTCAGAAAGCCGTCGCGGTTCGACATCATGCCCGCGACACGGATCGCCGCATTGTCGCCGACCGGCAGGTTGAGCGCGGCCTGGCCAGTCAGCCAGTCGTAATTACCATAGCCGAGCATCACTTGGCCCGAGGTCTCGCCAAGCTTCGGCCGCGCCGGGATCACGTTGATGGCGCCGCCCGTAGCATTGCGGCCATAAAGCGTGCCCTGCGGCCCCTTGAGCACTTCGACGCGCTGGAGATCGTAGAACATCCCCGATGTCGACGAGGGCCGGCCGATATAGACGCCGTCATAATTGAAGGCGATGGCGGGATCCGAATAAGCATTGACCGTCGCATTGCCGACGCCGCGCACGAAGAAGACCGTGGTCGGCCCGCCGCCGCCGCTGGACGCCAGCGCCGGCGAGGTGCGGGACAGATCCTCCGCACGCACGACATTCTGGCGCAACAGCTCGGCGGGATTGACGACATCAAGCGCGAGAGGCGCGCGCTGGCTGCTCTCCTGCACGCGCTGCGCGGTGACGATGATTTCCTCGAGTCCCTGGCCTTCCTCGGCGGGTGGCGCGGCATCGGATTGCGCCGTTGCAGGCACGGCACAAAAGAAGACCCCCGCCGCAGCGGAGGATAGCAGCATCCCCTTCATCACACTCTCCCGTCCTGATTCTGTTTTCCGAATCAATTCCTATTTCCAAGAATAAGGAATTGCTTGCACGCCGCAACGTTTTTTCCTGTTTGCGGGAATATCGCCGATGTGGGACGCTTGGCGCTGTGAGGGATCGGGAAATATGGGCGGACAACCCGCCGGCCGGTCCCCGTTCCGGCAATGAAGGCGCAAGGGAGAGAGACATGGCGGCAGGACAGGCGGTGATTGGCGTTTCCGGGGCGACGGGGCAGCTCGGGGAGATGATCGTGCGGACGCTTCGCGCGCAGTATCCGGACATACCCGTCGTCGCGCTGGTCCGCGATCTCGCCAAGGGCGCCCCGCTCGCCGCGATCGGGGCCGAACTGCGCCATTTCGATTATGATGAGCCCGGGACGCTGGCGCCGGCTCTCGCGGGGATCGACAAGCTGCTGCTCATCTCGGGCAATGCCGTGGGCGAACGGGAGCGGCAGCATCGCGCGGTCATCGAGGCGGCCAAGGAGGCAGGCGTGGGCCTGATCGCCTATACCAGCGTCCTGCGCGCGTCCGAGACGTCCCTCCCGATCGCGGCCGAACATAAGGCGACCGAAGCGATCCTGAAGGAAGTGGGCGTGCCGCATGTGCTGCTGCGGCATGGCTGGTATTGCGAGAATTACCTGTTCCGGATCCAGGCGGCCGTGGACCATGGAACGCTGCCCACCTGTGCCGGCGACGGCCTGATCTCCGCCGCCCCGCGCGCGGACTTCGCGCAGGGGGCGGTGGCCGTCCTCACGTCCCGCGAGGATCAGGCCGGCAAGGTCTACGAACTGGCCGGCAGCACCAGCTTCACCTTCGACGATCTCGCTGCCGAGGCGACGCGCCTGAGCGGCCGTCCGGTCACCTGCGTGCAATTGTCAAAGCCGGCGTTCGAGGCCGCGCTGGTGGAGATCGGCACACCGCCCTTCGTCGCCGCGCTGATCGCGAAATCGGACATGGGCGCGTGCGACGGCGGTCTGTTCGACGAAAGTCGGACGCTGGAGAAGCTGATCGGCCGCCCCACCACGCCGATGAGCGAGGTCATGGCGCACACCCTGCGGCCCTGATCCGGAATCGCGAGACGGATCAGATCGCCTTGTAGAAGCGGATCCGGACCGCCGGCTCGCCCTTCGGCCCGGTCGCTCTCTCCAGCGTTCCGATGAAGGCGGTCCGGTTGAGCCACGCATATTTGCCCAGCGGCGCCTCGAAGCGGGGCGATGTGCGCGCGGGAACGGGTGCCTCGCCTGCCTTCGGCGGGCAGAGCGCACCGGTGTTGACGACATTGATGATCACGCCGTCATCCGTCCTGAGCATATAGTCGGCCTTGACGTCGATGCAGCCATCCGCGCGGACGAGCTGCCAGTCCCAGCCACCCGGGACGATCGTTCCCTTGATGCCCGGCCCCTCGAACGTGCCGCCCGTGATGGGGATGATGTTGCGCCGACCATAAGGCGTCTCACCCGGCGCCATCGCCTCGCCAAGCAGGACGATCTCCTCGAAAGCAAATTCGAGACGCGGCGCCGGCGCCTCCGGTGCCTGCGCCTGTAGTAGCTGTGCCTGTGCCGCCAACAGCCCCGCCATGACCGTGAAAACCGCCTTCCGCATCCACTCTCTCTCCCGGATCATATGTTCAGGGCGTACCTCGCTTGCTTCACCAGTTGAGGACAAGCACGGCTCGGGCCGACGCTGGCAGAAACGGAAAGGCGCACGAAACCCGCATAAGCATTGCACGCTGTTCCGGACAAAAATAGTGCCCACAATGCCGGCAGAAAATATACCTGCGGCCCATGATCTTTCCTGTTGCATCGCGCGATCCTTAGGGCTCCATAGTGCAATGGAGAGGTCCGCATGAGCGTCGCTGAACGCATCTACACTGCCTCGACCCGGGAAGATGAGAGCCCGTCTCGGCTGGCCGAACAACTCGCCCGACAGATCGAGGATGACATCGCCTGGCAGCGGCTGACGGCCGGCGAGGCGCTGGGATCCCTGCGGGACCTTTCGGATCGCTATTCGGTGGGCCGCGCGGTGATCCGGGAAGCCGTCGGGCTGCTGGAACGCCGGGGCCTTGGCAGCCTGCGTCCGGGCCCCTGCGGTGGCTTCATCGTCAAGAAGCCGCTGGCACAATCGATCGGCGAGGAGATCGCGGATTATTTCCGCACGGCCGACATCACGCTTGCCCATCTTCTCGACGCGCGGGAAGCGGTGGACCAGATGATCGCGAGGCTGGCAGCGCTGGCGCGGCCGCCCCTGCCCAGGCTCGTGCGCCTGGAGGCGGCAGTTCGCACGCCCGGTCTCGGCGGCCATCTGGCGCTCCGCAACGAGCTTGCGCGACTGACGGGCGAGCCCGTGGTGATGCTGCTCATCAAATGCCTCAACAGTCTCACGCTCGACTTCGCCATGGACGGGGCGGCGCCCGGCGACCAGCCGCGAATCGCGATCGCGGCGATGCGCGAGGCGCTTGCGAGCGGCGACACCGAGATGGCCGTTCAGGAAGCAGACCGGCTGCATGAAGAACTGACGCGCTATCTGCATCCCCAGAAGGCGTCACAGGATATCCGCCCCATCGAGAGTGCCCGTCTTGCGGACGAACGCACCCTCGCCGTCTCGGTCGCGCGCAAGCTCGCGGTGGAGATCGCGCGCAGCGGCACGACCGGCCAGCGGCTGGGCTCGGAATGGGACCTGTGCGAGCGCTTCAGCGTCAGCCGCCTCACGCTACGTCAGGCCATCCGCATATTGCAGGACAGCGGTCTCGTCGAATGCCGCAGGGGTCGCGGCAATGGCCTCGTCGTGCGCAACCGTCGCGGCACCGGGACGATCCGGCTGATGCTGGCCTATCTCATCGGCCAGCAGATGGACGTGAGAGCCGCCGGCACGATCCTGTTCCAGCTCAACTGCTTCATGCCCGCGCTGGCTGTGAGCCGCGCGGACCGCGAACAGCGTCGCGCGCTGGAACGGCTGATCTCCAGGCTGGAGGAAAGCGACACGCTCGAGCGTTATGATCTGCTCAGCCTCGTCCATTGCGTGTCCCAGCTGGCGCAGAGCCCGATCATCGATCTCTTTTCGCGCTGTCTCGCGGCTTATGAGGCGCGTTTCCATCCCTCCCTGGCCGAGCGCCTTCCTGTCGGCCTCCAGGCAAGCTATTTCCGCCTCGTCCGGCAGTTGCTGAACGGAACCTCCGCCGATGGCCATACGGAGCTCGAATGGGCGAAAGCGCGATCGGCGCATGTCATGCTCGAGATGAGCCGCAGCCGTCCGATCTGAGCGGCGTCATTCAGTCACGACAACGCGCATGGGCAATCAGCGGGGGGATCGGTCCTCGACGCCGGGGCGCAGCTCGGGGACGTAGAGATCCTTCCTCAGCGAGCGGGCCGCCAGCACATAATGAAGCGCTGCCCAGAAGAAAACCGCGAGCATGGCGATGAGCGCATAGCGCAGGCCCTGCATGGAGGCGGCCTGGCAGAGCTGGTCGAGCCCGGGCGCGGCGCCTTGCGCGGCCCGGCCGCCGGGGCAGCGCGCGAGGAAATCTCCCTGCGCGAAGGCCCGGACCGCGAAGAAGTCGCTGGCGATGCCCAGCACGGTCGGGCCGAGGCCGGCGCCCAGCAATCCGCCCACCAGCGCCGTCAGCGCGGAGCTGGTGGCGCGCATGCGCGGACCGACCAGATTCTGCATGGTTGCCATCGTCGGGGCGAAATAAGTGATGAGGACGAAATTGGCGAGCCAGACGAAGGCGAGCGAGACCCCGAGCCGCGTGCTGGCGAATGCGCCGAAGTACAAGGGCGCGCACAGGACGAGCGCGGCTGCCGGCCCCCAGAGCGCCCAGCGCTTGTCCCGGCGCGACAGCCAGTCGAAGCCGAAGCCGCCGGCCAGCATCCCCAGGCCGTTGGACGTGAAAGCGACCATGCCGAAGATGGCGCCCAGCGTCGCGAGGGAGATGTCGAAACCGCGTAGGTAGAAGGGCAGGACGAAGTTGGCGACGGCGTTGAACGTGAAGCCTGCCACCGTCGTGCCGGCCAGCAGGTGAAGATAGGTCGGCTTCGAGACGAGATAGCGGACCACGGCCATGAGGCTGGGTGCCGGCTCCGTGGTAACCGAGCCCTCCGCCAGCCCGCGCGGCGGCTCCCGCAGCGTCAGCAGGACGAGCAAGGCGACCAGTACGCCAGGCACGCCCAGTGCGACGAACGCGGTGCGCCAGCCCCAGTTGCTCGCGATCCAACCGCCTGCCGCCTGCCCGACCAGAAAGCCGATGGGCGAGCCCAGCGTGACGATCGCCAGCACAGAGCCGCGCCGCGACGGCCTGAAGTGATCGGCAAGCATCGAGGATGTCGGCGGTTGGACGCCCGCCTCGCCGATGCCCACGCCGATGCGCCCGAGGAGCAGCGTCGTGAAGCTGGTCGCGAAGCCGCAGAGCGCAGTCATGATCGACCAGACCGCGACGCAGGCCGCGATGAGCCGCTTGCGGTTCACGCGCTCGGCCAGCAGCCCGAGCGGCACGCCGAGCACGGAATAGAGGATCGCGAAGCCCAGCCCCTGCAGGATGCCAAGATCCGTGTCGGTGAGATGCAGCTCCTCCTTGATGGGCTGCGCGAGCACCGCGAGGATCGCCCGATCCGCGAAGTTGAAGATGCTGACGAGCAGCAGGACGAAGACCAGCCAGCGCTTGTAACGCCGGGACAACAGGGGATGTTCGCTGGATGCCGTCGCCATTTTCGTCACGCCCTCACCTGTTCCTGCCCATGCTCATCGCCGGGGCACTCGGCTCGTCGCGGCCGATGCACCCTGCCCCTTTCCCCGCTGCGGAGGTCAGGGAATGGCCGACTCGATCATGTCCGCGCTTTCCTTCATGGCGACATGCTGGAGATCGTGCGTGTAGGGCATCTCCTCCACGCGCCAGCCCGGCCGCGCGCGGAGCTTTTCGGCCATCGGGCGGAACGTGTCGTTCTTGTAGCCGGTGGCGAGGACGTAGGTCTTCTGGGGAATGCGGTCGCGCGCGTCGGTCAGCCGCGCCTTCTCGCTGTAGCAATAGACGGACTGCGGCGTCCGCCGCTCCTCATAAGCGGCACGCGCCGCGGCATCCATGTGCGTGTTGAAGCCGACCAGGTCCGCGCGGGGCGGCGGGACGAGATAGTCGCCTTCCTCGGTCGGCAGATGCGGCTCGCCCGGGACAAGGTCGTTCAGGCTTTCGCCGTCCTCGGGATAGAAGGCATCCATGTACATGATCGACTGGATGACGCCTTCCGGCACGAGTTCGGTCGCCACGGACACCGGCATGCCGCCATAGGAATGGCCGACGAGCAGGATATTCTCGAGCCGCTCATATTTGATGACGTTGGCGATGTCCCGCGCATGCATCGAGAGATTCACGGCCGGGCTGTTCAGGTGCTCGCGCTCGCCAAGGCCGGTCAGCGTCGGCGTGAAGACGTGATGGCCGCGATCGATCAGGATGTCCGCCACGCCTCGCCAGCGCCAGCCGCCGACCCAGGCTCCATGGACGATGACGATCGTTGCGCGCTTGTCTGCCATTCCTAGCTTCCTCGTTCTGTTTTCTGATCCTGCGCTCACCCGGCGGGCGCATGACCTGCGTCAAATGAGCTTGCGAGCGAAAGATGCCGGATTCCGCATGCTGTCCGCGCTCGCCGTGAAATAGTGCCGCCAATTCCGGCCGGCCGTGCCAATGCCGCCCTCTTCATTCCGCCGCGATTTCCTCGGCATAGGGCACCATCGTGACCTGATGGGCCTGAAGGCGCGGAAGCACTTCGGCTCCGATCCGCCGGATCTGGTTGAGGAACATCTCCTGCGGCATGTGCCCGCGATTGCACACGAGCAGGACGTTGTTCGCCCCCGCCTCGTTGCATTCGGCGATGATGCGCTCGACGATCTCGTCGGCCGTGCCGATCGGCATGTGCTCGGCCGCCGCGCGGACCGTGTCCATCGTCCACTCGTTGAACACGGTGTCGTCCTGGGCAAGCGTGCCTTCCGCGCCGTTGCGCAGATGTTCGAACGCATTCGAGCTGTAATAGCCCTGCTTCTTCACATCCTTCTGGTAGACCTGATCGTAGCGCAGCAGCGTGTTGAACAGGTACATGAGATAAGGCCCATATTCCTCGATGGCCTGTTCCTTGGAATCGGCCACATAGCATTCGACCATGATGTTGATCCGGTCGGGCGTGACCTTCCGGCCGTGCTTCGCCTGGCAGCGCGCGAAATGGCGGATGGTATCCTCGCGCATGGGCCCCGGGAACACGCCGGGGGTGATCGCCGCGTCGTTTGCCGCCGCCCACTCGATCGTCTCGCGCGAGCCGGTGAGCGGCACCCAGATCGGCGGGTGCGGCTGCTGCACCGGACGCGGCCAGATCGAGACGTCCTTGTAATTGTAATGCTTGCCCTCGAAGGAGAAGCTGTCCTGGGTCCAGGCACGCCGCATCACTTCGAACGCTTCCTCGAAACGCTCGCGCGATTCGCTCATCGGCACGTTGAAGATGCGGTATTCGCGCGGCGCCCCGCGCGCCACGCCGGCGATGATCCGGCCGTTCGACAGGCAATCCAGCATCGCGAACTCCTCGGCAAGCCGGAGCGGCTCATGGATCGGCAGCAGGTTGGCGTAGATGAGGATCTTGAGCCGCTCGGTGCGCTGCGCAATCGAGGCCGCGATGAGATTGGGCGAATTGCCCATGCCGAAGGGCGTCCCGTGATGCTCGTTGATGGCGACGCCATCAAAGCCGTGCTTCTCCAGCTCAACCCAGGCATCGAGATGATTTTCGTAAGTTCTCACCGCGACATTGGGATCGAAATGAGCCCTCCCGAGACGCGGCATCTCTCCGTTTACACGGAACTTGTCGACACTCTCGCCATAAGCAAGCCAGTCAAAGACAAATACTTGCACATCAATTCTCCAAAATACCAACTTGATTATCAGGTTTACATACTGAATACTCTTCCGGTTCAAACCGGAGAGGCAAACAGACATGAAGAAGACTTTCGCCGCGATCGTGAAGCGCACCGAGGCCTGGGATCCGGGCCGGGAAGCCCATGAGCAGGACGGGTTCGAGCATCACGCCGCTTTCGTCGCGGGACTTGAGGCCGAGGGCTTCATCGCCATGGCCGGGCTCATGGAGGAAAGCAGCGACGTGCTGTTCATCTTCTTTGCCGACAGCGTGGCCGAGGTTCGCGAGCGCATGGCCCGGGATCCCTGGCAGCAGGATGGGCATGCCAAGCTGGTCCGCGTCGAGGAAGTGCAGTTCCGCATCGGCGCGCCGCAGCAGCCGGCCGGCGGCTAGCGCGGCGCCGGCCGGCCGCCCGGCATCGAGGCGCACCATGGCCATCACCGGTCGAAGATGGCGATGGTGCGAGCCTCGAAGCTCTCCCGCTTCGGCGCGCCCGGCGCCGAGGTCGGGTCGACGATGGCCGTGTGGCCCGACATCTTCCAGTCCGGGTCGGCCGTGTCGAACAGGCGGAAGACCAGCGCCTCATCGGGCTGCATGTCTGGATAATAATACCACTCGTGCCGCGGGTTGTAGGCCATGTTCAGGCCGCCGGGCGTGCTCTGGGTGACGGGCTCGTCGCTCTTGCCCAGCCGGACGAGCATGAAATCCTTCTTCTCGACGCTGCGGGCATCGCAGACCGCCAGCGGACTGTTCTGGACCGGCTTGACCCCGCGCCACACATTGATGTTGACTAGGCGCTTGCCCGCCAGTTCGGCGGCGCGGTCGGGCATCAGGCGGGCGACCCAGTCGCGCAGCGCGGCCTCGTTGAAATCGACATGTGCGCTGAGCGCCGGCCCGCCGCCGCGATCGGTCTCGCCGCCACGCAGGATGCCGAGGAAAGCGATCACTTCGTCGGCACCGGTCAGGTCGCGCACGAGCGCGCTGATCTGGGGATAATAGCGGGCCTTCACGTCCTCCGGATCGGCGAAGTTCACGTCCGTGGCGTGGGGAACCAGCGTGAAGCCATGCGTCTCGAAGGAGGTCTCGACCAGCCGTGCATTGCGCACCCGGGCATCATGGTCCTCCATCCCGAAGGAATATTGCCCGTTGGCCTCGATATAGCCGCCGTCCGCTGTCCGGTCGGAATATCGGACGAACGTGTCTATGTACGCCTGTTGCCGGGTCTCGTCGGTTACCGCACTCACCATCGGTCTTCTCTCCTGGCTCGCAGCCTGCACGCGGTTGCTGGTCCGTCCTGTTTCGCGCGGCTCGCTTCCGTCCGTTCACACTGGCGGGGGGACATCCCCGAAAATAGTGCCCACAATCCGCATGCTGCTCCGCTGGCCCGTGCCCGGAGACGGGCCGGCGCATGCGGATTGGCGAAACCCCTCAAACCGGGAGCCCCGCGGCCTTCATGGCCCGGATACGCACACCATAGGGCTTCATCCCCGACCAGTAAGTGATCGCGGAAAGCGGGAAGAGGATCGCCGCCGAAGTCGCGAGGGCGTAGCGGAGCAGCATGGGATCGCCCCAGACATGCTCGGTGAGAAAGGCCATGTAGGTCGGCCCGAGGCCGCCGCCGATCGCCGACATGGTGAAGAGATAGAGCGCCGTCATCTGCCCGCGCATCTCGTTGGGCGTCACGATCTGCATGGCGGCGTTCAGCGAGGGTGCCGCGAACAGCATGCATGCCGAACCAATGCCTCCCATGGCGAGCGCGAGCAAGGGGCTGGGCATCAGCGGCCCCAGGATCATGAACGGCGCGGAGAGCGAGAAGCCGATCGCCAGCACCCGCATGTTCGCATCGGCATGCCCGCGGTTGCGGAACCAGTCGCTGATCCAGATCGCGCCGAGCAGCGAAGGCACCGCCAGCGCGAGGCTCAGCAGGCCGGAATAGAGGCCCACCGTCGCGGGGGCCCAGCCATAGCTGCGCATATAGAAGACCGCGCCCCAGGCCGCCATGCCGAACATGTGCAGGGACGTGAAGCACAGGCCGAGGAAGATCGGGCCGTAGATGCGCCAGTGAAGAAGGAAATAGGCGAACACCTCCCGCAAGGTGGCCGCCCGGTGTGCGCTCTGTCCGGAAGATTGCGGCTGGACGAGGCTGAGGCCCCGGCGCTTCGGCTCGGCGATGCTGGCGACAAGCAGCGCGATCGGGATGCCGACCAGCCCGTTCAGGATGAAGACGAACTGCCAGTCACGCACCACGCCCAGAAGCGGCAAAGTGACGGTCGGCAACCCGTTGAGGATATGGATCATCAGCGCGCCCAGCAGCAGCGAAATCGCCGTGCCGCCCGTGAAGCCGACATTGTAGATGGCGATGGCGCGGGGAAGCTTCTCCGGTGGGAAATAGTCGGCCATCAGGGAGTAGGCCAGTGGCCCGTTGATCGATTCGCCCGCGCCGATGCCGAACCGCGCCGCGAAGAACTGCCAGAAATTCTGGGCGAAGCCGCACGCCGCCGTCGCGCCGCTCCACACGAGAACCGCGCCGGCCGTCAGCCATTTGCGATTGTGCCGGTCCACCAGCCGCGCCGCGGGAATGCCGATGACGACATAGAAAAGAACGGTGGAGAAGCCGAGCAGGTAGCTCATCTGCATGTCGGTGAGCCCGAGATCCCGCTTCACCGGCTCGACCAGCAGCGACATCACGCCGTTGTTGAGCTGCGCGCACATCTGGACGGCAGCGAGCACCCAGGCCGCGTAATAAGCCTGCCGCAACGGCGGCCAGGCAGGCTGCGCGCCGGGCGCCATCGCCGCTTCCGACAGGGGCGCGTGCGCACGCCCGGACTTGATTTCGTTCACGACAATGCTCCCGATTGCAGCGTGGCCCGGCGGAGAGAGGCTTGCCCCTCCCCGCCCTTGCGGTCGCCGGACAGCCGGCCCTGCGGCTGCCCGGTCAGAACTTCTTCCCGAGATGCACCTGGAACACGCGGCCAAGCGGGCTGCCATAGGTCGGATCGAAGCGGATGGCGCTGCCGGCAAGGCCGGCCTGGTTGACGACCAGCGGCGGATCGGTGTCGAACAGATTCTGGATGCTGAACGTGAGGTTGAGACCCTTGGCCGGCATCCAGCCGAGCGCATCGCCGGTATCCACGCCCAGCGTCAGGTCGAAGGTCGTGTAGGAGTCAATCTTGGCATAGCTCGCGGGGACGCCGATCGGCAGCTGCGCGGCATCGATTTCGTAGCCGTTCCGGTAGTTCACGAAGCCGTTGATAAACAGCCGGCCGAACCCGAAATTCTGCTGCCAGCCCACCGAGCCGCGGCCTTGCCAGGTCAGCGGGAAGCCGAGCTGATTGACTTCCTGGACGAGCGCCGCACCGGGGATCGGCGACACTTTCCAGTCCATCGTATAGCTTGCCACCGCGCCGAGGTTCCAGCTGCCGATACTGGAATCGAACGCATAGGAGACGTTGAAGTCGATGCCCTTGCCGAGCGTCTTGCCGGCGTTGATGCGGCGTCCGCTGACCAGCGCGAGCACCCTGTTGGCGGCCGTCGGCGGGCCGAACAGGCCGCCCCGCTCGCCGCCGCTATTGTAGCAGTTGATCATCGCATCGAAGAGCGCCTGTGTGTTCACGGCCTGGCCGAATGCGGCCGCGCAGGCCGGATTGCCCTGATCGATCGTCGGGAACTCCCCGAAGAAGGCGACCGGGTTGTCGGCCGCCAAAGTCGGGAAATAAGTAGGATTGTAGATGATCTGCGAGTTGTAGATCTGCTGGTTGATGGCCGGTACGGTGCCCACCGCGAAGGCGGGCGCACCCACCTGCCCTTCATAGCTCAGCCACCAGTATTTGGCGGAGACGATCAGGCCCGGAATGTTGCGCGGCGTCCATTCGGCACCCAGCGAATAGGTCTCCGAGGTCTCGGGCGACAGGTTCCGATTGGCACCGCCGATCGCCTGATAGATGGCGGCCATTCCCAGCGTCTGACAACCGGTGCAGATCGCGCTGGAGATCTGGTTGCCCATCACGGTGCCGGGGATGACGCCGGTCTGCGAGAAGGGATCGTTGTCCGCGAGGCCCGGCGCCCGGAAAGAGGTGCCCCAGCTGCCGAAGAGCTTCAATCCGTCCGTCGGCCACCAGTTGGCGCCGATCCGCGGATTGGAGGTCGATCCCGCGTCGCTATAGTCGTCGATGCGGCCCGAGATGTTGAGCTCCAGCCGATGAATGGCCGGCACGTTGGAATCCGGCCCCACGATCGGGATGAACAACTCGCCGAACACCGAGGAGACGGTGCGCTTGTTGAGATTGTTGCCGCCGAAATTATTCTGCACCAGCAGCGAGCCCTCGTAACGCTCATAGCCGACCGCGAGCTTCAGGTCGCCTCCGGGCAGCGTGAACAGCTTGCCGCTGGCGCTCGCCGCATAGACCTGCATGTCATGCTTGGCATAGTTTTCGAGCGATCGCCCACCGGCGAGAATGGCCTGCGCGGTGGCGGAGTCCGTGCAGGCAAAGGCCGTGGGATCGCAGAAGAAGTTGAAGGTCGCGAAGTTCGGTGCGGGCGCGCCGCCTGACTGCGTCGTGAGGGACGGCTCGTCATAGGTGCCGGCATAAGCCGAGACGATCAGCGACCAGTCATAAGGCAGGCTCAGCTCGGCGCCGCCGCCATAGCTCCATGTCTTCGTCGTCGCCGTGCGGCGCGGAGACCCGATGTCGTAGACCGTGCTGTAAGCGACGGCGAGGGAGCCGGTCTGGCAGGCCGCGAGCAGCTCGGCCGGGCCGGTCACGACCCCGCCAGGATAATGGCTCGGATTGCAGGGGCTGAACGGATTGCTGTTCGGGATGAGCGGCAATTGCCCGAAATTGGTGACGCGGTTGCTGGTCGAGGAGTTGGGCCCGTTAATGGCGACTTCCCGGCGCACGTAGAGCGCATCGCCGAACAGGCGGAGCCAGTCGGTCAGGCGCTGTTCGGCATTGAGCGCGAAACGATCCGCCTTGATCCGGGGAATGACCTCGATCCCGGTCCAGGTGTTGAAGTAGCGCGGGCTCGAGAGGAGATCGGCGAGCTTGATGGTCGTCCCATCCTGCCCGGCGGGAATGGCGTAATATCGCCCGTTCACGACCACGTTGCCCGGCGCCGCATAAAGCGAGGGCGGCGGCCCGCCATAAGGCGACAGATCGTCATTGTAGAGATCGGGCCGTGCCGATGCCTCGAACGAATCCTGGTAGCTATGCTGGTAGGAAGCGATGAAGCCGCCTTCCATGGCGCTGCCCTCGCCCCATTTGAGGCCACCGATGCCGGTGACGTACCAGCCTTGCTGACCGTCATTCTTCCGATAGCCGCCATAGACTTCGAGCGTCGTCTCGGGGCGCCGCAGGATGTAGTTGACCGTGCCCGCGATGGCGTCCGCGCCATACAGGGCCGATCCGCCGTCCTGCACCACGTCGATGCGCTGGATCATCTGCGAGGGGTAATTGTCCCCGTCGAACACGTTCATGTTCGCGCCTTCATAGGGCACGCGGTGGCTGTTCACGAGACTGAGCGTCGCGCCGGGGCCAAGCCCGCGGATGTTGGGCGACTTGCCGAAGGTGAAGGCCGTGAGCGTGTTGCCCTGCTGGGCCTGGCCGCCGGCGTAATTGTCGCCCGCGCCCAGGCGCAGGATGGACGGGACCGTGTTGAGCATGTCGGCCGTACTGGTCAGGCCCGTCCCCTGCATCTCCTCCTGGCCGAGCTGGACGAGCGAGGACCCGACCGGTGCGACACCCCCGATGCGCGTGCCGGTCACGATGATTGCCTGATCGACCTCTTCCTCCTGCGGCGCCACGGCGGCATCCCCGGAAGCTTGCTGCGCGAAGGCCGGGGCCGTGAGCGCAGAGGCGCCGCAGAGCAGCAAGCCCGCAAGGGTCCTGCTCAATGCGCCCGATTTCAGTTGGGTTGTACTGGTCATCCCGCTTCCCTCCCCTGTCGCGCGTGACATCCGGAACCAGCGCCGGCTTTCCTGGCGGCTTCTGGTGACGCGCTTCGTTCAGTTTCGCCGTCTTTGAGAACGACGCGGCAAGGGAAAATAGTGCCGTCAATTGCCGGTGGCAGGCAGGCGCGAAAAAGGGAGCGCTTTCGTCATCCGGGCTGGATGCGCGCCCGCGATGGTCGCGCCCGGCATCGATCCGCCATCCATTGCCCAGCGGGCGCCAGGGAGCAAAATGACGGCACTATTTTGTCCGGCCGGGAGGACCCACGGTCGCATGGAAGGCACGGAAACCGGTGCTGGAGAGGTGCATGATGGTGCGGCGTCCCACCGTGGATGCCTCCCCGAAGCCCGTTCCAGCCGTCCGGCGACCGGCGACAGGGACGAGGAACAAGGGCTCAGGCATGCAGATCAATCAACTCCATCCGCGCTTTGTCGGGGAGATCATCGGCCTCGACACATCCGGGCCGATCACGCCGCAGATGGTCGAAGCGGTCGAAGCGGCCATGGCGAAATATGCAGTGTGCGTGATCCGCGACGCGAGCCTTGCGGACGAGGATCATATCCGGTTCAGCCGGGCCTTCGGCCCTCTCGAGCTGCCCCCGGCCGGCGGCAAGCGCATCGCGCCGGAACTCTATGACATCGGCAATCTCGATCCGGACGGCGAGATCATTCCGCCCAAGCCGGAAGGTGCGCAGCCGACAGACTTCGAGCTGTTCCATACCGACAGCCCGTTCAACGACCTGCCGACCAAATGGTCGCTGCTGCTGGCCTATGTCACGCCGCCGGTCGGCGCGAACACGGAATATATCGACACGCGCGCGGTCTACGAGGACTTGCCGCAGGAGACGAAGGACCGGATCGAAAACCTGTCCGTCGAGCACGACCTGTTCCGGGCCCTGCAGCGCAATGGCGTCCAGTTCGGCGACGATGCGATGAAGAAAGCCTATCCGCGCATGGCTCATCCGCTGGTCCGGAGCTCGGCAAGCGGCCGCAAGGCGCTCTACATGGGCTGGCATGGCGTGGGCATCGTGGGATGGAGCGACGAGGACGGGCTCAGGCTGCTCGACGAGCTCTATGCCTTCGCCACGCAGGAGAAATATATCTACTCCCACCAGTGGCGCCCCGGCGACATGGTGATCTGGGACAATCGCTGCACGATGCACAGCGCCACCTCGTTCGAGCGCTACCGCTACAAGCGCGACATGCGGCGTACCACCATCAACGAGTCCGGCCCGGAAGTATCCGCCATCGCCGCCATGCGCGAGGCGGCGGACTGAGCGGCCGCCCGGCCCCCTGGGTGCCATTGCCAAAGCCCGCGTTCGAAGCCGCGCTTGTGGAAATCGGCACCCCCGCCTAGTCAGGCGCCGAACCGGTCTCGGGGTTGAACTTCGGATTGGCGAAGTCGATCGGCGAAGGCTCCACCCTGGCGGGCGGCAAGGCGCTCTCGGCCCAGGCGCGGCAGAGCATGTCGCGCAGCATCGTCGCGCCGGCCGCGGTGCGCTCGTAGATCATCTCGCGAACGTCCTTGTCGGCGAAATTGGCGAAACCATCGCGCCTCTCGAGGGCGAAGACGTCGCCCACCTTGTCGCCCGAATGGTCGAGATAGGCGAGCACCGCATCGAACATGTCGCCGTCCGTGCGGCCGGGCTTGCCGATGCGCGGCGCGATGTCGGCCACGGTCAGTCCCATGGCGTCGACGAACCGGCTCTCGAAGCGCCCGTGGACGCTGCGGTCGGTGGTGTAGCCATGGGGATTGGGGCCGCGCCAGCCATCGCTGCTGACCGAATTATGCATCGGATTGGCGCCATCGCCGATATAGTGGCCCAGCCGGATCACGTCGAACGCGCAATTCTGCTCGGCGACCGACGCATCCCTCCCTTCCGCATTCGCGGCGCGGACATGACGCATGCAGACGACGATGCGGTCATAGGCTTCGATCGCGGCATAAGGGAGCGTGCCGGTCCAGCGCACATTGGTCCGTGCGGCGGTCTCCGGGTCGCTGTCCTTGATCTTCTCATAGTGCTTGTACACCGCGATCACGAACTCGTAGCGCGAGCGGGGGATCGGCTTCAGGAACGTGAACTGCTCGCGGAACCAGCCATGATTGGGGTCTTCCTCGATCTTCGAGAAATTCTCGGAATTGCCGCGCCAGCTGTCCGGCAGCAGGGAAGCGGCGCCGATATAGTCCTCATATTTGCGCAGGAAGACGGGGCCATCCTCGGGAATGGCTTCGATCGCGGCGCGATCGATGACGGTGTGCGCGGTGCCGCCCCAGGCCCTGGCGACGCCCGGCATGAGGGACAGCGCGGCAAGGGTGGCGAGAAGAAGTGGGCGCATGATTTCTCTCCGGATCAGGGATCGAGGGGGTCGCGCGGGTCCACCCGCGCGGACAGGGGCGAGGGACGGAATTCCAGCTCCGTGGGCGAGAGGCGACGACCGACCGTCCCCGGCTGGTAGCCAAGCTCGCGCGCGTTGCGCGTCACGAATTGCGGGCTCTCGATTGCCGCGCTCTGGCCGGGATTGCAGACGATCAGCGCGTCCTTTGCCAGCGGCGCGCCCATCGCCATGAGCAGGCGCGTGGCATTGCGCAGATTGGTGGTGGTGTGGCGCGCATAAGGCTCGATGACGATGGCATCGGCGGGAATGCCGTATCGTTCGATGAGAGCGCGGCGCATCTCCTCGGCCTCGGTGAAGCGGGTGGCGCGGGGATGGGCCCGCCCCCCGGAAACGATGAGGAAAGGCACGTCGCCCGCGGCGAAACGCTGCGCCGCGAGGCGAAGATGATATTTGCCGAAGGGGCTGAGCGGCATCCCCTCGACCTCAGGGCCGACGCCAGTGACGATCATCGCACTATAGCGGAAACGCGTCCAATCGAGGCTCTTCGCGCGCTTCATCGCGGGAGCGTTGAGGCCGCTCTGCAGAGGCTCGAAGCCGATCGCGTCAATGCGGTCGCTTCCGTCGAGCAGGGCGAGCGCGAACTCCACGCTGGGATCGAGCGCCTGCACGGAGCCGGCCCGTCCGGTCTGCGACAGCCACGCCGCAGCCTGAAGACGCGCGCGGCTTTCCTGCGGGTCGATGGTGCCCGCACCGTCGATCTGCGGATAAGGCGGCACCTGGCCGAGACCATAAGTGCGCAGGATGATGTTGACGCCCGCGATCTCCCGCGCGGCCTGGGCGGCGGCGCCATCGTCCGCGCCCTTGCCCGGCATGGCGGCGGCGAGGATTTGCGCCTCGCCGTCGGTCCACAGCATCGCCTGCGTCACGCAGCCGAGATCGGCGCCGCAGGCCGCGCGCCTGTCCAGCCGGGCGCGCAGCATGGCGGCGACTCCCGGGCGGTCCTGCAGCGCATCCAGCGCCGCAGGATTGCGTTCCAGCGCGTCGAGCGAGGGAAACAGCCGCTGCGACAGGCTTTCCGTGACCGCGTCCCTTACGGTCTGCGCATGCGCGCAGACCGTCGTCAGGGAAAAAGCCATAGCGAGCAGCGGCACCATCAGCGGTGCCCTCCGCACGGGAGCCCCGGGCATTACCAGGACTTGCCGATGACGAGGCGGAAGTTACGCCCGAAGATCGGACGGCCGTAGATCGCCTCCGCGCTGCCCTGGCCGCTCAGCGAGTCGGTGCGGGTATTGCCTTCGGTCAGGCCATGCGCGTTGAACAGATTGTCGCCGACGACCTGCAACTGCCAGCTGCCATGCTTGACCGTCACGCCCGCACCGACGGTGCCGTAAGCGGGCAACGCGGTGTTGTTGTAGAGATCGACATAGCGTTTGCCCATGTAGGTGTAGCGACCATAGATCGAGACATCGGTGTCGCCCGTGGTGAAGTCGAAGCTCGGGCGGATGTTGCCGTAGATCTTCGGCTGGCGAACGATCTGGTTGCCCTCGGCCTGCTCCGGATCGGCGCCGGTGGCGCTCTCGAAGTTCTTGTACTTGGGGTCGCTGACCGTCAGCGCGGCATTCAGCGTGAACCAGGGCGTCACGCTCCAGGCGCCGTCGAACTCGATGCCCTTGACCTGCGCCTCGCCGATGAAGGGCACGTTCACGTCGTTGCGGCCCGTGGTTGGATCGAAGGCGAGGAACGAGGCGTTGAGCGGATCGAAGTTGGTGTAGAAGCCGGTCACATACAGGTAGGAACGGCCCATCGACAGCTTCAGGCCCGCCTCGAACTGGTCGGCGACCGTGGTGATGATCGTCGGGTTGATGCTCATCACGCTCTGCACGTTGGGCGGCGTCTCGAGGTGCGAGGCGCGGCCGTAGATCCCCACATGGCGGGAGAAGTCGTAGTTCGCGCCAACGGTCCAGTTGGTGACATTGGGCGAGAGCTTGCGGTTCTGGATCACCCCGGTGAAGGCGCGGGTCGTGTCGTCGGCCAGCGTGGTGGCATCGCCGAGATTGGCCTGCTCGGTCAGCGCGGCCCAGCCTTCGTAGCGGTAGCGCTCATGGCGGATGCCGCCGTCGATGCGCAGGCCGGGCACGATCTCCCAGGTATCGTTGGCATAGACCGCCCCCATCCGGGCATCGGCGTCGCCCTGGTTGAGCGTGGCGGCATAGTTCAGCACGCCCTTGTCGGTGACGCGGCCGACGACCTGCCCTGCCGCGTTGTAGCCCACCAGATCCAGCGTGCGGGGCTTGCCCGCCACTTCGATCAGATAGTTCTGGTACAGCGTGCGGCTGTCCTCGCCGTAGAGGCTGCCGTAGACGCCGAGCTTGATGTCATGCGTGCCGATGCCGGTGTCGAACTTCCGCGCGACGGACAAGTTCGCCTGACCGGAGTAGAAGTTCGAGTGGATGTCGCGATACTGGCCCTGCATCACCAGTCCGGACGCGGCATAGGGATCATAGACCGTGTTCGTGCCCGCCAGCACATAGCCGAAGCGCACGGCGCCGAACGGCGCGCCGCCGGTGCGGTTCAGATAGCCATTGGCAAAAGCGTTGCCGTCGACAGGATTGGTCGTCGAATAGAAGGCGGTGAAGTCGTTCTTGCCCTGCGTATAGCCCGCGGCGGCCGTGACGAGCCAGCCATCGAAGTCGCCTTCATAATGCGCCCCGACGTTCACCATCTGCAGGTGGCGGCCATCGGAGAGGTCGGAACTGCGGCTCTGGATCGCGCCGTTGCCGTCCCGATATTTGAGGTTCACGTGCCGGAAGGCAGGCGAGTTCATCGTGCCGGTGAAATAGTCGATATACGGGTCCAGCGACTTGCTGGGGTCGCGCGGGTCCGCCGTCGGGATCGGCAGATAGAAGACATTGTGATCGTTGACGTAATTGAAGTTCAGCTTGATGAACCCGTTGTCCGTCACATGCTTGATATTGGCGCGGATCTGGCCGCCCTTGTCGTTGGGGAACCCGTTGTCGCGATAGCCCTCATGGTAGCGCATGAACCCGCCGACAGCGTAGTAGGTGTTCTCCGCCAGCTTGCCCGCCTGATAGGCGTCGAGACGGTAGAGGCCGGTATCGCCCAGCGTGACCTGCACCTTGCCGCGTGCTTCCTCGCTGCCGGTCACGGTAATCGCGTTGATGATCGCGCCCGAGTAGCTCGCGTAGATGGGTGCCGGCCCGCCGCGCACGACCTCGACACGGCTGGTCATCAAGTCATGCTTGAGGATCGCGTCGCCGCGGAAGAACACGCCGTCATTCTCGTGGAAGAGCGGCAGCCCGTCCTGCTGGAAGCTCACGAAGCCGCCGTCATTGGGCAGGCCGCGGATGCGGTAGATATTCTGCACTTCACCGCCGGTGATCTCGGTCTGGAAGCCCGGAAGCTGGCCGATGAGATCCGCGAAGTTGACCGGCGCGATCTTCTCGACATCTTCCCGCGAAATCGTGTTGACCGCATAGGACACGTCGAAGCGGCGCTCGGCGCGGGTCGAGCCGGTGACGATGATGGCATCGCCGGTCGTCTCGTTCGCGTCTTCGGGCGCGGCATCCTGCGCGTAAGCAGGCACAAAGGGAGTGTTGAGCGCGGCAATAGCCACGCCCGCGGCGAGTACTGTCTTGAGCATGAAGACCCCTTATGGATTTCGTGGTCCCCTGGAAGGCGGGGACGGCGGCCCTCTGAACCTTTACTGTGACAGTTTTATGGAGTGCGCTGATAATGAATATGAATGTGTCTGCCGCCGCGCTCTCCCCGGCGGCCCGAACCACAGGATTCAGGCGGGTGAAATCTCGCGTTTCGGGCTGGAGCGGCGGCAGGTGACCGGGCATGGACACCGGAGCGCAGATTTTTTTGCCGCGCCGCTGAGGGGGCGGGCATAATCTGGCTCAAGGTTGGTCAGGCGTATCTCTCATGGAGCAGTGGTGGCGCGGGAAGGATCTTTGCAATCGATGCATAGCGCGCTCGTGGAGACCCACAGCCGCGCCCTGCGCCGCTATTTCATGAAGCGCGTGCCCATCGGCGAGGTCGACGATCTGGTCCAGGAAGTGCTGCTGAACCTGCAGGGCCGGCAGAAGGATGCGCCGATCGCGAATATCCAGGGCTATATGTTCACTGTCGCGGCGAACGTGCTGGCCCGGCGCTTCCGCCGGAACAATGCCACTATCCTCTCCGGTGACGAAGCGCCCGAACCGGTGGATCCGATTTCTCCCGAGCGCATTCTTCTGGGACAGCGCGACCTTGCCTCGGCTCTTGATGTCATTCGCAACCTGCCGGACCGCACGCGACAGATCTTCATCCTGCACCGCTTCGAGGAAATGACATATGCGCGGATCGCGTCGCGCCTGGGCATCTCCGTGAGCGCGGTCGAGAAGCACATCATGCTCGCCTTGCGGGCGCTGAACGCGCGGGCTGGAGACGAAGAATGACGTGGAGGCAGGTTCTTCGAAAGGAAGGCATGGAGCAGCCCGACGATGCCGCCAGCTGGCTGGCCCGCGCCCGCTCCGGAAAGATGACTGAGAGCGAGAGCCTGGATCTGGCCGGCTGGCTGGCCGATGATCGCAACAGGCGGGAATATGAGGCGCTGAATGCGCGACTGCAGGGGCTGGAAGCCCTGCGGTCCCATCCGGACATCCTCGCGATGCGAGAGGAAGCGCGCCGGCCCGCATGGTTCCGGCAGCCGCTCGCCATGGCCGCGGCCTCTGTCCTGATCCTGGGCTTGTCGGCGGGCGTCCTGTTCCTGTGGAACGCGCTTCCGGGCAGCAGCCGGGATGCGGGGGTCGTGACGGCCCTCTACGAAACGCCGGACGGAAAAACCTCGACCGTCATGTTGCCGGACGGGAGCCAGATGCTGCTGGACGCTGCGACGACGGTGCGGGCATCCATGCAGGAAGACAGCCGCCGGATCGAGCTGCTGAAAGGAAGAGCAAATTTCGTCGTCGCGCCGGACCGGCAACGTCCTTTCGCCGTGAAGGCCGGCGACAGGACGGTCGTCGCGCTGGGCACCCAGTTCGAAGTCAATCTGGCCGAACACAGCGTGGAAATCGTGCTGATGGAGGGACGCGTCGCCGTGCGCGATGCGGACAAGGGCCGACCGCATGCCCGTGACCTCGTGATGAAGCCGGGTTATCGGTTGGTCGCGGGTGACGGCAACTGGACGCTTTCACCCGTCGATCTGCGCAGCCTCTCGCGCTGGAAGGACGGCCTGCTGATTTTCGACGAAGCCCGTATCGGCGACATCGTGGTGGAGATGAACCGCTATCTGCCGGAGAAGATCGTCATCTCGTCGCCAGCCGTCGCTGACCGGCGGATGAGCGCCGTTCTCAGGGCAGGCGACGTCAACACATTCCTGTCCGCCATAGACGCGATCGGCATCGCCACATGGAGCCATGCCGCCGACCGGACCTATCGCTTGAGCGAAGCCGACCACAAAAAAATTTGAGGCGCGTGCTGAGGGGAATCCGTCCAGCTGCCTCGAAGACAAAACAAGGCAGAACAGACGGAGGGGATTCCAGTGGCATTTCTTGATTTCAACACGCGCGCCGCGCTCATGGTCGGCGTGGCGGCATGTGCCTGCATCGCGTCCGCCGCGCAGGCCAAGCCTGCCGATTTCGACATCCCGTCGCAGCCGCTCCCGTCCGCATTGCGGACCTTCGGGTTACAGAGCGGCACGTCGATCATCTTTTCCGCATCGACCACGGGCTATGGCGCTTCCAATCCCGTCCGTGGGCGGCTGGAGCCGGAAGAAGCCCTGAGGCGCCTGCTTGGCACGGCACCGCTGCAGCCGCTTCGGCGCGGTGAAGGCTTCACGATCGTCCGGGTGGAGCCGCGCCCAGCCGCTGCTCAGACCGCCCCCGCCAATACTGCGCCGGCACCCCGGCCGGCCGCTGAAGCCCCTGCCCCTGCCCCTGAAGCGCCGGATGCCGAAAGCGAGGCCATCGTCATCACCGGTTCGCGCATTGCCCGCTCGGGGTTCACGGCGCCCACGCCAGTGACGCAGCTCGGCAGCGAACGGCTGGAGCTGACAGCAGCGGCCAGCGTGGGTGAAGCGCTTTCCCAGCTGCCCGCCTTCCGCGCGACGACCTCGCCCACGACCGGCGGCATCACCATTGGCGCTGGCGGCGCGCGCACGGTCGATCTTCGCGGCCTCGGCGCGCAGCGTTCGCTGGTGCTGGTAGATGGCCGGCGCTTCGTGCCGAGCACCGTTGCCGGCGCTGTCGACACCAATCTCATCCCCGGCGTGCTCATCGAGCGCGTGGAACTGGTGACGGGCGGCGCGTCGGCCGCTTATGGCTCGGACGCCGTCGCCGGCGTGGTCAACTTCATCCTCAACAAGCGGCTGGAAGGTTTCCGCTTCAATGCACAGGCGGGCATTTCCCAGCGCGGCGAAGACAGCGACCAGCTGATCGCCGCAGCGGCGGGTTCCAGCTTCGCCGATGGCCGCGGTCATGTCGTGGTGGGCGGCGAGTATAACAACAATCGCGGCATGGGCGGTTGCTACGACTATTCGCTGTGCGCGCAGGAATGGCAGGTGCTCACCAACAGCGGCTTCGCCACGAACGGGCAGCCGGCCCGCATCATCAGCTCCGACGTCCACACCGCGACGCAGACCTATGCAGGCAAGATCAACGGGCCGACGCCGCTTGCCTCGATCCAGTTCGACGATGCCGGCAATCCCGTCCCCTTCGTCCGCGGCGAATATCCCTCGATTTTCATGCGGGGCGGCAGCGGCCATGGGCAGAACCCTTTCCGTTCGGCCGGTCTGCTCAAGGTGCCGGTCGAGCGCTACGCACTCTATGGCCGCACGGAATATGAGATGGGCGCGATCACGCCCTTCCTGGAAGTGTCTTATGGCCGCGTGAGGGTCACCACGCCGGGCGCACAGACCCGGGACACCGCGCTCATCATCCGCAGGGACAATCCCTACCTCCCCCAATCCATTGTCGACCAGATGACGCAACTCAATGCGCAGACACTGACATTCGGCCGCGTCGGACAGGATCTTGGCGTGGCCATGGGCGACAACCGGACCAGCACGTTCCGGGCCGTGGCCGGTTTTGACGCCAACCTCGGCAATGGCTGGCGGGCGGATGCTTATTATCAGTTCGGCCAGACGGATACGCGTCAGGTCGTCAGCAACAACCGCATCACGGCCAATTTCAATCGCGCACTCGACGCCGTGGACGAAGGGCGTTTCCTGACCGGCACAGCCAACGGCAACATCGTGTGCCGTGACACTCTCAGCGCCAATGCGGCCGTGCGTGATGCAGCAGCCGGGTGCCGGCCGCTCAATCTCTTCGGCCAGTATCGCTTCCTGCCCGAGGCGCGCGACTATGCCTTCGGCACCTCCACGCAGACCACCCGGTTCCAGCAGCATGTCGTTGCAGCGAACCTCACCGGCGAACTATTTGATTTCGGCTCGGGACCGGTGTCGATCGCGATCGGCGGCGAATATCGCAGCGAGCGGGTGCGCGGGTCGGCCGATGACATCTCGCGGACCAACGGCTTCTATATTTCAAATGCGTCGGACTTCGGGCCGGAAACGGTCAACGTCACGGAAGGCTATGTCGAGACGGTCGTACCGCTGCTGCGCCGCCTGCCCGGCGCGGAGCTCCTTGAGCTGAATGCGGCCATCCGGCGGACGCATTACAACACTAGCGGCGCCGTCACGACGTGGAAGGTGGGCGGCATCTACGAGCCCGTGGCCGGGCTGCGTATTCGCGGCACGCGGTCGCGAGACATTCGCGCGCCCAATGCGGCGGAGCTTTACACCCCGCTGGTCGCTGCCCAGGGCTCGGTCTTCGACCTGCAGAATACCGAGCAGGTGCTGGCGCGCGTGTTCCGGGGCGGCAATGATGCCCTCCATCCCGAAATTGCCGACACCTGGACGGCGGGCCTCGTCCTCCAGCCTCGCATGATCCCCGGCCTGCGCTTCTCGGTCGACTATTATGACATCAAGATCCGCGATGCGATCGATCTCGTCGGTGCGCAGGTCATCGCCGATCGCTGCTTCCAGGGCGGGGAATCCTATTGCGCGCTCATCACGCGTGATCCGGCCCGGAACAATATGATCACCGAGGTGGTCGACCAGTATCTCAACGTGAACGAAATCAAGACGAGAGGGATCGACTTCGAGCTCGATTTCTCGCGGCGGTTCGGCGCGGACAATCGCATTGCCATCAATCTGCTTGCCACCCGCGTGTTCGAGCTGGTGCAGGTCGACGCAACCGGTGCCATCAACCGCGCCGGTCAGACCGGACGTCAGGTCAGTGGCCCGCTCGGCGTGCCCGAATACACGCTGGATGGAACGCTCACTTACGAAAAGGGTTCGTTCGGCGTCACCCTGCTGGGCCATTACATCCCCAAGGGCAGCTATGATGCCGGCCTGATCGGCCCTGATGATCCGGACTACAAGACCACCCTGGCAAACAGCATCAATGACAATGTCGTCGACGACATGCTCACCTTCAATCTGTCGGTCCGCTACACCATCGAGAGAACGGGCGGCGCGACCATGCAGATCTACGCGGCCGTCAATAACCTGTTCGATGTCGATCCGCCGATCGCGCCGGGCAACTCCGTGACCAACCCTGTTTTCTTCGATCAGACCGGGCGCACCTATCGCGCCGGCGTTCGCGTGAAATTCTAAGAGGAGAGACCTGATGAATCTGGAACGTAGGGACTTGCTGATCGGCGCCGCTGGTCTCGGCATCGCTGCGATGGCGCAGGGCGCTGGCGCAAAGACGGCAAAACCGGCGGTGAAGGTGATCGATGTTCACACTCATAATTTCACGCCGCGCTGGGTCGAGATGCTGCGCCAGCATCCCGATGCGGACACCCGCCTGATCCCCACCAAGCCCTATGAGAGCATCGAGTATCGCGGTTCGCCGATTGTCCGCCTCGCGCCGGACATGACCGACCTCGATATGCGCATCGCGGCAATGGACAAGGCAGGGGTGGACATCGCCATCATCAGCCTCACCGCGCCCAACGTGTTCTGGAGCACGCGGGAGGTGGCGATCGAGACCGCGCGCACGGTGAATGACGATTTTGCCGCCGCCGAGAAGAAATATCCCGGTCGGATCAAATGGATGGCGTCGCTCCCCTGGCAATATCCCGATGCGGCGATCGAGGAGCTGGCCCGTATCCGCGGGATGGGTGCCGCGGGCCTGTGCCTCGTCACCAACATGTCCGGGATGCTGCCTGACAACGAGCATTTCCACCCCGTCTGGCAGGCCGTTCAGGAGTCCGGCCTGCCCGCCTTCATCCATCCGACCGTGCCCATGGTGGACATCAAGAAATGGGGCGTGGAATCCTTCGGTCTCGCCAATACCGTTGGCTTCACCAGCGATACCACGCTGGTCTTCGCGCGCCTGATCCTGACCGGCTTCATGGACAAGTTCCCGGACCTCAAGCTGATCGCCTGCCATGGCGGGGGGACCCTGCCCTACCTCATCAGCCGCATGGACAAGATGTGGGAGAACACGACCAGCCGCCGGCTCGTTAACAACCCGCCCAGCAGCTATTTCCGCAGGTTCTGGTATGATGCGATCGTCTACGACCAGGCGACGCTGCGCTTTCTGGTGGAACAGGTGGGCGCGGACAAAGTGCTCTACGGATCCGATTATCCCTTTTCGATTCAGGACATGGTTGGCGTGAAAGCGCGGGTCGGCGCGCTGCCCGCCGATCAGCGGGACAAGATCTACGGCCTCAACGCGCAAGCCCTGTTCAAGATCTGAATACGTTAGCGAGACGTCTGATCGAACGGGACCGGTCAGGCATCCAGCCTGGCCGGTGAAATCAGGAGAAGAAACGGTGGCTGCCCCAATCTCCTGAAGACCCGACGATCGCTTGGGGAAATATGAGCTTGATTTCGACAGTCATAAGCCCCTCAAAACGAGATTAAAATCATGATTCTAAAGGAAATATGATAGATATTTACAACCTTTTCGACCAGCCTAGGTATTTTATCTCCCAGTGTAGTAGCAAGATTGATCATGTATGGCGGGAGGAGCTATAGGCCAGATTCCACACGGGAGCGCCCGAACGACCGAGGAAGTTCGTCGAGCGATACAACATAGTGAAGAGAGCGTGAGAGCACTGGCCGGTCGGAACGGGATCAGCCCGACGACGGTGCAGAAGTGGCGCAAGCGGACGCATGTCAGCGATGCGCCCATGGGGCCCCAGGCCATTCATTCCACCGTCCTCACCACCGAGGAAGAGGCCATGGTCGTGGCGTTCCGCCGCCACACGCTGTTGATTGCCTCTATGCACTGCAGCCATCCATCCCGCACCTGACGCCATCGTCGCGGCACCGCTGCCTGAAGCATCACGGCATCAGCCGCTTGCCGGCGCTGGACGGCGAGGCCGCCGAGAAGAAGCGCTTCAAGGCTTATCCGATCGGATACTTCCATATCGACATCGCCCAGGTGCAGACCGCCGAGGGGTGAACCGCCCCGGGATTGCCGGAGGCCCGAACTCCTGAGAGGAAGGGTCTACGATGAGCAAGACGACGAACAAGTTTGCACCGGAGGTTCGTGAACGGGCGGTCCGCATGGTGCTGGATCACGAAGGCGACCATCCGTCCCGCTGGGCGGCGATCACATCCATTGCCGAGAAGATTGGCTGTTCGGGGCACACGCTGCTGGAGTGGGTGAAAAAGGCCGAGGTGAACAGCGGCAAGCGAGCCGGCGTGCCCACCGAGGTGGCTGACAAGCTCAAGGCGCTGGAGCGCGAGAACCGCGAGCTGCGCCAGGCCAACGAGATCCTGCGCAAGGCCTCCGCATATTTTGCCCAGGCGGAGCTCGACCGCCCGTTCAAGCGATGATCGCGTTTATCGACGAGCATCGCGGTGATTATGGGGTCGAGCCGATCTGCCGGGTTCTGCCGATCGCCCCATCCACCTACCATGAGCACCTGGCGCAGCGGCGCGATCCCTCGCGGCTATCTCCACGTGCTCAGCGTGATCAGATGTTGAAGCCGGAGGTGGTGCGCGTCTTCACCGAGAACTTCGGCGTCTACGACGTGCGGAAGGTGTGGCGACAGATGCGGCGCGAAGGCTTCGATATCGCCCGATGCACGGTGGAACGGCTGATGCGCGATCTTGGCTTGCAGGGCGTGATCCGCGGTAAGCCGGTGCGCACGACGATGAGCGACAAGGCCGCGCCTTGCCGCTCGATCAGGTGAACCGGCAGTTCCATGCGCCGGCGCCGAACATGCTGTGGGTCTCGGACTTCACTTACGTCGCGACGTGGTCGGGGTTCGTCTACGTGGCCTTCGTGATCGACGTCTATGCCCGCTATGTCGTGGGCTGGCGGGTGAGCAGGACGGCGCACGCCAGCTTCGTGCTGGATGCCCTCGAGCAGGCGATCCATGATCGGCGTCCTGTCCATCGCGGTGGCCTGATCCACCACAGCGACCGCGGCAGCCAGTACGTCTCGATCAAGTATACCGAGCGCCTTGTCGAAGCCGGGATCGAGCCATCGGTGGGCAGCGTAGGGGACAGCTATGACAACGCTTTGGCCGAGACGATCAACGGCCTTTACAAGGCCGAGGTGATCCACCGGCGAGGTCCGTGGCGATCCTTTGAGGCAGTCGAATACGCCACGCTGGAATGGGTGGACTGGTTCAACAACCGCCGGCTTCTCGCGCCCATCGGCAATATACCACCGGCCGAAGCGGAGAAACGCTACTACGCCATGGTGGACGACACTCCCACGGCCGCATAATTTAAGCCGAATGGCCTCCCACAATCCCGGGGCGGTTCAGCCACGACAAACTGCGACAGCACCTCAAGTTGTTCATCGACGCCTACAACCATGGCCGACGTCTCAAGACGCTCCGCGGCCTCACACCCCTATGAATATGTCGTCCATATCTGGACAGAAGACCCAGCCCACTTCAAAATCGACCCGTATCGCCATTTCTTAAGATTAATCCTGATATACTTTCATTAACCCAAATAAATTACCACAATTCGTCAAAAATCAATCATATCACCAAACCCCCTGTCATCCTTAGTGATTTTTTGGTATACATAAAATCGGCTTGGGCCGGGACGTAGCTCGTAGTTTTTCATATTGTTTTGAATAAATGAACTGACACGCTTCGTGGGGCAATCACGGCCCGCCTCATCGAATATCAAATACCCTCCATCACGGAGAACTTTATCAGACCAATAATAATCATTAAAAACAGCATCAAATCGATGATCACCGTCAATAAAAATTAGATCAAATTTCACACCAGCAGCAGCCAGACTACTTAGACTTCGATCGCTTCTTTCAGGTATGTGACGAAACCATGACGTCAATCCAAAGCGATCAATGGATCGTACGCCTTGCCCCCCGAAATACTCGTGCTGAAATGGGTCGATCGCAAAGTGCAGACCAAAGCCGGACACTGCGTGTGCCGCGGCCATGTGAACAGCGGAAGCACCCTCGCACAGACCGATCTCAATCGTCAGCGCCAGCGCATTCTCGGTGATGAGATCGAACAAGAATCTTCCGTCCGCTAAGCCGATCGCCCATTCAGGATGGACTTCGCCCACACCAGCATCCTGTTCGCGGGTGGTCTCCCCATGGTAGGCGGCCACCAATGAAAAGTAGTGATCCCGATCGATCGCAGTGGTCGTTGGCAGAGCGTTCACCAGTAACTCCTCAAGTCAGTATCTATAGCAAATCAAAGAGATAGCTTAGCATGTCCACCACCCCTTTTCTTAGGCAAATTCCAGGTCGGTCACTTCAATGGACTCAATCAAGAACGACAAGGATCGCGTTTCCTGCCCGCTGGGAGGCGAAACAGATGAGGCTATCAGATCGAGCGTGTTCCAGCCAGGCGCGAGGTATAGATCGCATTGGATCTCACTGCTCACGTCGAGTGTATCGGGCAGCACATCGCTCTGGACCAGTAGCTCGCCATCCTGGACGACGCTGATCCGTTGCCCACGCTCCTGATTTCTCATCGCGATGCGCACGCGGGAAATGCACCCGTTTCCCTCCACCTTGAGGCGTGCCTTGGTATCGCACACCCAATAGAAAGGCGCCTCCAGCCCGAGCGGTGGATACGCGGCTTCGGCGTCCGCAATGCCAGATCCCATCCTGACTCGGGCGTAAGAAGACACCGCCTCAGATGAAGTTGCATCCGACATTGCCACGCCGGACGCCATATCAACGATGGTCAGGCTTTCCAGCAGCAGCACCCGTGGATGGCCGTCAACCGACTCGAAATCCAAACCGCTAAACGCAAAGGTCAGGATATTCGGCCCATCGATCAACCTGATGTCGACTTTTACTTCTGCCGCGCCACTCAGCGCGCCGGGGGATGTGAGCACGAGGTCATGCACTTCGCCATTGACGTCGAGAGAGGCGATAGCCCTTTTGGCCACCATCCGGTAGCGCATCGTCAGGACGGCTTCAGATACGCCTGTCGCATTGACCGTGAGTACTGCGCTCGCGGATGTTATCCACCGGACCGGCTCCATGATACCGAGTTCCGGGAAAGGCCCTCTAAGCGGACCGAAACCGCTTCCCTCCTCTAAGTCACCGATCAGCTGCGTATTCGGCAGGTGCGCGGGCAGCGAACCCTGGACCGCCGATTTCAGCACCGGACTCAGCCGGTCGCCAAGCCGGTCGCCAAACTCGACTGAACTCAGCGCGAAGCTCAGCGATCGACCATTCTCCCTTTCCAGCCTCGACACGCTCGGACGGAACGTGATGTCCGCGAAACCTTCGTGGAAAAAGTGCCGAACAACGATATACTGAACGTCGCTCGCGTTCGCGCTTCCAATCTCGACGGATACTTTCTGTTCGCCATCAATATCAATTCCGAGGACCTGGTCGGAGTAGAAATTACGAATGCCAAAACGCAATTCGCGTTCACCCTCACAAGCGCTGAAGATTTGGAGCGCTGACTCGTTCCCCAGCGCCCAACGAAATTTCGAATCGATCTGAAATTCAGGATAAGGCCCCTCAACCTCCCCGAAATTATGTCCATAACTTACAAGACCATCGGTGTTATTCTCGAACCCATCGCCATCATTCTTGAATTCCAGGCTGCTGATTATCAAAGCGATATCGTTATCAGACATTTCTGAAAATTCGATAATGATCCGATTATATCCCTTCCGCAATCGGAGAGGTAGATCAATTTCTTGGTCGCCTCCCGCAGCATACTTCAGCTCGTACTGGAGGCCTCGTGTATCGTTGACGACGATAGTCAGGCGCTGACGCTCTGTAACCATGCGGTATCCTAGCCGCATCTTGTAGCTTGCATCCCGCACTGCCTCAGCCGCGAGCACGCCCCGCGGTGCAACAGCCACGAAGGCACGCTCCAACAGTGAGCCGTCGCCTTCAAGGAACCTACTTTCTATGGCTGCAACTGGAAACCATGAGGGCGTTTCCGGAAGCAGCACCTCACTCGCCTTTTCGGCGAGATAGTGAAACCGGACAGGTCGCACCCCATCGGCACGAAGGTTAACCGACGGCGCCAAGGGCTTGCCGAATTTGCATGTGACCAACATCGAGAGAAAATCAGCTGCCGCCCTCTCCAGACTGAAGCGGTTACGGACATGCAGGACAGCATTTGCCCCCATGGAGCGCCGCATTGCTGCATCCCTTTTTATGTCAGCGATTGCCTCCCCAAGCGGCTCCGCGCTGCCCTGCTCAACAAGCAGGCCCGTTACTCCGTCGACTACGGCGTCCGGAATTCCGCCTAGATTGAATGCTACGCTGGGCGTACCACACGCGCCCGCCTCGATGAATGTCTGACCCAGCGCCTCTTCTTTACTTGGTCCAACAAAGATATCGGCAGCCTGGAAGTAAAGAGCGACCAGTCGCTCATCCTGCGCATAGCCGGTAAAGCGAACCTCACAGGGCGTTTCCGGTATAGACTTCCCCCACCCGATGATCACGAGGACGACATCATGAAGGTCCGTCCTGCCTTTCAATGCTTCGATCAGCAACGGCAGACCCTTCCGTTCGTCATCGATGTTCGAAGCGGCCGTCAGAATGATGAATCGGTCTTGCGGAAGGCCCAGAATCTGTCGGGCCTCGCGACGGCGTCCATGCGTGAAAAGCCGGGTGTCGACACCGAGCGCCACCGTCCGAACATGGGATGCCAGCGGCTCGCCCGCCGCTTCCTTGATGAAGCGCTCCATGTAGCGGCTGTTCGTGACGATCATCAGCCGTCCATCCTGCGACGCCTTTTCGATAAGGGCGCGTTTGGCGCGAAAACTCGGCGCGATTTCACGTGGCGGAAGCGACGGATACTCCGCCGCCGTCGGGCACGCCTCGTCACAACCGGAGAGAAATTTCGGGCAACCCCCCGTATAGGCGCAGCGCCCTGTCACGATCCACTGATCATGCGCAAAGAAGACCACCGGTACGCCGAGCGACAGCAACACCTCGAGGGGCTCCGGTCCTGAACGGATCGAATGCAGGTTGCCGGCAACGATAAGGTCAGGCTGGTGTTCGTCGATCGCTGATCGGATCAGCTCGGGATCGAACCCGTCGGGTCTCGCTCGATCAAATTCGGCGTAGCCCACAGCGACGACGTCCTGCCCCGCCAGCTGCAACGCCTGCGCCAGACGCCTGTGTGCAATCCCGGCACCATAGTTGAAGCCATAGTCGTTGAGCATCAAAATCTTCAAATGGGAAGCCAGATCTTCGCGGCGCGCTGGCATGGAGGACATTCCTGCCTCCGCACGCAGCATGGAAGCATGACTGGTCAGTTCCGGACGATAGGCTTCGACAGTGCTGGTCTTCTGGTCGGCATGCATACGATAATAAGCGACTGTGCGCCCGATCAATTGGATCCTGGCGCCAGCTTGCGCCATTCTGACCCAGAGATCATAATCCATGGAATAATAAAGATTCTCGCGAACTAATCCCCCGGCTTTTTCCCAGATCGCCCGACTGAAGAATACTTCGGGCTGGTGGAAGAACTGGCCGCGGAGCCAGCAATTCTCCAGATCGAGCAGATCGTTGAGCGGAAGCGGACCAGACTGCAGGCACGGCAGGTGGCGGTGCATTACGGCACCATCGTCACCGAAGACATCGCATACCCCCGAAACCATGTCGACACCCTCCGTCAGGAAGGCGAAAGCAACTGCGTGAAGCGCGCCGCTGGCCAGCAGGTCATCGCTGTTGAGCCAGGTCAGAATATCTCCACTGGCCGCAGCCATGCCCTTGTTGATGGCGTGGCTCTGTCCTTCGTCGGGCTCGGAGATGTAATAGGTGATATGGCGCTCGAATTCGCGCAGTACTTGAGTTGTTTCATCGGTCGATGCGCCGTCACAAACGATGATCTCAAGATTTGGGTAGCCCTGACGGACCAATGATCGCATCGTATCGCCGATGAAATGCGCCTGGTTGCGGGTCGGGACGATAACCGATATGCGCGGCCACTCGCCGTCCAAGGGCGCACGTCCGCCCACCGTTGCTACGGGTGACGGAAGCGACGACACAGGCACGACCTTTCCCGTCCCCCGCTCGAGGATCGGATCGATGCGCATGTCCATGACCATCAGGTTGACCGCGCCCTCTTCTGCCTCGACCTTGAGCTCGATTGCGCAGAGACCGACAGGCAGGAATGATGAAATCCGAACTTCAGTCTCCCGGTCGTGCTCGTAGGGACGGATCAGGCCGCTGAAACCCAGGCGGCCATTGACGCTGATCGCCACGGTCCGGCCGTTGCCCCACGCGCGGAAACGAAATACGATATCATAGCGCCCGCTCTCCTCAATTTCCGCTGTGAGCAGGCCTTGCTCTCCTGTAAGCCACCGCATACCGAAGGGAATGCTAAACTCTGGATGCGGGCCCTCTGGAGCGCTGAAGCCCGAGACGAACTGGCCTTTGATGCTTAACGCCGTGCCGTACGAACCAGATACCTCCGCGGGACCCGACGGCAGCCCATAGCCCCGCATTCGCCCCCAGGCCCCATCTGCAAGGTTGAAGCGCAGCACCGTACTGGCGTATTCACTACGCTCCATCTCATGCCGATTGAACAGCAACTCCTCGTAACGCTGCCGAATTGCAAATATTTTTGGCGCAACGCTCGAAAAAGCTTTTTCTTTATTTGATAATTCTTGAAATTCAATTTGATGAATTTCTGACAATACCATATCTACTTCAGCATAATACTTGTCCATTTGACCAGAAAGCTGGCCAGGGCGCCGCCTATGAAATCCGAGTACAGTGTCTGCGCTGAAATACTCGGTATATTCCGCGAACCTGCGCCACAGATCCCAGTCGCCCGCAAGCTTGAGCCTGTCGTCCAGACCGCCGCACTGATGCCAGAGGTCCGCGCGCCAGAACGTTCCTTCCTGCATGACAAAAGGCAGTGAGCGACCGTCATAAAGGCCCGCCGCCATACATGGCCGAGAATAACTGATCGGAAGATTGATCCCTAAATTATAACCATGTTGATTGATCAAGGCCACACGCCCGCCGAAAAGGCGCACCTCGGGCATGGCCCGGCATATTGAAAGACCAGTCGCTAAGCCCCCTTGAGCAATCCGATCATCGGCGTTGATCCAACCCATCATTGGGTTGCCCACCGATGGAAGTATTTTCTGAAAGCCGCGATTGATCGCGTCGTACATGCCCGCATCGCGCTCGGACGAATATGTGAATTCCAGCCCTTTGCAGGTCATCGGCAACGCGCCTGTCGTCACCAGATTGTGCCAGCGTTCTACGATCGCGAGCGTGTCGTCCGTCGATCCGCCGTCCTGAATATGATATCGCAGATAGAAGTCGCCGGCTTGCATGATGACCGAAGCGATGGTTTCGTCGATGTAGTCAGATCCGTTGAAAACGGGCGTGACAATGCACACATCCGGTTCGAAATCGCCGTTGTTGGTCATCGCAAATCTTTCTTTTTTGCCCCGCTCGTTACGTGCTGCCCTACACGACCGTATCGGAGTAGACGCATTCTTACTGACACCTCGCATCAGGATGCAATAGGCGGCGGCATGATAGGCTGAACGTCATTGTTGTTGAATCACAAGATTTTGAACAGTGCCTACGGCTCGTATCCAAATCGCGCACAGATGTCCCGATAAGGCCGGGACGATCGCTGTATCTCGATTTCGTCAGGCAGGTCCCGGCGTGGACGTTTCTTGATCGTCGATCCGGTCCGGCCGCTGTCTCCGGTCATTCGAATGTTGCCGATCATGCCCAGAGCAGAGACATCGAACGGGAGATTCAGGATGTCACAAATCTCCTCGAGGACGATCGCGGGGCTGGCGACGAAGTCTTCGTAACGCACCAGCGGCACGTCTTCGTACCTCCGAATAAACTTCTGAAATCGAATACAATACTCTTCTAGATTAAAAGGATGGAAGTCTTCTTTCCAGAGATTTAGTTTCAGGGCGCCAAAGGAATCAAGTGGATGCCTTATTGTCACGACCGAGCGCAGCCTCGCAGCCATTGGTAGCAAAAGCTCCCGCAGCGTTGGCCGTGAATCGGGCTCAACCATAGTGTAGAAATGCGAGTGCGCATGGTCACGAATAACAAGGCGGTGCCCCAACGTGCCAAGCGAGGCATTCATAGTGCCGATACTTGCGAGGAAGGTGTTGACGACAATTCGCTCAGGCACCGGCCGAGCAGCCTGTTTCAACGCCAAAATCACGTCTGTGGGTGCGAAGCGGGGCTTTTCCCGCGCCAGCTCCATTGTGCTCAGCGGATCGATCTCGCTGAGCAGAACGACGCCCGGCAACGCGGCGACCACCTTGGAAATCAACGATCCCCCGGTGCACGCGAGGTGGTGGATGGTACATGGGGGCGTCGGCTCGTGGTCACGACTCACGGCCAGCCCGCAATACTCCTCGATCAGGTCGGATACGGAATCGCGCGAAGGGTCACCTGGATCAACGACCGGGACATCGCCAAGAAGCGAAAGGACCTCTTCCAAATCCCTGGCGGGGTTGCGCCCCGCACATGCCTTTTCGGTCATTTCTGAGTCTCGGCTGCGCGCTTCTTCCCGTGAGCGCCGATCTCTGCCGCTCCCTTCCTCCCACTCGGGTGGCGGGCGGCATGAAGACTTTCTCCGGACGTCTCAGGCGCCTCCTGCAGAAACTCATAAGCAGCCGTTTGCAGCGTTGGCGCCAGCCGACGAAGCAGATCCTCAAGTCGCTCCCGCCTTTGTTCCGCGTCCACAAGGCGCAGGTCCATCGTGTTCAGGTCTTTGCGCAGCATGGCGTTCTGGGCCAGATGAAAATCTATGTCAGCCTTGAGCTGGGGGACCTCCTGAGCGGCTTTCCGCAACTCCATGATTAGTGCCTCCTGATCATTGATCATCCGCTGCATCTCCTCGAGCTTGGAGTTACCTTCCGTAACCTTGACGCCCAGACGATCGCGGTCCATCCCGATCTCCTCGGCCAGTCGCTCGATATTACGAAGTTTTGCCTCGGCAACACCAAGCCGTTCCTTGGTCGCATTATAATCGGCCACCGTTGCTTCTAGTTCGACAATACGATGCTGCCTCTCCTCAATTACGGAAGCCAGATCCCCGACCGCACGGTTGCTGTCGGCTGCCGCGTTCTCCAGATCCTGCAATTCGCCGACAATTTGTTCCGAGAGGTCGAGAATAGGAGCGATCAAACCTTCCACTATTCGGTCAGCAGTCGCTTGCTGCGCGGTCTCGTCCGCCATGTTAAATGCCTCTTGCTAGTCAATTATTAGTTGGACGCACCGCCCACCCAGGAATCTTCGCCATCCGGACTGAGAGACGCGGCCACCATGCTCTACCTCAGGATTTGAGCATCATCCACCATGAGCGATCGCGTGATCCGTGTCCATAACCTGCGATTTAATTAAACCGCATCAATGGATTAGGCTGAGTGGACGAATTGGGATTGGGAGTTACTCGGTCACAACGACGGCTTCACCGATGATACGGCCTTCCCACAGGTAGAATTTTCCGGCTTGCCTCATCTGGGATGCGGCCTGATCGCCGGATAGAAACATCCAGCCGAAGCGACCGGTTTCGCCGGGGCATAATTCCACCTCACCCAGGATTGGCCAGCCATCCCAAGCAGGTTCTTCAGGATCGAGGGTCGTCTTGCAGGGGCAGTCCCATCCCGAGAATACGGACTGCGATTTGCCACCTTGATCGGTTGGATACAGCCAAACGTCTGCGATCAGGTCTTGGCGTGCTCGCCGCATATCGTGCATGGAATTTCCTCCGCTGCCGTAATGCCGTGAGACGAAGGCGGGGGCAACGTCAGGGCGGGCTAATGACGGGAATGCCAAACGTTATTGACGAAGCGCGGACAGATTGATTCAAGGCTGCCTTTTGGAGGCAGGTTTGAGCAGGGGCGATCTCACGGAAGCGGAATGGCGCATTCTGAAGGGCTTGCTGCCAATTGAGCCTGAGAACCGTGGCCGGGGTAGGCGGCCCGAGCAGAACCGCTCGATCATCAATGGCATGCTTTGGCGGCTTCGGTGCGGCGCTCCGTGGCGCGACGTGCCGCCCAAATGCGGTAGCTGGAACACCGTCTATCGGCGGTTCCGGCGTCGGAGTGAAGCCGGAGTCTGGGAGACGGTCGCGGTGAGGTGGTGCCGGTTTTCTGGACAGGATGCTAAGCTAATCCCGGCCTGATGGGGTACGGGATGAAAACGACGAGAAAGCGGTACAGTGCGGATTTCAAGGCCAAGGTGGCGCTGGAAGCGATCCGTGGCGACCTGACGCTGGCAGAGCTGGCGGCCAAGCATGGCGTGCACCACACGATGATCGCATCATGGAAGCGGCAGGCCATCGACGGGATGGCAGGCACCTTCTCCGGCGCTGGCGATGCGGCCAGGGTGGTCGGTGAGAGCGAGGTTGAGAAGCTGCACGCCAAGATCGGGCAACTGGTGGTGGAGCGGGATTTTTTAGCGAAGGCCTTCGGTCGATGAGCGTGGACCGGAGGCGGGCGATGGTCGAACCTGCTCACCACCGCCTGTCGATCTCGGCGCAGTGCCGCCTGCTGCGCATCAGTCGCTCGTCTTATTATTACGCACCGGTGCCGGAAACGGACGGGACGCTGGCGCTGATGACGGTAATCGACGAGACCTTCATGGACTGCCCATGGTATGGCAGCCGCCAGATGGCGCGGCACCTTCGGCGCGCTGACCATGAGGTCGGGCGGCGGCGGGTACGGCGCCTGATGGCAAAGATGGGCCTGTCGCCGATCTACCAGCGGCCCCGCACCAGCGATCCGCACCCGCAGCACCGGGTCTATCCGTATCTGCTACGCAAGCTGGTGATCGAGCGGCCCAACCACGTGTGGTGTGCCGATGTGACGTACATCCCAATGCGGCGCGGGTTCCTATATCTGGTGGCGATCATGGACTGGGCAAGCCGGAAGGTCCTCGCCTGGCGATTGTCGAACACAATGGATGCCGGCTTCTGCGTCGCCGCCTTGGAGGAAGCCTGGGCGCGCTTCGGCAAGCCCGAGATCTTTAACACTGATCAAGGCAGCCAGTTCACCAGCTTCGCCTTCACCAGCGTGCTGCGCGACGCGGAGGTCCGCATCAGCATGGATGGTCGGGGGCGGTGGATGGACAATGTGTTCATCGAGCGCCTCTGGCGCTCCCTCAAATACGAGTGCGTGTATCTGCATGCCTTCGAGACCGGATCGGAGTTGAAGGCTGGCCTTGGCCGGTGGATCACCTATTACAATCACCAGCGTCCGCACTCGGGCCTGGCCGGGAGAACCCCGGTCGAGGCCTACCGGCGGACCGGGCAATCAGATCATGGGGGGCATGCCCCCCATGATCTGATGATCAAACAGGCGGCATGAACGACAACCGGGATTAGCTTAACTTAGCCGCCAAACTGTCCAAATAGGCGGGACCACCTCACGGTTACGCTGGCCGAGGTCGTGGCGGACAGCGGCCATTACGGGACTGTCAGGATTTCCGTGTGCGGGCGGGCAAATGGGTAAGAAGGAGTCCCACTATGTCCCGACGCAAAGAACCTGCGATACCGAATGAGCTTCTCGACCAGTTGCTGGCGAGCGGTGCTGCCAGCGCGGCATTTGAACAGCGTGGCCTGCTTGATTTTCTGCAGAAGGTGCTGACCGAACGTGCCCTGAACGCGGAGATGGATCACCACCTTGCCGGCGACGATGGTGCTGGCAACACGCGCAACGACTACGGTCGCAAGACCGTGACGACCGGGAGCGGCAAACTGGCGCTCGACGTCCCGCGCGACCGCCAGTCGAGCTTCGACCCGCAGTTGATCGCCAAATATCAACGGCGATTCCCCGGGTTCAATAACAAGATCATATCGATGTAGCGCGCGGCATGAGCACCCGTGAGATAATCGGGCATCTGCACGATCTGTACGGCATCGACGTCTCGCCCGACCTGATCAGCACGGTGACGGACGCCGTTCTCGATGAGGTCGCAACCTGGCACCAACGGCCGCTCGATCCGATTTACCCGCCGGTCTTCTTCGACGCTCTCCGGGTCAAGATCCGGGACGAAGGCATAGTTCGCAACAAGGGCACCTCTCTAGAAAAGTCCGCCGAAGTCATTTTTTCGACTGAGAAACAAGTTTGCACGAGTCTGCCCACAGATTTCATAAGCATCCTGAACAGCTTTTGATGACCCAACATCATTTAAATCTTTTGTTTTAAAATCATAAGACGCTTCCATAATAACAAGTTTTGGTCGATACGGCGTATTGTCGATCAAGTCATTAAATACTTCTACATCAAGGCCTTCTATATCAAGGCTTAAAATATCGAAACGATGAGGAATCCAGTGCTCGTCTAAAATGGCGCCAAGCCTGCGGACATGAACATCGACTTGCCCACGCAGATCACCCCACCCTGATGCCGCATCCCTCAACAGTGAAGAGACATCATCATTGGCGCCTATGTAGAATGGCAGTATGCCTTCGACCTCCGCGACGGCGCAACGAACGAGTCTGTAGTCGGTCCCGGAGAAGTCGCGCATGATTTCATCGTAGAGCGCCGGATTTGCCTCTACGAGCAACCCCTTCCAGCCAAACCGAGAGAGAAGGTCGAAGCTGTTCGACCGCTCTCTTCCCCTGGCGCCCACGTCCACTATCAGGCCTGGCTTGACAAGCCATTCGAGGATCATCGGAAACTCGCCATCCTGAGAGTGATCAGTGACGGGGGTCGCCTTAAGCTTATCTTTCATCGATACTAGTCCTAAAAATCGCCTAATCTGCTCTAACCGCCGGGAAGGCATGCGAAAAGTAATTTTAGAGATTTCGTCTTAAGTGCTGTCTGCAATGAGTATAGCCAGGTCATGGTGCATATGAGATGGACAAAGCTCATAAAAGGCGGAGAGCGTTCTCTCATAGCGCAAGGCGATGCGTCGGAAGCGCTTGAGCTTGTTGAAGAAGCACTCGATTTGATACCACTCTCTGTAGAGACGCCAGTCGAGCGGTGGCTTCGGACACCCCAGACCGCCATAATTCGACTTCCACTTGTAGAACGTCGCCGAGCTGATCCCATGGCGGCACATGTCCGCGGTTGCCATCCCGGCCCCCTACATCTTCAAGATCGCGATGATCTGTTCTTCGCCGGACCTGCTGCGCTTCATCTTCGTCCGCCCCCTCCACATCGGACTCTACTCAAGATCGCTCACATTTCAGGCGAGAACGTCACATCCGCGACCTTGGCGGTGGGGCCGAAGAGCAGTTCGTTATGCAGTTGCATCTGGTACTGCGCCATCACGTGGGACGCAGCATCCTTGTCACTTGTTCCTGTACTGAACTCTTTGACGTCGATGGTTTGGCGGTTGAGCGATACCGAGCCTCGGATGTAATATATCCCGGACTTCCCGCGGGTGCGGAGTGAGAGCACGTCATTTTCTCCATGAGTTGATCGACCAGCGCCTGAGAGGCACGCAGTCGGGCCGCCGACGTTCAGATACTGAACGCCGTGTTTCTTGAATGTCCGGAGCATCCACCTACGTGGATCGGCGCCCCGGACTTGAAGCTGATCAGCGATTTGCTCAGGCGTGAGCAGGCGCTGCCGACTGGACCCGGGGGCCACTCGGCTCTCATCGAGATTGCACGACGACAGGCGCATAGCTTCGACGTCGTCGAAGCTAGGTCCCGCGCGGTATGCACTCGGCTCAACAGATGACGGTTGAACCGCCACGCTGGCCTGTCGTGACGGCTCGGCTTGCGCCGACGGCACCGCCACGTCCGATGGCCAGCAGCCACGGACGCGGGATCTTTACTCGACATAGGGAGAACCTAGGGGCCGGCGCAGCAGGTTCTCGACCTAGCACCAGACGACGGTCGGAAACCTGCTCGCGCATCAGCTGGATCGAACTCGCCTGGCCGGCCACCCGCTCCGAAACTCGGTGCGCGCCCCTCGTGATCCTAGGAGCGCATGCGTCAAACGACGAATCGAAAAATACGTTCCAGAGTCCCAAAATGGGCGTGCCCAGAATTTGCCCAAACTTGTCGAATTTTTGCCCCGATTTGTTGGGCAAGCAGCCCCGTAAGGGCGCGTCATCCACTTCTGCGACAAGCATAGAAAAACCCCGCTAAGCCATTGGCCTAACGGGGTTTTCCATGGTGGGCGTGGCAAGGATTGAACTTGCGACCCCTGCGATGTCAACACAGTGCTCTACCACTGAGCTACACGCCCACGGGAGCGACGCCCTTACGCAAGCCGGCGGTGCCGTGCAAGCGCTAATCGCGCGTTGCGGCACCGCACTCGCTCAGGAAAGGCCGCTCGCGCTGTTCCTGTCGAAAATGCGGTCCACTTCCATGACGAGGTCCCGCAGGTGGAAGGGCTTGGAAAGCACCTTGGCTTCCGGCGCCATGCGCCCCGCACGCAGCGTGACGGCGGCAAAGCCGGTAATGAACATCACCCGCGTCTCCGGCGCCACTGCCGCGACATGCTGGGCAAGCTCGATCCCGTCCATCTCCGGCATCACGATGTCGGTGAGCAGGAGATCGAATCGCTCCGTCGCGATCAGCGGAAGCGCCGCCGTGCCGCGATCGACCGCGACCACCTGATAGCCGGAGCGCTCCAGCGCCCGGCACAGATATGTGCGCATCGAATCATCGTCTTCTGCCACAAGAATGCGAATCATGCCGTGCCCCGACCCCGTCAAACCTCTTCCGGATGGACAAATCGCCTGCCGTTCTGCCGGGCTTGGCGTCGCTGGCCCTGTTATGCGACAAGCGATTAAGAATTTCCATCGGCCTGACGATTTTGAACCGGACGGAGGCGGACAGGCATGACAGAGACCGAGGCGCTGCCGGAGATGGTGACGGGCAGGCACGATGCTTTTCTGAGCTATGGCCAGCCCGGCCTGCGCGGCCCGCTGATCTTCGCCGTGCCGCATGCCGGCCGCCTCTATACGCACGATCTGCTCGATCGCGCGCGCGTCCCCCAGGCAACGCTCGCCCGGCTGGAGGACAGGTTTGCGGACCATCTCGCTCATGGCCTGATCGCCGAGGGCCATCATGTGCTGGTCGCGCGGCAGCCCCGCGCGCTCATCGACCTCAACCGGGACGAGCGCGAGGTCGATCCGCAGGGCATCAGCGGCGCGCCCTGGAGCTTTCGGCCGCAGACCAGCGCCAAGGTGCGGGGCGGCCTGGGGCTGATCCCCGAGCGGCTCGCGCAGACGGGAAAGCTCTGGCATACGCCCCTGCCCTTCCGGACGCTGCGCGATCGCATCGAGACGGTCCATCGGCCCTATCACGCCGCGCTCGCCGGAGCGCTGGCCGTGGCGCGCGCGCGGCATGGCGTGGCCCTGCTGGTGGACATTCATTCCATGCCGCCGCTGCGCGAGGCGCCCGGCACGTTCGAACCTGCGCCGCGGATCGTGATCGGTGATCGCTTCGGGCGCAGCGCGAAAGGGCAATTGACCGATCTGTGTGCGGATTTCGTGCGCCGCAGGGCCCTGCCGATCGCGGTCAACACGCCTTATTCCGGCAATCATATCCTGGAGCGCCATGGCCGGCCGGAAGCCGGCATCCACGCGATCCAGATCGAGGTGGACCGCTCGCTCTATCTCGATTCGGTGTTGATGAGCCCCGGCGAAGGCCTGCCCGCCATGCAGCGGCTCTTCACGGAGCTTGCCCGCGCCTTGATGCAGGATCTGGCCGGCACCGCCTTCCCGCTGGCTGCCGAATAAAAAACCACCCCGTGCGATGCACAGGGTGGCCCAGGTTCAGGGAGGAGACGTCCCGAAAGGGCGGGACGCCCACGCAAAGGCCCGAAAGGGGGAACAAGCCTCTACGTATTCTTAAGGTAGGACAGTGCCTCGCTGTTTTCAAGCGCAACCAGCACGAAATCCTGAGAATAGTTGAGTTAGTCCCCAAGTATCGGCGCGACTCGCGGCGTATCGCCGCCTTTCCCCGTCTTTCGCCCGCAACGTTCACCGATGCGCGCCCGACAAGAAAAGGCGCCAGTTTGCCGGGAAACTGGCGCCTTCCGGATGCGGATCGCGAAGCTGAGGGGCTCAGCTGATCTCGAACGCCGGGATGGGGCCGAGGCCCAGACGGCGCTGCGCGAAGAAGACCTCGCGCATGCCCTGCAGCGAGAGAAGATGCGCATAGATCAGCGGCAGGAAACCGCTCTGGTTGAACTTGCGCAGCTGGTCGCCGCGCAGGTCGCGCAGCTTCTCTTCGTTGACCATCTGGAAGCCGCGATAGACGAAGGGCTTTTCCACGTCCGGCACCTGGATGCTGAGCTCGCCGTCCATCAGCAGGTCGGCTTCCTTGAGATCGTTCATGAACTGGCCGGTGCGCATCGCCGCTTCCTCGAACTGCTCGCAGAATGCCAGCAGGTCCTTGGTCAGCTGCGTCGCCTCGCCATTCTCGATGAGCGGGCGCCCGTCCTCATATTCGCCGATCAGTTCGCTGGTCGGATCGAAGCAGAGCGACAATTCCTGGCTGTCCGGGTTGAGGCGGACGAGCAGCCAGGGGTAGCGGCGGACATAAGCTGGCACATAACCATCGTCCCGCCGCAGCTTGCCTTCCTCGTCGACGAGCGTGTTCACGCCCTCGTTGAGGCCCATCAGCGCGAGCGGCAGCGGATTGGGGCCAGCGGAGAAGACGATCGGCAGCGCGCGCTGGCACTGCGGGAACTCGTCCACGGTGAGCGGCACGGCATGGACGCCGATGAGAAAAGGCGCGCGGTCATAGTTGCGCAACGTGAAGCCGGCATGCTGCTCCACGTTGAGCGGCACGAGATCCTTGTAGAGCAACGGCAAAGATTGGGCTTGCGGCGCGCTGGCCATGGCATCGAACTCCTGAGACTGGCTAAAACAGCGCACACCGAATGGTCAGGCTGGTCGACGCCCGGCCATAAAGCCGTCAAACCGGAGTGGCAAGGGGCACCAGCTTGCCCGGGTTGAACAGGCCGAGCGGGTCCAGCGCGCGCTTGATCGCCCGCACGGCGCCGATTTGCGCGGGTTCGGTGAGGCGCGCGAACTCCGCGAGCTTCATCTGGCCAATGCCATGTTCCGCCGAAATGGAGCCATTCATCGCCACGACCTGATCGTTGACGAAGCGCGTGGCGTCCTCGCCATGGGAGGCCAGCCACGCCTTGCCACCCTCGGTGCCGCCCGCGCGCGGCGCGCGCACGTGGAAATGGACATTGCCGTCGCCCAGATGGCCGAAGGACGAGGCGGTGGTGCCGGGGAAGCGCGCTTCGCATGCGGCCGCCACATCGACCATGAAGCGCGGCATGGTGGCGATCGGCACGCTGATGTCGAACTGCAGGGCAGGCCCCTGCGCCCGTTCGGCTTCGGACGCGCTTTCGCGCAGCTTCCAGAAGGCCTCCGCCTGCGCTTCGCTCGCGGCGATCGCGGCATCGATCACGAGGCCCTTCTCGAACGCGCTCGCCAGCGCCGCTTCCATCCGCTGCTGCGCGCCGGGGCCGTCGGTCGCCGCGTCGAGATCGACCTCGATCAGCGCATGCCAGGGCGTGAGCGTGTCGATCGGCTGGCGCGTGCCGGGAATCACCGAGAGGATGAAGCCGAGCGTGTCCGCGGCGATGACTTCGAAGCCCTCGACCACCGGACCGAGCTGCTGCTCCATGTGTCGCAGCAGGGCAAGCGCCTGCGCGGGATCGTTCACGCCCACCCAGGCCACGGCCCGGTCGGCAATCGCCGGCACCAACCGCAGGCTGGCGGCCGTGACGATGCCCAGCGTGCCTTCCGCACCGATCAGCAGCTGCTTGAGGTCATAGCCGCGATTGTCCTTCTTGAGCGCCGCGATCCCGTCATGGATCGATCCGTCCGGAAGCACGGCCTCGATGCCTTCCACCAGCGCGCGCATGGTGCCGTGGCGCAGCACCTGCGTGCCGCCGGCATTGGTGGAGACGAGGCCGCCGACCGTCGCGGATCCCTTGGCGCCCAGGCTCAGCGGGAAGCGCCGGCCGACCGCCTGCGCCGCCTCATGCAGGTGGGAAAGGATCACGCCCGCCTCGCACACCGCCAGATTGGCCTCGGGGTCCATCCGCCGGATGCTGTTCATGGCCCGCAGCGAGAGGATGAGCGCGCTGCCGTCAGCCGGTGGCGTGGCGCCCCCGACCATCGAGCTGTTCCCGCCCTGCGGCACCAGCGGCACGCGGTGCTCGGCCGCGCAGCGCACCATCGCGGCGACCTCCTGCGTCGAGCGCGGGGTCAGGATCGCCGCGGCCTCACCATGGAACTTGCCGCGCCAGTCCTCGAGCCAGGGTGCGATGAGATCCTGGTCCTCGATCAGGCCGCGCGGCCCGGCGACGGCACGAAAAGCGGCGAGAGTGTCAGGCGCGATCATGCGCTGCCTTATGGCGATTGCCGCTCCCGAATGCCAGCCTCGCGCGCCCCTGCACTCTTCATCCCGCCGCTGCCCCAATTAATCGCCTGTTCAAGGGCGGGTCACTAGGGCATTCTGAACGTCGGGAACGATTCATTGCCTTTCATTGTCATCACATTCTTCTTGATGCTGCTTACGCTCGCACCAGGCGCCGCGGCTGGTCAGGAGACCCGCGCGCCACGTCCGGACGGCAGCCAGTGGGCGCAGGTGACGATCGAGCAGCGCGTCATCATCCGAATCCCCACCGTGCCCATGCGCCGCTCGCTCGCCACGCCCGTGGAAGATGCCCCCGCCCCGGCGCAATGGCGCTGGAAGGAAAGCAGGGGCCCCAAATGCCTCCCCATCCAGCGCATTCGCGGCGCCTCCATCACGCCGGACGAGGGGCTCAGGATGGTGACCGGCCTCAATGAGCAGTTCCGCGCCCATTTCGGCCGCAGCTGCCGCGCCGCGGATTTCTACGCGGGCTTCTACATCCAGGCCAGCAAGGACGGCTCGCTCTGCGCCGGCCGGGACACACTCCACGCGCGCAACGGCTCGGCCTGCGAGATCGAGAAATTCACGCATCTCGAACGCGAGGCGGTGAAGGACGACGAGAGCGACAAACGCCGGGAAAAATGAGCGGGCACGTTTGGACTGCGGCCATCCGATTGGCCCGCGCGGCACAATCGTCTCATCGGCCTTGCGCGGCAGAGCACTCTCTCTCTATCGTCTCCTCGATTGAATTGCCTGTTGTGGGAGACCGGCCTTGGCAGAAGACGCACGCGGACTTGGTAATGAAACGATCGAGGCCGACCTATGCATCATTGGCGCAGGCGCGGCAGGAATCACGCTCGCATCCAAGTTTGCCAACTCGAACATTCGTGTCCTGCTTCTGGAAAGTGGCGGGCCGTCCATCGACCGGGAAACGGAACGGCTTAATTCCGAGGCGACCGTCACGGGATTAGGCTACCCGCTGCAGGCATCACGCCTGCGGTTCATCGGGGGGACGACCAACCACTGGGCAGGCAATTGCTATCGATTCCTGGAGCGTGACTTCGAGGCCAAGCCGGGTATCGCGCATACCGGCTGGCCCATTCGATTGAGTGATGTCGAACCCTTTCTGCCGGAAGCGTCTCAGATTGCCCTTTTCCGTGAGGAACCGGCAGACTGGGACCCGGCGGATTGGCGCAAGCGCCTTCATACAGCTGCTTGGGACATCGACCCCGGCAAGTTCACCAGCCGCGTCACTTTCCTCGCCAACAATCCCGCGACGGATGACAAGACATTCGCAAATTATCTGCCTCGCTTCGAGAAAGCGCCGAACGTGCGCTTTCTCACCAACGCGAATGTGGTGGAGCTGATCGGCGGGGGATCAGTCGAATCCGCCCGGGTGAGGACGATCGCGGGCAACGAGATGACCGTGCGGGCCAAAACCTTCATTCTGGCAACCGGCGGCGTAGAGAATGCGCGCCTTCTGCTCGCCTCGCGCCGCAGCAATCCCAATGGCATGGGAAATCAGAACGATCAGGTTGGCCGTTATTTTGGTGACCATGTGGTCATCTCGCAGTATTTCGTACGGAATCCGGATATCCCGCTTGATCGACTGATCCTCCAGCAGCCCTTCTATCGGGACACGGAAGCCTTCTCTCATTTCGTAATCGGGGACGAGGCATTCCGCGAGCAGGGGCTGGACGATGTGTTCCTGCGCTTCGATCCGGTGCCTGAGAAGCCACGGGAGGGCGAGCTGGCGCTTTGGCGCCTCAAGGACGCCGTCGCAGGTGGTTCGCCGGGCCAGATCAAAGGTGCTGACGTCGTCGCCGCGATCACACGGCCTCACGAGAGCGGCGGCGCGCTGCTGAGGCGCGCGGTCTGTCGCAACGGCGATCCGATCGCCTTCAAGGTCGCTGGACGTCTCACGCCACGCCCACATCCGGACAGCAGGATCACGCTTTCCGATCGCACGGACAAGGTCGGCATGCCGATCGCGAACCTCAACTGGGCGCTGGCTGATGAAGGCAAGCATTCATTGCACCGCGCGTTCGAACTATTTGCCCAGGAGGCAGGCCGTCTCAATCTTGGTCGTTTCCAGCTCACTTTCGATCCCGCCCAACCCTGGCCGGATTATCCGGAAATGGATGTGGGGTTCCACCACACCTGCTCGACCAGGATGAGCGATGATCCCCGCAATGGCGTGGTCGACCGGAACTGCCGTGTCCATGGCATGGACAATCTCTATGTGGCGGGCAGCTCGGTCTTCTCGACCGCCGGCAGCGGCTCACCCACGATGATGCTGGTCGCGCTGTCCCTGCGCCTTGCGGACCATCTCAGGAAGGAGCGCTTTGCATGAAGAAAATCTCGCGGCGGACCATCCTCCTCGGCTCGGTGGCCACGGTCGCCGGCGCGGTGGCGCTCGTCAACGTGCCGCCCGTGCGCCGCTCATTATGCGGGGATCCGTCTTCCGATCCGGAGGAAACCCTCAGAACCATGCATCTCACAGCGATCGGAAAGGCCTGTGTCGCTTGCGACTCCGGCCTCACGCACGCTTATGTGTCTGAACAATGGACTGCGCTGGGGGCACCCACCGGCGAGGCGCTGGACAAGCGCATCAGGGACGACTTCGCGCAGGGCAAAATGACCAATGTGCAGGGCTGGATGTTCTCGCAGGTCGAGGTCCTGGCCTATGCCGCCACCTATCACGGCATTGCCTAGCAGGATGCACCGACAAATGACTCCCCCAAAGCGGGGCTCCACCTTCGCCGCAGCGCTTGCACTTGCGCTGGCGGGCTGCGGTCAACAGGAAGCGGAAGCGCCAAAGCAGCCGGGGCGCACGGCACTGCCGATGCCGGCGGCCTTCGCCGCATGCCAGACCTGCCACAGCATCGAGCCGGGCGCAGTCCGGCAGGGCCCGAGCCTCGCCGGCCTCGCGGATCGCAAACCGGGAACGGCGCCGAACTTCGCTTCTTCGGAGGCCATCAAGGGCGTCGGTGAACGGTGGACGGCCGAACGTCTCTCCAGTTTTCTCTATAATCCGGGAGAGACTGTGCCCGGCAACAAGATGATGTATGGCGGAACCGCAACGCCGGAGGACGCTCAGGAGATCGCCCGATATGTGCTGAGCCTGCCCTAGCACCGGCTTTGCGCCAGCAGGTCCACCACGCCAGACCGGCCCTGCCACTGCGCTCACCATCCCGTTTCTTGCCCGCTCGCGAGCCCTCCGGCCCGGAAATCCTTGACAGGAGCGCTGCTCTTGCGCATGGCCCAAGCGGCTCAAGACATGCCCGGTGACGGCAGGGTCCGGGCCTATCCTGCCTTCCAGCCTGCACGGAACCCTGATGCACTTTGCCGACCTCGGCCTGTCAGAAGAATTGCTGAAAGCCGTCGAAGAGGCGGGCTATAGCGAAGCGACGCCCATTCAGGCGCAAGCGATCCCCTCTGTTCTCATGATGCGCGACATCATCGGCATCGCGCAGACCGGCACCGGAAAGACGGCGAGCTTCGTGCTGCCGATGATCGACATTCTCGCCCAGGGCCGCTCGCGGGCGCGCATGCCGCGCAGCCTCATCCTTGAGCCCACGCGCGAACTCGCCGCGCAGGTGGCCGAGAATTTCGAGAAATACGGCAAGTATCACAAGCTCTCCATGGCGCTGCTCATCGGCGGCGTATCCATGGGCGATCAGGTGAAGGCGCTGGAGAAGGGCGTCGATGTGCTCATCGCCACGCCCGGGCGCCTCATGGACCTGTTCGAGCGCGGCAACATCCTGCTCACCGGCTGCTCGCTGCTCGTCATCGACGAGGCGGACCGGATGCTCGACATGGGCTTCATCCCCGATATCGAGAATATCTGCACCAAGCTGCCCGCGAACCGGCAGACGCTGCTGTTCTCGGCGACCATGCCCGGGCCCATCAAGAAGCTGGCGGACAAGTTTCTCACCAATCCCAAGTCGATCGAGGTGGCTCGCCCCGCGACGGCTTCGGCGAACATCGCCCAGATGCTGGTGCCGGTGGAGGAACGCGGCAAGCGCGAGATGCTGCGCACGCTGCTCGGCAAGGAAGACGTCAACACGGCGATCATCTTCTGCAATCGCAAGACGATGGTGCGCGAGCTCAACAAGAGCCTGCGGCGCCACGGCTTCAAGTCCGGCGAGATTCACGGCGACATCGACCAGTCTGCCCGGATCGCGGAGCTGGATCGCTTCAAGAGCGGCGAGATCAACCTGCTCGTGGCTTCGGACGTGGCCGCGCGCGGGCTCGACATCAAGGGCGTGTCCCACGTCTTCAATTTCGACGCGCCATGGCATCCGGACGATTATGTCCACCGCATCGGCCGCACGGGCCGCGCCGGCGCCACCGGCAAGGCCTTCACCTTCGTGACGAAGAACGATGCCGAGGCGATCGAGGCCATCGAGAAGCTGATCGGCAACAAGATCGAGCGGCTTGATACCGGCGTCGACCTCGCGCCCGCCGAGAGCGGCGCGAGTGCCTCCCCCGCCAGGGGCGGCAGGCGCGCGGCCAAGCCGAGCCGCGAGAAGAAGCCGCGCACGGATGAGCGCCCGGCAACCCGCGAGGCCGCGCCCAAAGCCGCGAAGGATGACGAACGCCCCGCCCGGCCCGCGCGGGATTCACGGAGCGAGGCGCCGCGCGGCAAGCCCGCCCGCGCGCCTGCGCCCCAGCAGCGCGACGAAGGCCCCGACGAGGGCTGGAACGGGCCGATGCCGGCCTTCCTGTCCTTCGGTTTCGACAAGCCCTGAACCCGATTTCACGGCGCCGCACGCAAGCCTTGAAAACGCGTTGCATTGTGCCCGGCGCCTGCTTATAGGCAGCGCTCCCTGGGGCTGTAGCTCAGTTGGGAGAGCGCATCGTTCGCAATGATGAGGTCAGGGGTTCGATTCCCCTCAGCTCCACCAGGGTTTTTTCTCGGGCGCATCGAGCCACTTTTAGGGCTTGCCTCCACGAGCTTGGCGCGGCATAGGCGCCCGGCTTGCCGCCGATATCCCCCGGGATCATCCGGCGCTCGTGGCCCCTTCGTCTAGCGGTTAGGACGCGGCCCTTTCACGGCTGAAACACGGGTTCGATTCCCGTAGGGGTCACCATAACGCCGGGAATGGCGAAGGCACGCCAGCCCGACGATCTGACCAGACCGGCTCCATCTTCCCAAGCTTCTTTGAGCCTCCGGCAACATGTCGCGACCTGCCACACGCCAGTGAGCTCTCTGACCCCGCCCCACGCCGACACCGACTCCCTCGCCATATGGTCGTGCGGAAACCGCTTCCTCCGTCACCTTCGGGCAGCCCCAGCGTTATGCTGATACACTCACCACAGGAGGCACTGACTTGACCGACGATCCAGCCCTCGATCGTTTCGTGGAAGCACAGGCGCCCGTTTATGCGCATGCGCTGGGCGAAATCCGCAGCGGCGCCAAGCGTTCTCATTGGATGTGGTTCGTCTTTCCGCAGCTCGCGGGTCTGGGGCACAGCCCGGCCGCGCGGCATTTCGCGATCCGTTCGCGCGATGAAGCTCGCGCTTTCCTGGATCATCCCGTGCTCGGGCCGCGTTACCGCGAATGTGTTCGCGCCTTGGAGGATTTGCGAACGAGCGACCCGGTCGCCGTGTTTGGCGAGATCGACGCGATGAAGCTGCGCTCCTCGCTGACGCTGTTCGAGGCGGTCCGGCCCGATCCGTCGATCGCTGCCGTTCTCGACCGCTGGTTCGGCGGCGTGCGTGATCCACTGACCTTAAGACTGCTCGGCATTTCCAACGGCTGAGCGGACGCGCTTTTCATCGCGCCGACGGCGGCGAATATCACTTCGCGCATTGCGCAATCGCGGCGAGCACAGCCGCGCCTCCCTCACGAAAATCGCCGCACAGGCCCCGCCGCGCCCCCCCCCGCCGGCGGGCCCGACCGATCTCCATCCATGCGATCACCCGAGCCTCCCACGGGACGAGCCGAGATGAATATGCTTCATCTTCAAGGGCCTGAGGTTGACCCCTCTGGTCGCATCCCTAAGGTATCCGAGGCATTCAAGCCCTCAAACCAAAACGTGGTCGTGTGTCTGCGTATCCTGATCTGGCGCGCGTCCGCACAGCCGGAAAGATCGCATCATGAACCGTGCTTTGCTGACAGCATTTGTCCTTACTCTCGCCGTTCCCGCCGCCGCTCCCGCCATCGCCCAGGAAACGCTGAGCCCGGAGCAGGTCACGGCGTTCAACGCGGCCGTGGCGGACTTCAATGCCGGCCAGAAGGCCCAGCAGGCCGGCGACCATGCCGGTGCGCTGGCGAAATACGAGGCCGCGCTCCCCGCCATCCGCGCAGCGGTCGCGGCGCAGCCCGACAATATCGACTATGTCAGCTTCCTCGCGAACGCGCTTTATCTCACCGGCGCCGCCAATGCAGGCGCGCAGAAGATGGATGCGGTCGCGCCGCTTTATGAGGAGAGCCTGCCGCTCTGGCGGAAGGTTGTGGCGGCCAAGCCCGCGGACGCGCAGAGCAAGATGATCCTGTCCAGCCTGCTCATCCAGGTGGCCAATGCGAAGCTCGGCCAGCAGGACAAGGCCGGCGCGCTGACTTATTACAACGAGGCCTTGCCGATCGCCCGGCAGGCGGTCGCCACCGCGCCGAACCCGCAGAACAGGAACCTGCTGCTCGGCGGGCTCATTGGCGCCAGCCAGGCAAGCGACGATCCGGCGATCAAGGAGGAAGCGGCGACGTTGTCGAAGGCCATGCTGGCCGATGGCTCGGTCGACGCAGCCAATAAGCCCGCCGCCGAAATCCTGGGCGCGGCGTCCCCCGCCACCTGATCGGGCAGGGGCCGGTCGCGAGAGGCCGGCCCCCTCCCTCGCAGCCTCCTCTTACCGTTCGCCCGCTCCCCGCAGCTGCGCAAAGGTTCCCCGCAATCCGCAGCCCCGAAGTACTGAACCGTATACCATATAAAATTCTTACCGGCGGACTTGACGTCTCTGTGCAGGTGCACAAAAAGAACATTGGCGGTCCGCACGGAAGTGGGGCACCATCGGCAAGTCTTCCCTCAAGTGCATGGTGACGAAGTGAGGCACGAGAGCCGGCATCACGCGATGCACGCAAAGCGCGCGCCGGGCCCGGCCTTGTTGCTGGTGGCCGTTGTCGCGCTGCTGGCGGCCTGCTCCGGTGGCGAGCAGCAGGAGCAGCGGCGCGAGCCTCCGCTGGTCACGGCGGTCGAGCCGCAGCCTCATCTTTTCCGGGACGAGATCCAGGCCGTGGGTTCCGCCCGCGCCAATGAGCAGGTGACGCTGGCCGCCAATGTCACCGAGCGGATCGAGCGCCTGCTGTTCGACGACGGCATGTATGTGCGCGCCGGCCAGTTGCTTGCCGTGCTTTCGAGCGCGCAGGAGGAGGCTGCCCTTGCCGGCGCCCGCGCGAGCGCCGCCGAGGCGCAGGCGCAGCTCGAGCGCGTCAACAGCCTCAATGAACAGGGTTTCGCCACCGGCGCGCTGCTCGATCGTCAGCGCGCCGCGCTGAGCGAGGCGAAAGCCGCGCAGGAAAGCATCCAGGCGCAGATCAGTGATCGCATGATCCGCGCGCCGTTCTCGGGCTATCTCTCGCTGCGCAACGTCTCGGCGGGCGCCATCGTCACCACCGGCACGCCGCTCGTCACGGTGAGCGACATCTCGCGCATCAAGCTCGATTTCACGGTGCCGGAGACTCAGCTCGCGCTGCTGCGGCCCGGCCAGCCGATCAAGGCCTTCGCGTCGGCTTATCCGGACGATCCCATCATCGGACAGGTCAGCGTCATCGATCCGGTGATCGATCCCCAGAGCCGCGCTGTGATGGTGCGCGCGACGCTGCCCAATCCCGGCAACCGCATCAAGCCGGGCATGCTCCTCACGGTGCGCATCGAGACCGGCCAGCGCACCGCGCTCGCCGTGCCGGAAATGGCGGTGATGGCCGAAGGCGACCTGCGCTATGTCTATACGGTGGACGACAAGCATGTGGTGCGGCGCACGGCGGTAACCACTGGCCTGCGCGACGGCGGCTTCATCGAGGTGGCGGGGCTGCCCCGCGATGCCCGCGTCGTGGCCGAGGGCGTCGTCAAGGTGGCGGAAGGCCGGCCGGTCCGCCTCACCGAAGGCCCGGGCCGCGCCAGCAATGAAAATCCCGCGTCCGGCCCGCAGGAACCCGCCTCATGATCCTTTCGGACATCTCGGTCCGACGCCCGGTCGTCGCGACCGTGATGGCGCTGCTGATCACGATCGTGGGGATCATCGGCTTCCTCAGCCTCTCGATCCGCGAATATCCTGATACCGACGCGCCGATCGTCTCGGTGCAGACGCAATATACCGGCGCCAATGCCGGCGTCATCGAAAGCCGCATCACCCAGCCGCTCGAGCAGCGCCTGGCCGGGATCGAGGGCATTCAGTCGATCAGCTCGGTTTCGCGCGACGGCAGCTCGAACATCACCATCGAGTTCAATCCCGGCCGCAATATCGACGAGGCGGCGAACGACGTGCGCGATCGCGTGTCGGCCGGCGCGGCGGACCGCCCGGTCGATGCGCTTCCGCCGGAAGTGCGCAAAGTCGATTCCGATGCCTCGCCGATCATCTTCTTCCCGGTCATGGCGGCCGGGTGGGACAAGACGAAGCTGGGCGACTATGTCTCGCGCGTCATCATCGACCGGCTCTCCACCATCGATGGCGTGGCGCAGGTCCAGGCCCTCGGCATTGCCGAGCCGGCGATGCGCGTGTGGCTCGATGCCGATCGCCTCGCCGCCTTCCGGCTGACGCCCCGCGATGTCGAGAATGCCCTGCGCCAGCAGAATGTGGAACTGCCGGCGGGCCGGATCGAGACGCCCGCGCAGAACCTGTCCCTGCGGGTCGAGCGCGGCTTCACCACGCCCGATGATTTCAGGCAGCTCGTGATCGGCCGGGGGCCTGACGGCTATCTGGTGCGGCTGGGCGATGTCGCGCGCGTGGAGGAAGGGCCGGAGAATCCCTACACGTCCTTCCGCTTCAATGGCGAGACGGGCGTAGGCCTCGGTATCGTGCGGCAATCGGGCGCCAACACGCTGGCCGTCGCGCAGGCCGCCAAGAAGATGGTCGCCGATCTCAGCAAGGATCTGCCGCAGGGCATGGAGATCAAGATCGGCAGTGACAGCACCCTGTTCATCGAGCAGGCGATCAAGGGCGTGTGGAAGACGCTGGCGGAAGCCGCATTGCTCGTCATGGTGGTGGTGTTCTTCTTCCTTGGCAGCGTGCGCGCGACCATCGTGCCGATGATCACGGTGCCGATCTGCCTGCTCGGCACCTTCGCCGTGCTCTGGCTGGCGGGCTATTCCATCAATCTGCTCACGCTGCTGGCTCTGGTGCTGGCGATCGGCCTCGTGGTGGATGATGCGATCGTGGTGCTGGAGAATATCTATCATCGCGTCGAGCAGGGCGAACCGCCGCTTTATGCTGCTTATGCCGGGGCCAAGCAGGTGGGTTTCGCTGTCGTCGCCATGACGCTGGTGGTCTGCGCGGTGTTCGTGCCGGTCATGTTCCTGTCCGGCCAGACCGGCCTCCTGTTCCGCGAGCTGGCGGTGGCGATGATGGCGGCCATCGCCATTTCCGGCTTCCTGGCCCTCACCCTGACGCCGATGATGTGCTCCAAGCTGCTCAAGAACCACGAGCGCGGCGCCTTCACCGCGCGCATCGACCATGCGATGGAGCGGTTCGAGCAGGGCTACAGCCGCATTCTGGACGGCCAGCTCAAGCGCCCCTGGCTCATCATCGCCGCCGTCGTGCTGCTGCTCGGCTCGGCCGCCTGGCTGTTCGGCACCCTCGATTCGGAGCTGGCGCCTGCCGAGGACACCGGCATCGTGCAGATCCGCATGAACATGCCGGAAGGGACCAGCTTCGCGCAGGCCGATGCCTATACCAAGCAGGCCGAAGCGCTCCTCATGCCGATGGTGGGGCATGGCGGCGTGCGCGGCATGATCGCGCGCCTGCCGGGGAGCTTTGGCGCGGGCGAGGATTTCAACAACAACCAGCTTTCGGTCTATCTCCAGCATTGGGACGATCGCACCATCACGTCGCTCGATGTCGCGGACGAGGTGAACAAGCGCGTCGCCACCCTGCCCGCCGTCCGCGGCAACGCCGTCGTGCTCAACCGGCTGTCGCGCGGGGGCCAGCCGATCCGCTTCGTGATCGCCGGCATGTCCTATGAGGAGCTGGCCCGCGCGCGCGACCGGATCATCGATGCCGCGCGCGACAATCCCGGCATCATCAATCTCGATGCCGATTATGTGGAGAACAAGCCGCAGCTCGTCATAGAGGTCGATCATCAGCGCGCCGGCGATCTCGGCATCTCCGTCGATGATGTGAGCCAGGCGCTCCAGACCATGATGGGCTCGCGCCGCACCTCCACTTATGTGCGCGATGGCGAGGAATATTATGTCATCCTCCAGGCCGAAGCCTTCAATCGCGAGGACGAGGCCGCGCTGTCCAAGGTCTATGTGCGCTCGGCCAGCGGCACGCTCGTCCCGCTCTCCAATCTCGTGATCGCGCGGCAGGCCGCCACCGCGCGCGAGCTGGGGCGCTTCAACAAGATGCGCGCGATCACGCTGCAGGGCGGGCTCGCGCCGGGCTATTCGCTGGGCCGCGCGCTCGATTTCCTGGAGGATCAGGCGCGCCTCTCGCCGGAAGTGCTGGCCGTGGGCTATCGCGGCGAGAGCCAGTCCTTCAAGCAAACCGGCGGCGCCATCTGGATCGCGTTCGGCCTGACGGTGATCATCATCTACATGCTGCTCGCCGCCCAGTTCGAGAGCTTCGTCCATCCCGCCGTCATCATCTCGGCCGTTCCGCTTGGCGTGGCGGGCGGCATCCTGGGCCTGGCCGCGACCGGCACGACCATCAATCTGTTCAGCCAGATCGGCATCGTCATGCTGGTCGGCCTCGCGGTGAAGAACGGCATCCTCATCGTCGAGTTCGCCAATCAGCTCCGTGACGAAGGCAAGGACATCGAGGAAGCAATCCGCGAAGCCTCCGCCCGCCGCCTGCGCCCGATCCTCATGACCTCCATCGCGACCGTCGCCGGCGCGGTTCCGCTGGCGCTCAGCCACGGCGCCGGCGCGGGCGCGCGGGCATCGATCGGCTGGGTCATCGTCTTCGGCGTCAGCATCGCGACGGTCATCACATTGTTCGTGGTTCCCCTGCTCTATCGGCATCTCGCGCGCGGCACCCAGTCGCCCGAAGCGATCACGCGCCGCCTGCGCGCGCTGATCGCCGCGCGCGGTGGCGACAAGTCCGGCCTTGCGCATCCGGCGGAATAGCCTGTTCATGTCGCGCGGCGTGCGTGGGGCGGTTGTCTTGCGGCCGCTGCTGTTGCAAGGGAGAGGCGACGCCGCCGCGAGCGGCAGGAACAGGATTTCGAACGGGAAGATGGCATGAGCGCAACGGACAAGCCGGTGGTGTTGTTTGGCGGTGGTGGCTTTGTCGGCCGCCGGGTGGCGCAGGAGCTGCTGTCGAAAGGCTATCGCGTGCGGATCGCGCAGCGCATGCCGCGCCAGGCGATGGCCGTGCGCTCGCTCGGCAACATGGGCCAGACGCAGCTGCTCGCGGTCGACATCACCAAGCCCGGGCAGGTCGCCGCCGCGCTGGCGGGCGCGGGCGCCGCGGTCAATCTGGTCGGCCTGCTCAAGGGCGACATGGTGTCGGCGCATGTCATCGGCGCGCGCAACATTGCGGAAGCCGCCGCCGCACAGGGGCTGGACGCGCTCGTCCATGTCTCGGCGATCGGCGCGGACCCGGCCAGCAACTCGGCTTATGGCAGGACCAAGGGCGAAGGCGAGGCAGCGGTGCGCGCGGCCTTCCCGGGCGCGACGATCGTGCGCCCGTCGATCATGTTCGGCCAGGATGATGGCTTCACCAATCGCTTCGCCCAGCTCATCGCTACCGGTTCGTCCGTTCCGCTCGTGCGAGCCGTGCCGCTGATCCGGGGCGAGACGCGCTTCCAGCCGGTGAATGTCGCGGACGTTGCCCGCGCCATCGCGCAGGCGGTCGAATCGCCCGAGACGTTCGGCGGGCAGACCTTCGAGCTCGGCGGGCCGGACGTCATGACGCTCGCGCAGATCAACCACTGGATCGCCGACCAGATCGGCCGGAAGGTCCGCTTCCTCCCCATGCCGGACGGGCTGGCCAGCGCGCTTGCCGCGATGACCGGCTGGGCGCCGGGTGCGCCGATCACGCGCGACCAGTTCAGGATGCTGCTCCATGACAATGTCGTGGCGGCCGATGCCCCGGGCTTCGAGCGGTTCGGCATCAAGCCCGCGCCGATGGCGGCGCTCGCGCCCGCCTGGCTGACGCATTATCGCCGGCAGGGCCGTTTCGGCGCGCCCGTTCGCGCCTGACCCGCCCCATGAGGGCGGCCGCCGCCCCGCCGCCCTCATCCTGACAGCCGGGACAATCATATCATGGACAGTGCCATCCCCACCGCCCTGCTGCTGGGCATCCTCGAAGGATTGACCGAATTCCTGCCGGTCTCCTCCACCGGCCATCTCATCCTCGCGAGCGAGCTGCTGGGCTTCACGGGCGAATCCTCGGTGACGTTCAAGATCGCCATCCAGCTCGGCGCGATCCTGGCCGTGATCGTGGTCTACTGGCGGCGCTTCTGGGGCGTGGGCATGGGCCTCTTGCAGATGAAGCCCGGCCCGGTGGCCTTCACGCGCAACATCATCGTGGGTTTCCTGCCGGCCATGGTGATCGGCGTCCTGGTGTACGAGGCCATTCGCGTGGCCATCCAGACGCCGATGGTGGTCGCGGTCGCGCTCATCGTGGGCGGCATCATCATTCTGGTGCTCGAACGGACGGTCAAGCATGTGCGGGTCGAGTCCGTGGAGACCATGCCGCTCGGCACGGCGTTCGGCATCGGCTTGGTCCAGTGCACCGCCATGCTGCCGGGCGTCAGCCGCTCGGGCGCCACCATCATGGGCGGCCTGATGATGGGCGTGGAGCGCAAGACCGCTGCCGAGTTCAGCTTCTTCCTCGCCGTCCCCACCATGCTGGCCGCCACGGTCTATGCCCTGTGGCATGACCGGGCCCTGCTCAACGCGGACGATCTCAATCTCATCGCCATCGGCTTCGCCGCCGCCTTCGTCGCGGCATTGCTGGTCGTGAAAGCCTTCGTCGCCATTGTCGGCCGCTACGGCTTCACCCCTTTCGCATGGTATCGAATCGTGGTGGGATCGGTCGCCCTGATCTGGCTGCTGATGAGGTAGGACCGGATCGGACCTAAAAGGATCGGCGGGCAGTGCATAGGCTCTGGTGAGAGCAGGGCCCGCCATAAAATAGGTCAACATTCCTGGCCCAATAGGCCGGAATTGCGTGACTCGGCCGTTTTTTGACGTTATGGACCCGCGCGAGGCCGCCCTTCGGCCTCTGGGGAATCCAAGAATGGCCGAAAATCCGATGCTGAAGTTCGTGGTGCGCTCGCAATCCTATCCGGAGAAGCGGACGGTGAGCGAACGGGCCCATGACTTCCAGGAGATATCCAGCAGCTTCGCGGTGGATAGCGCGGAGGATCAGGCCGGGCGCTGCTCGCAATGCGGCGTGCCTTATTGCTCGGTCCACTGCCCGCTGCACAATCACATCCCGGACTGGCTGCGGCTCACGGCGGAGGGCCGCCTGCGTGAAGCCTATGAGCTGTCCAATCTCACCTCCACCATGCCGGAGATCTGCGGCCGCATCTGCCCGCAGGACCGGCTGTGCGAAGGCAATTGCGTCATCGAGTTCTCGGGCCACGGCGCCGTCACCATCGGCTCGGTCGAGAAGTTCATCACCGATACCGCGTGGAAGGAAGGCTGGGTCGAGCCGGTGCAGGTGGACGAGCCCACCGGCCAGTCTGTCGGCATCATCGGCGCCGGTCCCGCCGGCCTCACTGCCGCCGAATATCTGCGCGCCGCAGGCCATGACGTGCATGTCTATGATCGCCATGACCGGGCCGGCGGCCTGCTGACCTACGGCATCCCCGGCTTCAAGCTGGAGAAGGAAGTCGTCATGCGCCGCGTGAAGCGGCTGGAGGATGCCGGCATCCACTTCCACACCAGCTTCGATGTCGGCCGCGACGCGACGCTCGCCGAGCTGCGCAAGCGCCACGACGCTCTGCTCGTCGCCACCGGCGTCTACAAGGCGCGCGACATCAAGGCGCCGGGCGTCGGCACGAAGGGCATCGTCAAGGCCCTCGATTTCCTCACAGCTTCCAACCGGGCGAATTTCGGCGATGCCGTGCCCGAGCATGAGGATGGCTCGCTGCTCGCCGCCGGCAAGGACGTGGTCGTGATCGGCGGCGGCGACACCGCCATGGATTGCGTGCGCACGGCCGTCCGCCAGGGCGCCAGGAGCGTGCGCTGCCTTTACCGCCGCGACCGGGAGAACATGCCGGGTTCACAGCGCGAAGTGCAGAATGCCGAGGAGGAAGGCGTCGAGTTCGTCTGGCTTTCCGCGCCCGTCGCCTTCGAGGGCACCGATCAGGTCACCGGCGTCAAGCTCACCCGCATGCGCCTCGGCCAGCCGGACGCGTCCGGCCGCCGCTCGCCCGAGCCCGATCCGGGCAGCGAGGCCAGCATCCCGGCCGATCTCGTCATCCAGGCGCTCGGCTTCGAGCCCGAGGACCTGCCGGTGATGTTCGCCGAGCCCGAGCTTGCCGTCACGCGCTGGGGCACGCTGCGGATCGATCATCGCAGCATGATGACAAGCGTCGAGGGCGTCTTCGCCGCCGGCGACATCGTGCGCGGCGCCAGCCTCGTCGTCTGGGCCATCCGCGACGGCCGCGACGTCGCCGAGCACATGCAGAGCTGGCTCAAGGCCAGGGCGGGCACCCGGCAGCGGGTCGCGGCCTAGGCGGAACGAATGTGAACGCCCCCCCGCAGGGCGGACCAGAGGAAAGATCGCCCTGCGTCGAGCGGCAATCCGCGAGGACGGCGCAGCGGACCGGAAGGAACGAATGATGACCGAGCAGACCAGCTTCACAGCCAGCCCGGAAGAACGTGACCGCATCGCCCGCGAAGGCATGTATCGCCCCGAGTTCGAGAGCGACGCGTGCGGCGTCGGCCTCGTTGCCGCGACGGACGGCAAGGCCTCGCGCCGCGTGGTCGAGAGCGCGATCGATGCGCTCAAGGCCGTGTGGCATCGCGGCGCGGTGGACGCGGACGGCAAGACCGGCGACGGCGCGGGCATCCATGTCGATCTGCCCGCGCGCTTCTTCGACGATGCGATTTCCGCGTCCGGCCACAAGCCGATGCCCAACCGGCTCGCCGTGGGCATGGTGTTCCTGCCCCGCACGGACCTGAGCGCGCAGGAGACCTGCCGCACGATCGTCGAGGCGGAGATCATCCAGGCCGGCTACCGCATCTATGGCTGGCGGCAGGTGCCGGTCGACGTGTCCGTCATCGGCGAGAAGGCCCAGCGGACGCGCCCGGAAATCGAGCAGATCCTCATCGCCGGGCCCATGCCCGAGGAACAGGCCGTCGCCGAGTTCGAGCGCGATCTCTATCTCGTCCGCCGCCGGATCGAGAAGAAGGTCATCGAGGCGCAGATCAACGATTTCTACATCTGCTCGCTCTCCTGCCAGTCGATCGTCTACAAGGGCCTGTTCCTCGCGGAGAGCCTGTCGGTCTTCTATCCCGATCTCACGGACGAGCGCTTCGAGAGCCGCGTCGCGATCTTCCACCAGCGTTATTCGACCAACACTTTCCCGCAATGGTGGCTGGCCCAGCCGTTCCGCAGCCTCGCCCACAATGGAGAGATCAACACGATCCGCGGCAACAAGAACTGGATGAAGAGCCACGAGATCAAGATGGCGGCCCTCGCGTTCGGCGAGCAGTCGAGCGACATCAAGCCGGTGATCCCCGCCGGTGCATCGGACACTGCCGCGCTTGACGCGGTGTTCGAGACGCTGTGCCGCGCCGGCCGCGACGCGCCGACCGCCAAGCTGATGCTGGTGCCCGAGGCCTGGCAGCACAGCGATGACGTGCCCGAGGCGCATCATGACATGTACAATTATCTCGCCTCCGTCATGGAGCCGTGGGACGGGCCGGCCGCGCTCGCCATGACCGATGGCCGCTGGGCCGTCGCGGGCATGGACCGCAATGCCCTGCGGCCGCTGCGCTACACGCTCACGGCCGACAATCTGCTGATCGTGGGTTCCGAGACGGGCATGGTCGTGGTGCCGGAAAGCACCGTCACCAAGAAGGGCCGGCTGGGCCCGGGCCAGATGATCGCCGTCGATCTCGATGCCGGCAAGGTGTTCGACGATCGCGCGATCAAGGACCGGATCGCCGCCGAGCGGCCTTATGCCGATTATGTGAAGGGCTTCCGCCACGCCGGGGACCTGCCGGCGCCCGCCGAGGACGCCCGGCCGCAATGGGACCGCGCGGAGCTGACGCGCCGCCAGATCGCCGCCAATCTCACCATGGAGGACATGGAGCTGATCCTCACGCCCATGGCCGAGGACGGCAAGGAAGCCGTCGGATCGATGGGCGATGACAGTCCGCTGGCCGTCATCACGGACAAGCCGCGCACCATCAGCCATTTCTTCCGCCAGAATTTCAGCCAGGTCACCAATCCGCCCATCGACAGCCTGCGCGAGCGGCATGTGATGAGCCTGAAGACGCGCTTCTCCAACCTCGCGAACATCCTGGAGGACGACGCGCAGAACAGCGACGTGCTGATCCTCGATTCGCCGGTGCTGCTGTGCGAGGACTGGTCGCGCCTGAAGCGCTATTTCGGCAAGGTGGTCGCGGAGATCGACTGCACCTTCCCCGCCGATGGCCCGCCCGATGCGCTGCGCGCCGCCATCAACCGCATCCGCGACGAGGCGGAGATCGCCGTGCGCGCCGGCCAGACCGAGCTTTTCCTCTCGGACGAGGCCGTGGGCCCGGACCGGGTCGGCATCGCGATGGTGCTGGCGGCGGCTGCCGTCCACACGCATCTCGTGCGCAAGGGGCTGCGCTCCTACTGCTCCGTCAACGTGCGCACCGCCGAGTGCCTCGATCCGCATTATTTCGCGGTGCTCATCGGCGTCGGCGCGACGACGGTGAATGCCTATCTCGCCGAGGCATGCATCGCGGATCGCCATGCGCGCGGCCTGTTCGGGCAGCGCAGCCTGGAGACCTGCCTTGGCAATTATCGCAACGCGGTGAACGAGGGCCTGCTCAAGATCATGAGCAAGATGGGGATCGCGGTGATCTCCAGCTATCGCGGCGGCTATAATTTCGAGGCGGTCGGCCTTTCCCGCGCGCTGGTGAACGATCTCTTCCCGGGCATGCCCTCCAAGATCTCCGGCGAGGGCTATGCCTCGCTCCAGTATAATGCGCTGGTGCGGCATGAGGCGGCGCGCAGCAAGAAGGTGGTGCATCTGCCCGTGGGCGGCTTCTACCGGCATCGCGCGGGCGGCGACACCCATGCCTATTCCGCCCAGCTCATGCACCTGCTGCAGACGGCGGTGGCGACGGACAGCTACTCGACCTACCTTCAGTTCGCGCGCGGGGCGGCGGAGCTGCCGCCGGTCTATCTGCGCGATCTGCTCGAGTTCAATTATCCCGACCGGGCCGTGCCGATCGACGAGGTGGAAGCGATCACCGAGATCCGCAAGCGCTTCGTGACGCCGGGCATGTCGCTCGGCGCGCTCTCGCCCGAGGCGCACGAGACGCTCGCCATCGCCATGAACCGGATCGGCGCCAAGGCCGTCTCCGGCGAGGGCGGCGAGGACAAGAAGCGCTTCACGCCGTACGAGAATGGCGACAATGCCAACAGCTCGATCAAGCAGATCGCGAGCGGACGGTTCGGTGTCACGGCCGAATATCTCGGCGCCTGCGAGGAAGTGGAGATCAAGGTCGCGCAGGGCGCCAAGCCCGGCGAGGGTGGCCAGCTGCCCGGCTTCAAGGTGACCGAGTTCATTGCCCGGCTGCGCCATTCGACGCCCGGCGTGACGCTCATCTCACCCCCGCCGCATCATGACATCTACTCGATCGAGGATCTCGCGCAGCTCATCTATGACCTGAAGCAGATCAATCCGCGCGCGCGGGTCTGCGTCAAGCTCGTCAGCCAGGCCGGCATCGGCACGGTGGCGGCGGGCGTGGCCAAGGCGCATGCGGACGTGATCCTCATTTCCGGCAATGTCGGCGGCACCGGCGCCTCGCCCTTCACCAGCATCAAGTTCGCGGGCCTGCCCTGGGAAATGGGCCTGTCCGAGGCCAATCAGGTGCTCACCCTCAATGGCCTGCGCCACCGGGTGAAGCTGCGCACGGACGGCGGCCTCAAGACCGGGCGGGACATCGTCGTCGCCGCGATCCTGGGCGCCGAGGAATTCGGCATCGGCACGCTGAGCCTGGTCGCCATGGGCTGCATCATGGTGCGCCAGTGCCACAGCAACACCTGCCCCGTGGGCGTGTGCGTGCAGGACGAGCGGCTGCGCGCCAAGTTCACCGGCACGCCCGAGAAGGTCATCAATCTCATGACCTTCATTGCCGAGGAAGTACGCGAGATCCTGGCTCGTCTGGGGTGCCGCAGCCTCAATGAGGTGATCGGCCGCACCGAGTTCCTCCGGCAGGTAAGCCGCGGCGCCGAGCATCTCGACGATCTCGATCTCAACCCGATCCTCGCCAAGGTGGATGCGGATGACGACAAGCGCCGCTTCAACATCCCGACCTTCCGCAACGAGGTGCCGGACAGCCTCGATGCGCAGATGATCGCGGACGCGAAGGCCGTGTTCGAGCGGGGCGAGAAGATGCAGCTCACCTACACGGTGCGCAACACGCATCGCGCCGTGGGCACGCGCTTCTCGGCGATGGTCACGCAGAAGTTCGGCATGTCCACGCTGGCGGACGGCCACGTCCATGTCCGCCTGCGCGGCACGGCGGGCCAGTCGCTCGGCGCGTTCCTGTGCAAGGGCCTCACCCTCGAAGTGTTCGGCGATGCCAATGACTATGTGGGCAAGGGGCTTTCCGGCGGCATCATCGCGGTGCGGCCCATGGTCTCCAGCCCGCTCGCCAGCCAGGACAACACCATCATCGGCAACACCGTGCTCTATGGCGCGACCTCCGGCAAGCTGTTCGCCGCCGGTCAGGCCGGCGAGCGCTTCGCCGTGCGCAACAGCGGCGCGCAAGTGGTGGTCGAGGGCTGCGGCGCCAATGGCCTTGAATATATGACCGGCGGCATCGCCGTCATCCTCGGCCGCGTCGGCGCCAATTTCGGCGCGGGCATGACCGGCGGCATGGCCTTCGTCTATGACGAGGCGCGCACCTTCCCGCAGCGCGCGAACCCGGAAAGCATCGTCTGGCAGCGCCTCGCCAGCGCCCATTGGGAAGCCGCGCTGCGCACTCTCATCGAGGAGCATGTCGCCCGCACCGACAGCAGCTGGGCCCAGGCCATCCTCCACGACTGGGACCGCGCCCGCGAGCATTTCTGGCAGATCTGCCCCAAGGAAATGATCACCCGGCTCGACCACCCCCTCTCCGACGAGGAAACCGAAATGGCCGCCGAATGACCCGACCCATCCCGAACTGACCCATCAAGGGGCCGGTCCTTTCATGGGGGCCGGCCCCTGATTTTTTGCCCCAACGAGGTTGCCAAACACGTTCGACCGCGCGCTGGAACCGGATGGCTCAGACGTGCCATTGGAAACCTGGCAAGCCCGAGGTGGCACGGACAAATCGCCCCTGACCGGAGTCCGCGATCGGGGCGCGCTGACAGCCTGCGTCGTGGCTGAATTGTTATGGGGAGAGCACCTGCCCTCCTCTTCCTCGTCATTCCCGCGCATGCGGGAATCCAGTCACCCGAGCGACGCGAAACCAAGGTCGACGGCAAGGTCTTCCCAGTTCGGATTCGCCTGCTCGATCAAGTCGAGCTTCCAGGCCCGGCGCCACTTCTTCATCTGCTTTTCACGCAAGATCGCGTGCTCCATCGTCGCATGCTGCTCGAACCAGACCAGCAGCTTGACCCCTGGTCAGCCGAGAAGCCGCCGAATGTTTCCGCGCGATGCTGGGCGATGCGCTGCATCAGATTGGATGTCACGCCCAGATAGAGCGTGCCGTTACGGCGCGAGGCAAGCAGGTAGACATAAGGATCGAGGCAGCGCTTCATCGCAGCGTCGCTACTGGATTCCCGCATTCGCGTGCCACAGATGCTTACTTAAGCACCGTCTCGACCAGCGCAGGCGCGGCGATGCCGGACCGTACCCTTTGCCTTTCAAATGAGGCGCAGAGGCAGGCGTTAATCCTTTCGATCCGTTTCGTTCTGTCCCAGGTACGCCCTTGATCGGCTCCAATCTCCTCTGACGCTAGAGATTCGAGTTTATAGCTGAAGTGTGGCTCTTCAGGCGGTGGTCCATGGATTGCAAGCATCTGCACTAACTGCCACTCATCGACCCCGCAATCACGGGCGGCGATTTGAGCGTTCTGTTCTTTGGCAAGTGGCAGGTCATTACGAGCGTCAGATCGACCTTTGGGATCTGTGCATGACCCGAGTACGATCAGCGGAAGCAGAACCCTCATCCTCATCCGAACATTCATAAGACGCTCTTCTTGGTTGTGAACCCATAAACGTCGGCAGCTAAAGCCCTTGGTATAAGGTCGGACATGCCATTGGAAACGTGGCAAGCCCGAGGCGGCACGGACAAATCGCCCCTGACCGGAGTCCGCGATCGGGGCGCGCTGACAGCCTACGTCGTGGCTGAAATGGGGGTGGAAAGCCGCTTCCCCAATCGTCACCCCGGGCTTGACCCGGGGTCCCGCTTCAGCCGATGCTGTGTTCATGGAGCGCGAGAGAAGCGGCGGCTGGGTCTACATCATGGCCGATCGCTATCGCGGCACGATGTATGTCGGTGTCACCTCACAGCTTCCCGTCCGCATCCACCAGCATCGATCCGGCGAGGGCTCGGACTTCTGCGCGCGATATGGGCTGGTTCGACTGGTGTGGGCGGAGCGCGCAGATGATATCGTCGAATGCATCGCACATGAGAAGCGCCTCAAGCGCTGGCGGCGAGCCTGGAAGTTCGACCTGATCGAGCGCGGCAATCCCGACTGGCAGGACTTGTTCGATACCCTCGCGTGACAAGGAAGCGGGACCCCGGAGCAAGTCCGGGGCGACGATGACGGTAACATCGTCGCGTCCCGCAAGGCTGCTTCTGGATCGGAATCGCGGGCTCCGCAAAGCCAACGCGTTTGCCCACACCACCCCTGCACCAGATCGGGACAGGCCGCCCCCTGTCATCATTGCCGCTCCACGCGCGATCATGCTTAGCCGGATGGAGGCCGTTCCCGCTCATCCGAGTCGAACGGCGGGGAGGCCGATCTGCGCAGTCCGTTCACCAGTCTTGGAGCCGTCGCTGCCCTGATGCTCCTTCCCCTGCCCGCTCAGGCGGCCGGGGATGACGCGGCGCGGGCTTCGGCCAGTGCGCCGGGCCTGCATCGGGCGGGCGAGGCGAAGCAGGAGGCGCAGGACAAGCGCGCCGACCTCCCTGCCCCGCCCATGGCCCTGTTGTTCGGCATCGGCGCGGTGGGCGTGATCTGGGGGCGCCGGCTCGCCGCCGATGCCCGCAAGGCGCGGGAACGGGCCGAGCGCAAGGGATAAAGCGGCTATTTCCGGGCCCTGGCCGGCAGGTCAGGGAAGCTCGTCAGATGGTGGCGGCACGTCGATCTGCGCGTCTCGCGCCGGCAGCTCTGGCCCCGCCGGCACTTCTGTCCGCGCAGGCACGGGCGCAAGCGATCCGGCCGGCACCGGCGCGACGACGGGCCGGGCGGCCGCCCCGGGCGCCCGCGCGCGCTCTCCCGCTCGCTCGCCCGTCCGCACCGGCGGCAATCGGACCGGGACCGGCGGCTCTTCCGGCGCATAGTGCGGCATGACCGGCACCATCAGGTCCACGACCTGCGCCGCCGCGCTGTCATAGAGGCTCGCATCGCAACCCTCGCATTCATAGGATGTCGGGCCGGGCCGCGGGGCGAAGCTGCGGTCCGCCGTCGCCGCGACGGACGTCACGTCGGCGGCCATGCCCTCCAGCATCCGGCTGTAATCCGCCAGTTCGTCCTGTCCGCGCGTGGCCGCGCCGCCGGCCACGAAATTGCCGAGCATCACCCCGCCGACCGCGCCAAGGAACGCGATCACGCCAACGGTGAAGAGACGGCGTGCAGTCCGCTGCATCGGCGCAGCTTAGCAGAGCGCGGCGCCGTTGGCAGCCTCGCTCCGTCCCATGCCAGCCACGGACCGGGGCGCTGGCGGCCTTCCGCGCGCGCCGCATCCGGGTCCCTGCCGAGAATGGAGCTTGCGCGCCACCGGGCGCGGTCTAAGGGAGATGAGGATGTGGCACCTGTATCAATTCCCGCTTTGCCCCTTTTCGCGCAAGCTTCGCTTCCTGATGGCGGAGAAGGGCATCGTCTATGAGCTCGTGCGCGAGTCGCCCTGGGAAGGCCGCGACGAGTTTCTGGATCTCAATCCGGCCGGGACGACGCCGGTGCTCGTCTCCGACGACGGGGCGACCACGCTCGCGGACAGTCAGGCGATCTGCGAATATTTCGAGGAGACGGTCGAGCAGTTTCCCCTCATCTCCGGTTCCGCGCTGGCCCGGGCGGAAGTCCGGCGGCTCGTGGCGTGGTTCGATCAGGTGGTGTTCCGGGACGTCGTGGCGCCGCTGCTCAATGAGCGGATGATCAAGCGCATCGTCGCGCGCGCTTCCCCCGATGCCGGGGCGCTGCGTGATGCCATGCGCAAGGCGAACACCCATATGGACTATATGGACTGGCTGCTGGATCATCGCAGCTGGCTCGCCGGGGGCACGATGAGCCTGGCCGATGTGGCTGCGGCGGCGCATATTTCCGTGGCGGATTATCTTGGCGGCATCGATTGGGAAGGGCACAAGCCCACGCGCCGCTGGTATGCCGGCATCAAGTCGCGCCCGTCCTTCCGGCCGCTGCTCGCCGAGCGCATGGAAGTCGTGACGCCGCCCAAATATTACGACCAGCCGGATTTCTGAAACCCGATTCAGGTTTCAACTTGCTGCGATCCGCCTTGCGCATTTCCCCTCTCGGGAGGCGTTCGGGACAGCGCTTTTTATATGTCCTAGAGTGTCCGGTAATCTGTCCCGTTCCCGGGGAACGCGGAAGCCGGAATCGCCCTTATTGCTCGGGTTCGCGGGCGATATAGACGCGATTACGGCCATGTTCCTTGGCGAGATAAAGTGCCCGGTCCGCGGCCCGTAGCGCATCGCGCGGCTCGGGGTGCGCGAACATGTCCGCCACGCCACCTGAAAAGGTCACCTGGTCCATGCGCTCGCCGGTCTTGCGATCGACGAGGTTGCGGCTGGCCATGTCTGCGCGCGCATCGTCGACCACCTTGGCGGCCTCGGCGACCGGCAGGCCCCGGAAGAGCAGCACGAACTCCTCGCCGCCATGCCGCGCCACATGGCATTTGTCGCCCGAGACCTTGGCGAGCAGCCCGGCGACGAACTTGAGCACGCGGTCTCCGGCATCATGCCCGTGGGTATCGTTGACGGCCTTGAAATGATCGATGTCGCAGAAGGCGACGCTGAGCGGCTCGCCATTCTCCCGGGCAATGGCGCATTCCTCGCGCAATGTGCTCTCGAAGGCGCGGCGGTTCGGCAGGCCGGTCAGATGGTCCTGCTCCGCCGCCTTGCGGGCATTTTCGAGATTCTTCTGGAGCAGCCGCGTCTGCTTCTGCCCCTCGCGCATCCGGCTTTCCACCTCGCGCGTCTTCTCGATCATGCTGCGGGTCAGCGACACGAGATTGGCGATCGTTTCGCCGCCGGCATTCTCCTTGCTCAGCTCGGCCGCCTGCGCCTGCAGCGCCGCGCCGAAATCCTTGGCGGAATTGCTCGACTGGTCGGCGATGCCCGTGATCTGATTGAGGTTCGCTTCCATCTGCGCCAGCATTTCGGTGAGCGAATCGGGTGTCAGGTCCTCGGCACGCTGGTCGGCGATGATCTGTTCGGCAACACCGTTGGTGATGCGCCCCCGGTCGCTGAGGATGGCGCGCACCGCCTTCTCGATCGCGACGTCGTTGCCGGTGATATAATCGAGCGCGAGGCCGAAATTGAGCGGCGTGATATCGAGGTCATGCGCGAAGAGGAAATCACCGACATCCGCATACAAGGCCTTTCGACGCTCGACTTCGCGCCGCATGTGGCCATTGCCCGTTTCGCGCTCTCCCGCGGCGGATATCTCGCTCTCGTTCGGCAAGGTTTCCCCAATCCCGAAGATACGGCCAAGCTTGGCCAGGGTGCCACCTGGTTTATCGGACGACGCATTCGGGGCGGACATTGTGGATCTCCTCCAATGCCCGCCTTCTAGTCGGCTGTGGTAAAGAAAGCTTTGATCGTACGGCGCCCCGGTCTGTCATGCGGAACAGCGTGGACGCGGCATCGCTGGGCGGGCCGCGCGCCGGGCAGTCAGTTGAGGTTCATGACCGCCCGGCGATTGATGCCGTCCCCTCCCCTCTCTGGATCGCGACATGTCGCGACAAGTTTCCGTGTGACGATGCTTCCTTTCACCCCTACACAGGTGCCATGACTATTCGCTCTGCTGCTGTTCGTCGGCTGCTCTCCGCCGCGCTCGGGGCCGCTGTCCTCCTGGCTTCGCCCCTCCACGCACAGGCCCAGCCGGCCGCTGCGCCCGCTTCCCAGTCTGCCGAGCCCCGCCCGTGGTTCTACGCGACAAGCGACGTGCCGATGGACCCCGCCTGGCATTTCGGCGAGTTGCCCAATGGCCTGCGCTACGCCATCCGCCGCAACGAGGTGCCCGCCGGTCAGGTCTCCATTCGCGTGCGGGTCGACGTCGGCTCCCTGATGGAGGAACCGCGCGAAGCCGGGTTCGCCCATTTCATCGAGCATCTCACCTTCCGCGGATCGCGCGACGTGCCGGATGGGGAATCCAAGCGCATCTGGCAGCGACTCGGTGCGTCCTTCGGCAGCGACAGCAATGCCCAGACCTCGCCGACCGGCACGGTCTATGCGCTCGATCTGCCGCGCGCCACCCAATCGGGAATCGACGAAAGCCTCAGGATCCTGGCGGGCATGATGACGGCGCCTGCCATCACGCCGGAGGCCGTGGACGCCGAGCGCATGGTGGTGCTGGCCGAGCGTCGCGAGGGGCTGAGCCCGGCCGCGCGCGTTGGGGACCAGGTCCGGTCCTTCTATTTCGCCGGCCAGCGGCTGGGGCAGCACAGCCCCATCGGCACCGAAGCCACGCTCACCGGCGCCACGCCCGAGGCCCTGCGCGCCTTTCACGATCGCTGGTATCGGCCGGACCGGGCCGTCATCGCCATTTCCGGCGACATGGATCCGGCTGTGATCGAAGCCAGCCTGCGCGCCCATTTCGCCGGCTGGCAGGCACGGGGCGAAGCGACGGAACTGCCCGATTTCGGCAAGCCCGATCCCAAGGCCCCGGCCGTGAAGGTGATTGTCGAGCCCAGCTCCCCTTATTCGGTCGGCCTCGCTTATCTGCGCCCCTGGGTGTTCAACGAGGATACCATTGCCTTCAACGAGGCTCGCCTCGCCGACATGGTGGCGCTGGAACTCATCAACCGGCGGCTCGAGACAGTCGCCACCATGGGCGCGTCCTTCCTGCAGGCCAGCGTGGCTCTCGATGACAGCTCCCGGTCCGCCAACGCCACTTATGTGACGATCGTCCCGATCGGCAATGATTGGGAGAAGGCCCTGCGGGAGGTCCGCGCGATCATAGAGGACGCGCGGCGGACGCCCCCCAGCGCCGCGGACATCGATCGGGAATTTGCGGGCATGGAAGCGCTCTATGCCGCTGCGGCCGCGACCTCGGCCGTCGAGGGCAGCGCCCAGCAGGCGGAAAGTCTCGTCGCTGCCATCGATATTCGGGAAACGGTCGTCTCTCCGCAGGCCCAGCTGGAAATCTTCCGGTCCGCGCGCCGCCTGATGACCCCGGATCACCTTCTGGCCTCGACCAGGAGACTGTTCTCGGGTGATGCCGTGCGCGCCTTGCTCAGCCTCAAGGCCGCCCAGCCCAATGCACAGGCACGCCTCGCCACGGCTCTGCGGGCGCCGGTGCAGCCGGCCCAGAATGTGCGGCTCGATGCCCCCAGCGTCACCATGGCCTCGCTTCCGGCGCTGCCCGCGCCCGGCAAGGTGGCCTCGCGCACGCCGGTCGGCATCCTGGGCATTCAGGATATCGCGTTCGAGAACGGCGTGCGCCTGCTCCTCAATGCCAATCAGGCCGAACCCGGCAAGGTGCGCATCCGGGTGCGGTTCGGCCATGGCCGGCAGAGCTTTTCCCCGCGCGAGAATGATGCGCTCTGGGCCGCCCCCTTCGCGCTGGCGGCCAGCGGCATCGGCGATCTCGGCCAGCGTGAAATGACGGAACTGATGAACGGCCGGCGGCTGTCCTTCGGCTTCGCGGTGGAAGACGATGCCTTTTCCCTGAGCGCGGTCAGCAGCCCGGAGGATTATGGCGACCAGCTGCGCCTGTTCGCCACGAAGCTCGCTTTCCCCCGCTGGGACGACGCGCCGCTGAAGCGGACCATCGCGGCACTGGACGCCAGCTATGATCCGGTTCCCGGCTCCGCATCCGAGGCCATCAATCGCAATCTCGACTGGCTCCTGCGCAATCAGGACAGCCGCTTCGCACCGGCCTCGCCCGCCGTGGCGCGCACCGTGCTGACGCTCGATCGCTTCAAGGCGACATGGGAACCGCGGCTCGCCGCAGGTCCGGTGGAAGTGCAGATTTTCGGCGATGTCGTTGCCGAGGACGCGATCGCCGCCGTGGCCGCCACGTTCGGGGCGCTGGAGCGCCGGACCGATACCCCGCCGCCGGCCGAATATCGGGTCATGGGCTTTCCCCGCCCGGTCTCCTCCCCCATTCTCATCAGTCATGACGGGCCTGGCGAGCAGGCGGCCGCCATCATCGCCTGGCCGACCGGGGGCGGCGTGGACCGCATCCGCGAGAGCCGCCAGCTCGACATGCTGGCGCGGATCATCAACGATCGCCTGTTCGAGAAGCTTCGCTCGATCGATGGCGCGGCTTATACGCCGAGCGCCTCGAGCGTCTGGCCGGAAAGCGCCGATAGCGGCGGTTTCCTCTTCGTGCAGACCCAGCTCAAGCCCGACCGCATTCCCTATTTCTTCGAGCTCATGAACGAGATCGTCGCGGACCTGGCCAACAATCCGGTGACGCAGGATGAGCTGGACCGGCAAGTGGAGCCGGTGCGGCAGCTGCTCAACCGGGCCGCCTACAGCAACGCCTTCTGGATGAGCCAGCTCGACGGCTACACCAGCGATCGCCGCAAGCTCGCGCTCGCCGCCAGCCTGTCGCGGGATTTGCTCGATGTGACGCCGGCGGACCTCCAGCAGCTCGCGACCCGCTATCTGGTGCCGGAGACGAGCTGGTCGGCCATCGTCCTCGCGCGGGGCATGCCGGTTCCGCTGGTCAGCAAGGCAATGCCCGGCGAGGCCAAGGCCGCATCCGCGCCCGCCCCGGCCACCGAGCCCGCCCCCGCCACGCACTGAGCACTTGCGCGCGAGCGCCTGACTGACCAAATGGGAAAGGCATCATCGGCGCTTGCGCCGATGTCCTGCCCTTTTCCGCGAGTGCCAGCCCATGTTTATCGAGACCGAACAGACCCCCAACCCCGCCACGCTCAAGTTCCTGCCCGGCAGGACAGTCATGGCGGCCGGAACGCGGGACTTCTCCAATGCCGATGAAGCGGAGGCATCGCCGCTCGCGCAAGCGCTGTTCGATCTCGGCGACGTCACAGGCGTGTTCTTCGGCCGCGATTTCGTCTCGGTGACGGCAGCCCCGGGCGTGGCCTGGAGCGATCTGCGCACGGACGTGATCTCCATTCTCCTCGACCATTTTTCGGCGGACATGCCGCTGTTTCGGGGCGGCAGCGCCCTTGGCATCTCGGTGCCGCCGGATGAGGATCAGCAGCCGATGCCGGGCGACGATCCGGCCGACGCGGACATCGTCGCGCAGATTCGCGAACTCATCGACACGCGGGTGCGCCCGGCCGTCGCCAATGATGGTGGCGACATCGTCTATCGCGGCTTCACGCGCGGCACGGTCTATCTGCGCATGCAGGGCGCCTGCGCCGGTTGTCCGTCATCCACCGCCACCCTCAAGAACGGCATCGAACAATTGCTGAAGCATTATGTGCCGGAAGTGACGGAAGTCCGCGCTGTCTGAAGACCGCTCAATCGCAACGGGTCGGGGGATCTTGCATGATGAGTGACAGGGAGCGGGCGAGCGCATGAGCGGACGCGTGCTTGTCATTGATTGCGCGACTCCCGCTCTCTCGCTTGCCCTGTTCGAGGGGCCGGATTGCATCGCGGGCTCGCATCAGGAACTGGGGCGCGGCCATGCCGAGGCCCTGCTCCCGGCGATCGCCGCGCTGCCGGAGGGCGGACGCTGTGACCGCATCCTCGTGAATGTCGGCCCGGGCAGCTTCACCGGCGTGCGTGTGGGCCTTGCCGCTGCGGTCGCCCTTGGCATGGCATGGCAAGTCCCGGTGGAAGGCTATGGCTGCCTCGATCTGGTCAGCGCCATGGCCCGCGAGCGGCTGGCCCCGACCACGCCCTTTGCCGTCGTCATGATCGGCGGGCACGGCGAACTGTTCTGGGCCCTTGCGGGGCCGGCAACCGCGCCGGACGCTGGCGCTCTGCTGGAGGTGCGCTCTACCCCCGTGGCCGAACTGGCCGCCTCCATCGATGTTCCGCTGCTCGTCGGCTCTGGCGCGCGCCAGCTTGTCGAGGCCGGCGCGACGGGCGAGGCCTTCGCCTTGCTGCCTGACGCCCGCGAGATCGGCCTGCTGTCTCAGGCGCAGCGCAGCCGCCCGCCCCGGCCAGTCTATGGGCGCGGCGCGGATGCCAGGCCCATGGAACCAGCCTTGCGCGCGGGCCGGGAGTGATGGCGGCTGATCTTACCATTCGGGTCAGCATGCGGGCCACCGATCCGGACATCGCTGATGCGATGAAGGTGATGAAGGCCGCCTTCCCGCCTCAATATGGGGAAGCATGGTCAGCCCCGCAGCTCAGCGGCATGATGTCCCTGCCGGGGTCGCTCCTGGCCATCGCGCGGCTCGGCGACCTCCCCGTGGGGTTCGCCTTGCTGCGCAGCATCGCCGGCGAGGCCGAGCTGCTCCTGCTGGCCGTTCACCCCGATCATCGCGGATGCAGCCATGGCCGGCGCCTGCTCGACCGTTGCATGAACGAAGCGGAGGGCAGCGGCGCTAAGGCGATGTTCCTGGAAGTGCGATCCGGCAATCCGGCAATCCATCTCTACAGCAAGGCCGGCTTTTTTCAGTATAATCATCGACCCGATTACTATGTCGGCAGCAATGGTGAACGGTTCGATGCCCTGAGTTACAAAATCATGCTGGGACATGATTGAACGATTTCGCGCCTGCCTCCCTTGCCCTTTCAAGCATTCGACATTAAACGATAATTCGGATCTGTGCTGGAGAGCACAGCCCAGGGTACCGCAAGAACAATACAACTATTGAAGGATTCCATTATGTCGGATGCAAGCGCCCGCGATGAAGTGCTCGTCACCTTGACCTCGGATATCGTGGCAGCTCATGTTTCGAATAACAGCGTTGCGGTTTCGGATTTGCCGTTGCTCATCCAGAACGTTTACGGCGCGCTTGCAGGTCTTCAGCAGGAAGCAGCTCCCGCGGCGCCCAAGCAGGAGCCCGCCGTCTCGATCCGCTCCTCGATCAAGCCCGACTATATTGTCTGCCTTGAGGACGGAAAGAAGCTCAAGATGCTCAAGCGCCACCTGATGACGCATTATCAGATGACGCCGGACGACTACCGCACGAAATGGGGCCTTCCCGCGGATTATCCGATGGTGGCGCCCAATTATGCGGAGCAGCGCCGCAATCTCGCCAAGAAGATCGGCCTCGGGACATCGCGCCGCCGCACCCGCAAGTAAGCCGGAACGATCATTCCTTCGTAATGACGCTGCCGGCCCGTTCGGCAGCGTCATTCTCTGCGGAATTTGGCTGGGCCACCCATTTTGGCGCTTTGCGCGCGGGGAAATTCGGCTACACAGGAACGCATGACCCGGACAATCGATATTGAAGCGCTCTGCGCCGAGCGTGGCCTGCGCATCACCGAGCAGCGCCGCGTGATTGCTCGTGTCCTTTCGGAAAGCGAAGATCACCCGGACGTCGAGAAGCTGCATGAGCGCGCCTCGGCCATTGATCCCAACATCTCGATCGCGACGGTCTACCGTACCGTCCGCCTGTTCGAGGAAGCGGGCATTCTCGAACGTCATGATTTCGGCGATGGTCGCGCCCGCTACGAGCCCGCGCCCGAAGCGCATCACGATCATCTCATCGACGTCGAGACCGGCAAGGTCGTCGAGTTCGTCGACCCCGAACTGGAGCAACTCCAGCGCCAGATCGCCGAAAAGCTGGGGTATCGCCTCGTCGATCACCGCATGGAGCTTTACGGGGTCGCGCTGGATCGCGAGCGCAAGGACTGAATGCGGATTGCGCGGGCGCTCTGGCGCCTCGTCCTGCTGCTGGCGCTGGTCCTCGCCTGCCTCATCCCGCATCTCGTTGCCCGCCGTCGGGGTCCGTCACGCTGGCCGCGCATCTTCCTGCGGCGCGCCGGCCATATCGCCGGCTTCGACGTGCGCATCACCGGCACGCCGGTGCTTCACGATGTTTTCCTCGTCGCCAATCATCTGAGCTGGCTCGATATTCCGCTGCTGGGCGGCGCCACGGGCTGCGCCTTCATTTCCAAGGATGACGTCCGCACCGCCCCGGTCCTGGGCTGGCTGGCGGCGCAGAACAACACGATCTTCGTCGCCCGCGAGAGACGGGGCGAAGTAAGCCGCCATATCGAGAGCGTCAGGGCGGCGGTCTCCGCGCATCAGCCGATCGCCCTGTTCGCCGAGGGCGGGACCGGCAATGGCGCACATCTGCTTCCCTTCAAGCCGCCCCTGTTCAGCGTGCTCCTGCCGCCACCCCGCAACATCCTGATCCAGCCGCTGCTGATCGACTATGGCGCGGCGACGTCCCTCATGGTCTGGCCGGACGGGGAATCCGGCATCGCCAACGCCTTGCGCATCCTGGGCGCTCCGGGACGCCGCACCGTGACGCTGCATTTCCTGACGCCCTTCGATCCGGGCGATCATCCCGACCGCAAGGCTCTGGCAGCGGAGACCCGGCGGCGGATCGCGGAGGCCATGGAGGTCCGCGCACAGGCGGCTTCCTTGGCCGGCCCATCGGCTGTATAGGGCCCGCCATGACCGATCCCAAGCCCCAGCCCCGGACATTCCACGTCAAGTCCTTCGGTTGCCAGATGAATGTCTATGACGGCGAGCGCATGGCAGAACTGCTGGCCGACCGGGGCATGACGGCGGCCGCCGAGGGCCTCGATGCCGATCTCGTCGTGCTCAATACCTGCCATATCCGCGAAAGGGCGGCGGAAAAGGTCTATTCCGACATCGGCCGCCTCAGGCGGGAAGACGGATCGCGTCCCATGATCGCCGTCGCCGGCTGCGTCGCGCAGGCCGAGGGGCAGGAAATCACCCGGCGCACGAAAGCAGTCGATATCGTCGTCGGTCCGCAGGCCTATCATAATCTGCCGGGCCTGATCGACGATGTGGTCGCGGGACGAGACGCCGTCGACACGGACATGCCGGCGGCATCCAAGTTCGACGTACTCCCCGGCCGCACGCGGCGCAGCAGCCCCACCAGCTTCCTCACCGTGCAGGAAGGCTGCGACAAGTTCTGCACCTATTGCGTGGTGCCCTATACGCGCGGGGCGGAAGTCAGCCGCTCCTGGAGCGCCATTCTGGACGAAGCGCGCGCGCTGGTCGATGGCGGCGCGCGTGAGATCACTCTGCTTGGCCAGAATGTGAACGCATGGGAGGGCGAGGACGAAGCCGGGCGGCGGCAGGGGCTCGACGGCCTCATCCGCGCGCTCGACCGACTGCCGGACCTTGCACGCATCCGCTACACCACCAGCCATCCCAACGACATGGCCGACGGCCTCATCGCCGCGCATGGCGAAGTGGAGAAACTCATGCCTTTTCTCCACCTGCCGGTGCAGGCGGGGAGCGATCGCATCCTCAAGGCGATGAACCGCAGCCACAGCCGCGAATCCTATCTGCGCCTCATCGAGCGCATCCGCGCCGCACGGCCGGACATCGCCCTGTCAGGCGACTTCATCGTCGGTTTCCCCGGCGAGACCGAGGCCGACTTCGAGGAGACGCTCTCCATCGTGCGCGAGACGGCCTATGCGCATGCCTTCAGCTTCAAATATTCCCCGCGCCCCGGCACGCCGGCCGCCGACATGGACGGCCAGATCGCGCCGGAACTGATGGACGAGCGCCTCCAGCGCCTGCAGGCCGCGATCAGCGCCGATCAGCTGGCGTTCAATCAGGCGACCGTCGGCAAGCGCACGACCATCCTGCTGGAGCGCAAGGGCCGCCACCCCGGCCAGCTCATCGGCAAGTCGCCCTGGCTCCAGTCCGTGCATGTGGAAGCGGCCGATGCCCGCATCGGCGACATCATCGAGGTGGATATCGTCAGCGCAGGACCGAACAGCCTCGGCGGCGCGGTCGTGGCGCGGCGCGCCGCCTGACGGGAATGCACCCCGCGTTCGGGCAGAAACTGGCAGGCCGCGATTATGTCGAGCGGCCCGGCGCCTATGCCTTCATTCTCGACGCCGAAGGCCGCCTCGCCCTCATTCGTCCCCAGGCGGGACGCCATTTCCTGCCGGGCGGCGGCATCGAGGCCGGGGAGACGCCCACCGACTGCCTGCTGCGCGAAATCGTCGAGGAAATGGGCTGGCGCGGACGGGTGACGACCGAGCTGGGTCAAGCGACGCTCTTCACGCAGGGAATCGACGGGCGCTGCTGGACCATCCGCGCTCATTATTTCCGCGCATATCTGATCGAGCGCCTGCCCATGGATGGGGAGCACGACTGCCTCTGGATGCCCCCTTCGCACGCGGCGCCTCTCCTCACCCGCGAATCGGATCGCTGGGCTCTTGGCCGGTTCCTGCTGGGCCGGGCGGACTGAGGTCCGGTCCGACATGCCCTCGGGCGCTCGGGAGGCCGAAGGATACACTCAGTGGGCGACCGCGCCGACCGCCAGACCGATTGAAAGCATCGCGAGCCACGAGGCGGCCGCGCGTCGTATCCAGCGCTGCCTCCGATGACCTGTCCCCTCATCCCGCCCACTGGCCGCTGCCCCCGCAGCCGCCCAAAGCAAAGCTATCAGCAGCACCGACAGAATGAACAATGCCAGCCTCCCCATGAAGACCGGTTCGCGAAAGGCGGGCAGCAGCGCTAGAGTCTGTCCTGTTTAGATTGAAGCATAGCCACTATTCCTGAGGTAGTTGGCGCACTCATGGGGTGGGAAGGCATTGAGCAGTTTGCCTATCCGCTGCCATGTGGCTTCGACGGTGCGCTCGGCGGCTTTTCGCAGTAGCAGCTTGAGCTTGGCGAAGACCTGTTCGATTGGATTGAGGTCAGGGCTGTAGGGCGGCAGGAACAGGAGCTTGGCCCCTGCCGCACGGATTGCCTTGCGCACGGCCTGACCCTTGTGACTGCCGAGGTTATCCATGATGACGATGTCGCCGGGCACGAGGGTGGGCACGAGGAACTGCTCGACATAGGCGAGGAAGAGCTGGCCGTTGATCGGGCCGTCGAGGACGCAGGGCGCATCGATCCGGTCGTGACGAAGCGCCGCCACAAAGGTCAGCGTCTTCCATTTGCCGAACGGCGCCTTGGCGATCAGCTTGTCGCCGCGTTTTGCCCAGCCCCGCAACGGGGTCATGTTGGTCTTGGCCCAGGTCTCGTCGATGAAGACCAGCCTGCGAGGGTCAAGCCGGCCCTGGTACTTCTTCCACTGCGTCCGCCGCCGAGCTACCTGCGGGCGGTCCTGCTCGCTGGCGAACAGGCTTTTTTTTGAAGCTGTGGCCAGCCTTGCGCAGCAGCGACCACACCGTGTTGGGGCTGACTCGGTGACCGCGCCCGGCCAGCTCGACCGCCAGCCCGCGCACCGTCAGATGCGGACATTCCTCAAGACGAAGCAGCATCCATTCCTGCTCCCCCGCCAATACCCGTTGCTTGTGGCCTCCCATCGGACGTGAACCGGCGTTGCCCGTATCACGCAGACGCTGCGACCACTTCACTGCGCTCGCCACGCTCACACCGAACGCACCAGCAACCTCGCGAACCGAGCGGCCCGACAAAACTGCCGCTGCAACCCGATCTCGCAAATCGTCAGAATAGGCTCGTGCCATCGCTGCTGGCCTCCTCCCCAGCAAGCAGCTTGAATCACAACAAAGCCACCTTGGGAATCCCCAAACGATTCAATCTAATCAGGACAGACTCTAGGCCGAAGATCAGGGCCTTGGGATTGAGCAGCGTCGTGCAGAAGACCTGTCGCGCCGTCACATCATAGCTTGCGCGGCTGGCCAGGACAGGCTGCCACAGGCGCATCGCCAGATACATCACCCAGGCAGCGGCGCTCAGCTTGATGACGGTCGCCAGCACGGGAAAAGAGGTCAGGAGCAGCGGGCCGCCCGCGCTCAACGGCAGGATGACAAGAAGATAACCGCACAGCTCCGCCGGTATCAGCGGCAGCGATGCCCGCACGCCCCGTTGCGCGCCAGAGAGCGCGAGAAGCGTGTTGGTCGGCCCCGGCGTGAGTAGCAGAGCCCAGATAGCCAGCGTGAATTCGGCAGGTCCCATATGCGGTGATCGTCCATCCGTTGCTGCAGCGCTTTGTCATAGCCTCCGCCCGGCGCCCTTGATCCTGAGCAACCGGCGCGGAAACTTGCGTTTGACTGCAATGCGGGATCGTGAAACGGGCGGTCTCGTCAAAGGAGAACGCGATGCCCGGCCTGCGCCAAGATATAGATCCCGAAGGCCTTCTCGAATATTCCGTGGTCTTCACGGATCGCTCGCTCAATCACATGAGCCAGTCCTTCCAGCAGGTGATGCGCGATATTCACGCGATGCTGTGCGAGGTCTACGGAGCCGAACGCGCCGTCGTCGTGCCCGGCGGCGGCACTTACGCGATGGAAGCCGTGGCCCGTCAGTTCGCGACTGGCCAGCGGGTCATGGTGATCCGCAACGGCTTCTTCTCTTATCGCTGGACCCAGATCTTCGAGGCGGGCGGCATTCCCGCCGAGGAAATCGTGATGAAGGCGCAGCGGCAGGGGGACGCGGCAGACGATCCCTTCGCGCCGCCTCCCATCGAGGAGGTGGTCGCCCGCATCCGCGCAGAGCGTCCCGCCCTGCTGTTCGCGCCGCATGTCGAAACGGCCTCGGGGATCATCCTTCCCGACGACTATATGCGCGCGCTCGCTGACGCGATGCACGAAGTCGGCGGCCTGTTCGTGCTGGATTGCGTCGCATCCGGCTGTGTCTGGGTGGACATGGCAAAGATTGGCGTCGATGTGCTGATTTCCGCGCCGCAGAAAGGCTGGTCCGCCCAGCCCTGCGCCGGTCTCGTCATGATGAATGCTGCGGCGCTGGACCGTTGCCGCGCCACAAAATCCACGAGCTTCGCTGCGGATCTCGGAAAATGGCTGACGATCATGGAAGCCTATCTGAACGGCGGCCATGCCTATCATGCGACCATGCCGACCGACGCATTGCGCGTCTTCCGTGACGCGATGGTGGAAACGAAGGCGATCGGGTTCGATCGGCTGCGGGATGCACAATGGGCGCAAGGCAATGCGGTTCGCGTCATGCTGGCAGTGCACGGTCTGCGCTCTGTGGCAGCGCCCGGTTTTGGCGCGCCCGGCGTCGTGGTGTCCTACACGGACGATCCGGCAATCCAGAATGGCAGCCGCTTCGCGCCGCTGGGTATCCAGATCGCGGCGGGTGTCCCGCTGATGGTGGACGAAGGCCCGGATTTCCGGACATTCCGGCTCGGACTGTTCGGACTGGACAAGCTGACCGACGTGTCGGCCAGCCTTACCCGCCTTGAAAACGCGCTCGACCAGCTTTTCCCGCCGTCCGCGAGATCGATTTGAGATTAGCGGTGGAAAGGCGCCGGTAGAACGGGCATCATGGGCATTCGCTGCACCGCGCGCCGATAATCTCCCGAAAGCACCGTCTCGCCTCTTTGGGCGATACGACCCGCAAGCCGGCGGGCAAGAGCAGAACACAAAAATTCAGGGTCGTGCGCGCATTTATGAAATTATCCAGATTGTTCAGTTTTTCCGGCCACGATCTTGCCATCGATCTGGGCACGGTGAACACGCTCGTCCATGTCGGTGGCAAGGGTATCGTGCTCAATGAACCCTCCGTCATCGCCATCGAGACCATTGCCGGCGTCTCCCATGTGAAGGCCGTCGGGGACGAGGCCCGGCTGATGCTCGGCAAGACGCCCGAAGGCGTGAAAGCCCTGCGCCCCCTGCGCGATGGCGTGATCGCCGATTTCGACGTCGCCGAGCAGATGATCCGCCGCTTCATCGACAAGGCGCTGGGCGGCAGCACGCGGCTGCGGCGCAATAATATCATCGTCGCGGTCCCATCCGGCTCGACCATGGTGGAGCGCCGCGCCATTCGCGACGCGACGTCCAACGCCGGGGCTTCGCATGTGCGGCTGATCGACGAATCCATGGCGGCGGCGATCGGCGCGGGCCTGCCCGTGACGGAGCCCATCGGCGCCATGGTCGTCGATATCGGCGGCGGCACCACGGAAGTCGCGGTGCTGTCCCTGAGCGGCATTGCCTACAGCGGCTCGGTTCGCGTCGGCGGCGACAAGATGGACGAGGCCATCGCCTCCTATATCCGCCGCCATCACAATCTCATGATCGGCGAAGTCACGGCCGAGCGCGTGAAGATCCAGATCGGACGCGCGACGATGCCGGTGGGCACCGGCGAGGCGATGTCCGTGAAGGGACGCGATCTGGTGAATGGCCGCCCGGCGGAAATCGAGATCAACGAAGCGCAGATCGCCGAGGCCCTGCGCGAATCGGTGGGGCAGATCGTGGGGGCGGTCATGAACGCGCTCGAGGAAACGCCGCCGGAACTCTCGGCCGACATCATCGACGAAGGAATCACGCTGACCGGCGGTGGCGCATTGCTGCGCGGGATGGCCGATGCCATTGCCGAGCGGACCGGCCTGCCGGTGAAGATCGCGGAAAACCCGCTGATGTGCGTCGCGATGGGCGCGGGCGTTGCGCTGGATAACGCCGTCTATGATGGCGTGCTCGCGACCGGCTAACACTATTCGCTGCTGGCGCTTGCCTCGCAGCGCCTGAAAATAAAAAGGCATGCGGCCCGTCTCGAACCGCATGCCTCTTTCATAAGCCCGTTATCGGGAGGTGCCGAACCGCGAAGCCCGGCTGCCCTGCCGTTCAGAAGCGGTAGGCCACGCCCGCCAGCACCTGATGGCGCTCGAACTTGTAGTCCTCGCCGCCAAGGTCGCCATAGCGATACTCGACGCGGGCCGAGACATTGTCGAGCAGCTTGCGCTCGACGCCGCCACCGACGAACCAGCCATCATAAGTGCGCTTGTCGGTCAGCGTCGCGGTGCCCACCGTCTGGGTGAAGCGCGCCCGATTGTTGGCATAGCCGCCGCGCACATAGAGAAGATTATTCTCCCCCACGACATAGCCGGCGCGGGCCGACAGGTCGAACGCGTGCAGCGGATTGATCGAGGCGTTATCGGGACCCGAGGGGCCGATGCGGTCGCTCGCGCCCAGCGAGAAGCCGGCTTCCGCGCCGAGGACGATGTTGGGCGTCACCTGATAGTCATAGCCGGCGAACACGCCACCCACGACGGCATCCTTGTCATCATTGATGGCGATGTCGTGGTTCCATCCAGCCTGAACACCGATATGCGGTCCCTGGAAGGACTGGGCGAGAGCCGGGGCGGAAACGAGCGCGGCAGCGGCTGCCCCGACGAGCATGAAACGGTTCATATTGATTTCCTTTCTTTTTTGCCGGGTCCGGGCCGCCTGACCTTGAAATGGGGGCGGCTCTCCCGATCTTGGGGAGTGAACAAACAACCTTTTCGTTCGGAGGCCGTGCCGGATCAGAATGGGCGATACGCCCGCTCCGGTAGAACCCCTTTCTGTACTGACAGGTATAATAACCCGGACTAAGCTGCGCAAGTATATTTTTATACCGAGCGATATTTTTCCGCCGGACGCCCTTCCGGTCCCGACCGCTCTCCGCCCCCTCCCCCGGCGACACCCTCGACACAATCGTTGGACTTACCCCTTGTGGGGCAGCCGGTCCCTCTGGCATGAAGGCGGAGATGACAGCAGTTCTCCACGCGCCCCGCGCAATGAGTCGGCCCCGTGCCTAAGCGTCACACCCGGGCAGAGGCCGGCGAGAAGGGCCGTCTCGAGATGGTGTTCGAGAAGCCTTATCTGCTGGGCGCGCTGTTCGGCGAATATGACCAGAATCTGGTGGCTATCGAAAATCGCCTCGGCGTCTACATTGCCGCGCGCGGCAACAAGCTGCAGATCGAGGGGGACGCGGAAGCCGCCGCCCGTGCCCGCGACGTGCTCCAAGGGCTCTACAATCGCCTCGCCGTCGGCCAGACAATCGACAGTGGCGCAGTGGAGGCCGTGATCGCCATGTCCGCCGAACCGACGCTGGACGGCATTATCCGGCATGACGTCTCCGAACCGCCCAAGGTGATGATCCGCACGCGCAAGAAGACGATCGTCCCGCGCTCGGCCAATCAGGGCGTCTACATGGAAGCGCTGGGGCGGAACGACCTCATCTTCGCGCTTGGCCCTGCGGGGACCGGCAAGACTTATCTTGCCGTCGCGCAGGCGGTGAGCCAGCTCATCACCGGCTCGGTAGACCGCCTCATCCTTTCGCGCCCCGCCGTGGAAGCAGGCGAGCGGTTGGGCTTCCTGCCCGGCGACATGAAGGAGAAGGTCGACCCCTATCTGCGTCCTCTCTACGACGCGCTCTACGATACGCTGCCCGCCGAGCAGGTGGAGCGGCGCATTGCCAGCGGCGAGATCGAGATCGCGCCGCTCGCCTTCATGCGCGGCCGCACGCTCGCCAACGCCTTCATCATTCTCGACGAGGCGCAGAACACCACGCAGGCGCAGATGAAGATGTTCCTCACGCGCTTCGGCGAGGGAAGCCGGATGGTCATTTGCGGCGACCCCCGGCAGGTCGACCTGCCGACGCCCGGCATCTCCGGCCTTGCCGATGCCGTGGAGCGACTGGAAGGCATCCAGGGAATCGCGACCGTGCGCTTCACCACCGCGGATGTCGTCCGCCATCCCATCGTGGGCCGCATCGTAGAAGCTTATGAAGGGCGCGATGCTTGACGTCATGACCGATGTCGGGCCGGACTGGCCCGAAGACACGGACTGGACCGCGCTGGCAGACCGGGCCGTGCGCGCCGCGCTCGCGCTCGCGCAGACGACCGACGCCCGCCTGATTGATGCCCGTCTGCAGGTGGAAGTCTCCGTCAAGCTCTCGGATGACGGCGAGGTGCGCCAGCTCAACGCCGCCTATCGCGGCAAGGACAAGCCCACCAACGTGCTGTCTTTCCCCATGGTCCAGCCCGATCTCATCGAGGCACTGGCCAACACGGACGATGGCGAAGCGCTGCTCGGCGACATCATCCTGGCGCGCGAGACCTGCGCCCGGGAAGCGAGCGAACGCGGCATTTCCCTGGAAAGCCATGCCACGCATCTCATCGTCCACGGCACGCTCCACCTCATCGGCCATGACCATGAGGACGACGTGCAGGCCGAGACCATGGAAGCTATCGAAATACGCGCCCTTGAAACACTGGGCCTTGCTGATCCATATGGGGACCGGGAGCGAGGCGATGCCCGCCCCATTGATGAAACAGGGACCTGACCAGACCAATGGCAGAAACAGCCACGCCCACCCCCGCCAAAGAGGGCGAGAGTAGCAGCGAAGGCGGACGAATATGGCGGGGCCTGCGGGCCCTGCTTTTCGGAGACAGCGGCGGCACCAATCTCAGGCGCGAGCTTGAGACCGTCATCGAGCAATATGATGAGCAACAGCAGGAACCGGCCGCGTTCCCGGCCAAGGGCGACCTCACGCCGCTCGAACGGCAGATGCTCCGCAACATGCTGCATTTCAGCGAGCACAGCGTGGACGATGTCGCCGTGCCGCGCGCTGACATCATCGCCATTTCCCAGGACGCCAGCTTCGCGGAGCTGATGGCGCTGTTCGTCGAGGCCGGTCACAGCCGCATTCCGGTTTATGAGGATACGCTCGACAAGATCACGGGCATGATTCACATCCGCGACGCCTTCGCCATCCTGGCGCGGGCCGACGCGCATCCCGAGAGCCTCGAAGGCCTCATCCGGCAGCCTCTTTATGTGCCGCAGAGCATGGGCGTGCTGGACCTGCTGGCCGACATGCGCGCGAAGCGCACCCACCTTGCCATCGTTCTGGACGAATATTCCGGCACGGACGGGCTCGTCACCATCGAGGATCTCGTCGAGGAGATCGTCGGCGAGATCGAGGACGAGCATGACGAGGCACCCGAGGCCATGCTTGTGCCACTCGAAGACGGTCTGTGGGACGCTGACGCCCGCGCCGAGCTGGATGATGTCGCCGAGGCGATCGATCCCAAGCTCGCCGAGATCGACTCCGACGTCGACACGCTGGGCGGCCTCGCCTTCGTCATCGCCGGCAAGGTTCCGGCTGTCGGGGATATCCTCATGCATGAGGAAAGTGGGTGGCGGATCGAGATCATCGAAGGCGATTCGCGGCACGTCACGCGCCTGCGCCTTCATCCCCCCATACGCATCGAAGCAGAATCAGCGGTCTGACGGCCGGATTTCAGGGCGCGGAGATCAGTTCACCCTGCCAGATCGATCGTGCGGGCGGTGCGTAAGTACTCATCGCCCGCTCGAGACCCAGCTCGCCCAGCAGCCGCGCCAGCCAGCGGGCATCATCCTCCGCGCGGTGGCGACGGGCACGCTGCATATCCGCTTCCGCCATGGCGCGGTGGAGTCGTTCCGGATCTATGTCGTGAAACGCACGCAGATCGGCCAGGCATCGCACGGCCACATGATCGGGCTCGCCTGCGGCCCGGAACAGGACGCGCGACCACTCATCGTCGAAATAGCTGTCTGCGATCAATTCATATCCGCCGACCGCGGCCCGCAAATGGCGTGCGACCTCTGCGACGTCCATGCCTTCGCGCGCCAATCTCTCCCGGCTGATGCCGTGGAGGGTTTCGGCCTCCTCGCTCCACTGCCAGTCGCGCCAGGAAGCATGCGGCTTGATGAGCCAGGACCGGCTCCAGCCGAAATCCGTGGCGATCCCCACTTCAATCGGAAACGAGCGGCCATATTGTGGCAGGCAGGACGCCTCGAAATCTATCGCTATGAAGGGCATGTGCTTTCCTCTGGCTTACGGGCAGCCGGTTCCCCGGTGCCGAGCCCCCATCCTCTCTTGTCACTCGCAGGACAGGCCGCTGCCGGCTCTGTTCCATTGCCCTGCCAGTTTCGGCTGTCTTCTAATGCCCTTGCGTTAAGATTTGGCGTCAAAAAACGAAGGCGCGGGACGAGCCCGCGCCATCTCCTGTTCGACCATATGGTTGCGGTCTATGCCAATGCAAGAGGCCCGCGAAGCCTGATCTGCTCGGGACAGAGCCCAATGGCATCCGCGAGAAGCGATCCAGCGGCCGTCGCCAGCCGCACACCATAATGATCGCGCGGCAGGGAAACCGCCAATGCCCAGCTTTCGCAGCCTGCACCATAACAAGCGGTGACCCGAAGAGCCGACTCATCAGCCGCCGCGCTGAAAGGCTGGGACGCCCAGCTCAGCTTCGTGGCTTCGCCGCTGCGGTCTATCTTCCAGTCACCCTCGCCCACCTTGGCGGCAAGGATCACAAATGCGATTGGAATGCCGGCCTTGAATGCACGGCCGAGGCGCCCTTCCGGAATATGGCTCGCCACGTCAGTCCTCCTCTCTCAGACGCTTCGCCGCTCCGCCCTTTCGGCAAGGCCCGACGCCGCCCGCACCTTCCCTGTCGGGACACGCGACTAATGCTGCGCCGCTTGCTGCGGCATGAACGAGCAGGATAGAGGAAACCATCTGAAGATCCCGCCAGCCCGGCGGGCTGGCGTTCAGAGCGGCATCAGGGCGCCGACAATCTGCCGTTCTTCCTGGCGCAGCACACCCCAGGCCCGGGCGGCTGCCCGGCTGTCCATGGCTTCCACGCCGATGCCGGTCGCTTCAAGCGCTCTCACGAAGGCACGCGGCGGCTGCACCAGACGGGCGCCCGTCCCCAGCAGCAGAAACTCGGGCGCCGGATCGATGTCCAGCCACTGCCCCAGCATCGCCACGTCCAGCAGGTCGGGATGCGCCGGCGCATCCCACGCGGCGACACCGGACGGATCGATGAGCAGCCCCCCGGAAAAGACCCGTTCGCCCACCCGGAACCCCCGGCCCGCGAAGCCGGTGATGACGGGGCCAGCCGGAATCTCCTCTCGGCGCATTTCCATGAGGCGCTCTCCCGCCCGCGCCGCGCCTCAGCGCGGCGGCAGTTGCTCATTGACGCTGACCCGCTCCGCGCCCGCGACCGGTCCGCCGGCCTTCGCCACGAAGCTTTCCGAACCCACCTTCGTCCACACCAGGATCGGCGCCGACATGTACACGGAGGAATAGGTACCCACGAAGATGCCGAACAGCATCGCGGCGGTGAAACCGAAGATCACTTCGGGGCCTAGCAGCAGGAGCACCACGAGCGTGATGATCATCGTGAGCGAGGTCATGATCGTCCGTGCCAGCGTCTCGTTGATCGAGAGGTCGAGCAGCTCGATCAAACCCATCTTCCGGTACTTGCGCAGATTCTCTCTGATCCGGTCATAAATGACGATGGTGTCGTTCAGGGAGTAGCCGATGATGGTCAGCAGCGCTGCCACGATATTGAGATTGAACTCCATCTGCGTCAGCGCGAACAGGCCGAACGTCAGGGCGACGTCGTGGAACAGCGCGAAGAGCGCTCCCATGCCGAACTGCCATTCGAACCGGAACCAGATGTAGATCGAAATCGCAATCATCGCGAAGAACATGGCCCACACGCCGGTGCTGAACAGTTCCCCCGAAACCTTGCCGGAGACCGTATCCACGCTGCCGAACACGGCATCGGGATGAGCCTTCAGGATGGCCGCTTTGAGTCGGTCCGCCGCCTGCGTAGCGGCGTCATCGCCGCCTTCCGGCAACGGCGTGCGGATCGACACTTCATTGGGCGCGCCGAATTGCTGGATGTTGGCCTCGCCCTCGACGACTGCGCCTACCGTGCCCCGCAAGGCATCGAGATCGGCAGGTTGCGAGAAAGTAACACGCATCATCTGACCGCCGACAAAATCGACGCCCAGATTGAGACCGCGCGTGGCCACCAGTGCGACGGACGCGATAATGGACAGGATGCTGATCGCCATCGCGATCTTGCGCCACTTGAGAAAGTGGAGATTGGTGTTGTCCGGGACGAACTTGAGCAGACGCATCTTTCCGGCCCCTCAGATATTCAGTGTCGCGGGCCGCGAGCGCAGCCAGAAGGACGCGAACATGCGTGTGACGGTGACGGCCGTGAAGACCGACGTGACGATGCCGATGGTCAGCACCACCGCGAAACCCTTGATCGGCCCGGATCCGAAGTAGAACATCAGGGCCGCCGCGATCACATTGGTGGTATTGGCGTCGAAGATGGCGCGCTGCGCTTCCTTGTAGCCGGTCTCGATCGTCTGGATGATACTGCGCCCGCGCCGCTGCTCCTCCCGGATGCGCTCGTTGATGAGCACGTTGGCATCCACCGCAGCACCGATCGTCAGAACGAAGCCGGCAATACCGGGCAAGGTGAGCGTCGCGTTGAAGATCGCCATGACGCCGACAATCATCAGGATGTTGAAGACCAGAGCGAGATTGGCATAGACGCCGAAGCGGCCATAGACCGCAACCATCAGCACCAGCACTGCAACCGTGGCGATCACGCCGGCCAGGACGCCCTTGCGGATGGAATCGGCGCCCAGATCCGGCCCGACCGTGCGCTCCTCCACCACCGTGAGTTTCACGGGCAACTTGCCCGAGCGCAGCGAGATGGCGAGCTGGTTGGCGCTTGCGACAGTGAAATTGCCGCTGATCTGCGCGGAACCGCCCAGGATCGGCTCGTTGATGTTCGGCGCCGACAGCACCGATCCATCGAGGATCATCGCGAAAGGCTTGTTCACATTCTGCTGCGTCGCCCGGGCGAACTTGTTGGCCCCCGATCCATTGAAGCGGATGCTCACCACAGGCGCGTTGGTCTGCGGATCATAGGCTTGCTGGGCGTCGATCAGTTCATCGCCCGACACCATGACCTGGCGCTTGACGGCAATGACCGGCTGACCCAGCGGATTCTCGGGATAAGGCAAGATCTCGCTGCCAATGGGCGCGATGCCCCGGGCGAGATCGGCCGGATTGGCGGTCGTGTCGACCAGCTTGAATTCAAGCTTGGCTGTCTGGCCGAGCAGATCCTTCAGGGCCGCCGGATCCTGCAGGCCCGGGACCTGCACCACGATGCGGTTGCTGCCCTGGCGGATGATAGTCGGCTCGCGCGTGCCCATCTCGTCGATGCGCTTGCGGATGACCTCGGTTGCCACCTGCATAGCGCTCTCGATGGCATTGGCAACGCCCGCCTCCGTCGGCGTGACGACAATGGTGTTGCCATCGCGCACTTCGACATTGAAGTCGCGCTGACCGGTCAGCCCCGCGCCCTGCGTCAGCGGACGGATGCGCTCCACGGCGGCATCCACTTGCGAGGCATTGCGAACCATGAAGCTGAGCTGATTGTTCCGCGTCGACATTTCGCCGATGGCGATGCGCGCATCGCTGCGCCGCAGCTCGGTGCGGATCATCTCTTCCATGTTCTGGATGCGCTGGGCCGCGACATCCTGGGTGCTGGCTTCCAGGAGGATATGACTCCCCCCGGAAAGATCGAGCCCCAGATTGACCCGGGCCTGCATGAAGCCCGGCAACTGAGCCACCACCCGATCGGGCAGGAAGCTGGGTACGGCGAAGAGGCATCCGATCACAGTCGTCAGCGTGACGAGCCAGATCTTCCAGCGCGGAAAGTCGAGCATGGGCGGCTCAGTCGTTCGCGGGCTTGGCCGTCAGGGGATCGACGACATCGCTCAATGTCGCCTTGACAGCCTTCACCTTGATGCCCTGCCCCAGTTCCACATCGACATAGACATCGTCCACGCGCACCACCTTGCCGACAAGGCCACCACCGGTGACGACCTGATCGCCCTTCTTGACCGCCGCGACCTTGGCGCGGTGCTTCTTCATCTGCTGCTGCTGCGGACGGATCAGCAGGAAATAGAAGACCACGAAGATCAGGATCAGCGGCATGAAGTTGAGGAAGGCTGCCATGCCGGAGCCAGTGGATGCGTCCGGCGCAGCCGAAGCGAGAGCGTTTATGGTGAACATTGCGGTCCTTGAGCAGCGCAATCATGCGGATGGGAGAACGGATCGGCCGGTAAATGAGGCGACCGATCGCCTCGTTCAAGGCCGCGCGGCTAGCATATCCCCTGTCCGCAGGCAACCGGCATCGCTATTCTGGACACTGCTGCCGGCATCGGCCGCATCGCGTGCGATTCGCCCGTCCGAAGCCGTTTCGGGGCTCATCGAAATTGTAAATTAGGGCGTGACAGGAGGGTGTTGTCATTGTCACATAGCATCATGTCGAAGCCCGAAGTCATCACCCGCCTGACCGAGCGGCAACGCGCCTGCCTGGAGCTTGTCGCCATGGGCTTCACATCCAAGCAAATCGCGAGAAAGCTTGGGATTTCCCACTCCACCGTGGACAATCATATCCTCGCGGCGACACAGATCCTCGGCGTAGCGGATCGCCGGGAGGCCGGACGCCTCGTCAGCATGGCTGGGCAGGAATTGCCTAGGCAGGCGGAGCCCCTTACCGAACACGAAAAATCCTCCATTGTGGACATGCAGGAGGCGTTGCAGCAGCCGAGACACACAGGGCTGAAATTGCTGCCACCGGTTGGAGGTTCGTTGAATGAGCAGTCTCTGGGGAACAAGACGATCCAGATTGTCTCGCTCGCGTTTCTCTCCACCCTGGCGGTCATTTCCATGGCTCTGCTGATTTCGGGCGCATTCAAGGCCTTCAGCTAGTTCACGGGTTCACTGCATGACGGCGCAGCGCGACTGCGCGAGGAGGAGCTATGTTCAAGATCCAGGAAACCACCGGCCTCGTCGTCGCCGACGATACCAAGAGCACGATCACGGCGATTGACCGCGCGATCCTGTGCAAGACCCGCCTCGCCAGTTCCATCATCGAGGCCAGCGAACAGTCCGGCCTTCCCATGGCGCAGAGCCAGAAGCTGCTCGAAGGCATGGCTCGCGGTTTCGATCATCTCGTTGCCGGACGCGGCGACATGCTCTCTGTGGTGCGCCATCTCACCGCGATCAAGGGCGGAAGCTCGCTCAAGGTCGTCGACTTCGGCTGCCCGGATGGCCTGGGCCCGGATCTCGCCAAGCCCGCCGTCACCATCGAAACCGCCCGCGCGGACTGAAGCAGTTTAGACGGCAGTACCCCACCCTGCCGTCGCCAGACAGGATTGCGACAGGAGCGAACGAACCGTGTCAATGCTGATCGCAATCCTGTTCTGGTTCCTCTGCCTCTCGGCCTGCGCCTACGCCCTTGTGCTGGGCGGCTGGGAGGGACGCTGGACGACCTTGGTCGTGTTGCTCGCCGCCCTGGGCACCATGGCGGTCAACCGCTGGACCAGCGCGTATCAATATGAAACCTTCTGGGCGAGCACCAACATGATGGTGCTGTTCATCGATGCGGCGACATTCTTCGCGATGTTCGTGATCGCGGGCGTCAGCGATCGCTGGTGGCCCATCTGGGTTGCCGCGTTCCAGCTCAACAGCGTCGTCGCCCATTTCGCCACCATGATCGACCCCGTCTTCTCGGCCCTTGTCTACCAGGGCTATGAGGGCTTGTGGGCCATCCCCCTGCTGCTGGTCATGGTGCTCGGCATTTATCGAGACCGGATGTGGACCGCACGATATGGCCTCGCGTGAAACGGGTCTGAGCGGCAACGCCTCGCTGCCCTTCCTCGATTCGATCCGTCAGCAGGTCGCGCAGATCCCCACTGGAAGCCACACCGAGGACGGAGCGCTCCGCACGGGCATCGACTTTTTCTCCGCCGCGCGCATTTTCGTCACGTTCAAGGTCAAGCTCGCGGAGCATTTTCCCGAGGCCATGCCGGATGAGACATTCGACTTCCTTGTCGACCTGATGGTGCATGAGTGGCTCAGCCGGCGCATCGGCGCGCAGCGGCCGGCCGAGCTCGGCCTGTCCCGCTCCGCCTCGCTCAGCCCGCGCATCCAGCACGCGCTGGCGCTGGGGCTGATCTCGCTGGAGCCCGATCCGGCCGCTGACGATCTGCGCATCGTCACTCTCACCCGCAGCGCACGCGCCCGGCTCAACGTGTTCTTCGATTATATGGCGAGCTACATCTCCGCGCTGTAGAAATCCCGGCACGGCAGGGCGCCTGATACGGCCCGCAGGACGCCCCCCGGAGGAGACCCCGATCAGCAGGCACCCCGCCGAGGGACCGACTCCCCGGCCGGAAAAGTGGCGCCCGAAACCGCTCCGGCCCCGCGTCCGCAAAGCCATGGCGGCCCGCTCCCAAACTCCGCGCACCGCACGCCGACACAGACCTTGCAACTTGCGCGCGATCCGCTTAGGAGGCGCCCTCCGGTCGGGACGTAGCGCAGCCTGGTAGCGCATCACACTGGGGGTGTGGGGGTCGGAGGTTCGAATCCTCTCGTCCCGACCAAAAAGCAATCATTTACAATAGTTTGTGCCGCACCTTGAGGCATCTGGTGCGCCACCCCACGGCGCCGTCTAGCGTATATCTAGCAGCGCCGCTGAATCGCAGCCAGTTAGGACGCCTGCCGCTCCTTCAGACGGTCCTCCGCTATGCTTGCCTTCACTGCGCCAGCCATCTCTTCAAGCTCTTCTTGCAGAGCATAGCGTGAATCAGGGAACTCGAAATACAGTTCCCAAACCAGATCACTCACGCAGGCTCGAAGCAATGCGTCCCGAAGCGAGGGGTTGCTGGCAAGCCCCCGAACATGCTCAGCAAACTCTTTCGATTTGGCAGATACCTGCCGATCAAGTTCAGATTCAGTTTCGTTCGACACGCTCAGCGCCTCCTTTACTCTCAGCAGACCAGTTTATCAGAGCGGCGACAGGAAGCTAGATCAATGGCGTCATAGCAGCACCCCACGCCCGAGGGCGCAGGGTGCTGGCAGCGCCAGGGTGGAAAGGAGTGCCCGTCCCCGCTGCTGGCCCCGATGTTGTGAAGGCGAGGGGTCGGTGGCCTTGACCCTCATCGCGGGAGTTAAGCTCGGACCTCCCAACCTCTATCTGAATCTGTCCTCGTCCTCCGGGCATCCATCCGCGCCGCTGCACAGGCGCAGGCGGATCACGTCCTCTGAAAGAAGGGCGGCGGCACTTCATGCACCGCTGCCAACCTACCTTCCTGACCACGCGAGGCGGGCTAGCATCGGCGTCTAGCACTGGCTCCCGGCCCGGCGTCGGCATCCGTCGTAGGCCCATCGCTGCGGCTCGATCATGCCTTGCAGGTCTGCTCCTTCCCGCGCCGGGAATGAGAAGGTGTCGATAGGCGCACGGGGAACGGGCCGCGGCGCGGGTGATGCTGGCGACGGAGGTACTGGCCCCCTCCGCGTCCAGCGCGCCCGCACTCACTGCCGCATATGCGCCATCAACGAAGGCATCCCACGAACCATAGAATATGACGATGGGCGATGGTCGCGGCTTCCAGCCCTCCTCAATCCGCTTCACGCGACGTTGGAGGGCGCGGAGGCTCATGTGGTCAGGACCGGCGATCCACAGCACATGCCTCAGTGGGCAAGTTCATGTGTCGGTTGAGAATGCCCTCTCGAATCTCGTTCTGCTTCTCCCGTAGCGAGCAATGCCGGCCTCGCAGAGATCAAGCTCCTTGAACAGATTTTGTCTCTCTTCGCTGTGCACTTCAGCTTTTAGCTGCTCTGACATACCGCCCCCCACACGCCGCTTCCCGAGGTGGCATGTTCGGCTCAAGCAACCAAGTCATCAACCGACAAGGCGCAGCGAGCGGAAGAGAGCGATCATCTAGCCCAGGTCAATCTGCCCCTAAAGCGCCACCCGCAGCGACCAAACCACCCGCTCCCCGACATGCCGGTCAATATAGGGCCCTTCCGGGTCCACCGCGCCGATGCTGGTGCCGGAATAGCGCAGTCCGGTCGCCAGCCGTCCCATCACATAATCGAGGCCGACAGCATGATCCCAATAGCGGCCCTGTGGCCTCAGCCGGGCGGCGCGTATGGCATCCTCCACGCGTCCCGATGACCGGCCGATATGGCCGTAGATGCTGAGGGGGGTGCCGGGCACGCCCATGTCCGCCGCGAGGCTGAGATAGAGATTGTCCCCGCCGATCGAGTCCTGCGGAGGAGCGTAGCTCGCGCCGAGATGGAAGCGCGCGGGGCCGATATCGTAACTCAGGCTGCCGTCCCCCTCGACATAATCGAGGCCGGCCGCGCCGGGAAAGACGTGCCCCGTCGCGCCCAGCGAGAGCATCCATGGGCCAAGATCGCGCCGATAGCGGGCGCCAAGATCGAGCCCGGCATCCGCGCCGCCATGCCGCCGGCTCTGCCGCAGCGAGGTGGCGCCCAGGCCGATTTCCAGGCTCCGGCTCAGATCAAGCGTGACATTGCCCTCGACCGCCGCTTTTCCGTCGCTCCAGGAAAGGCCCCGGCGGCGATGATCGGTCGCCACCTCGAGCCGAAAGGAGGGATCGAGGCCCGTCTGCGCGCGCGCCGGCAGGGCAGGCAGCAGCGACGCGCCGCCAAGCGCGGCAACCAGCAGCGCGCCGCGCCATTGACGGATCATATCCCTCCAGCTCGCGTCAACGCATTGCCAAGGCTTGCGCCGCGCGAATCTCTCCCGGCAGATTGGCCCGGTCCGCTTCGGCCATGGCCGTGATCTTGTCCCGGGCATTCTCGATACTCGTGGCAATCTGGGTCTCCACATAGTCGCGACGGCCCGCGCACCGACCGGGCACCTGCCCCTCGACACGATGGCCATCGCCGGCCAGCCGCCGGACGAGCGGCGCGGCGTCCTGATCGCGGCGGATCTCCCGGTCGAGCTGGACCTTGGCGGACCAGACGCAACGCTGGTTGCCGGGGCGCGAGCCGGGCGAAATGCCGATCGTCCGCATCTTGGTCGTGACGGTCTGGCGATAGTTCACATGATAAGTCACCCCTTCGTGCTCGACAGTGGTCTGATGCACGGGGGCACTGGCGGCGACCGCGGTGGCGATGACAAGGCTAAGCATCCTGTTCCTCCTTCTTCGGGATGATACTGCCTAAATTTTGAGCAACATCTCTCTGATATGCTCAAATTAAAGGCACACCCCTCAGGTAAGGCCGCCGTCTTTCCGGATTGTTTCCAGAACGTAACGTTGGCTGGCGGGAGGTCAGGCGCGTTCCAACAGACCCTCGACAAGCCCTTCGAAAAGGCGGCGACCGTCCGTGCCGCCATGGGCCGCCTCGATCACGCGCTCGGGATGCGGCATCATGCCCAGCACGTTGCCCGCATCGTTGAGGATGCCGGCGATATCCCGTGCCGAGCCGTTGACGCTCTCGCCGTAGCGAAAGGCCACCCGGCCCTCCCCTTCCAGCCGGTCGAGCGTGGCGGCATCGGCGAAATAATTGCCGTCATGATGAGCGACCGGCACAGTGATATGTTCGCCCGCCTCGTAGCGGCTGGTGAAAATGCTCTGGCTGTTCTCCACGGTCAGCGCCACGTCGCGGCAGACGAAATGGATGCCCGCGTTGCGCATCAGCGCGCCGGGCAGAAGCCCGCTTTCAGTCAGCACCTGGAAGCCATTGCAGACGCCGAGCACATAAGTGCCTTTCGCGGCGGCCTCGGCCACCGCCCGCATCACGGGCGAGCGCGCCGCCATCGCGCCGGAGCGCAGATAGTCGCCATAGGAGAAGCCGCCCGGCACGCCGATAAGATCGATGCCCTCGGGGAGTTCCGTCTCGCGGTGCCAGACCATCACGGGCTTCGTGCCGCTGACGGCCTCGAAAGCCACGGCAAGGTCGCGATCGCAGTTCGATCCCGGGAAGACGATGACGGCGCTTTTCATCGCAATAGCTCCCTTCCCGCGCGGCTCAGCCGACTGCCTCGATCCGGTAGTTCTCGATCACGGTATTGGCCAGCAGCTTGCGGCACATCGCGTCGATGTCTGCTTCACTGGTCCCCTCGGCGAGATCCAGTTCGATCAGCTTGCCGGCGCGCACGTCATTGACGCCGCCAAAGCCCAGCCCTTCCAGCGCATGCTGGATCGCCTTGCCCTGCGGATCGAGCACGCCGGACTTCAAGGTGACGAACACGCGGGCTTTCATGGGGGCGAGTCCTCTTTCGGCTTGCTTGAGCGGATGCCGCAGCCCCTAGACCCGGCTGGCCGCGCCCGCAAGGGGGTGACACGGGAAGGCGCCCGGATGGGTGCCGCCGGAATAGCCCCGGCATGAGGCATCTGGCCACCAGCCGGCGCGCTTAGCGCCCGTCCACCGCGATGCGCCCGAGCGCCGGGTCATCAGTGAAGAACCGATCGATGCCGAGCGCGAGATAGCGGCGGATCTCGGCGATCGATCCCGCTTCATTGCGGGCGTTGTTCCCGGCTCCGTCGCGCAGTTCCAGCGGCAGGAAGCGGTTTTCCGGCCGGAAGGTATAGGCACCCACCAGCAGCCCGGCCTCATGCGCGTCGCGCACCAGGCTGGTGGGTTCGCCCCACCGCCCCTCGGCATCGAGCGGGATCAGCATCCGGCTGGAGGGGGAGACAGTGTCGGCATAGGCCGCAATCGCACGCAAGCCCGCAGGTGTCGCCATCTCGCCATAAGTCAGCGAGCCGCCGGCCGCCGCGATATCGGCAGGCGTCTCGTCGTGTTCGCCGAGGAGTTGCATCAGCCTGATGTTGGAGTTGCGCCCGATCCGCTCGCGCAGAGAACGTAGATTACCGATCTCGAAGGACTGGATCTCGACGGGATGCCGCCGGCTGTGCTCATGCGCGGCCAGCGTGGCGAGCAGCCGATCCTCGATCGGCAAGCCGATCCCTCCGAAATAAGTGGAATGCTTGATCTCAGGCACCAGCCCCACGACGCGGCCATGCGCGGCGCCCTCAGTGGCCGCCAGTTCGATCACTTCGCCCAGCGTGAGGATGGGGAACTGGCCGTCATATCCCCGGCTTTCCGGGCGTAGGTCGCCCAAGCGCTCGATGATGCGCAGGGTCTTGAGCTCGGCGAGCGTGAAATCCTCGGTGAACCACCCGGTCACGCTGTGCCCGTCGATCGTCCGGGTTGTGCGGCGGCGGGCGAATTCGGGTCGGCTGGCGACATCGGTGGTCGACGCAATGTCATTCTCATGCCGTGCCACGAGCACGCCGTCGGCGGTGATGACGATGTCGGGCTCGATATAGTCGGCCCCGTCGGCAATCGCCTTGGCATAGGCGCCCGCGCTGTGCTCCGGCCGCAGGGCCGAGCAGCCACGATGGGCCAGGACGAGTGGCCGCGTCCGCCCCGGCGCTCCTACCACCCTGCCCCCGGCCGGCGCGGCCAGCGCAGCCATTCCCCCCAGAACCATGGCTTGCCTGCGGTTCAGCACATCCGTTCGCTCTCATTCTCCGGCTCGATGGCCATCTCGCGGTTCCTGTCATCGCACGACGTCAGCTTCGTGACAGCCACCTCCGCCAGCGGATATGGCCTGCGTCTAGCGGATGCGATAATAATCCGCGACCCGATCGAGCGCGAAGCCGAGCACGAGCTTGCCGGCGCGGGCCGGCCAGCCCAGCGTCTGCTCAGCCGCCGCCAGACTCTCGCAAGCGCAGGCCACGCGCCAGAGGATGTCCGAAAGGCCCGGCCCCGCGGCGGCCAGAGCGGCGTTCAGCCGCTCGCGCGCGGCAATCTGGGTCATCGTCCGGTCCGCGCCGCCGGGCGCAGGGCGCCGGCCACGGGATGGCGCCGCCGCCATATCCCAGTTCATCGTCACCCGGGCATTCATGGCCGCACGCTCCCAGTCGGCGCGAATGGCCTCCGCTGCTGCGAACTGGCGGCTCGAAAGCATCCGGCGCGCATACAGCCAGCTTGTCGGCGATTCCCCAAGATTGATCGTCACGACATGCGGCTTGCCGTCGGGGCCTTCCACGCGTCTTTCCACCAGCTTCTGGGCCGCGCTGCCCGCTTGCGGAACCTTCTTGGCATGTCCGTTTCCCTGCTTTGCTTGTACCGCCATGGATGGTCTCCTTCCCCGATTCGGGCTGCCCCATTGCCATGGCGATGGAAATGTAGGACAGGCTAACCGTTCAGGTTATCTGGAGACCGGTACGATGATTACCCGCATTCGCGAGGTCCGCAAGGCGCGCGGCCTGACTTTGGAAGAAGTGGGTGCGCGCTGCGAACCGCCGACCACGGCGCAGACGATTGGTCGGCTCGAGACCGGAACGCGAACCGTATCGGTGAAATGGCTTAACCGCATCGCCGCAGCGCTGGACGTGCAGGCCAGCGATCTGGTGGACCTGCCCGCGAGCGAGAAAGTACCGGTGGCAGCGCTGGTGGGCCCCGATGGCGCCGGCGCGCCGGCCCGTCCGCTCACGCTCGTGCCGCCCACCGTGCCGAAGGGGGCGCTCGGCATCCGGATGACCGCCGCCCTTGGCGATTATCGCGCGGGGGATGAGTTGTGGTGCGAGCCACTGCCGCCCGAGCGCTTCACCGAAGCGCTCAACCGCGACGTCCTCGTGCCGCGCCCGGCGGGGCGTTTTCTTTTCGGCCGCCTCATTGGCCGTGATGGCATGATGCTTCATCTGCTCCCGCTTGGCGCGGGCACCCGGCAACAGGTGGTGAACGATCCCGCCTGGATCGGCCTGCCGGTGCGCCTCATCCGAAGCCTGTAGTAAGGCCACGCGCCCGGGCATTGCGAGAAGCGTCACCCGCCTCTATCGCAACCTTGATGTCCCCGCGCCGCGCCCTGACGCCTTATCGGCTCGTGTTGGCCCTGCTGCTCGCCATGATCGGGCTGCAGGCGATGCCGAGCGGCGCGGCGACTTTCCAGCCCCGCCAGGGCTCCGCCTTCAGTTCCGCCACCCTCGATGTCGCGCTGGTCACCGTCACCCGGCGCATCGCCGAGACGACCGCGCCGGCGCTGCCGCACCCTCAGCCATTGCTGCCGTCCTTCGTGCAAGTCACGGCTGCCACCAGCCCGCCGTCCGTCGGCGCGCCAGCGCCCCGGCCCGCCTCCACCGGCCCACCGCGCCCCGCAATCCATGTCGTCCTCCATGCGCCGAGAGCGCCACCTCTCCTCTGAGTTCCCGCCCCGCGCCTGTTCCGGGCGCGGCCCAGCTTTCTGAACTCGGAAGAATCGATCATGCATGACACTGAATTGCCCTCCTCCGGGAGCGCCGAGCGGCGCACCCGGATCGAAACGCTTGTCGGCGCTTATCCCGACCTCGCGTCCCCGGAGCTTGACGAGCTGCTTCATTGGTACCGCAAGGAAGCCTCCGCGCTCGAGGTAGCGCTGCTCTCCGCCCGCACCGACATCCGTGCCGGCTACGCCCGCTTTTTCCGCGATCATATCGATCGGGTCTCGCCCCGCGATCTCGCGCGGGCGGCGCTGTTCCTCGGGGTGAGCGGGGCCTTTGTCTGGGGCTTCTGCATGATTGCGCTAGCCCGGCTTTGACCGCGCAAGGGCGGCGCCGGGTGCAGGCTAACGGACCCGGTCGCCGCCGATGCGCAGGCAGAGCCCTAGTGCCTTCTTCATGGGCTGCTGCTAGGCAAGGGCGCCATGACGCTGCGCGTGCTCACGCTTTCCACTCTGTTCCCCGACGCGACACGTCCCAATTTCGGCGTGTTCGTGGAGCGGCAGACTTGTGCGCTGGCCAGCCGGCCGGATGTGGACGTCACGGTCCTCGCGCCGCTCGGCCTGCCGCCATGGCCTCTCTCCCTCCACGCGGTATATCGCGCGCGCCGCGCCCTCCCGGCCGAGGAGCAATGGCAGGGCCTGACCGTCCACAGACCGCGATTTCCCATCATCCCGGCTATTGGCGGGCGCTGGCATCCGCCCCTGATGACCCGCGCCATTCTGCCCCTCGTCCGGCGCCTCCATGCGACGCGGCCATTCGATGTGATCGACGCAAGCTTCTTCTTCCCCGACGGGCCGGTCGCTCGCCGCCTCTCCAGGCAGCTCGGCATTCCCTATTCCGTGAAGGCGCGCGGGGCGGACATTCATCATTGGGGCCGCGATCCGGCGACAGCGGCGATGGTGCGGGAAGCCGGGCGGGACGCAGCCGGCCTCCTCGCTGTCAGTGAAGCGATGAAGGCGGACATGGTGGCGCTGGGCATGGAGCCCGCCAGGATCCGCGTCCATTATACCGGCGTCGATCAGGCGCGCTTCAGGCTGGCAGATCGCGCGTCCGCAAAGGCCGCGCACGGCCTTTGCGGCCCCGTCGTCACCGTGCTGGGCGCACTCATCCCGCGCAAGGGACAGGCGCTGGTGATCGAGGCACTGGCCCGCCTTGCCGATGTCACGCTGCTGCTCATCGGCGACGGCCCGGACCGGACCGGTTTGAGCGCGCTCGCCGGACGGCTCGGGATGGCGGCGCGCGTGCGCTTCCTCGGCAGCGTCCCACATGGCGATCTGCCGGGCTGGCTCGCCGCGAGCGACATCATGGCCCTGCCCTCCGCCTCGGAAGGGCTGGCCAATGCATGGGTGGAAGCACTTGCCTGCGGCGTACCGCTCGTCATCAGCGAGGCAGGCGGCGCGCGCGAACTGCTCGACCGGCCGGAAGCGGGCCGCATCGTTCCGCGAGAGCCCGAGGCCATCCAAAAGGCCATCGCTTCGCTTCTCGCCACTCCGCCCGATCCCGCAGCCGTGCGCGCCACTGCCGAGCGCTTCAGTTGGGACGCCAATGGCGCGGCGTTGGAAGTCCATCTGCGGGCCTGCGCGGGAAAGACAGCAGGCGAATGAAAGGCATCCCAAGAGGATGCTCAGCCCATCGGCATCGTCCATACGGCGACATTGCCGAACATCGCCATGGCCGCCACGATCATCAGCCAGCCGCGCTTCGTCTCGCCTTTTGCCGCGATCAGGTAGATGCCGCCGAGACCAAGTGCCAGGCCGGCCAGCATCAGGATGGATAGGATCGTCCCGCTCATGACGCTGCGCTAGATCATTTTGCTGCCCGGCGGAAGCACCTCCCGCTGCGGGCCGGGCCAGGGCTCCGCGGCACGCCCGACGCTCTGCGGTCGCAATCGGCAGTGGCATTCCTCCGAGCGCGACACTAGATAGCGGGCCAATCGCGACTCACCGCTCTTTCCGGTCGCGCCTGGGGAAACAGGATCATGCGCATCGCCATCGCTTCCGACCATGCCGCCGTGGCGCTCAGGACAGCCCTTGCCGACTGGCTGCGCGAGGCGGGCCACGAGGTCGCGGACCTGGGGCCCGCAGAGGGCGAGAGCGTCGACTATCCCGATTATGGCTACAAGCTTGCCGAAGAAGTCGCCGCCGGACGGGCCGAGCGCGGCATCGCGCTGTGCGGCTCGGGTATCGGTATCTCGATCGCTGTCAATCGCCATCCCGTCTGCCGCTGCGCGCTCGTGTCGGAGCCGCTGTCCGCCCGCCTCTCGCGCGAGCATAATGACGCCAATGTCCTTGCCTTGGGCGCGCGGCTGATCGGCATCGAGATGGCGAAGGCCTGCGTCGAAGCCTTTCTCGCGACGCCTTTCGGCGGAGACCGCCATGCCCGCCGCGTCGGCAAGCTGGGCCATCCGCCCGTCCCTGCCGCCGTCGACTGATTTCAATCGAGGAACCTATCCGTCATGACCGCATCGTCCGTCCTTGCCGATAATTCGAACGAGCAGGCGATCCGCTCGCCGGGCTTCTTCTCCGCGTCGCTGGAGGAAGCCGATCCGGAAGTGTTCGCCGCCGTGCAGGGCGAACTCAAGCGCCAGCAGGACAAGATCGAGCTGATCGCTTCCGAGAACATCGTCAGCAAGGCCGTGCTGGAAGCCACCGGCAGCATCTTCACCAATAAATATGCCGAGGGCTATCCCGGCAAGCGCTATTATGGCGGCTGCGAGTGGGCGGATGTCGTCGAGACGCTGGCCATCGAGCGGGCGAAGAAGCTGTTCGGTTGCGACTTCGCCAATGTTCAGCCCAATTCGGGCAGCCAGATGAACCAGGCAGTGTTCCTCGCCCTGCTTCAGCCGGGCGACACTTTCATGGGCCTCGATCTGTCGGCTGGTGGCCACCTCACGCACGGGTCGCCGGTCAACATGTCCGGCAAGTGGTTCAATTGCGTGTCCTACGGCGTGCGCCGCGAGGACCAGCTTCTCGACATGGACGACATCGCCGCCAAGGCGCGGACCCACAGGCCCAAGCTGATCATCGCCGGCGCCACCGCCTATCCGCGCGTCTGGGACTTCGCGGCCTTCCGCGCCATCGCCGATGAGGTGGGCGCGATCCTGCTGGTGGACATGTCGCACTTCGCCGGGCTGGTCGCGGGTGGCGCGCATCCCTCGCCGTTCCCGCATGCCCATGTCGTGACCACAACGACGCACAAGTCCATGCGCGGCCCCCGCTCCGGCATCATCCTCACCAATGACGAAGCGATCGCGAAGAAGGTGAACAGCGCCGTCTTCCCGGGTCTTCAGGGCGGACCGCTGGTCCATGTCATTGCGGCCAAGGCCGTGGCCTTCGCGGAAGCGCTCCAGCCCGAGTTCCGGGCCTATGCGCACCAGATCGTCGCCAATGCTCGCGCGCTGGCGGCCAGCCTTGCCGAGGCCGGACTTGCCGTCGTGTCCGGCGGCACGGACAATCACCTGATGCTCATCGACCTGCGGCCGAAGGAAGCCACCGGCAAGGCCGCCGAAAAGGCGCTGGACCGCGCCTACATCACCTGCAACAAGAACAGCGTGCCGTTCGACACGGCGAGCCCCTTCGTGACCTCGGGCCTGCGCCTGGGCACGCCGGCGGGCACGACGCGCGGCTTCCGCGAGGCGGAGTTCCGCCAGATCGGCACCTGGATCGCGGAAGTGGTCGAGGGTCTGCGCCATAATGGCGAGGAAGGCGACGGGCAGGTCGAGGCTCATGTGCGCGAGAAGGTGAAGGACCTGACCGCGCGCTTCCCGATCTACTGAAGGGAGGTCTGACGATGAGCGAACCCAATGATCTGATGGACAGGGCCAAGGCGGAAATCTCCGGCATGGCGAAGGAAGGGCTCGGCCATCCTTCGACCAAGCCGGTGCTCACCGGCGCGGCCATCGGCGCCGTGGCGGGCGTGCTGCTGCCGGTCGTCTCACTGCCGCTCGGCCTCGTCGCGGGCGCGGGCATCGCGTTCTGGCAGAGGATCAAGCGCTAGGATGCGCTGCCCTTACTGCGCGCACGAAGATAGCCAGGTCAAGGACAGCCGCCCCACCGAGGATGGTGCCGCGATCCGTCGCCGGCGCCAGTGCGAGGCTTGCGGCGCGCGCTTCACCACCTTCGAGCGCATCCAGCTTCGCGACATTCTGGTGGTCAAGTCGGGCCGCGCAAGCGAGCCGTTCGATCGGGACAAGCTTGCCCGGTCCATCGAGATCGCCTGCCGCAAGCGCGCGCTCGATCCGGTGCGGATCGAGCGGCTGGTTTCCGGCATCCAGCGGCAGCTCGAGACGAGCGGGGAAAGCGAAGTCAGCTCGTCCCGGATCGGCGAGCTCGCCATGGAAGGCCTGAAAGGGCTGGACAGCGTGGCCTATATCCGCTTCGCCAGCGTCTATCGGGACTTCACCGAGGCGAAGGACTTTCAGGAATTCGCTGGCGCGATCCGGGAAGTCGGCGGAGAATGAAGCGGTCGGGCACGTTTCATCGTGCAGGCCTCCCGGTAGATATCACCGCGCGCCTGCACTTCGCCTGAGGTTCCACGGCCACCGCCGGCTTGGCGGGCCTGTTCCATGAATGCCGCCGAAGCCGGGAGCGGGCTCGCCCGATGCCCTGCGCCATCGGCACCCAAGATGTTCACAGGGGCTCCGGCGCCCCGGGGAGAAACGGATATGTCTGCAAACGAACAGATGGAGCGCGCTGATCCCGCAGCCCCTCTCATCGTGCTCGTCCGTCCCCAGCTCGGCGAGAATATCGGCAAGGCCGCGCGCGCCATGCTCAATTTCGGGCTCACGCAGATGCGCCTCGTCGCGCCGCGCGATGGCTGGCCGAATCCCCATGCCGGCCCCTCGGCGGCCGGCGCCGACGTCGTGCTCGCCAATGCGCAGGTCTATGACACGCTTGCCGAGGCGGTCGCCGATTGCGCGCATGTCTATGCCACCACGGTGCGCAAGCGCGGGGTGACGAAGCCGGTCGTGACGCCGGAGGAAGCGGCGCGGGAAATCCATGGAGCCGTCGGGCGCAGCGCCATCGTGTTCGGCCCGGAGCGCTCGGGCCTGGAGACCGACGAAGTCGCACTTGCCCGCGCCATCCTCACCGTGCCGATCAATCCGGAGTTCGCATCGCTCAATCTCGCGCAGGCAGTCATCCTGTGCGCTTATGAATGGTCGAAGACCGCCCCGCTTGCGCAGCCGACGCGTACCGAGCTGCTGCCGCCCGCTTCCCAGGACGAGCTGGACGGCATGATCGGCCAGTTCGAGGCGATGCTGGACGAAGCCGGCTATTTCTTCCCGCCCAGCCGTGTTGCCGCGACGAAGCGCACCTTGCGCAACCTGCTCACCAAGCCCGGCTGGAACCATCTGGAGGTGCGGACCCTGCGCGGCGTGCTCTCTTCCCTCGCCAATCCCCGCCCGCGCGACTGAGAGGCGACTTCCCAAGCTGCGCGGACAAAATCCGAAACGCGCCGATTCTCCAGGAAGTGAGTCGGGAAGCGACGGACAGTGCGAGCGCCCCGCAATGCCGGTCCAACACTGAGCCGTATGCTGAAAGTTCACAAAGATGAGGACCCGTCCGTGTCATCTTCCGCTTCCTTGAACTTTGCGGCGAGGCAAATCAGGCGGACGCCAGAGCCTGTCCCGGCAAGCCGGTGCGGCCTGATCGGACGATGGAAACCCTCAAATGAGAAACAGCCATGCCTGCACCTGCCGCTGTCAGCAGAAGGCGCTGCCATGACGGAGGGGCTGTAGGACAAGAGAAAATGAGGCTGGCGGGAGAATGGGGAGCCTCGGGAGCCCCGCCCGGTCTTCGCGCTCGAATTCGTCATGCTGGCTGATGCTGCACCATTCAGCTCACCCCAGGCGGTTCCGGGAACTTCCTGCCGCAAAGGCGGGAACCCGGCTCCGGAGCCAGGGTTGCATCCCCGCCAAAGCGCCGGATAAGCCATCGGTGAAACGGAAAAAACATGACGACAAGCAGGGTTGCACAACGAGAACATCATTGGGACGCGATCCGCGCGTTGCTCATGTTGCTGGGCATTCCCTATCATGTCGCCATGGCCTATCGCGCCAATGACGTCTGGATCGTCAATGCTCGGGAAGGCGCATTGATCTGGACCTGGCTCGCCGATTTCATCCATGTCTTCAGGATGCCGGCCTTCTTCCTCATTGCCGGCTATTTCGCCGCCCTGCTTCTGTCTCGCCGCAGCTCGGGCGAATGGCTGAAGGGGCGGTTCCTGCGGCTCGGCATCCCTTTCCTGGCTTGCCTCCTCACGCTCAATCCGTTGCTCAACCTCTTTTGTGAGCTTTCCAACTTCTCCATCGGGCCGGCACTCGCCTCGTGGGAGCACAACAGCTCCGTGTCCGGCGGCTATTGGGTGCGGCACCTCTGGTTCATCATCGTGTTGCTGCAATGCTCCGCCCTTGCCGCGCTGCTGACGACGCTGTCCCCCCGGCTTTCCCAGGCCCAGATCGCTCCTGCGACGGACTTCCGCCTGGCGCGCCGGCCCGCGCTGGTGGTGCTGCTGACGGCGCTGGTCCTTGGCGCATGGGAAGCTTCCGCCATCGAGCTTTTCTATGCGGCGGGCTTTGCCACCAATGTCCCCCAGCAGATTTTCCGGCTCGACCAGCTGCTCCAGTTCATTCCCTGGTTCGCGGCCGGCTGTCTTGTGGCGCGCGCGCCCCGGCTGCGGGATGCGCTGCATCGGCCCTCCTTTGCGATCGCCTTGCTCGGGGTCCTCGCACTGGCAGCGCATTTCATGTTCAAGGGGCAGCTGCATCCCGCCGCCGGCCGCCTCGTCGAGACGGTGGCCGCGGTGGCCATCACGCAGATGCTGCTCGCAGGGGTCAAGCATGTGGCGGACCGGCCGCATCCCGCCGTTCAGGAACTGGTGCGCGCGTCCTTCGTCATTTATCTGTTCCATCTGCCGATCACGGCCGCGCTCGTGGTGATCGGGCAACCGCTGGCGCTGCCGGTCAGCGTCAAGGCCGTGCTGGCGATCCTGCTGACGCTGGGTCTTTCCTGGATGGCGTGGCGCATCGTGCTGCGCTCGCCCATGCTGCGTCTGCTCTATGACGGCGTGCCGCCTGCGGTGTCACCCCGTCCCGCTCTCCCGCTGGCCGCGCGCGACCTCCGTCGCCAGAGCCTCTAATCGCGGCGTCCAGAAGCCCCGGAAGCGTTCCAGCCATTGATCGACATCGCGCATCGGCTCTGCGTTGACACTGTAGAGCCGGACGGCGCCCAGCGGACGCACCGTCGCAAAGCCGCTGTCCCGCAGCACGCGCAAATGCTGCGAAACGGCGGACTGGGTAATGCCGAACTCGCGCTGGACGATCGCCGTCATGTCGCCGGCCGCACGTTCTCTTTCGGCCAGAAGCTCCAAGAGCCGCCGCCGCACGGGGTCGCCAAGCACATCGAAAGCATGCATCAATCGCCCATATAGAAGGCTGCGGTGCGTTGCGCCATGGCTTGTGCAACGCACCGATCCTCTCCCGCCGCGACATGGACTTCCGCCCAGGCGGCGGTGCTTTCCCGCATGAAGGTCCTGCCCGGCTCGGAGGCGGACCAGCGCTCCACCTCCTCCTGGTCGACGCTTCTGCCATCCTTGAGATGGAGCCCCAGTCCCATGAGCGCGAGGTCCCAGCCGGTGCCCGTCGCGGCCGGCCCGAAGCTTTCCCAATGGTCCTCCATGACGCCGACCGGCGCGATATGCTCCAGGACCAGCAGCGTGCCCTCGCCCTCCGGGCTGAGACGGACGGTCACCCAGCTCGTGGCGCCGGAAAATTCCCAGCTGATGTCCAGCGCGCGCGGGGGATCGCAGCGCGTGATGGTGCCGCCCGCATTGCCGTCGAGCTGGTAGCGTCCGCCCTGTCGCAGCTCGCCGCTCACCGGCAGGAACCAGCGCGGCAGACGCTCCGGGCTCGTCATGGCATCCCAGATGTCGCTCATTCCGGCGGGATAGGTTCGTTCGAGGGTCACGACGCGCGCGGGGGCGCCCTCATGCTCGCGTTCCTCGAAGCGGCGCACCTGCACGCCGATGGCATTGGTGAACATGGCAGCCTCTCCTTTGCCCGCGCATTATAGTAGTCATTTCTAATATTAGTCAATTCTTACCACCACACCCTAGCGATGCGAAACGACCACGTCCCGGCGCGAGAAAATCTTGACTCGTGCAGCTCCTCTCGTCATAGGCGCGCCTTCGCGATTGGCCCCGCATCCCGGTGAAGCGGCGGCCCTGCCTCTGAAACATGAGTGTCAGGCGGATACCGGGACCAACGTCATCAGCAATCGAAGGACAAGGACATGACGAAGCGCACCAGCGCCAAGCACAAGATCGATCGCCGCATGGGCGAGAATATCTGGGGCCGCCCCAAGAGCCCGGTCAACAAGCGTGAATATGGCCCCGGCCAGCACGGCCAGCGTCGCAAGGGCAAGATGTCGGACTTCGGCATCCAGCTGCGCGCCAAGCAGAAGCTCAAGGGCTATTATGGCGATGTGACCGAGAAGCAGTTCAAGAAGAACTACATCGAGGCGAGCCGCATGAAGGGCGACACCGGCCAGAACCTGATCGGCCTGCTCGAGCGTCGCCTGGACGCCGTCGTCTATCGCGCCAAGTTCGCACCGACGATCTTTTCGGCGCGTCAGATCGTCAGCCACGGCCACATCTATGTGAACGGCGTGAAGTGCAACATTGCCTCGCGCCTCGTGAAGCCGGGCGACGAAGTCACGCTGGGCAAGAAGGCGCAGGAAATGGCGCTGGTCATGGAAGCGCAGAGCCTGTCCGAGCGCGACATCCCCGATTATATCGCGCCCGATGGTGCCGCGAAGGTCGTTTACACCCGCGTTCCCACGCTGGACGAAGTGCCCTATCCGGTGAAGATGGAGCCCAATCTGGTCGTCGAGTTCTACTCGCGCTGATCCGGCTCTCGCCGAAACGACATACAAAAAGGGCGGCTCCCCGGAGCCGCCCTTTTTCGTTTCGCTCTACCCGAAACCGCGTGACGCAGACTGGCCTGCAAGGCGGCCGTCGGACTTCCGGATCGCGTCTCTCAGCCGTTCATCGGACGGAGCGGATCAGGAAGCGAAGCGCACCGTCTGCATGGCAATGGCCGGCTTGCGCCGCCGCATGGCGCCGCCCGCCAGACCGAAGCCGGCGATCATGAGGGCCCAGCTTGCCGGCTCGGGCACTGCCGAGGACGTCACTTGCGTGACCGAGACGCCATCGAGCGTCCAGAAGGAGAGGCCGCTGTAGAAGCGGAACTCCAGCGTCGCGCTGCTCCCGGAAGCGATCACCGACCCGCCGAAATTGGCCCAGTCGAAATCACTGGCGCCCACATTGTCGATATAGGTCACGCCATCGAAGACGAGCGCGAAGAAGTTGTCGCCGCCATCGTCCATATGCGCGAGATCGAACGCAATCGCGTAGGTCGCGCCCGGCGTCGTCGTGATGGTCTGGCGGATGCCACCCGCCCCGAAGGCAGGACCGAACACGCCCAGGAAATCGCCCTCCGCTGGCGGATAGCCGGCCTCGGCGGGGAAGACGCCCGTGAAGCTCGTGTCACCGAACTGCGTCCAGCCCGAGAAATCCCCCGTTTCGAACCCGCCGTTGACGACCAGATTGGCTGCATGCGCCGGTCCCACGGCCGCGAGCGTGCTGAAGACGAGCGCCACCGCGCCCGGAATGGTCCTGATCAGAATTGTCGCCTCCCACCTGCGATCCGCACGGCCCAGCCGCACCTTCCCGCGCCCGGAGACTCCGGCGATCGCCCACCCCCGTCCGCGTCTGTCGGAGATGCACTGCATCAACTGGGTTGGCAAGAATTAACCACGTTCTCCCCGGAGGCCCATCGCCTCACGGTGAGACAGTGCCAGCGCATTCACGCCCGTCGGCAACCGGCCGGCGAGCGGCAAGGTGAGCAGGTCCGCTTGCCCAACGCCCCCGCCGCGCGCCGCGCGCCGCACGCTCCTCGCTCAGCGGCCCGCCGCGAGAAGGAAATCGCTGCTCTTCTGGAGCATGTCGGCGCGCACGTCGCTATCCACCAGACTGTGCTCCAGATCCTCGTAGATCACCAGTTCGCTGCGCTTGCCAGCGCCCCGCAGTTTCGACTGCATGATCTTCGCCTGCGAGACGTCCACATTCCTGTCGGCCGTGCCATGAAACATGAGCACCGGCGCCTGGAACTTGTCGACATGGTTGACCGGCGAAGCATCCTCCGCCTCCGGCCCGCTGCCCAGGCGCGCACGCTCGACATAGTAGCTGCCATCGGAGCGGGCCCGGCGCAGGCGATCGCCGATATCAGTGACGGGCGCGATCGCCACCACTGCCTTGAACAGGGTCGGGTCGATCGCCTGCGCCTGCAACGCGGCATAGCCGCCATAGGACCAGCCGAGAATCGTCAGCCGCGCGGGATCGGCGATGCCCTCGGCGACCAGCCATCGCCCGGCGTCGGCAACGTCGCCGACGGACGTCCGCCAGGAGCGAAAACCCGTATCCATGAGCCACTGCTCGCCGAAGCCATAGGAGCCCCGGAACTGCGGCTGGATGACCGCGAACCCGCGCGCCGCGAAATACTGGGCCAGCCAGTCAAACCCCCATTGGTCGCGCGAGTCCGGGCCGCCATGCGGCATGACCATCGCGGGCAGACCCCGAGCGGTCTCCTTGCCGGGGGGAAGCGTGAGATAAGCCGGGATGACTGTCCCGTCCCCGGCCTTGTAGCTGATCGGCTTCATCGTCGCGAGCGTCCGGCCGGCCAGCTCCGGTCGATCGGGCATGACGGGCGCGAGCTTCTTCGTCGCCCGGTCGAACAGATAATATTGCCCCGGATCGACATCGCTGCCCGCCCAGACCAGCGCTTTCTGCCCATCCTCGCTCATGTCCCCGATATGCACGGCCTTGCCGCCGAGCGCCTTGCCGAGCGCGTCGACCAGAGCGGCCGTGGCCGGATCGAAATAGACCGCCTCGCCATGTTCAAGCGTATAGCGCGCGCCCACGATCCGCCTGTTCCGCCCGACCTTCACGACACCCGAGACGTCCGCCACGGGATGGGCGAACACCACTTCGCGCTTCATGTCATCATCGAGCGTGATGCTGACCAGCGCATCGCGGCCATCCACGCGCTCGAGGCCGTAAGCGACATTCTTCTCCGAATCGACGCCCACCGGCCAGAACCCCGCATTCTCGAGCGAATCATAAGTAGAAAGCTCGTGCCATTTGTCCGATCCGGCCATGCGGAACATGAACTTGTATCGGGCCTTAAAGCCCGTCTGGAGATCGTCCCACAGGCCCATCACGCGGATCCTGCCCTGCCCGTCGGAAATGTAATTATAAGCCAGCGGCCGCGGTTGCTCGATCCGCCGCGAGGCGCCTGAGCGCGTGTCGATCCGGTCCACGCCAAGCCCATCCTGCCGCTTCTCGACAAGACTGCCGAGCTTCGCTTCCGGAACATAGGAGCGGGTCATGAGGACCACCCCGTCCTGCCCGGGCAACAGGTCGACGATACTCCCACCCCGGAAATCCCACCCCAGCGCATTGCTGCCCCGTCGCTGGCTGAGCGCCTTCACATTTCCCCCGCCTGCATCGATCGCAAGGATGTTCGAGAAGTTATAGACCTCGTCCCCGTAGCGGGTGGTACCGTAGATATTGCAAGCCAGCCGGTCGGTCGCGACCCAGTCGCATCCGGTGAGATTCTCCGGTTTTCCCGTGGTGGCCATGATCGGCTTGGCCGTCGATCCTTCGACCGCATCGAGCACATAGCCGCGCGTGGCGCGCCCGCCGGCCGCCGCGATGATCGCGATCTTCGAGCCATCGGGCGAAAGGCTCGCGGACATCACGGTTTCCCGCGCGCCGAATGCCTTCGCCAGCGCGTCCGGTTCGGCATGCGCGGCCATAGCGAGCAACAGGCCGGCGAGGCCCGCCCCTGCAATCTTGTGCATTTAGCCCCCAGTTCCGCGCAAACAAGCGCGGCACAATCATTCCCCCAAAGCGAGCCTCCCCCAAGCGAACGGGCGGCGACCCTTGTTCCCATTGAGAGCAAATGGCATCAGGCTTGGCAACGAAAATTGCCGACCGGGGACATGAACATGCGCCGCTTTCCACTCCTGGCCCTTTGCGCGCTCGCAAGCGCCACCGCCGCCCATGGACGGGATGCCGCCGTGCCGGCGCCTGCTGCGGCGGCGAAGGAAGCGGCGACGCTTGTCCTGCCGCCTCCAGCCCGGGTACCGCCCCTCAGCCTCAATCTGCTGCGGACCATCACCAGGACATTGTCCTCCGATGCCTTCGAGGGCCGGGCGCCGACGACGCCGGGGGAAGAGAAGACCGTCGCCTATCTGATCGACCAGATGCAGCGGGCCGGGCTGAAGCCGGGCAACAAGGGAAGCTGGACGCAGGAGGTGCCGCTGGTGGAGCTGACACCCGTCCGCACGAGCGCGCTCGCGATCGAGGGTGGCAAGGCGCCACTGCACCTAGCCTACAAGACGGATTTCGTCGCGGGCACCTATCGCGTCGTTCCCCGCAGCGAGATCACGCGCAGCGAGATGGTATTCGTCGGCTATGGCATCAACGCGCCCGAAAAGGGCTGGAACGATTATGCCGGGGTCGACGTCAAGGGAAAGACCGTCGTCGTCCTCGTCAACGATCCGGACTATGAAATGGAGGGACTGGATGGCCCCTTCGATGGGCGTGCCATGACCTATTATGGCCGCTGGACCTACAAGTTCGAGGAAGCCGCCCGGCAGGGAGCGGCTGGCGTGCTGCTGGTCCATGACGACTTCCCGGCGGCTTATCCCTGGGGCGTGCCCCTCTCCTCCTGGACCGGCCCGCAACTCGGCCTCGATCTGCCCGATGGCCACATGGACCAGTCCGCCGTGATCGGCTGGGTGACATTGGACGCGGCGAAGCGAATCCTGGCGAGCGCCGGCAAGGATTTCGATCAGCTCGCCGAGGAAGCCAAGCGCCCCGGCTTCCGGGCGCGGCCCCTCGGCCTGCGCGCGAGCCTCGCGGTCGAGAACAGCATCCGCAAACAGGCGTCCCGCAATGTCATCGGCATCCTGCCCGGCAAGACGCGTCCCGACGAATATGTCCTCTATTCCGCGCATTGGGACCATCTGGGGCGCTGCGAGCCGGTGGATGGAGACGATATCTGCAATGGCGCACTGGACAATGCCAGCGGCACCGCCGGCCTCATCGCACTAGCGCAGGCCCATGCACGCACCGGTGCCAGTGCGCGCTCCCTCGTCTTCCTCGCCGTCACGGCCGAGGAAAGTGGCCTGCTCGGCTCGCAATATTATGCGGAAAATCCGGTGTTCCCGCTGGCGAGCACGGTAGGCGGCGTGAACATCGACGGCCTGAACCTTTCCGGCCCAACCCGCGACGTAGTGATCGTCGGGGGCGGCAAGTCGCAGCTCGAAGCTTTTCTTGCCCGCGCGGTGGAAGCCCAGGGCCGGAGCATCCTGCCGGAGCCCTCTCCGGAGAAAGGCAGCTTCTACCGCTCCGATCATTTCAACTTCGCCAAGCGCGGCGTGCCCATGATCTATGCGACGAGCGGGGAAGACATGATCGATGGCGGCGTTGCTGCAGGACGCGCGGCCAGCGAGGACTACACGGCCAACCGCTATCACAAGCCGCAGGATGAATATGATCCTGCGTGGAACTGGTCGGGCGCCGTGCAGGACCTGCAGATCTATTATCGGATCGGCCGCGAGCTTGCGACCAGCGATCAGTGGCCGAACTGGCACCCGGGCGCGGAATTCCGGACGATTCGAGACCTGAGTCGAGATAGCGCGAAGTAAAAGACGAAGTGAGGGGCGGCCCGCCTTGATGCCCGCGCACCATTTTTCCGCGCAGCATGGATAAAGAGTGCTGGAACCGCGATGAATTGCTGCGATGCAAAATTATCTTGATCCGGCATCCTCGCGGGACTAGCCACGATTATGAAAATTGAGGGAGTTTGAGAAGTCTATGGCGACCCGCCATCATCGCGCCAGGGAACAATCGCTCTCCAATCAGGCAGAAATACTGGACGCCGGCCGTGCGGCTATTCTTCAGGAAGCGCAGGGGCTCACCGCCCTCGTGACCGCGCTGGACCATTGTTTCGTGCAGGCCGTCGACGCGATCCTGAATGTCGAGCGCCGGGTCATTGTCACGGGCATCGGCAAGTCAGGTCATATTGGCCGGAAGATCGCGGCGACGTTTGCGGCGACGGGCACGGCCTCCTTCTTTCTTCATGCGAGCGAGGCCGCGCACGGCGATCTTGGGATGGTCACCACGGGCGACCTTCTGCTTATGCTCTCCAACAGTGGCTTCTCGCCCGAGCTGCGCCCTCTTCTCGCTTATGCCCGCCGCAACGGCGTGCCGGTGATCGGCATCGTCTCGAAGCCGCATTCGCCGCTTGGCCGCGCGTCCGACATCATGCTGCAGCTGCCCGATGCGCCGGAGGCCTGCCCGGTCCGGATCGCCCCCACCACGTCCACGACCATGATGCTGGCTCTGGGCGACGCACTGGCCCTTGCCGTTATGCAGCGCCGGGGCCTGACGCGTACCGACATCGCGCAATGGCACCCTGGTGGGGAGATCGGCTCGCGTATCGCACCGATCGACGAGATCGTCGCGTGCGGTGAGCCCCTGCCCCTTGTGCGCTGGGACGCGCCCATGCGCGACATCGTTTTCGAAATGACATCCGGCGGCAAGGGTGTCGCCGGTGTCATTGGCGAGGACGGCCGCCTGATCGGTGTCATCACGGACGGCGACCTGCGCCGCGCGTTCGATCAGGTGCTGACCGCTCGCGCCGTCGACATCATGACTCCCGATCCGATCACGGTGCCAAGTGGAACGCCGGTTGAAGAAGTGCTGACGCTGATGAACAACGCGAAGATCACCGTGCTGTTCGTCACGGAGGTGGACGACCCGGCCCGGCCGATCGCCATCGCCCATATTCACGACCTGGTGCCCTGACCGGCCCCGGCCGCGCCACAGCCGCCATGACCACCGCCGGTTCGCTCGATCCTGAGGCCCTCGCCCGTGCGAAGACCGTCATCGTCATTCCGGCGCGTTACCAGTCGAGACGCTTTCCCGGCAAGCCGCTGGCCGTGCTGCGACAGGATGGCGTCGCCGCCAAGCCCCTGATCCGCTGGAGCCATGACGCCGCATCCGCGGTAACCAATGCGCAGGCGGTTCTGGTGGCCACGGATGACGTGCGCATTGCCGAGGCCGTTCACGCGTTCGGCGGTCTCGTGCTCATGACGCCGGAAAGCTGCGCCAATGGGACAGAGCGTGTCGCGGCCTGCCTCGAACAGCTCCCCGGTGCCGAGTTGCTGGTCAATTTCCAGGGCGATGCCTTGCTGACGCCGTCGCCCTTCGTCGAGGCGCTGATCGCGCATATGGAACGCCACCCCGAGGCGCAGGCAGGCACCGTCGCGGTGCGCTGCTCGGCGGAAACCTTCCGCCATCTCGCGGAAGATGCAGCGCAGGGCCGCGTCGGCGGCACGACCGTGGTGGTGAACGATCGTAGCGAGGCGCTCTATTTCTCGAAGCGCATCCTCCCCTACCTGCCGGCGGGCCGCATGCCGGACGATGACATGCCGGTGCTTCTGCATCTCGGCCTTTACGCCTATCGGCGCGCCGCGCTGGAGCATTATGTCGACAAGGGTGCCACCATGCTCGAGACGGTCGAGGGTCTCGAGCAACTGCGGTTCTTGGTAGCGGGCATGCCGGTGACCGTGCTGACGCTGGATGAACCGGGCTTCCCGATGGTCGAGATCAACAACCCCAGTGACATCGCTATCGTCGAGGGGATATTGGCGAGCCGCGACAGGCCCTAGGGACGAAGGCGCACCGCATCACATGATTGTCCGCCAAGGGACTGCCCGCGACTGGCCGGGCACCGGACGCCTCAGGGGATGGCTCGTCCTGCCGCTGGCGCTTTGCCTCTCTCTCGGGGGCTGCGGCATCTCGCGCCAAATCCTCTATTCGCCCGATCCGGTATCGGCGACCGAGCCCGCGTGGATCGGGCCCGCGCCGCAATCGGTCGATGTGCGGACGAGCGACGGCCTTGTGCTCGAGGGTCTCTACTGGCCCGCGTCGAAAGGCAGCAATGACGACATCATCATATTCTTCCACGGTCGGAACTGGACCCTGAACCGGAGCGGGCGAAGCGCCCAGTATCTGGCCGGGGATGACATGGCCGTTCTGGTGGCGTCCTATCGCGGCTTCAGCGGCAATGCCGGGCATCCAAGCGAGCGAGGCCTGCTGCGCGATGCCGCCGCATTCATCGAGACGGCGCGCAGCCTTGCCGGCCCGAAAGCGCGCGTGTGGCTCATCGGCCATTCGATCGGCGCGGCCGTGGCCATGCATGCGGCGGCGCAGGATGGGCATGTCAACGGCGTCATCGCCATGAGCAGCTTCGTGCGCGTGCAGGAATCCGCGCCCCGTATCGCCCGCGCGTTCATTCCGGATGACTGGGATAATCTGGCCGCCCTCGAGTCCCTGTCCATCCCGCTCATCGTTATCCAGGGCGGCCTCGACCGCTTCATAGCACCGGACAGCGGAGACACGCTGTTTTCCGCCTATCATGGCCCGTCGAGTCTGGTCATGGGCGTGAATGCGCGTCACAATCCGGACATGGAAGTGCTCGCGCCCTGGCTTCATCAGGCGATCTCAACCATGCGCAGCGGCTCGCTCGAGAGCCTGCCCCATCCCCCGGCCGGTTGGGTGGAGAAGGTCCGGCGCCCATGAACGGCGCGACCTCTCCTGCCCCTCTGGCCGTCGCGCGCGCCATCATGGCCGTGCCGCCCTTCCCGGGCGCCAAGCCGCATCCGGTGGTGCAAGCGCGCAGCGAAGGCGGGCCGGCCCCGAGCGCTTCTCCCGCACAACTGATCGCCGCCCTGCGGGAGCATCGGGTCGGCGGTTCGTTCTGGCTGCCCGAAAGCGTCTGGTCCACGCCGGATGAGGCCGTTTCCGGGTCTGGCGCCGATCCGGTGCTCCTGCTGGCCGCCATCGCCGGAAAACGCATCCGCAGCGAGAGTGAAGGACCGTTCGCGATCCTCTCGGGCATGGAGCCCGGTTCACCCGATGCGGAATGCCGCATCGAGGATCTGGTGGACCGCTATCTGTTGCGCGATGTCGCTTATGCCGACCCGTTCACGGGCGATCCCGCCAATCCCGTTGCGCTCATCGACAGTCTCGCGGGCTGGCGCGACCTCATCGATGCCAACCGCCCGCTTGCCGCTGCCTTCGGCTTCGCGCACTGGAAGCGGGACACGGTGGCGCCGCTGCTCTGGGGCGGGCATGCCGTTCCCTTCAGAAGTGCCAGCCGCAGTGCCCTGGACGCATTGCCGCCCGGCGCCGCCGTGGCCGTCTGGAAAGCGCGCGTGCCGGCGGCCTTTCTCGCCGAGCTTGAGTACGGGCCCTGGCGCATCCTCGAAGTCGAGGATGGGTTCATCCGGTCTGCGGGCCTCGGCGCAGACTGCGTACCTCCGCTCTCGATCGTGGTGGATGATCTTGGCGTCCATTATGATCCGTCGCGGCCGAGCCGGCTGGAAGAGATGCTCGCGCGCGACGACACCTCCCCGGCCGATCGCGCGCGTGCGCAGCGCCTGTGCGCCTGGCTGGTGCGCGAGGGCGTCAGCAAATATGGCGTCGGCGGTGGCGCTGCGGTCCCGCGCCTCGGCGGAAGCAAGCGGCACATTCTCGTGGTCGGCCAGGTGGAGGATGATCGGTCCGTCCTTTCGGGCGGCGGCGATGTCCGCTCCAATCTCGAATTGCTGCGGCGTGTGCGCCGGGATGCGCCGGATGCATGGATCGTCTATCGGCCTCACCCCGATGTGGAGGCCGGCCATCGCCGCGGCGCCATCCCCGCGCCGGCGGCCCTGAGCCTCGCCGACGCGATCGATGCGGAGAGCCCGATCAGCGGCCTCATCGCGATGAGCGACGAAGTCCATGTCATCACCTCGCTGGCGGGCTTCGAGGCGCTGTTGCAGGGACGAACCGTCGTCACGCACGGCACGCCGTTCTTCGCAGGCTGGGGCCTGACGCGGGATCTCGCCGCGCCCGTGTCCCGCCGCGGCAAGCCCCTTTCCATCGATGCGCTCGCGGCGGCCGTGCTGCTACGCTATCCCCGCTATCTCGACCCTGTGACAAATTTGCCCTGCCCGGCGGAAATTGTCGTCCGGCGATTGCTCTCTGGTGTTCAGCGCGAAAATATTGCACTAGTTCAGTCACGCCGGTTGGTTGGGTGGGCCAGACGCGCATTTGCGCAACTTGTGGGAACAAGATGAAGTACCAACCCATAGCGCACCGGAATTTCCTGTTTCTGCAAGGCCCTCCCGGCAGCTTCTTCTGGAGTCTGGCCGAAAGGCTTCGCGATCTTGAGTGCGGGATCTTCCGCATCAATCTGAACGGCGGCGATCGTGCCGACTGGCCGGGAGACGCGACAGATTACCGCGGCACCCGCAGGCGCTGGACCTTGTTCATCGACAGGTTCCTGAGCGAGCATGGCATTACGGATATCGTGCTCTTTGGCGATTGTCGGCCGATGCACATGGCTGCCCATCACATGGCGCAGCTCCGCAAGATCGATGTTCATGTTTTCGAGGAAGGCTATATCCGTCCGGACTGGCTGACGCTGGAACCGAGCGGCGTCAACGGCAACTCGTCGCTTTCCCGCGACCCCAGATGGTACCTCGAAGCCGCGAAGAAGCTCCCTCCTCTGCCCGATCGCCCACCGATCACCGCCAGCTTCCGCCGCCGGGCGCGCGACGCCTATCGTTATTATTCCCAGGTTGTCCTGAAGCGGCCATTCTATCCCTTCTACACATCCCATCGCCGGGGATCGCTGCTGCTCGAGGGCTTTGGCTGGCTCTACAAATTCGCGCGCGAAAAGGCGGATGAGAATCATGCCGCGAAGATCGTCGCCCGCCTGCCGGAAGCGCCTTATTTTCTCTTCCCGCTCCAGCTTTCCAACGACTACCAGATCCGCGAGCACTCACCGTTCCAGAACATGGCGGAAGCGGTCGACTATGTGCTCTACAGTTTCGCGCGCCGGGCGCCGCAACATGTGCGTCTTCTCGTCAAGGAACATCCGCTCGATGCGAACTTCCTCAGCTGGCGGCGGCGCATCGAGGCGCGGGCACGGCGCCTGGGCATTGCGGACAGGGTGATGCATATCGCCGGCGGGGACCTGTCCCTGCTGACGGAAGATGCCTGTGGGATGGTGACCGTGAACAGCACATCCGCCACGCTGGCACTGGCGGCTGGCGTTCCCACCATGGCACTGGGCAAGGCGATTTACGACATTCCCCAGCTCACACATCAGGGCCGGCTCGACGATTTCTGGACGCGCCCGCAGGCGCCCAATGCCCGGCTGTTCGACGCCTTCCGGCGCGTCCTGTATGATCGCTGCCTCATCTATGGCGGTCTGGCCAGCCAGTCGGCCACGGAAATCCTCGTGGAATCGGCAGTCGAACGCCTCGCGGGCGATCGCGTAAGCCACTGGGCGCCGGAGCTTATCCGGGCGTGATAAGGAACTCCAGCCAGTGGTCGACTTTCGCGAAGTGAGCTTCCCAGCGGGGCGGCTCCCAGCCTGAAAGACGACCGAGCTGGCTGGCGCGCGAGGGGCTATTCTCCAGCGCATAATCCTCGATCAGCCGGGCCCAGCCGAGACCATCGATCGGGCTCAGATAATCGGGAATTTCGCCGGCAAGCTCGCGGAAAACGGGCAGATCGCTTGCAATTGCCGGCGTACCACAGGCTAGCGCCTCGACCAGCGGCAAGCCATAGCCTTCCGCGAACGAAGGAAAGAGAAGCGCGCGCGCACCGCGCATATAGGCGATCAGCGCGGCATCGTCGCAACGGGAAAGCTCGATCACATGCCCCCGGATCGCCTCACTGCGCTCGAGCATGTCGACCGTCTGCTCGCATTCCCAGCCGCGCTGCCCGATGATGACGAGTTGCGGGCAGGCTGCCCCCAGTCGCCGCGCCATCTGCGCCCAGATATTCAGGATCAGGAGGTGATTCTTGCGCGCCTCGATGGTCCCGACCATCACAAAATAGGGACGCCCCGGCAGGAGCGGTACAGGCCCCTTCTCGGGCATAGCCGGCGCGGCCACACCCAGCGGCGCCATCAGCGACGGCGGCAAGCGCAATGTTCGCTGCAGACCCGCGAAGACGGCGAGTTCGTGGAGTGTATCCCGGCTGTTGCCGATCACGCCCGCGCCATGATGCAGGAGCGAGGTCATGCGCCGGAGATGCTTCTCGGGTTCGCCGGGACGGCAATATTCGGGATGAGTCAGGGGAATGAGATCATGCACGAAGTAGATGGGCTTCACGCCGGTCCGTTCCAGCCAGGCGGCATGACCCGGCCGATCCAGCCCCGTATGACCGACATTGAGGTAAATCCGGTTGGCGGCATTCCGCTTTCCCGGGCTCCCCATGAGAGCCCCCGGGAGCGTCGCCAGCAATCGGGAACGCACCTCACCGCCCTGAGCGAGCAGCAGATCGAAGAGCCGCACTGAATCCCGCCGTGTCAGGACACGCGTGAGCCCGCCCCGCTGCACCACGGCCCGGGCACGCTCCCGGAAATGTCGTACATAAGCGAGACACGTCCGGTCGATCCCCGTCGGGAACAGACCTTCCCATGCCCGCCAGACGAGCCGGCTGACGTCCAGGAGGATTTCAGTGCCATCTCCGCTTTGCATGACAACAGCCGGGGCGATCAGACGATGGTCTGCGATACGGCCTGAGGAACCTTCGAGAAGTCCGCCTGCGGCACGTTCGTCACGTGGATCACATCCATGTCCCTGATCTTCGAAATCTCGGTCACTCTACTCAGGTTGATCCTCAAACCGACCATCCGATCCTGATAACGCACGAACAGCCCGCTGGATAACATCCCCTGGTGGCGGCGTCTTCCACGCCGCGGTGGCTCGGCTTCGGCATGCCCGGCAATCGACGTCTTTGCAATGCATAAAGGCTGCTCCGCGCACGCATGACGGTCACGACCTCGTGGCGCGCAGCTGCTTCTTCTCGTGACGGAATCGGCCTCATCTTCCCTTGGAGATGCTCGACCGCGCCCACTCGCGATCGGAACGAGGAGCGCGGCGGCGGCATCGCTCGTCCTGGCTCCTGCCAGCCACGCCGGGATGTTGACGGCTTGCTGACCGGCCCCAAGCACGTCAAGGAGCGGACTGAGCATCCAAAAGCGAGTCTGGTTCATCATGTCCCTTCTCATGCCTCCCGAATGGGCGCCGCAGGAGCGGCTCTGGATCGGCTTTCCCGGCGATCCTGCCGAGTGGCCCGCTGCCCTGCCGGCTGCGCAGAGGCAGGCTGCGGCTTTCGCCAGTGCGGTGGCGGATGCAGAGCAGCCGGTCACGCTGCTTGTCCGCAGCGAGGCTGACCTTGCCATCGCCCGATCTCTCGCCGCGCCTGCTGTCACCGTCCAGCACATGCCCTTCGGGGACGTCTGGCTGCGCGACACGGGCCCGCTCGGCATCCTCGGGCCCAACGGCGCCCGCGCGCTCGTCGATTTCGATTTCAACGGCTGGGGCGGCAAGTTCAGGATGCCCGGCGATGAGGATATCGGCGCGCGCCTCGCCGCGACGACCGGCCTTCCCTGCCGCCATGTGCCGATGATCTTCGAGGGCGGCGCGGTGGATACGGACGGCACCGGCCTGTTCGTCACCACCGAGCAATGCCTCCTCAACCGGAATCGCAATCCCGGACTGGATCGCCGCCAGATCGAGACACTGCTGGCCGGCTCGCTTGGCCTTTCCGCCATGCTCTGGCTGGGCGACGGGCTGGTCAACGATCATACCGACGGCCATGTCGACAATCTCGCTCGCTTCGTGGCGCCCGGTGTGCTGGCCGTCCCTCAGGCGACTACGCCTGACGACCCCAACACGGCCATCTATGCCGATGCCGCCGAGCGCGCCCGTGCCTTCGGGCTGGAGATTGCGCCGATGCCCTCGGTCGGCCGCTATGAAGTGGACGGCGCGATCGTGCCGGCCAGCTACATGAATTTCTGCATCACCAACGCTGTCGTCATCGTTCCCCAATATGGTGCGCCGAATGATGGCGCGGCGCTGGAGGCGCTGGCGCCCTTCTTCCCCGGCCGCACCCTTGTGGGCCTGCCGTCGGACGCCATATTGCGCGGCGGCGGCAGTTTTCATTGCATGAGCCAGCAGCTGCCCGCCGCCGCCTGATTTCCACCGCAGGATCGCCAGATGTCGAAAGTCACCGTCGCCGCCCTTCAACTCGCCTTCTCGGATGACGAGGCCGCCAACATCGCGCTTGTCGAGGAGAATGTGGCCAAGGCCGCCGCTCGCGGCGCGCGGATCGTGCTGCCGCCCGAACTGTTCGAGGGCCCCTATTTCTGCACGGTCGAGGATGAGGCTTTGTTTGCCCGCGCCCGGCCGATTGGCGAGCATCCCGCCGTTCTCGCCATGCAGCGGGTGGCCAAGACGCAGGGCGTCTACATTCCCGTGAGCTTCTTCGAGCGCGACGGGCAGCATCATTACAACAGCCTCGCCATGATCGATGACGAAGGCGAGGTCATGGGGGTCTATCGCAAGAGCCACATCCCGGACGGCCCGGGCTATGAGGAGAAATATTATTTCCGCCCCGGCAATACCGGCTTCCGGGTGTGGGAAACCCGCTATGGCACCATTGGCGTCGGGATCTGTTGGGATCAGTGGTATCCCGAGGTCGCGCGCGCCATGGCGCTGATGGGGGCCGAGCTGCTGTTCTACCCCACCGCGATCGGCACCGAGCCTTATGATGCCGAACTGGATACCAGCCGCATGTGGCGCCGCGCCATGCAGGGCCATGCGGTTTCCAACTGCATGCCCGTGATCGCTGCCAACCGCATCGGCGAGGAAGCCATGCCGGGCTGCGCTGGCCCGCAGCGTTTCTATGGCCATAGTTTCATCACCGATGAATGGGGCGACCTCGTCTCGGACGTGGAAGACTGGCAAACGGGCGCGCTCGTCGCTACGCTCGATCTGGCCCAGGCTCGCCGCCATCGCGCGGGCATGGGCTTCTTCCGGGATCGGCGGCCGGATCTCTACGGCCGGCTGGTCCAGGATATCTGAACGGCCTCACCTGCAAGGAGAGCAAAGCATGACCGTTGCCCGCCTCTACATCATTCCCGCCGCCGACGGGAAAAGCGCCGAAATGGAGGAAGCCCTCGTGGAACTGTCGAAAGTGGTCTCGGCCGCTGATGGCAGCGAAGGCGTGGAGCTTCTGCGCGACCTCGGCAACGAGCATCGCTTCATCTTCATCGAGAAATGGGCGAGCGAAGAGCATCACGCCCGCAGCCTCGCGACGCTGCCGGCAGGGTCGCTCGACGGTGTCCAGGCCGCCGCGGGCGGTCCGCCGGACGGGGCCTATTACGACTATCTGCTGTCCTGAGTTCACTGCCGCGCGCCGCTTCCTCGGGAGCGGCGCCATGGTCCCTGCGGAAGACACTGGTCGGGAGGGTCACCCTGCGCCGCCAAGCGTAACCGCGCGCGGTCCAACCGTGCCGGCCCAACACTGCACAGCGGGCTGGAAGTTTACAAAGATGACGGCACGTCCCCGTCATCTTCCGCTTCCGTGAACCTCGCGGGAGGGCCGATATGGCGGACGCCTGCGCCCATCCCCGCAAGCCTCTGCGGCCTGACCGATTGATGAAAGCGCTCCGAGAAGAAAGAGCCGTACATGGACTGTCTCCGTCGATGGCAAGAGGCGTCGGGCGGGGTTGCCATGGGGGATAGGGTGTAGGACAGCGGAAAAGCGAGGCTGATGGAAGATGAAGTCGAGTTCAACGCCGGCCCGGCCCATCCCATCCGCCTGCCCTGTAGCGGGACGCGATGGGCGCCATGCACGTTCCGTGTGGGCCCCTCCATCTGGTTGGCGAACTCTTCCTGACGATGGCGCGGTTCCCTGCAGCAATCTTTTGTAATGTATCGGCGCAAATCGCGAAACAATCCGGTGGCACTCCTCGCATGGATAATCCACGGAGGTTCCCGCTTGAGTTCCCGTCCGCGGTGTGCGCGATCAGCCCGTTCTGCCCAGGTTGCGCGCCCTACAGTTCGCACGGTCTCTCGTGTCGGGACGAACCATGCCGCTTCCTGCGGGCTTCCGCCTGCGCTGGCGCCCTTTCTCGCCAGGGGGCTTGAAGAGGTTGTTCCCCGCATCGCCGCAGGATATGAGCCGGGTTCGCGCGTGGCTCACGCCCGGGGATGATCTGCACCGCACTGGCAATCCCGCAAAGAGGGACAGTTCCCGGGCTGACGCCGCAGTTTTACAGTAAGTGCTGAAGACATGGCGACGGGGGAGCCGGGGACCGGCCTGATCCGAAAGGATCTGATGAAAGGAGAGGGAGTCGATGCCGGTTGTCCGGCTATTTCGCTTGGGAAGGCGGCCGATGTTGCGGCTGTCCCCACCATTCAACAAAACGACTTCAAAGAGCCCCGAAACCCTATGACTGCCCAGACTATCATTCTCGTCGAAGACGACCCGGCCCTGCGCACGCTGATTGCGCGGCTCCTGCAGGAAAACGGCTTCATGGTGCGGACCGCCGCGACGGCGCCGGAAATGTGGGTCGCGCTGGAAAACGGCCCCGAGGCGGACCTGATCATCCTGGATATCATGCTGCCCGGCACCAACGGCATCGACTTGTGCCGCAAGATCCGCAAGAGCAGCGACGTGCCCATCATCTTCATCAGCGCGAAAGGCAGCGACGAGGACCGCATCCTGGGACTCGAGCTCGGCGCCGACGACTTCCTGTCCAAGCCTTTCCAGCCGCGCGAACTCATCGCGCGCACTCGGGCGATCCTGCGCCGGGGGCCGCGCACGGACCGGGACGATTCGCGCGGGCGCAACGAATTCCAGTTCAACGGCTGGACCGTCTTCTTCTCCCGCCGCGAGTTGCGCTCGCCAACGGGCGCAGTGGTCGATCTGACGGGTGCGGAGTTCGATCTCCTCGCCACATTCGTGTCGCAGCCCATGCGCGTCATCGGCCCGCGAGCGATTGATCGAATTGTCGCGCACGCGGCTGAGCGACAGTTCGGACCGCAGCATAGACGTGCTGGTCAGCCGGCTGAGACGCAAGCTCGCGGCGGCCGGGGGCGATCCGCCCATCGTGACCATCCGCGGCGTCGGCTACATGTTCAGCGCGCAGGTCACGCCGGCTTGATGCGCCTGCCGTCCGTCGGCCTGCTGGGCAGGATCGTGCTGATCCTCGCCTTCGTGCTGATAACCGAGTTCGTCGCCAACACATTCGTTTTCGAACGGGTGAGCCGCTTCGCGCTTCAGGACGACGAAGCCAATCTCATGGCGGAATATCTCGTGGTGGCGCGCCGGGTCATGGATCGCACGCCGCCCCAGGATCGGGATGCGGTCGCGCGCGAACTCAGTACGCCCCGGCTGCAACTGAACTGGCACAAGGGCATCGACAGCCGGGCGGCACGGTTCAATCTCGACGAACTGCGCTCGCAAATGCTCGCCATCGAGCCCAAATTGCGGGAAGCGAAGCTGCGCCTCTATCTCATGCCGCTCAGCCGTGGCGGGGAAGTGGGTGGCAGCGTGGAGCTGAGCGACCACACGACCGTGATGTTCCGGGCCGTCCAGCCCCATGCCTTCTGGCCCCTGACGGTCGGCCGCATGCTCGCTCTGTCGGTGCCGATGATCCTGCTGGCGGTGCTGGGCGGCCTCATGATCCGCGCGACCCTGAAGCCCCTGAGCATGCTGATGCACGCCACGCGAACCCTCGGCAATCAGGAACCCGTGCCCGTGACGGAGCGTGGCCCGCGCGAGGTCCGCACGCTCATTCGTGACTTCAACATGATGCAGCAGCGCATCCATCGGCTGGTCTCCGCGCGGACGCAGGCGCTTGCCGCGGTCGGGCATGATCTGCGCACGCCGCTCGCCCGCATGGAGCTGCGGCTCCACGGTGCAAAGGTCGACGAGGAGACGCGAGCCGCGCTCATCAAGGACATCGGAGAGATGAGCGACCTGCTCCAGTCGCTCCAGACCTATCTTGGCGGCGAGGGCGATACCCTTCCGGTGGAGAAAGTGGATATCGCCGTGATGGCGGCCACCATCGTCGACGCCGCGAGCGACGCCGGTCACGATGCGACCTATGATGGCCCTTCCAGCCTCGAGGTCATGACCCGTGCCGTCTCGATGCGCCGCGCCATCTCAAATCTCGTCGAGAACGCGCTTCATTATGCGGGCAATGTGCGCGTCAGCGTGCGCGAGGAGAACGGCGCCGTCCTCATCTGCGTGGAAGATGATGGCCCCGGCATTCCGGCGGAAAAGCTGGAAACAGCCCTCCAGCCCTTCGTCCGCCTGGACGAAGGCCGGGCGCGGAACACACGCGGCATGGGGCTGGGCCTCGCGATCGTCCACAACGGCGTGCGGGCGGAAGGCGGGACGCTGAGCCTGACCAATCGTTCCGAGGGTGGCCTGCGCGCCGTCATCCGTTTGCCGACCGCCCGTCACGATGCGTCGCGCAGCAATATTTCCTTACAAGACGGAGCAAGCGCAGAAATTTTCCGTGGCTAGATTTCCTGAAACGCGGGCCCTGGCTCGCCATCAAGGAGATTTCTGCGATGAACGAACTGATCGGACGAGTTTTCAGCTTCGAAAAAAGCGTCTTCCCGGGGAGCTTCGACCTTTATTCCAAGCTTGCCGCTCATGGACAAAGCCCCAAGGCACTGATGATTTCCTGCGCGGACTCCCGCGTCGTGCCGGAGCAGATCATGCAGGCGCAGCCGGGCGACCTTTTCGTCTGCCGCAACGCGGGCAACATCGTGCCGCCCTTTGCCACCCAGAATGGCGGCGTGTCCTCGACGGTCGAATATGCCGTCATGGCGCTGGGCGTGCGGGACATCATCGTGTGCGGCCATTCCGACTGCGGCGCGATGAAGGCCCTCAGCAAGCCCGAATCCCTGGCGACGATGCCGAACGTGGCAGCGTGGCTGCGTCATGGCTCGGCAGCCCAGCATGTCGTCGACACCTGCTATGCGCATCTGGAGGATGATGCCCGCATCCGCGCCATCAGCCTCGAGAATGTGATTGCCCAGCTCGCGCACCTGCGCACGCACCCTTCCGTGGCGGCCGCCATCGCGCGTGGCGAGATGAGCCTGCACGGCTGGTTCGTGGACATTCATGCCGGCCATGTGCTTGGCCTCGACGGCGAGACCGGACGCTTCCGGCCGCTGCGCGAGAACCAGCCGCTTCCGGTCGCCGTGCCGGCCTCGACGCGGATCGTTTCCGACTTCTACGCGGTCGAGGCTGCCGAATGATTGGCGCGCTGAAGGGCCGATCCTTGGGCGGCGGGGCGGAAGGCGGCACCTTCACCCGCGACTTCACCGCTTCGATCGTGGTGTTCCTGGTGGCGATGCCGCTTTGCATGGGCATCGCCATCGCTTCGGGGGTCCCGCCCGAAAAGGGGCTCATCACCGGCATCATCGGCGGCGTCGTCGTCGGCTTTCTCGCCGGTTCCCCCTTGCAGGTCAGCGGCCCCGCCGCTGGCCTGGCCGTCATTGTGTTCGAGTTCGTGCGTGAGCATGGCCTCGCCGCGCTCGGCCCGGTGCTCCTGCTGGCAGGCGTTCTGCAGTTCGTGGCCGGCATGGCCCGGATGGGCGGTTTCTTCCGCTCGGTCTCGCCGGCGGTCGTCCACGGGATGCTGGCGGGCATCGGCGCGCTGATCGTGGTCGGGCAGTTCCATATCCTGTTCGACAACCAGCCGATGTCCAGCGGTCTGGAGAACATTGCTCTGATGCCGGCCCGGGTGCTGGGCTTGTCGCCCTACAGCCTCCAGTCGGCCGAATATGCGCTGTTCCTCGGCCTCGTCACCATCGGCGCGATGGTGGGCTGGGAGAAGCTGCGTCCCGCGAGCATGAAGCTGGTGCCCGGCGCCCTTCTGGGCGTGGTCGCTGCGACCCTGATTGCGTGGCTGGCTCAGCTCAACGTGGCGCGGATCGACGTGCCTGCCTCGATTGCCGGCGCGATCGAATCCCCCGGCGTGAATTTCCTCGACCCGCTGATGCAGCCCGCGCTGCTGGTGGCGGCCCTTGCCATCGCCTTCATTGCCAGTGCGGAGACCCTGCTCTCGGCGGCGGCTGTCGATCGCATGCATGATGGCGTCCGCACGGATTATAACAAGGAACTGCGCGCACAGGGCGTCGGCAACCTGCTCTGCGGTCTCGCGGGCGCCTTGCCGATGACCGGCGTGATCGTCCGCAGTTCGGCCAACGTCCAGGCCGGAGCCAAGACCCGCTGGTCGGCCATCCTCCACGGCGTGTGGATCCTCGGCTTCGTCGCGCTGCTGCCTGGTCTGCTCCGCGAAGTCCCGATGGCGGCCCTTGGCGGCGTCCTGGTCGTCACCGGCTGGCGGCTCGTGAGCCTGACGCATGTGCGCCACCTGTTCGCCAATTACGGCATATTGCCGGCGGCGATCTGGGCGGTCACCTTCATCCTCGTGGTGACGACTGACCTTCTGACCGGCGTTCTGGTGGGCCTTGGCCTCTCGGTGATCGAGCTGATCCAGCATCGCAAGACGCTGCGGCTCAAGGTCGAGGAGGAGCGCTCGGAGGAAATCAGCCATCTGCGTCTTGATGGCTCGGCCACCTTCGTCAGCCTGACCCGGCTCACGCAGGTGCTGGAAAGCATTCCCCGCGAGCATGCCGTCGAACTCGATCTCCATCGGCTGCACGGCATCGACCATACCAGCACGGAGCTGATGCGCGAATGGGTCGCGCGCCGGAAAGCCACGGGCAAGCCCGTGACGCTGCTCGGCCCCGATCACCTCGTCAAACGACTGGCGTTCAACGCCCACTGACCCCCAGGGGAGGCGCCCCCAAATCCCTCCCCAAGGCCGGATCGTGGCAATGCCGCGGTCCGGCCTTTCCTGTTCAGGCGTCCGCATCGGGCGCTTTGCTCTCCCGCTTCACGGACAAATCGCGGCCCTGCCCACTCGCTGGCGGGACGAATCGAAAACTGTGGAAGCCAAAAGCACAGATAAGCTGTATGGGGCCCTTCAAGGCATCCGCTGACGCGGCCGGCCCACTACAGCCGCCAGATCATGCGCGCGCCCGATGCCGGGCCGCGAAAGCGTCTATTGCCACATTCCGGGCCGCGCGCGGCTCTTCTTGATTTGCGAGTCACATGTCCTTTTCCAATCTTCCGCTTGTTCTTGGCGATGCGCTGTCCGAGCATGGCTACACTGCCCCCACAGCCGTCCAGGCCACCGTCCTCGAGGCAGAGGCCCATGGCCGCGACCTCATCGTCTCCGCGCAAACCGGCTCCGGCAAGACCGTTGCCTTCGGCCTGGCCCTTGCGAGCGATCTGCTTGGGGACGATGGCCTCATGCCGCCGCCCGGCAAGCCGCTGGCGCTCATAATCGCCCCGACGCGGGAGCTGGCCCTGCAGGTCAGCCGCGAGTTCATCTGGCTCTACGGCAAGGCCGGCGCGCGCATCGCGACCTGCGTCGGCGGCATGGACGCGTCGAGGGAAAGGCGCGCACTCAACCACGGCGCGCATATCGTGGTGGGCACCCCCGGGCGCCTGCGCGATCATCTGGAGCGCGGCGCGCTCGATCTGGCGGCGCTCCGCGGCGTGGTGCTCGATGAAGCCGACGAAATGCTCGACATGGGCTTTCGCGAGGATCTCGAGGAAATCCTCGACGCGACGCCGTCCGAACGGCGGACCCTGCTCTTCTCGGCAACGATGCCCGCGCCGATCGTGGCGCTCGCCCGGCGCTATCAGCGCGACGCCCTGCGCATCTCGACCGTCTCGCAGGATCGCGGCCATGGCGACATCAGCTATCAGGTCATGGCCATCGCGCCGTCCGATATCGAGAATGCCGTGGTCAACCTGCTTCGCTTCCACGAGGCGGAGACAGCGATCCTGTTCTGCGGGACGCGAGACAATGTCCGCCACCTCCATGCCAATCTCGTGGAGCGTGGCTTCGGCGCCGTCGCGCTGTCCGGCGAGCACAGCCAGAACGAGCGCAATCAGGCGCTGCAGGCCCTGCGCGATCGCCGCGCGCGCGTCTGCGTGGCGACCGACGTGGCCGCGCGCGGCATCGACCTGCCCAATCTCAGCCTCGTCATCCATGTGGATATCCCCCGCGACGCCGAGACGCTGCAGCATCGCTCCGGCCGCACCGGGCGCGCGGGCAAGAAAGGCACGGCCGTGCTGATCGTGCCCTATCAGCGGCGCCGGCGGGTCGAGTCCATGTTGCGGGGCGCCCGTATCCCCGCCGAATGGGTCTCGCCGCCTTCCGCGGACGACATTCGCCGTGCTGACAGCGAACGCCTGCTGACCACCCTCCTCGCCCCCGTGGAGCTCGACGAGCAGGACCACAAGCTGGCCGACCGGTTGCTGGCCGAGCGAAGCGCGCATGACATTGCCGCGGCGCTGGTCCACGCCCATCGCGTCCGCCTGCCCGCGCCCGAGGATCTGCTGGGCAGCGATGCGCCTCAGGAAGCGCGCCAGCCCCGCGCGGGGTTCGAGGGGAGCGCGTGGTTCCGCCTCAACATCGGCCGCCGACAGAATGCCGAGGCCCGCTGGATCCTGCCGTTGCTCTGCCGGCGCGGCCATGTGAGCCGCAACGAGATCGGCGCCATCCGCATCGCTGCCAGCGAGACGCTGTTCGAGGTGCCCGGTGCCCTCGCGTCACGGTTCCTGGATGCCGTCCGCCGCACGGCGAATGAAGAGGATGATGTCGAGATTCAGCCGGTCGAGGGCAAGCCGCGTGACGCCGCGCGCCAGAACCGCCGCGAGGAGAACCGTCCGTCCGATGGCCCCCGCCCCCTTCGGGCCCGTCTCGGGCGGGCCGATCATGGCAAGCCGGATGGCGGCAAGGGCCGCAAGCCCGGGCCGGGGGCTGGCAAGGGCGGCTGGCGCAAGAAGAATGGGCGGGAGAGGTGATCCGCATCCTGGTGGATGCCGACGCCTGCCCCGTGAAGGACGAGATATACAAGGTCGCTTTCCGGCATGAGGTCGCCGTCAGCATCGTCAGCAACAGCCCGATGCGGGTTCCCGTCGCCCCCCTGATCGAGCGCGTGATCGTCTCCGACGGTTTCGACGCCGCCGATGACTGGATCGCGGAGCGGGCCGACGGGGAAGCCGTCTGCATCACGGCGGACATCCTGCTTGCCGACCGGTGCCTCAAGGCCGGGGCGATCGTGATTGCCCCGAACGGCAAGCCCTTCACCATGGCCTCTATCGGCGGCGCGATCGCCACGCGCGCCATCATGGCCGACCTGCGCGCCGGAGGCGATATCATCGGTGGGCCCGCCCCCTTCAGCAAGACCGATCGCTCCCGCTTCCTCTCGGCCCTCGACGAAGCGCTGGTGCGCCTGAAGCGTGCAGGTAGCAGGCATAGCCGCGAGGGGTAGGGTTGGTCTTTTGATATGGATTACGGGCGCTGGGCTGAGGTGTCTGCGCGGGGCCTTTATCGGGATCCGACGTCGGAAAATTGTTCGACCGGCTCTGATTACGGACTGGGTGTGGCGATCGTCTTCAGCTGAGCGGCCCAAAATCCCGACGGAAAACGGCGGCGCGGATATTGGTGTAAAGGTCACCTTCATACTCATAGAGCGCGAAGCTGTTGATACGGTAGCGATCGCCCTTCTTGAGCGGGCCGGACGTGAAATCAGGAGCATCCACGATGGCCTCAAACTCCGAGGCCAACTCCGCGACAAGGCGCTTGCCGTCCGTAAAGCTGTGGCGGACTTCGATAATTCGGCGGGTCTGCTGGTTAACCTTACGATAGAATTCGATGATGGCATGATGTCCGATCATCTGGGTGCCATTGCCGATGGTGAGGTGCACGTCGGGCGCATAGTGGCGCACCAACTCGCTCCAGTTCTGTGCATTGAAGGCCGCAATGTAGGCGCGGAACCGCTCTTCCTGGTTCATGCGCTGCGTCCCTTTTGTGGGCTGAACCGGGCTGAACGGACACGGGTGAACAGTCCCTTCGCAATGTCATACATCACGAAGTTCACGCTCTCGCGCGTGTCTCCCGCTTTCAGCGGGCCCGTGGGCATATCCGGCCAGTCCTTATGCGCCACCAACGTGGTTCTCAGCACGGCAAGCATGTGCGCGCCTGTGGGATCGCCAACAAAGGTCTGGAGCTCCACACGCTCATGAAGATATTTCCGGACTGTTCTGTAGAAGTCCATGACAGCCTGCCGACCCGTAACCTGAGCAGCTTGGCCGAAGAACTGCACATCATCGGCATAATAGGCACCGAACCTTTCTTCGTCCGCACGATTGAACGCGTCGAGATACGTCTCGAACCAGGGCTGGGATGCAACGGGATGGGGGGTGGTAGAGATGGCCAGCGCGCTTTTGCCACCGAGGCCCAGAACAGCGGCACCTCCAATAAACCCTCGTCGAGAAGCGGTAAGGAATTGGTGCTCAACTGGTTTCTTGGCCATGATCCTCTCCGCTGCCGGCTGCCCGGCATGCTACCATGGTGCCTCACCGATGTTGAGAGATCAACAGCCCGTGACGACGCCGTTGGTTCAGTCACGGCTCAAAGAACCGCGTTCCCTGGCAGAAGACATACGCTCATGTATGTACGGCGAACTCCGGCATGAGAGCATTCCTTTAGACAGCAGACAGCAAGTCGAGAGTGATCAGTGTTCCGCTGCGCTTATGCATCGTCAGGCACGCACGATCACGGCTTCGTGAGGGGCCACGGCAAAACGCGCCAATGTGTTCGCGCTCCCACCCGGCTTCTGGACCTGGTCGATCACCTTGACGTCCGTGCGCCACAGCGCCGGTTCGATATCGAACCGGTCATAGCCGCGCTGGTGATTGGCAAGAGCGAGATTGGGGTTGCGGCCATCCAGATAGGCCTGGATGGCAGGCGTTACCGGAGCGCCATCGCCCTCGGAGGAAATCGAGCTGGCCATGAATTCGACAGCGGCGGCTGGTCCATCGGGCTCATCGTCCCGCATGGGCACGGTCCCGACATTGTGCATATGCGCGTCTCCCGTGGCGACAATGACATTGGTGAGGCCGGCTTGGGCGATCTCGCTCACCAGCCGCGCGCGCGCTTGCGGGTAACCGCTCCACGTATCGGTCGGAGTGGGTAGCGCTTCGCCCGCCGGCCCGCGCCGGACCAGCGGCATCATGCGCACCTGTTGCGCGATCAGGTTCCAGCGGGCCGTGCTGCCGCGCAGGCCCTCGGCCAGCCAGGCCTCCTGGGCAGGGCCGATCATCGTCGAGTCCGGGATCTCGTCGGTGCGGCAATGATGGTCGTCCGATCCCATGCAGAGCTGGTCGGTCCGGTGGCTGCGCGTGTCGAGCACATGGATGCGGCAGAGGGCACCATAATCCAGCCGCCGAAACATGGCGAGACCGTCGGCATGGGGGAACTGCGCGCGCCGTACCGGCACATGTTCGTACCAGGCCTGCATCGCGGCGAAGCGGCGTAGCAGGAAAGCCTCGGGCGGCGTTCCGTCCTGATCGAATGCCTCGACCCAATTATTATCCACTTCATGATCGTCGAACGACATGATGAAGGCCGCCGCCGCATGGGCGGCCTGCAGATCGGGGTCGCTCTTGTAGAGCGCATAGCGGCGGCGATAATCGTCGAGGCTGTATGTTTCGCCGCCCAGATGAGCGCGGCTGACCACTTTGCCCAAGGCATCGCAGATGACCTTCTTCGAGGGGCCGCCATCCTCATAGATATAGTCGCCATAATGGAACACGGCGTCGATGTCGGGTTCTTCGGAAATATGGCGCCAGGCGCTATACCAGCCATGCTGATAATTCTGGCAGCCCGCCACGATCAGGCGCATCTGTTCCGGCAGATCGCCCGGGGCGGGCGCCGTGCGCGCCATCCCGACCGGGCTTTGGGCAACCCCACCGATGGCAAAGCGATACCAATAGGGTCGGCGCGGACGCAGTCCCCCCACTTCCATATGGATGCTGTGCGCCAGTTCCGGTCTTGCCAGCGTATCGCCCTTCCGGACCACGCGCCGGAAGGCCGGGTCCTCCGCCACTTCCCATTGCAGCGCGACGGCCGCCTTGGGCATGCCGCCATTCTCCTCGAGCGGTCGAGGCGCGAGCCTCGTCCAGATGACGAAGCCGTCCGGCCAGGGATCGCCAGCCGCTACCCCCAGCGCGAACGGATCGTCGGGAAAACGCGGGGCCGCCCAGAGCCTGTCCACGCGTCCCAGAGCGCCGGTCAGGGCCAGCCCGCCCGTCGCTGCCAGAAAATGCCGGCGATCGCATGTCAGCATGGCTGGCCTCGCTCAGAAGGTTGCCCGGATGCCGAAGGTCGCGCTCCGCCCGTAAGCCCGATAGTCCCCGGCATGGTCGCCGACCGGACCGCCCGGCGTGTCGACGCCGGGCAGCATGATGAGCGTCTTCTCGTTGAGCAGGTTGCGCATGGACATGAACAGTCGCACGCGGGGGCTCAGCGAATAGCTGCCCGAGAAGTTCATGTCGGTGCGCGGCCGGATGTAGGAGCCGGTCGCAGCGCTGTTGAGCTTCCGGCCGGTCCAGAGGCTGTTCAGGTTGAAGGCAATGGGCCCCTTCTTGTAGGCCAGCGACGCGGAGATCAGATGCCGTGCCGAAAGGGCGATGGGGACTTCCGGCGCGGTATAGGTGTAAGAGCCCCGCACCGTCAGTCCGCTCAGCAGGCCCGGCAGATAATCGAGCGAATGATTCAGCTCGAGCTCCAGACCGCGAATGTTGATGGCGTCGCCCGATACCGTCCGCGTCGTGCGGAAAATGTATCCGGCATAGTCGGTACCGGTATAGCCGAACTCCTCCGCCGTCATTTCCTCGGTCTGGAACTGGCCCTTCACACGGTTCTGGAAATAGTTGATGGCGACGAGACCCACCGGCTCGAAATATTTGACGATCCGCGCGGAAAAATTGTCGGATACCTCCGGTTTCAGGCCGGGATTGGGCGCGGTCACCGTCAGCGTGGCGTCGTTCACCGACCAGACGCCCGCCAATATGTTGACTTCGGGCCGCCGGATCGTGCGGCTGTAGCCGAGCTGGATGTCCAGGCTGTCCGTGGGCGAAAATTTGAGCGACGCGCTCGGGAAGAAATAGTCGTAGCTTCCTTTCCGGTCGATCAGCGGATTGCTTTCATATTGATATTTGATGCCTTCCAGCGTCGAGGCACGCCCCGTGCTCGCCGTGACCGCATAGCCAGCGGCGCGAACGGCGTCGGCGGACAGGGCATCGAACTCGCGCGCCCGGGTCCGCGTCTGCTCCCAGCGCAGGCCGGCCCGGAACTTCAGGCGGGCGGTAATGTCGGCCGTGCCCATGAAATAGGCGGCATTGGTGTCTTCCTCGAAATGCCGGCGGTTCGCGATATAGGCTGTGTAGTAGTTCGCGGCAGTCAGCGTATGCTCGAACAGGTCGGGGTTCGAGAGGAACATCTGCCCGATCTTCTGGTTGCTGGGCATGTAAAGCCGGCTGCTGCCGGACAGTGAGGTGATGTCGATATCGAGTTGATCGAAGGACAGTTCGTTGGCGCTCTGGTTCAATGCCAGGAAGGCAGCCGGGCTGAGCGGCCCCGTGTAGCGATATTGGCTGGCGGCACGCTCATTGGCGAAGTCATAGACGGCGCGCTGGAATTTCACGCCTGTCTTGAACAGGATCGGCAAGGCTTCGAAAGGCGAGTGGAACGAGAGGTTCAGCCCGCCGCCCCATAATTCGGTGCGCGCCCAGCGTCCGTCCTGCGTGTTGAGCACGATCGAGGTCGGGCTCGTATAGCTGGCCGCATCGCTCCAGTCGGCACCGGTCAGCTGGGTGATCGCCCAGTCCTGCGTGTCCAGGCCCGAGCGATGCACGGAGAAGCTGCCCCGCGCGTTGGGAGCGGTGGCGAGACTGAAGATGGCGCCCTCATTGCCCAGCGGATCATAATTGCTGGTCGAGTTGGAGTAGGAGAAATTGCCGTCGAGCGTGAACCGCTCGTGCTTATATTCGAAGCTCGGGAGCAGCGTCAGGCCTTTGCCACGCTTGGAAATGGCGTTGGACACCGCCTCGACGCTGGCCGTGCTGGACTTGGTCGTGAAATCCACGGCGGGATCGCCGATCACACCGGCCGCCCGCGCGCCGGTGATGAAGCTGTAGGCGCGCTGTCCGGACCAGAGGTGGGACCGGTTGTAGATGCCGGCCATGGAAAGTGTCAGCGCGTCCGTCGCACGGAAGTCCAGCGTCAGCGACGAGGCGAAGCGCGAGACCTCCTGCGCGCGCATATGCGCGTAGATACTCGTCAGCGCCAATGGCTCGGGGCTGGCGGCGGTGGGCACGTAGCTGCGCGGATAATAGACCTGCTCCATCTCCGTATAGGTCTTGGACTGGCTGATGCTGGCCACCACGCCCAGGCGATTGCCGAAGAAGACATCGGAATATTCAAGTTGCCCATTGGGTCGAAAGCGCCCTTCGTGCTTGCCTTCGCCCGGCCCCGTCACGCGATCGCGCCACATGTCGTCGTGAGTGTAGCCGCTCAGCTGGACGTTGATCCGTCGCCCCTTGCGATCGAAAGCGCGCTTGGTCCGCAGATTGATGGTGCCGGCCGGGGCATTGGCGTCCACGTCGGCGCTGATCGTCTTGGAAATCTCGATCGAATCCACACTGCTCAGCGAGACCTGCTCGAAGCTGAAGGAGCGCGAAGTGGTCGAGCCGTCATTCGCGTCCGCTGCGGCCATGCGCACCCCGTTCACGGTGATGGCGGTGTATTCGGACGGCAGGCCGCGCAGGCGGACATAGCGCACCGTATCATCACCTTCGCCAGCCGTGTCGACGCCGGGCATGAACTTGATGAACTCGCCGACATTGCCTTCGGCGATATCGCCGAAGGATTCCGAGGAAAGACTGTTGGTGATGTTCATCGACTTGCGCTGGCTCATGATCGCGCGCGCATCGCCCTCTCGCACGGTGCCGGTCACCACGATGTCATTTCCGGACGACGCTTGCGTCACGCCGGTCTGCTGGAGATCGAAATTCAGCGTGGTCGTGCCGCCTGCGGTGATTTCGACCGTCTGGGAAATCTCCTCATAGCCCGTGTAGCTGACGGTGATCTGCGCGGTGCCTGCAGGCAGATCGGCGATGCGATAGGCCCCTTCGTTATCTACGGTCGTGACATGCCGGTCACCTTCTGCAGTCGTCAGCCGGATGATGGCGTCACGCATATAGTTGCCGGTGACGGGGTTCAGGACCTGGCCGGTGACGCTGCCTTTCTCCCGAACGGCCCGCACGGTGGACTGGAGCATGATGAGCTTTCCGTTGTCCGACACGATGCGCAGTGGCGTGCCTTCGAGCAGGCGGCGAAGCGCGACGCGAATATCCAGCGAGCCGATGACCGCCTTTGTGCGAACGCCCTGGAGGTCGCCGGCCGGCGCGATGATCTGGATCTGCGCCTGCCGCGCGAACTCGGGAATGCCGCTGACAGCAGGCTGCTCTGAAACATTGAAGCTGCGCGTCTGTGCCTGCGCTGGCGTGGCAGTCGCAAGCACGGCAAGAGCCACGCCGCCCGTCAGGACGGCTGCACGAATAGTCATTCCCTACCCCCGATTTACGATGATGCAGTGATCGGGGTGGTTGACGTTCGGCAGAGCGACTTCCGCCACTTGCCATCAGATTATTTTTGATCAGGCGGCCGGACGGCTCAAAACGATGCTGCTGCCCTGGCGGACCAGATGGGCGCCGAACAGGCTTGCAATAGCCTTGCTGAACCCGACCGGATCATTGGCCGCGAACAAGCCCGTGACCTGCTCCTGCCGCAAAGCCTCGTCGCGAATTTCGATTGATGGATCGCCATAGCGTGCGAAGGCCTCCGCTGCCTGTGCGAGCGTCTCGCCCTGAAAGGCGATCTTGCCGTCGCGCCAGGCAAGATCGCGAATGATCTCCTCCGCCGAAATCGGGACGGGGCGTGGCCGGCCCGGGGAGTCCAACGCCATATCCAGACGGGTTCCCGCCCGCAGCAGGACATTGTGGCCGGCAGCAGCGGTAGCGCTCACCTGCCCCTCGTCGACGAGAATGCGGGCCGGCCGATCTTCCAGCAGTCGCACGCAAAAACTGGCGCCCCCGGTGCTGATGCGATCCTCACCGGCCTCGACCGTGAAGGGACGTTTCGCATCGGGCGCGACGGTGAAGAAGGCTTCTCCCTTGACCAGATCGACACTCCGCACGCCGCCGGCATAGCGCACGGAAACGCGCGTATCGGTGTTGAGGAAGATGCTCGACCCGTCTTCGAGGCGCACGAGCCGCCGTTCACCGCGCTCCGTTGCATAAGCTTGCGGCATGAGCAGGCCGAAACCGAGCCCGCCGACAATCACAGCGGCAGCCATGCCGCTGCCCGCCATCAGCAGACGCCGCCGCGAGACTTGAGGGGCGGAGATATCCGCCTTGGCCTCGATCTGGAAATCTGCCGGATCATAACGATTGCCCAGAGCGCCGGCGGCCTCGCTGCGCAGGAACACCGCCTGCGCTCTCAGGAGCGCGCCGGGCCGGCGCACGTCTCCCATCAACCAATGCTGAAAAGCCGCCTCTTCCTCTTGAGTCAGATCCGCCCGATCACGACGAGCCACCCAGTCAGCCGCCGCCTCATCAATGCTCTGACTGGACTCGGACTTGATCATGCAGGGTCGGGCTCTCCGGTTTCGCGATCTTAGAGGATCGGGCATTGGTCTTTCCGCCATTCCCGAACCAATCCGTCAAGAAACGAATTCCCCGCGATATATGTTTCTCGACCGTATTCTCGGACAAGTTGAGCTCTTGCGCGACTTCACGCTGGGAAAGTCCGTTCACCCGCCGGAGCGTGAACGCCTTGCGCGTCTGCGGCGGCATGGCGGCGATGGCGCAGGCAAGCTGGCGCAATTCGTCACGATCGATGGCCTGCCGTTCGGGCGACGGCGCGTCGTCCTCCCAATCGCCCGTATTGAGATCCTCCAGCGCCTGGAAGGACACGATGCGCGCCCGGCGAATATGGCGAATGACCAGCGAATGCGCAATCTGGAACAGATAGGCCCGGGGAAAGCGGATATCGGCGACGCTTTCGCG